>NZ_JABTTE010000003.1 GCF_013303125.1 Calidifontibacillus erzurumensis | reverse complement strand
GCTGTCATTTAGGACAGCCCTTATTTTCAGTTCGTTATTGTTCATCATGCCATACGATTTCTTTTACAATGATATCAGACCGTGGGCCAAATCCGTCAGCAAATTCTTCCGGATAGTAATAGTATAAAGCATAGTTCTCGTCAGCATGCTTAAAGAAGGCAATTCGGCCAATAAATCCTTCTTTTTGCAAAGAAAATTCTTTCTCTGAGAAATCAAAAGCTTTCATATCTTGTTCTTCCAACTGAAAGCCTTGGTCTGTTAATATTTTAGTCAGTTCTTCTTCGGATTGTCGGGTAATTTTTAGTGTTGCATCTTCATTTTTGTTCCCACCGTAATTCGTAAAAACATTGAATACTTCAGGATTCGATTCAACGACCATATCATCAGGAACATATGTAGAGAAGCCCAACTCCGTATGATGATGTAATTTTACCACCTTTTTTTCCGTTGTTCCCTCAATCATCATATCAACAGTCTTTTCACTTTCTAAATCCGGTAATTTATGCTCTGTTTGCTCGGATGTTTCTTGTACATTTTCGTTTTCGTTTTGACTTACTGTCTCTTCTGACGTTTTTTCGCCCTCATCCATATTATTGTTACAGCCGCTTATACCGATCATAATCCCAATTGCAAGAAGTGAATAAAATATTTTTTTCATAATGTCCTCCTTTTCATCCTCTTTTGTTCAGCAATTTAGACGATATTATAAGTAAAAAGTTTCATATTGTCCGCCTATTGAAAATATGTAAATAATGGTACACATTTATTTATTCACTTTACCGGAAATTTTTATTCCTGCAAATCTAAAAAGAAATTTCGGAAAATGTCCACAAATGGAAACCTCAACATACTTCTAACATTTAAGTTTCAAGCATTAAAAAGAGGTGTTAAAGATTGAACACCTCTTTGAAAAAATTTTTTACTAATATCTAGCTTCCTTGTTTCGAAGAGCAAAGATTATAAAAGGACTAGCTATTCCAGCAGTTATTATGTTCACGATTGTTAAAATTACTGCGCTTTCTGAATATTTCTCAAATAGCCAATGGAAGACAACCAACCAAAAAATTACAAACAATATCGAAATAATATTGCCGATAACAGGAATATTATTTAAAACAATTGTGCCTATAGTAATAATCAACAGTTTGATGCCGCCACTTTTTCCAATAGTGAACCATTTCATCTTTTCATCAATAAGGTCTCCAATAATATAGGCATTGCCAATAGGAATAAAAGCTAACCACTCATTGCCAACATTTGCACGTTTAGCCATCGAATATAAGCCTATGGCACCAAGAATATAAAAGACCAACAAAAAAACAAATAAGAGGAATAAAAAACCAAAACCCAATGCTAGCAAACTGGCAGCCTCGTATTCAGTCATTTTGTACCTCCTTAATTTTAGAAAATGTAAAACACTATATTTATAGATCATGAATTTAGAAATATGCATTCATCTTCACTTTATTGATGATTATTCTAGGAATAAATAAAATACCCGCGCATAGATATGGTAACTAAGGTGTGAAGTTATTAATCGTGAAGGCGTGATTTCCAATGAAAGGGGTTATTATTGCTGGGGGAAAAGGCAGTAGATTGCGTCCGTTAACGAACCATTTGCCTAAACCACTCGTACCCATTTTAAACAAACCGGTAATGGAGTATGCAATCGAACATTTAAAAGAGCATGGAATAACAGAAATTGCAGTGACAGTTCAATATTTATCGAGAAAAATTATTGATTACTTTGGTGACGGACGAAAGTTTGGCGTACGATTAACTTATTTTGAAGAAAGGAAGCCATTGGGAACAGCAGGGAGCGTAAAAAATGCGGAAAAGTTTTTAGATGAACCGTTTATTGTCATGTATGGTGATGTAATTTCCAATTTTGATTTAACGAAGGGCATTCAGTTTCATAAAAAGAAAAAATCGAAGATAACGATTTTTATGACAATGGTTCAAAATCCGATGGACTATGGGATTATTAATACAGATGAAAACGGTAAAGTAACACGCTTTTTAGAGAAGCCTTCACGGTCAGAGGTTTTCTCAAATCAGGTCAATACGGGCATCTATATTATGGAACCAGTCATATTGAGGTATATTAATAAAGGTTGTCCATTTGATTTTAGCTTAGATTTATTTCCATTACTTTTAAAAAAGGGTATTTCAATTTTTGGCTTTAATGCTGTTGGTTATTGGTCTGATGTAGGAAATATGGCGAAGTATGAAAAAACTATTCATGATTTAATTGATGGTTCAATTAAGGTTTCGGGATAGATTAGAACTCGATTTTATAATAAAACGCTTGAAAATTTTAAAAAAGACGAACGTTATAACAATTGTATGTTATAATGTTCGTCTTTTTTGTTGACGATTATTTAGTATTTTGGTATATTATCTAAGGATTGTGAATAGATAATGGATGGTTAGTTAATGATTGAACGGAGGTACATGTATGAAAAATCAAAATCATTATGATGTTATTGTTGTTGGAGCAGGACCTGCAGGAATATTTACTTGCTATGAACTATCTTTAAAATTATCAGGAGCAAATGTTTTATTAATCGATAAAGGTCATGATATTTACAGCAGGCGTTGCCCAATTTTGGAGAAGAAAATTCAATTATGTCCTCCGGCGGCGGGCAGAAAAGAATATGCCGGCTGTTTGCCAGCCTGTTCAATTACAAATGGCTTTGGTGGAGCAGGGGCGTATTCGGATGGGAAGTTTAATATTACTAGTGAATTTGGCGGGTGGATGACTGATTATTTACCTCCATCTCTGGTTATAGATTTGATCAAATACGTTGATGAAATTAATTTAAGTCATGGAGCAACGAAAGCGATTACAGATCCGTTAACTCCGGAAGTAAAAGAAATTGAACGTAGAGCTTATGCTGCTGGTCTAAAACTTTTACGTGCACAGGTTCGTCACCTTGGGACAGAACAAAACTTGCAAATATTGCAAAGCATTTATGAGTATTTAAAAGACAAAATAGATATGCGGTTCAAAACAGAAGTAGAAGATATCGAAACAGAAAGAATGGACAAAGGGTTCAGAGTAACAGGAATTAAGCTTAAAGATGGTGAAGTACTACATGCGAAAAAGGTTGTCATCGTTCCAGGCCGCGACGGCTCTGCATGGTTGACAAAAATTTTGAAAAAACGCAGGGTCACCATGTTTAACAATCAAGTTGATATCGGTGTGCGTGTTGAAACTTCGGATATTGTGATGGAAGAGATTAATAAGCACCTTTATGAAGGAAAGTTTATCTTTAATACATCAGTAGGTACTACTGTTCGAACATTTTGTTCAAATCCATCAGGACATGTTGTCGTCGAAAATCATTCAGGTATTATGCTTGCGAATGGACATGCCTATAAAGACCCGAAACTAGGCAGCCGTAATACGAATTTTGCGCTTCTTGTTTCCCATAAGTTTTCAGAACCGTTTAATAAACCGACTGAATATGCACACGAAGTATCTACTCTTGCAAATCAATTATCCGGGGGCGGCATTATCGTACAAAAATACGGAGATATTTTAAAAGGGCGCCGTTCAACAGAAAAGCGGATCAAGGAAGGCTTTATTGAACCAACATTAAAGGAAGCAGTACCAGGTGACTTAGGATTAGTCCTCCCTTATAATACAATGAAAAGCATCATTGAAATGACAGAAGCATTAAATCATGTTACTCCAGGAATTGCTTCTGAACATACGCTGTTTTATGGAGTTGAAGCTAAATTTTATTCAGCAAGACCAAATTTAAATGACAAATTTGAATCTGAAATTTCAGGTTTGTATTTGGGCGGCGACGGCGCTGGTGTTACGCGTGGATTAGCGCAGGCGAGCGCTTGTGGTGTATGGATTGCCCGAGACATTGTTGATAAAATTGAAAAAAATTAAAAATGAACAATGAAAGCCTCTAACAAAATTTTCAAAAAAGTAGTATAATTAGGACTGACATTTAGGGAATGGGGGGCTTTTCATTGACAGTAGTAAAACCATTGAAAACGGCAGATTTATGCGATCAATATTCTGATCGTATTGAAATATGCCGAATGGAGTTTAAATCTTTTGGGAGAAAGAAGCGTTTTTCAGGTCCGATTGCAACCGTTGAAGTATTTGAGGACAATGTTTTAGTTCGGAAAATGCTAGAGACAATTCCGGAAGGTTCAGTTCTCGTTGTCAATGGCCACGGTTCACGGAATTGTGCGCTCGTGGGGGATATGTTAGCGCAAATTGCAGTCGATCGTAAATTAGCGGGTATTATTGTCAATGGCTGTATTCGTGATAGCGGTGAAATTGACCAAATGGATGTCGGTATTTTTGCAATTGGTACAATGCCATTAAAAAGTAAAAAAGAAGGAAAAGGTAAAACAAACGAACCAACAACTTTTGGTGGAATTACTTGGGTTCCGGGAGACTATGCTTATGCTGACGAAGATGGTGTGATTGTATCGTCAGAACCGTTAACATTATAAATAGAGTTGCTAAAAGCAAACAAACCATATTAGTTCGGTTTGTTTGCTTTTTTATTAAAGTTATCGTCAAAATTTTCTGTTTTTTGGCAAAGGGTTCCATATCTCTTTTGTAGAATTATAATACAATCGATTTTTGTTACGAGGAGGATAAGGGATGGGCCATCGATTAGAAAAACAAGCAGAACAGTTAATAATACTTCAACGAGATAAGGAAGTAACTGCTAAAATCCGAGAAGCATTTAAAGAAAAAAGAAAAAAAATCGAACGGAAACCGAAAAAATGGTATCATTTTTGGAAATAATCGATAAAAATTTTAGAATAGTATGATAATATAGGAAATAAATAGGTATGTGTTCAGCAAACATGAAGGGAGGAGATTTCAAGTTGAAAGAGTTTGTAGGTATTTGTCATTGTTGCAAAAAAGAAATTTATTGTTTAAACGGCTTTTTAAATGGAATAGTGAAAGATGATGGAATGTTGATTTGTTTTTCTTGTGAAGAAGAGGAAAAGAAGGAAAAATGAAATTGGGTAAAATATTATATTTGCACACAAAATAAGCTGACTGAAAAGTGTACTGCACCCATAATTACTGTCTTTTTTTGGTGCCATCCCAATCAGTCAGTATGTTTTATTTTTAATAATTATTTCGTTTCATTTGTCAAGTTTTCAATTAAACCACTAATAAAGCTTACGTCACTTGTGATTAATAAAGCTGGGAGTAGTGCCAGTACTGCTATTACAGTTAGGTTTGAAAGAAATACCACTTTTAACGCTTTTGTCATATATCAATCACATCCTTTCTCTTTTTTTTATTATACCAAAAGCTCGTCTGAATTTAAAGAATTTTCTGATATTAAAATGTAAAAAATTTTAAAATTTTTTTAAAAACCTAGTATATATAACTATGATTTGCAAAAAATCTCGAAATGATTGACCTTTTAGGTGGAAAAACTGTTGAAAAATGTGTAAAAATGAAAAAAGCAAGTGCTGGAAAGATTTGATTTCCATCACTTGCACTTTTAGATTTAATAAAAGAATTTAATGTAGAGCTTTTTGAATTACTCCCAAATATATGGTGTTTCTTGGTATACATAATAGTTGAGCCAGTTTGTATAAAATAAGTGAGCATGGGCACGCCAAGTATTTAATGGTTCTTCATTCGGATCATCGTTTGGAAAATAATTTACCGGAATATCAATATCGAGTCCTTTATTTTTGTCACGAATGTATTCGTCTCTTAATGTTGTCGCCTCATATTCAGGATGACCAGTTAAAAAGATTTGCCTGCGGTCTTTTGAAGCAACAAGGCAGACACCTGCTTCATCTGAATAAGTCATTAAGTCCAAATTAGGATTATTTTCAATATCCTCTAATTTTACATCAGTATGTCTGGAATGAGGAACTAAAAATACTTCATCAAAGCCACGCAGCAATCTTGAATTTTTTATTAGTGTTCTGTGTTTAAAAATACCAAACATCTTTTTGTCCAAAGGATATTTTGGAATGCCGTAGTGATAATAAAGGCCAGCTTGGGCTCCCCAACAAATGTGAAGCGTTGAAGTTACGTTCGTTTTTGTCCACTCCATAATTCTCTTTAATTCTTCCCAATAATTTACTTCTTCAAATTCAAGTAGTTCAATCGGAGCCCCAGTAATTATCATACCGTCAAATTTTCTGCTTTGTATTTGATCAAATGTACGGTAAAAATTTTTTAAATGTTCCTGTTTTGTATTTTTTGATTGATGTGTTTGTGGATGCATTAATGTTATGTTAACTTGCAGCGGTGAGTTGCTAAGCACCCTAAGAAGCTGTGTTTCAGCTTTTTCTTTTAAAGGCATCAAATTTAAGATTACTATATTTAAAGGACGAATATCTTGGTGGTAAGCGCGTTCCTCATCCATAACGAAAATATTCTCGTTCTCAAGTATTTCTTTTGCAGGCAAGTCTTTCGGAATATTGATAGGCACTTTTCATCACTTCCTTGTATTATACTGATTTCTCTATTATAAAAATATTAGGAAAATTGTCAACGGAAAAGTTCTCAATTGAAGAATATTTTGTTAAATTTAGCTAAGAATGCACAATGAAAGGTGATAAAATGTTTGATCCTACTGTTTTTGATAATTTAAAGGTTGTTGCTGAAGGAGCCGTTTATGATCTGGATTTACAAGGTGTTATCCTGATTACAAATCGTTGTGATCAAGTTGATCTTGCAAAATTATCACGATATTTTGCATTAACATTTAGAATGGCTGATCAAGGAATAGAATCTGTACATGGTGAACTTCGTCTGAAAGCAGAAATAGCCGACTTAGCTTCAGAAATTTTGGAAACGCAAGCAGATGAAACGATGTACGGTTGTACGGTTGAAGTCGTATTTTTTACATCCATTCATCATCCTGAGGATGATTGTCCATTCATTCAACAAAATTTATTGGAATTGTGGGGGAATCGTCCAATCATCACACAAAAATTATCTTATTTTTATAAACATAGTTTACCTAAAAGGTGGAAAAATACCATTACTTTAAATTTTGCAAGAAAAATCGGTGAAGCTCAAGCAGATGATTTACAGGTCATTGTTAGCCTGATGGTGGCTTCAATTGACCGTTTGAACGAAGTTTTATAGAATGTTCCTACGGCTTAATACATTGAAAAGGGGCAATACATAATGGAATTTTTAAAGAATATGAAGCCTTTTTTAAAGGAAGCATGGGAAAAAGCGGGATTTCAACAACCGACTGCTATTCAGCAAAAAGCGATTCCGCTCATTGAAGAAAAAGCAGATGTCGTGGCTGAATCCCCAACGGGAACAGGTAAAACATTAGCTTATTTGCTTCCGATATTAAACGAAATCGATACAAATGTTAAAGAAATCCAATCTGTCATTTTATCGCCGACAAGAGAGCTCGCGATGCAAATTCATCAAGTGATCCAAACATTTACGCATAATAGTGGGATCGTTAGCGGTGCTTTTATTGGAGGCGTCGATCTTAAGAGGCAAATTGAACGATTGAAAAAAAATCCGATGATTATCGTTGGGACACCAGGCAGAATCAATGAATTGATAGATAAGAAAAAAATGAAAATGCATAAAGTTAAAACTATTGTAGTTGATGAGATTGACCAAATGTTAGCTCAACGGTTGACTCATGATGTCAAGATGGTAATTAAATCGACATTGCGTGATAGACAAGTATTATTCTTTTCAGCAACAATTAGAGATGATGTTATCGAATTTGCAAATACAGTGATGAAAGAACCAAAATTAATCCGAGTAGAACGTGAAAAAAAGGAAACTGTCGACCATTTTTACTTTGTCAGTGAACGACGAGATAAAGTGGATGTTTTAAGAAAAATTTATCGGATGAATGAAAATATAAAGGCTCTTATCTTTATTAATGATACCTTTCATATTGAACGATTGGCGGAAAAATTTAAATATAAAAAAATTCCAGTAGGTGTTTTACATAGTGATGCCAAGAAAAAGGAGCGGGCCCAAGCGATCCAACAATTCAGAAAAGGAAAAATCCCGCTATTACTAGCAACAGATATTGCAGCCCGGGGTATGGATATTGAAGGACTTACCCATGTTATACATTTAGACTTGCCAGAAAAAATTGAGCAATACATCCACCGTTCAGGGAGGACCGGGAGGATGGGGGCAAAAGGAACTGTTATCTCATTGGTAACACCTACTGAAGAAAAAACATTGCAAAAATATGCCAAAGAATTAGGTATTGCAATTAAGAAAAAAGAATTTTACCGAGGCAAAATCGTTACAAGCAAAATAGAGGCTAAAAAAGTGCACATAAATAATAAATAAAAATCCTTAGATTAAGGATAAACCCGTTTCTAAATGAAAAACGGGTTTATTTTGTAATGTCTAGGATTGAAGCAAATTGGTTTTATAGTTGAAGGATTTTGTTTAATGATGATAAGATTTTATTAAATTATTACTATTTATTATGATACCTCTTAGGGTGTTTATGATTGTGATGGAGCGATCTAGTGAAATAAATATTCAAATGGTGAAGGAGCATTAAGGTAATTTTTTAGCATTCGTTGTCATCATATAATCGACTGCACATCCATTGCGTTAGATCAGGATGTAAAACATTGATTTTCGATTCCTGTAGTAGCGCAGTTCACATAAAGTAAAATCTTAATCACCATTTTAAGATGGTTTAAAGTAAAATAAATGGAAGAATACTGGAGAACTGAAAAAATGGGAGAGCTTGCGCCAATTAATGAAAAGCCTTTATAAAGATTGATCTATCTTTAATTAGGAAGGAATTTTGTAACATGAATATACTATCAGTTGAAAATTTGTCAAAAAGTTATGGCGATAAAACTTTATTTAAAGATATTTCCTTTCATGTTGCTGAAAAAGAGCGAATTGGGATCATTGGTGTAAATGGGACTGGAAAATCGACGTTATTAAAAATTTTGGCTGGAGTTGAGCCAGCTGATAGTGGAGAAATTATCAAACCGAAATCATATCGGATTGAATACTTACCTCAAAGTCCTGAATTTGCTGGGAGCGGTACGATATTGGATGAAATTTTTTATGGGGATACACCACTCATTCGCTTATTGAAAAAATATGAAGAAACGGTTAATGCACTGGATAAAAATCCGAATGACAAACGATTGCTAGATGCGTTTTATAAGGTTCAACATGAAATGGATGCAATGAATGCATGGGATGCAAGTACGCAGGCAAAATCAATCTTAACGAAGCTTGGAATAGAAGACCACGCGAAGAATGTAAGTGAGCTCTCTGGTGGACAGAAAAAGAGAGTAGCAATTGCGAGAAGTCTCATTCAACCTGCAGATTTACTCATTCTTGATGAACCGACAAACCATCTTGATATTGAAACAATTCAATGGTTAGAAGACTTCCTTAGCCGTTATTCAGGTTCCATCATACTCATTACCCACGATCGCTACTTCTTGGATCATGTGACAAACCGTATTTTAGAAATTGACCAAGGAAACTTATATAGCTATGAAGGTAATTATTCATCATTCCTAGAAGCAAAAGCAATGCGGGAAGAAATTGCAGCGGCAAATGAGGAAAAGCGCCAAAATCTTCTGAGGAGAGAGCTAGCATGGATTAAAAGAGGTGCAAAGGCAAGGACAACAAAGCAAAAAGCACGGATTCAGCGTTTTGAACAACTGCAAAATCAAATAGGCTACCGTCCAAAAGAAGAGCTTGACATCGCAGTGGGTGGAAGCCGTCTCGGTAAAAAAGTATTTGAAATTGAAAATATTACTATAAAATATGATCAACAAACAGTGATAAAAAATTTTTCCTATATCGTAAGACCGCTTGAAAGAATAGGGATCGTTGGTCCTAATGGGTCCGGTAAAACATCCCTGCTTAATTTGTTAGCTGGGATTGACAATCCGGATGAAGGTACTATTGATGTAGGTCAAACGGTGAAAATAGGTTATTACAAGCAGGACAATGGGGACATGAACCAAGACAAGCGGGTAATTGATTATATCAAAGAGACAGCTCAAGTCATTAAAACGATAGATGGGAAAGAAATAACCGCCTCTCAAATGCTTGAACGATTTTTATTTTCACCGGCAATGCAGTATACGTATATTAAAAAATTGTCAGGTGGGGAAAGAAGGCGGCTTTACTTATTAAAAATTTTAATGGAAGCACCAAATGTCTTATTATTGGATGAGCCTACAAATGATCTGGATATTGAAACACTTACGATTTTGGAAGATTATTTAGAAGAATTTCCAGGTGTTGTTTTAACGGTTTCCCATGATCGTTATTTTCTCGATAAAACTAGTGACCTTTTGTTTGTATATGAAGGGGACGGAAATATAAGAATTTACTATGGTTCATATAGTGAATATTTAGAAGAAGAAAAAAGAAAACAAGAACTGCTCAAAAAGGAAGAAACAGAAGCAAAAGAAAAAGAAGTTCACAATAAAGAAACCAAACCGAAAAAACTAAAATTAAGTTATAAAGAACAAAAAGAGTGGGAAACGATTGAAGATAAAATCATGCAGCTAGAGGAAGAAATTGCGGATATTCAGAAAGAAATTGCTGAGGCTGGCGCTGATTTTTCCAAAGTTCAACCATTATATGAAAAAGAACAGTTGTTGACGAAAGAGTTAGAAAGATTAATGGAGCGCTGGGAGACTTTATCAGAACTCGTCATGGAAATTGAAAAACAAAAAGGGTAGATCAAAATACTTGTATGGAAGGTGGCTTAACCAATGTCTTGTAATATTGACCATCCAAAGGAAGATGTTCAAAAAAAATTAGAAAGCCAAAAAGATTTTTTACCCGCAGATCTTTACTTGGAAGTTAGAGGTATGATTGGGACAGAGTTGTCTCAAGAAACATTAAATGAAATTTTTCACTTATTAAAAAAATATGATTTAGTAAGTGAAGAAGAAAAAAACGAACGAAATGAAGCTCTTAAAAAATTAGTTGAAAAAGCAAAGTTTATTTAATTCAATTTTTAATAAATTGGCTCCAAGGCAAATTATTGCCTGTACGGAGCCTTTTTTACTGATATGGAGCCAATTGGAATAGTTGAATTTTCGCTCTTTTGTCCCGATATGATGTTAATCCTTTTAGAACCTATGTATTTACTTTTCCAATACTTACTATTTAAATTGCTAATTTTTACACCGGATGATGACCCAGCATGTATAAAATTCCCATTTCCAAGGTAAATGCCAGCATGAGATGGTCCAGGTTTATAAGTTTCGAAAAAAACTAAATCACCGATGCTGGGATTTGGAACATCGGAGCTGTAATTCCAAATTTCACTAATTGTTCGGGGTGTATATACGCCTGTTTTTGCAAACACGTACTTAATAAATCCGCTGCAATCAAAACCATTTGGAGTACTACCGCCCCACATATAAGGTGTACCAATTAAAGATAATGCATGGGAAATAATTGTATCGTATGGGACAGGAAGATCGTTTTTTATTGCATGCAAGTCTACATCCGGCGTATATGTTGCATGGGCGCGAGAGTGCGTTATTGTTAAAGCGATCCAAAAAACGAAAGCAATGTTCACCACTAGTCGATGAACAAAGGGTGTTTTTATAGACATTTTAAACCTCCTATAAGTTTACTCTTTATTCAAAATGGACATTTAGGGAACATCGATATAAATATCCCCATTTTTTTAAAATTTATTTATTCTGTTGGAAAACATTTATAAATGAGTCCCTATTATTAGGAATGTTCTAATGAATAGTTTTGTTTCATCTTAAACATTTTTATAATATAACTTTTTGAAAATGAATGATTCTAGCATTTCATCCTTCTGATGCTTGAAATGAACGTTGTTAAATCTCAAGATATTGAATCGATAGATTTTCGATTGGCTAATCATATAAAAAATTGGCAGTAATTTTTGATATTTAATTTATTCCTACATGGAGAGAATAATATTGTTCCTATGGAAAATAATAAATTTATCAGTTGGGAGGTGGCCTTGGTGTCAAGACAAAAGAAGGCAGATCCGACTACAATAGGTTTAGGTTCACCAGAGGTCGAAGGTCAAGGAACAACAATGAAGGAAACAGGAAAGAAAAAAATGGATTCTGCACGAAGAAGAAATAGAAAAAAATAATATGATCAAAATTGCATCGAAAGACGTTCATTCCCCCATTTACACTTTAGGATTGTTTCCACTAAGATGGAAACGGTCTTTTTTTTTAGAATGGCACTTGAATTTTCTATTTTTCAAAATTTTTTTAATCAATTTTATGGTAAAATATTGTTTAAATAAAGAAAATGGGGGCAATTACAGGATGGTTTTTACAGCATCAAAATTAATTCAATCTTTTGAAACGAATATATTCTCGGAATTGGCTGCTTTTAAGAAAGAAAAACAAGCACAAGGGACGGAGATGATTGATTTAAGTATTGGAAGTCCAGATTTGCCGCCACCGAAGTTTATCGTAGATACTTTGACGAAATATGTTCAGGCACCTGACCAATATGGTTATACACTAAAAGGAACAAAAGAATTTCACGAAGCCGTCAAACTATTTTATGAAAAACATTATGGGGTAACATTTAATCCTGAAACTGAAATTGTTCAATTAATGGGATCTCAAGATGGGCTCTTGCATTTGCCGATGACAATTGCCGATGAAGGAGATCTTATTTTAGTGCCAGATCCAGGTTATACCGCCTATGAAGCAGGTGTAAAAATGGCAAAAGCAAAAGCTTATCCAATGCCGCTATTAAAAGAAAATGGTTTTTTACCTGATTTAGAGGCAATTCCTGAACATATAGCAGAAAAAGCAAAAATGATGATATTAAATTTTCCCGGCAATCCTGTACCAGCTTTAGCAGATTTGTCGTTCTTTGAAAGAGTAGTCGCATTTGCAAAAAAATATAATATCGTCGTTGTTCATGATTTTGCTTATTCTGAGCTAATATTCGATGGGAATAAACCAATTAGTTTTCTAAAAGCGAACGGAGCTTTTGATGTTGGTGTTGAATTTAACTCCTTATCAAAAAGTTATAATATGGCTGGATGCCGAATTGGTTATATGATTGGCAATGCCGGTATTGTTTCATTACTTGCTAAGTTAAAATCAAACTTAGATTATGGAGTTTTCGCACCGATTCAAAAAGCGGCAACAACTGCACTTTTAGAAGGGGACGAATTTTTGAAGGAAAATAATAAGCGGTATGAATCAAGAAGAAACGTTTTAGTTGAAGGACTACAAGAGATCGGTTGGAATATAGAGAAACCTTCTGCAACAATGTTTGTCTGGGCGGAAATACCAAAAGATTATACTTCAAAACAATTTGCATTTGAATTAATGGAAAGGGCGGGAGTCGTTGTTACACCTGGAAATGCTTTTGGTCCATCCGGTGAAGGGTATGTCCGCATCGCTCTTGTTCAATCGGAGGATGTATTAAAAGAAGCGGTACGAAAAATAAGAGAGAGTGGTATTTTTAATAAATAAATATTGATTGAGGAGTAAAAACGATGGATGAACTTACAAAATTGCAATTGTTAACGGAAGCAGTGCTAGAATTTAGAACTCAACTTAGAAATGCAAATGATGTTAATGAGTTAGGACAAATGGTCCTTGATATTATGAAACAAGCAAAAGATCGTCAATTGATTGAATTGGTTCAAGAAGCGTATGAACAACGGGAAAATCGCCAAAATGCGATTCATATTTTAACAGAAGCAATTACTTATTTACATGGTAAAATTGATCAATTACAAAAAGGATAGTCCCTACTTATTAACGATGTAATGAAAATTTAATAAATCTATCAATTTTATGGCAAAATTTACAGGTTTATTAAAAATATGCAATATTATAGTTTTTTTGTGGTATTCATGAGAAAATGAATAGTAACTATTAATGTAAGGAGATTCGGAAAAGATGAAATTATGGATTAGGAAGCTCGCTGTTACAGCAGTTACTATTCTCACTTTTGGCACAATAGTTCCGCAACTTCCTGTTGAACTTGATAAAGATATAAAAGATGTAAAGGATATAAAAGAAAATAGCGGTCTTTCAAATCAAAATGACCATTTGTTAATTGATGGGATTGAGCCTATTGAGCATGAGGATGAAAGTGAAGAGCAATCATGGCAAACGCTTGCACCGACGATCACTGATTATGAAAAATTAATTTCATCTTTTACCGCCTACTCTTTGAGACAAGCTGAACAGCAGTCGATGATGAAGTTTGGAGAAAGTATTGGGAATGTCATTGGAGATGAGTTTAAGCAAGTAATCTTGCCAAAAATAGAAGAAGCGATTTCCGAATTTGCGGAAAAAGTTGGTGAGGATGATCTTCGGCAGTTAGCAATTACTGAAAAGCCAGCTAGTGGGTTAGGTGAAAAGATTTTCCATATTTATCATGATAAAACAGGCAAAGACTTAATGAGATTTCATGTGCGTCGTGACCATCCCCCAAAAGAAGGGTATTGGTTCAATTTCCACTATCACACCTATGAAGATCAATTTATGACACATCATGATTTAGGATCAATATATTGGGACAAAAATACACCTCCCCATTGGAGTTAAAACGTGCGTTTAAGATAAAGTTGGTTTGAGTGTGGGAATACATAGATTAAGTATTTTTTAACCAACATTTAATTATCGATCGAATTATCTACCTGCTCAAACCAACTTTCCCTTCATTAACTCTCCTTTTAGCTTTCTACTTATTTATCAATTTCTTACTTAATAGGATTGAAAATAACCAGTAATTACCTGCCCTATTATTTTGTAACTTTGGTATGATTAGGTTGTAGAAACCAATCCATATTAGAATCTAATAGATTGTTAGATTCGACATACAACTAAGAATTGCAACAAAGGAGAGGGCAACATGAAGAAAATTATTCTAACGGCAAGTATTGCTGGATCACTCTTTTTTTCCTCGCAAGTTGAAGCCGCAAATTACACAGTTAAAAGTGGAGATGTCCTTTGGAAAATTGCTTACCAACATAATATTACTCTTTCCCAATTGATGGAATGGAACGGATTAAGTTCTGATTTAATTTATCCTGGTCAAATATTAAAAGTATCTGAAGATAATAATATCACTAAATATACAGTTACCCCTGGAGATACGCTTTATATTATTTCACAAAAATTTAATACGACCATTTCAGAGCTCATTGCAATAAATCCACAAATCTCTAATCCAAATATTTTATATATCGGTCAAGTTATCAATGTTCCATCCTCTAATCATAATGTTCCGGTAAGGATAGTGACCGGTCAGGATATCATTAATACTGCTAAAAAATACATAGGCGCTGGTTATTTATATGGAGCATCAATGGATCGTACTGATGTATTTGACTGTTCATCTTTTATTAAAAGAGTTTATGAAGAAAACGGAATTTATTTGCCACGCACATCTAAAGAGCAGGCTGATTTTGGATCTATCGTTCCTTTTTCCCAAGCAAAATTAGGGGATATAGTTTCTTATGATACGGATTATAATGGTACAATTGATCATGTCGGCCTTTTTATTGATCCAAATACGATCTTACATGCATCATCATCAAAAGGAGTAGATTATTCAAATACTAATTATTATTGGAAAGAACGGATGGTTAAAGTGGTAAGAATACTTAAATAAAAAAGGGCATATACCGCCCTTTTTTATTTTGTAAATGTGTTTTATAAAAAATTAAAAATATATTCTTGTAGAAAAATAGAAGAAATTTGTCGGAAGTTTAAAAATTCTAAAAAATTACGTAACTAGTAATTTAATGATATTATATAGATAAACAATTTACAGGGGGGATTCATTTGACATTGGAAGTTTTGATTCAACAGTATATCGCTGAAAAGGAACAAAAACCTGCAAGTGCAAATGATCTGCTAGATTTTTTAAAAAGGGGTTATATTCAAGGGAAACTTTCATTTGTTGAATACAGAAAATTGATTCAAGAACTTGATCAACGTGGAGCAACACTTGCATAAAAGAAATACGAAAGCGTTTGCAAAATAGATCTGTTTATTGGAGATACTAATACAACAGCTCACCTGTGGGCTGTTGTATTTTTTCTTGACCAAATTACGATACGGGGGTATAGTATCTATGAAGAGGTGACATTTCATGCATGAAAATTGTTCAAATGAGACGATGCAACATCAATATAGAGAAACAAACCGTTCGGAAAATGAAAAAAAACGGTTGCTTAATCGGCTTAAAAGAATCGAAGGTCAAGTACGTGGAGTGCAAAAGATGATTGAGGAAAATCGCTATTGTATTGATGTGTTAGTCCAAATATCAGCAATCAATGCTGCATTGAAAAAAGTTGGCTTAACAATGTTGGAACAGCATACACATCATTGTGTCGCTGATGCTATCCAAAACGGAAATGGAAAAGAATCGATTGAAGAGTTAATGAAAGTTATTGAGCAATTTACTAAATCTTAAAGGAGAAGAAGGTGGATGGCAATGAGTGAGAAACAGTTGCGATTTGGCATTACTGGAATGACTTGTTCTGCCTGTTCATCAAGAATTGAAAAAGTGCTAAATAAAATGGATAGCGTAAAAGCAACAGTAAACTTGGCAATGGAAAATGCGACGGTTATTTATAATGATGACAAAGTAAATGCAAATGACATTTTTGAAAAAGTTGAAAAATTAGGGTACGGAGTTCGTACCGAAAAAGTTGAGTTCGATATTTACGGAATGACCTGTTCAGCTTGTTCATCACGTATTGAAAAGGTTGTTCGAAAAACGCCGGGGATTAAAACTGTTTCCGTCAATTTGGCAACTGAAACCGGAACAATTGAATATGTGCCAGCACAAATTTCAGTTAATGAAATTATTCATTTAATCCAAAAACTTGGGTATGAAGCAAAGTTAAAAGAGGTTCATGAAGAAAAAGCAAAACAGAAAGAAAAAGATTTACAGGAGAAAAAAAGAAAGCTTATAATCTCAATCATTTTATCATTGCCTCTCCTTTATACGATGGTTGGTCATATGTCGTTTATTGATCTCGGACTTCCGATGCCGCATTTATTAATGAATCCTTGGTTTCAATTAATACTGGCAACACCAGTTCAATTTTACATTGGCTGGCAGTTTTATGTAGGAGCTTACAAATCATTAAAAAATAAAACTGCCAACATGGATGTCCTTGTTGCTTTGGGAACATCTGCAGCTTACTTTTACAGTTTAATAGAAGGGATGCGGACAATCGGAAATCCACATTATATGCCGCATTTGTATTTTGAAACAAGTGCTGTTTTAATTACATTAATACTCCTCGGCAAACTCTTTGAATCATTAGCCAAAGGCAGGACAACAGAAGCGATTACAAAACTTTTAGGTTTGCAGGCTAAGGAAGCTACGGTGATTCGTGAAAACAAAGAGATAAAAATTCCAATTGAGCAAGTTATAGTTGGTGAGTTGATTATTGTAAAGCCGGGTGAAAAAATACCGGTCGATGGAATCGTTATTTCAGGACGTTCAGCGGTAGATGAATCAATGATTACTGGTGAATCGATGCCGATTGAAAAGGAGGAAGGTTCACCGCTTATTGGTGGAACAATCAATAAAAATGGTATATTGAAGATGAAAGCAACTAAAGTTGGGAAAGATACAGCTCTTTCTGGCATTATTAAAATTGTCGAAGAAGCCCAAGGGTCAAAGGCTCCGATCCAACGGATGGCCGACACTATTTCCGGCATTTTTGTTCCAATAGTAGTCGCAATTAGTATCCTCACATTTGTAATATGGATTTTATTTATTACACCAGGTGATTTACCGAAAAGCCTTGAAGTTGCGATCGCTGTATTAGTAATCGCTTGTCCTTGTGCTCTTGGTCTTGCCACACCAACATCAATCATGGTCGGGACTGGAAAAGGAGCGGAATACGGGATTCTTTTTAAAGGTGGCGAACATTTAGAAATCACACACCAAATTAATGCCGTTGTATTGGATAAAACCGGAACGATTACTGTCGGTAAACCGAAAGTTACTGATTTTGAAACTAGTGACTTGCGTACATTAAAATATTTATATGCTGCTGAGAAGGCCTCAGAACACCCGATAGCTGAAGCAATCGTTGATTTTGCCAAACAAGAACAGGTTCCTCTGTTAGAAGCAACACAATTCGAAGCAGTACCTGGGCATGGTATTATTGCAATGGTTGAAAATAATACTGTTCATGTAGGAACTAGAAGATTGATGAACAAATCCAAAATCAATTATGGTTCGTATGAAGAAAAATTAATCCAATTCGAAGAAGATGGAAAAACAGCAATGCTTATTGCTATTAATCATGAAGTTGTTGGCATCGTTGCTGTGGCAGACACTGTTAAATCAACGGCAAAAGAAGCAATTGCTCAATTGAAAGCTTTAAATATCGATGTTTATATGCTAACAGGTGATAATGAAAAAACAGCACGGGCAATAGCGAGAGAAGTAGGAATTGACAATGTGATAGCAGAAGTACTACCTGAAGATAAAGCTAAACATGTAAAACAATTGCAAGAAAAAGGAAAAAAAGTGGCAATGGTTGGTGATGGCATTAATGATGCACCTGCCTTAGCAACTGCTGATGTTGGAATTGCTATAGGTACAGGAACAGATGTTGCAATAGAAGCAGCGCATTTGACAATTTTAGGTGGAGAATTAACGTTAATTCCTAAAGCTATTTACTTAAGTCGTAAAACGATGCAAAATATTCGTCAAAATTTGTTTTGGGCGCTTGTGTACAACTCAGCTGGCATACCCCTTGCTGCCTCTGGCTTGCTGATGCCATGGATAGCCGGTGCAGCAATGGCGTTCAGTTCTATTTCAGTTGTGGCGAACTCTCTTCGTTTGAAGCGAGTTAAATTATAAAATATTTGACAAAGGATGGATGTTAATATGAAAACAATTACATTACAAGTTTCCGGAATGACTTGCGGCCATTGTGAGAAGGCAGTAACAAATGCATTGATGGCTATTGAAGGAGTAGAAAATGTTGAAGTAGATTTAAAAACTGGCAATGTGAAAATCAATGCTCAAGAAAATGTTTCCGAACAAGTTTTAAAAGAAGCAGTCGAAGAGCAAGGATATGATGTAAAATAATATTTCCATTAAATGTATTTGAGAGCTGTCGGGTATATGAAATCCTAGACAGCTTTTTTATTTTGAGTGTAGAATAGATTATTAGCATTAAAACACGATAGGAAATTCCTCACTCCGATCCGTTTTTTATCGAAAAAACGATGAAGCCCTAGCGTGTGATAGGGCTAAGAGCCGTATTTTAACCACAAAATTACACTACATTTGTACAATAGATTGTCTTCATATATCTTTTTGTTCTGTCTTGATTATTTCGAAAAGAAAGACCTAAGTGCAGTGAACTAAAATGTTTTTATGAGATCCCCTATTTTTTCAATGATTTTGAGGAGTTTTTTTCTATTTATGAAATTATATTGTATAATAAATTAAAAATAATTAAAAAATACAAAAATATTCCTTATTTTTCATAATTGTGAGGAGTTTTGCTGCATGAAGAAGTTTGTTATTGTCTGTTTGATATTAATTAGTTTTATTCCAGCATTTGCTTTAGCAAAGGAAGAAGTGACTGGGTTGACTTTAGGGGAAGCAGCAAAAATGCATGGTCTTTCCGTAAAAATTCCTAATAAAGAGGTTGAAGGACTCATTAACCAATTAATATTGGTGCCGTTAGAAAATGAGTACAGCCACGAGGAAGTGGTTGGGATGATTTATAGAATCTCCCGCATTCATCCTTCCATATTACATCAATTAGCTGACAACGATGTTAAAATTAAATTATTTTCAGGAAAATTAACGGATGAACCATATTTTTCAGATTTAAAAGGAGTTTCTCCAAGAGGTTGGAATCAAAATATTACATGGGATGAAGTGCCAGGTGCAGGCGGTGCCGAAATTGTTGCAGCAAAAATTGGAGCAAGTGATAAAGGGCATGGCCACGGTTCAATCAATTTGGAATTGCACGAAATTGCGCATTCTGTAGAATATACAATTGGGAATGGTCTTCGGGAAAATGAAGAATTTTTGGCAATTTGGAGAGATGAAGTTTCACGATTATTTAATGAAAAAGAATATTTTAATAATTATCCTGAAGAATACTTTGCCGAAGTCTTTGCTATGTTCTATTTAAACGAAGCTTCAAGAATGGAAGTTTTCGTGAAAGCACCAAAAACATATGCTTTTATCCAAAAATTAGAAAATAGATAGAATATGAGCTAACAACCTCAATATTCTATTCCTATTTAATAAGGATGACACCCGTTTCATTTTGTAAATGAAACGGAGGTCATCCTTCTTTAGTTTTGTTGACCAGCTATTAATCAGTTGGTAAACTAACAATTGGAAAATGAAAATTTAAGGGAAGGTACATTATGGTTGATCGAAAAACAATGATTATTAAAAAAGCGATCAAACTATTCGCTGCAAAAGGTTATCATTCTACTTCAATCCAAGAAATTGCGAATGCATGTGGGATTGCCAAAGGAACACTTTATAATTATTTCTCATCCAAAGAGGAAGTGATGCTTTCAATTTTAAAATATTATTCGGAAACGATCAGAAATGAAATTGAAAAAATTGCGAAAGATGATTCGCTCTCTCCAAAAGAAGCTTTTTTAAAGCAAATCCATTATCAGCTTGATGAATGTGTCAAACACCGAGATTTTATTGAAATGCAAATTCGTGAATATGCCATCCCTGTAAATGAGGAAATAAATGATTTCGTTTTTGAAATTCGTGCATCACGGTTGAATTGGCTAATCAACCGTCTATATGATGTTTATGGAAAGGAAATAGAAAAATACTCTTTAGACTTAGCAACAATGATTAGTGGAATGATCCGTGAATACTTAGAATATATCATTCTTGATAAAAAAGAATTCAATACTGAAAAATTATCTTTATTTCTCATCCATCGGATCGATGATCTTGTTTTAAGTGTTAAAAATAGCGATGAAAATTTTTTGAATGCATCTGACCTTGAAGAGTTTTTAAAGATATCAGATGAAAAGCACGCCAAATTAAATTACAAAGTAAATGATATTATTCAGAAAGTACGAAAAGATCTTTCTATTCAGAGAATAACCCCTGAAATTCAAAACAAAGTGATAGAGACATTGGAAGTGCTAGAGGAAGAGTGGTTACATAAAGAAGAGCCAAAGCTCGTTGTTGTAGAAGGATTAGTCCTATTTTTAAAAACATTACCAATTTCAGGTTTTGAACATTATTGGGAGCAACTGGATGAAATTTTACAAGAAAAAAAGAGCAACATCGCCTTTAAATTATAGTAAAATAGATTAGTACTCTTCGTGATGACCGATTGGTCATTTAGTTTTTGAACAAATAGTCAAAAAGGGTGAAACGAATGAATTTATCGGATTTTTCCATCAGAAGACCAGTTACGGTATTGATGGTTATTATCTCAATGGTGATTTTTGGTTTTATTTCCTTTCCGAAAATGGCTGTTGACCTATTGCCGGAAATGAATCTTCCTGTTGCAGTTGTCGCAACAAGTGTAGATGGCGGAACACCTGAGGAAGTGGAAAAACTTGTTACAAAGCCAATTGAAGAGGCATTAGCATCTATTGCTAATGTCGATTCGATACAGTCAAGTTCTGTTTCAGGTTCATCTTTAGTCATTGTCATGTTTAACTGGGGTACGGATATTAACCAAGCCACTTTAGATATGCGTGATAAAGTAGATTTAATTGAAGGGATTCTGCCTGATTCAGCGAATGACCCAAAAATATTGAAATTTGACCCAAACAGCGAGCCAGTTATGACACTTGCGCTATATGGGAGAGAAAATGTCGCTGAATTAAAAGGAATAGCTGATAATTTAATAAAAACAAACTTGGAAAGAATCGATGGTGTAGCATCTGTCGGGATTAGCGGCGGCCGCGATCGAGTGATTACAATTACAGCTGATCCTAATAAACTTGAGATGTATGGTATTACCTTTGATCAAATTCGTCAATCGATAGCTGCTACAAACCTCTCTGGTTCAGCCGGTGCAGTTAAAGAAGGCGATGAAAAGCTGCAAATCCGTGTACAAGGCGAATATGGTAGTGTGAAAGAAATTGGTGACACACCAATTATTATTTCTGGCGGCAGCATTGCACTTAAAAATATAGCAGTTATAGAAGATACTTATGAAGATGTGACACACTTAGCTTATTTAAATGGAAAACCGAGCCTTGGAATTTCGATTACGAAAGCGACAGGCGGAAATACTGTGGAAGTAGCCGAAGCTGTTTATAAAGAAATGGAACTAATTAAAGAGAAATTGCCTAAAGGCATCGAATTGGCTGTTATTATGGATACTTCCGAATATATTAAAGACTCGATAAATACAGTTGCAGAGCATGCCCTTTTAGGATTAATTTTCGCTGTCCTAATTTTATATTTCTTTTTAAACAGTGCACGTTCAACTTTAGTAGTATCAATCGTAATTCCTATATCAATTATCGCAACATTTACGTTGATGTATTTTACTGGACAAACCATCAACTTAATTTCACTTAGCGGACTATTGCTCGGTTTAGGATCGCTTGTCGATTTTGCTGTTGTAATTATGGAAAATATTTTTAGAAAACGCCAAGAAGGAAAAGGGATGCTTGAAGCTGCACTTGAAGGTTCAAAGCAGGTAAAAAATGCGGTAATGGCTTCTGCACTAGCACAAATTGTTGTATTTTTGCCAATTGTGTTTGTAGATGGAATTGCAGCTGAACTATTTGGACCATTGGCGTTGACAGTAATTTTTTCCCATATTGCAGCTTTGGTCGTTTCACTCATGATTGTTCCAATGTTAAGTTCTCGATGGTTAGATAAAATGCCAGATGAGGAGTCTTTTCATATTGAAGGTTATAAAGGAATTAATCCCGTTAAATGGTTTCAAATCGGATTTGGAAAAATTGCCAATGGCTATGGCCGCTTATTAAAATGGGCGTTACATAAGCGAAAAACAGTTCTTTTATCAACAATTGCCATGCTTGGCGGAGCAGTTATTCTTTTTCCATTTGTCGGGATGGAATTTATGCCGAAGATGGATGAAGGTCAAATAAGTATTTCAGTAGAAATGCCTAACGGTACAGTTTTGGAAGAAACCGAGAAAACGGTGACTCAAATTGAAAAAATTGTGAAAAAAGTACCGGAATTAGAACATATGTATACTTCTATTGGTTCTGATGGCGGGCCAGGGGTGTTTGGTTCATCATCTTCCAATATTGCAAACATAAGCATTAAATTAGTAGATATATCAGAACGAAGCAGGTCAACGGAAGAAATCGCTAATGAAATACGTCCTCAGCTCGATTTCTTGCCTGATGCTAAAATAACTGTATCGGAAGTATCTACGAGCCATGGGATGGCAGGTTCACCAATTCAAATCAATCTTCGCGGTGATGATCTTGATGTTTTAAAAGATATTGCTGACATTTTGGCAGCAGAAATAGAGAAAGTTGAAGGAACAAACAATGTCAAAACTTCCTTAGAAGCAACAAAACAAGAGTTTCAAATTGTCATAGATCAAAAGAGGGCAAGCGAATTTGGTTTGACAACAAGCCAAGTATTATCTGCAGTCCGCATTGCGTTTGATGGGCAAACAGTGACATCCTTCCGGACAGGGGATGACGAAATCGATGTAAAACTTCAGTTGCCAAGAAATCTACAAGGTGATAAAACTTATTTGGAGAAAATAAGAATTACAACCCCTCAAGGAGGAACGGTTGCATTATCTTCAGTAGCCAAAATTGTTAAAAAAGATGTACCGCAAATGATAACGCGGAATAATCAAACTAGAGAAGTACAAATTACGAGCGATGTTTCAGGCCGGGATTTAGCTTCCATTTCAAAGGAAATTCAAGAGCGAATTAATACCATCAATTTACCAGATGGATATTCAGTCGATATGGGTGGACAAAGCCAAGAAATGATGGAATCCTTTGTCCAATTAGGATTAGCAATGCTTTTGTCCATTATCCTAGTTTATATGGTAATGGCTGGGCAATTTGAATCCTTATTTACACCATTTGTTATAATGTTCTCAATTCCTCCAACCTTTATAGGTGTTGTTATAGGACTGTTATTAACAGGGAAAACGATGAGTGTAATGGCGATTATCGGCTATATTTTGTTAATTGGTATCGTTGTAAATAATGCGATCGTGTTAATAGACTATGTCATCCAGTTACGCAAAGAGGGTATGGATCGTGATGAAGCTGTGTTAAAAGCAGGACCGATTCGCCTCCGTCCAATACTAATGACGACACTCGCAACGATACTTGCAATACTTCCTTTGGCATTTGGCGGTGGAGCTGGTAATGAAAGCCAAGCACCAATGGCGATCGTCGTTGCTTTTGGTTTAAGTTTTTCAACATTAATAACCCTTGTTCTTATACCAGTAGTTTATTGCTGGTTTGATGATATAGGGAAAAAGAGAAAACAAAAGAAAATTGAAAAACTGGCCAAAAAAGGAAAAGCAATCACACAATCCGTATAAGAAAAGCGAGGGTGAAGAGGATGCATAAAAAAACGAACATCAGCGTATTTGTACTGTTCGTTAGTTTAACTTTTATATTGTTCGCCGGTTTGACAGTTGCCGGTTGTACCGCAAAAGAAACGGCAACTTCAAATAAAGAAGAAACAAACGCAGTTCCTGTTCAAGTGGAAAAAGCAAGAAAAGGAATTTTAGATGCGAAAGCAGGTATTGCCGGAAAATTTGAACCGTATGAAAAGGTTGCTATTGCACCAAAAGTAAATGGAAAGATCGTTGAGATTTCTGTTTCATTAGGTCAAAAGGTGAATAAAGGTGATGTATTATTCACCTTGGACCAAGTTGATTTGCAAAATGCAGTGAAACAAGCAGAAGCACAATTACAAGTGGCACAAGCAAATTTAAAGAAAGCTGAAATTGGTTCAAGCCAAGGACTTGATCAAGCAAAAAACAATCTCGCTCAATCCGAATCAGCTGTTGCTCAAGCGAAACAAGCATATAATGATGCAAAAATTAATTTAGAACGAACTAAAAAGCTATTCGAAGCTGGTGCAGTTCCTTCTGTTGAATTGGAACAAAAAGAAACGGCTTTTAAAAATGCAGAAATCGCATTGAAAAATGCAGAAATTGCCTATGAAAACGCAAAAGATTCTGTTCATTATGCAGGTCAGAAAACAGATATAGAAGTTGCCAAAGCTTCAGTAGCACAAGCGAAAGTAAATCTTGATAATGCACGGGAGCAATTAGCAAATGCAACAGTGAGAGCACCGATCAGCGGTATTGTTGCCAGCGTCAATGGAGCTCCTGGACAAATGTCTAGTATGCAATCAAGTGTGATTACGATTGTTAAATTGGATCCAATTGTTGTAAAAGGTTATTTATCAGAAAATGAAGTGACTTCTATTAAAACTGGAGCAGCTGTTAAAGTGGAAGTACCAACTGTCGGAAAAACAATTGATGCAAAAGTGACAGCAATAAGTCCTGTAATGGATCAGCAATTGAAGGCTTACCCATTTGAAATCGAAATTCCAAATGCAGATGGGAAATGGAAAGCGGATATGGTTGTAAATGTTATTTTCCAAGGTACCAATGGCCAGCTTGAAAATTCTATTATTGTTTCTAGAAAAGCTGTATTTGAAGAAGAAGGAAAGAAATATGTATATAAGATTGAAAATAACAAAGCTGTAAAAGTCGAAGTAAAAACAGGAGAGGAAACAAGCGAAGAAATTGTTATCCTCGAAGGAATAAAAGAGAATGATACCATTGTTGTGAAAGGTCAAACATTGTTAACAGACGGAGCAGAAGTTACGATTCAAAAACAAGCGTAGATTTATTTCAATTAATTTTTTAAAAGAGATCCGAAAGTACAAATTCGACTTTTGGACCTCTTTTTTTATGATTTTAAACAATTTTATACACGTTTTATACTTTCATTATCGACAAAATCATTATAATATGGAATTAAGTTATATTACGATTATTATTGTTTGTTTCATTATGAAGGGGAATGCCGATGGAAGAGATTGCGAAATGGTTGCAAAATAAAAGTTTGAAAAGAATTTTTATTTTTGCCTTAATTATTCTTGTTCTTTATAGTATGAAAAGCATGATTAATTTTATTTTATTGACATTTATATTTTCATTTTTAATGGATCGTTTGGTGACGTTCGTTTCACGGAAGTTGCCAATTAACTGGAAAGTTATTGTCCTCATCATGTACACAGCTATCGTTGGATTGTTAACATGGGGGATTGTTAAATATTTACCAATTATTATCGTTCAAATAAAGGCGCTTTTCATTCAAGTTACTGCTTTTTATCAACAACCTCAAGACAATCGAATTTTAAACTATCTATTTAATGTAATCGATAAAAATGAAATTTCCCAATATTTAGAGCAGGGATTTACGTTTGTTATGAGGTCGTTTTCCGATATTAGCCATTTGGCATTGCAAATATTTCTCGCTTTATTGTTAAGTTTGTTTTATTTGCTTGAAAAACCACGCTTAGTAGCTTTTACAAAAAAAATAAAATATAGTAAGTTAGCTCCTATTTATAATGAAATTGAGTTTTTTGGAGGAAAATTCATTCGAACTTTTGGTAAAGTATTAGAAGCTCAATTTATCATTGCTGTCGTCAATTGCTTTTTATCGACTGTAGCATTATATTTTATGGGTTTCCCGCAGCTTTTTGGATTATCGATTATGATATTTTTCTTAGGTTTAATACCGGTTGCCGGGGTGATCATTTCGTTAATACCACTATGTCTGATTGCCTATAGTATCGGCGGAATTATTAAGGTCGTTTATGTACTAGTGATGATCGCTCTTATTCATGCTGTTGAAGCTTATATTTTGAATCCGAAACTCATGAGTTCTAAAACCGATTTGCCGATTTTTTATACATTTATTGTTCTAATTTTTTCTGAGCATTTCTTTGGTGTTTGGGGCTTAATTATCGGCATCCCAGTTTTTGTCTTTTTGCTTGATGTATTTGAAGTGACAAAAGTAGACGATCAAAAAGTTGGAATAGAACCACCAAGATAAAAGCTGAACTTGTCGTTCAGCTTTTTTTATGCCTTTAAATAGAAGAGCTGTTTTAAGTTTTTTTGTTTTGAATATATTTATAAGGATAAAGGAATTGGGCAAGGAGGGGGTTGGATTGAAAAATGCAAAAAAGTTTCAATCATTTTTAGATGCTGGTTCGTTTCTTGGTGAAGATTTCTGGGAGTTGTTAACGGATGTCCTACCTTTTCTAGGCCCGAGAATAGATGTTGTTCGAAATAATAATGAAGTATTTATCGTTGCTGAAATTCCTGGCATTGAATCTGAAAAAGACCTTAAACTTAATTGGCAAGGGCAATATTTGATAATTAAGGGTGAATACAATCGTCCTTATTTGCATGATAAATATGAAATAATAAAAGAAGAGCGATTTAGCGGACCTTTTAAACGTAAAATTAAAATCCCTGATAATTGTATTCCGGAAAAAATGAAAGCAATATATAAGAATGGGCTTTTACAAATTGTCATTCCTGTAGGCGGAGATGATCAAGCCCCGATAAAAAATGAGATCCCTGTATATTTTGTAGATGATGATCTCAATCAAAATTAAAGGAATGAGCATGAAATGGATGACCAAGAAATTCAAGCTATAATAAAAAGATTAAATGAGATTGAAAAAAAATTAACTGAGATTCGACAAAACATTGAATTTCACATTCATATTGAAAAATTGGATATTCATGATCCACAATTAAAGGAGCTTTCTTTTAGCCTTGATAAATTAGATATAAAGGAACTGAGCGGAGCGCTTAATCTTGGGAATAACTTTAATCCTAAAGTGGAACAAACTCCAAAAATTAAAGGGAATGAAAAGAAAGCTCAAAAAACTCATCAAAACAGAAAACAAAATGATGAAAGGGTCCAAAATGAACGGAAAGTACAGGATAAAAAAGTTAAAACAAATGAATTCAAACAAGCAGTTCCTGATATTATTATTAAGGTTAATGGATCCATACGTGATTACAGGTAGGAGGAGGTTTATGAGCTATTTATCACCCAAATTTTTAATAGGATCGATTAGTATTGGTACAATCGAAGGGGCATCTTGCATCAATTTCGGAAACAATTTTCCTACGAATTTTACTAGTCATAAAAAACAAAACCAAGGTTTTGGTTCAATTACAGGCGATCATAATGATTTGAAACACATCTTTTCTAGATTAGATGACCGGGATGTCATCGATATGTATAATCAGCCTAGAAGCGGCCATCTGCCTGATGAGTTGGAAGATATGGCAGCGATCGCACATGAATCTTAAGAAAAATATTTTGTTCACTCGAAACGATTAACTTTAAAAAACTAGTGCAGACCATACATTGGTTTGTACTTTTTTATTTTTTAGTGAAAAAAGAATGGTACATAGTACTAATTTTTGATAGCCCGTATAAAAACTCCCATATACTAAGGTGTGGTAAATCGGCCAAAATCATCTAATTAGCAATGAAGTACAGTAAACCATACCTTATAGGCTGTTGAAAGAAAGCCATTAAAACAAAAAGTGGGTTAAATAATTATTAGAATTAGTACCAAAAAATTAAAATCACCGGTGCTTACAGCAGAGTGGGAACAAAAACTCGAATTGATTGCTAAAGGAAATATGCCTAAACATATATTTATCAATGATATAAAAAATTATACAAAAGTCGTTGTCGCTGAAATAAAAAAAGTACACAATTATTTAAGCATGATAAGAGTACTGGTACAAAATGTCCAGAATGCGGCAAGCTGATGCTTGAGGTAAATGGCAAAAAAGGAAAGATGCAAATTTCTCATTACCGTGCATGTGGACATAAGAAAACAATAGCAAAATAACTAACGCAAGATGCCCAAACTGTCATAAAATGATTTGAGCTACGTGGACAAAGGGAAGGTCAAATTTTTGTTTGTTCATTCGGCTTTCGTGGAAAACCTTCAACCTTCCAAGAAAGGTAGAAACAAAGTCAATATTCATTAGATTCGAAGAAAGAAATTACAAATTAACTAAAACAACAGAATAAACAGAACGAGCCATTTATACAGCTTTAGCTGATGCTTTGGCGAAATTTTTGAAATAAAAAACAGTGTTACTCCTTTTGCATAAAGGATGACACTGTTGTTATTTTGGTTTGTATAAAATTTTTATATAAAAAAATACTAAAAAAAACGGATACCGAGGAGAATGTGCATATGGAAAGTATAACACCATTATTAACGAAAGCAGATGAAATGCAAAATAAGACGAATTTGAACTCTGCTGAATTAGGAAAGCTTTGGGCTTCCTACGTTGGCAATACGCTGTCTAAAGGTGTTCTAAGTTATTTTTCACAACACGTAACTGATGAAACGATTAAGACAATCGTTCAGAAAGCATTAAAAACAAGCGACGATTTTATTAATGAAATTAGAAATATTTTTGAAAAAGAAGAAATCCCTATTCCTATTGGCATTACAGATGGTGACGTAAATAAAAACGCTCCACGATTATTTAAAGACGAATTTTACTTACATTATTTAAAATATGCCGCAAAAGCTGGACTTAGTATTTATTCTACAGCTATTCCATTAATGTTAAGAAAAGATGTTAGGGATTTTATAAATTATTGTACTGAAACAACGGTGGATTTATTAACAACACTTAACGAAGCATTATTACAAAAGGGAGTTTTGAAAAAACCTCCTTTAATACCATATCCAGAAAAGATTGATTTTGTAAATAAACATTACTATTTTAGTGGTTTTATTGGAAAAATCAGGCCACTTCATGCTTTAGAAATTGCATATCTTCATGATGCGGTTGAAAATAATGTAACGAGCAAAGCTTTATTAACTGGATTTAGTCAAGTTGCTCAAAATAAACAAGTGAAAGATCTTTTTATACGCGGCAAGGACTTAACGATGATGCATATAGAAAATTGCATGAAAAAACTCCATAATAACGATTTGCCTTCTCATTCATTACTTGATGATTTAGTGGAACCTTCAACGATCCCACCATTTTCAGATAAATTAATGTTAATGCATAAGATTGACATGTTTACAATGAAGATTCGTACGTATGCAAATGCCATGTCTCTTAACGGCAGACGCGATATCGGCGGAATGTATGTCAAATTTCTGATGGATATAACATTATACCTTGAAGACGCATCCAACATCATGATCAATGAAGGGTGGATGGAACAACCGCCGCAAGCAGTAAGCAGAGAAGAGTTGTACGCAAAAAGTAAAAAGAATAAATAACTTAAGCAACGGATGAGTCATCTCCAAATGATAAACATATCTTTGGGGATGACTCTTTTTATTTGTATTAATTATTACATAATAATTCAAATTAATTGACTTTAAAGAAACAAATACGCTATTTTTTATACGATAGTATTTTATTTACTAAAAATGAATGCAACGAAAAAGCTTTCGAATGGAAGCGTTAGAGGAGAGTATAAACGAATGTCTATCACAGAAAAAAAATTAATTTCTCAAAAAATACTTGAACTTTTCGGAGATGATGTAAATTTTGAAAAAAAACTCGTTTTGTCACAAAATGTACTCGATGGATTTCGAGATTTAATTGAATTATGTGGAGACGATCCTACTCGTGATGGTCTACACGAAACACCTTTTCGAGTTTTAAAAGCTTTTCTTGAATATACTGTAGGCTATCGTGAGAATCCAAAAGAACATTTAGAAAAAGTATTTGATGTTAACCATCAGGAATTAGTTCTAGTTCGGGATATTGAGTTTTATTCAATGTGCGAGCACCATTTTGCTCCTTTTTTCGGTGTAGCTCATGTCGGATATATTCCTCAAGAAAAGATCACCGGTCTATCAAAAATCGGCCGAATGGTTGAAGGATATGCAAGACGGTTTCAAGTTCAAGAACGGTTGACAAATCAAATTGCTGATGCCATTGAAGAAGTTCTAAAGCCACAGGGAACAATGGTTGTCGTTGAAGCAAAACATATGTGCATGTGCGGTAGAGGAATTAAAAAAGCTAACTCGTCTACAACGACTACAGCTGTCAGAGGTGTATTTGCCCATCAAGCGGATGCCCGTATTGAATTTTTGTCATTGTTAAATCGATAGGAGTTGCTTGCATTTCGATCGAATGATTATATATGGAAATTACTGAATAGGGCAGGTGAATTTGTTGAGGCATGCAGTCATAACGGCAGGATCAAAAGGGCTAGGAAAAAAAGTTACAGAACAAATGCTTGAAATGGGTTGTTCAGTCACGGTTAATTATCGTAGCGATCATGAGAGAGTGTCGCAATTAATGAAAGAATGGGCCACATATGAAAATCGATTGCAATTTGTACAAGGCGATGTGACAAAAAAAGAAGATATTGTCAAAATTGTAGATCATGCGATGCAGCGATTTGGCCGTATTGATTACTTAATTAATAATGCCGGCCCTTATATTTTTGAACGAAAAAAACTTGTTGATTATGATGATCATGAGTGGTATGAAATTATTAACGGAAACCTAAATGCTGTTTATCACTTTTTAAAACTAACTATTCCAATTATGCGAAAACAACGGTTTGGTAGAATCATTACCTATGGTTTTCAAGATGCAGAACATACACCTGGTTGGAAATATCGATCTGCATTTAGCGCTGCAAAAGCAGGGTTGGCTTCTTTGACGAAAACAATTGCTTTGGAAGAGGCTGAATATGGGATTACTGCAAATATGGTATGTCCTGGAGATATTATAGGAGAAATGAAAGAAGCGGATATTAAAACAGCTAGAAAGAAAAAAGATGAATATACACCGGTAGGTCGGTCTGGAACCGGCGAAGACATAGGGAGAATCGTCCGTTTTTTATGTGAAGAAGATTCTGACTTTATCACCGGTAGTATCATAACAGCAACAGGCGGTATTCAAGTAGTCAATCGTAGTATAGAAAAACGGTCTTCATATGAAAAATGAAGACCGGAATCCCAACTAAGAACCGGCATGTTCACTTTCGTGGCTTACTTGCCATTCGATTCCAAAGCGATCAGTGAGTTTGCCATAAGCTTTGCTCCAGAAGGTTTCTTGCAAATCCATTTCTACGTTGCCGCCTTCTTTTAATTGATTGAAGATCGATTTTATCCTATCCATATCTTTGCTTACAATCGTTAACTCAATGTTGTTTCCTTTTACATAAGGTTTGCCTGGAAATGTATCTGAGAACATCACTCGGCTTCCTTCAATCATCAATTCAGCATGCATTACTAAATTTTTCGCTTCTTCTGGAAGAGGAAATTCCGGATTTGATGGAGCTTCACCGTAGGTCATAATTCTTGGTTCTGAACCAAAGACTTGTCCATAAAATTCAACCGCATCGCGGCAATCTCCATTAAAAATTAAGTAAACATTTAATGGCAAAATAATCACTCCTCAATATTTTTTTAAACAATTAACAACCCTATTTTAACCAAAAAAACTATTTTAAACAAATTCTAAGGGGCAGGTTTAAATATGAAGAAAAAACGGTTAGGAACGTCAGATTTATTCATTAGTGAAATGGGTCTTGGGTGCATGTCGCTTGGTACCGATGTTGCTAAAGGAATCCGTATTATTCATGAAGCCATACAGTTGGGAATCAATTTTTTTGATACAGCTGATCTTTATGATTACGGTTTGAATGAAGAAATTGTTGGTAAAGCCATCAAAGGTTGTCGGGACCAAGTTATTATTGCTACGAAAGTCGGAAATCGCTGGAAGGAAGATCGTACAGGATGGTTTTGGGATCCATCGCCGGATTACATAAAAAAAGAGGTAAAAGAGAGTTTACGACGCTTAGAAACCGACTACATCGATTTATACCAATTACACGGAGGTACGATCGATGATCCAATTGATGATATCATAGATGCTTTTGAGAATTTGAAAAAAGAAGGACTCATTCGTTATTATGGAATTTCATCCATTCGCCCGAATGTTATTTATGAATATGTAAAAAAATCAAATATAGTTAGTGTCATGATGCAGTATAGCTTGCTTGACCGTCGGCCAGAAGAACTTTTTTCACTACTTTCTGAAAACAATATTAGCGTCATCGCTAGAGGGCCATTGGCGAAAGGGTTATTAACTGAAAAAATGAAGGAAAAAGCTTCAATACATGTCAAACAAAATGGGTATCTAGATTATTCATATGAAGAGATTATTTCCCTTCATGAAAAAATGAAATCGATCACAGTATCGCAACAAAAGATTAATAGTCTCGCTTTGCGATATCCATTGTATAATGAGAGGGTTGCAACGATTATTCCAGGTGCAAGCAATATTGAGCAATTACGTGAAAATGTCGAAGCACTCAATATTCCAATCACCAATGAACAATACGAAAAGCTACAATCTATCACAAAACCTAGTAAATATAGGGAGCATCGTATTTAGAAATGAAACGGATGTTTCAATATAAATATCATGAGCCATTATGACTCCTATTAGAAGGGAGTGAAAGCTGATGTCTAATATAAAGGTGAAAACATACCGTGTGCAAGGTTTTACCTGTGCCAATTGTGCAAAGACTTTTGAAAATAATGTAAAAAACTTAGATGGTGTTATTGATGCCCAAGTAAATTTTGGAGCTTCCAAAATTACAGTATTTGGAGATGCAACAATTGAGCAACTTGAAAAAGCAGGTGCTTTTGAAAATTTAAAAATTCGTGATGAAAAAGAAAAAACGATAGAACGAACACCATTTTTTAAACAAAAAGAAATTATTAAAGTTTACATTTCTGCAATTTTAGTTTTTTTGAGTTGGATGGCCAGTCATTTTTATGGGAATGAAAATTTTATCTATGTTTTCGGTTACTTAGCGGCGATTGGTATCGGAGGATATAAGTTATTCATAAAAGGATTGAAAAATTTAGTTCGTTTTAATTTTGATATGAGCACATTGATGACGATTGCTATTATAGGTGCAGTTTTAATTGGCGAGTGGGGTGAAGGAGCGACAGTCGTCGTTTTATTTGCCATTAGTGAAGCGCTCGAACGATATTCAATGGACAAAGCGAGGGCTTCGATCGAATCATTAATCGATCTTGCACCTAAAACCGCTCTCATTCGACGAGGTAACAGCGAAATGATTGCCGAAGTTGACAAAATAGAAATCGGAGACATAATGATAGTCAAACCTGGACAAAAACTGGCGTTGGATGGAGTAGTTGTTAAAGGGGAATCTACCATCAACCAAGCACCGATTACAGGTGAAAGTGTTCCCGTTTTCAAAACAGTTGGTGATGAAGTTTTTGCCGGTACATTAAATGAGGAAGGCTTGCTTGAGGTGCAAGTTTCTAAAAGAGTTGAAGATACAACATTAGCTAAAATTATTCATTTAGTAGAGGAGGCGCAAGCTGAAAAGGCTCCAACACAGCGGTTTGTCGATAAGTTTGCGAAATATTATACCCCAATTATCATCGCTTTGGCGATATTCATTGCAGTCGTTCCGCCGCTAGCTTTAGGAGGAGGTTGGACTGAATGGATTTACCAAGGACTTGGAGTCCTCGTCGTCGGTTGTCCTTGTGCACTAGTTATTTCAACCCCTGTTGCCGTCGTGACAGCGATTGGTAATGCGGCCCGCAACGGTGTATTGATTAAAGGTGGAATTTATTTAGAAGAAGTGGGTTCTTTAAAGGCAATTGCTTTTGATAAAACCGGTACATTGACAAAAGGCTCTCCGGTTGTGACAGACGTTCTTTCATTAGGAAGAGATGAACGTGAACTGTTGTCCATTGCAGCTGCTATAGAAAAAAATTCACAACATCCGTTCGCCTCTAGCATTGTCCGGAAAGCTGAGGAGCTTCATTTGGAATTTAGGGACATCCCTATTGAAAACATTCAATCTATAACAGGGAAAGGAATTAGAGCACTTGTAAACAACGAAATATATGTTGTTGGCAGCCCTGTCTTATTTGCTGAGCTTTTAAGAACCGGTATCCCTGCATCGATCAATAACCAGATTATTCATTTCCAAAGTGTAGGAAAAACTGTGATACTTTTAGGAAATGAGCATTGTATTCACTTAATAATTGCCGCAGAAGATGAAGTTCGCCATTCAGCACAGGCAGCAATCAGCAAGTTGCATGAACTTGGCATTGAAAAAACAATAATGTTAACAGGTGACAATGAACATACAGCAAAGATCATTGGCAAGCAGGTTGGATTGACAGATATTCAATCAAGATTATTACCAGAACAAAAATTAACTTTTATAAAAACACTTCGAAAAAAATATGGAAAAGTTGCCATGGTCGGCGATGGTGTCAATGATGCCCCTGCACTAAAAGCGGCTTCGGTCGGAGTGGCAATGGGCACCGCAGGTACAGATACGGCACTTGAGACTGCGGATATTGCCTTAATGTCAGATGATTTAAGAAAATTGCCTTATACGATTAAACTAAGTAGGAAAGCATTATCAATCATAAAACAAAATATTGTGTTTTCACTTGGGATAAAAGCATTGGCATTATTATTTGTTATCCCACAATGGTTGACTCTTTGGATAGCCATTTTTGCGGATATGGGTGCAACCTTGCTTGTCACTTTGAATAGCATGAGGATATTAAGAATGGAAGATTAGCTTCTATTGCCTATACTTGATCTATTAATTGAAACTTTATTAGTGATTTGGTTTTATAGATATAAATGATAGATTCAAATACCGAGCAAATATAACTTTTTAGTTCCATACGATATTAAAAGAATGAAAAGCGGGCTTTATGTCCGCTATTTTTATTGCGTACTTATTACAGCATTAAAAGAAATGCAAATTCCTTTTTTATAAATAAATTAAAGAGTTTGTAGTGACAAACTATTTGTATCCCACTCTTTTCTTGTAAGTTATGCATTACTCTTTCAGTGGAAGATCATACTACAACCAATGGTCCTAGGGTTTAAACATTTTCAAGTATTAAAAGGGAATCTTAAATAGATTTGAATAAAGTTGTTTCTGATAAAAATATGTTGGTAAAGAAGTAATAGAATTTTGGTAAACTAATTATGATATTTCGCTTTTTCTAATATTCTCTTAAACAACAAAAGAATTATTATTAACAGAATAAAATGAATTTTTTTACGTATGGAAAATATCGAATTTCTTGGTTATTCTAAGATAATAAAGTTATTTTCTTAAAAGGTGGAAAGATGTGTGGGGAAAAGGAATGAAGCTGAAAAACTGGAAAGAAGTTTAGATAATAGGCATATTCAGTTAATTGCACTTGGTGGTGCGATTGGGGTTGGACTTTTTTACGGCTCTAGTTCTACGATTCAAATGGCTGGACCAGCTGTTCTCCTTTCTTATTTAATCGGGGGATTTGTAATTTTTACAATTATGCGCGCCTTAGGTGAAATGGCGGTTGAAGAACCTGTATCCGGTTCATTCAGTGCTTATGCGAATCGTTATTTAGGTCCATTTGCTGGATATTTAACCGGATGGACGTATTGGTTTATGTGGGTAGTTGTAGGAATGGCAGAACTAACGGTTGCAGGGGTTTATGTTAACTATTGGTTCCCTCATATTCCTCAATGGGTAACTGCTCTTGTTTCATTAATTGTTATCACATTGATTAATATTTTTAATGTAAAAGCATTTGGTGAATTTGAATTTTGGTTTGCGATGATAAAAGTTGTAGCAATTATTGCAATGATAATTTTTGGGCTTATCATTATTCTATTTGGAATCGGAAATGACGGAGATCCAATCGGTTTTACGAACCTGTGGCTCAATGGGGGATTTGTACCAAACGGAATGATTGGGATTTTATTATCGTTTGTTTTGGTGATGTTTTCGTTTGGCGGAGTGGAGCTTGTCGGCATAACTGCAGGAGAGGCTAGAAACCCGAAAAAATCAATCCCAGCTGCAGTAAACAGCATTGTTTGGAGAATATTAATTTTTTATATTGCAGCTTTAGGAGTAATGATGAGTTTATACCCTTGGAATGAAATTGGAACAGAAGGCAGCCCGTTTGTATTAATTTTTGATAAAATTGGCATTCCTGGAGCTGCCCATATTATAAATTTTGTTGTTTTAACTGCTGCATTATCTGCATTTAACAGCGGTTTATACAGTTCCGGCCGGATGCTTTTTAATTTAGCATTACAAAGTAACGGACCTAAGTATTTCGCAAAATTGAATAGGTATCGGACTCCTCGGAGAGGTATTGTGTTCTCATCATCATTTTTGTTAGTTGCTGTATTTTTAAATTATATTGTCCCAGAAAAAGTATTTTTGTATATATCTTCGATAGCAACGGTTGCAGTAATTACAAGCTGGACGATCATTTTAATTACTCAGCTTAAGTTTAGAAAAGCAAAAACAAGTGATGAAATAAGCCGTCTTTCCTTCAAAATGCCGTTTTATCCGATATCCTCATACTTTGCCCTTGCTTTTTTGGCACTTGTTATCGTTTTGATGGCTTTTATTGAAGAAATGCGAGTCGCATTATTAGTGGCTCCAATTTGGTTTATCATTCTTTATATAGGTTACCAACTAAATAAGACCAAAGAAAAAAATAGACTTGAAGAAGAACAAGTAGGATCATTGAAATAAATGGAGGCGGGTTCCAACAGAGGAGTCCGCTTTATGTTTCTAAAATTTATATGAAGAAAATTAGAAATTCTTAATTAAAAATGGTAAAATATTCAACATAACTATTTAAGAATACTAACTGAAAAATGTAGAAAGAATGCAACATGTATAAAGACTATGAAGATGATAAAAAATTACAAATTAATGGCAGTCTTTGGATTGCCTTTCTTTATTTATTAAGCTATTAATAACGGGAATTTCTATTCATGATAGAAAAATAATATTTCTAAATATACAAAATAGGATTGAATACAGACAGGAAGACTGTTAGTTATTTTCGCACGTAAGGGGGATGCTTAATGATGAAAAAAATAAAAAGTGCTATGCGAGTGAAAGAAATCGAATTTGCTTTTCGTTGCCCCATATGCCATCACCCATTAATCGTAGATGATCTCCGGATGATGGTATGCGCAAAGAGGCATACGTTTGACTTTTCTAAACAAGGGTATGTTAATTTATTAACACGTCAAATAAATAGCCAGTATACAAAAGAATTGTTTGAAGCAAGGCGAAAAATTATTTGTGAAACAGAATTATACGGTAAAATGCATCAATTGATAGCATCTATTATTGAAGAGCATTTTGATAACACATTGAAGGCAAATGACCGACAATCCCAAATGTTTCTTGTAGATATTGGCTGTGGAGAAGGGTCGCATTTACATAAAATTGTTGAAAATTGTAAGTTGAAAGCGTCTGGTATTGGCCTTGATATTGCCAAAGAGGCGATTTTGATGGCGGCTAAGCGCCATGATGAGTTAATTTGGCTTGTGGGTGATTTGGCTAACACTCCATTTGCAGATCAAACGTTTCATGTGATATTAAATATTTTATCTCCTTCGAATTATGATGAATTTAAGCGAATAGTTGCTGAAAAAGGAATTGTAATTAAAGTTGTTCCACGAACTGAATATTTAAAAGAATTACGTCAAACCCTTTTTAAAGGTCAAGAAAAAAGCATCTATCAAAATGACAAGACCATTTCCCTTTTTAAAGATCATTTCCGCACGGTAGAAGTCAGCAATATTAGATATTGTAAAAAATTAAAAAAAGAAGAATTGAAAAATTTGGTGGAAATGACCCCCCTTGCTTGGACTGCAGATCAACAGAGAATTGAATCGTTTGTAAATCAGGAAATGTCTGAAATAACGATCGATCTGGATCTTTTAGTAGGAGTTGTGTAAATCACGAAATTTTGTCTTTCAACACAATATAAATTTAATAAATGAAACAGGAGTCGATGCAATAAGAATGAATTTAGTAAATGAACAAGTTTATAAACAATGGATAAAAAATATCGTCATTTTTTTAACTAGTCAAACAGTTTCTCTTTTTGGCTCCTCGCTAGTCCAATATGCGATTTTTTGGTATGTTACTCTTAATACAAAATCAGGGTTATTAATGACCATTTTCATTCTTTGTGGATTCGTTCCTACATTTTTGCTTTCACCGTTTGCAGGCGTTTGGGCAGACCGCTTTAATCGAAAAATGTTGATCATTTTAGCAGATGCGCTAGTTGCATTGGCAACACTCGTCCTTGCCGTATTATTTTTAACAGGATATAAGGAATTATGGCTTCTTTTTGCTATGGCAAGTATAAGGGCTATTGGAACAGGGATTCAAACTCCGGCAATTGGGGCAATTTTGCCGCAAATTGTTCCTGAAGAAAAATTAACGAAAGTCAATGGCATTAATGGCAGTATCCAAGCGTTGGTGATGCTTGTTGCCCCAATGGCAAGTGCGGCATTGTTAACGATGGCTTCACTAGAAATGATTTTCTTTATTGATATCATCACAGCAGCTGTCGCCATACTGTTTATGTTGACTTCGTTTAAGATTCCCGTTCACCGGAAGGCTCGTGAACAGCAAATGGTTAACTATTTTACGGATTTAAAGCAAGGGATTGCTTATATTAAGCAGCATCCTTTTTTATTAAAATTCTTTTTATTTCTTACGATCTATTTCATTTTTGTTGCACCCGCTGCATTTTTGACACCTCTACAAGTTGCCCGCAGCTTTGGTGATGAAGTTTGGCGCTTGACAGCGATTGAAATTGCTTTTTCCTCCGGGATGATGATTGGCGGGGTTGTAATAGCCGCTTGGGGCGGTTTTAGAAATCGTATTCATACCATGACATTAGCCAGCCTATTATTTGGTGTTTGTACGTTTTCACTCGGAATTACACCAAATTTTTGGATATATTTGTTTTTTATGATGGTAACGGGTGTTGCGATGCCGTTTTTTAACACCCCTTCAACTGTTTTACTGCAAGAGAAAATAGAGGAGGATTTTCAAGGCCGTATCTTTGGCATTTATGGAATGATTTCAACTTCAATGATGCCGATCGGCATGCTCATATTCGGACCGATTGCTGACTATATAAAAATCGAATGGCTATTAATTGGAACTGGTTTGTGCATGTTCATTCAGAGCTTTTTCTTAATTGGGAGTAAAGTATTGGTTGAAGCTGGAAAACCTGCAAATTAATAAAATTGGAGAAAGTAGTCATACTATTCAAGAAAGATCGATCCTATGAAAAAATTATACGAATAGAATTTGAAATCAATAATATCAGTTATGGCAAAAGGGATGCTTTTCTCTTAAAAAGTATTTTATTATTGCTCCCTTTTGTCCTATATATTTTTATGTAAAAAGATGTTGTACAACTCTATTCGGATTTTCTTATTTTTCGGAAGAAGGATGCTTTACATTTCTTAAAGCTGTAGGGAAAGTATTGGTCTAAAATATTAAAATTAACGTTATTTAAAATCTATTATTGATTTTCAGCCATTCAAAAAATTTTTAAATCTTCCGATCGACCTATCATTTTTTCAATATTCTATAGAAATTTAATGACAATAATTTCCTATTTAAAAGAAAAGTTGTTACAGAATTTTGCAAACATAATGTATTGATCTCAACCTTGATAAATTTTACCCGTAAAAAATAAGAAACTAATCCATGTAATATTGGTTTCAACTTCCTTCACTGATTTAATCTGAAATTATTAATGAGATGGTGAAAACATCTTCCTGATTCAGACCCTTTGTAGTAAATAAATTTTAATTTTCTAGACTACAATTTACAATAGGGAGTAAAGGATATCTTGGGGGAGAGGAAATGGACAGCATTACACATACTCTTTTTGGTCTTACACTATATGGCGCTTTAAAAACGGAAAAGGAAACAAAAAGGTATAACCGAGCTTTGCTCGTTACAGCTATCGGTGCCAGCCAAATTCCGGATATTGATGTTGTATCGCAATTTTGGGATACCCAAGGTTTATATCAAATGTGGCATCGCGGAATCACCCATTCCATATTCATAACACCTATTTGGGCTTTTGTTTTTTGGGGACTCGCTTGGCTCCTCTTTCGAATAAAAGATATCCGTTTGTTTTTTATCGCTTGGCTTGCAGTTTTTATTCATGTTACTAGCGATTTATTTAATGCTTGGGGAACCGGCTATTTAGAACCATTTTCGAAAATTAGAATTACGTTTGGAACCATCCCTATCATTGATTTTGTGTTTTGGATTATTATGTTAGGAGCTTTTATCATTGCAAAAAGATCATCTATCCCATCGCAAAAAGTTTTTCGAACAGCTTGGCTTTTGGTGGCGGTCCACATTGCGGCACAATCGTTGTGTGGTTACATTATTTATGAGCAACATGAAGAAAATTATGAGAAAATAGCTCTATCAGCAAACTTTATTCCTTATCACTTCACTGTAATTGGAAAAAAAGATGATATTGTAGAAATTGTTGAAGATAATCTGTTCCAATCAGAAAAATTACTTTATACATTACAATCGAGTGAAAATGCAGACTTAGACCTTTTATTTCGAGAGCGCCCAGAAGCAAAAACATTATATGAATGGGCACCTTTTGTCGTAATTGTTGATAATGATAAACATTTAGGATTATATGATCCAAGGTTTTACCGGAATGGGCAATCATTTTTGTTTGAATATATTGAAAAAAAGGGTCAACTAGATGAGATGCATGTGAAGAACTAAAAGCAATAAAATAGATTGGTTTAGATATATGAAAAAGATTAATGAAATTTGTCGGATATATAGATAAGGTGAGGCAGTTCAGATGCGACTGAACTGCCTCTCTTCATCATTTTAACGGCTATGGTTTCATGCTTAATAGCATTTGTTTCATTTGATCTTCCATTTTAATGAGTTCCTGTTCTGCCTGTTGGCGTTTTAAACGTCCTTCGTGTTGAATGCGGATTGTTTCTTTCAAGGTTGTTAATAAGTTTTCTTGCGTTTTTTTCAATGTTTCGATATCTACTAGACCGCGCTCGTTTTCACGTGCAGTTTCAATGCTGTTTGTTTTTAGCATTTCTGCATTTTTTAGTAATAGTTCATTTGTCGTTTTGCTAACTTGTTTTTGTGCTTCTACAGCTCTTCTTTGTCTATAAAGAGTTAAAGCAATTGTAATTTGGTTCTTCCATAACGGAATCGCTGTTAGTATCGACGATTGAATTTTTTCAACTAGCGCTTGATTCATATTTTGAATCATGCGTATTTGCGGTGCACTTTGGATTGTAATTTGTCTGCTTAGTTTTAAATCATGGAGCCGTTTTTCTAACCGGTCTGCAAATTGGATTAAATCATTTAAATCTTGGTAAACCATTTGGTCATCTGTTGTTTCGGCCTTCTGCTTTAGGGCAGGAATGTCTTTTGTGCGTAGCTCGTCCAACTTAAGTTCTCCGGCAGCAATAAAAATATTGAGAGCTTCAAAATACTCTTTATTTTTCTTAAATAACTCTTCTAACATCTGATTATCGCTGAGCAAAATATTTTTTTGATGCTCGAGTTTAACTCCAATTTTATCAATTTGTGCACCAATTTTTTGGTATTTTGACATGATTTCATTGATCGAACTTGAAACTTTGTTAAAAATCCGCTTAAAAAAGTTTTGTTTTTCTTGGCTCAATTCTTCAGGATTTACTTGTTCAAGTTTTACCATAAGTTCTTTTAATATATCACCAATTGGACCAGTGTCTTTCCTCTGTACATGTTCAAGCATTGAATGGGAGAAATCAGAAAGCTTCGTTTGGGCTGCGGTGCCAAATTGGATGATCGTCTGAGGATCTTGAATGTTAATTTGTTTGGCAATGTCGACCGCTTTTTGGCGATGATTCTCAGGTAAAGCATCAATCATCCGTTTTGGCTTTTGATCATTTTGAATTAATATAGGTTCATTTTCAACATTACCGAATGGGTTAGCTAATAAATCTGACAAGATATCATTAGTTTCTGATGTAGTTTGTGTTTTTATTTCCTCACTCATGATTTGTGACTCCTTTCATCTCGTATTAATTCTTCATCTCGATTCGTTCTTGTTGTGAAATTGATTTTTATTGATGGATTTTCATTTGTCAAAAGTTTCTGTTCTTCACTTTTTTCAAATTGAAAGCTTTGTTGTCCCATGTCCATAAATGTTTGATGACGCTCATGAGCTTGTTTGGCAACATCAAGTTCCAGTTGCAGTGTTTCGATATCATTTGCCAATACTCGCAGTAAATCATCATTCAATAAATTCAACAAATTTTCCATTGTTTCTTCGGTCTCAGTTAAGGACAAACGTACATCGACATTTTTTACATTTTGTCTTGATAAAAATACATAACGTTCCGATATTTCTACAACGGAATCCAAGTGGTAGAAAAAGAACCGTTCTGCTTGATAAAACCTTTTTGGTTCATTTTTAACAATTTGATAAATCTGTTTAACAATACGCTGCAAGCTGCCAATTAATTTAGCTGCACGAAATGACCGAATACCTAACATAGCTTTGTTTAAACGTTTTATTTTTTCTTTTGCTTCTTTCAGATTACGCTCAATGGATTGATATTCCTTTCTTGTTAAATGGTTATCCTTTAACAATTTTTGCTTGCTTCGAAGCTTTAAGAAATAATAAGAAGTTGCACCAGAAATTAATGCTATTAACGAGGACACCCCTATTGACATAGAAAGCCCAAAATGGGCAATCGGCAATGTTACTACAAAAACAATGGAAGAGATCATCATGCGGTAAATAAATGATAGTATTGTTTTCATACAAATCTTCTCCTACAGAAAAATCGTCCACTTTCTACTATTATACGACAATTTTCTTGGACAGGTTTCATTGTAAAAGCTATTTTTTTAAAATCATTAAGGGCATTTACCAAAAAAAGAAAGGTATAGAGATGTTTGAAAAATGAAGTTGGGAGGGTAAATTATTTTAGTTGTAACCGTTAAAATGAATAACACTTAATAAATTAAGATTAAATTAGCAAAGAAAATTGAGATCGGCTGAAACATGTGTACCAATTTGAAACTGCATATTCTTCATTATAACTTCTAAAAAGTAATCATTTATCTTACTACAAAATAGCTTGTATCGAAGTTTCTCGGGCAGTAAAAAAATGTGTTTGAACTTTTAGGTAAGGGTTGGGTCTATAAAAAATTGGCTGTCCTTTTTGAATATTGGACAGCCGTAAGGAGTTTTTATTATTTAATAATAGTATTAACAATATTAATGACTTCATCGCGTTTCAATTTTTCTTGATTATTTTCAATCACTTGAAGTGTTCCATAAGCAAGGGCTAATGGGATCGAGCAAAATTCATAAATATGCTTTGGTTTAATAGAGGCAATATATTTGTCTGCTTGAGCCAGTTGTTTTTTAGCATAAGCAATCATATTTTCCTGTGTCCAATCTTTCGGATAAAAAGAAACACCTCTCTCTTGATCTTCACTTTTATTGCGAATGATATTGACAGCTTGCAAACCGCGACCAAAAGAAATCGCAAGCTGTCGATCTGTTTCAATTTGATCATGCCATTGCCAAAGGACAGACAAAAGTTCACCAACTAGACCAGCCACAACATAAGTATAATCATCTAAGTCTTCTTCTGTTTCAATTTGCCAATTCCGTTCTGTCCATTTTGCCATACCTTTAGCCATTTTTGAAATAAAAAAACGTACATCCGCAGAAATATCATCAGGAATAAGTTTTAGCCAATCATCTATACGGAGCGTTACCTCTGGCAAGTACTTGGTAAATGGTGCAAATAGTGGGAAAAGTGAATCTTTTTCATTTAGCACTTGCTTTGCGACAGATTGTAGCAAGAAAATTTTTTGATCATTTGGTAATGATAAATGATCTTCAATTTCATCAATACTGCGCATACAAAGATAAGAGGCCATCACGACGTGGTTTAATTTTCCTTCCAACCTTGAAATTGGAATAGCAAATGTGCGGCTCGTTTCGATGAGCATTGCTTGTGCTTCTTGTAACAAAACATTGGTCTCTTTCATCTCATTTCCTCATTTCTTTTATGATTCTACTTTATTGGAAAGGAAGTAGAACTTTACATAAAAAATCTTTTATAAATCTATCATAAAAGAAATTTGTTAAATGTACCACTAATACATATACGAATTTTTACAAAACTTGCCTTTAAATTAATAAAAATAAAATGAAAAGGATGTCCCAAGTCAAAAATAGACGAATGGGACATCCATATATTTAAAGGGAAGGACAAAACTAGATACATCGTATGTTTTAAGAAATATTAAATATCTTTGGGGAAATATGGGTATTAAATGAGTCAGTATTATTGTGAAATAGGGCAAAATGGAAATTGATTGTTTGTAATTAAACAAAGTTCCTTTTTTAGTTCCTTTTCACTTGCTTCATATAATTGACGACCATCTGGCATTTTATATAAACCATGATTTATGAGAATTTCGATAAAGTAATCTTTTCTTTCATTAATATTACAAAACATAACCCTCACCCCTGGATTGAAAGCGTTTACATTACTTATTATAAAGAACTTAAAATATTTTGTCAATATGATAAATACCTCAAGAAATATCTATTGTGTGAAGAGCAGTTTTTTTAAATCGTTTTTCTTTCGATTGATTAGTTTTTATTGTGGAGAAATTGTATTTAGACTACAGGCAATGGAGTTGACCAATATTATTAAGTATAATTTTATTTAATTCATAATCTGCATGAGAAAAAGGAATGAGGATTTAATGGAAAGAAGGTAGAGCGTGTAAAAAGAATAGATAGTGAATAAGAAAAAGGAAATAGAAAAGAACGAAACTACTTTAGAAAAAATTGATAAAAAGTATGAGTTTTTTAAACACAGAAAGATTTTTGGTCCATTTGTAATTTTCTAAAATTATTGGCTTGGCAAAATCCTTCGAAATATATAAGATGAGTATTGTTAGTTGCTTGCATTATATTGGTTCGAAGAGTTGAGTTAAGCCTAGACCTTTCCCTTAAATATAAAGTTGTAAAGAATAAGTAGATACTGGAACAGGAGGACTCATACGTTATGAAAATAATAACTGCAAAAGAGGTAGAAGCACTTCTTCAAGAAGGAAAAACATTACATATCATTGATGTGAGAGAAAATGAGGAAGTTGCAAATGGAAAAATTCCTGGAGCTATCCATATTCCATTAGGTTTTTTAGATGTAAGAATGAATGAATTAGATAAAAATTTAGAATACATCATTGTCTGTCATTCTGGAGGGAGAAGCGGGATGGCAGCAAATTTTCTAACATCATATGGTTTTAAAGCAGTAAACATGATTGATGGCATGGTTGCTTGGGAAGGTCCAATCGAGTAATTTTTGTTATTTAAACCCATACACGAATTTTATTAATAATGAATGAAAATCGGAAAATGGTCAGTATGGGAAGAGATGAATGAATTGACTTTTCTTTTTTTATCAAATAAAATACCTATAAGGGTATAAAATATCTTTGGGAGGAATTTTTATGAACTCAATTACTATCTACACGACAACTCGTTGTCCATATTGTGTAATGTTAAAAAATTTCTTAACGAATCAAAATATACCTTTTAAAGAAGTAAATGTCGAAAAAAATCCAGAAATAATGCAAAAACTAGTTCAAACAACCGGGCAAATGGGAGTGCCGCAATCGGAAGTAAATGGGAAATGGATAGTTGGCTATGATCCGACAGCTATTATGCATGCTTTAAATTAAATGAAAAATGAAGAAGCATTATTTTAATAATGACTGAAATGTGGTATTGTTGATTTATGAGATAAAAGTTTAGGTGGTTAATATATGAAAAACAACAGTCCAAAATATTGCAGTACAGGAAATTGAGGTATTAAGCTGGAAAAACCCCAGAATAAATATTCTCCTCCAGTCTGACCTGGGGTTTTGTTATGGCTTCTGGTAGGAGCCATTTTACTGCTTCAAAAAATTTTTTCATAAAATGTCATTAGTGTCGCATTAAATAATTTGTCATACTTTATAAATCCGAATTTTCTGTACCTATATTTTTCCATAAAAAAATTCTTTATAATGATTTTTCAGAACAAAATATTTTTAAAGGCATAGTTAAAACAAGGAAGGAAAAATATAAAAATGACAGTACATCGACTATCAATTGATGAGAATTTATTCAAGGATTTTGATCGAAAATGAGGTCTCAATCGAATTATTGACTGATTGAATCATACCGCAATTTTTTACAACTAACCGACTGATTTTTTCTGCTTGTTCAACAGAAATTGATTGATTCGTCCTGATATAGGCTATAATTGCCACTTTTTTAATCTGATTAGCTTTTTCTTCATTATTATCAACAACGGCTTCCAATTCAATTTTTTTGAAAGGAAGTCTTTTTTTATTTAGGATTTTGTTTAATAATATTCCACTGCAACCTACTAATGAAGAGACAAAGAGCTCGTATGGGCAAAATCCTTCTCGTTTATCACCTGAAATGGCAAGATCTCCATGATCTAATTTTCCAATCATATGATGACCTTCAAAAGTGAATTTCATTTTCTTCACTGTCTAATCCACCTACACTTTTCTATAGGAGCCGCTGAAATGAAATAGAAATTTCGAAAATTTTTTAAAAAAATAGCAGAAAACTATGTTACTGTATATATGAGATTTACTAAAAACTACCAGGTTTAAATGAATTGATCCGCAATAGAAGACAATAACGTTTAATTATTATAACATTTTATTGCCAATGTTTTCACACAGTGCACATGAGATGCATTGTCTTTGTTGTGTGTTTTGGTTGAAAGAATTTTAACAATGGTTATTGGTGTAAAATGGAAAAACATTGGAGGAAAAGAGATTGAAAAATTGGTACTATACTTTCTATTTCTTAATCATTGGAATCATTTCATTTGTAACCCATGAAATAGTAACTTTTCTTATGTTAGGTTTTGTGTTAATTACATTGCACAATATTCATTCCACATTAAAAGAAATATTACACTTGATGAAAGGAAAATGAGGATTGATTAAAATGAAGAAATGGGCATAAGAATAAAAAATATCGCTAAATTACTTAATGAAGTGTTATTTTTCAAAAATGAGGTTCTTTTGCTTGTATTTAAAAAGTTTTTATTTTGAAAGAAAGGTTGGAGATGATTGAACAAACGAATACTTCGGGGGCATCATCTTCTATGTGTGCACGGCTTCAAAGGAATGGGTTATAGCCCTGCTTTTGTAGAAAAGATGGAGGAAATTGTTGCAGAAATAAGAGATCCGTTTTACGATTTTTCTATTCAGGTTATAGAAGGGTTGGATGAAGCTTGCTCCTATTGTCCCAATAAAGGAGATGGATTTTGCAACTCCCCAAAGTCAGACGCTTTTGTAATGAACTTAGACAAAAAAGTAATAAATCATCTAGGAATAAAAAGCGGAAAAGTGTATAAGAAAAGCGAACTGGTGTCCCTTGTTGCGAAACTTGTTAAACCCGAAGATCTTGATTATTTATGTGAAGGATGTTCTTGGCTTTCTTATGGCGCTTGCAAGGCTGGAATTAAAGGATTGGGTAGTATGTTTAAGAATGGAAAATGGGTAGGGGAAAGGCAGAGGAAATTGAGGAGCGAGGCTGAACCGTTATAAGATCAATTGAAATGATGTATTGAATGAATTTTTTTTTTAAATCAAACAATGAATTTATTAAAATATTCTTTTCAATTAATGGAAAGTTATGTATAATTGAGACAAATCGAATAGTAATAACTAGGGGCGTCCAATGAGCTTGGGCTGAGAGAGAATCCGCGATGAAGATTCTTGACCCTTTGGACCTGATCTGGATCATACCAGCGTAGGGAAGTTAACCTCTTCTTTTGATATGGCTATCTTACATATCTAGCCGGGTCCATCCGTTTTTGGATCCGGCTTTTTGTTTGTGGAATCATAGGAATTGTAAGAAGTCTTATACGTTATACTGCTTCATACTCCAATCCTTTCCTCGCAATTTTGGTCTAGATCTCGTCCTATAATGAAAAAAGGAGAGATTTAGAAATGTCAACATCTTCATTTAATGTCAATAACATTGCTTTGATGACAAATTTTCCAGGAAGTAAAAAAGTGTATGTACAAGGTTCAAGGCCAGATATTAGAGTGCCAATGAGAGAAATTCAATTAAGTCCAACTACAAGCACTTTTGGAAAAGAAGAAAATCAACCGATTAGGGTTTACGATACTAGTGGACCTTATACAGATCCTGCCTATACAGTCGATCTTACAAAAGGGCTTCCTCCACTTCGCAGAACTTGGATTCAAGAGAGGGGCGATGTTGAAGAGTATGAAGGCCGCCAAGTGAAACCGGAGGATAACGGATATCGAAAAGATGATCCACGGGCAAACGAAGCGATATTTCCGGGACTCAAACGGAAGCCATTACGGGCAAAGTCTGGAAAAAATGTTACTCAGCTTCATTATGCTAGAAAAGGAATTATCACACCTGAGATGGAATTTATTGCGATCAGGGAAAATGTCAAACCAGAATTTGTCCGAGATGAAGTTGCTAGAGGTCGGGCGATCATTCCTGCAAATATTAACCATCCAGAACTTGAACCGATGATAATCGGTAGGAACTTCCATGTCAAAGTAAATGCAAATATTGGAAACTCAGCAGTTACCTCATCAATTGAAGAAGAAGTAGAAAAAATGACATGGGCAACGCGTTGGGGTGCTGATACAATTATGGATCTTTCTACGGGTAAAAACATTCATACAACGCGTGAATGGATTATCCGTAATTCTGCTGTGCCAGTTGGAACCGTTCCAATTTATCAAGCTCTTGAAAAAGTAAATGGTGTTGCCGAAAATCTCACTTGGGAAATTTTTCGTGACACGTTGATTGAGCAAGCAGAACAAGGGGTAGATTATTTTACGATTCATGCTGGAGTTTTGCTTCGTTATATTCCATTAACAGCAAAACGAGTTACTGGAATTGTTTCTAGGGGCGGTTCTATTATGGCCCAATGGTGTTTATACCATCATAAAGAAAATTTCTTATATACATATTTTGAAGAAATTTGCGAAATATTAAAAACGTATGATGTTTCTATTTCATTAGGTGATGGACTACGCCCAGGTTCAATTGCAGACGCCAATGATGAAGCACAGTTTGCAGAATTGGAAACACTCGGCGAACTGACAAAGATTGCATGGAAACATGATGTCCAAGTGATGGTAGAAGGACCGGGGCATGTTCCAATGCATCTCATAAAAGAAAATATGGATAAACAACTTGAAATTTGTAATGAAGCACCTTTCTATACTTTAGGTCCATTGACGACAGATATTGCACCTGGTTATGACCATATTACATCAGCAATAGGTGCTGCCATGATCGGTTGGTTTGGCACGGCTATGCTTTGTTATGTTACACCAAAAGAACATTTAGGTTTGCCGAATAAAGAAGATGTTCGAACAGGGGTCATTACATACAAAATTGCTGCCCATGCTGCAGACTTAGCAAAAGGCCATCCGGGTGCGCAAATTCGTGATAATGCGCTATCGAAAGCTCGCTTTGAATTCCGTTGGCAAGACCAATTCAATTTATCTTTAGACCCAGAACGGGCTATGGAATATCATGATGAAACATTGCCTTCGGAAGGGGCGAAAACTGCTCATTTTTGCTCGATGTGCGGCCCAAAATTTTGCAGCATGAGAATTTCTCATGATATTCGCCAATATGCTGCTGAAAACAATATGGATACTCAGGAAGCTATAGAAAAAGGAATGAAAGAAAAAGCTGAACAATTTAAACAGGCTGGAAGTAATCTTTATTTATAATGAATTGCAAACTTATTGACCGGGTCCAATCTTAAATTGGATTCCGGTTTTTTTATGCAGTTAATTACGTTCATTCCAATAAACCGTTACCTTTGCCATGCTTGCTATTGATCATATACAAAAATATAATGGTACATATAGTCATTAGGGAAATAGTTCCTTGCTTGAATTAATAAATGAACAATTTAAATCTTGGAAGAATGATAGTGAAATAGAAAGTATATTAAAAAGTGTGGAATATCTTTTAACCTTTAGTAGTTACTATTTTTTAAGAAATGGGGGCAAGTGGAATGCGGGTTTCTGCTGTTCAATATCATCTGCATACGATTAAATCCTTTGAAGATTTTGCAAATCAATGTGAACATTATATAAAAACTGCTCAAGAATTTAGTTCTGAATTTGTGCTGTTTCCTGAATTTTTTACAACCCAGCTTCTTTCTATTGGTAATGAGCAGGGAAAAGCTTTGTCAATTGAGGAGTTGTCAAATTTTACAGAAGTGTATATTAACTTGTTTAAAAAATTTGCACAAGATACCGGTATGCATATTATCGGAGGTACCCATGTTATAAAAAGAAACGGTCGTCTATATAATATTGCCCATCTTTTTTATCCCGATGGACGGATTCGTGAACAGGCAAAACTTCATATCACACCTACTGAAGTTAAAGAATGGAAAATGGCTGCAGGAGATTCTTTGGAAGTTTTTGAGACTGAAAAAGGAAAAATTGCAATCCTAACTTGTTATGATATCGAATTTCCTGAAATTGTTCGAATTGCTAAAGCAAAAGGAGCAGATGTCATTTTCTGTCCGTCTTGTACAGATGACCGTCATGGGTTCCATCGTGTTCGCTATACATGTCATGCTCGAGCGATCGAAAACCAAGTATATGTTGTAGTAACAGGAACAGTAGGCTCCTTGCCAACTGTAGACTTCATGCGTGCAAACTTTGGGCAAGCTGCTGTTATTACGCCAAATGACATTCCGTTTCCACCAAAAGGATTAATGGCTGAAGGAGAAATCAATCAAGATATGGTCATAACAGCTGATCTTGATCTAAATTTGCTTTACAAAGTACGTCAAAAAGGAGCAGTAACGACTTGGCGTGACCGTCGTGTAGACTTATATGTTGATTGGGAAAAATTGATATAAGAAAGGGTGTGGCGTTCGTGTATCGGAGTAATTTCTTTATCTTAAAGGATGAGAAATTTTATCCTGTCACCATCCGTAACTATAACGAACAAGATTTTGCTGAATTAATCAAAATTCAGGAAGAATGTTTTCCACCCCCATTTCCATCGGAATTATGGTGGAACGAGGAGCAACTTAAAAATCATGTGACTTTATTTCCTGAAGGGGCTTTATGCATTGAAGTTGACGGGAAATTAGCAGGATCTATGACGACTTTAATAGTCGATTTTGATCCAAACAATCCGAAACACACATGGGAAGAAATAACAGATAATGGGTATATTAGAAATCACAATCCAAAAGGCAATACTCTTTATGTTGTCGATATTGCTGTAAGACCATCTTTTCGGAAATATGGTCTTGGAAAACTGTTAATGCAAGCGATGTATCATACTGTAATAAAGTTAAATTTAGAGAGGTTACTCGGTGGTGGTCGGATGCCTGGATACTACAAAATAGCACACCAGTTAACCCCGGAAGAATATATTCAAGCTGTTACAAAAGGAACAATCAAAGACCCAGTGATTTCGTTTTTAATGCGCTGCGGACGAACGCCACTAACCATTGTTGAAAATTATTTGGAAGATAAAGAGTCACTTAATTACGGTGTGTTAATGGAGTGGAAGAACCCATTTAAATAAAAGGAAGAAAAAAGAGCATGAAGAGAGGGGCGTTATAAAAATACGCCCCTGTTTTGCAATTTAGTAATTATCTGTTTCTCCGATTCACTTTACATATTTTTTAAATATAACGAAAGCTTTTGGAATTCCTTTTATGTGTTTATTATGATTAATTATTTATACATAAAAAATGTATGATTTACAAATACATCCCCATCTACATTCTCATCAAATTCCTCTTTATCCGTTTCATTTTTTTATCAAAACTTATTAATAAAAATTTTCCATGATTTTTCTTTAGCCTCTATTGGTAAAACGATAGACTTCTTTTTTGCTAAGCAATGGTTATTAGGAATTTTATTTTTTACTTCCTTCTATGTCCATATCTCAAATTTCCTATGATTTTAACGTAACCAAAATATTAAATTGCTTTCAATAATCTTTGTTAATCGTGTAAGGGAACTTGTCCTGAACCACAAATTTAATATTATTTGAAATTTTTTTGAAATATTTATGAAACTTGCCAAAATGTGGTGTATTCGATATGGACTTTTTGCAATGTTTGTAATAATGAGCCTGAGGACGGATTTCATTACATTTTATTTTCCTAACATGCAAAAGAAAGGAAGTGATTGAAATGTCAAAAAAAGAGATCTACCCAAAGACAGAGTTTGAGGATCGATCATCATTAAAAGGAACTCTTTTTTGTGCGACGATCCTTGGCATCATCATGCTCGTTTCATGGTTTTATGTTTTCAATATTTTTGTACAGCGTTAAATCAAATTTTAGAAAGGGGGGTTATTATTAATGCACATCCATAAATATGAAAAATTATGGTTGTTATTTGGGATAGGTGCTTTACTCGTTTTTACAATTACGATTGGCGTTAGTGCTTTTTATATGGGAAATCAACCGCCAAGTTGTCTTGTTACTGTTGACCCATCAAAGGTGGAAACAACAGAACCATTTGATCAGCCTGGTTTAAGGCAGGTAGGTGAAAAAGAATATGAGGTGATTGTCGTTGCCTCTTCATTTAATTTTAACGTTGGCCCAGAAAAAGTAATACGTATCCCAGTTGGTTCAACTGTCAATTTTATAGGAACGACAAAAGATGTTGTTCATGGTTTTGAGGTTGCTGGAACGAATGCGAACATGATGTTGGAACCTGGCTATATAAATACAGTAGAAACGACTTTTAAAAAGCCAGGAAAATACACGATTGTTTGTAATGAATATTGTGGATTAGGCCATCATTTAATGTTTGCGACTTTGGAGGTGGTGGAATAATGGAAGCTCTTAAAAATTTTAATCCAAAAGACGCGAAGCTTGTAATGGCTCATTTTTATGTTGCTTTTATTGCTTTATTCATTGGAGCATTTGCTGGACTTTTCCAAACGTTAGTAAGAACTGGAAAACTTATGCTTCCTGCAAGCATTAATTATTACCAAATTCTAACTGTACACGGTGTTTTACTTGGTCTTGTATTAACAACCTTTTTTATTATTGGCTTTATTTTTGCTACACAAAGCAAGTCTTGTGGAACTTACAGTGAAAGGGAACGGCGCTACGGTTGGATCGGCTATTGGATGATGACGATTGGGACATTAATTTCTGCTATATTTATCTTACTCGGAGAAGCTACCGTCCTTTATACGATGTATGCACCAATGATGGCTCATCCATTGCATTATATCGGCCTTACACTTGTTGTTGTTGGTAGCTGGGTATGCGGCTTTGTAGTTTTTCACCGCCATTTCCGTTGGAAAAAGGACAATCCTGAAAAAGTTTCTCCGCTCTTAAGTTTTATGGGTGTGAGCACGATGATCATGTGGCTAATAGCATGCCTTGGATTAGCAATAACTGTTTTAGTTCAAATCATACCTTGGTCATTGGGACTTATACCAACAATTGATGTATTAATTAGTAGAACTTTATTCTGGTATTTTGGTCACCCGCTCGTTTACTTCTGGTTATTGCCAGCCTACGCTGCCTGGTACGTAATTATTCCGAAAGTAATTGGTGGAAAAATCTTTAGCGACAGCTTAGCCCGATTATCATACATTTTATTTATTTTGTTTTCGATACCAGTCGGTTTCCACCACCAATTGCTTGAACCAGGTATTGATCCATTCTGGAAGTTCTTGCAAGTTGTATTAACATTTTTAGTAGTAATACCATCCTTAATGACAGCTTTTGCATTATTTGCAACATTTGAAATACGTGGTCGCGAATTAGGGGCAACTGGGCTCTTAGGATGGTGGAAAAAGATGCCGTGGAAAGATGTCCGCTTTTTTGCACCTTTTATGGGTATGTTATTCTTTATTCCTGGAGGTGTAGGCGGATTAATCAACGCCTCTCATCAAATGAACCAAGTTGTTCATAATACTGTTTGGGTTACAGGGCATTTCCATTTAACCGTTGCATCAGCAGTTGCTCTAACATTTTTTGGTGTGATGTATTGGATGGTTCCGTCGATCACCGGACGGAAGTTAACTCCAGCAATAAATAAATTAGGCCTTATCCAAACGTGGATATGGACAATTGGTATGTTATTTATGTCGGGTTCGATGCACGCTGCCGGCCTAATTGGAGCTCCTCGCCGTTCAGCTTTTTCGACATATGCTGGAAACGAAGATACTCTCGCTTGGATCCCTTACCAAATTGCCCAAGCGGTGGGTGGTTCAATATTATTCATTGGTGCACTTCTTGTCGTTTATATATTTTTTTATCTTGCATTTAAAGCACCAAATGGACAAGAGGATTTCCCAATAGCTGAAACAAATAATATTGCAGAACCAGTTCCACCCATTTTTGAAAATTTCAAAATATGGATTGCAGTTTGTATTGCATTAATCTTATTTGCATATACAATTCCTTTTATTGATATGATTCAAAATGCCCCTCCAGGCTCCCCTGGTTGGACAAGTGTGATTGGCCGTTAATTGTCAATAAATAATAAAAGGAAAAAGTATTAATATAGAAGAAAGTGGTTAAACAGTAACAATAATTGTAATAAAATGAACAAAGGTCTGATAGGAAGTGCTGTCAGACCTTTTAATTATTCTTTACAATACAATAATTTAGATCAGCATGGTTGAATTTGTCCTCGAATTTCTCCGTTTGGATTTTGAACTGTATGGACATTAACATAAGCTCTTCCAGCTCGCATGGCATTTAATAAATCCGAAAGCGGCCTACCTTGAAGTGGCCCTACAAGGTTTTCTGCTGTAATGATACCTTCAACAACCCCTTGATTTACACTAATAGCAGGATCAATTGGACCGAATAAAAAAGCCACGATTGGCCCGTTCATACATCTCCTCCCAAGATGAATATGAGCTACAGTAAAATTTTTGAGATCATTGACAGTTAATTTATATCCAATTTTTCTTTCGGTTGAACTTACTTTAAACTTTGCAACTCCGAAAGCTTTTGTTCTCACAGGTGGTACTTCTTCTACACCCGATAATCTTGCAAAAAATAATTCATTATTTTGTCCCATGATGGTCCTCCTTCAATTGAAATTCCGATTAATGTATCTTATTAATCCCGGGACATTTTTGCCTGTATTTTTATCATAAATTTTCCATTGTCAATAGGTGAAAATCGTAAAACAATTGAAGTTTTATATGAACGAGCTATTTTTTGTGGTAATAGGGGTATTCGATTAGAAAAGGGGAAGCTCTTAGGTCGAAATTTTTATTTTTTTCAATATGTATTAGATTTAGAATAAAAATCGTTCAAAAAGAGAGTAGATGATTTATTGTTATTCGTATTTTAGTTTTATAAGACATTAATGAACAAATCGATTTAAAAAAATTTTACCGTATTTGTTCTTTAAAATGCTGCAAATGCTTATTTTTATTTCCACACTCTAAAAAAAGATGAGAGATGAAACCAATTATCTATAAATTATTAAAGTCGAACATGGGACAAATAAGTTGTCATAATTCTAATCTAAGGCTGATTCAAAAATTTTCTTTAAGAAAAATGAAATCGAAAATCGTTATCTTAATTTTTTAATAAGTAGTTTTTGACCTCAAAAAGGTTAAATGGAACTTTTTAATTTAAGGAAAGTTTTTATATAAAGATTTTGTTCTGCTTGTTGTAAAATAGAAGCGCTTTGACTAATGCTTACTTGTCCGTATTATTTTAAAGATTAATTTTTCTTTTTCCTGTTGTTAATTGTTCATTGGCAAATTCCGTTTGTTTCTTTTCAAATGGGATACAGTTAATAAGCAAACAACCGCCAATAAATACAACCATGGCAGCACCGAATAAGGAAGAATTATAGTTATTTGTAATATCTGCTATAATACCTGCAATTGAAGGTCCAATCATTTGGCCAATTGCATAAACCACTGTCATAATCCCGATAGTCCGGCTGCTATTGTTTGGGTCTATTTGTCGGCATAGTGTAGTTGCCAGATTTGTAATTCCCATAAAAGTCCCCCCGAATATAACCGCGCTTATGAGCAATAAATTTGGAGATGCTGAAATTACAGGTAAACAAATACCGATTGCTTGTAAAAGCATCGCTAAAATTAATGCGTGGACATATCTCCATTTTTTGCCTAATATTGACCACATATAGGAGGAAGGAATGGCAGCTAAACCAACAACCATCCATATGAAAATAGGATCAAAAGTTAATAACACATTTTTTTCAGCTATTACAACAATAAAAGTACCCGTAACAATATATCCTAATCCTTCAAGACCGTAAGCAATAATAAGCCAAGAAAGGGATTTGTCCGATGGGATTTGAAGGGAAAATTGTTGATTCTGTTGATTTTCTTTATATGTTTTCAATTCTATAACAGAAAATGAAATGTAAAGAGTAAGGATGCCACTAATTATACCTAAACCTGCCCAAGATCCTTCCCATTCAAAAATTTGATTGAATTTTGGAATGATAAGGCTTGTAAAAAAGATTCCAAGGCCTACCCCACTGTAAAATAATCCAGACCAATATGTTTTTTTTATTTTAGCAAGTCTGTCTAGCACAATGCTTGAAGAAACAATAAATACAAACGCACTTGCAACACCGGATAAAAATCGAAGCACAAACATAAGCCAATAAAAATGTGTTGCTCCCATCAATGTAGTTGTAAAAACACTGAGGATCAAACTTTTGCGCAAGTAGCTTGTTTTTTGTCCATTCATCGGTATCATACTAGCAATGATAGCACCGATTAAGTAACCAGCATAATTGGTTGTTGCTAAATAACCAGCAACGGCATCTGAAAAACCAAGATCATTTTGCATATGTACAAGCAGTGGTGTATATGCAAATCTACCGATTCCCATTGCAACCATTAATGCAAATATTCCACCAATTAAAAAGAGAAAAGGTTTTTTTGCCAAACAATCACCTTCTTATTTCGAGATAACGCATTTGAATTTTTCATGTTTAAACTTGATGGGGTGAACTCTTTTGTAGGAATCGGCTTGATTTGCGAGCTGCTATGCGCATTGATAGAATAATAGATGAAATACTAAGAACAGTAATCATCATTATAACACCAATCCAGCCAAAACTACTGTAAAATGTACCGCTCACCGTACCGCCAATACTTGAGCCTGCATAATAGAAAAATAAATATAATCCTGCAGCCTGGGCTTTATCATGAGTGGCCAATTGTCCAACCCAGCTTGAGGCAATAGAATGTCCAGCAAAAAAACCAAATGTAAAGATTGCTATTCCAATAATTTTTATCCATAAAGATGTATTTAGTGTTAGAAAGGCACCGACCAGTAAAATTACCAATGAAATTTGTAATAATTTCTTTTTCCCATATTGGTCTGCCAGCATTCCCATCCATGTAGAGCTAAAAGTACCAACCGTATAAACGATAAAAATAAACCCAACTAACGTCTGACTTAATGAATAAGGAGGAGCAATAAGTTGAAAACCAATATAATTATACAATGATACGAAACTTCCCATTAACAGAAAGCTAATCATAAATAAATAAACAAGACTTGGTTCTTTAAATTGCGTAAAAAGCGAAAGGACCAATGGTTTAATCTCCAATTTTCTAGCTTTGAAATGAGAAGAATGTGGTAAAATCAACCAAAAGATTATACTTGCTATTAAACTAATAATACCTATTCCAGCTAGAGCAATTCGCCAATTAAATAAATCTGTTAAAATTCCGCAAATAATTCGGCCGGCCATGCCCCCGACTGAATTTCCGCTAATATAAAGCCCCATAGCCATTCCCAAGCTTTTTGGTTCGATTTCTTCACCTAAATAAGCCATTGCGACCGCTGGCAAACCGGCGAGAGTGATCCCAAGCAAAATCCGACCGAAAAGGAGCAGATGAAAGTTAGGACTAAACGCAGTAAAAACTGCTATAATTGAAGATGTTAATAGCGCGAATGTCATGACCGGTTTTCTTCCAAACACTTCCGATAAAGAACCGGCTATTAACATGCTGATAGCTAAAGCTATTGTTGTTGAGGATAAGCTTAAACTTGCCACTGCTGGTGAAAGCTGAAATTCTTTGCTTATTTCTGGTAGGAGGGGCTGTGTTCCCCAAAGTATTGCAAAAGTGGTAAAGCCACCTGCAAATAAAGCAATATTAACAAATAAAAATTGTCTTGTTCCACGTTGTATAAAATCCATAATCAATGAAGACCCCTTTATTTGATTTCAATTAGTATTGAATTGTGGTTAAATTTTCTTCCCAACACCAATTGTCCTTCAAAAAGATGTTTCAAATGTGTTTAAATTTAGACAAGCTGCTCGTCCAATTTTTTTACAAGCCTTTTACAAAATCGATAAATTTTTTGGTAGCAGGTGAAAGATAGCTATTTTTTAATCGTGCAATACCAATATCCCGGGTACAAAGCGGATTTTTTACACGAATGAGCTTGACTTTACTTTTATCAATCACTTTTACATCAGGTACTAACGATACTCCTAATCCTGCACTAACTAAACCTGAAACCGTCCCAATATCTTCTCCTTCAAAAACAATATCAGGTGAAAGCCCCGCCTTCATACAGAAGTTTTGAATAATTGTACGTAACCCATATCCTTCACGGAAAGTAATAAATGGCTCGCCTTTGATCATTGCTAACTCGACTTCATCATAATTAGCAAGCGGGTGGGTATTCGATACTATTAAAAATAGTTCCTCTGTTAATAATGGTTGCCACCAAATATCCTCGTCAGTGGTTAATAGCGTAAGAAACGCTAAATCAACTTTCCCAGATTTTACTTGGTTAAAAATTTCTTCATTCGAAGCTTGGTGCAACTGAAATTTGATATGTGGGTATCTTGAACGGAAATTGCTCAAAATATCAGGAACAAAACTGATTCCAAGCGATGGTAAAAATGCTAAAGAAATTGTCCCATGTTCAGGATGAATTTCATCTATTATTTCTTGTTTACCTATTTCAATTTGTTTTATCGCTTGTTCTACTCGGTTGAGAAACATTTTTCCATATCGATTTAAAAAGATGTTTCTCCCTTTTCTATCAAATAACTTAACACCTAATTCTATTTCAAGTTTATGAATGGCCCGACTAAGGGCGGGTTGGGAAATAGACAATTCCTTTGCAGCTTTCGTAATATGCTGTGTTCTCGCAACGGTCTGAAAATAATAAATCTGATGCCACTCCATAAATAAAACCTCATTAATGTTTAGTTTTCTTTATACAATATCATACTCTCATTAAAATATAACTTCTAATTCTTAATATGCATAAAATTAATAACCAATAGTTATTAATATTTTAATTGCAAAAGATAAAAGGGGCGGTAAAACGTCTTAATTAATTTCAATTTACATAGTTAACGCTCATAAAAATTTGGGGAATTTGAGAGACAAGATCAAACTCAAAGAACACAAAGTGGTATAAAAAAGGGAAGGGAGGGATCAGCAAGTATGATAAAATAAGTGATATGAAAACCTTCATTTAATAATATGATTAATACATAAACTAAAAAAAAGGAGCGTTCAACTGAAATGACAACATATCAATCACGCTCAGAAGTACCGGCCCATGAAAAATGGAACTTGGCAGATATTTATCCTAATCTTGAAAAATGGGAAGAAGACTTTACACGAATTGAACAAAGTATTGCAAAATTAAAGGAATTTGATGGTGCAATTACAAATGGGAAAACTTTATTTGCTTTTTTAAAACTAAAAGAAGAAGTTTCATACAAATTGAAACATTTATATGCATACAGCATGTTGAAACTAGATGAGGATACAAGAGTGACAAGTTCGCAAGCATTATTAGATCGAGCGAAAGCACTCAGTGTAAAAGTTAATTCTGCCACTTCGTTTTTTATGCCTTTTTTACTTAGTCTGGATGAAATAACATTAAAAGAATTTATCGCCGAAGTGGAAGGGTTAAAGTATTTTGAAGAAGATTTATTCGATTCTTTCCGATATAAGCCTCATGTTTTAAAGAAAGAACAAGAAGAACTATTATCACAATTAGGTGAAGCTCTATCTGCACCGAGCGTAACATTTAAAATGATCAATAATGCAGATATAAAATTTGGGGAAGTCACTGATAAAAATGGGAATAAAATTCCATTAACAAGAGGCCTTTATGCAAAATTAATTGAAGATGAAAATCGCCAAAAACGTTGTGAAGCTTATAAAGCATATTATAAACCATATGTTGAGGCAAAAAATACAATCGCCTCAACACTCTCAGCTGCTATTAAAAACAATGTTACATTAGCAAGAATTCGTAATTATCCATCTGCATTGGAAAAAGCTTTATTTGCTGATAACGTACCGAAAGAAGTTTATTTAAATCTTATTGAAGCAACTAAACAAAATATCGCCCCGTTGCACGAATATATACGTATACGCAAAGAGAAATTGAATCTTGAGGAATTACGTCAATATGATTTAAGTGCTCCGCTAGTATCTGGAGTTAAACAAGAAATCCCTTACGAAAAAGCTTATGAAACAATGTTAAAAGCTTTGGCACCGCTTGGGGACGATTATTTGGAAATTTTAAAGGAATTTAAAAATTCTAGGTATATTGATGTAAGGGAAACACCGGGAAAACGTTCTGGAGCTTACAATCTTGGGGTTTATGGTGTCCATCCTTATATATTATTAAACTATCGTGATGATCTAGATAGTTTGTTTACGCTCGTACATGAATGTGGACACGGGGTTCACAGTAAACTCAGTAGTGAGTATCAGCCGCAAATCACAGCCAGCTACAGCATATTTGTTGCGGAAGTAGCTTCAACTGTAAACGAAGTATTATTAATACAGTATTTATTAAATGAAGAAAAAGATTTAAAAGTAAGGAAATATCTTTTGAATCATTTTATTGATCTATTCAAGGGGACATTTTTTACCCAAGTGATGTTTGCCGAATTTGAAATGAAAACCCACGAAATGGCAGAACGAGGAATTCCGCTAAATGTAGATGTGTTCAACAAAACATATGAAACATTGTTCAGGGATTATTATGGACCAGACATCGTTTTTGATGAGGAAGTAAAATATGGGTGGGCTCGAATACCACATTTTTATCGTCCGTTTTATGTATATAAATATGCGACTGGATTTGCTTCAGCTATTCATTTGGCAACAAAAATACTAGAAGGCGATAAAAAAACCCTCAACTCTTATATAAAATTTTTAAAAAGCGGCAGTTCAGATTATCCGCTTGAGTTGCTAAAAAAGACTGGTGTTGATTTGACAAGTCCAGTTCCAATTGAAAACACTCTAAAAAAATTTGGAGGCTTAGTAAAGGAATTTGGTTCATTATTGTGAAACAGAAAAGTAGGGTGTCGACTTTGTCATCTTTGGTCAAGACACCCCTTTGTATGAGAAATCTCTAAAGTATTAAATTGTCAAGGGAGTATATGATTGTAGTAGCCACCTTTAGGATACCTGAGTTAATCTTAGGAGAGCATCACCGTTTTTTCTTTTTATTTGTATCTAACAAAGGTGCTTTTTTAATTTCTTTTTCTAAATTTACTTGAACATGAATGGTGGTTTCATTTACCTTTTGAATTTCGACAACTTTTCCTTTTCGACCTTTGATCTTTAATGCATCTCCTACAGAAGGAATATTTTTTAGCCATTGGCTTAACAATAAATTTTTGTTTTCATAAAAATGGACAGTATACATGACCCTTCACCCATTTCATTTGGTTTAAATTATTAAAACTGAAGAGCATATTTTGTATCTTCCATATAAAGATATAGGTTTTTTTTTAAAATAGACCTATTGACTTTCATACTAAAAAATTAATAAGTATTATTCTTTTAATCTTTCAAGCCACGTTGTTTATTGACTGGATCAGTCTTATAGGTTCAATGCTCAAAAGGAGGTTAAAAGATGACTTGTCCATTTTGTCAAATAGAAAAAAAGCAAATTCTTTTAGAAAATAAAAACGCTATAGCTTTTTTTGATAAATATCCTGTTCAAAAAGGTCATATGCTTATAATACCGAAAGAACATGTTGAATCATATTTTGATGCTAACGATCAACAGATCTACGACATTCATGAATTAATCAAATTAGGAAAACAATTTCTTGAACGTGAGTATTCACCTGATGGTTACAATATTGGAGTTAATGTTGGCTCATACGGGGGCCAAACGATCCACCATTTGCATTTTCATTTAATTCCTCGTTACAAAGGAGATATCGAAGATCCTCGTGGAGGTATCCGAAATATGATTCCAAATTTAGTGGACTATCCAGAGTAGCTGTAGATTTTTTATTAAATAAATTATGAAAATTTTTATAAGTACTATCTTCCACTTATAAAACTCTATATAATTAAAAGTGGAGGTGGATTATATGAATTATTTAGAAGATTCATTAAATTTCCCTAATGAGAGCATCGTTTTAAATTCTAAAATTGAGCATCTCCAAACTAAAGAAATGGTAACGATGCTTCCAAATTTCAACTATTTCAAAGATATTTTTGGAAAAAAATGGGAAGCTGCTATGAACAAATTAACTCCGATTTCGTTAGTTGTCTTTGATATTGATCATTTACCACTATATAAAGAAACGTACGGTTTAGAATTGGGTGATCTAACTGTTAAGGAAATTGTAATCAAAGTGAAGTCTTTATTGAAAGGCCCCGATGATTTATTAGCAAAATTTGCAGATGGTACTTTTTTTATACTTCTCCCCGAGACTAACATTAATGCTGCATTGAAAACCGCAGAAATAATTCGGCAAAGTATTGAAAATATGAAAATTCCTCACTGTCAATCCATCACATCAAATTATGTCACAGTAAGTGTAGGAGTAGGAACAAAAACGCCATTTATTTGGGAAGATTCAAATAAATTTTTAAAAGCTGTTGAACAAGCAATGTATATCGCTAAGAAAAATGGCAGAAATCAAGTAATATGGAATAATGTTTATTTAGAGGAGTTCATCGACTAAAAAATTCAATACAAGAGAAATATAACTCTGATTTGCGATAAAGAATTGGAATATTCAAACGGAATAAAAATATAATATTTTATATAATGTAAGAAAATAACTATTGATAAAAGTGGGACAACCTTTTTATGATAAAATTAATATGGATTCCTTAAGCTTCTGAAAACAATCATTTTGAAATTGATCGATTGAAAATAACAGCTGCTATGTTCAATGGCAACATTACTCAGTTTCAAAACCTAGCAGAAGGGATAGGTTGTTCTGTGGATAGAAGTATCGAAGAAATGTATTTGATGAAAGAAAACACTGATCATAAAGAAGATTTGAATTTTGTAAACCGAAGACAATTTTTTAGAATTAATTTACCCATTCCGCTTGGTGCGGGTATGACAATTTCAGAATTTAAAGGAAAAAAAGTTCAACTTGGTTCGACTAATGTATTAATAAAGGATATCGGACCTGGAGGATTAAAAATTGAATCCATTGTAAAACTTCCAGTACGATCAGATTTAGTCTTAAAATTTAACACGAGGATTCTAGGGCAAAATATAGAGTTGTATGGTTCCATCGTTTGGAAAGGGGAAACGAATGATCATACCCAACTTTATGGAATAAGCTTTATAGTAGATGAAAATGAGCGTGCAAACCTCACTTCATTATTAAATCAGCTGCAAGTAAAACTTCGTGATAAATCAATAGCACCTGACAGTTTTTTCATTACCGATAGAAGGAAATTTCTAAAACCTACTGATTCAAATAAATCAAAGTATTAAAAAAAAAGAAACCATTTGTTGCATTTTTAGGACAAATGGTTTTTTTATGCTCAAGTCAAAAATATTCATATATAAAGTATTGAATTTAAAAAAATGAAAATCATGGAGTACTGTTTTTTTTTTTAGTAAGAATCTGCAAATTGGTTTGGAATCTTGTTCTCTATACCTTATTGTTGATCTAACTTCTTGTAAAGAATAAAGGAATAAATAACTGGTATGAATGTGATTATCGCTGTAAGTACCATCATAAAAATAAATGCCATCTTTCCAGGTAGAAAAGCAATAAAAATGATCGCAATTCCGCCAATAAACCAAAGTGGTCCACCTAAACGATGGGTGCGGCGCCACACTTCTTCATTCGCCAAAGTCCAAGGTGTACGAATCCCAACCATATAGTTGAACCGGATCCGAGACATATAATTGCCGAAAAACATAAAGATTATGCCGATACCAATTAAAACAACCATTTGGATATTAATCGAAAAACCTAAATTAAACAGAAGAATAGCTATAACCATAAAACTTAGAAAAATCGTAATCAATAAGCGAAACATATCATAAGTTGCTTCGAATTTTTCATAGTTCCTTTTTTTCGGATCGATATAACGAATGATTTTCAATAAGATAGGAATCCCAAAAAGCATAAGGATATTTAACAGCAAAAAACTCCTTTTTCCTTGATAGCCGTCCGGTTCTCCATTAATACCAAAATGAACAGCGAGTTCGTCCGGCAATTTTTGATATACAAAAATCGTCATAACAATCGGAATAAGAACGATTATTAAGCTGATGAGATCAATTTTGTTCCATTTTATTTTGCTGGTGTTCATTACTTTTCCTCCTCTTTACCTAGTATATCTAAAAACCAGCCCAAAATTTCTTGGACCACTGATGTATTTAAAGAATAAACAATATGTTGTCCTTGCCTTTCATCGAGCACAAGTTTTGCTTGCTTTAACTGATTAAGATGGTGGGATATACTTGGTTTGGACATTTCAAAATGATCAGCAATTTCACCAGCAGTCATATCCTTTTCTTTAAGGAGGCGTATGATTTTCCTGCGAGTAGGATCTGACAAAGCTTTAAACGATTCATTCATAAAGATCGCCTCGTTTTTAATTAGATATTTAGATAATTATCTAAATTTATAATACAACAAATCATTATTATATTCAAGAAAACTTTTCAAATTCTTTGAGAGAGGAATTTGAAAGGGGGATTATAGAGGGGAGTATAAGAAAATGACATTTCCAACACTTCCTGCCTCTTTTCCATTAATGGATATTCCTTTTTCGAAAACTTCCACCCTTTACTTCTGCAACGTCATAAACCGTAATAAAAGCATTTTCGTCAATTTCATTAATGATTTCTTTCATTTTACTTTCTTCTAAACGGTTAATAACACAAGTAATTTCTTTAAATTTATTGTTTGTATATCCGCCGTATACATCGGAATAAGTTGCGCTTCGGCCAAGGCGATTGCGAATTGTTTCAACCATTAGTTCTGGTTGAGTAGTAATAATTTTGAAAGTTTTTGAACCGCTTAAACCTTCTTCAACAATATGAATAACCTTTGAGGCAATGAAGTAAGCAATTGCTGAAAGAATAGCCCCTTTTAAACCGAAGACAATGGAAACAAAAATAAATACAAAAAAGTTTAGAATTAATATGAGATCGCTCGTACCAAAAGGCAATTTCCTAGAAAGAAGTACTGCCAGCATGTCTATACCATCTAGTGCACCTCCATTACGGAGTGCTAATCCCATACCTAAGCCGAGGATAATTCCGCCAACAACTGTAATTAATAAAGTATCTCCTTCTATTATAGTTGGAATATGGTGCATAAGCATTGTGCCAATTGATAGGGACGCAATTCCGATAATAGAAAAAATTGCAAAACTTTTTCCAATTTGCTGGTACCCCATCCATATAAAAGGCAGATTGATCAAAGCGATTAAAGCTCCTAGTGGTAATCCGAATAATTGTGAACCAACAATGCTAAGTCCGGTTACACCGCCATCAGATACATTGTTTGGAATTAAAACAGCTTCCAATCCATATGCAGCAATAAATCCTCCAAGAATAATGATGATTCCCTTGATAATCATTTTTAACTTGCTTTGTTTATGTTTATTCGCTCCCATTCAAGTTCACCTCCAATTTTACTACTTGATATTTGGGAAATTAAGGCACCTTTTATAATAACAGGACAGGTTTATTTGAAGCAATATTTTTTTACAAACTTTTAGTGTTCACCATCAAAAATACGTGGTTCAATATTGAAAGAAAAATATCTTAATTTAAATAAAATGTAAGGGTTTTAATGTAACTTAATAAATGTTATAATTCGATTGTGTAACATATATTTCAGGAGGCAACTTCAGTGAAATACGTTGAACCAATTAAAAATATTGCAGATATTAAGGCCATGAAACGATTACTAAGGCAACATTCACAGAGAGATTTATTATTTTTCGTTTTTGGAATTAATACTGGAATGAGAGTCAGTGATTTGCTTTCCTTGAAGGTTTGTGATGTATGGGATGGGGAGGATGTAAAGGAATTTGTTTACGTGAAAAATGGAAGTGTTAATGATGCTTTAACCCCATTCTATATTAACAACAGTGTGAAAAAAGAGCTGAAAAAATATTTAGCACAAGCTGATTTGAAAAAGGACGATTATCTTTTTATATCAAAGAAAAACGAAAAGCCAATCACTCGTCAACAAGCTTACCGAATTATTAATAGTGCAGCTAAAGAGGTTGGGATCCCTGGAAATATCGGCACACATACGTTAAGAAAAACATTTGGTTACCATGCTTATCGAAAAGGGATTGCGATTTCCATATTATCCAGAATATTTAATCACCAATCATCATCAGAAACTTTGCATTATATAGGAATTGACAAAAATGAAAATTATTTAGTGAAAGTTGATGTGAATTTGTAATTTTGTGAACCTTTAAGAATGATTGGAATTTGTCAAATCCTATAAGAAATTTCAATAATATACCAGAATTTATTACCAGTCCAGCTTTTAAAAAAATTTGTATCAAAACAAATAGAAAGGAATGAGATGTCATTGAATGTATTAGTTTCAAAGTTGATTGAAGTATTGTATGCTGTTCTTCCCATAACATTTATCGTCTTAATTTTAAACTTTACTCTAACGAATTTAGAAACAGTATTAATTATTCGGTTTATTTTAGGAGCTATTTTAATCATCATTGGTTTATCGATATTTTTGTTTGGTGTTGATATAGGAATTACACCTATTGGACAAAAAATGGGAGCATTAGTTGCGAAATCAAATAAATTATTAGTAGTATTATTAGCTGGATTAGCACTTGGTTTTTTTATCTCAGTTGCTGAACCTGATTTGCATATTCTTGCAGGACAAGTTGATTTTGTTTCTGCTGGGAAAATATCGAAGTTTAGTTTAGTAGTTGTTGTTTCAATTGGTATTGGCGCACTTATTGCTGTAGGATTGGCGAGGATTGTATACAATTATCCTTTATATAAATTATTAACAATTTTATATGTAATTATTTTTGTCCTTTCATTATTTACTTCCCCAGAATTTTTAGCAATATCATTTGATTCATCCGGAGCAACGACAGGGGCATTAACTGTTCCATTCATTTTAGCACTTGCTTTAGGTGTATCTTCATTAAAAAAAGATAGTAAAGCTTCAGAAAAAGATAGTTTTGGTTTAGTAGCAATAGCTTCAGCTGGGGCGATTATCTCTGTTATGATCATGAACATTATCAAAGGTACAGATAAAATCTCAGGGAGTTTAGAACATCATGAGTTTTCATCGTCAATTATAGGACCGTATTTACAAAAACTACCAATTATTGCATTTGAAATAACTATGGCATTAGCACCTATTTTAATAATTTTTCTTGTATTTCAGAAAATTTCGTTTAAAATGTCTAAGAAAGCGGTCTATAAAATATTAATGGGTGTGTTGTTTACTTTTGTTGGACTTGTCCTCTTTTTACTTGGTGTAAATGCTGGATTCATGGATGTAGGAACAGCTGTAGGATATCAAATTGCATCCATGAATAATAAAGCTTACGTAATTATTATCGCTTTTATTTTAGGATTTGTAGTAATTTTGGCTGAACCTGCTGTTCACGTGTTAACGCATCAAATTGAAGATGTTACGAGCGGATATGTAAGGCGAAAAATGGTTTTATTTTCTTTATCGATTGGTGTTGGTATTGCGGTTGGATTATCTATGATTAGAATTTTAGTTCCTGATTTGCAGTTGTGGCATTATCTATTACCGGGGTATATCATTGCCATTGCGATGATGTATTTCGTACCAAAACTGTTTGTTGGGATTGCATTTGATTCAGGTGGGGTCGCATCAGGACCGATGACTGCAACGTTTATTTTAGCATTTATCCAAGGTGCAGCGGAGGCAATAGAAGGAGCGAATGTGTTAGTAGACGGGTTCGGAATGATTGCCATGGTTGCTTTGACACCATTAATTGCACTGCAAGTATTAGGGTTTATTTATAAATTAAAATCAACAAAAAAAGGAGTAGTAATGAATGATGCTGAGTAATTCAGAAACATCTGATTTTGAACTCATATGTGTCATTGTCAATAATGGTTTAGGCAGCAAAATTTTGCAAACAGCTAAGAAATGTGGGGTTTCTGGTGGAACGGTTTTGCTAGGAAAGGGTACCATTAAAAATCGCTTATTAGAATTATTAGCGATTAACGATGTTAGAAAAGAAATTGTATTAATGGTTACTAATAAAAAAACTGCAGAATATGCATTGGAACACCTTGAAAAAAAATTTAAATTTTCTAAACCGAATCATGGTATTGCATTTACAACTTCTGTGTTGCAAATCATTGGAGCAAGAAGTTGCAACAATGAACAAATTCAGGAAGAAAGAGAGGTTCAAAACTCAATGTACCATGCTATAACGGTAATCGTAGATAAAGGGAAAGCCGAGAAAGTAATTGATGCAGCGGTCGAAGCGGGTTCAAAAGGAGGAACAGTCATCAATGGAAGAGGTTCTGGGATTCATGAAACAAGTAAATTGTTTTCAATGGCAATTGAACCTGAAAAAGAAATTGTTTTAATATTGTCTGAAAAAGAAAGCACGGAAGCAATTGTGTCTGCGATTAGAAAAAAACTCAAAATTGATGAACCAGGAATGGGGATTATTTTTATCCAAGATGTAAATAAAACGTACGGAATTTATAAATAAATTATTGAAAATTTGATAGAAAAAAGTTCATAAAAAGTATTTGCAAAACGTCGATTATTCAACATTTATAGATAAAGAAAGGGCGATCCATGGTCGATTTTCGACTTTCTGGAAAGCCCTTTTATAATTATTGTCTTTAGAAGTTAAAGAGGTTTTCCTGGAATACTTTTAACACATAATGCAGTAAATCTTACATTTGAGGCAATAAAGCTATTAGAATAATAACATTTCCGTTGAGACAAAACAGTGTTCTGAAATTTGATGTAAAACCTAAGGGGTCATTTCGGGAGACGGCACATTTTTGAACCAAATAAAAACTCTATGTCCTGTATTATTGGGATAGGGTAGGACCAGCTTAAAGGATAGATTCTTCTTGATCTTTATAAATAGGTAACTTGATTTGAAACATTGTCTTTTCGTTATTGGAAAAACAACTGATTTTACCATTATGATTTTCAATAATATTTTTACTTACATATAATCCTATTCCTGTACCTAATTTTTTCGTTGTATAAAAAGGTTCGAAAATTAATTTTAATGTTTCAGCACTAATTGGTGGACCATTGTTGATAATACTAATTGAAACGATTTCTTTATTAATATCAGTATGTATTGTAATATTTCGTTCTCCTTTATTTTCTCTTACAGCATCAATGGCATTCATTAATATGTTTAGAAACACTTGTTTTAATTCATTTTTATCGCCGAATACAATAGCTTCAGGATCGATACGTGAAGAAATATTGATATTTCCATCAACAATGCTTGGGTATAGGAAGTCTGCTACTTCTTCTATTAATGACTTCATTGAAATCATTTCAAATTTACTTTCATTAACAATATTCATTTTTGAAATGTGAAGAAATTGTGTAATTCGAAACTTTAGTTGTTCAAGTTCTTTGCTGATAATATCAAGATATGGCATATCTGGATTATCATTTTTAAGCAATTTAACAAATCCAATTACGGAAGTTAGAGGATTCCGAAATTCGTGAACAAAACTGGAAGACATTTGTCCAAGAATTGCAAGTCTATCATTGTGTGATCGTGAAATAATTAAGTTTTTTTCTTGTAATTTTAAATCGATCAATTCTGTATATCGTGTCACCGCAAAATAGCAAAATAAATCAAATTGTTTATTAATAATTTCGATGGTTGGAATAATTTCCTCCAAAGGTAAACCGGATTGATTAATATATTTTAGAATCATACTCCTTTCAAGATTAACATTATATATAAAGCATCCAATATTTATATTCATATCTGCGCGCTCTTTAGCAACATTGTAGGCCAATAATTTTATGTCTTCTTCTGAGATGTTGTTCCCAAGAGAACGTAATAATAGTTCATACAACAGAGCTCCGTTTTTTCGAATTGATTCTTTTTCATTCGAATTAGTATTTACTTTTAACTCTTTTCCCCATAATTTCAAAATTTCTTCTTTATTATCAATAAGAAATCTCCGTGTATTATTGAATCCGTTTTCATTAGACTTAAGTTTTATTTTCATAAAAAGCCCTTCTTTCTTTCTGTTTAATCTATTTTTAATAAATTATAAATTTAATTGGAATATTTATCTATATAATTTCATTGAATATACGAAAATTTCAAATAAAACAGTTTTTTAAATCTAGTAAAATACATTTTTTACTGTTATTTTCTATAATAACAAAAAAATCAAAAATTTTTCCACTTATTTAAATTTTTAGTGATTTTTATCACAAATATAAATTCACTTTTATTTTATTATATTTTAATATAGAAATATTCGAAATAGTAATAAAATAAGTCTACTAATTTTTCATAGGTAGGGTGATTTCAATGTCAACCCAAGAGGTCTTAGAAAAACAAAAGAAGAAATTGGAAAATCAGCGGAGTATACTTTTGTCACAGTTTAATTACTGTGAAGATATAGAAACATCTATGGGTGCACTAGGTGATTATTTAAATCAAATTAAGAGGATTTACTTTAGCTATACTAGAAACGAAAATTATATTACATTAATTGCTGAACGAACGAAACAAAAAATTGACCAGCAATTAAATTTGCTATTAAATAACTTAAACAAAATGATTCTATTAAAAGAAAATTACAGTGAAATGAATGGAAAAATCATTGAACTGAATAAGGAAAATTTGGAAGTGGGAAAACGTCTAAAAGAAACGTTTGAAGTATTGAAAGATGTATCCCTCCAAACAAATATTCTTGCAATTAATGCCAATATTGAAGCGCACCGGATTGGCCAGCAAGGGACAGCTTTTAAAGTAATTGCAACAGAAGTAGGAAAATTATCTAATTTGACGAGCAATTCATCAAAGAACATAACCGATACCACAAGTAAATTGACTGTTCAAACTTCTGAAATGACGAAAATATTACAAGATAGTAATCAAACCTTATCCCATGTTGTTCAGGAATTAGAACAAGAAAAAGGTAGTTTTACTTCCATGTTTAGGGATAGTGAAAAAATTGTAAACGAATCTATCGTGCTTGATGAAACATTGAAAGAGATCTATGACTTGATTGAAAAAGTTTCTGTTATGGTTGAGTATAATAAGATTAGCTTTGCAAATATAAAAAAGATTTTGAAAGATCTTTTAGAATCGACAAAAGAAATGCTTGATGACATATACAAAGAGTTAGGTATACAGAGGAATAGTGTACAAATTTTTAATACGTCTAATTTATATGAGCAATTTTATCAAAATTTTAAAAATGAAAATTTGGAAGTTTGTGTCTTGCTTCTCCAAAACGCTCTTGAGAAAGGGATAGAGCCCACATTTTTAACTACACATATTTTAGAGCGAACCGTAGAAACAATTGGCAAAGAACAAATTGATAGACTTGTTCCATTGAGTGAAATATATGTAAATGGAAAAATTATTGAAGCTTGTATGAATCTTTTAATTCCTATTTTAGAAAAGGAAAGTAAAAGGGAAAATTTAGGAAGTATTATTATTGGCAATGCATTTGGAGATTACCATGCATTGGGAAGGAAAATTGTCGTCACTTTCTTACGAATGGCCGGATTTGATGTAATGGATTTAGGTTTGTCTGTACCAAATGAAAAATTTGTTGCTGCTGTTAAAGAAAAAAATGCAAAATTAGTTTGTGTTTCCGCACTAATAATTCATACAGCTGATGAAATTAAACAATTGCGAACGCTACTAAACGAAAATGGATTGAAGCAGGTGAAAATTTTAGTTGGTGGTGCACCTTTCAATTTTGAACCGCGTCTTGTACAAGCTGTCAATGCTGATGCGATGGCAAAAAATGGAGTTGAAGCGATCAAAGTGGCTAAAGAATTGCTCGGATTAATAGACAGAAAGGAGGTATATTGATGAACTCCAAAGAAAGGTTAATAAGAGCTGTAACGTTTCAACCTGTTGATAGAGTGCCAGTTATTCCTCTTTTATTAACACAGGGTTCAAAATTGTTGAACATTGATTTGCCAAGTTATCAAAAGAGCGGTAGAAACATTGCCAAAGGTCAATTAAAATTATTAGAAAGGCTCGAACATGATGCGGTTATTGGTATTCCTCATATCGTTCAAGATTTGACACCTTGGGGTTCTCCATTGACTTATTATAAGAATGGTTCCCCGACACTTTCAAAAATTGTGATTAGAAAAGCAGAGGAAATCAAAGAGATTAAAGTTCCTGATCCGGCAAATTCGATGGAAACGAGAGAAACACTAATTGCGATCAATATCTTGGCAAAGGAAGTTGGTCATCATACCCCTGTAATAGGTGGTCTCATTGCACCATTCAGTTTGCCAAGTATGCTGATGGGTACAGGTCCTTTTATGGAAATTCTTATTAATGAAGATAAAAATGGGGATAAATATTTGAAGTTATTGTTGGACAAATGTAAACAATTCGTTGTTGCTTGGGCTAAAAAAATGGTAGACCAAGGAGCAGATATGATAGTAATGGCTGATGGAATTGCTTCACAAACGGTCATTAGCAGACGCTTGTTTGAAAAATATGTATTACCATTGCTAAAAGAGACTATTAAGGAAATTCCCGTCCCAGTTGTTTATGAAGCGGTTGGCAGTGCCCAAGGAATTTTAGACTTAATTGCAACAACTGGAGCAGTATTGGCAATTTTAGATTATTCAGACCACCTAGGTGAATGCAAAAAAATAGCAAAAGGTAAAATTGCTATCATGGGAAATTTTAATAATATTGAAATGTTATATTGGAATAGAATACGAACGCTATTAGAGGTGAAAAAAGCAATTAATAAAGCAGCAGATGGATACGGCTATGTTTTATCTTCTCAAGGACCAGAAATCCCTTTCAATGTTCCATTAGAGGTTATTGAAACGATGGTTCATGCAACAAAAGAATTTGGCAATTATCATTATATAAAAAATTTTAATAACATTTAATTAATCCGATGGGTAAGTATATTTACCCATTGGATCAATTATCTTGAAATTTTAATTTGGCCACACCTAACGCCTCATGGCTCCATAAAATGTTTTCAACAATTTTACTTTGGTCTTCTCTACATTGGATCAATACAAAAACTTCGGTGCGAATCTCATCGTTTGCTTGCTTTTTATTTTGCTTTTTTACAAATAATACTTTTAGTAAAATGCCTAAAGTTAAACCTCCAATTAAACCAATCAATCCCCATAATATTGGTCCCCATTTTAATACCATTCCATAAATGGCTCCTAAAAGCATACAGCAGGCACCGAGAATTGCACCAACGTCAAAAAGGCTAAGGCCATCTGAGCGATGGATCGTATCAAAAAGTTTTCTCTTTTCTGTCCGTTTATTTAGAGGGATTGCTAGGATTTGGTTTTTTCTTATTTCTTCCTGCTCTAATGCCGTCAGTGCTAATTCTAGATCAATAGAGTGTTCAAAGGATGCAATAACGTACATTCGATTCACTCTTTCTCCTCATAATGGCATTTTACTATCACATGTCCACATTTAAAATGAAGGTGGACTTCATTCATTTGGCAGCTAAAAGTTAATTTTTTAAAACTTTGCCCAGGCAAAAACAATACCCTATGGAGCCATTCAAAAATCACATTTGCAGTTTTGTTTCAACAAGTACTGTATTTTGTTAAGTTTTCTTAAATGAGAAAGGATAAGGAAAAGTTTTATTGTTTATCGAAAAATTCTCTCAAGTTCGATGCAAAATTTGGATTTTGGTAAGTTACTCGTAAATATTTAGATTGGGCTTTTTCAAAAAGTTTATTGTATTCAATTGTCGATACATAAGCATGGTAAATAACGAATAAATAAAATGATGGGAGATACATAAACCATTGCATATCAATAATTTCGATTGCATGGCTGAAATCTCCGGTGAATGTATAATGGACAGCAGGTAATGCATTTGAAAAATAAAGGATAACGATTATCAAAGCAATTATGAATAGCCCGAGGATAACATCTTGAACATACAAATGACCCATTCCGGGTGCTAAAAAAGAAAATAGTAAAGCTATCAATGGTAACCTTTTATCAAGTAAATTTATATCGAATAGGTTCAATGTCAATGGTCTTATTAATCCATCCTCACGGTTGGCTAGTAGATATTGTTTATTTAGTTCGACCGTCCCACGGTAACTGTCCCAAATTGTAAAAACGTAAATTGCCATATATAATAAAAACCATTTAATATTTATCGTTTGGATGGCTTCCTCAAATTTTCCGTGCATGGTATACATAATAGATAAATTTACCTTTGCGTTCGTATTCACGATAGTCTCCCAACAAATAAAGGCAATACCTTTGAGTAACCTTTTTTGTAAAAGATGGCCACAACCAGGAAAAGCAAACGACCAAAAAGCAACAATGAAGGGATTTCTTAAATGAAGCGCAGTCGTTCCAAACTGGGAAACGTACGCTCGAGGCCGTCTAATAGAAGCATCTTCGATCAACCAAAATGACACCCCCGTAAAAATGTGTATTACCATTATTTACATTAAACAAGATTATTATGTATTTTTCTTATTACAAAAAATTTATGATTATTAAATTTGGAAGGTTTTTAATGAATAAATTGAGCCATATAAACGAGGGTGCACATTTCATTGTCAAGAACTTAGTTTATTTTTTATTATTAAAAACGACAAGATTGTAGTGAATAACCTCTACAAAATATATTATAGTATAATTTTCCCTTAAATAATAAGTATCATGATCTTTGTGGTCTTTTTCTTTCTTTATAAATACTCAAATTACAATAACCCCTATGGCTTAAATAGAATTATTACCTCTTTTTGGAAATAACTACAAATTAAAAGTCATTAGGCTAGAAACTTAATTCTTTAAATTTAGTTGTATAATTAAAGGACTAACGGTTTTGCTTGTTTTATTAAAGCCTCCATGGGTATGCCTTTTATTCATGTAAATATTCATAATAAATTGGTCAAATATTAATTTAAAGGAATAAATTGTATAATCTTTGCTTCAACGTTCTGTAACTATTATAGTGAAAAGAAAAGGAGGAAGTTGTTATGAAATATAACTTTGATGAAATTATTAACCGGCGAAATACATATTCGATGAAATGGGATGGCGGCGATTTTATTAAACGAATAGGGATTACAGAACGTTATGATGAAAACACTTTGCCCTTATTTACAGCGGATATGGATTTTTCTGTACCTCAGCCGATTATCGATGCACTTCATCAAACGGTTAATCACCGTATTTACGGATATTCAATTTTTCCTAAAGAGTATTATGAAGCCATTCAATATTGGTTTCATAAACGTCATAATTGGGTAATCAATCAAGAAGAAATTATTTATAGTCCCGGAACAGTTCATGCTTTACATATGGCTGTTAAAGCTTTTACAAATCCAGGAGATGGAGTGATTATTCAACGCCCAGTATATCCTCCTTTTACAAAAGTTATTGAGGGGAATGGGAGAAGAGTTCGAAATAATGCTCTTGTTTGTGATGAAAACGGCTATTATTCGATTGATTTTGCCGATTTCGAAGCAAAAGCAAAAGAAAAAAATACAAAGCTATTTATTCTTTGTAATCCACATAATCCGACAGGGAGAATATTCAAGCCAGAGGAGCTTCAAAAATTGGCAACTATTTGTCTTGAAAATGATGTGTTAATTATTGCTGATGAAATCCATGGTGATTTAATTAGGCGATATGAAAAATTTGTACCGCTTGCGAAAGTCACAAACAATACAGAACATATTATTACTTGCACTGCCATAAACAAAACGTTTAATGTGGCTGGGCTTCATTGTACAAACTTAGTAATTCCAAATAAAAAGTTGAGGAGAAAATTGACGAATGAAATGGGGATGCATTTAGCTTCGCCATTTGCAATTTCTGCTCTCATTGCTGCCTATAACGAAGGTGAAGATTGGCTTGAACAATTAAAGGAATATATTGATATAACGATGGAGTGGATAGTAAAATTTTTGGCAGAAAAAATGCCAAAAGTGAAAGTAAGGATTCCAGAAGGTACATATTTGATGTGGATGAATTTCGGAGGCTATGGTATTTCTCCTAGTGAGGTTCATGAACGAATCTATAATAAAGCAAATGTCATATTGGAAGATGGAAAAATGTTTGGGGAGGAAGGCTTGGATTTTCAAAGAATTTGTGTTTCCTCACCTAGGCCAATGATTCAAGAAGCTTTTCAAAGAATTGCGAGAGAATTTGCCGATTTAAATTAGTCTAACAAAATTTATTAGAGGCAAAGGATGTATTTTTGTGGATACGGATTTTTACAATCCTTTGCCTTTTACTGGTCTATATCTTTTTATTAATTTAATGAAATATGCGAAAAAGATGTGATTAGAATATATTAACAAACTTTTATTGGTAAACGAGCAAGATTGTATTTTCATAATTAATTCTTTATTGATTTCTAAATAAGCGGTGCTATAATATTTTATGTAAATTGACCGACTAAAAAGTATATTTTAGAATTTGAGACTTACGTTGTTTCATTTAATAATTAATTTTATTTATGCCGGTATAGCTCAATCGGTAGAGCAACTGAATCGTAATCAGTGGGTTGGGGGTTCGAGTCCTCTTGCCGGCACCATGCGGGTGTAGTTTAGTGGTAAAACTTCAGCTTCCCAAGCTGATGTCGCGGGTTCGATTCCCGTCACCCGCTCCACTTTATTGCATATAAAATTTTCTTTCTTTTAATAGAGCAATTTCCAATAGGGAATTGCTCATTTTGTGTCTTGGGAGATTTTCATATGTCGCTTTCAGCTTCCATTTTTTTAAGCACTTTTTCAATTTCATTTCCCCAGATACGGTAAGCATTACCTAATAAATGAATGCCATCTACTGTATACTTTGGATTTAAACTATTTCCTTTAGCTAACTTGCTGTTTAAATCAATAAATGGAATTCCTTTTTCATTAGCTATTTCTTTTAATAAAGCGTTTAATTGGTCAACATTCCCATTTATTTTTTTATGTTTTTTTTCAGTAGGTGCAACGTAAAGTGTTGAGGTTATAACTGGCTTAATATTTCGGTTCTTTAATGCAGAAATCATTTTATCGTAATTTTTTGCAATTTCGTTCGGAGTAAGAACATGATGTCGAATGTCATTAATTCCTCCCATAATAAAAACATATTTGGGATGTAAACTGTAAATATAATGAAGGCGATTTAACATTCCTTCTGAGTAATCCCCTGCTATTCCTCGATTGATGATGTCGTTTCTACCTAATAATTCATGCCAGTCAACACCTTGAGTGATGGAATCCCCTAGCATGACAATATATGCTTTTGTAGTTTTATAAACCTTGTAATTACTTGTTTTCATTACGTATATTTTATTCTTTAAGTAAGGGGGAATATTTGCGTCTACGAGAAAATCATTCCAGTAAGGTTTTACTAAAAGTGCGAGAAGAAGGATATTGAGTCCTATTGAAAAATAAAGGATCTTTTTCAACGTGTTTTTCATTCACGCAAAGTCCTTTCTTTTTTAAATAGTTTATCCAAGTAAATAAAAAATTATCAAATGATATATTTATAAAACAAAGTAAAAAGCCATTTGTGATCGAAAGGATCATCAAATGGCTTTTTGAACTTATTTAAAAAGACCTGCTTCTTTTGCCGCATCAATGCTATTTTTGGCAAATTCGAATGGATCTCCGACGTTTTCCCAGTGCATGTACATCAAACGAGGATTATCAAAGAGCCAGTGATTGTGAATTGCTGTAACTATAATTCCCCTTTTCCGTAATGCTGTTAATAATGGATTGATTTCATCTTCCAAAACTACTGATTCACCTAAATTCAAGGTTTTCCCATTCCGTTTATTTTCAAAGGAAAGAGCAAATGGTAATGCAAGTGGAGAGCGAGTTCTGCGGCCTAATATAGTAGCATTTATATTTCGGAGGCGTTGAACAACACAAGCTGGAGTTGTCGTAATAACTTCACCGCCAATAATATTTGCTAGCTGTTGGCACGTTGTTGGCCGTAATGTGTTTCCAGTTTTACGCCTTCTTGAGCCTTTGAACTCTACTTCCATTTCTGCTTCTTCAAAGTCATCTCTTTTTTCATCCCGATGATCAGTCCAACTTTCTCTCCGTTTAAAAATATGCAAAAAATTTTGGTTGCCTAAATCATCATAAGTTCTTTTTACCATGTTAAAACATCTCCTTGTCCTTATACTTCCATAACAATGTATGCGGAGATGTTCAAAATGAATGGGGAAAAAGCCAGTAGACATAAACCTTTTTTAATGTATAACTAGTTTAAGCAGTCAGAAAAACTTTTTCTTCCAAAAAATAAACGCTGTAATGATGGCAAAAATCGCCGAGATGATAATCGGAATATAAAATGCATGTTGATAGTTTTGAAAAGGTAATTCAACATTCATACCATAAAAGCTTGCTACCATTGTTGGCAAGGCTAAAATTATAGTAAAAGAAGTTAAAAATTTCATTACAATATTCACATTGTTCGATATGACTGATGCAAAAGCATCCATCATGCCGCTTAAAATTGACATATGCGTTTCCGCCATTTCAATTGCTTGCTGATTTTCAATGATTACATCTTCCAGCAAGTCTTTATCATCTTCATACATTTTTAAATAGTTGCTTCTGAGCATTTTTTGCATCACGATATTATTAGATTTTAATGAGGTTGTAAAATAGACTAAACTCTTTTCCAAATTTAATAAAGAAAAAAGCTCTTTATTTTTCATTGACTGATGAAGTTCATTTTCAATTTCATCAGTTTTTTTGTTAATCTGTTTCAAATATTTGAGATAAGAAGTTGCGATTAAATAAAGGATTTGCAAAGCAAACCTTGTTTTTTTGTATGTGAAAAATTGTTTCACTTTGTTTTGGGCAAACAGATGAAAAATAGGATTATCTTTTAAACAAACTGTAATAAAACATTCATCAGTTATGATGATTCCAAGAGGAATGGTGTCATAAATCGCTCGATCGTATTCATCTTTTGTTACTAATGGGATATTGATAATGATTAATACGTGGTTATCTTCCTTTTCGATTCTTGAACGTTCCTCTTCATCCAATGGGTCACGCAAAAAGTCTAATGGAAGTTGGAGGCGTTTGGTAACATGTTCAATCTCTTCTTCAGTCGGATTAATTATATTCACCCAACATCCTTTAGTTATTTCAGATATTTCATGGATATGCCCTACCTCATCGGTCATGTAAATTTTTATCATCATGAATCCTCCTTATTTTAAGAGGAAGTCATTGATTTCCCAGTTTTTTTAAGAGTTGATATTTTTGAACACTCAACCCTTTTTGAACTGGGCAGTTGATTTCCTCGTAATTCAAACTGGGGTCTGGTTCAGAACAAGTTTGAATAGACAAAAATATCAACTCCTTCTCAATATCTTTATTTTCACTTTCATTATCATACTCCGAGGCATAAGAGTTGTAAACTAGTCCGCACCTAGGTTTGTTCATCATTTTTTACTTCTTAATCAAAAAGTGAAAAGGGGTGATAATTATTTAGTATTGTATTATTGCGCAGACATATGGCTGGGCTGAGGGGATTGTCATTCTTTAGACGAGGTCTGTTGCTGGTAAAGGAATAGAGGAAATCTGTAAGATATTTATGAAAAATTTGGTAATCCCAAATCAATAGAATCGCTGGAAGAAGAAATCAACTATGAGGAAATATGATGACCAAATCTGGAATATGTACTTTTGAAAAAACTAATTGAATTACATATATATATAATAGAAGTGCCTTCAAAGTGATGAAAAGTCATCCAACCAATGAATTTTGAAGGCACTAGTAAAAAAACATTATTACTTTTCTTTAAAAGGTTCATTTTCTTCAGCAGCTTCCATTGCATAGGAAAAATTTTTAGTTGGATTACGACGATCACTTTTTTCTGCTTGGGTAGACCTTAATAACATCCGATGTACAAATATCTCACCTGCAGTAATGATGCTTGCAGAAATAATGCTTGCCCAACCGATTTGTAAATAATTTTCTAATAACACACTGCCGAAAAGCCAAACAATCATATAAGACAGGAGAAAGTCAGCAATCAATGAATTTCTATTTCCAATGCGTTCTAACAAAATTCGATCCCCAACAATATAGGAGATAATAGTTGTGACCCCGCTGAACCAAAGAATATGTGTCCATTCAGCTTCAAAAAACCAATCTAGACCAATTCCAAATGCAATTAGACAAATTCCAAATTTAAGAAAGATAACCATTAAATGATTCATTTACTCGACCTCCTTAAGAATATTTTGGGCTATCTTCATAAATTCATTCTTTATGATTCTCTTTTAAAATAGAAATATTACCTCTATCGTATAAATCAAAGGTTATTCTAAAGAAATGTCAATTAAACGAAAGAATTTGAAATTTTTTACTGAAAAAAATTGATTTCTATATTGCAGACTAAAATGTAAAAGAACGTAGAAAGGAACGTTGAAAGATGAAAAATATCTTCATCTTGTTTTTTCTATATTTAGTATCGATAAACTTTAATGTTGTTCAAGCTGAAGCAAGTGATTCAACCAATTTATATTCTGTTCAGGCAGGAGATACGTTAGTGAAAATTGCAAAAAAATTTAATACAACTGTCAAAGAGCTGAAAATTGCAAATGGTTTGCAGACAAATTCGTTATTCGTTGGACAAAAGTTGTGGGTGCCTATTATTTATCAGGTGAAAGCTGGAGATACACTTGATAATATTGCATCAGCTTATCATTCTACAGTTGAATTGATCAAAGCGGCAAATAATCTTTCAACAAATATCCTTTACGAAGGACAGAAATTGAAAATTCCTCCTAAAAAAATGTTGATCAAAGGCAATCACATTCTTATGACGAAAGAAGAATTTAAAGAATGGCTTTCTCACCATAAATTTAAAAGAAAAATTCGATTAATCCAGCAGCATCATACATGGACACCATCCTATAAACATTTTAATGGCACTAATCATTTTGCATTGTTAAAAGGAATGGAAAATTTTCATGTGAAGGAAAAAGGTTGGAAAATGATTGCACAAAACATTACAACATTCCCAGATGGAAAAATTGCCGTCTCAAGACCTTTTGATATACCTCCAGAAGGTTCCATTGGTTGGAAAGCGAATCATGCAGGAATTATGATTGAAAACATAGGTAATTTTGATAAAGGCTTTGATGTGATGACGAAAGAACAAAAAGAAACAATTGTTTACATTACAGCACTTCTTTGCTTAAAATTTGGGTTAACTCCTTCGATTGATACTATAACTTATCACCATTGGTGGGATTTGCGAACAGGGGAGAGGGTACTAGATAATGGAAAAAGCTTTGCGGTCAAAACATGTCCCGGAACAGCATTTTTTGGGGGAAATACAACAAAAAGTGCTACCAAATATTTTTATCCATTAGTTAAAGATCAAATAAAAAAAATAATGAACGAACAATGAAGGTTCATAAAATTCTTCATAAAATATTTTCTTGATCAACTTTGGAAACCATCGAGTGGGTTTTATCGTAAATAATTATAAAATGTAAATCGCTGGAGTGAACACCCTATATTGAAAATGAAATTTATCGGTAATACAAAAGCTGAGGGACTTGGTGAACGAAAATAATTAAACATTAAAAAGTAAGGAATCCAAATATTTGAAAGAGTGATTTAACAAACAACTAGAGACAATCCCTTTTATTTGAAAAACTTGGCCAATATTCCAATTTATAAGACATTACTAGAGTTGACAGGTTTATACAGGAAAAATATCAATCAAGATAGTACCTTCAATTAGTGAATTCGCTTTCGATTTGGAAGGAAAAAATTTCCTGCAAGCGCTTGACGCAAACATTGTGAATGTTATTTTTGACAATATATGTTTTGTAGTCTATAATTTACCATTTGGGGAAAATAGTGTGTTTGTCGGTTTACAACATGAATTTTTTAGTAATAAGGAATGTATAGGTATTTGTGCTTTGTGTTTTTGTGAAAATTTCCTGCAATAAACTTGGTCCAAAAAGGGTTGATGCCAATTCATTTATCAAGAAATAAAAAGTTTAATAATTTCAAGCATAGAGAAATTTTTATCGAATTAACTTGGGAGTTTTCTCATTACATTAAAAAGGTTGTGGTTATCATTTTAGACATTATTTTTTGGATCATCATTATTGCTTGTTTTATCATTAGTTTCATTGGCCTTGTTTATCCTATTATTCCTGGAGTGTTAATGATTTGGGCGGGTGTTTTATTATACAATTTTGGAATTCACACAGATGAACTAACTTGGATGACATGGGCAATGCTTGCTGTATTAACATTATTATTATTTTTAGCAGATTATTTAGCAAATTTACACTTTGTTGAAAAAGCGGGTGGCTCTAAGTGGGGGATGAGAGCGGCCACCTTAGGCCTTATTTTAGGAAGTTTTGTTATTCCTCCCTTTGGTGTTATTATTCTCCCTTTTCTGTTTGTTTTCATTACCGAAATGGTCCAGAAAAAAACAGTTAACAATTCAAGTAAAGTAGCTTTTGCTACGGTAATTGCTTTTTTAAGTGGAACTTTTGCTAAATTGGTCATTCAACTAATTATGATTATTGTGTTTTTTATTGATGTTGTAATTTAGGGTATATACCATTTTTAATGTCTCTTAAAGTTTTTTCATGGACTGCCCCCAAAACCAAATCGTTGTAGTTTCAAAGAAATTTTATGTACAATTAAAAAAGGTACAACAATTGCTTGAAGGAGGATTTGTATTGGAACCCATCAACCCTTCTGCTGTACAAAAAAAACTAGATGAATTTAAAGGAAAAGATTTGTACTTGCATTTAGAAACAACAAATGGAGCTTATGCTTCCCATAAAGACCAAACTGTAATGACAGTTGGAGCTTATATTCGAAATGGCTTAATCAGATATAAACACGCCAAAATTACCGGTAATGGACCTTATCGAATCGGGATGAAGATGGATTATGGCTGGGTTTATGCAGAAGGTTTAACACATTTTACAGTAGATGAAAAAAATCGGCTTTTATTAGCGGGCCATGATTCCAATGGAAAACTGGCAGTTGCTTGTCAGATAAGCACAGAACCATTTTAATTATTATTTTTATATATTGCCAATTTTTTTTCGAGCGATAGATTGCTAAAGGAGTGTTATGATGGAAAAACATGTGCTAGTGATTTTACCACATCCGGATGATGAAGCCTTTGGTGTATCGGGAACGATCGCTTTATACCGGGAACAAGGAACGCCAGTGACCTATGTTTGCTGCACACTTGGGGAAATGGGCCGTAATATGGGAAATCCGCCAATTGCCAACAGGGAAACACTCCCATTCATTCGAAAAAAAGAATTGTTGAATGCTGCAAAGGCTATCGATATAACTGATTTACGAATGCTTGGGTTACGTGATAAAACATTAGAATTTGAAGATATTGATGAACTTGCGAACCGCTTTAGGAGTATTATTGAAGAAGTGAAACCTTCGTTGGTTATTACATTTTATCCAGGTTATGCTGTACATCCTGATCATGATGCAACTGGATTCGCTGTCGTTCATGCAATAAAACAAATGCCGGAAGAAACTCGTCCAAAATTGCATTGTTTGGCATTCTCTCATGATTGTGTAGAAAAATTAGGTGAGCCAGATGTAGTTATTGATGTAACACCTGTTCGGGATAAAAAAATTGCGTGTATTTTAGCACATGAAACGCAAGCATCTGCTGTTATGGATCGTTTGCCGGAAAAGTTATTGAGTAAAAATCCTGAAATTATGAAATGGGTTAGCACAGAAAGGTTTTGGACGTATAAATTTTAATAATTAGAATTTTTAAGATGCAGAATCTACAATTGCTAATTTAGATTGGAAATTAATAATCAATAACCCAAGAATGTTAAATTTAACACTCTTGGGTTTTAAATGGTTCGATCTTTTCCTAATAAAATATTAAAAAACAATTTTACGATGATTTGATTATAATTGATAGATAGTTTCATGTCTTAAATTTTTTTAAATATTCAAGACAAATTTAGCATATAAAAACATCATATAGAGGAGTCGAATATTTAACGATTTGATCAGGCTTAACATCATATAATCCGTAAGGAGTTAATCGTAAACCAGGCAGGAAGTCGCAGGTTAAAAATAATAATGTATATAAAATATCATGGAAAGGAAATCCTCGTTCTTGAACAGCCGCTAATAATTGATTATGATACTCTACTGCTGTTTTAAAAGATGGACTTGTTGTCATCATACCAGTCAAAGGTAATGGAATTTCTAGTATTATTTCATCTTTATCAACGATGACAATTCCTCCACCCATTTCATAAACACGTACAGCAGCTTTTGCCATTGCTTCTGGATTTCTTCCGGCAACTAATAATTCAGTAGTCGTATTGTAAGTGGAAGCCATTCCTTCTAAATCCACGGCAAACCTTTCCAAAAATCCTCTTGTTATCCACTTCCCATTTCGGTCTATTAAAGCTGTATAAACAATTCCTTCATGATTTGTCAAATCTACATATCCATTCATTGTAGGTAGGATCATATCCTTTCTTTGAGTAATTACATTACTGCGAAAATGGATGACCGGAACAGGTTTGTTTGAGTCATCATGTGGGTAAAGGTAAAGCTCCTTTTTTTCCAAAAATGATTTTTTAAAAGCAAAAGGTTTCCGTATTACATATTTACTCCAATCGATCTCTGGCAATGAAACGACCAATTGTCCCTTTTCTGCAACGACTTTTCCGTCGGCAATAACAACATCGGGGCGAAAATCAATAAGGTTCGGCAATAGAATTATATCTGCTTTTTTACCCGGCGCGATTCCGCCAATATAATCATCAAGATGTAAATAAGTTGCAGCATTTAGTGTTACCATTTGGAGAGCGGTCATTACTGGAACACCAAGTTGAACTGCCTGACGAACTAGCCCATCAACAAAACCTTCCTTCTCAATAAAAGCTGGTTGCGGCCCATCAGTTGTCATCAATATACGGCTAGTATTGACATTTCCTTCCGTCACAAGTTTGATAATTTCTGCTAAATCCGGACGTAACGAACTATTTCTCAATGTTGTCCAAAGTCCCAAACGCAACCGGTCAAATGCTTCTTTGGCGGTGATCGCTTCATGGCAAGCATTTACTCCTGATGCTGCAATTGAGTTTAATTTTTCAAAAGAGCAACCAGCGTTATGGCCATCTACAATTTTTCCAATCTTTTTTATATATTCAACAGTTTCTAAAAGGAAGGGATCCCCATTATATAGTAGCGGCCAACGGGTAACTTCAGCTGAACCAACGACTTCATCAAGTTGGAGAAGATCTTGGATATCTTTCTGGTTAAACCATTCTCGCTCACCATCATAATCAGATTGGGAAATAAGTCGAACTAACCAGAGAAAATTACCCGGAAGTTGTTTAAGATCATTGACCATTTCCTTAAATCCTTTTGGACCCATATGTAAATAGAAAAATAAATTATCATTTACCGTAGTAGTTGTACCAAGAGGCAATACTTTTTCAGTTTGGCTGATTGGATTGTAAACAACCCACGGGTGGGCATGTGTTTCAATAAATCCGGGAGAAACATACATCCCTTCAGCATTAATGACTTCAGTATTTTCACCAATTGAATCTTCGGCCTCACCAACGTAAGCAATACAGTCTTTATAAACAGCCACATTTTGTTGTAAAAACTCCCCTGAATATACATTGATAACAGTTCCACCTTTAATGTATATATCAGCTGGTCTCCGGCCTTGTGCTACTTCAATTAACTCATATTTTGAAGCTTTCAATTTCATTTTTATCTCTCCCATCATTTAGTAATTTCTTATTATCTTTTATTGACGTTCGTATTAATAATATATATTTAATATTGGAAATTTTCAAAAAATAAGTACTAAAAATTTAAAATAATACTGTTTATTTGCAAAAATGTTTAAGGTCTAGGTTCTGTTTAATTTGTTGATATGAGCCTTCAATTTAGTTACAAGTTTGCTATTTCTATTTTGTTTTCAAACAGAATTGGCAAAGATTACGATTTTGGTCACTTATATTAGAAATAAACTTATGGAATTTTGTTAAAACTGAAAAAATACCTACAGACGAGCAAAAGTCTGTAGGTATTTTTATTATAAAAATATTATCTTCATAAAGACTAAAGCCAACCTGGATCGATGGAACGATTATCCGCAATCTCGAATGCTGCATTTGTTATTGCTTGTGACAGTGTATTTCCAGATGCACAAATATGATCAAAGCAAACTTCGGTGTTGCTTTTTTTCGTAAATGTAAAACCAAATTGTTTTAATTTTTCAACTATAATCATTGCATGTTCAAGATTTTCCTCTGGTTGAAATTCGGATTCATGAATAAAAACTCCTTTTTCATGGTCATACCATCGATCCCATCTATTGAGTTTCCACCCTAATATTCTTCGGGCGATAATATCAATTTTGTTCATTTTGTTTAAACCCTCCTTAATATATAACATGAATATTTTGGCCGTAATAATCTCTTGAACTATTTTAAAACAACATTTGTAAAGTGTAAAATATAATATGTTTTAAATGTTAGGAGGAAGAGATGTAGGGGTGTTTATCTTATATTTGTATATGTTGACATGACGATTGAAATGAGTGAAGCTTACCTTTATTTACATTATATAGATGTGGGATCAATCACAGTTTTTTTATGGGATGTTTTAAATTATACAGTTGTTCTATGGCAACAATTGAACAGAATTTTAAAACAACGGAAAAATTCATTAAACATGTTACGGGCAAGATGAGTAGGCTTACATTCTAAAATAGAACAAAGTGTTTACAGGTATTATGCTTAGAAGGATTTTTTTACATTAAGCAAAAATTATGTTAAAAAGATTTAAACCTATCATTTTACATTGGATGGTAGAAGGGCCCCTTTTTACATACTGGACAACTTCCTAATTTCAAATGACACCATAAAATGATAGTAGACCGTATTTTTTAATAAAAGGGGAAACGATCATGCCATATCAAAATCTAGGGTTTGACAGATTTAGGTTTGGGGATCTTTTTACCATTGCTAAACAATTGGACAGTTTCATTGGAACATTGCCTAAAATTGGTGTTTTGAATGGAATAGGTGAGGGATTATACGGAAACGGGTATAGTTTAAGTAATATTGTAGCAATGGCCAAACAACTAGATGGCTTATTGGGAGCTCTACCTAAAAACTTTTGGATGGGAGGCCCACCAACCATTGATTTAGGTATCCCACATAGTATCTTTTACAAAAGTGGACCACCAGTTGGCTTTCCATTTGCAGGAATTGCTCCTTATAGCATGTATCCTGGTGTTGTACCTAACTATTTCTATGATACCCATCAATTTTACCCATTCGTATAAAATTTTATGGAACCTGCTCTTTTAACATTGAGGAGCGGGTTTCTTTTTGCCTATGAGAAATTATAAAATAAATTTTCATTGCATCGTAAATTAGTAAAATATAAGATATTAATAATAATTAATATTAGGGGAATAATATGGTATTTATCAAAAGTAATATTTTGAAAATTTTAAAAAGTGATAAAGATTTTTTCAGGGAAGCGAGTATTGTAAATATTCATCGTATTTGTCTTATCGGTTGGATGATGGGTTCAATTAATATTGTCCATATCGTCTTATTTTTATTGTATATGCCAAAAGGCCCGGGCATTATTGTTCTATGGTATAAATTGGTTATTTTAATTCATACAGTCATGCTCGTTGTTAATGGTTCATTAAGTTTATTAGCTTATAAGATTGATAAAAATAGAGTCCATCATCAAATGCTTATAAATTTTGTGCAATTTACTTCAATTTCAGTAAATCTGTTATTCGGCATACTTCTTTGTGTAAGCGACCAATTGGTTACGACGAATATAAATCCATTATTAGTAGCCTGTATAGGTGTTAGTGTAGTATTTTTAATTCCGCCGTTATATGGATTGTTATTTTATTTAGCCGTTTTATTAATATTTTACAACATGGTTCCTTTGACACAAAATATCCCTCATTTACTTGACCATGTCCGTATAAATAGTGTTACTGCAGCAGGAATAGGTTTTTTTATCTCTTGGATTATGTGGAAAAATTATAAATTTCGCATTAAACAAGAAAATATTATTAAAAAACAACAAAATATTCTCCAAGAAAAGAATGAATATTTACAATTTATTGCAACACATGATATGTTAACAGGTCTATTTAATCGTCAACATTTTATTGAATTATTTGAAAAAGAACTGCAATATTCACGTCAAAAGAATGAAGAAGTTTGGGTTCTTTTACTTGATATCGATTTCTTTAAAAGTATTAATGATAACTACGGACATCCAGTTGGAGACTATATTTTATGCGAAGCGGCAAAAATTCTTTCCAATACAATTCGTGAATCTGATATTTTAGCCCGACTTGGGGGAGAAGAGTTTATTATACTACTCCCCAATACGAGTATAATAGAAGCAAAACAAATTGCTGAAAATATCCGGCATATGATTGAAACACATTTGTTTCAATCAGCAGGCCAAATCATAAATATTACTGTAAGTATTGGTATCTCTAAAGGTTCTGGTTCTTTCCAAAATAGTTATCATCTTGCTGATACAGCCCTTTATTATGCAAAAAGAGATGGAAGAAATAATGTAAAACTAGTAGAGGCCTAAATAACAAAGTACTATTTTCCATAAATTTAAGGATTAATATTATTTACCATTTAAAAATGCTATGACTTATCACAACAAATAAAATTTGTCCGAATCTTATTTGATTCGGACTTAAACATGTGAAAGCCGTTTGATTTTCAGTCTGAATTCTGTTTCTAGATGAGATTTAAAAAAATATACGTGGAAAAAGACATCTAAGAGAGGATCCACTTACTACTATTCATCCTTGTAATAACGATTCATTTACAAGTTATTCTTACATTTTTTGTCTAAATTAATGTTCAATTAAACTAGCCACTGGTACCTCTTGTTCATTCTCTGGATCATGAAGCGGATAAATTCTTGCTGTATTTCTTTTTTCATCGACATTTTGAATGTAAATGGGAACACCGTTATAAGTAACATTAGCCATTACTGGTGATTGGGAAATTTCTTTTGCACGTTGACAATCCATTTAAACCCCTCCTATTTTAATTTGAAAGTTTTGTGAAAATAACATTTTTAATGTTTTCCAAAAGGGGGTTAAATATTCTTCCGTTTGTAAATTGTGGTGGCTTACAAAAAAATTTTAAATATAAAGTGTGGAAATAAATACTTGAATAATCGGATAGGAGAATTTTTCTGTTTCTATACTTTATAAATCACCCCATTTTTTTACAATTGTATTCCGGTTGTGAAAGATTAAAATCCCCTTTTTTTACTGAAAAAACTTATTTTTCATAAGATTTGTTTTTGTGCGAATATTTGAACGGAAGAGATACCAACACTAATGAAAAATAGTGATTTTATATCCTGTAATAATAGGTATAATATTTTTTCTCTCAAAAATGACATTCTATTGTATAATTGGTAATTGGTACATAATATTGTCACAAATTTGACCTATTCATAAATTTTTAATATACGGTGAGGATCCAATAAAATGAACAATCATAGTAAATTATTTTACGAAGTAGTAAAAAAATACGATAACATAGCAGAGGCTGCAATTAAATTCTATCCTTTTTCCCATAAATCAAATATAAGATTACTAAATTACTCAGAAAATGCTACATATCTAGTAAAAGATTTGAGTACAGATCAAAAATATATTTTACGTGTTTGCCGACCAAATTATCACACAAAAAGTGAGATTGAAAGTGAACTGACATGGTTAAAATTAATTGCCGCTCAAGAAGTTGTAAAAGCTCCATTGCCTGTATTGGGGAATAATGGTATTTATATTCAAGACATATGGGATCAAGGGCAACATTATTTTTGCATTATGTTTAATTTCCTAGAAGGTGAATTACTAAGTGAAGATAATGAAAAGATTTTAATTAAACATTTTGAAAATGTTGGTGAAATTACTGCCAAGTTGCATGATCATACAATCAATAATCGTGATTATTTAGGAAATATTACTCGCTTTTCATGGAATTATGAAACGATCCTTGGTCCTAATCCAAAATGGGGTAGATGGCAAGATGGATTAGGAATGACTCCTGAAAGAGTGGAATTGTTTGAAAAAGTCTCTGAAAAAATAAAAACACGACTTGATCATTTTGGCAGCGGACCTGATAAATTTGGACTCATCCATGGCGATTTACGTTTAGCAAATTTATTGGTTGATGGTCAGGATAAAATTAAAGTCATTGATTTTGATGATTGTGGTTTCAGTTATTATTTATTTGATTTAGCTGCTTCTTTAAGTTTTATTGAACATAAACCTTTTGTTCCGGAATTAATTGAAGCATGGTTAAAAGGATATCGAAAAGTTCGTCCGCTATCAAAAGAGGAGGAACAAGAAATTTCTACATTTATTATGATGAGAAGGCTTCACTTAATTGCTTGGATTGGAAGTCGCGATAATGAGACTACAAGGAAAATGGGTATACGGTATACAGAGGATACAGATATTTTAGCAAAAAAATATTTACAGTGTACGAAAATTTACTAAACTTAAAAAATGATGCTGAAGAAATAAAATTTGATATAAATATTGTTACTAAACCGACTAAAAGGAAAATATAAACGAATAAAGGTGAAAGAAATGAACAAAACAGCTTTGCACGAAAAATTTTCAAAGGCAGCAGACCAATGTGAAAGTGATTATGAAAAATACTTTTTAGCGAAATTATTTGATTTACAATTTACATATACTGATGATACTTGTACTGTAGAATTTGAAGTTGAGGATTTTATGCATAATCCGCACAATGTTTTACATGGTGGAGTAATCGGTTTTGTTTTTGATGTTTCTATGGGACATTTATGTAAAAAAGTTATTGGGCCTTCTGTCACTGTTGAAATGAAAGTTCAGTATTTTAAGTCAGTGAAATCGGGAAAGGTTCAATGTGTTGCTAAATTTTTGAGAAAAGGAAGAAATATATTATTTTTGGAATCAAGGATGTATGATTGTGAAGGAAACTTAATTGCCATGGCTACAGGAACTTTTGCAAGAATAAAAGAATAGTAAATAAAAATGGAAAAATATAATGCATGCGAAAAAAGGCTGTCCATTAAGTCATTTCTTGACTTATGGCGCCTTTTTTCATGGTTAATTGTATACGATATCCGTTTTAGTTAAGTACCTCTTTTGTTGTAATTTATTGATGCAGTTAGAACTGCTGAATGTTAATGCAGCACAAGAATAAGTACAATTGGCCAAAGAAAGGAAAGAAGCATTTTTGCCAAGTAGATATAGATAAAAGTGTAAAAATATTACCGGGTAAGAAAATATCTTCATCATTAATGATGAAGAAGTAAAACATCCAATAGTAGAAATTTTTTATCTATAACATTTTTGTCTAGTAATAGTCATCCAAAGAATGATAATTCCAAGGAGCAAAAGTCCGCTAGCTAGAAACAGTCCTTCATTCAAATATGGGATACGCTCGCGAGTAGTCCATTCAAGCAACCCTTGTCCAAATAAAAGCAATTCGTTCAATAAGAAGCCGATTATTAACAGGATCATACCTTTAATAGATAATCTTTTTACTGGTAAAATCTTTAACATGAAATTTTGGGCAAGAATAAAAATACTAACGAAACCCAACAATGTTAAATGCAAGTATCCGATGACAATACTTCTCGTTTCATAAATCAAAATTGACAGGTCTGGAATGATTAATCCAAGCTCAGTGGTACTTTTAATGAAAAGAAATAAAAATGTAAGTGCAAGAATAACAGATATTAGTGTTGCATATTGAGAACTTATATCTTTCCAACTTTTTAAAAATGCAAGTAAAATAAAGATAACACCAATCCATTGGCCAATACTGCCAAGAATAGCAAGAAAAATCATGAGGTTTCCTAAATCGACCCAAAGAACACTTAAAAAATATCCTGGGAAAAGTGATAGAACATAGATCCAAAAACCAATCTCTAATAACCGATCTTCCAAACGAATCGATTGTTTTTTACAAATAAGAATAAACATTCCAATTAAGAATAATGTTAGCCAGCCATTATATTGAAAATGTAAATAAAAATACATTGCCATATCAAACCAGTATGATTCTTTTTGTCCAATAGCTGAAATATATCCAAGGGCAAATGGTCCTAGAGATGAGAGGACTAAAAAAAACAACGAGGAAAAAATAAATAATTTTTCCGATTTTAGTTCATTTCCTTCGATTTTTATTTGTTGATAAATGAATAAGCTTGTCCAATATTCAAGAAAAATATGGGTAGTTGAGAAAATAATTGAAAATAATCCATAGCCTTGATATAAGAAAGAAATGAACATGAGAACCGATACGATCATTAATAAAAAGAATAAAATTATTCCTTGCTTTTTTTGTTTGAGTGTTCGCCAATAATATGTTAAAAATAGGAAAAAGGCGCCTAGAAAAGCCCAGCCAAGTATTGCTAAATGGGAATGGCCATGTAATATATTCGTATAAGGGAGAAAGGGAACTGGATGTAAAAACTGCAGTCGCATCCAAACACCCGACAAAGCGACAAGGGTAAAGAAGAAAAAGGAAGCATGTACAAAAATTGTTGGCAATTAGACCACTCCTTTCCATCGTTCATCATTATTATAATATAAAATTTTTAATTACTATACATACATTTTTATGAAATGATTATTTAGATTTGTAAATTATTAAAAAATCAATAGTCCTATTAGAATGGAGGATTATGATGACCAAACTGCCACATTATTTTATCGCGATCCCGCTTCCGGAATATTTACAAGATTTCTTTTCAATATGGCAAACGTATTTAAAGGAAGAAGTGTCATATAAAATATGGACATATAAAAAGGATTTGCATATTACATTAAAATTCCTTGGTCCTGTTGATCAACAAAGACTTGTAAAGTTGCAAGAGGAGCTTACTATTATTGAAAAAATTCCTTCATTTACTGTCGAAATTGGTACGCTCGGTACATTTGGCAATCTTAAAGAGCCACGCGTAATATGGGCTGGTGTTGAAAAAACGAAAGAATTAGCATCATTACAACAGCAGATTGAGAATTGTGCCATAAATGTCGGGTTTCAAAAAGAAAATAGGGAGTACCGACCTCATATTACACTTGGGAAAAAATGGACGGGTAATCCGGATCATGGAAAGATAGAAAAACTAAAAAGCAAATTTCTTCATGATAAGCAAAAACTCCATATTGATCAAGTTGTTATTTATCGAATTTTCCCAGAAAGACTTCAAAAATATGAAGTGATCGAATCATATTTATTAGGAAAAAATTAGAAATGGAAGCTAAAGAGTGGAGCGTGATATTTTACAAGTATATGAAAGAAAAGATTAGAAATACAAATTACTAATGTATTTTCATTTTGTCTTTATCCAGTTTTGAAAAAATTTGTTTTCCAAAATATTTTGGGGTGTGAAATGATGAGGATCGTCATTTTTGGTGGAACGGGTTTTATCGGGAAATATTTATGCACATATTTTAGTAATATAGGAAAAGATGTCATAATTGTATCCCGTTCTAAGGGTATTGTACAAAATTCTTTAATACGTCGGGTGACGTGGAAAGATCTCGAAGAAAATATCGAACCGTTGGAAGGATCAGATGTTTTTATAAATCTTGCAGGAGAAACGATCAACCAGAGATGGACAAAAAAGTCTAAAGAACGAATTTTAGCATCAAGAGTAGATACTACGAAAAAAATAATAGCAATTATCGCTAGATTAAAGGATAAGCCAAAAGTTCTGATAAATGGTTCTGCTGTAGGTATTTATGGGATGTCTGATAAAGAATCGTTTGATGAGAGTTCGGCGACCTCTACGGAGGACTTTTTGGCTAAAGTAGCAAATGAGTGGGAAAAAGAAGCCGATGCTTGTGATAAGGCAGTTCGGCTGGTCAAATTGCGCATCGGAGTTGTTCTCGGAAAAGAAGGAGGAGCATTGCAGAAAATGGTTCTTCCTTATAAACTTTTTGCTGGAGGGAGAATTGGTACCGGAAACCAATGGCTTTCTTGGATTCATATAGAGGATCTTGCCCGTTTAATTGAATTTTGCATTCTAAATGATAAAATGAATGGAGTAGTTAATGCAACAGCACCCCACCCAATTACAAATGATGAATTTGGACGTACAATCGCACGTGTTTTAGGCCGGCCTCATTTTCTACCGGTTCCATCGGTTGTTTTTAAACTATTACTAGGTGAAATGGCTTTAATGGTTCTTAAGGGGCAAAAGGTATTACCTAAAAAGGTACTTGATTATGGGTTTAATTATAATTTCCCGACAATAGAAAAGGCAATCCGTGATTTGTTGACAGACTAAGGCGAAGGTATGGTATAGTAAAATAGATAAAAGAAAATCCGTTTGTTACGGTAGAGGTTCTTAGCTACCCTCTATAAAAAACTAAGAAGGAACAGCATTCTTTCTTAGGAATGCTATTTTTTTTTGTCCATTTTATTCACTTTATATTAAGGTGGACAACGCTTTTCCATTATTACATCAAAAAATGAATATGACTACGCTTAACATATTTCTATATAAATATAGGAAGAATTCTTCTTTTTTTTGAAATAGATACGCAAAGAGTTGATTTTCCTTCATAATAATTTTCTTTTTGGATTCGTGAACTCATGATGAAAGGAATATTCAAGATATTTTGTTATTAAATAAATTTTACTTTATAAGTGATATTTAATTGAAAGGCAAACATCTCTACTAATTTAACTTGAAATGTTGTGTTTTTTAAATTGAAAGGAGTTTGGAATTAATGAAAAATGAACGTGCACTTGTTATATTTAGTGGCGGGCAGGATAGCACTACTTGTTTATTTTGGGCTTTAAAACAATTTGCATCAGTCGAAGCCGTTACATTCGATTATAATCAGCGTCACCGCTTAGAAATAGATGTTGCCAAAGATATTGCAAAAACACTTGGTGTAAAACATCACGTTTTAGATATGTCATTATTGAACCAATTGGCTCCTAATGCTCTAACTAGAAATGATATTGAAGTAAAAGAGGGAGAAAAAGGAGAGTTGCCATCCACTTTTGTACCAGGACGAAACCTTTTATTTATATCTTTTGCTGCAGTTTTGGCGAATCAAATAAAAGCAAAACATATTGTGACAGGTGTTTGTGAAACTGACTTTAGTGGATACCCTGATTGTCGGGATATTTTCATAAAATCGTTGAATGTTACATTAAATTTAGCGATGGATGAGTCTTTTGTCATTCACACGCCGCTTATGTGGCTGAATAAAGCCGAAACGTGGAAGCTTGCTGATGAACTAGGAGCGTTTGACTTTGTCCGTGAAAAAACATTAACATGCTATAATGGAATTATTGCTGATGGTTGCGGAGATTGCCCTGCCTGTAAGTTACGTAAAGCTGGATTGGAGCAATATTTAAACTCCCGAGAAAGAGGGGATTGAATAGATATGGACAATAACAATATTTTCTTTGGTTTTAGAATTGTTGAAGACCTTCAAAAAATTGATCGAGACATACAGCGCAGTGAATTAAAATACCATCAAAAACGAGTACTCGTTAGTAAAGAATTCACCTTTGATGCTGCACATCATTTGCATTGCTATGAAGGAAAATGCAAAAACTTGCATGGCCATACGTATAAAGTCGTTTTTGGAATTAGTGGATTTCCAGATGAAATTGGTATAGTTATTGATTTTGGAGAATTAAAGGAAATTTGGAAGGAAGAAATAGAGATTTATTTAGATCACCGCTACCTAAATGAAACACTTCCGAAAATGAATACAACTGCTGAAAACATGGTTGTTTGGATTTTTGAAAAAATGGAAAAAGCCATAGAAAAACGTCGTAATAAATATAACGGTGCACGAGTGGAATTTGTACGGTTATATGAAACGCCCACAAGCTATGCTGAGGCAAGACGGGAGTGGATGGAACTTTCATAATTTTTTTAGAAGCTGCTATTTTTGACCTTCGGAAAAATATTGGACAGTACAAGGTGATTGTTAAATGACAAGGATTCCAGTTATGGAAATTTTCGGGCCCACAATTCAAGGTGAAGGAGCGTTAATTGGACGCAAAACAATGTTTGTTCGAACCGCTGGCTGTGACTATCGTTGCAGTTGGTGTGATTCTGCATTTACATGGGATGGATCAGCGAAAGATGAGATAAAACAAATGACTGCTGAAGAAATTTGGAATCAATTATATGAATTGGGGCAAGATTGTTTTGATCATGTGACAATATCTGGAGGGAATCCAGCTTTATACTCTTCCATAGGGAACCTCGTAAACCTTTTAAAAGAAAAGGGAATCAAAGTGGCCCTTGAAACGCAAGGATCCAAATGGCAGGAATGGATGAAGGATGTTGATGATTTAACTCTTTCCCCGAAGCCGCCGAGTTCTCACATGGAAACGGATTTAAAAATGTTAGATTTAATTGTAGATAATGTTAAGGTGTTGAAAAATGCAAGTTTAAAAGTTGTCGTTTTTGACGATGTTGATTTCCAGTTTGCTATAGATATCCACGAGAGATATCCCAATATACCTTTTTATTTGCAAGTTGGAAACGCAGATACAACTTTAAAAGACGATGACATATTAGTAAAAAATCTACTGAAAAAATATGAATGGCTTATCGACAAAACAATGATGTGCCCAAAAATGAACGATATCAAAGTTTTGCCTCAGCTTCACGCACTCGTATGGGGAAATAAAAGAGGCGTTTAAACCACCTTTAAAAAAACAGGTGGTTTTTTTATTAATTTTTAAGATAAGGTATGAATGGGTTTTATTTTGTCTATAATGTTTTTGAAACCATAATCCTATTAATATGTACCTGGCGAAGATAACAACTGCTCTTGATAGATAGTTGGAGGTAAAAAATATGGAAATAATATTGTTAGCAATTATAATTTTTACTTTTACAATACTATGGTATTTGATTGATTTAGAAGAGAGAGTACATTATGAGCCAATTGATCAAGTAGAAGATGATGAAAAGGTTGTAATTTTATATAAGAAAATAAAGTTTTAATAATTAAAAAGTCATTAAAAGTTTACATAATATGATTATGGTTTAAACAAAAGTTATTTCATGTAATCGCCCCGCTCCTTTTGTTTTACTCGTAACGATAAATGCGAGGCGATCCGGTATCTAAGCAATTCTTTTATATAATACTTGACTTTTCCTTCTGTCAAAATTTAACCAATTAATGAACAGACATACAAAAGCGAGCAAAGCGAATAATACAAAGCCAAGCGAATAACTCCCTGTCATATCCTTCACGATCCCCATTAAAATAGGTGGAAAAAACCCTCCTAAACCTCCCCAAGCACCAACAATTCCTGTTACAGTACCTGTATCTTTTGGGAATAATGTTGGGACTAATTTAAAAACAGATCCATTTCCAAGACCTGCAAAAACGGCTATGAGTAAGCAGGCAATTGTCATAATAATAATGTTTTCCAAAGCAAACGAAATTACGAATGCCATCACTGTTATTCCAATGAATACATAGGTTAGAACACGACCAGCTCCAAATTTATCGGCAAAATATCCTCCAACAGGTCTGAATACAGTCGCCGCTACAACGAAAACTGCAGCACGAAATCCTGCATCAACTGCGTTGATTCCATAAATATCAATTAACATCGTCGGCAAATAAATTCCAAGGGCAACAAACGAACCAAACGAAACAAAGTAAAATAATGATAACATCCAAGTATTTCTAAATTTCAATACGGACAAAGCTCCAAGAACAGTCTTTTTTTCAGTCGGTTTGGCTGTCTCTGGTGTTCCAAACCAGATCAGGGCTGCCATAATGACAGTAGGAAAAATTAAAATCCAAAAAGCCCATTGGAGGCCAAAAGCGACGGCAATTGACGGAATCACAAATCCTGCAAGAGCTGTACCTATATTACCAACTGCATTTATTCCTAAGGCTGTACCTTGTTTTTCAGGTGGTGTCAATTTTGAGACAAATGTAACTGATATTGCAAAAGAAGTTCCCGCCATCCCTATAAAAAACGCCCAGAATAATAAGGCTGCAAAGGAATTGGAAATACCAGCACCGATTAATGGAATAATTGTAAATAATAATAATCCTGTAAACATCTTTCTGCCGCCAACACGGTCTGTGTAGATACCTAAAGGAATTCTCATAATTGAACCTAGAAGGACAGGGATAGCAACAAGAATACTTTTTTGTGTTGTGGAAAGATTATATATTTGTTCAAATGTGCTTGCTAAAGGTGATAAAACCGACCAAGTCATAAAAGAAATGGCCATTGCTATTGTTGTAATAGGAAGAACAAATTTAGTTCTGTCCATCATATCCCACCTCTTTTTTTAATAAAAAACTAGGCTCCAAAATGGATACCTAGTTTTTTCAATTAATATTTTGTACCATGATCCATCATAAAAGTACGGAAAATCCCGGAAATAATTATTAATCCGCTTAAGAAAAGGTATGATTTTCCAAGTAAATGCTGCTGTTCAAGCAAATAATTATTACAGAGCCGTACCGGTGATGTTAGATAAAGCCATCCCATGATGATGAACATTGAAACTAAATTTGCCCAAATAAAATTTTGACCGATGGGATGTAATTTCTTCCAGCTACAACTAATAGGTATTCCGGCCAATAATGGTAATGAACTATATTTGGCAATGGCAAACCACATCTCATTAATGGAAGCATCAATAGATCGGGGTAACATCCAAAATGAAATAGTAAATACGGCTAGTAAAATACCTGCAATCCCGTTATATTTTTTACTTATTAAATTCGGCCATATATCTAAAATAGTTTTTCCTAAGAAAAAACCAGCTAAAACGAGCAGAGGAATTTGTACAAGCATTTGTCCTATCATAAAAGATTCTGTGAATTGTTTTACTGGTGGGAGCGCTAAAAAAAATATCAAACCGAAACCGAAACTAGCATATCTTTTACTCATCTTTTTCCCCCGCAATCAAGATCTGTTGCGTTTTTCTATCATAGCACGAACTTTATTTACGACGTTTTGTGAATGTTGGTAATCAAAAATTTCTATGAGACGAACTTGTTCATTAATTAAATAAATAGCAGCGTTATGTTCAAACCCGCCATCTTCTTTTGGTATGACGATAACACCGGCCAAATCTAAAAATTGTTGTTGCTGTTTTTCATTTGAAAAACGGACCATTTTCCAAGTGATACCATCTGCTCCAAAATGGTTTTCATATACTTTCAAACGTTCAGGTGTATCATGGAATGGATCAAAGCTGAAACTCAAAAAGACAACTTCCTTACCTATTAATTCTTTTGGGAGTTGGTCATATACTTCTTTAAATTTCATTTCCAATATTGGACAAACATCTCCGCAGCTTGTATACATAAAGGTTGCGAGAACAATTTTGCCTTTATAATCGTAAAGCTGCAACGCTTTCCCATTCCCGTCCTCCAAGCTTACATTGGGAAGCAATGGTTTTTTCTCCATAATATTAATTTGACGGGCTTTTTCTGCAGTAAAAGCCCGAAGCCCGTCAGTTCCTTCCCAAAGGATGAATAATCCAACAATAAAAATGATGACTGTGGAAATATGATTACGCATATAATTGATCCTTTGTTTTCATTTTCTCTTCATTGGAGCCAATGTATCTAGACGATACAGCAAAGCGTATAATAAAAATTGAAGTTGCGAATATAACTCCAAATGAAGCAATTGCTCCAAACTGGTCTGCTGGTACCCATTCAGGAAAATGCTGGGACCAACGTCTTGGTGCACTTACTTTTCCACTATACAGGAAGGAGCCAGCAACACCTATAAAAGTTATTAAGTAAATCCAGAAGCTTACCTTATCAAAATAAGAGACTAGTTTGATTCCTTCTACTCTGAGAAGATAATACATAAACGCCCAAATCATCGCACAAGCCCCAAGTCCCATGTAAAGATGAAAATGACCTGGTACCCATTTTGTATTATGCATGACATGGTTGATTACAATCGTTGCGTCAACTATTGCTGGAACAACACCAAGTACCCAGCCAAATATTGAACCAAAAAATAACAAGGATGCCATGTCCCATTTAATTCCAGATCTATAGATGATCTGTAAAGCACCGAATCCAGTAACAACAAGTACCGGAAGCCCATTTGCATAAGAAAGAACTTGACCGATGATCAGCATCCATTTTGGCATGACAAAATCCATCAACAAATGGTGAGGATAAATGATCATTGTAAACAACGTTGAAGCATTCCAAGCGATTAAAAAGATCCCGTATGTTTTCCAAGGTCTTCCTGTATATTTAGGAAACACTTCGTAAACTGCGATTACCCCCATATAAATGATAGAGTTAGCAAATATATGACCAAAAGCATATATTAAGTTTTTTGCTAAAAGTGGATCAATTGTAAAGCTCGGATTAAAAAGATTGATAATACTCATAATAAGAACAGCCGCACCAGTTACTAACGCAGCAGTATTTACAATCGTTACCATTGTTGCTGCAACAACTGCAGGAGGAAGCTCTTCTTTCATTTTTCCTCCAAAAATAATTGGCCATCCTAAGGCATTTCCAAGGTTTCCATATTTTTTTATAATTGCTCTGCCAACATCAAGAAAGAATAGTAGGAAACCGGTACCAATAATTGTCATTCCTCCTAAATAGAAGAATGCTCCAGCAATTCCCCACATCCCTCCTGATATAGCTGGCAGAGGGTAGAGAAATGTCCAAGCTGCTGCAAAATCAAAAACAAAAATCCCGATCAATATCATTACAACACCGATTAGAAAAGCAATGACGTTTGTCATAAATATAGCTTTGCTTAAACGTACATACTGACTTACGAAATAGTAAATGATTGCTGAACCTGCAATCGCTCCTGCGCCAACCATACCAGTACCATGAAGTGTCATGATTTTATAAAAAAATCCATCAGAAATTGAAATCAATTTTCCTTGATTCAAAAGCATGATCGTCCCCATGCACATCATCAACAAAATGACGATGGCTCCTAATAATGTAGGAAAGATGACACTTTTTCTAGTTGAACGATCGACATTATCAGAAATGATCGTATTCATAAGCCGTTCCTCCTTTTATTAATATACTGATATAGTTGCTTGCATGACATGGTGGGCAATCCCACAATATTCTAAGCAAAGAACTTTATAAGTTCCTGGTTTCGTAAACGTAATATAAATTGGGTTTGTGTATTCTGGCATCGCTTGAGTTTGAGCTATCAATTGCATGTTTTCATCATAAATACCGAACCCGTGGTTTACATCTTTACTAGTAACTCTAAATTCGATTGGTTGACCTACTTCAAATTCGTTTTGTGAAAGTTCAAATGCGAATTGGGATGCAATAGCATCAACAATAATTTGATTTTCTTGTGCTTTTGCCCGTTCAAATGGAAGATCTTTCAGTGTAATCACAGTTGCAATACTAAACACAACGATTAAAGCTAGAAAATAAAACTTTTGCAGTTGGTGTCCTTTATGCTTTACAGTACCGTAGTCTTCCTTTTGGTCACTATTGTTGATGATGTAAAGAAAGACACCAATGATACCAGCAATAAAAATTATTGTAGTAAACCATGCTGCTTGTTGATACATTTTAAAACCTCCTTCATTACTTTTAGTTTTCTTTGTTTGCAATAATTAACAAAGATAAATAATAGATTTTGAATCTTCCTACGATTTTTACGATATAAAAGAAAGAACACCTAATCTGTAATAAACGTCACAAAATTATCACAAAAATTTCACAAAAATTTCACAATTTATTAATAGAAAAAGTTGAGAAACTAAGGTTTTTAAGGGCTCACGTCCTCTTTGCATAAAGACCAGAATATGGTAATATAATAAAAAAAGTTTTATAGTAAATTTAGTAATACGAACTGTTAATAAAATCTAGTTGTTTTCTACTGACTGACCAATCTTCTTTTATTTATTTTTGGATAATTATTGGAATTAGGAGAAAAAGAGGATGAAAAATTTCAAGGTTGGAAGAATTGGCAGGAATTTACTCATTACTTCTTCAATTTCAGGAATTGTATTTATAGTATTTGTGATCTTTTGTTTGTGGGAACTTGATTACCAATTTTCTATGAACTCAAAATATCAGGTAGAAGCAGATGAAATAGAGACATCACTTCATACATTGTATTTATCACTCTTAAACCAAGAAAGTGGACAACGTGGTTATAATTTAACTGGTGATCCGTTATTTTTAGAAAGTTTTCAACACGGGACAAAGACCTTCAATGATACCGCAAATTTTCTCCAACAAAAAGTTGAAAATAAACCTAACATTAAACAAAAAGTTGAAGACGTTATCGAAAAAGGGCGATTTTGGCAAGAACAATATGGAAAAAAACTTATCGAAATGACAAAACAAGGACAAAAACTAGATGTTGTTCTGTTTGAAGAAGCCAAAATTGTATTTGATGATTTTCGTAATGCTGTTCAGGAAACAATAAAATTAACTGGAAGTTTACGTGAAGAATCACGTAATACCTACATCTCAAAAATTGAGCAAACTGAATGGATTACTATTATCATCGCTATTTTTCTAATTTTATTAAATGCTTTGATCATACAACGGCAAATGAAAGCGATTGTTCAACCGGTTTTATTATTGAATAAAAGTGTAAAAGCTTACACGAAAAAAGATTTTTCTGCAAGTATCCCCGAATACAAAAAAGAAGATGAATTAGCTGAATTAATAGAAAACGTCAACATTATGAGATTAGAACTTAATAAAAAATTTTCTACGATTGAATCATTGGCAGAGCTGGATGGCAATACAGGAGTTTATAACCGTAGATATTTTGATCAGGCAATTGAGGTGGAATGGAAGAAAGCAATAGAAAATGAAAGCCCTTTATCGCTTATTTTGTTTGATATTGATTATTTTAAATTGTATAACGATACATATGGGCATTTAAAAGGGGATCATTGTTTAAAAAGTATTTCAAATAAGTTGAATGAATTATTTGGAACGAATGGGGAAATTGTCGCAAGGTATGGTGGTGAAGAATTTGCGATTATATTGCCAAACCATCATAAAAAAACGGCTTATACAAAAGCCGAGAAGTTGAGAAATGCGATTATGGACTTGAAAATTCCTCACAAAAATTCGCCCATCTTTAAAATAGTAACAGCAAGTATAGGGGTTGCAACTATGTTTCCGTCCATTGCGGATCAAAAACCGATGCATTTAATTAGACTAGCAGATCGAGCATTATATAAGTCGAAACAAAAAGGACGAAATCAAGTCACACAATTTAGCGATTTTACTATCAAAAGACATATGCATAATAGTGAAAAGAAAAAAGAGAGAAATAAACGATTGAATCCATAGCACTTTTTCGGATCGGAAATCGAAAAAGTGCTATACTAACCCATACTGTTTAAAAACCGTTTCATGACCGCATTTTGCACAGTAACGAGCATCAGGCCGATTCACAAATCCGCAGTAATGTTTTCCTCCAGTTTTAAAGTCGGTGCAACGGTTAATTAAAGGTGCTCCACAACGAATACAGTATTGGTCTTTCTCATCGGCTTTAAATAAACATCTTTTACAAATTTTTTCTTCTTTTTTATCACTCATCGTAATCACCTTTGCATTTAGGTAAAACAAAAATATTTATTCTGTTTTATGTTTTTCAACACTTGCTGTTTGAACATTTTTAACAGGACTATCAATAATATCATTATCATATAGAAATATACGATTATTTTTTGTGAGATTGTCTCCTATAAAATCGCCAATTCCACTGTTAATTTTTGATTGCGATCTCCAACCTGTTTGCAAGCTGTCGCCAATAGTAATTGAAGAATTTGTATCCATTGTTTCCACTTGAATGTCTCCTAGTGAAATATCGGTATTGGTGTTTTGAGGCTTTAATTTTTTTTCTATAATAATACTATTGTCATTCATGGGGGCATCAATAAAATCATCGTCGGACACAATGCTGATGCAATTTTCAATGACATTTTGATCCCCAAAATCTCCAAACCCATAATTATTTTTTTCTTGTGAATGCCAGCCTTTTACGATGTTCATTTGTGAAATAAAAATACCTGAGGCAGATTCGATACTTTCTACTTGGATCGGTCCTATTTCAAGTTTTACTTTCAATTTTAACTCCCTCCCAGCTTCCTAAATTTATAGAGATTGATTTTGATTCGTAGGAACAAGATCGTTGTCATGAACCGGCATATCGATGAAATCATTGTCTAAAATATTGATTACATTATTTGGTGAAGCGGTATTACCATAATAAATTCCGTTTCCTAAGTTTTGCTTTTGATGACTGTTCCAGCCTGATTGAGTTACTTCTCCCATCGATACGGTGGCATTTGTATCTTGAGAATTAATAATAATGGATACAAAATTAATTGAAATTGCCATACAGAACCACCTTTTTTAAAAAATTTATCAAAAGTTTAAGTCAATTTCAGTAAATTGCATATCATCAGCCTTTGGTATTTTAATTTGCAGAATTCCATTTTTATAATGAATTTTTGCTCCTCGCTGTTGGACGATCGACGGCAACAACACTTTATGTTTCGCTCCAATTGCTGGTATGTCTTTTATAATAAGTTGATTGGAATTGTAATAAATTTTGCCTGATTGTAAATCCTTTTTTTGTTTTACTGGGAAATGGACAAAGACATCTTCATGGGACTCAAATACTTTTATTTCAAATGGTTCTTTTTGTTCGTTTGTTTCATCTTTTTTTTGCTTTACATTATGATTATGTTTTAATTCTTTATTATCAGCATTTGAAACATAGGCGGATGCTGTCTGCTCCCTTGTTTTTTCATTGTGAGGGACATTTGAATAATGGGGAAAATGACTATCAAGAATTTTTTTTATAAATTCATCAACTTGTTCTGGTCTTACATTCATTAAATAGTTGATATAATCATTAAATGTTTCAAAATGTTTCCAAGGGAACATGACAACTCACCCCCTCTTTGAAAATCATTTATTATATATATGTATGCTCAGTGAAATATTATTTTTCTATAAACTTACGTAATTGCAAAGAAAAATACGACAATAGCCTAATGCTGATTGTCGTTATCAATAACTTTTTTTAAATTTCCTTTTCCATTAGGGTGGCAACATCTTTAAATCCAAGTTTTTCATACATTTTTTTGGCACCATTTTTGTTAAACACATTTAATTGCACTTTATTCATTCCTGATTTTTTCAATTGGGATAATCCGTATTCCATTAATTTCCTGCCAATTCCAAGCTTCCGATAGTGCGGAAAAACGTAAAGTTCATAAATGAAACCAACATTTTCATTTTTGTAATAATTTTGATCAATCCCTAGTAAAATCCAGCCCATTATTTCTAGATTGTTAGACGCAACTAAATAATATCCTCCATTACTAAGTACGCGTGTAACCATTTCGTGTGTCATTCTTGCATTTCTTTTCATATAACCAGCTGAAAGTTCTTCCGTTAATGCAACGGACCAATAAAACAAACTTTTTATTTCATAATCATAAGCTTTTCTAATTAACATATTTCGACTTCCTTACACACGTGCAAGTTGAATAGAACATTGCAAATGAATGGATAAAATTTTTAAAATTCATTTGTTTATAGTACATGTAAAAGTAAAAAAAATGTTACAATGTAATAAAACTTTAAATTTTGTTAATTATTAAAATATTTTTCCTGGAAATAACAAACATTAGTACTTTTGTACTATACAATAATATAATTTTGATATAAAATCTATTTGTTCTCCGTCTAAATTATATACAAATGAAAACGATAAAGGCAAAACTGTGGAAACGCAGTGACGCAAAGCTATAGGGACTTCTCCAATCTTTTGGAATGTCAGCCAGTTACCGAAATTTTATGAAGGGCAAAAACCATTTCCCTTTTATTTCGGGAAATGGTTTTTTCTTTCATGATAAGAAAGGGGATTTGATAATATGTCAGATTGGGAACAAGTAAAACAAAATTACGAATCCTTAATTCAAAACAATCCACTGCCTATTATCATTCTTGATAAAAATATGAATGTCATTCATTGGAATGAAGCAGCAGAAAACATGTTTGGATGGAAATTGAACGAAGTTATAGGTAAGCCCTATCCAATTATTCCAGATTTCGAAAAAGAAAAATTCGAAAAAGCCTTTGCGCAAGTTTTGAATGGTCAATCAATTATGGGGTTGGAAGGAAAAAGGAAGAGGAAAGATGGTTCGCTCTTGGATACATCTGTCTTTCCTTTGCCATGGTTTGATTCTAGCGGCAAAATTGCTGGGTATGTTGCAATTATTCGAGATATAACAGAAATAAAAAAGATGGAAAAAGAACTTGAACACCAAAAAGATAAAATTGAACGGATTGCTTATAGTGATTATTTGACTGGAATTCCTAACCGACTCCTTTTTGAAATGCAACTGGAGAAAAACCTACATAAAGCAAAAATGAACCAAAGTTTATTAGCACTAATGATCCTCAATTTAGATGATTTTAAATTTATCAATGATACACTCGGTCCAAAAATTGGAGATAAATTGTTAAAAGATGTAGCGATTCGTTTAACGCGAGCGAGAATGCTTGATGACTTTGTTGCCAGAATTAGTGGAGATGAATTTGCGATAATTATTACTAATATTAATAATATGGAAGAAATTAACGATATATGTCAGCAATATATCAACATATTTCAGTGGCCGTTTATCATTGATGGATATGAAATTTTTTTGACAACTACTGCTGGCATTTGTCTGTACCCATACGGCGCAGAAAGTGTCTATACTTTCATTCAAAATGCAGATTTGGCTTTAGCACGGGCAAAGGAAATTGGTAAGAATAATATTGAAATTTTTTCGCCAACGATGAATGTTGGAGCTTATAAAAAATTTACTTTGCAAAATGATCTTCGGAAAGCGGTCCAAGAAAATGAAATTGTCGTTGTTTATCAACCAAAAGTTTCGAGCGAAACGTATACCATTATTGGTGCCGAAGCTTTAGCCCGTTGGAAGCACCCGCAATGGGGAATGATATCACCGATGGAATTTATCCTATTAGCTGAAAAAACTGGTTTCATTCATACAATTGGGAATCAAGTATTACTAGAGGCTTGTAAGCAAAATAAAAAGTGGCAAGAAGAAGGATTTCCACCAATCAAAGTTTCTGTCAATATATCACCGATACAATTATTGCACCCAGATTTTGTTAATCATGTAGAAAACGTACTATTTTCGACGGGTCTTTCTCCTCAATGGCTGGAGTTGGAGATAACAGAAACTGCATGGTTAAAAAATGAATCAGAAATGATTGCGAAAATTGAACAGCTCAGGTCGCTTGGCATTGGCATCGCAATTGACGATTATGGGACAGGCTATTCTTCACTGAGCTACTTAAAAAAGTTAAGACCAGATACCGTTAAAATTGACAGATCATTCATTCAAGAGATTCCTAATGATTTAGAAAATACGGAAATTGTAACTGCCGTTATTAATTTAGCGAAAAAATTAAATGTGAAAGTAGTTGCTGAAGGGGTTGAAACAAAAGAACAAGCCTCATATTTATGTAATCTCCATTGTAACGAGCTCCAAGGTTATTATTTTAGCAAACCAATTCCTGCTGATGAATTTAAATTGCTTTTAAAGAAAGGCATTTGCTCACCAGAAGCCGCATTACAAAAAACAGTTAAACCAGTGCAAAACCGCCGCAAATTTTTTCGAATTGCACTCGAACGTCCCCTTATTGGTGAAATGACGATTACCTCCATTGCAGGTAAATCTGTCCAACTTGGGATGACAAAAATTTTAATTGAGGATATCGGCCCGGGAGGACTTCGTTTTCTATCAAATATTAAACTCCCAGCTAGAAAGGATTTGATATTAAAAATTAAAACGGTCATTTTAGGACAAGAAGTAGAGGTGAACGGCATTTTAGTTTGGATGAAAGAAAAAGATAATATTCAACAGTATGGGCTTCAATTTATCATTAGTGAAAATGAAAGAACGATACTAACAAGTATCCTTAATCAATTTCAATCGAAGCTTCGTAATTCCGGTGTTTTGACTACCTGTTCTTTTTTAACGACATCCATTCAAAAGTTTTTTATGTAATTTATAATATTTGTAATATGGACGGGTTGTAGATTTAAGGTTGAATTTTGTCGATTTATAGACAAAATTTCTAAATTTTAGTATTATTGTAATGAATTAAAATGCAAATAATTGAATAAAGAACATTCTCGAAATGGCAAACCTATCGAAAGGTAGGGACGCAAAGCTACGGGCCTAAGGTTAAAAACTACGGTCGCCGGGTTCCCGAAAGATGGTTTTTAAGACCACCTTTTTGCTATTAGGGTGGTCTTTATTTTATAAAAATTGTCGCTTTTTGTTAAAAAAAGTTGAAATAACACTATTTTACATGGAGTGAATAAAAATGACTATTCGCTTTTTGGAAAAAAGATTGACTTCCAACTTGGTAATCCAACCAGATGAACATCTTTATCATGTATTTCAACCAATTATTCATTTAGAAGATGGAGACTTTTTTGGTTTTGAAGCTTTCTTACGGTCAAATAAACATGACCCAGTAACAATATTTAGGAACGCGGAAGAAAAAAATCAAAAATGTTGGTTAGATCTACTATCAGCACAACATTCAATCAATACTTTCTCCCAATCTATGAAAAGCAATGACTATTTATTATTTATTAATCTTTTTCCATCAACTCTCACACATTCATCATGCACATCTTTGTTAGAATTTATTCATAAAAATCCAGTTACAGTCCATGAACGGGTAGTCATTGAAATTAGTGAAAAAGAACCGATCAATGACCTTTTAAAGTTCAAAGAAACAGTCCATTTTTTAAAAAAGGCCGGGTATTGCATTGCTTTAGATGATGTTGGTTCACTTCCTTTGTCACAATCAAAAATAAATTGGGTAAAACCAGACATTATTAAAATAGATAAAAGTCTTGCCCATGAGTTATCAGAATCAATTGAAAAACAAAACAGAATAAAAAGGTTGCTGTATTTTTGTGGAAAAGAAATGAAAGTAGTGTTAAAAGGGATCGAAACTTTTATTGATCTCGAAACAGCTAAGTCAATTGGGATAACATTTGGGCAAGGTTTTTATTTCGGTATGCCAACATCTCTTTCCGTTACGAATAAAATATTTTTTAATCGTTTGGTTCATAACAAACACTATTAAAACCAATGAACAAAAGGAGTTTCATCGACAGGGTTAAAGATGGAAAAATAACTAACTCTTCGATAAAATACGACTTTTTGGCCAAACCTATTGATTTGTCCTGATTTTAAGGGTGGCACTTTTATTATTGTATTTTTATGAGAAAAGTAATACCATTATATTGCTTTAGTTTATTAAATATTTTCATATATTTTTTCTTTTTATTTAGGTATTTAATAAAGTGGGGGACTTTTAGGAAAGATGACAGAAAAGAAACGATTTCATCTAAGAAGCATTCGCACCAAGTATATTAGCTTATTTTTGCTTTTATCTTTAATTCCTCTTTTAATTGTTTCATTAATGTTAGGTTATTTTAGCAGTAATACTTTAATTGAAAAAGAAAAAGAGGCTATGAGTATGCTTGTTGCAAATAAAGCACAAGCAGTTGATGAATGGTTTCAAACGCAAATGGACAAGCTTTCCATTGTTGCTGAAACAGAAATTTTAAAATCGATGGATAATAACCGTATTTTTCCATTAATAACAGTTCTTAATGAACGATCTGATGTCTTTGAAACAAACTTCGTTGTTGATAAGACTGGTACAGTAATTTCCCATACAAACTCAAAAAGTATTGGGTCAGATTATAGTGACCGATCTTATGTTCAAGCTGGTTTGAAAGGTGAATCTTCTTTTTCGGAAGTATTAATTTCAAAAGCGACTGGAAATAGGATTGTAGTTGTGGCGACTCCAATTCGGTCGGTTACTGGTGAAGTTGTTGGTGTACTTGCAGGGTCAGCAAACTTTGAAGTACTAGTTGATACGTTTTTAAAAGAGGACATCAGTAAATCTGCTTTTCTTACATTAGTTGATGCGGAAAAACGTTTGCAAGTAACTTCTGAAGAAGAAGCGGTAGGATTGACCATTAAGGAATCTAACCTAGATCAATCATTCAAGTCAACTCTTGAAAAAAGTTTGTTAGAACGAGGCATTGCTTCTTTTACCCAGTCTGATGAATCTTTTCTTATTGCCTATGCACCGATCAAAACGGTTGGGTATGGAATTAGTATAGCTATGCCAGAAAATTTAGTTCTAAAAGACTCGAAATCTCTTCAAAAATATACATATTTCATCATATTACTAACCTCATTAATAACAATTATTCTCACATATTATGTTATTAATAAAATCACAAAACCGATTCTCAAGGTTTCGATTGGAATGAAAAGAGTTGCTAAAGGTGATTTAACAGTAGAAAATATGGCTGTCAAAACGAATGATGAAATAGGTGAATTGGCAGAAAGTTTTAATCATATGATTGTTAATTCTAGGGAATTAATGGCAATTGCTGCCCAAACAGCAGAAGAGGTATCTGCCTTATCTGAAGAACTTTCTGCAAATGCAGACCAAACGAATACCGCTACAGAACAAGTTGTTGCAGCTATTCAAGAAGTTGCAGGAAACGCCGAAAAACAAACGGTTGAAGTCGATCATAACGCCAAAGCTCTTGAAGAAGTATCTCAAGGAGTTTACCGTATCGTTAACAGCACAAAAAAAGTTTCTGAGTTAGTTTCTAATACATCTAGCTTTGCTAAAATTGGGGGACAATCCGTTTATAATACGGTTCAACAAATGAATTTCATCCATGAAATTGTAAAAGAATCTAATGATAAAATTAAATCACTTTATGAGCGGTCCAAAGAAGTTAGTTCAATTCTTGATGTGATTACAGGAATTGCTGAGCAAACGAATTTATTGTCTTTAAACGCAGCGATCGAAGCAGCAAGAGCAGGGGAACATGGAAAAGGTTTTGCTGTTGTTGCCAATGAGGTACGCCAACTTGCTGAAAGATCTCAACAATCAGCGCAAGAAATTTTAGCGATTGTTGAAGGTATTCAAAAGGATACCGAAAGCTCTGTACAGATTATGGCACGTGTGACTGAAAGCGTTCAGATGGGTGTACAAGTTTCTAATGAAGCGATTCAAAAATTTAAGCAAATTTTGGAAAGCGCAGAAGAAATCGCTCCGCAAATCGAGGAAGTTTCATCCATTATTGAGCAAATGTCCGCTGCTGTCACTCAAGTATCTAAAACAATTACAGATCTCGCAATAATAGCAAAAGATAATTCCTTAACAGCAGAAAGAGTAGCACAAGCAACAGAAGAACAATTGGCTTATATGCAGGAAATTACTGCTTCTGCGAATACACTTTCAAATAGGGCAGAAGAACTAAATCAAATACTTATGAGGTTTCAATACAATAAATCAATGAACAAAAATTAAAAAAAGAGCAAATATTTTTGTCTTTTCTTGCTCTTTTTTTTACAGTAAAATAGCTTATGTATGAAAATGGGGTTATGTCAACCAGAATTTATTATGATCATTGATGAAAAGGAGAGAGTTTATGGAAAAGATATTAATTCTCGGACACAAAAATCCGGATACAGATTCAATCTGTTCAGCGATTGCTTACAATGATTTAAAAAAGAAATTAGGCTTCAACACTGAAGCAATCCGTTTAGGCCAAGTGAATAAAGAAACGCAATATGCACTTGACTATTTCGGTGTTCAAGCTCCTCGTTTAGTAGAAAAAGTATCCTCTGAGGTAAATACAGTTATATTGGTCGATCATAATGAACGCCAACAGAGTGCAGATGATATTACTGAAGTGCGCATTGCTGAAGTTATTGACCATCATCGTGTCGCTAATTTTGAAACAAAAGACCCACTATATTTTCGTGTTGAACCAGTCGGTTGTACTGCAACCATTTTAAATAAAATGTATAAAGAAAATGGAATTGCTATTGACAAAGAAATTGCTGGATTAATGTTATCTGCGATTATTTCTGACTCGCTTCTATTTAAATCACCTACTTGCACAGAACAAGATGTGCAGGCTGCAAAAGAATTAGCAGAAATTGCAGGAGTTAGTGCGGAAGAGTACGGACTTGCTATGTTAAAAGCAGGTGCTGATTTAAGTGATAAAACAGCAGCTGAATTAATTTCTCTAGACTCAAAAGAATTTCCGATGGGAACTGCTAAAGTTCAAGTTGCTCAAGTAAATGCTATTGATCCAAACGATATTCTTTCTAGAAAACAAGAGCTAGAAGAAGCAATGAATGCATTTATTAATGAGAAAAACTTAGATTTATTCGTACTTGTTGTTACAGATATTTTAAATAGCGATTCAATTGCTCTTGCATTAGGAAAAGCTGCAGAAAATGTTGAAAAAGCATTTAATGTTAAATTAGACAATAATATGGCAACATTAAAAGGTGTCGTTTCACGTAAAAAGCAAATTATACCTCCACTTACTGAAAGCTTTACAAAATAGTTACTTAGTACTTCTAAAGTACATATATTTGATAAAAAATAATGGAGAAGCTCACCTGGATTCAGGTGAGCTTCTTCGCTTTAATGCATTTATTTTTATTCTATGATCTTTGTTATTTCTGAAACTTCTTTTCGGCTCAATTTTTTTGGTGTTTCTTTCGGATATCCTAAAGCAACAACCATATTAATCGTTTTTTCATTTTCTATTTGTAAATATTCGCGTAATTTTTTTTCAGCAAGAAGCACAGGTCCAGTCATTGGACATGTTCCCAATCCTTTGGCATGTGCAGCGAGCATAAAATTTTGCACAGCTAAACAACTGCTTTTAATCCCTTCTTCACGCCATATTTCATCAGGAACAAGTTGAATTGGATCGAACACTTTTTCCCTGAATTTTGATTCATAAGGGGTAGCCAAGCATATAACGAGTACGGGTGCATCTGAAAAAGCAGTTGCATAAGGCCCAAAAGATTTCACAAGCATTTTCGCAGGTCTATCAAATCCGCGTTCTTCTGCATCTTTTGCCTTTTCATGAAGTGCTTCCCATGTCATTTCTTCAATCTTTTTTATTTTTTCCTTATTTTTTATAACAATAAATTCCCATGTTTGTGAATTTGTATCACTTGGAGCATACCTTGCACAATCGATTAATTCGAAAATATCTTCATTAGATACTTCTCTTTCTTCATATTTTCGGATGCTCCTTCTACCTAAAATGATTTCTTTAAACTGCTGATAATCCATAAAATCCTCCATCTACCTTCAAAATTGTCATAAAGTTACTCTATCAAAAAACTATAGTATTTTACAAGAAAATACCCTCCATTTCAAGTGGATGGAGGGAAGGGGTGTAATTTTTGGCCAATCATTTTTCCTTTATGAGACTTTTGTTTGCTCCAACCCAAGCATCTTTTTCTTCTCACTAGCTTTTCCGCTTGGGATAACATTAAAAATAATGTTTAATAGAATAGCTGTTAAACTTCCAGCAACAATTCCGTTGCTAGTAATAATTTGTACAGATGGATGTAGTTGGCCAAATAACTCAGGCACTGTCGTCACACCTAAGCCCATGCCGATTGAGCAAGCGATAATTAGCAAATTGCCATTTGTATCAAAACTAACATTGCTTAACATTTTAATTCCATAAGCAACGACCATTCCAAACATTGCAACCATTGCTCCTCCAAGAACTGGTTCAGGAATAATCGTTGTGATTGCTGCAATTTTTGGTACCAAACCTAGTACAACTAAAATGATACCAGCCATCACAATTGTATTTCTTGATTTAACGCCAGATAATTGAACAAGACCAACGTTTTGTGAATAAGCTGTATAAGGAAGGGCATTAAATACACCGCCTAAAAAAATCGCCAATCCTTCGGCACGATATCCTTTTGCTAAATCGTCTTGGGTTAATTTTTGTCCGCAAATATTGCTTAATGCAAGATATACGCCTGTAGACTCAATTAAACTTACTATATTTACTAAAGTCATCGTTAAAATTGGTGTTATTTCAAATGTTGGTGTTCCGAAATAAAAAGGTTGTACCATATGGAACCATGATGCTTCATTTACCTTAGAGAAATCGACGAGACCCATAAAAGAAGCAGCAATGGTACCGATAATCATACCTAATAAAATTGAAATCGAACGGACAAAACCAGTAAAAAATTTATTCAATAATAAAATAATGACCAAAACTCCAAATGAAAGCATCAAGTAGGAAGGGTCTCCAAATTTAGGATTACCTTGACCACCCGCCATATTGTTGACTGCTGTTGGGATAAGAGTAATTCCGATAATCGTAACAACAGACCCTGTGACGACCGGAGGGAAAAATTTAAGCAAACTACCAAAATATTTAGCAATGGCTACGACGATTAATCCTGATACGATGATTGCTCCATAAATAGAAGATATTCCGAATTGGCTTCCGATGGCAATCATTGGTCCAACTGCTGTAAATGTACAACCGAGCATTATTGGCAAGCCGATGCCAAAAAAGCGGTTCTTCCAAACTTGTAATAGTGTTGCAATTCCGCAGGCTAATAAATCAATAGATACAAGGTAAGTTAATTGTTCGAACGTTAGGCCCAAAGCGCCGCCGACAATCAGGGGTACGATGACAGCACCAGCGTACATTGCTAATACATGTTGAAAACCTAGTGAAAATGTTTTTAAAGGATTGTTCATAATTTAACCTCCAACCAAGTAAACATATGCAATTTTTTGCCTATACCTTTAAACTATGTTCATGATAAAATGTAACAGTGCCATTTTCTAAAGATGCAATTCTTGCTAATGATTCCAGTCTATATCCTTTATTTGTAATTTTTTTCGCACCTTCTTGAAATGATTTTTCAATGACAATGCCGATTCCTGCAACCTTTGCTTGAGCTTCGTTTACGATGTTGATCAAACCAAGAGCGGCTTCACCATTTGCAAGGAAATCATCTATTATTAGAACGGTATCATTGCTTTTCAAATAGTCTTTTGAAACGGAAATTATATTTGTTTCTTGTTTTGTATAGGAATAAACACTTGAGGTATACGCATGTTCAGTTAAAGTCAATGGTTTTCTTTTTTTAGCAAAAATGACAGGTACATTCATTACTAATGCTGTCATAATGGCCGGAGCTATTCCGGAAGATTCAATTGTTAATATCTTTGTAACACCTTCGTTTTGAAATCTACGTGCAAATTCCTTGCCTATTTCTTTCATTAATTGTGGATCCATTTGGTGATTAATAAATGAGTCGACTTTTAATACATTGTTCGGTAATACTATTCCTTGTTGCCGTATTTTTTCTAATAATAATTGCATTTTTCGTCTCCTTTCATAATTTGAGGGAAAAATTTTACATTCTTTTTCAAAGACTAAAATTGATGAAATGAATAAACAAAAACCCAAAACCGTTGTCTCTATGTACGAGCAAGCAACAGTTTTGGGAGAATGGAAAATAATTATTTGGAAATGACCGACCGAAATTGTCAATCATACATATAAATCCAAACGAAGCTTACTCGATAGTCGGAAAATTTACGGTTTCCCGGTAGAAACTTGCTGGCCTTATTCCAGCGATTATATCGAGTTTCATTATGAAATTTTGAAAGTAAAGCAAAAAATATTTTCAATATCTATTATCGTAACATAATTTAATAAAGGCACTTTGGATTATAGCGCAGAAAAACATAATTGAAAAGGGGTTTATTAAAAAAAGTCGAACAAAATTATATTTTTTTTTATGAATGTTCGTTATTAATAAGTAAATTGATTGTTTTTTCCATTTTTTACGAAGTAAAATTAGTTCTGTCACAGCGTTTTAGGATTTGTGATAATATAAACTATATTGATTGTTTATGACTACGAAAAGGGGTTGTATAAAAATTGGTTCATCCTGAGAATGAATACTTAGAAATGTGCAGGCACATTTTAAAAAATGGGATAAAAAAACAAGACCGTACAGGTACTGGAACTATTTCTATCTTTGGTTATCAAATGCGATTCGACTTATCACAAGGTTTTCCATTGTTAACAACAAAGCGGATACCTTTTCGACTAGTTGCGAGCGAGTTGCTTTGGTTTATTAAAGGAGATACGAATATTCGTTATTTACTACAACATAATAACCATATTTGGAACGAATGGGCGTTTAAAAATTGGGTCGAAAGCGATGAATATGAGGGACCCGATATGACAAATTTTGGTCTTAGAAGTTTGGAGAATGAACAATTTAATGAGCTTTATCAAAAAGAGATGGACAAGTTTGTAAAAAGAGTGCTAAATGATGATGAATTTGCGAAAAAGTATGGTGAACTTGGTCCTGTTTATGGGAAGCAGTGGCGTTCTTGGGAGACATCGAGGGGAGAGACGATTGATCAGTTGAAAAATGTGATTGAAGAAATAAAAAGAAATCCCAATAGCCGCCGCTTGCTTGTAGTCGCTTATAATCCGGGTGAAATTTCCGGCATGGCATTGCCTCCATGTCATAGTTTATTTCAATTTTATGTTGCTGATGGAAAACTAAGCTGTCAGCTTTATCAACGATCAGGAGACGTATTTCTTGGTGTTCCATTCAACATTGCAAGCTACGCTTTGTTAACCCATTTAATTGCTAAAGAATGTGGGCTTTCCGTTGGAGATTTTGTACATACGTTCGGTGATGCTCATATTTATTTAAATCATATTGAACAAGTCCAAACCCAACTAAGTCGTACCCCAAGACCTTTCCCAACTATAAAATTAAATGACAAGGTGAATTCTGTTTTTGATTTTGAGCTAGAAGATATTGAATTAATTGGTTATGATCCACACCCAGCGATTAAAGCTCCAGTCGCTGTATAAAAAAGTATTAAATACATTGAAAGCGGTGACCTTCGTTGATTTCAATAATAGTTGCAATGGATAAAAATCGATTAATAGGGAAAAATAATACACTCCCATGGCATTTGCCGGCTGATCTTGCTTTTTTTAAAAAAGTAACTATGGGGAAGCCGATTGTTATGGGAAGGAAAACTCATGAATCAATTGGTAGAATTTTACCGGGTCGTGAAAATATTATTATAACAAGAAATAAAGATTACAAAGCTGAAGGATGTACGATTATCCATAATATTCAAGATATATTTGCTTTTGAGAAAGAATACGATGAAGTTTTTGTAATTGGTGGTGCGGAAATTTTTAAGGATGCTTTACCCTATGCAGATCGACTTTATATTACTTTTATCGACCATGAATTTGACGGGGATACATATTTTCCGCTAATTAATGAAGGAGATTGGACAGTTATTTCAAAAGAAAAAGGACCTAAGAATGAGAAAAACCCATATGAATATTATTTCACGATTTATGAAAGAAGAAAGGTTTAAAAACCATGAGGGTTGCTTAATGTTTCAGGTACCGGAAACATCTAATCAGTATCTGTTTCAAATAACATGGAGGTTTATTGGAGACGATTATATTTCAACACCTTTAGTAAGAAATGCATATTAAGGAAATCGGGGCCTCCACTATGGCCTCGTTTTACTATTCCTATGGAAGAAGAATCAGGATAAAAAAATTGCTGGATGTTGTGGAGACGGGAGCTTGAGCACTCTACACAAAAGCTTCAATAGTGTGTAATATTTTAGTTTTTTCCAAAAAAAAATTAAACTTGGTATGAGGCAATAATGTAAGCGCTCCCAACTTTACCGAAAATTTTAATAGTTTTGAAAATATTATTTTCACCAATGAAAAACATGTTATAATTAGATAACATAAGTGATGACTACTAAGTATTTAGAAAGAAGGATAATCTAGATGGAAGGTTTAAAGGTAATGAAGAAAGTCCAAATTGAAGATATCATTATTGCCAATTATGCTTTAAAAGATGTTATCACGCATACTCCATTACAAAAAAATGATATTTTATCCGAACGGTATCAATGCAACGTCTATTTAAAAAGAGAAGACCTTCAAGTGGTTCGATCATTTAAGATCCGCGGCGCTTACAATAAAATTCAAAGCTTAACTGAAGAAGAACGCAAGAAAGGTGTAGTTTGCGCAAGTGCAGGCAACCATGCCCAAGGAGTTGCTTATTCTTGCAATACTTTAAAAATAAAAGGAAAAATCTTCATGCCTTCTACAACACCTCGACAAAAAGTAAATCAAGTAAAGCGATTTGGCGGGGATTATGTGGAGATTGTCTTGATTGGTGATACTTTTGATGATTCTTTTGACAATGCGATGGAATGCTGCAAGCAAGAAGGGAAAATCTTTATCCATCCGTTTGATGACCCACATGTTATCGCTGGTCAGGGAACAGTCGGAATGGAAATTATGAATGATATTGATGATGACATTGATTATATCTTCGCTTCGATCGGTGGAGGTGGCTTGATTTCTGGCATTGGAGTGTATGTGAAAGGAATATCCCCAAAAACGAAAATTATTGGGGTAGAGCCAGAAGGAGCTCCCTCAATGAAAATTTCTCTTGATCAACAAGAAATTGTCACCCTAGATAAAATTGATAAATTTGTTGATGGTGCTGCCGTGAAAACAGTCGGTGAAAGCACATTTGAAATATGTAAGGAAATTTTATCAGATGTTCTTATTGTTCCAGAAGGCAAAGTTTGCTCAACAATTCTCGAACTATACAATGACAGTGCTATTGTGGTTGAGCCAGCAGGGGCTTTATCTATTTCTGCCCTTGATTTTTACAAGGATAAAATTAAGGGGAAAAACGTTGTTTGCGTTGTGAGCGGTGGCAATAATGATATTAGTCGAATGCAAGAAATGAAAGAAAAATCGCTCATTTATGAAGGATTAATGCATTATTTCATCGTCAATTTCCCGCAACGTGCAGGTGCATTAAGAGAATTTTTGGATGAAGTATTAGGACCGGAAGATGATATTACCCGTTTTGAATATACAAAGAAAAATAATAAAGATAACGGTCCTGCACTTGTAGGTATTGAATTAAAACACCGTGAGGATTATGAACCTCTAATTGAGCGAATGAATAAAAAAGGATTCAAATATAAAGAAATTAATAAGGATATGGATTTATTCCATTTATTTATTTAAGTTTTTGCAGAAACAAATTAATCAGTTGTATAATTGTTAATAGATTGAGGCAAGTAGTGCAATAAGATGTTTTCACTGCTTGCTTTTCTTTTCGCCTTAATAAATTAAAGAAACTAGAGGTGGCAATGATGCAAGCAACTGCATTTATTCTTGCAGGTGGTAAATCTAGTAGAATGGGGGTGAATAAAGCCCTATTGCCAATAAGAGGAAAAAGGATTATAGAGGTAATTATAGATGAATTAATCCCATTTTTTCCTAATCTATTTATTGTAACAAATGATTTTGAAACTTACGATTTCTTAAAAGTTCCACTAATCAAAGATGAGTTTCAAGGGAAAGGGCCTCTTGCCGGTATTCATACAGGATTAAAAAAAAGCTGCACGGATTTTAATTTTTTTGTTGCTTGCGATATGCCATTTATTTCAGGAAAATTGGCGCATCACTTCGTTCAAATATGTGCTCTAGGCCACTATGAAGCAGTTGTACCGCAGATCAACGACAAATTGCATCCACTATTTTCTGTTTTCCGAAAAAAAACTCTATTGAAGATCGAACAATATTTACAATTAGACCATTTGCGCGTGAGAGATTTGCTTGGTGAACTCAACGTTTATTATATAAATGAGAAAGAGCTTTCTAATATTTATGTTGGTAATATTGAAAAAATATTTTATAATATGAACGAACCTACAGATTATGAACAGGTGAAAAGTTGGTTAGGAATCATAAATAAAAATTAGCTTTTAGAATATAGGATAATACCTCTTGTAAGAAAATCCAATGCAAATATGTTAAATAACTATGAAGTTTTTAGAATTCATACAAAAATAGACACAAATGTTTTATAATGATTAATGTAAAAATGAAGCACATGTACAAACTGAAGTAGGAGGAAACTGAAATGCTATCAAATATCGGAATTCCCGGATTAATCCTTATTCTTATTATAGCTCTTATTGTATTTGGTCCTAAGAAACTTCCGGAAATTGGAAAAGCGGCTGGACAAACTTTACGGGAATTCAAAAAGTCTACAAAAGAATTGACTAGTGATGTTGTTGAAGAGTTTGATGAAATTAAAGAGGAAGTAAAGTCACTTAAAAAATAAACGTTTTTTAAGAGTTGGGAAAAGAAAACAGGCTTTTTATTGCTGGATTGATATTTAGGAGGAATTACTATGCTTTCAAATATAGGTTTCCCTGGCTTGATATTAATCTTAATTATTGCACTTGTTATTTTTGGTCCTTCGAAATTACCTGAAATCGGCAGAGCGGTAGGAAGTTCTTTAAAAGAGTTTAAAAAGGCAACGAAAGAGTTAACGAAAGATGAAGAAGAATCAAAGAAAATTGAAACTCAAAAGAAAGATACTATATAGTTTGACGTGTGCCTAGAAGGTGTAAGATTCTTTCTTACATCTTCTTTCTAGTTATAGAACATATCGAAACCATTCGTGGAATGGGAGGGAATAAATTGGAAGAAGAAAAAAGTATGAACCTCGTCGGACATTTAGAAGAGTTGAGAATGCGCATAATTATTACAGGTTTAGCTTTCGTCGTTTTTTTTATAACGGCATTCGTTTTTGTACAACATATTTATGATTTTTTCGTGAAAGATCTAGATTTTAAGCTTGCAGTCCTTAGTCCGACTGAAATTGTTTGGGTTTATTTTCAACTTGCAGGTGTGGCAGCAATTGCCCTGACCATTCCGGTCTTTGCTTGGCAACTTTGGCTATTCATAAAACCTGGTTTAAAGCCGAATGAAAGAAAGGTGACGCTTTCTTATATTCCGGCATTATTCATATTATTTATTGCAGGTCTTTGTTTTGGTTATTTTTTTATTTTTCCTTTTGTCTTTCAATTTTTATTAAGCTTAGCAAACGACAATATGCAAAACTTGTTTACAATTGAGAAATATTTTGGTTTTGTTTTTAAAATGACTTTGCCCTTTGCAATTTTATTTGAGTTGCCGGTGATCGTCATGTTTTTGACAAGCCTTGGCATCATTGATCCGAAAAAATTAGGGAAATTACGTAAATATGCTTATCTAGTGCTTGCGATTGTCTCAGCAGCTGTGACACCGCCTGATTTTTTGTCACAAATTATTGTGATGATTCCTTTGTGTATTTTATATGAAGCAAGCATTCAGTTATCAAAAATTGTTTATCGAAAAAAATTGAAAAAGGAACAAATGTATGCTGAAGAATATAGTTAAAAGAAAACACGCCTGATCAAGACGGATCAGGCGTGTTTACCATTATCGTGGCCACTTGTTCTAAACGCTCATAAAAAGCATTGCGAATTGGTCCTTCTAATCCAATTTCATCCATCGCTTCCCTCATGCAAGCTAGCCACGCTTTTCTTCTTGTTGGTGTTATTTCAAATGGCATATGTCTTGCCCGCATTGCAGGAGGTCCAAATTCATCACTGTACAAAGTTGGTCCACCTAAAAATTGTGTTAAAAACATTTTTTGTTTTCTCATAATTTCGCTCATATCACCTTGAAACAGCGGCTTTAAATCAGGATGAGAAAAAACTTTTGGATAAAATGCTTCTACTAATTTTTGAATCGTTTCTGCTCCGCCAATTAATTCGTATGGCGTTTTAAATTCCATCATAAATCACCTAACTAAACTTTTTTATTTAAAATATATCAGATAAAATAACCATTTAGTGTGATATTAATCACACTATTATATTACCCCAATATTTCGATTAGACAACATGTTTATGTGATAAAATTAGAGAATATCATTAGTATGTGAAGAAAGGAAGTATTTCATGACAAAATCATTTTATCAATATGTATTGAAGTTTAGAGATGGAAAAAAAGGTGACAGGTTTGGGCTGTTTGCTGAAGAAATTTATCAAGATCTTAGTTTTCCAAAACATTCATCTGATTATGATGAAATCAGTAGTTATATAGAAATGAATAATACCTCCCTTGAAGCTGTAAAATTATTTGACGAATTATGGGTCATGTATGAACAAGATGTAATTGGTTTGTAAAAAAGGCGCTTTAATGGGATTGCGCATTTTTATTTACAGCGTGTCCCAATAAAGCGCATCTGGTAGAATGTATTAGACAATTCTTAAAAATAAATGTCTTTAATTTTTTCTACGACATGTTCAATACGATTGGATACTTGTGGGATCGAATATCCGACAAATAAAGGCGATGTTGAAAAGCGAGGAACAATTTTAACGGCAATTTTTTCATCGAGTTCATAGAAAAACAAATTATAGCTGTTGCAACTCTTATAAAAATGATTCAACGTATAGTGTGCAGCAATTTGAATAAAATCAGCAAATGTCGTTACCTCTTTTTCATTATCCATCAACACATTAAATTCAAAAAATCCTACTCTTGGAAACTTCGAAATATTAAATTCAACTCCATTTTTTTTCGCAATTGGCATTCCAATAAACTGTTCTTTTTTTAGCATATCCAAATAATTGATATTTTTGAGGCCGACAATTTGCATATGAGGGTGGCGAAGGGAACCGCCAGAATATGGTCCGTGGTTTTTAAAAAATATAACAGATTTATATTTTTTGCTCTCAATCATCGCTTTCCAATGCTTAAGTCCAAACGAAATTACCCGGTAAAGGTGATTTTTATTATATTCAGAAAGTTCAGATTGGCATTGATCTGTTTCAATTATAACTGTTTGAAACGTATCTTCCAAAGTTGGATATTTATTTTTTAGCCATATGATTGGTCCATCTGTATCTAAGAGATCCGTCAGCGCTTCTCGATCACAAAAAGGGCATTTCGCATCTTTATTATGCAAGCTGTTCGGTTTTTGTGCACCAATTGATGAATCAAAAATCAAATGGTTTACCATAAACAATTTCTGCTCCTTTAATAGTTTCATAACATAAGTTTATTATAGTTTCAGTATGTTTACCACAAAAATGCAATGCCAATTTTGTATTTTAAAACGAAGATCTTTCATACACATTTTAAAGTGCCCACACGGTATAACATGTTCCTCCATATAATGCTAGTAACGCAGTGGAAATGGAGGTACATGTATGCGAAATTCTAATAATCAAAATCCTTTGTTTGGCAATATTGAAAAGAAAACAGGCGTCAAAATGAATGATATTTTAAGATTGGCAAACTCCTTATCGAACGCAAATTTTAAAGATGAAAAAACTGTTCGCAGAGTCATACAACAAGTAGCTCAGTTAGCTGGAAAACGAGTACCAAAAGAAAAAGAAGATATGATCGTAAAAGCTATTTTAAATAATAATATGCCTACAGACTTAAATTCTTTAACAAAAATGCTAAAATAGTTAAATTGGCAAATGAGTAATTAGTTTTTGATCAACGTCTGAAACGATTCTTAAGCTGAAATTAATATGCCAAACAACAAAAGCCTCTATGCAGACACGAATTGGTCAATTTCAATGGTGAAGACTTTATTCGTGTTTTTTTTGCTTAGAGGCTTTTATTATTCGTATTTAACGAGTAGTGCTAACGTGTTCAATTTGCCTGTTCTTCAATTTGACTTTCAAAATTTTCTAGTGGTAAAAAGGTGAGTACTTCTTTAATGATTGTATTCACTTTTTCATTAACGACCTCTGAACCATATACATTTTTTGCTTTTTCGATTAATTCAATAACATCTGCATCCAGTTGTATATGTAATTTGTCTTCTTCTGAATCGTTGTACATTTCAATAAAAACATCTAATGCCGATTGCATTTGATCAATGGCGTCGCTCAATTTTTTATTTTCTTCTTTAGATACTTTCATCGAAGTCACCTCTATTTTTTCAGTATGAGCAAAAGGTTAGAGAAACATTACATTGTTTTTCTTTTTATGTATAGCCCAAACGTTTTCGGTAATAATTTGTAGTAGATTTTTAGATCGTGGGTGAAAAAATGGAAAAAGAGTTAGATATTACGCATTATTTCTTTTCAGAAGGATGGTTGAAAATTATTGATGAAGTCACTTTTTTTTCGAAAAAAAGTCGTCTCGTTTGGTATCGTGGGCAAAACAATAATAAAGCCAGTAATGAACGTTACCCTTTGCTTTCCGGTCTTTTTCGCCAGCCATTTTCATTGGAAGAAATATTGGAGTGGGAAGAAATTAGTTATAAAAGATTTTTAGAAAATGGTTATGATCTACATAAAACGGACAATCAATGGGACCTTCTCTATTTAATGCAGCAATATGGTGTGAAAACAAGATTGTTGGATTGGTCAGAATCCTTTGCAGTTGCTTTATATTTTGCTACAAGAAATTGGCAGTGTCAGAACCCTTGTTCAATTTGGCTGTTAGATCCTCTCCGATTAAATGAAATTTTTCATAATTTGGATGAATTAAAAAGCATGTCTAAAACGAGTTCGTTCTTGGAGGAAAGAAAAAATTTTACAAAATCGATGGCACTAAGTCCGCGGATGAATACATATCGCAGCATGTTTCAAAAAGGGTTTTTTACTTTACAAGGCAACACTAAACAAGGACTTGAGGAAGAAGAAAACGGTATATTATTAAAAGAACATGTGTTAAAACATATATCGATTGGTCCAGACCTTAGAAACGATGTTGAAATGTTTTTGGAGCTTAGCGGCATTAATCAATTTACTTTGTTCCCAGATTTAACGGGTCTTGCTAGTTATGTAAATCAATGGACAACAGTAGATCTAATGAAAAAGAAAACTCATCAAGAAACAAAAATTGAGGTGTGCAAAATGTTTCGTCGGACACCAAGTGGAAAAGCGGTTTGGGTTGAGGATGAAAATACATATAAGTGACCGGTTTTACTGAAAAGTTAGATCTTTCGCCATTCTCTCATTCCCTTCAAATTATAGATCGGTTACAATGTTGACATATGTCTTTTTTATCGAAAACAAAAGAGGAGATTTAATCAATGAAAGGATTAAAAAAAGGGGAATGGTTCGAAATTGTAGTTCCAAAAGAATGGAACGGTTTGTCAATTGAGTCGTTATTAAAAGAAAAGTGGAAAGCACCTAAAAAATTACTTCATCAATTTCGAATGGAAAAATCCGTTCAAATGAATGGAAAATTATTATCAAATTGGAAAGAACTAATGACGAGCGGTGATCGTTTGCAAGTTCGTTTATTTAAAGAAGAGGATTACGGAGTGGAGCCTGAGTATTTGCCGATTTCAATTGTTTACGAAGATGATCATCTTTTGATTGCCAATAAACCTGCTGCAATGGACACTCATCCTAATCATGGGGAAATGGGTACTCTTGCCAATGCAGTTGCTTTTCATTTTCAAATGAATGGTCTTGTTACAAAAGTTCGTCATATTCATCGACTAGATCGAGATACATCAGGAGGTATACTTTTTGCGAAACATGCTTTAGCTGGAGCTTCCCTTGATCAAATGTTGGAGAAAAGACTTATAACGAGAACATATATTGGTTTTGTACATGGACTAATAAAACAAAATAAAGGGACTATTATCGCTAACATTGGTCGAGACCGACACCATCCAACACGAAGAAGAGTCTCAAAAAGTGGTGATTATGCTGTCACCCATTTTGAAGTACTCCAACGGTTTGAAAAAAGCAATGTAACACTGGTAAAATTGAAGCTTGATACAGGCCGTACTCATCAAATCCGGGTTCATATGAGTTATCTTGGTCATCCGCTAATTGGTGACATTCTTTATGGAGGAAAGCAAGAGGGGATTGAGAGACAGGCTTTGCATGCTGAACGAATTCAGTTTGTTCACCCATTTACTGATGAATTTATCGATATTTTTATTCCATGGAGCAAAGATCTTTGTCAATATAAAGACATATTATACTAATAATTTCCATTGAGTGCTATAAAAGTTATAATAGAAAAAAGAAGGGATTTTTTCATCCTTTGAGAGAAAAAAATGGATAGGTAGGTGAGCAAAATGGAGTTGATTGGTAAACAAAATTGGAAAGAAAAAGCGGTTGAGTTAGGCTATTTGCTCGGTCTTTCTCTATGGCTTGCAGCAATTATTTATTTTTTTGCGTCTAATTGGCCCGGCATGGACAAATGGATGAAAATTACATTAAGCATTAGTTTACTTGCTTTATTTTATGGAGTTTCATTTTTATTAAAGTTTTTGCTCCGTCGGCATCCTTTACTTAGTTCAATTTTTTTATTTTTCGGTTGCCTTATTTTTGGTATCTCAATTGCATTATTGGGACAAATATATAATTCACATGCTGATAGTTACATGTTGTTTATAATTTGGGCAATTCCTGCAATACTATTCAGCATTTTCACTAAATTTCAGCCGTTTTATATCTTAACTTTCACATTATTTCATCTTGCCTTGTTTTTTTTCTTATTTCCGTCATCACGGTTTCACTATGTACCTGAAGAAGTTGTTCAATGGGTGTTTTTGGCAACCGCTTTAATAAATTTACTGTTATTTTTTGTAACGGAGAGGAAGATCATCCATTCAATGCCTCTAGGAGTGTTCAGTTTTTTAATGTATCATCTCCTATTGCTTTTCCTAACGATTGATGAGTTTTTTGATCCTTTTAATATTTTTGTCAGCTTTATCTATATTGCACTATTCGTTTTTTTAAATTATTTTGTAACAAAAAATAAGCTTCCTAAAATTTTCGTTGTGCTAATGGGTGCATCATTAATTGCGTTTGTCATTATAAAATTTGTAGAATTTGTTATTTATACAGAAACAGAATATATCTTTTTCTTTACAATATTTTTGCCTTTTTTGCTCGTTGGCTTTGTTGTTTATGGATTAAAAAGATGGATGCAAAACAGAAAGGGAGAAGAAAACTCTTTTTTAAGGAAAATCATTATTGCCACTACGACCGCAATAGCTTCAATTATTGCAGGTAGTTCTCTTTTCGGTATTTCGCTCGTTTTTGTAAACGACATTCCTTACGAATTTTTTGCCTTTTTTGCTATCGCTCTCATTTTGCTCGCTAAAAATAGGAAAAATTGGGATCGGATCGTAACGTATACGTTATTATTCACAGCTTTTGTAATTGGAATTCCTGCAACAATTGCTTCTAACTTCGGAATTGATCTTCTTTTTGGAGCCGGTTTGGTTTATGTTTTTTCGTCTTTTGAAAACAGAATGATTCGCTATATAACCTATTTAAGCTTAAATATAGTCATTGGTAACTCGCTATCTGAAATAAATGGCTTTTCAACGGAAGGATTAATAAGTACACTGTTGTTTCTAAATTTGCTCATTCATTTCATATCATATCGTATTTCAAAATCAGAGGTTCAACAAATCCTTGCCCATAACAGTTTGTTCTATAGTTTACTTTCGTTTTTTATTTTAACTTTTTTGTTTGAAGATCATAAATTCCTTTATTACTTGACCAATGGCCTTTATTTTCTAATAACATCAGCTCTTGTTGTTTGGGCACTGAAGAAACAATATAGAATTCGTTATCAAATATTTTTACTATTTTGGTTTGCTTACATCGTTTACAAATATTATGACCTTATTTGGAGTTTAGTTCATAAATCGGTTACGTTCTTTATTGCCGGATTGCTAATATTGCTAATAGCGAACTACTTTGATCGTTTTGCTGAAATAGACAAATCAAGTATTATTACAAAAAGAAACCTAATTCCTATAGTTGTAATTATTGTTTTGCAATTCGCCATTTTAGGAGTACAAGTAGGTAAAAGTGAAACATTGTTAGCAAAAGGTACTTTAATAAAGCTTGAGCTTGCCCCAGTGGACCCTCGTTCTTTATTACAAGGTGACTATTTAACACTAAGGTACAACGTATCATCAATTCCTGTCAAAGATGCTGAATGGAATCAATTAGTGATCGTTGGTCTTGTTGAAAAAGGTGATGGAATTTATGATTATAGTGGTCATTATGTTGTTGGAAAAGAAGTTCCAGAAGAAATACGCCAAAAAGCTGATGTTTGGATGACGGGCCGATTTAAAGGTTATGACAATATCGAATATGGGATTGAAAATTATTTTGTTCCTGAAGGTACCGGTTTAGAACTTCAAGAAAAAATCAAATTTGCCCATGTTAAAGTTGCAGCAAATGGAGATTCAATGCTTGTTGATGTTACAGAAGAATAAAGAAGGTAAGAAGGACAAAATATAGTAATGAATTAAGAAAAAAGGGGCGATTAAGCATGGATCTTCAAAGGGCAAAACAAATTATTTCATCTCCAAAAGAAATTACGGTCACTTATCATGGCATTCCAGTTTGGTTGAAAAATACCAATGATACAAATCAATCTGTAAGTGTTTTTGAAAAAGGCAATCCTAATGAAGTTTTTGTTGTACCTGTTTCAGAGCTTGAAGAAAGATAAATGGTAGGTTTGACTCCGCTCATGTCGCTATCAAAAACAATTTTCGGAGTCAAACCTTTTTTATCTTATCTTTTTATTTTACTTATTGTTAGAAAATCGATAATAGGTATTGCTTCGCTCATCTTGTTAACAACATAAGAGGCGGTAGTCTTTTTTCCAAGTTGGTAGGTATCAATATAAATGGTTTGACAACCAAGTTCACTGACAGGTTTGATATCGTTCACTTCATTATCCCCAACACTTAAAATTTCCGAAAATTTAACATCCACTTCGTTTCTAAGTTGTTCGAACCATTTTTTTGTCTTAACTGGTTTTTTTCCGTTAAATATTTTTTTATGAAATAAATGATCAATCCCTAGTTTTTTTAATATTACTTCACTGTCTGGTTCTGGGCTGTTCGTAAGAAGTGTTAAATGAATGTCTTTATACAAAAATTCAAGTAAATCTTTTAGGCCGGGGATCGGTTTCATCTTAAACTGGTCGCTCATCATGTAATCTCTTGTTTCGAGAAATGCTTGTTGGCTTTGTTCCTTTAAAGCTCCATAATGGGCCCCGATACTAATCGGTACCCACCAGAGATCGCCAATGTTCAGCATGCGCTTATAGTCAATTGTGATTTTGTTCGGATACAACTGGCTTAATTTTTCTTTAACAACAGGTTCGCCGTTCCATTTGTAAGCTTCTATTATGCGCCCGTTTTGCTCAACTAAAATTAAATCATTTTCTACATCGTAAATTCTTCCAATTTGAAGTGGATGTTCAAAATTTACAGCTAATTGATAATCTCTCATAAACAAATTTTGCTTTTCATCAGGCAGTTTATCTTTTATTCGGTTGGCATAATAATCAAAATGAGCCGTTTCCTCATAAAGGGTTCCATCTAAATCAAAAACAATCGCTTTAACGGATGGTGTATTTGTCACATGCAAGCCCCCTTATAACTGTGATTACATTACAATAGTAAATCATACCAAAAAAAGCGAATAGTAAAAAGCTGACAGCATTTGCTGTCAGCTTTAACCGCCATGTTCCTATTTATGAGTTATGTACCTGATACTTGAATTTTACAATGTACGAGAGTTAAATCTTGTTTGCGGATCGTATCGATTATAATATTAATTTCTTCGTCAGTAAGGCTACGCAGTCGGTTTTTTTCCCTTGCAACAAATACGAAAGTTCCAGGAATGCCAAGTCTACATTTCTCGCGATTACCTGTAAAGTTATTGTAGTAATCTTCATCACACAAAATTAGAATAGTTGGATGATTTAATGAAAGAACTTTAATATTTTGCCCAATAATTTCTTGCAGTTCTTTATACTTTCCTGTTATAGATATCAAGTATGGCGGTATATTTGGACTACAAATAATAATTTTCATTTGAATACTCCTCAGTTTAAACTCTCTTACCATTGTACCATGAGATTGTTATAAGCAAACCTATTAATGTTTGGTAAAAATATATGCTATCATTGACTAATAAAGAAAAAATTTCAAGTAAGGAGGTTTTTCCTTTGGTAATCAACTCTATCAATGATTGTGCAATTTTACATAATGGCGTCAAAATGCCTTGGCTTGGATTGGGTGTTTATAAAGTCCAAGATGGGGCAGAGGTAATAAAAGCAATTCATACAGCCTTTGAAGTTGGATATCGAAGTGTTGATACAGCAGCTTTTTACCAAAATGAGAAAGGGGTAGGGCAGGCGGTTAAAGAAGCTGGGATTCCACGGGAACAATTATTTATTACGACGAAAGTTTGGAATGACTGTCAAGGATATGAAGAAACTTTAAAAGCTTTTGAAGAAAGCAGACAAAAATTAGGATTGGACTATATAGATCTTTATTTAATTCATTGGCCCGTAAAGGAAAAATATATTGATACATGGCGTGCCCTTGAAAAATTATATCAAGATGGTTATGTGAAAGCGATTGGTGTATGTAATTTTCAAGTTCATCATCTTCAGGACTTAATGAAACATGCTGAAATTAAGCCGATGGTCAACCAAGTTGAGTTTCATCCGTGTTTAATCCAAAAAGAAGTACGATCATTTTGTAAAGAAAACGGAATCCAATTGGAAGCTTGGGCACCGTTAATGCGCGGTAGGTTGATGGATGATCCAACAATTGTTAATATAGCTAAAAAATATGGTAAAAAACCATCTCAAATTTTATTGCGCTGGGATTTAGAACATCGTGTTGTTACTATTCCTAAATCTATACACGAAGAAAGGATAAAAGAAAACGCAGATATTTTTGACTTCCAATTAGAAGAACTTGATGTTCAAGCGATTGATGCTTTGAATAGAAATGAGCGAACAGGCCCAGATCCGGATAATTTTTCGTTTTAAAACCAACAAATAAATAAAATATACGTTCCATCAGTTGTCCAAAGGTCCTTTTTTAATCGATTAAGATAATAGACAAAACATTTTAGGAACCTATAAACAACTGATGGAATATTTTTTCTTTACTTACTTTTTTCCCGGGAAGCAACTTTCCGGGTATGGATTTTAAGAGCTTCAATGATTTTTTTACTTATATGTTGAGCATTAATAAACTGGATGCCGTAATTAAAGTAATTCTTTTGGATTGATTTTTGTTGCCAAACAACTCGGGCTGGTATTTCAAAGGCTTGATCTTCAATTGAAAATTGTATTTCAATTTCAATTTTTTTATCTAGTATCATTAAATTTATCATAGTCATTAATTTTAAACCATTAGGACTTATATCGATGATTTGCCCATGGCATAAATCGGAATTATAGGGCATTTGGTCTATTTTTCTAATATTAAAAATGCATGGAATTGGTTGTTGAAAGGAATACCGAAAACCTTCGTTGCGCCGAAAGAACATAGCAACCTCCATTTAAAAAATATTTTAATTGTATAAATTATACAAAACTTGCTATGGGTTGGCTATGAAAAAATATAAAAGTGCCTGACACCACTCTTTAAAACGTAATGCCAAGCACTTGATAATTAAGGGGGAAAATTATTATATTAATTTTTTATTTTAATAATGAAAGGTTTTCATTTTGAAATTTTGTCAATTCCTCAGTTATTTTTTCAACTACCTTTTTCATTTCTTGAGAAACTTCTGAGATCATAGCTTTCATTTCAGCACGGTTCTTTTGTTGCTGCTCGATTAATTCTTCGATATTTTTTTCAATTTGTGTTAAGTTTTGTGCCATAATTTGTTTTATTGCATTTTGAGGAGTCAATGATAATTCTGATATACGTTCTATTACATTTTCAAGTTGCTTTTGAATATTTTGCAATGATTCATTTTTCTTGTCCTCTTGCTGATAATTTTCCAAAACTGCAAAAACTTTTGATTGGTAATTTTCAATCACCGATTTAAGTTCTTTTGAAAAAGATTCTATCAATTTAAAATATAATTCCCAAGCGTTTTTTTGTTGGTTAAATGTCTGTAAAAATAAGTTTTCCATTTGTTTTTGACTGTTATAAAGCTGATTTAGCCCCTCATCCCAACGATCCCAAATAACATTAAGAAAATATTTTGAATCAAATGTTGTCATAACAATTCCCTCTCTTTTATAGATTTTATAGATGTTTATTAAACGTGTGTTTTTGTTACTCCTTGCTTTTTTTCTCTTCCTTGCTGTTAGGCAAAGTAAACATTTTAGTGTAAATGGAGAAAAATTGATTAAGCATCAATTGATATTGTTCAAGTGAATAAACGCATGTTTTTAAATAATTTTCACCTGCCTCTGTTAAAGAATAAATTCTTTTCGCTGGTCCTGCTTCAGAAGTGTCCCATTCAGACTTCACCATCTCTTCCTTTTCCAGTTGCCTTAAAATGCGATATAAATTGCCTTGGTCAATAGTTGAAAAGCCAAAGTCGATTAATTGCTGCAATATTTTGTAACCATGGCAATTAAAATTGCGGAGACTTAAAAGTATGAATGGAACGATCAAATTTTTAGGAGCCTGAAAAGTTTGTTCTGATTTATTAGAAGAGCTGCTGGAACGATTTGTCATCTTTTTCACCTGCTTTAAAATGTTCTCCCTACATGTAATTTACACATAGCTGATTCGGTTTAGAACTAATGTCTAAAAAAATAACAAACTAAAATTTTAATCAAATTAGTTCTAAATGAAAAATTTGTACATAGGCTTTAAAGGGATGGAAAAAAGATGGTTAAGAAAGGAGAACGTTTGTGAGCCAATCAAAAATGATTGATCCATTTGAAGTTTGGAAAAATGTCTATGATCAGACCGAGGCTTATTGGAGTAAAGTACTTGATGAAAACATGGCAACTGAAGAGTTTTCAAGGGGTTTAGGAAAAATTCTTGATATGAACCTCCAATATAAGAAACTAGTCAATGATTCAACAAAAGCCTATCTGGAACAGATGAATATGCCTTCTAAAGATGATCTTGCCAAGTTAGCTTCATTAATAATTAATGTTGAAGCGAAAGTAGATCAAATTGAAGAAGTTGTTGAGGAAGCAAGTTTTGTACAAGCTAGTCAGCTAAAACAAAATGAAGAAATTAAAACTATACAAAATGAAATGAAAAAAATCAGTAAAAAAATGGATCAAATTTTGGAATTATTACAAAAACAAGCATAAAAAACATATTAAAAAAATAGGGGTGGAAAAAATGGAATTAAAGGGGAAAGTAGCAATTGTAACAGGTGGATCAAAAGGAATTGGAGCAGCAATTGCAAAGGAATTAGCTAATAATGGAGTAAAAGTTATCGTGAATTATAATTCAAGCAAGGAAAGTGCTGAACGTGTTGTAGATGATATTCAATTAAATGGTGGAGAAGCTATTGCTGTAAAAGGAGATGTTTCCATTTCACAAGAAGCAGCGGAATTAGTACAAGCTGCCATCAATAAGTATGGAAAATTAGACATCCTTATTAATAATGCTGGAATTACAAGGGACCGCACTTTTAAAAAGTTGGATGAAACGAATTGGAGAAAAGTGATTGATGTAAATTTAAATAGCGCTTTTAATACTACCTCTGCAGCTTTACCTTATTTAATTGAATCAGGAAATGGACGTATCATTAACATTTCATCAATCATTGGCCAATCTGGTGGCTTTGGGCAAACAAATTATTCAGCAGCAAAGGCTGGCTTGATCGGATTTACAAAATCCTTGGCTTTAGAGTTGGCTCGTACAGGTGTCACAGTTAATGCCATTTGCCCAGGATTCATTGAGACAGATATGGTAGCAGAAATGCCGCAAAATGTATTAGAACAAGTCATTGCGAGAATCCCAATGCGCCGCTTAGGTCACGCTGGTGAAATCGCTCGTGCCGTCATCTATTTATGCCAAGATGGAGAGTATATTACAGGACAGCAAATAAACGTTAACGGCGGCCTTTATATGTAGGAAATAATACTTCCATTAATTGCTTAAAAATGAAGAGAGCTGTAATAGCAATCATAAAAAACAAAGTAATACTATAAATTAGATAAAACATATAAGGCAATTAATTTTAATGAAGTTTTATAGAAGGGATGGGGAGGGAATACATGGCAACCTCATTAGTAAAAGATTGGGAAGATGTGTTTGAAGAAACAGTCCCAAAAGAAATTAAAGATTCATATCTTCGCATAAAGCGCGCAGCTGAAATTTTAACAATAGAAGCTGAGCCGGAAGTTGGTTTAACTCCAAAAGAAGTTATTTGGACAAAAAATAAAACGAAGCTGTATCGATATATTTCCAGCCAGCCAAAAAAATATAAAACACCGTTATTGATGGTATATGCATTAATTAATAAGCCGTATATTTTAGATTTAACTCCAGGCGGAAGCATGGTGGAATATTTAGTTAATCGCGGTTTTGATGTGTATTTGCTGGATTGGGGTACTCCAGGCGAAGAAGATAAACACATGAAGCTCGATGATTATATTCTTGACTATATCCCAAAAGCAGTTAAGAAAGTTTTGCGTAAATCAGGAGCATCAGAAATTTCTCTGTTAGGCTATTGCATGGGTGGAACGATGACAGCCATTTTCGCTGCACTTCATCCTGAGTTGCCAATAAAAAATATAGTTTTTATGACAAGTCCGTTTGACTTCGAAAAAACTGGACTATATGCACGTTTATTAGATGAACGGCATTTTAACCTAGACAAGGTAGTCGAAATTTTCGGCAATGTGCCACCGGAAATGATTGATTTTGGAAATAAAATGTTAAAGCCTTTGACAAACTTTTACGGGCCTTATGTAAGTTTATTAGATCGTTCACAAAATCAAAATTTTGTAAAGTCATGGAAATTAATGCAAAAATGGTTGACAGATGGAATACCATTCCCTGGTGAAGCCTATCGTCAATGGATTCGCGATTTTTATCAGCAAAATAAGTTGATTAAAGGAGAATTAATGATCCGGGGACGAAAAGTTGACTTGGCGAATATTAAGGCAAACATATTAAATATTTCTGCGGAAAAAGATTTAATTGCAATGCCACATCAAGTGGAAGCTTTGATGAATGTAGTTTCCAGTAAAGATAAACAATATATATGTGTTCCAACTGGCCATGTTTCTGTGACCTTTGGTCCGAAAGCAAACAGTATCACATATCCAACTATTGGTGATTGGCTAGCAAAACGTTCTAATTAATATAAAGTTGACTTCTGTGAAATTTGTTGTTAAAATAGCATTTGTAAGATATAATTAAAAGGAGATTCATACAAAACTGGTGAGAATCGCGCAGATGAAAAATCTGTGAGGAAAGTCCGTGCTCGCACAGGCTGCGATGCCTGTAGTGTTCGTGCCTAGCGAAACCGTAAGCTAGGGCAGCTCAAAGTTTTGGGCTGACGGCAGGGAAAATACCTACGTCCTTTTGGGATATGGTATGATTACCTTGAAAGTGCCACAGTGACGTAGCTCCAATGGAAACATTGGAGGTGGAACGAGGTAAACCCCACGAGCGAGAAACCCAAATTTGGTAGGGGAAGTGTCTGGAGGGAAATGAACCGAACAGACACCATAGCCTTATGGGCTGTGAGATAGATGATTCTCCATTCTAGTGCGAGAATGTGTCATGCATTCGTTCGCAGCACTGAATGAACAGAACACGGCTTACAAAGTTTTGTATGAAACATGATTTTTAATTTTTTAAATAACGGATCTGTCATATATTATGGCAGATCCGTTTTGCTTTGTATCGGATAAGGAACGAGAATATGATAGTCGTTTGAAAAGTAAGATTCTATTGTTAAAATGGACAAATATAATAACAATAGTAAATCTTCCATACAAAATTATGAAAAATACGCTATAATTGAAAAGGTTTATTATTAAAAAAAATTCCGATTTGAAAATTATATTACACATAAAAAGGAGTTAATCATGATGGATTTTCTGATGATTTTAAAAGCAATCATTCTTGGAATGGTGGAAGGATTGACAGAATTTGCGCCAGTTTCCTCAACAGGCCATATGATAATAGTTGATGACATGTGGCTAAAATCAAAAGAATTTTTACAAGAATATGTAGCGAATACGTTTAAAGTTGTCATTCAACTTGGTTCGATATTAGCGGTAGTAGTTGTGTTTAAAGAACGTTTTCTGAATTTGTTGAGCTTTGGAAAACTTGGAAATCAAACAATAAGCCAGCAAAATCGGCTGAAGCTATCTCAAGTGATCGTAGGTTTAATTCCTGCAGGAATACTTGGTGTTTTATTTGAAGATTATATTGATGAAAATTTATTTAGGGCTGAAACAGTATTAATTGGGCTTGTGTTGGGTGCTTTATTAATGATTTTAGCAGACTACTTTGGCGTACGAAACGCAAAAAATCCGAAGACAATTACTGTTGACCAAATTACATACAAACAAGCATTTTTGGTTGGTTTGTTCCAATGTTTATCCTTATGGCCTGGTTTTTCTCGTTCAGGTTCTACAATTTCTGGAGGCGTACTTTTAGGATTAAGCCACCGTGCAGCGGCAGATTTTACTTTTATAATGGCTGTACCAATCATGTTTGGAGCTAGTTTTTTGTCGTTGTTAAAAAATTGGCAATATTTTTCTATGGATGCAATGCCATTTTTTATCGCAGGGTTTATTAGTGCATTTATTTTTGCACTTATTACGATTCGATTTTTCTTAAAACTCATTAACAAAATTAAACTGGTTCCTTTTGCTATTTACCGAATTGTATTGGCGATCGCTATTTATGTTGTTTACTTTTAATGGATATGGACAGATAAATATAATGAATAATTTAAAAAGAAGGAATTCATTTTAAATAATTCATTTTAAATGAAATATCTAGGTTATAGACAGGACGCTTTTTGGCAATTGTAACAATTCCCTTTATTTAAAACTTCCAACCTTCGTATATACCCAAAACAAACAAAATCCGGCACAAAGCGGCTTGATGACAAATTGTTTTTTCATTGCTGTAATATTTACGAGACCAGTGATCGGTTATTTAATCAAAAAATTCAATATGAAAACGATTAGTATCATTACGTTTTTGTTTTTACCCTTAACGACTATGGTGAGTTTTGGACAGGATTCGGTAATTTATGGATATTGGGATACCATAGGGACGACGGTTCTAGGTATTCTTGCATCTTTTACAAGCTTCCATGTCAACTATGGAATATTGAGGTTGTTTATTGTTTGTTATTAAATCGTTTATTCAATTGTTGTGAAAAAAGCAGAGCTAAAAAATATGATGAAAGAAATAGCTTATTAATATTCTGTGCAAATAAATTTAAGCAATTGAAAACTGATTTTCAGACTTTGAGGGATCTATTCAAGTATAGTTTTTTTGATTTTAAACAATTCAATGTATTCTTTTCTGGCGATTGCAAAAACTATATTTAACATAGAACCCAATTTGCACAAAGATATTTCAAGATATGGGAATGGAAATTTTAAAGGGGCTGATACAAAAAGCCTCTTTCTTTCATTGCTAAACTAGTTTCCGATTGGGAGGAGATTAGTTTGCCATATGTTTTAATTGACAAAGCATTTCAAATGTATTATGAAACAAATGGAGAAGGGCTTCCAATTGTTTTTATCCACCCTCCGGCATTAGGTCTCGTTACATTTCATAAGCAAAAACCTTTAGCTGAAAAATACCAACTTATCACATATGATATAAGAGGGAATGGGAGAAGCGGTTATTTGAATGAAAAAATTACTATTCCTTTATTGGCGAAGGATTTAAATAGACTGTTAGAGGAACTGCAAATTGAAGAAGCGGTTTTTTGCAGCTATTCAAATGGAGCATCCATTGCCCTTGAGTTTGCCTTATCATATCCTAAAAAAACAAAAGCTTTGATTTTAGCAAGTGGATTTTCCGAAGTAAGTAGTTTTTTACTTGCACAACAATTTCGTGTTGGAATGATGACTGCTCGATTAAATGGAATCAAATTTTTGGCAAAAATTTTTGCATTGAGTCATACAGGAGAAAAAGCATTTCAAAGAGAAATATATGAATATGTTTTAAAGGTTAATCCGCAAATTCTTTATGAAATGTACAAAGTTGGTTTTACTTATAATTGTACGGAACGTTTATCGGAAATCAATAAGCCTGTATTATTGATATATGGTCAACAAGATCATTATCTGCATAAATATTGCAAAATCTTTGAGAAAAAATTGAAATATACTGAGACGGTTTTGATAAATCAATCCAAACATCAGGTACCAACGAAACATTTCCGTGAATTTAATAAAATAATCGATCAATTTTTACAAAATATACCCTCTTTTTCGTGATAAATTTTAATTATGCTACAAACTTCGGGAGAAAGTGCCAGTCTTGTCGCTTCTTGCGCTTTCCCAAGAAATAATCTATAATATTGCATCTGAAAAACGCGAAGAGGTACCAATATTCTCGGTACCTCTTTTTACGGTTCTTCCTTCTCTTCTGTATAAAGATCAATTTTCTCTCCCCCAGAAATCAAATAACAAAATATATCAACTTCCGGAATTGACTTTTTCATTCCTTGAATATACGGTTTAACTAAATCTTTAAAATCTTCTTTAACCCCAATCTCAGCTTGTCCGAAAACGTATAATCTCTTCTCAGCAAATAAAAATGATAGAAAACCGACGGGTTTATTATTTTGATCAACAATATTCAATAACTGGTAATCGTTTTTTATCATTTCAGGAGATAAATAAATTTGCAAGTAGGACCCACCTCTTTTTGTTTAAATAAAAAGTGTTATTTGTTCCTTTTAATAATATTACTGTTTTAAAGTAGATATTATTACAAATTATTCTGTTTTAAATTCTAACTGTTTAAAAACAGAGCCCCCATAATTCTTAGTTGGATCTTCCTGTTTAACATGGATGAGAAAAATACATAAAAGACCAACGGCAAACGTTAAACTAGCAGTGGATAAAAACATTCCCGTTCTTGACCATTCCATTAGCCAACCATAAATGGGTGGACCAATAGCAACACCTAAGAATCTTACTGATCCATATAGGGAAGTAACAAAACCTCGACGAGATGTTTCAACAGAACCAGTAATAAAACTATTGACACAGGGCAAAACGAGACCTGTACCGATACTTGAAAAGATTAAAATAGCAATAAAGGTCACTAGTTTATCAAAAAACACGAGAGTTGCAAAAGATGCTGTCATTAATAAAAAGCCAATTACAATTAATTTTTTCATGAGCGGCATCTTTTTCCCAATTTTACTTCCGGTAATATAGGAAGTTACAGTCATAAATAAAAGAGGAATGGCAAGAATACTGCCTTTAAGAACTCCATCGGTATCGTAAGTTTTTTCAAGTACATCAGAAATATAAAATAAAATTCCAAAAAGTGTAAATAAACAAGTTGCACCTGCTAAATAAGCTGTAAATAGCCAACGTCCTTCTTGTTTAAATACTGAAAACAAACCATGCACATATTCGTGGAAAGCGGGAGCTTCTTTTTTTTCTTTTTTTTCATGTACGAAAAAAATCGTCAATAAAATCGATAATAGGCAAAATGCTGGAAAAGCAAAAAAAGCCGCAAACCAAACCAATAATGCTAATAATGATCCAATGATTGGCGAAATTACTTTTCCAAAGCCGTTTGATGCTTCGACTAGTCCAAGGACGCGGCTTTGTTCATTTCCTTTAAATAAATCACCTGTCAATGCCATTGCAATTGGAGCTGTACCCGCTGCTCCAATTCCTTGCAAGACTCGTCCAATTAATATCCATAAATATGGATTTTCAAACCATGCTGCAGCAGCGCCGGCAAGCAACCCTCCGGCACCATATGAAGTAAGAGCTGGTATAATGACCGCTTTTCTCGTAAAACGGTCTGATAAATAGCCTAATATAGGTATTGAAAATGCTGCCGATATAGAAAAAAAAGTAATTATTAAACTAACTTGAAATTGCGAAATCTCCAGTTCCTTTTTCATTGTAGGCAAAATAGGAATTAGCATTGAATTTCCTAATACTAAAATAAGTGGAATTGAACCGATAGCTGCAATTGTCAACCATGTGATTTTTTGCTTGGCCAAATGACTGTACATCTCCTTTACCAAGTTCATGACTTTTATATTGTTCGAAATAGACCAACCTTTTATTCAAAAGCGCTCATCAGGCAAAGCATTTAAAAGATTTCGGTAAACATCTTATTAAAAATTTGTAAAATCATCGCTTTATAGAAATACGTTTATTTGATTTATTGATTCCTCCTCACCCTTTAGGTAAAAGTTGAATAACATATTCAAGAAAGAAAAAAGGAGGCAAAGGTCCTGCATGAACTTTCTAGATATACCAAAACGAACGAGGGGAGACCGCGTCTTTGGCTTAACTTCAATTGCTGATTTTGGAATTCCAATTGGCCAATTACGTGATTTCCTTGAAGATTATTGTCATTATATAGATATAGCTAAACTAGGAGTTGGGTCTGCTTATATTACTCCGAATATAGCAGATAAAGTAAAATTATATAAAGACTATGGCATTAAAGTTTATTGTGGCGGTACATTATTTGAAAAAAGCTACTACCAAGGAAAACTAAAAGAATATAAAATATTTCTCCAAAAACTTGGTATAGAATGGATAGAAGTTTCCAATGGTACGCTTGATATCCCCTTGGAAGAAAGAATCAAAATTATAAGGGAGATCAAGCAAGAATTTTACGTATTAGGGGAAGTTGGTTCTAAAAAGCAAAATTATGAGATGTCTCCCAATAAATGGGTATTAGAAATGAATGCATTATTGGATGCTGGCTGCAAATATGTAATCACAGAAGGACGTGATTCTGGAACCGCCGGCATATATAATCAAAATGGTGAAGTTAAGAAATTGATCTTAATGGAATTGGCTAAGAAAATCGATATAAATAGAATTATTTTTGAAGCCCCGACAAGTAAACAGCAAATGTTTTTCATCAATACTTTTGGACCGAATGTCAACTTAGGGAATGTTAAAATTCAAGATGTATTATTATTGGAAACTGAAAGAGTTGGACTTCGTAGCGATACATTTTTTATGATTCCCGAACCATCGAAAATATAACAAATGTTTAAAAGGAGTTTAAATATGGAATTGCTAATGGTCAGACATTTGCCGACAGAATGGAATAAAATGGGGATCTTGCAAGGTTTAAAAGATATACCAATTTTACCAGTATTGGCAAAAGATAAAAAAAAAATTAAAGAAAATAGGAAAGTTATCGAACGTTTTAATCCAGAAATAGTATTAGTCAGCGAATTAATCAGAACTAAACAAACTGCACTTGAATATGGTTTTGATCATCCGGTCATTGAACCACTTTTAAATGAATTACACTTTGGTCTATATGAAGGAACTTTAAAAAAAGAACTGGAAAAAAATAAACAATGGTTTGTCAATCCGCGTTTGCTTCGGTTTGGGGAACACCTAATACATTTTGAACAGAGAATTGTAAATTTTTTAAATAAATACTGTCATTATTCCCGTGTTTTGGCATTTGGACATGGCTCTTGGATGCGTGCATGTATGTCACTCGTTCAAGTTGGAACAATAGAAAAAATGAATCAAGTCATTGTTGAAAATAATGAGCTCATCCACCTCCCAAAAATCGAAATTGCTCAACTAGGTAGGGAAGAAGCTTCTTTTGATGTATCAAATTAACTGGACCAAAATATAAAGAGGGGATTTGATTTGCTTACTTATGAAAGGTGGTCTGTAAATAAAAATTTGAAAGTGCCTCAATTTAAAGAGGCAACCGAGTGTTTAAAATGGGCATACAATCATTATGGCGATGAAATCGTTTATGCTTGTAGTTTTGGAGCTGAAAGTGCAGTGCTGCTCCATTTAATTAGCAAAATAAAAAAGAATGCCCACATAGCCTTTATAGATACTGGCCTGCATTTTAAAGAAACATATGACATTATTGAAAAAGTTCGAGAAAAATACCCGGATTTTCAAATAACATTTCTAAAGCCTAATTTAACTGTTGAGGAACAAGCAAATGAATTCGGACAAAATTTATGGGAAACAAATCCCAACCAATGTTGTCATATAAGAAAAGTTGAACCAATGAAAAAAATGCTTCAAAACTATAAAGCTTGGATTTCCGGACTTAGGAGAAGTCAATCAGAAACTAGGGCCAATCTCGAATATATAAACCTTGATCATAAATTTAAACTCATCAAAATTTGTCCTCTTATTAACTGGAAATGGGAAGAAATATGGTTGTATATAAAGCTCTATCAATTGCCATATCATGTTCTTCATGATCAAGGGTATCCTAGCATCGGGTGTGAAGTTTGTACAAAACCTGTTGAAGGTAACTGCGAATCACGTGCAGGACGATGGGCCAACCACAAAAAAACAGAATGCGGACTACATCTTAATTAATTCAATTTATTTTTTGCGCCAACTTGTTAATTGTCTTGAAATAACAGGAAACTCAAAATCGTAAATAAAATCAATAATTTTTGTAGACACCCATTGACATAAAACTGCAAAAATAATAATTTTCCAATAGATTATAAATGATGTAAATAAAAAGATTGATAAATTAATAAAAAACATCACTCTTCCTGGACGAAATTGATAGGCACTGGAAATCATCAATGCAGGAATGACCATCCCACCACTAGAAGCGCCGTTTCGAATTAAAAGACCAACACCAAATCCAAAAAAAATGCTTCCGAAAAACAAATCGATAATCACATGGGATTGTGGGATCGTAAAAGACGATGTCAATAAACTAACAGTAATGGAAGTTATTGTAACAGCAAACATCGTCCGAATTGTCCAAGAAAAACCGAAATACTTTAAGGCAACTGATAAAAAAATAAAGTTTACAACCCAAAGACCAGTCCCTAAAGGAATAGAAAAAAAATAATGTAACAAAATTGCAATACCCGCTGCTCCACCTGATGGGATATCATGTGGAAATAAAAATAACGACATGCCGATCCCTTGAAAAACAGCTCCAATAAAAATAAGACAATATGTTTCTAATTTTTTTGTCATAATGATTCCACTTTCTTTATATACTCGTTCCTTGTCCATAAATATGTCTATTTAATTTAAATTATGTATAGATAAGATACGTAGATTTTTTATAGAAAATAAAGTAGAATTTCTTTCAGAAAGGTTGAGATTCATGAATAAGGAACGAATTAATTGTTTGAGATGCCAATATTTTTATACGACATGGGATCAACGTTTTCCAAGGGGCTGTAAGGCTTTTGGATTTAAAACACAGCAAATTCCAGCTGACTATGTATTCCGCATATCAGGTCAACCATGTATGAAATTTGTGGAAAAGGTCATTTTAAAAAAATCAAAAGAATAGGATTAAAGTGATCAAGCTTATACTTGTACAATGAATGAATTCTTCCATACAATTCCTGAAAATAAGAAAACCCATTCAAAAGAATGGGCATTCAATTATTAATATTGTTCAGAATGGAAACTTGATGGGATTTTCGTTGAAAAGAAATTTGAGAGGGTCTGAAACTCTTGGTCATCACAATGATTAAAGAGGCGGCAAAAATGTTCTGGATCTTGAATATCTTCACCGTCAACGAGCATCGTGCGGCCGGTTTGTAAACAGGTCAATAATGATTTGCCAAAAAACATAGTTGAATACGTTATTGCAAAATCATATCTTGCATTATTGGTAATAAATCCAACATAATGCACTTTTACATTTTCACTGTTTTCATAGATTTTCTCAATTCCATTGATCATTAAATCCACTCCTTTCCGTATATAAGCTTTATAATACTATAATGTTCTGTAATTTGCAAATATTCAGAAAAGTAAATTTTGAAAAGAAAAAGCCTATAAATCTTGCAAAATCGCAATTTTTTATAGGCTTTCTTCATTTTTCATTGTTTTTTGGGATTATTTATTTTCAAGAAACCATTGCTTAAATTGTTCCGCTTCAACACTGCCTTCAATTCTTGCAGATTCTTTTCCATTTTCAAAATAAATGATCGTTGGTGTACCATTTATTTTATAGTCATCCCAACCAAATTCGAACTCGAGTAAATTGAAAAGTTGAAGATTTATCCCAAGTTCTTTCGCCATAGGGACAACAATTGGCGTCGCTTTCCTACAATGTTCACAAGTTGGGCTATAAAAGTAAATAAAAGCTGTGCCATTGTTTTTTAATTGATCACTTAATTCATCCGGCATGATTAAATTTTGATAAAGAGGATCATCCAATTGGTCAATGGTGGCTGGATGAAGCGTTTCTTTATTATATGGGTTACCTTCAGCTAACTCCTTATTTTTCATATTGGTTAAAATCCCAAGTGATACAAAAATCGCAAAAATTATGACTCCAAAAATAATGATTTTTTTCATTAAAATTCACCTTTTTTCATTTTTTTAAATATGTATATGTTTACTACAGTTATGATAATAAATGCAATTAATGCAAGGAAAGGAATTGTAATAAATCCCAGCCAATTAATATAGGCACTTGAACAAGGAACGATACCGCAAGTATCCATGTTCGCAGATAGTAATGGAACTTTTTGAAGCAAATAATGATAAGTAGATATTAAACCTCCTATGATAGACAAAGGGAGAACGTATCGATAAATATAAAAATCTTTTTTTACGACAGCAATTCCTTGGATAAATACAAGTGGATACATAAAAATTCTTTGAAACCAACATAATTCACATGGTATAAATTTTAAAACCTCTGAAAAATATAAACTTCCCGCTGTTGCTATTAACGAAACGGCCCATGAAATAAAAAGAACATTCTCCAAATGTTTTATTTTCATAAAGTACACTCCAATGTTTATTGTTTATTAAATAATAAACATATCTTATTTTTATATTAAAAAACGCCACCAATATTCAATTCCTAATTAAATATATCAAATTCATGGAATATTTTAAAGTTTTATTCATATGTAGATGGACATGCTCATACAATTCTAGCAATAGTAAATTGTTAAGGTGTGTGAGCGAAATGGTAAAATTGCTGTCTGTACTGTGCCATTTTTTATTTTTTTTAGTAATATTATTGTTAGGACCACTTGCCGTATTTGCAGAAAAGGAAACGGGAGATGCTGTTTTTAAACGTTTATTGATAAATAGTGATGGAAAAGAATTCCCTGTTCAAGAGCCGATCATCATATTTGAAGGGCAAAACTTTTTACCGTTAAAAGCGGTTGCAAACTTTGTTCAAAAATCGGTCACATATGATGAAAGACAAGAACACCTTATCATTGGACATTCCCATCAAAAGATTTTTGAAATACCGACACTTACTCAAGAAGAACCAAAATCTCCTTCAAGTTTAACTTTCGTAGAAAATGTTTCCTCTTCAGGTGTTCTAATTATGGAGGATAATGAAAATAAGATTATGTTCGAAAAAAATGGCTTTTCAACTTTTTACCCTGCTAGTACAACGAAAGTATTAACTGCCTTAATCACTCTAGAACGTGGTAATTTATCAGATAAAATTACCGTTTCAAAAAGTGTTAATCAGCTGCCAAGTGACAGCCGCAGAGTATTTATACAACCAGGTGATGTCTTAACCTTGGAGCAACTTCTTTACGGTATGCTCCTTTATTCCGGAAATGATTGTGCTTTAGCCATTGCCGAACATATTGCTGGTTCTGAATCCGCTTTTGCCCAGCTAATGAATGAAAAAGCGAACGAAATTGGCGCCAAGAACTCCAATTTTGTAAATTCTCACGGCTATCACCATCCTGATCACTATACGACTCCTTATGATTTAGCATTAATTTTGAAAGCTGCCAGCAAAAATGAGCACTTCTTGAAAATGATCAATACTTCCAAATTTAAAGCGGAATATCGTAATAAAAACGGGAAGAAAATTGTTAGGACTTGGGAGACGACAAATAGCTTTTTGAAAGATACAAATTTATTTGTCGATGGAATTATTGGAGGAAAAACTGGTTACACAAATCCAGCCAGGCGGAATTTGGTAACAATTGCTGAACATAAAGGCCACCGTTATTTTGTTGTAGTTTTAAAAGGGGATGCTCAAGGTAGATATATTGATACGAGAAAACTGTTGCTTCGTGCATATAAGAAAAGAGATGAATATGAAAAAAAATTAATAAAAAATATTACAGTTTCTTTTGCCAATCATTCATTGGCAATCGGAGACCGACTAATTCCGTCAACTGGAAAATCTTTTATTTATAAAGGCCGTACTTATGTCTCTCAAGGTTTAATAAATCAAATTTTTGCTGATATTCGACTACATTCCATGGATGATCAAAAAATAAAAATGGTTCTTAAACCAAAATTTTCACTTGATCAACTTTCTTATTTAATGACTATACAAGCCAAAAAACAAAACAGGGGCAAATTTCTTGTTAATAATGAAGCCATCTATACAAAAATGCCATTGTTAAGTTACACTTATTTTAAAACAATTAGGAAAAGCTAATATTTAAAAAAGCAAAAGGAAGATGAAAGATGATTATCGTTACGACCGATTTTGTACCGGGAAAGGAAATTAAAGAATTAAAAGGGCTTGTGAAAGGGCATACTGTCCATTCCAAACATATTGGCAAAGATATTCTGGCTGGCTTAAAGACAATTGTTGGCGGTGAGATTAAACAATATTCGGAAATGATGGATCAAGCAAGACAAGTTGCCATCAGTCGAATGGTTGAAGAAGCAAAGAATAGGGGGGCGAACGCCATTATTGCTGTCCGTTTGCAATCTTCAGCCATCATGCAAAATGCCTCCGAAATCATTGCTTACGGAACAGCTGTATATGTGGAATAATTTTTTATAGAGCAATGGACTAGGAAAAGTCGTAATAACGACGTTTTTGGTCCTTTTTTCTTGGAATTTTTATCAATTTTGAAGCGATTTGTATGGTGAATCTTACTAGAATTTTGAAATTCAATTTAATTCCATGTTTACTTTATTAATTTTTAATATTATTATTGAAAAATTCGCGTAATGTAAATATCGGTGATTTTCAAGCGAGCTAACTTGTTAAAACTGTTCAGTTGACAAAATTATTTATGAAGATTTATATAAAGTTTCAACTTTTCATCTTTGAGGGGGAACTGGTATGATATGGATAGGGAAATGAAGGGAGGAAACCACCATGTCATTTTTAGATAAAATGTTTGCAAGTATTGGAATTGGAGCGGCTAAAGTTGATACAATTTTAGCTAACGACCGATTAGTAGCCGGCGATGAAGTAAATGGGCGTATTGTTATACAAGGAGGAAAAATTGATCAGGACGTAGATGATATTTATTTAAAAGTCATGACAAGTTATGAACAAGAAATAGACGATAAAAAAGTGCATAAAGAGTGTGTCGTTGGGAAATTCCGTTTAACTGAACGGTTTACGATCAAAGCTAAAGAAAAGCGTGAGGTGCCTTTTTCATTTGAATTACCGATTGATACCCCTATTTCTTACGGAAAAACGAGAGTTTGGGTAGAAACCGGTCTCGATATTAAAAATGCCATCGATCCTTCAGACAGGGATTATATTGAAGTTCATCCATCACCATTAATGAGCAAAGTATTTAATGCAGTAACCGATCTCGGTTTCCGTTTACGTGAAGTCGAATGTGAAGCAGCACCATTTCATGCAAGAAGACGTTTGCCATTTGTACAAGAATTTGAATTCGTACCAACAAAAGGTGAATTTAGAGGCCGTTTAGACGAACTTGAAATCATTTTCCTAGAAACGAATCGCAATTATCTCGAGCTGTTAATACAAGTAGATCGGAAAGCGAGAAGTATCGGTGGTCTATTATCTGAAATGCTTAATCTAGATGAAACAAACTTACGTTTAACAATCACAAATGATAACGCACATAACATTAAAGATATGTTATATCAAGTAATTAAGAAATATTCATAAAATAAAAATTTGATAATTGAAAGTAAAGATAATAAAATATAAATCATTGAAGAATTAAAAATTACCCAGTAATCCAAACTATAATCGTTCCTAATCAAATAGGTCATTGAAAACAAAAGGAGGATTACGATGGGTAAAAAAGATCGTAACAGCACACGGGAAAAGAAAAATAACCATACATCCGCTGATGTTCTTGAAGCTAAAGAAATCGCTCACAGTAAAGAATACTCTCCTACTGCTAGAAAGCGCTAAGAAGACTGCTCTTTGGCAGTCTTTTTATTTTTCACAAAATCTTCAGTTCTAGCGTACTTTACTGGCAGATAAGACAATCAAATACATGGTATGATATGGGAGGAGGTGTAAATTAATTATGTTAAAAGGGTTTAAAAGTACATTAGATTCCATTTTATCTCTTTTCGCCGAACATGGACTTGAAGCGAGATACATGGAATGTGAAGGGAGATTTTTATTTCGGATAGATGAATTGATGTGTGATGCAGGTTTTGGTTGTGACAATGTAGTGTTAGATGTTTTTTTCGATGAAGATGAAAAAGTCCTTTTTATAGGCTTACTTCGTCTTCCAAAATCAAAAAGGCGATCGGGATTGGGAAGTAAAATATTGAAAAAAATATTAGAATATGCTGATCAACATCATTTTTTTGTATATTTGGATGCTTGGAATGAATCTCAGCCGTTTTGGAAAAAACACGGCTTTAAACATGTATATACGGATAAATATAATTTTGAAATATTAGGGTATTCCGGGGATGGTCTGGATTTATTCCATGAGTGGGATGAATTCAAAAAAACGAAAGTGTTTAAAACGTACCTAACATGTCATGAAGAATAAAAAAAGAAAAGCCGAGGCTTTTCTTTATTGCTTTATTGAAGTTTAGAATGTATAATTTTTGCAGTAATAATTTGAGAAAATGAAACCGGTGTGCAAATTTTTGTATTACCGTTTTTACCATTGATAATTAAGATTTTTTGATTCCTTTTATCAATGTGAAAAATACGTCCTTGCACGATAGCAGTTTGATCAAATGGAAACTTGTAAATTTTTAGTTCAATCGGCAACCCTTGTTTATAGGCTTGTGTAAACATAAGCTCGTTTGGAAAACTTTCATTTTTGTTTCTATACTTGGGTACATTTTTGTGTTTTTGTAAAAATAACAAACCCCGTTTTGTGCGTGCATCTGTAAAATCAATTAAATTCAAATGTTTTGCCCTGCCGCTTTCATCCATCATAAAAAGAATCACCTGTCCATAGAGGAGATTAATTATAAACAATTTCCCAATAATACAATTAGGATGATGCCTATATTTTTATTATAGGCTTTCTTAATATTGTCTGGCAATAGGCGTAATTAAGTGAAATTTGTAGAAAGATATTTTTGTTTTTGCAATATTGGTTCCATTGCTTTTTCTAATTCACTTTTCTCCTCATTCGTTAATGGAACAAGTGGCAGGCGTAAAGATCCAACGTTGATTCCTTTAAGTTGCAATGCTGCTTTTACTGGTGCAGGGCTTGGTGCAGCAAAGAGAGCTTTCATGATTGGTAATAATTTTCGATGAATTGCACCAGCTTCTTTTAAATCCCCATTTAAAAATGCTTGGACCATCGTTTGCATTTCATTACCAATTACATGGGATGCCACAGAAACAACTCCAACACCGCCAATTGCAAGAACAGGCAACGTCAAACTGTCATCACCACTGTATAAGCTGAAACGGTCATCTGTTTCTTCAATAATTTTGGCCATTGCATCTAAGTTTCCACTAGCTTCTTTAACAGAGACAATATTTTCGATTTTTGATAATCTAATTACTGTTTCCGGTGCCATATTTACTGAACTGCGCCCTGGAATGTTATAAAGCATAACAGGCAAAGATGTGGATTGAGCAATTGCTTTAAAATGTTGGTAAAGCCCTTCTTGTGATGGTTTGTTATAGTAAGGTACAACGAGCATTACACCGTCCACACCTACTTGTTCAGCTTTTTTTGTCAATTCAATGGACGCATAAGTATTATTGGAGCCTGTACCCGCAATAACGGGAATACGACCATTGACAATTTTGACTACTTGCTTAAATAATGCAACTTTTTCATCTGTTGTTAATGTTGGTGACTCACCAGTTGTACCAGCAACGACTAGTCCTTCTGTTCCATTTTCAATTAAATAATGAACCAATTCTTCTACTTTTGTAAAATCAACTTCTCCTCGTTCGTTAAATGGTGTCACCATCGCTGTTAAAATTCTTCCGAAATTCATGATTACACCCTCATTTCAAAAAATTTTTCATAAGCAAAATAAAAGCAACAACGAAAGCTACCGTTGTTGCATGGAAAATGTATGTTCATTTGTTCCAATGCGTGAGATAGCTCTCCATATAGCTTAGCTATATGACAGTTTTGCACCTATTCGATACAAAACCAGTGTCTGAGACAATGAGATTCCCAGCACTTCGGCGAATTCCCCTTTCGACAATGATCATTAGACCTCATTATCCTCCCATTGTGTACTCATGGTTTTCGCACCTCTATGCTCACTTCAATAAAAAGTTGAAGTAATATTTTATGAAGTTTCTTGTACAATAACAAAAATTCACGAAAATTTCAATATATATTTTGAAATTTATTAGGAATTTTTCTGAGCAAATACAAGTGGATAAACAAAAAAATCATGATAAAATTAGATAAATAATTTTCGATTCATTTTTCTCTAATTAATATCTTTAAATGTACAATATAAATAATTTGTAATTAATCGCTGAAGATTTTGAAAGAAAGGAGACCGACATGAATGCCCAATTGCAAAATGCTTCTGTACAGCAGAGCCCTATAGAGAAGTCAAGAACCGTTTATCATATTTTATTCATTATAGGACTCGTCCATTTGTTGAATGATACAATTCAAGCTGTTGTTCCAGCAATGTTTCCAATTCTTGCTAAATCTTTAGGATTTAATTTTACTCAACTTGGAATGATTGCTTTTGCTGTTAATATGACAGCATCACTTATGCAGCCGGTCGTTGGTGTATTTTCAGATAAACATCCGATGCCGAAATTATTGCCGATAGGATTATCGTTTTCGCTAGTTGGCATGCTTGGACTAGCATTAGCACCATCTTACGGAGTCATTTTATTATCGGTAATGTTACTTGGAATTGGATCAGCAACTTTTCATCCTGAGGCCTCCAAAGTTGCTCATATGGCTTCTGGGAATCGTAAAGGATTCGGCCAATCTGTATTTCAAGTTGGCGGAAATGCTGGTCAATCATTAGCACCACTAATCACAGCATTAGTATTAGTTCCTCTAGGACAAAAAGGTGCGATTTGGTTTACTTTTGTAGCTTTTTTAGCTGTTTTGATTTTAATCTATATTTCAAAATGGTATGGAAAGCAGCTTTTAGTCGAGCAAACTTTGAAAAAACACGATTCTAAAAAAGCTGTGCCAGTCGGAAAAGCTATAAAAATTGCCTTTTTACTATTGGTATTTTTAGTGTTTGTTAGACAGTTTTATCACGCTGCAATTACAAATTATTTTGCTTTCCATTTAATAGATAAGTTTGGATTAGGAATTGACGAAGCCCAATTTTATATCTTTTTATTTTTAGCTGCTGGAGCAGTTGGTACATTTCTTGGAGGACCGATTGCAGATAAAATCGGGATGAAAAATGTTCTTTTTTATTCAATGGCACTCGCTGCTCCTTTATGTATTATGCTTCCTTATGCAGGAAAGGTTTTTTCAATGGTCTTACTAACAGCTATTGGTTTTATTCTCCTTTGTAGTTTCTCTGTTTCGGTCGTTTATGCCCACCAACTTTTGCCTGGTAAAGTAGGTATGGTCTCAGGCATGATTATTGGTCTTTCATTTGGACTTGGTGCTATTGGTTCTATTGCTCTCGGATGGTTAGGTGATCAAATTGGTATTTCAACGACGTTATTATATGCAAGTTTTCTACCACTAATAGGAGTTTTGACAGCATGGCTTCCAAACGAAAAAAAGATAAAGGAATTACATCAAGAAAATAAGTAAGTGGTATACATGTGGTAAAAATTAGGCTGCCAAATTTTTTTGGCAGCCTTTTTCACAATATTTTTAGGCAATTGATATTTCTGCATCCTGCTTAAATTTTTTTGTCTGAATATAACGTAATCTCCAAAACAAAGTAACCGCCCCAACAGCTAAACCTATGATCAAACCAACCCAATAACCGAAAGCCTCTAATACAGTAAATTTAGCTAATAAGATACCTGTAGGCAAACCGATAAGCCAATAAGAAATAAAAGCCATTATAAAAGTTGCATTAACATCTTTATAACCTCGGAGTGCACCTTGAATAGGTGCACCAATTGCATCTGACATTTGAAATAATATTGCATAAAGAAGAAATTGTGCAGTTAATTCTAAAACACGTGGGTCATTTGTATAAAAGGAAGCTACTTCTATTTTAAAATTATACAAAAAAATTGATGTACAAAAAGCAAGCAAAATGGCAAACGAAATGCCAAGAAAGCTGTAGGCTTTTGCATCTAAATATCTTTGTGCACCCACTTCAAAGCCAATTACAATTGTTAAAGCCATTGAGATACTTAATGGAATCATATATAGAAATGAAGCAAAATTCATCGCAGCTTGATGGGAAGCGATGGTAATAGTATTATATTCGCTCATCAATAGTGTTACAGCTGAAAAAATACTTGTTTCAAAAAAGACAGCAAATCCAATCGGAACTCCAATTTTTAATAGATCCTTCCAATATTTTATTTGTATAGAATAATAATTTCGAAATAGCTGATAAGAATTGAAGGGTTTTGCTTTGATTACGATAAGGAGAGTAACGATTAATATGACCCAATAGGTAATTGTTGTTGCATAACCTGTACCTATCCCTCCCAGTCTAGGAAACCCCCATTTTCCAAAAATTAGAACATAATTAAAAAATATATTAATGGGCAGAGAAAGAAGGGTGATCATCATCGTCACTCTCGTATGCCCTAAAGCATCGATAAAACAACGAAGTACAGTATAGATAAATAAAGGAATAATTCCAAATCCAAGTCCTATTAAATAATGCTTAGAAATTGTGCGAACTTCCTTGGTCAATTTCATTTGATTTAAAATTGGATCGATAGCAATCATACCAATAACTAAGATTATTATTGAAATTAGGAGTGATAAATAAATAGCTTGGATGACGGATAATGGGATATCCTTTATTTTTCCAGATCCTGATAATTGAGCAACCGTTGGGGTTACCGCCATTAATATACCGTTTATTCCTGTAAAAATTGGAACCCATAGGCTTGCCCCAATTGCAACTCCCGCTAGGTCATTTGCTCCTGCTTTTCCAGACATTGTTGTATCAAAAAAATTCATCGAATAAAGGCCTAGCTGGGTAATTAATATAGGGATAAAAATTTTTAATAGCAATATTAGTTTTTGTTTATTATTGAATGTTTGTTCCATGTCGTTCCCTCATATTTTTGAATTTGTTATAGATTTTTGACAAAAAGCTGATGATTATTATACCACAATCTCTTTTCATACCAATTCTTAAAAAATAAAAGTATAATATTAAACCATTCAATTTACAAAAAATTAAGAAAGGCTATTAAAAGATTAAATCATTTAGAGTAATCTCAAAAAAATATGAATTTTTTTAGTTTAAAAGAATAAAAATGGCCTAGGAAGATATAATGGATCATGAGCAGCTTTCTGTCCAAATCTTTGAAAAACTGTTAGAATATAAATGAAACAGAAACATGTTTTCATGTTATAATGCATATAAATAAAAAACGAAATAGAAATGGAGGGTAGAAGGATGGACCAAAAGAAATTGAATGCCTTCTTTGAAGAAAAAGTTAAAGCAGCAAAAATCCAGTTTGAAAGAACGGTAGAATGTAAGCATACAGAGTTCGATGATTTATATCCATATATGAGTGAACAACCTACATTTTTTTGGTATAAGCGTTATGTTGCATGGCAAGAATTATTAACTGTTACGAAATTAGCAAGTGAACTTGGCATAGATTGGAAATCATTCTTTACTCATACTCAAATCTCATTTATTGAAAAGAAGATATTAGATGCAAAAGTTTTGGACCACTGGTTTGAAGAATGTCGCCAAGAATCTTAGTAAAGAAAAAATGCTTAAAATATGTTTGAAACAATGTGTCTAGTCCCCAAAATTTTAAGACGGGAACTGGACCTTTTGTTTTTAGTATGATAGAAGAGGTGCTGATTATTCAAGTACTTAAACGAAATTTAGGGATCATGTGGGTGGGTAGTTTCCTGATTAGCGGTAGTTTTACGATGATCTTGCCTTTTTTATCACTATTAATCAATTCAATGGGGAACTATTCAACCGCTTTCGTACTTCGATGGTCTGGATTCGTATTCGGGATAACTTTTGTTATTGCTTTTATTGTTTCACCGATGTGGGGCCGCTTTGGTGACCGCTATGGAAGAAAAAAAGTTTTATTATTTTTATCAGTTGGGGCTTCAATCTGTATATTTTTAATGAGTTTTGCCCGATCTGTTTATGAATTATTTCTGTTAAGATTAATCATCGGTTTTTTTGCTGGTTTTATCTCAATGGCTCAAGCTTTTATTGCCACCCAAACTCCAAAAGAAATAGCCGGAAAAGTAATGGGTACTCTCCAAACCGGTGCTGTATCTGGAGGTTTATTAGGTCCTTTGCTCGGAGGAATACTTGCAGATTCTTTCGGTTTTAAATATACGTTTCTATTAACTTCAACAATTATTTTTTGCACTTCTCTCATTATTCTTTTTTTCGTTCAAGAAATACGTCCAATACATGATAAAGAAACATTATTATCTTATTCCGGTAAACAAGTCTTTCGTTTAATTTTTACATATCAGCCGCTTCTAGTTGTAATGCTCGTAGGCATGATCGTGCAGATTGCTAATTTAAGTATTCAACCATTACTCGCGATTTACGTAAGTGAGTTGCACGGTGAACAAAATTTAGCATTTTTATCAGGTGCTACTTTTTCAGCCGTTGGGTTTGGTAATTTACTAATGGCTAGAGAATGGGGAAAGCTAGGAGACAGAATCGGCTATGAAAAAGTTTTGCTTTTATTGTCATTTTTAGGTGCTTTAGCATTTTTTCCACAAGCTTTTGTCACTTCAATTTGGCAGTTAATCTTATTAAGAGTATTTTTTGGAATGATTATTGGTGGCGTTATTCCTTGTATAACTGCCTATATCCGCCATATTGTCCCTTATTCGATTCAAGGTGAAGTATTAGGATACAATACGAGTTTTCGTTTTCTCGGCAATGTTATTGGTCCTGTTATAGGAGGATTTTTAGCCGGGATATATGGCATATCTTCTGTTTTTATTATTACTAGTGGACTATTTATTTTTGGCGGTTGTTTATTGTTGGGAACAAAAAATAAAAAAGTTGAAAAAATTGGGAAAGATCTTGCAAACTAAATGTTATTAATGTTGGAAAAAAAAGCTGTCATGATTATAATTAAGTACATGAAATAAAAAGAAAAGGGGTTCAATAAAATGATCAACCAATCATGGCAAAATAAAGAAACAATTAAAAAAGTAAAGTGTGTACATACAAATGCTGAAAAATATATGGTTAATCGTGTTTTAACTGTAGGGAAAACATATGAAGTTAAAAATGAAACCGACGAATTTCTCTTTATCATTGATAACACAGGCAAAGTGGGCGGCTATTATAAAGATTATTTTGAAGAAGTCTAAAAAGCTCATTAAACATGGATTAGGATAAAAAATAGAACATTGTGTTTTGAGAAACAAAAAATAATGATGTGACAAAAAGTGGGTTGTCAGAAAAGGAAAAGCCTCTGAAAATGACTTGCAAAAAATTTTAAGAATGCAGCATCTAAAAGTCAGAGGCCTAAATATCATTTTTCTGGACAGCCTTTTTTGCTGAAGTATTTTAAAAGAACTATGTTAACACTAGATATAATTATTTCATTATGTTGGAAAAGCTTTGGTTAGATATCATTAGCGTGCCTAAATCCCCTATCAGGCTGCCTGGGAAGGAGGATTGTCTATAGATTTTTTTTAACGAATCAAGTAAAATTATTCTTTGAGTGAACGAAAGAGAGAGGATTGAGAGCTTGAATCGCATCAAGAGAAATACGATTGAATTATTGGCACCTGCTGGTAATTGGGATTGCATTAGAGCGGCAGTAGCTAATGGAGCGGATGCAGTTTATTTTGGAATTGAAAATTATAATGCTAGAGTACGCGCGGAAAATTTTCATATAGATGAGCTTCCTGAAATTATGGCTTATTTACACAAATATCATGTTCAAGGGTATGTTACCCTAAACATTCTTATTTTTGAAAAAGAGATGAATGAAGCCAGTAAAATCGTGGAAGCATGCATTGATGCTGGTGTAGACGGTCTAATTGTTCAAGATATGGGTCTAGTGAAAATGATCAGGGATATATCACCTGATTTCCCAATTCATGGCTCTACTCAGATGACTGTCACCTCTTCGGAAGCAGTTGAATTTTTAAAACCCTATAATCTTGAGGTTATTGTATTAGGCCGTGAAAACAATCTTAAGCAAATTCGTATGATTGCAGATCAAACAGATGTACCACTTGAAGTATTTGTTCATGGTGCTTTGTGTGTTTCATATTCTGGACAATGTTTAACATCGGAAATGTTAGGCGGTCGTTCAGCTAACCGTGGAGAATGCGCTCAAGCTTGTCGCCTACCATATGATTTAATCGTTGATGGTGAAGTAAAAGAAATGGGCAATCTTGCTTACGTACTTTCACCAAAGGATTTAGCAGCCTTGGAGCTTATTCCCGAGCTCATAGAATCGGGCGTTACTACTTTTAAAATTGAAGGAAGGTTGAAATCGCCTGAATATGTAGCTAATGTTGTTAGCAAATATCGTAAAGCAATTGATGAGTATTTGGCTGGAAGGAATTATAAACCATCAAAAGAAGAAATAAGAGAGCTTCAACAAAGCTTTAGCCGCGGTTTTACCTTTGGCTTTTTAAAAGGGACAAACCATAAACAGTTGCTTGACGGGACTTTTCCTAAAAGCAGAGGCGTGTATCTTGGGACAGTGAAAAAAGTGTTAAAAGATGCAGTTCTCTGCGAGATTGAAGCACCCCTTAAACGCGGGGATGGGATTGTATTCGATGCAGGTAGACCTGAAGAAAAAGAAGAAGGCGGACGTGTTTATGATCTTCGAAAGAAGGGTAAAAAAATAGATGGAGAAGTAAAACAAGGGCTCGTAGAAATTGTCCCTGGTCGCCATGATATTAATCTTACGAAGGTTCATGTTGGCGACAAAATATGGAAAACAAGCGATCAAGAGTTGGAAAAACGTTTACGGAAAACATTTGAAACCGAAAAAGCTTTTCGACTCTTTCCGCTTGGTGTTTCAGTCACAGGATCAGTCGGTGAACCTCTAAAAACCGTTTGGCACGATGAAGTTACAAACAATTATGTAACAATTGAATCAACGGTTAATTTGGAAAAGGCCATTAAACGTCCTTTAACAAAAGAATATTTAGAAGAGCAACTAGGGCGGCTTGGAGGTACGATTTTTGAATTGTCTCAAATCGAAGTAGATTTGAAAGAAGATGTGATTATTCCTGTTAAAGAATTGAATCGTATTAGAAGAGAAGCAGTGGATAAGCTTTTGTTACTGCGCCAAACCCCATATCGTTATCAAAAAAACCAAGTTGAGACAATTAATAGTACTAGGAAACAATCAAAAAAAGAGCAAAGTCTTTATCCATCATTAATTTCACTTTGTCGTTCGTTAGAACAAATTGAAGCAAGCTGCCAAACAGATGTTGATTTTATTTATGCCGATTTTGAGTTTACTACCGACTATCCAAAAGCTGTACAAATCGCAAGGGCCTACCAAAAACCAATTGCATTGGCAACACCAAGAATTCATATGCCTGGCGAAAATGGAATCTTACATGGAATTATTAAAGCATCTCCTGACGCTATTTTAGTGAGGAATCTTGGTGCCATTTATTACTATCAACAACAAAATGTGACTTTGCCATTAATTGGTGATTTCTCATTAAACATAGCCAATTCAAAAGCAGTAGATTTATTTTTAGAACGCGGCTTGTCGAGAATAACACCATCTTATGATTTAAATATTCAACAAATGTTTGATTTATTGGAACATGTACCTGAAGAAAAAATTGAGATAGTCATCCATCAGCACTTACCTATGTTCCATACAGAACATTGTGTCTATTGCACTTTTCTAAGTGAAGGAACTGATTTTACAAATTGTGGCCGTCCGTGTGAAAAGCATAGAATTTCGTTGCAAGACCGCATTGGTATGATACATCCAGTCCGTGTCGATATCGGCTGTCGAAATACAGTTTATAATGCTATCGAACAGTCTGGAGCAGAGTATATTGCCAATTTCTTGAATGCAGGCATAAGTCATTATCGAATAGAATTTTTAGAAGAAGATGCTAAAAAAGTTCAAGAAGTGATTCAGTTATATCGTGAAGCGCTTGAAGGAAAAAGAACTGGAACAAGTGTATGGAAAACATTAAAAGCTACAAATCAATTAGGTGTTACGCGCGGTCAACTAATAAAAAAATAAACGATAAAAATTCTTTAATTCGTCAAACAAATTTTTTGGATTTGTATTAAGCTAGTTAATAGAGTTTAAACTACAATTAATGATTTTTTACGAAATTTGGTAATTTATTTTTTTAAAGGATGTGCAAAATATGACGAAAAGAATCAGTGAACTTTATGAGCATGAACTAATTGAAATGGCTGAAAAAAATTTATATAATGAGCAAATTAAAAGAGAATGGTTTAGCCGTTGGGGACTTGAATTTCCATTCATTCGCACTGCTTTTGGCATAAAAAAATACGGTGAAGAATTTCCTGCGGAAAATGAAATAAAAGAAAAAGAATATGCTGCCATATAGTTTTAAAGCTAGAATAACAAAGAATAAAAATGAGCTGCTTCAAGTTTCGAACTTGTAGCAGCTCATTTTTTTATCGATACATTTCAGCAACTTTTTCTTGAATAGCTTGGTTTTCTAAATATTCTTCATACGTCATTTGTTTATCGATCAAACCTTTTGGGGTGATCTCAAAGATGCGGTTAGCAATCGTTTGAACAAACTGATAGTCGTGGGAAGCAAACAGCATTGAACCTTTGAATGCAATTAATCCGTTGTTTAGTGCTTGGATAGATTCAAGATCCAAATGGTTTGTCGGTTCATCCAATAAAAGTACGTTCGCACCGCTAAGCATCATTTTTGCCAACATGCAACGAACTTTTTCTCCTCCAGAGAGAACACTTGCTTTTTTCAATACTTCTTCACCGGAAAACAGCATTCTTCCTAAAAAGCTGCGCAAAAAGCTTTCACTTTCATCTTTTGGAGAAAATTGCCGCAACCAATCGACTAGATTTAAATCACAATCCTCAAAATACTTCGAGTTGTCTTTAGGGAAATAAGCTTGAGAGGTTGTTACTCCCCATTTGAAAGTACCACTGTCAGGCTCCATTTCTCCCATTAAAATTTTAAATAAAGTAGTTTTTGCGATATCATTTGTTCCAACAAGCGCTATTTTATCACCTTTGTTCATGATAAAACTTATGTTGTCTAATACTTTTACGCCATCAATAGTTTTTGTTAACCCTTCAACACGAAGCAAGTCGTTGCCAATTTCCCTATCTGGTGTAAAGTTAATATATGGATAGCGGCGTGATGAAGGTTTAATATCATCAAGCGTAATTTTTTCCAACAGTTTTTTTCTCGATGTTGCCTGCCTAGATTTTGAAGCATTGGCACTAAAACGTGCAATGAACGTTTGCAGTTCCTTAATTTTTTCTTCTTTCTTCTTATTAGCTTCTTGAGCCATCTTTAAAGCAAGCTGGCTAGATTCATACCAAAAATCGTAGTTTCCGACATAGATTTGAATTTTCCCAAAATCTAAATCAGCAATGTGCGTGCAAACTTTATTTAGAAAATGACGGTCATGGGATACAACGATGACTGTATTTTCAAAGTTAATAAGAAATTCTTCAAGCCAAGAAATTGCTTTCAAATCTAAATGGTTCGTTGGCTCATCGAGAAGTAGTACATCAGGTTTCCCGAACAATGCTTGAGCCAACAAGACTTTTACTTTTTCACCGCCAGTTAATTCGGCCATTTTTTTTGTATGCAATTCCTCTGGAATTCCAAGACCTGACAATAGAATCGCAGCTTCAGATTCAGCTTCCCAGCCGTTCATTTCAGCAAACTCCGCTTCAAGTTCAGCTGCTCTAATTCCATCTTCATCACTAAAGTCAGGTTTCATATAGATCGCATCTTTTTCCCGCATGACTTCATATAGACGGGAATGTCCCATAATTACAGTTGTTAATACATCGAAATCTTCATATTCAAAATGGTTTTGTTTTAAAACGGCGAGCCTTTGGCCAGGTTCCATATAAACTTCTCCGGTTTGAGGTTCAATTTCGCCAGATAATATTTTCAAGAAAGTAGATTTCCCGGCTCCATTTGCCCCGATCAAACCGTAACAGTTCCCTGGTGTAAACTTAATATTTACATCTTCAAACAGCTTTCGGCCACCGTATCGTAAACTCACATTACTAACAGTTATCATTAATAATAAATCCTCCAATTTTTATTTAATCTATCAAATTATATCAAATAAAATACAAAAGTGCGAAACGAAAGAAACAAACGAATGTTTTCTGCCTTATTTAAAGAATGATTAGTAGTTTTTGGAAATATGAAATAAATTCCTTTGAGATGTTCAATTTGAATATTAAGTCATGAAGTGAAGGAAATACATTGAAAGGGAATAAAGATCAAATAATAAAAGGTAATAATTATTAACTAATAGGGAACTGTCATATGTCTAAAATTAAATTTTTACTGTCCTGATAATAGAATTAGTGGTACAATATTTTATAATTTCAATTTATTAAACTTTTTAGACAATAGTTGGAGGGATTTTCGTGGCAGAACTACGTAGTAATATGATTAAAAAAGGCTTTGATAGGGCACCTCATCGCAGCCTGCTCCGTGCCGCAGGAGTAAAAGAAGAAGATTTTGATAAACCATTTATCGCAGTGGTTAATTCATATATTGATATAGTTCCTGGACATGTTCATCTACAAGAGTTTGGAAAAATTGTAAAAGAAGCCATTCGTGAAGCAGGCGGTGTACCATTTGAATTTAATACGATTGGTGTTGATGATGGCATAGCGATGGGGCATATTGGTATGCGTTATTCGCTTCCAAGCCGTGATATAATTGCTGATTCTGTTGAAACAGTTGTTGCCGCTCACTGGTTTGATGGTATGGTCTGCATACCAAACTGTGACAAAATTACACCAGGAATGATGATGGCTGCTATGCGTTTAAATATCCCAACGATTTTTGTGAGTGGCGGTCCGATGAAAGCCGGTGTAACTAGCAGCGGGAAAAGACTTTCCTTATCATCTGTTTTCGAAGGTGTAGGAGCTTACCAATCTGGCCTTATCGATGAAGGTTCATTAACAGAACTTGAACAATATGGCTGTCCGACCTGTGGTTCATGTTCTGGTATGTTTACTGCCAATTCAATGAACTGTTTAGCAGAAGTTCTAGGCTTGGCATTGCCAGGTAACGGTACAATTTTAGCTGTTTCTCCGGAACGACGTGAATTTGTAAAACAGTCTGCAAAGCAATTAATGTATTTAATTGAAAATGATATTAAACCACGTGATATTGTCACAGAAAAAGCGATCGATAATGCCTTTGCTTTAGATATGGCAATGGGTGGCTCTACAAATACTGTTTTGCATACACTTGCATTGGCAAATGAAGCTGGAATTAATTATTCATTAGATCGAATCAATGGTATAGCTGAGCGTGTTCCGCATTTGGCAAAACTAGCACCAGCTTCTGATGTTTTTATTGAAGATTTACATGAAGCTGGAGGAGTTCATGCCTTATTAAATGAATTAGCGAAAAAAGAAGGAACCCTCCATTTAGATACATTAACTGTAACTGGAAAAACATTGGGTGAAAATATTGCTGGCCATGAAGTGAAAAATTATGATGTCATTCGACCTATCGACAATCCTCATTCTGAAAAAGGTGGACTAGCCGTATTATTTGGAAACTTAGCGCCAGAGGGTGCTGTCATTAAATCTGGTGCTGTAGAAGGCGGCATTACTCGCCATGATGGGCCAGCGATCGTATTTGATTCTCAAGATGAAGCGCTAGAAGGTATTGCTAAAGGTGAAGTTAAGCCAGGTCATGTTGTTATTATCCGTTATGAAGGTCCAAAAGGTGGTCCAGGTATGCCTGAAATGCTTGCGCCAACTTCGCAAATCGTTGGTATGGGTCTTGGAACAAAAGTTGCTCTAGTAACAGATGGACGTTTTTCAGGCGCATCCCGTGGCTTATCAATCGGCCACGTTTCACCTGAAGCTGCAGAAGGTGGTCCGCTTGCATTCGTCCAAAACGGTGACCGTATCATTATCGATATTGAAAAACGTACAATTGATGTCGATGTTCCGGAAGAAGAGTGGAACAAGAGAAAAGAAAACTGGAAGGGCTTCGAACCAAAAGTTAAAACAGGTTATCTTGCTCGTTATTCAAAACTAGTTACAAATGCGAGCAAGGGTGGTATATTAAAAATTTAGGTATCCTTTTAGGAGAAATGTTTTTTTAAAAAGATTAGAAACACAGCTCTTATGAAAGAGGGCTGTGTTTTTTCTTGCAATATAAAATCTATTACTGATCAATCGTTTGATTATATTAGTATTATAATATTAGTTTATTGTGCCTAAGGAAATCATCTTGTGTATGGATTTTTTCAAGCGAATTTTTGTTAGGGAAGCCGATAATGATTTATCACATTATTTTATATAGAACTTTTGGATTATATTTTTATAAACAATTTATACATTTAACTTTTCTATTAATGGTATTATAATGGATTAAGAATTATATATCTTTAAGGAGACTCTATGAAAAAATTAAAGCCGATTATTGAGATTATTTGTTATATCGTTTTGCCAATCGTAATTTGGAAGTATGGACGAGATCCGTTAGGGGATTATTATGCCATGCTTTTATCAACAGCTCCTGCGTTCGTCTATACTGTTTGGAACTTTTTTAGCGAACGGCAATTTAATGTTTCTGGTTTATACATTATGTCATCACTTATGATTAATACAATTTTAGACTTAATCAGTGATTCAGCAGAATGGATGCTTTGGAATGGCATTTATTTTAATTTTGGTATGATTGCATTTTTACTATTTACAATTATAATTAAAAAACCGATTGTACTATACTTTTTAGTAGATGCAGCGTATATTCAAGGGACGCCGCGGGAAGAAAGCTTGAAAAAATATAAATCAAAAGAGGTATTTAAATATTTTCAGTGGTTAACGGCATTTTTAATCCTCCGTGATGTACTCGAAAGCGTAGTGAAAATTTGGTTGATTCATAAATATGGGGTAGATGGATACGATAAAATACTTATTGCAATGCGAACATTCGGATGGATCATGTCAGCTGTATTTGTTGGTGCAGTAATGTATGTATTGAATAAGATTATGCAATTTAATGAAAAAGAAAAAGAGTTTGAAGAAGAGCAAGAAAATGTAATTTAACAATATCTAAAACCCACTTATTTTGCTTATTTGGCGGAATAGGTGGGTTTTTATTTCCTATTGATATTACAAACAAAAAAATCTTTAATTTTCATTTTTTTTTCATTTTACATGGGTAGGATTGTAACTGTGGAGGGATGGAAATGAAACAAAATAAAATGTTATGGATCGCTGTTGCCATGGTTTTTAGTTTATTTGTTTTTTCTGTGATTGTTGAAGCGGATGATGATCATCATCATAGGTCGAACCACTATAAATATGAGTATAGGGACCATGATTTTTATGATGATCATGATGACTACGATGATGAGGAAGACGATTACAAAGGACAACATATTTTTAAAACTAAAAATTCAAAAGAATATTGGTTTAAATGGTCAAGAATTGCAGAACAGCCAAAAGAGTTTGAAAAATTACCTATAAATGAGGAGGGAGAAGTTTTATTAAAAATAGAAAATGCAGAACCAATAAAAATAAACGCTATTCCTAGTGGAAGCCAATTATTAGTCCCACTTGAAACTGTAGCAAAATACTTGGGTGCGACTTCAACCATATATCCAAATTCTGAAATCATTGAAATAACTAAGGGAGAAAAACATTTGATTGTACGCAATAACTCAAGAGTTGTTTATGAAAATATGAGGAAAACACCAATGCAACGTCCAATAATTAAGCAAAATAATGATTATTACATTGCCATTTCTGTTCTTGCTAACGGCTTAGGCTTTGAGATTAAGGAAACAGTAGAAAATAATGAAATCCAATTGAAAGGATGATTAGTAATGAGAGACAGGTGGTTAAAATGGATGATTGGAATAGGGAGCATTACGACGTTTACTCTATTTCTTCAATCTATTAATACAGATGGAGAAAAAGAAACTGAAAAATATATTTTAAAAGAAAACAACAATTTTTCCCAAAAAGATTTAGCAATAGATAAAGAAGAACGTGAAAAACAGTTAATGGCGCTTGACTGGGATGAAACAAACTGGGATATCGAATATAGAAATGATGTTATCATTGCTAATCCAAAAAGTGGGTGGCCGTATATGGATCATGCCGAACAGCGGACGAGGAGATCATAATGAGTAATTATATTCGTATTCATGCAATGGATACAGAAGTTGAAATGGAAGGTTCGGACCCAATAGATATCAATAAAATAAGAGCTTGGTTTGAACAATTTGAAAAAATTTGTTCACGTTTTCTCCCTGATAGTGAGCTGTCATATTTAAACAAACAACCTATAAATACTGTCATTCAAATTGAGTCAACTTTATACGAAGTATTAAAATTGGCCTTAGATTATGCTTATAAGACTGAATTTTTATTTAACCCTTTCCTTGGGTCAGTTTTAAAAGATTATGGATACAACAAAACGTTTCGTGATATTCAAGGAAAAAATATTGTCAATTTCGATTCTGAACCTATGAAATTCGCATGGGACGTTCATGAGCCAATTGTTTTTTTGTCTAGGATGAATGGTGTTATAAAAAAGGTCAAACACGAGATTGATTTAGGAGGAATAGCTAAAGGCTTTAGCGTTGATAAACTTGCAACTATTTTAAAAAAATCAGGCCAAAACAATGGAATTGTAAATGCTGGTGGTGACCTATACGTATGGGGAAAGGAAAGAACAATTGGAATCCAACACCCAAACCCAAAATATTTCGATAAAGACATCATTCAATTTAATATGAGGAATGGTGCTGTTGCGACATCTAATCGATTGTATCGTAGCTGGTATTTAAACGGAGAACCTGTTAATCACATTTTAAATGGAAAAAATGGATTATCAACGGATACTGATGTTGTTCAAGCAACTGTTTTTTCATCAAGTACAGCAGAAGCTGATGTTTTGGCAAAGATTTTGTGTATGCATAGCTTCGATACTTCAGTTCAATGGTTATCCGAACATTTTCCTCTCGCGGGTTGTATCGTTATTCATCAAAATGGAAAGGTAGCTATCAATAATAAAGTAAAAAATTATATTACAAGGATCGTGATGTAAAATGGTGGTGCCAATTTGGGAACTTACCCGTTCAGCAGGTTTAACTTCTTATTTTTTATTATTTCTATCAGTGGCTGCAGGGCTCATTTTATCTATGAAAATAAATCTTAAGCTGAATAAACATTTGCAAGTTATTCATCAATCAGCAGGGTGGTATAGTTTACTAATTGGTTTATTTCATATCTTGTTATTAAATATTAATACTCATCACCCATATACATTAACAGAAATTTTAATTCCGTTTACAGCGAAAGAACACGCTATATTAAATGGCATAGGAACCATATCACTTTATGTTATGGTCATTCTATTTTTATCAGGTGATTTAATAACGAATATTGGAGCAAAAGTTTGGAAAAAAATACACCGTTTAGCACTGCCGTCGTATATCCTCATTAGTATCCACGGCATTTTTATAGGTACAGACACTAAAGAGGAATGGGTAATGATCCTTTATACAAGTTCATTGGCAGTAATCTTTTCTTTACTTATCGTTAAACTACTCAAATTGAAATCAACCCAAAAGGAAAAATTTTCTATATAATGAAAGTAAAAAGGACAAGGTGTTGGTGCAAATGTTACTCCTGTTAGTTGAAGATGATAAACGGTTAGGGAATCTTATTGTCCACATGTTGAGAAAGGAAAAACATCAGGTCGATTGGGTTCTAAATGGAGAAGATGCTCTTTCTTATGCAAAAGCAACGGATTATGATTTGATTATTTTAGATTGGATGATTCCGAAAAAAGACGGAATTACAGTTTGTAACGAGTTGCGTCGAAGTGGGTTTGATGGTGCGATTTTAATGCTAACTGCTAAAGACAGTTTGGAAGATCGTGTTAAAGGACTTGATATAGGTGCTGATGATTATATCGTCAAACCATTTGAGTTTGCAGAATTGTTTGCGAGAATCCGAGCGTTGCAAAGAAGAATGAACAAACCATTAGTCAAGGAGGAAATATTGACAGCAGGTCCAATTAAGCTAAATGTTGTTACACATGTCGTAGAAAAAAATGGTGTCGAAATTCAGCTAACTCCTAAGGAGTACCAGTTGCTTGAATTATTATTACGACACCCTAATCAAACATTACCAAGGGATTTGTTGATTGATCGTATATGGGGTTACTCTTCTGAAGTGACTAGCAATAATCTTGACGTTTTAGTCCGTTTGCTTCGTAAAAAAATTGGAGATACAGGTGAACATCATCTTATACAAAATATTCGGGGAGTAGGTTATAAAATTGAAAAACAAATTGTTTAATCAAACCCAGTGGCGCCTAACACTATTGTTCACAAGCTTTCTTATTATTTTTTTAATATCATTTATTGTTATTACTTATTTTTCACTTCTTTCAATTGTTGCGAATGAGCAAAAAGAAAATGCAATTGCTTTAGCTCATGAAGAATTAAAAGAACATCGAAAAGATATATTTGAGTGGCATTCCGAACGAAAAAAAAGAGATAGACATTTTGATAGGGATGAGATCGAATATAAACCCAATGCCCGCACTTTTTATTATGTTGTTTCAAGTGATGGAACAATCATCGAAGGGGATGAAAATTACCCAGAAATCCGTAATGAAATACTTAACGCGATTAAAGGCTGGGAACCTAAGGAACATGAAGTTAAGAAATTGGACATTCAATTAGATAATGGTTCAAAAGTTAATATTCTTCTTTCAGGGCGAACGATTTATGACAATGGTCAATTTCTAGGGGGCATTTATACAGGTACAAATATTTCGGAAGAAACGAAGGTTATCAAAACACTCTTGCTAATTTTAATCATTTTGGCTGCTGTTTTTATCGTTGCTTCAGTTTTGCTTGGCTATTTGATGGCAGGTAGGGCGATGGTGCCGATCTCAAATGCTTTCAATAGACTAAAGGAATTCACTGCTGATGCCTCCCATGAATTAAGAACACCGCTCAGTATAATGCAATCTTCATTGGAAGTCATTGAGGCTGAAGACCGTAATAAATTATCATCTTTTTCTTTAACTGTTTTGGAAGATTTGAAAGATGAAGTAAAACGCATGTCAAATTTAGTAAACAATCTTTTATTTATTGCCCGATCCGATAACGAGCAACAACAAATTAATAAAACTTGGTTTTCGTTGACAGATGTTCTTGAGAAATTACGACGGAATTTTCAGTATGAGGCCGAGAAAAATCAAATCAATTTGAATGTGAAAAGTCCTAAAAGTATAAAAGCTTTTGGGGATAAAGAAAAAATTACTCAACTTTTATATATAATAGTTGAAAATGCTATCAAGTACAATGTTCCCAATGGAACGATCGAAATATCGGTTTATAAAGAAAATAATCAATTAAGAATAAATATATCAGATACAGGAATTGGCATCCCATCTGAACACATAAATAGGATTTTTGACAGGTTTTATCGTGTAGATCAATCAAGATCTAGAGAAAGCGGCGGAAACGGATTAGGTTTATCAATTGCCAAATGGATTGTACAATCTCATAACGGAAAATTGGAAGTGACTAGTGAAGAAGGAAAAGGAAGTATGTTTTCAGTTTTATTACCACTTCCTAAACAAAATGAAAAGGAGCAATCATAAATGAAAAAATGGAAAAGCTTTATTTTTACAACCTTAATATCAATCACCATATTTATAGGTTTATCTTTTATTGCACAACCTATAATAGCAGACAAGTATAGATATGATGAACACTTAACTGAACATGTATATGAACACAAAAAGGAAGATGCAATTGAAGAAGGGGGAGAGTTATTAGGTTGGGGTGCTGTTATAGCTGTAGCAGGTGCCGGAATCATATTGCCGTTACGGAGAAGTTCACGAAGTTTGATGACAAAGTTTCCAAATACAAAAAAGCTGCTTCAATCAGCTTTAAAATTGTTTGGTAAAACACATATTTTTATTGGAGCACTAGCTATTACATTAAGTGTTGTTCATGGATTGATCATGTTTGTTCATGAAGAAGAATTTGGTTTTCGCGAGGTGGCAGGAACAACATCAATTGGATTAATGTCAATCGCAGCTATTTTCGGATTATTCCTTTCATGAAACAAGGGAAAACAGCAATTACTCTCCTTTCATTTAGGCTTCCTTCTACCAGCAATCCTAATAGGCATGATTCATGTGTTCCTCTCATAACAAGCTGACAAGGTGTTTGTCGGCTTTTTTATTTTTTATTAAGGAATCAATAATTATATTATGTTAACTTTAAATGCTGATAGATTATTATTAGGCTTGAAAATAAAGGAAAAATAGGGTATGCTATCAATATGATATTAAATTGGTATTATTTGATAGCAAATAGATATCATAAAATGGGGTGAGGAGAAATAATGCCTGAGCAACAGCGGGTGCAATTAAATTTGCGGGTAACAAAGGAAACGATCCAAAAGTTGGATGAAATCGTAGAGTATTATCAAAAAAATACGAAATTTGGCAGAGTTTATAAAGGTGATGTTCTCGTCGATATTATCGATAAAGCACATGCTTCGATGTTAAAACAAAGTCGCTTCAATAAACAATATTGACCCATCCCCTATTTTTGAATGGAAGGAAATAAAGACATAAATTTTGAAGATTGTCTGTAAAGTGGAAGCTCCTAAAATGTAAATTATAAAACAGAAAACATTATGAATAGTACAAAATGAAACTGGTGTTTAGAAATCAAATACATGATTTCTAAGCACCATTTATTTTTATATATTAAACATATTAAGCAAAAAAGTTTACAAAAAAGTGGCATTAAAACTATAGTTATTTTATTAAGAACCTCCATGGATCGGTTTTTCAAATTTTAATAACATCTCTGAAGGAAAAAATTATTTTTTAAGGAAGGGTGCGGCTGTCATGAATGTTGACACCAATGAACGGATATGGTCGAAGAGCTTTATTTTATTATTTATCAGTAATTTCCTTCTATTTCTAACTTATTATGGGTTAATTACAGCTTTACCAATTTACGTATTGGATGAATTAAAAGGAAACGAAGCACAAGCAGGTTTAGTTGTAACGATACTGTTGGCTTCTGCAATTATTGTTCGTCCCTTTTCGGGTAAAGTTTTAGAGGTGTTTGGCAGGAAAAAAACGCTTCTTATAAGCCTTGCTTTTTTTATGATTGCGACCTTTATGTATTTTTGGACAAATAATTATTTTGCACTAATTGCCCTTCGTTTTTTCCACGGGATTTGGTTTAGTATTATTACTACAGCCACAGGCTCAATTGCTGCGGATATTGTCCCTGTAAAAAGACGTGGAGAAGGGGTTGGTTACTTTACGATGTCCATGAACCTTGCTGTCATTATCGGACCCTTTACAGCCCTTACTCTATTACAAATCGCAAACTTTCAAACAATATTTCTTTTATTTGGTATTTTGATGGTAGTAGCAATTTTGATAACGTCCGGTGTTAATGTTCCGAAAATTGAAATTAATTTGGCTTCAGTAAAGAAAAAATTAGGATTTGATGATTTATTTGAAAAAAGGTCTATTCCAATTTCATTGATGGGCGGTCTTGTAGCTTTTGCATATTCTAGTATTCTTTCTTTCATATCGATTTTTGCCCACTCGATTGGTCTTTTGGAATCAGCCAGTTATTTCTTTCTATTTTATGCGGCATCTATGATACTTGCTCGCCCGTTTGTCGGCCGACTATTTGACACAAAAGGACCTGAAATCGTTGTCTATCCTACACTACTACTATTTTCTTTAGGGTTGTTTACTCTAACTATTACGAATTCAGCTTGGTTATTATTACTTTCGGCGATACTAATAGGGATTGGTTATGGCAGTCTGATCCCTTGTTTACAAACATTGGCAATTCAATTTGCTGGTAAAAACCGGAGTGGCCATGCAACAGCAACGTTTTTTACATTTTTTGATACGGGAGTTGCTTTAGGTGCCTATATTTTAGGAATTATTGCTTCACAATTTAGTTTTCAAACATTATACTTCGTTACTGGTGTAAGTGTTGCATTAATAATGGTTCTATACAAGTTTTTAAATAAAAGCTACCAGAAAAATGTGGAAGAAGCTTATAATGAACCTGTACGTATTAATATAAAATAAATTAAGATCAAGGGGCATTTACACGAGGATATTATGAGGGGGATTTGGGATGCTAAAAAACGTACGGGTTATTGATTTCACAGTATATTTGCCTGGTCCATTTGCGAGTATGCGTCTAGCAGATTTGGGGGCTGAAGTAATTAAAGTTGAACCAGTAGGCGGTGAACCAGCCCGATCAATGAACAATTTCTTATTCTTAGCCAATAATCGTAATAAAAAGAGCATATGTATAAATTTAAAAGAAGAATCTGGACAGCAAGCAGTACTTGATTTAATTAGGGAAGCAGATGTTGTAATCGAAAGCTTCCGTCCAGGTGTGATGGCAAGGCTTGGTCTTGACTATGAAACGGTAAAAAAAATAAATCGAAACATCATTTATTGCTCAATAACAGGTTTCGGCCAGCAAAGTTCACTGAGCCAACTAGGCAGTCATGATCTTAATTATATGTCTATAAGCGGTGTTCTAGCGCAATTAAAAGATGAAAACGGTAAGCCGGTTCATCCAACTCATACATTTGCTGATATGATTGGTGGGATTGCTGCAAATGAAGCAATTTTAGCAGCTCTATTTAGCCGTGAGAAAAATGGAGAGGGTCAGTATATAGACATATCCCTTGCAGATGTAATGATTTCATTAATGGGGAACCACGTCTTAATTGAAAATGAAACTGGATTTCAGCATGGTGTGGATTTATTGGCTGGCATGATTATTAACTATGCTATATATGAGACGAGCGACCATCGTTTTGTTAGTTTAGCAGCTTTAGAACAGAAGTTTTGGAGAAATTTCTGCAATGGAGTAGGAAGACCATCATGGGTAGATGGGTATTTAACAAAAACAGATTCTAATAATCCAATTTATGAGGATGTAAAAAGTCTTTTTAAAAGCAAAACATTTCAAGAGTGGATTGCTTTTAGCCAAGAGGTTGATTGTTGCTTAACACCTGTTCTCGAGGCAGGAGAGCTTACAGAATTTCATTACATAAAAGAAAAAGAGCTTATTTTTGAACTGGATGGCATTCGTCAAGTAAAAACAAACCCTCTATTTTTACAAGATGAATTGCGGAAACCACCAGCAGTCGGTGAACATACGACTGAAATTTTGAACAAAATTGAAAATTAAGAAACAGATTAAAGTGTATGATTCTTTTGTTTTTTGCCGGCTGATAGGGTAAGATAAGGAGAGGAAATTAACGAAATAGTAGTAGGAGTAGTTTTTATGATAAAAATGTTTGTAAGCGATCTAGATGGAACTTTACTAACAATTGACAATAAAGTACGTGATGATGACATTGAAGCTATTAACAAAGCTTTAGAAGCCGGTATCGATATTTGTTTGGCATCAGGTAGAAAAGACATTGATATTCGGGCAGTTGCAACGATGATTTGTCCAAAATGGAACGAACCTGAATTTTATCGGATCAGCCAAAACGGTGCATTTATCTTTTCAAAAAACAATGAAGCACTGCATAAAACAGCGTTTGATCCCGAGATTGCTAGAGAAGTCTATAATAGAGTAATTGAAAAAGATGTGATAACGATTGTATCAACGATTGATAAAGAATATGTAGAAATAAAAGACGAGACAATTTTAAGAATCGAAAAAAGATTGTTCAGTCCAATTGAAGAAGAAAAGAATCTGCCAATGAAAATCGGTAAAACGATCCAAGCATCTAAAATTATTATTAATGGTCCTGAAAAAAGGATTCGGATGATTCAAGAAGAGTTACAAGAGGCATTCCCGAATGAGCTTGATACTTATATTTCAGAAGCTCAAATTCTTGATGTGATGCCAAAAAATATTAGTAAAGGAAATGCAGTAGATATTTTAATAAAACATATTGGTATTAATTCCAATCAAATCGCCTGCATTGGCGATTCTTTTAACGATATACCAATGTTCCAAATAACTCATAACAGTTTTGCAATGGCAACAGCTCATGACCAAGTAAAAAGAAATGCTAATTATATTGTCGAAACAGTTGCAGAGGCAATCGAACAAGTTTTGCAATTCCAAAAAAACTAATTTTTATTTTGATAAAAAATTTTCATAAAAGTCTGTTATACTTCCTGCTTTAGTTTTACAATAGTAAGTGGAAAATACTTTAATAATTTGATTTTTTTATCGTACAAGGAGATGACTTAGATGCTTGATCAAACCATTAAAGTTGAATTAAGCACCACTAAAAAACAGAAACCAAATGCAGACCAATTGCAATTTGGTAAAATTTTTACAGATCACATGTTCATTATGGATTATACGGAAGGAAAAGGATGGCATGATCCAAGGATCGTTCCATATCAACCAATCACTTTAGATCCTTCATCTGTTGTTTTCCACTACGGGCAAACGGTTTTTGAAGGGTTAAAAGCCTATGTTACAAAAGAAGGTAAAGTCCAATTGTTTAGACCTGAAAAAAATATGGAACGTCTAAACCAGTCTAATGACCGAATGGTAATTCCAAAAATTGACGAACAATTTGCATTAAAAGCTTTAAAGCAATTAGTATCGATTGACAAAGACTGGATTCCTACTGCGGAAGGAACTTCTCTTTATATCCGTCCGTTTATTATTGCAACACAACCATTCTTAGGTGTTGCTCCATCATCACAATATAAATTTATGATCATCATGTCTCCAGTAGGAGCTTATTATAAAGAAGGTTTAAATCCTGTTAAAATTCTTGTGGAAAACGAGTATGTTCGCACTGTCAAAGGCGGAACCGGGACAGCAAAAACTGGAGGAAACTATGCTGCTAGTTTAAAAGCGCAGGAAATTTCCTCCCAAAAAGGTTACTCACAAGTATTGTGGTTGGATGGTATCGAACATAAATATGTTGAAGAAGTTGGCAGCATGAATATTTTCTTTAAAATTGACGGAAAAGTTGTCACTCCTGAATTAAGCGGAAGCATTTTACCTGGTATTACTAGAGATTCTATTATTCAGTTGCTAAAATATTGGAACATTCCGGTTGAAGAACGAAAAATATCTATTGAAGAAATATATGAGGCTTACGATAAAGGATTATTGGAGGAAGCATTCGGTACTGGAACAGCTGCTGTTATATCGCCAGTTGGTGAGCTTTTATGGAAGGATCGAAAAATTGTTTTAAACAACGGTGAAACCGGTCCGTTATCGAAGAAGCTTTATGATACTTTAACAGGAATACAATATGGTACTGTAGAAGATCCATTTGGCTGGATTGTAACAGTAGAATAACACATAAAGATTAAGAGGTTGACCAAGTATTTGGGTTAACCTCTTTTTTCTATGGTATAAAATTTACTTTTGTCAAAGTAATAGGGGAAAGATGAGAACATGTTAATAGCCGACTTCGACTGCTGCGATTACGATATACATTTGATCGTTTTTATCACCTTTATCTTTGAGCACAATCCCGCTTGTCGTTGTCATTCCACCGTCAACGATTTCAACTGTAACTTGTCCAAAGGGAATTACATTTTTAACTGTGTCAATATCAAGTTTATCCTTGTCGCAAGGAACAGCAAGTCTGACATTGACGCGCATGTTGTCTAGACTGTTATTAGGTAAAACAGAACGAATTCCCGGCATTGAATTGTAGTGAATTGCATTTTGCACGGCTCGAACGGCTGCACGCGTTATGTCTTGGCCATGTACATCAATACCCATACCCGTTTCGATGAACATTATTTTTTCCATTGTAATCAATCCTCCTATCATTCATTCCATTAATTAGATTATCTTTTTTTCAATTAGCTGTCCAATTTATTAATTTTCTGTTTCATTTAAGATTGTGAAAAAAGTTTGCAATTTTTGAAAACCTATTGTATTTTAAAAAACTTATTTATAAAATAATTTACATTGTTGATCAAGGAGTGGTATTAGTATGAAGAAAATCGTTTTAATTATCATTTCGTTATTTGTTATTTTAGTTGGCTGGCTTTTTTATTTGAGTTTAACTAATAATGATGAATTTAATTTAAATCGTTATATGTTATTAAAGAAAGATGATGTTGTCATCAACCAACCAATTTATTTGAGCTATGATTTAGCTTACTATGGAAATGGGAAACCAATTTTAAAAGATATACGTTTTATTAAAAAAGATGGTTCTTTTTTAGATGAAGATGATGATCAATTATCAATAACATTTTATATCGATGAAAAAGCTGCAACGAGTGCTAGTGCGGATGGAGTTATCTTAGAAGAAGAAGCTAGGCAATTAAAATTACTTGATCATTATACACCAGTTGAAAATTACGAAGTCACTACAAAAAACTTAAATATTGTAGCCAAACTTATCATTAAAAATGAAAATTACAGTAATAATATCACAGCCATGCAGATTGATTATGAATTGCTTGGAAAAGAAAAAACGAAGCAATTCTTAATTTCTGGACTCATTAAAGAATAAAAACATTTAGCCAAAATATTTAGATACAATATTTACAAAAAAACCCCCTATCGTATATCATATAATAAAATACGATAGGGGGTAATTTTATGTCTGGGCAAATTACAAGAAGAACTTTTATAAAACGGACAGCCCAAGCAGGAGCTGTTTCAACGATTATGTTATCGGGAATCGACAAAGTAGTTGCACAAATTCCGATTGGAATAGAAAAAGGGACTGTCATTGATTTGACGAAATGTGATGGATGTAAGGGCAAAGAAATACCATTATGTGTACTTGCTTGTCGTGAGAAAAATGAAAATCGGTTTCCGCAACCAAAAAGAGAGGATATTAAACCTTATTGGCCCCAAAAAAAATTTGAAGACTGGTCTGATAAGCAAGAGGTAACTAACCGCTTAACGCCGTACAACTGGACATTTGTCGATCATGTCCAAGTGGAACATGAGGGGAAAATTGAGGAAGTATTTTTACCAAGAAGATGCATGCATTGTGATCATCCGACATGTTTAAATTTATGTCCTTTTGGTGCAATTAAGAAAAGTAAAGAAGGTGCAGTAACGATTGATGATGGTTATTGTATGGGAGGTGCTAAATGCAGGGATGTTTGTCCATGGGATATTCCCCAGCGTCAAGCAGGTGTTGGCTTGTATTTGAAACTTGTGCCAGAATTAGCGGGCGGTGGCGTTATGTATAAATGTGATTTCTGTGCTGACTTATTAGCAAAAGGAGAAGAACCAGTTTGCAAAACTGCCTGTCCGAAAAATGCGATTCATTTTGGTACGAAGGAGGAAATGAGAAACTTAGCCTATAACTTAGCAAGCGAAATGAATGGATATGTTTATGGGGATAAAGAAAATGGAGGAACTTCCACTTTTTACGTGTCTAAAGTACCTTTTGAAAAAATTAATGAAGCTATAAAAAAAGATAAACTTGCAAAAGGGGATGAAAAGCCAGGCCGGCCTACAATGGAAGTAGCAATCGATAATGAACTTGAATCCTTTAATGGTATGATGAAAAGCGCATTGATTGCTCCACTTGCAGGTGCGTTTGCTGCTGGGGTTGTAGCTTACCGGACAATGAAAGGGAAGGTGAAAGAGGATGAATGATGAAAAAAAGATTTTAAGACAGAGTCTTTCAAATCGTATCGTTCATTGGCTAACAGCTATTTCAATCTTTTTATTAATCATTTCCGGTCTTGGACAAATGCCGTTATATAAACGTTATAATATAACAAAGCTGCCGGGAGCTGAATGGCTTGGGAATTATTTTGATACATTAGTGTTACATTATATAGCTGCCATTATGTTGCTATTTATTGTTTTTTACCATATTGTTCTCCATGTCATTCGTAAAGAATTTGATATTTGGCCAAAGAGAGGAGACCTAATACAATCCTTTCTTATAATTAAAGCGATGATCACCAAAGGTAAAGAACCGGAAAGTGACAAATATCTAGCAGAACAGCGGTTGGCATATTTATTTATTGGTGCAAACATTATGTTATTAATTATTACCGGAATAATAAAAATAGTGAAAAATATTCCTGGTTTTACAATGCCAAATATAGTAATTTTTTGGACTGCACATATTCATAATTTTGCAACGTTTCTTTTAATATTCGGAATCATAGGACATTTGGCAGCATTTCTTTTTAAAGAAAACAGAGCTCTTTTACCGGGCATGTTTTCTGGTTATGTTAAGGAAAGTTATGTAAAACACCGCCATAGTCTTTGGTACAAAAAACTGAAGGAAAAAGATGAAAAGTTGAAAGATCGAAGTCAAGGAAGGGCACTATAAAGGAGCGGTTATGTATTGGTCGCTCCTATTTATTTTTTCTTAAAAATATACCTGTTAGCAAATTTTAATTGAGGTATAATAGTCTTGCTTATTTTGCATTTTGCATTAAAATTTAAAAAGGAAAATAAGATTGTGAGGTTTGGAGACAATGGGCGAATTTTCCCTCTCGACTTTAATTGATGTCATAGCAGAGTTATTTTCAGATGAAACATCGATTGCCGTTTCGAATACCGAAAAATACATTTATTATCGCCCAAGTAAACGGATCAATTTAAAAATAAAACCTGGAGACCCAATTAAAGAAGGAACAATAACCTTTAAAGCTTTACAAGATGGTCATAAAGTTTCTGAATTTATTAGCAGGGATGTATTAGGTGTGCCGTATTATGGGATGGCAGTACCATTTAATATGAATGGAGACCGTTGCTGTGTGACTGCGATTTTTCCAACTTTGTCAAGCGCGACTTCTGTGGTGACGGTGAAAATTGATGATGGTTGGATCCCAGTTCCATTTGAAAAAGTTTTGTACATAGAAGCAAAAAACCGTAAGACGTATGTTATTACGGAAGAATGTACAGGGACACATAAAGATTCTTTGAATGAATTTGATTATTATTTGCCAAAAGAAATATTCATACGCTGCCACCGATCGTTTATCGTTAATGTTACGAAAATCAAAATGATTCATCCTGATACGCATTCAACATTTTTATTGGAAATGAAAGATGGTACTGAAATTCCAGTGAGCCAATCTTATTCAAGCTATTTTCGAAAGCTTTTAGGGTTGTAAAAAAATTCTGTTTCATCCTAAGATTTTCTGTTTTATCCGAATTTTTTGCAATTCTATCCATAATTCCCCTTGTTTTGACAAAATTCCAGTAAAATAGCAATAAAAAAACATCTACAGGGGGAGTAGAAGTGGAAGATATTAAAAATCGCATTCGCATTGAAGAGTTGCTTGATCGTGTAGTTTCTGCTGAAGAAGCCGCTAGCTGGATTGAAGATGGGATGTCTTTAGGTTTAAGCGGATTTACAAGAGCTGGTGACGTAAAGGTTGTTCCAAGGGCGTTAGTAAAAAGAGCTGAAAAAGAACCATTAAAAGTTAGTGTGTACACAGGTGCATCTTTAGGTGCTGATACAGATAAATTACTTGCAGAATCCGGGATCCTCCATAAGCGTTCGCCATTCCAAGCTGACCCGGCAATGAGAAAAAAAATTAATGAAGGCGATTTTTATTTCGTTGATATTCATTTATCACATGTGGCAGAACTTGTTCGTTCAGGAATTATTTCAATTGATTATGCCATTTTGGAAGCGGTTTCCATTACTGAGGATGGAATGATTATTCCAACAACACAAGTAGGAAATTCTGCAATTTTTGCTGAACATGCAAAAAATATCATTGTTGAAATAAATTTGGCACATCCGCTTTCTTTTGAAGGAGTTCATGATATTTATGATCCTGGCAAACAGGGAGAACGTATGCCAATACCATTAATAAAGGCATCAGATCGCATTGGTACAATTGGTATTCCTGTTGACATCAATAAAATCAAAGGAATCGTTATTAACAATGAAATGGATTCTCCATCTACAATTGTACCGCCAGATGAAGAAACACAAATCATGGCTAACCATTTAATAGAGTTTTTACGTAAAGAAATTGCTGAGGGACGGTTAACAAACAGCCTTGCACCGTTGCAATCTGGAATTGGATCTGTTGCAAACGCTGTTCTCCACGGTTTGCTCGTATCAGAGTTTGAAGACTTAGAAGTGTATTCTGAAGTGCTGCAGGATGCAGTATTTGATCTCCTTGATGCTGGAAAAGTAAAATTTGCATCTTGCTGTTCAATTACAATCTCTGAAGAAAAAATGAAGAAAGTTTTCGGAAACTTTGAAAAATACAAAGATCGTTTAATGTTAAGACCACAGGAAATTTCAAACCATCCGGAATTAATTCGACGATTGGGTTTAATTTCTATTAATACAGCTTTAGAAGTTGATATTTATGGAAATGTAAATTCAACCCATGTTAGAGGGACACATATGATGAACGGAATAGGTGGTTCTGGAGATTTTGCACGTAATGCGCGCCTTGCGATTTTTGTGACAAAATCTGTTGCTAAAGGAGGCACTATTTCGAGTATCGTACCGTTCGTCTCTCATGTCGATCATACAGAGCATGATGTTGATGTAATTGTAACAGAACAAGGATATGCAGATTTACGTGGGTTAGCACCGAGAGAGCGTGTTGAATTAATTATTGAAAATTGTGCCCACCCATCATATCGCGCTCAATTGAGAGATTATTATTATGAAGCTTTAGCAAAAGGTGGACAAACACCACATAATTTAGAAAAGGCTTTCTCATGGCATACAAATTTTGAAAAAACAGGAACTATGCTTGAAACAGAGAAAGAACTTGAACCGACAAAAAATTAACGACGGAGAACAGATTCCGAGCAATTGCTTGGAATCTGTTTTTATTTATAGTCTTCAAAATGGTTAATAAAGCGAATATAATTGACATAAAATCCTTTGTTTTGTAGATAAAGAGGTCCACGGATATGAAAAAACAGATTGAATTATACATAAATAAAAATTGGGTTGGGATTATAAATGAACTTCAAGAAAAAATTGAGTATTTCGGACTTGGATCAACAATAAAGAGGAAATTCACTATTGTATCGATAGATTGAAATTTTTACAAAAGAAAATAGAAGAAAAATTTCTATCTATTTTACAGGTGTAATCCAATGTAAGATTTACTCTTTATCGCTTATTAAACGATAAAGGAAATTCAATTCACATCTGCGGTCTTGAATATCATTATGAAAAAATGTTTACTATTGTTGGTCTTATGAATTATTTAATTTCTTATCCATGACTAGGGGCGGCCCTTGAAGATATTAATAATAAATGAGGGATGAACGTTCGCATAGGACGTTTTTTTTTGTAAGTTTTCTGTAAGATTGTACTGGTATAGTAATGGCTGAAACAAAATTTAGCAATTTAAAGGAGAGTGTTTCAGCATGAAAAAAGCTCTAATGAAAGCAGTAAGCTTTTTAATACTGCTTCAATTGTTCATTGGCCTACAATTGACAAGAGCTGAAAGTACAGTTATTTATTGGAGTGATGTAGAAAAAGGATCGTATAGTAATCTATATCCTTATACGTTTTTGTGGAGCAGCCACCCTTATGATGATCCTAAAATCAATGGGGTAAATTTAAAAGCTTTTGAGATTACAGACGATCCAGACAATATTGATTTCGTGATCAATCAATATGGAGAAATGGCAGCAAATGGAATTGTACAAGTGAATGAAAAATTGGAAGAGGCAACAGATTTAAGCCAATATTATTCATTTCAAAATTCTATAACGATTAAATCTGGAGGAGTTTATTTAATTGTTACAAGTGATGATGACTTTGCGAAAATCAGAATTGACTCTATTCTGCCAACAAAAGTTAATTTTTCCTATGTTCTTGCAAGTGAAATAGTAGATGATTCAAGCGACATTGATTATGGAAATGGGAATCCATCTGATGATTACATTTATGATGAGCCTGGAGATGTTTATTATGAATTAGAGGAAGGAAACGTGATGGTCAGTGTTGAATCGGATCCGAATGATGCTTATTATATTTTATATCGATCCGATAATGGTGGACCATTTATTAAGCTAACAGATTTTCCGATATACGAACCTTATTTTGTAGATAAATATGCTTTAGCTGGCCATAAATATGTTTATTATTTTGATATTTATGATGAATATGATCGAAAAATTGCCTCCTCTGTTAATGTACATGTCACCGTTATAAAACCTAAATCAACTAATACAACTCCTACAAAACCAACAACAGGAACAGGGGAAATCATCATTCAATTACAAGTCAACAATAAAAATTCAACGGTTAATGGAACAAAGAAAACACTAGATGTTCCCCCAATTGTCGTTGACGGGCGTACATTGGTTCCGCTTCGATTTATAAGTGAATCATTAGGTGCAGATGTAAAATGGAATGGTTCTGATAGCAGCATTACGATTACTTATAATGGAAAAACAATTAAACTATGGCTAAATAAATCTGAAGCAATTATTAATGGAAAAAAAGTCTTTTTAGATGTACCAGCTCAATCAATATCTGGAAGAACAATGGTTCCAATTCGCTTTATTAGTGAAAATTTAGAACAAGAAATAAGCTTTGACAATAAAACACTTGGGATCATAATTAAAACAAAGAGTTTATCAAACAGTTCTTCCAATAACTCAACAACTGTGCAAGTCCCAGGAACAAATCAGAATTTCTCTTCATTTGCCGGTACTTGGGATTTATGGGTTCCAGGCGGATATTCAAAAATAGACACTGTTACTCCATACACACAAGGAGAAGGTGGTGATTACCTTATTATCAGCGATTATGGAATTTATTCATGGATAAGTGTCGATGGCAAAGTTATAGATGGGAAATGGTCAAAATCAGGCAATGAAATCGTTTTACACAATGCTAAGTATGGATGGGATTGGAATGTAAAAGAATATGATTGGTCTGATGGTAAAGGGATTATGGTATACGTATTGGGAACCTATTATGAAGGAAGAAAAGTAGAATAGGAATCTCAAAGTGTTTGCTTGATTCACACAAAATTTATAAATTAATATATTTTAATAACCAACTGTTTCCTTGCTTTACAGTTGGTTATTTTTTTTGAATAATGATTATGTAATAGAAAATTTTGAAAGGAATGACCGTTATGAATATTATTGTAGTTGGTGCAGGCGCTGTAGGCGGTTATTTTGGAGGAAAGATTGCAAAGCATGGATTTCCTGTGACATTTTTAGTAAGGCAAAAGCGCTATGAAGAACTTCAAGAAAAAGGTTTAATTATAAAAAGCGTTCATGGTGATTTTTCGCTTAAACCTACTCTCGCCCTTGATGTAAATGAAATTGAAAATCCAGATCTTGTTATAGTAGCAATTAAAAATTATCATCTTGATGAAGCGTTCCCACAATTAAAGGCATTGGTGGATAAAGGAGCAAAAATTCTGCCTTTATTAAATGGCATCAAGCATCTAGAAAAATTCATCGATGAATTTGGAGAGAAAAATGTAATAGGCGGTTTATGTTCGATAGAAACTACATTGAACAGTCACGGTGAAATCGTACAAACAAGCCGCTTGCAAGATATTGTCTTTGGGCCAATTGCATCAATTGGTGAAGAAGCGTTATTATTTGAATTCAAGCAAATTCTTGAATCATCTTCTATTCCTCACACTTTATCAGACTATATTATAGGTGAAATGTGGAAGAAATTTATTTTTATTACTACATTGAGTGGTATTACAGCAACTCTAAGACAGCCGATTGGTGTTGCATTAGCCGATCAAGTAACATTAGACTTTGTAAAAAGTTTAATTTCTGAAGTTTGTCAAATCGCGAAAGTAAAAGGAATTCGTTTACCAGAAAATATAGAAGAACTTACATTAACAAGAATTAAAAGTTTGTCACCAAAAATGACTGCATCTATGCATCGAGATTTAGAAAAGGGATTACCATTGGAATTAGATGATCTTCAAGGCTATGCTTTGACCGTTGCTAAAGAGTACCAGCTTGAAACACCTTGTCTGCAATCTGTATATGCTTTATTACATCCTTACAAAAATGGGAGAATTACTCAATAAATCTTACAAAACCATAAAAATATTCCCTTGGCCAACACAAGTTCCGTGATAATTATTTGAATCTCAAAAGAATTTTTCTAAGTTGAGGAAAACCTAAATGGTAAATATAATAAGGTGTATCTTTAATAAATAGAAAGGCCATAAAAAACTTAAAGACAAAGAAATAATATGAATGATGTAAACATCTCATCAGCAAAGTTTTGATACAACCATCGATTGGTACGGAATGGAATCATAGTAAGACGAAAGGACGATGAAGAAGATGGAAATCATTGGGCACACCATAGAAAAAATAGAAGATCCAACAGGAATTTTAGTTGGGGATCGGTATGAATTTCATTTATCTATTGAAGTACCTGAAGATGATGAATTATTTTCAGAAAACGGGATTTATGTAAAAGCCATAATAGCAGTTGAAGGGGAAGAAAAGAATGTAAGAATTGCTCAATACCAATTGTTTGAAAAAGGTACAAATACTTATATTGGCTTAGAGTTGGAAGAAGATGAACTCGATTTGATTAAAAACTATTGTAAACAGCATTTAACTGACTGACACACAAATAAAAATTGGAACAAAAAGAGCAGTGATACGACGAGAGCATTCTAGTATTTTCTTAGTATCTCAATACCCTCACTAATTAGCATAAAATGAACCGGACATTAGGGAGTAAAATCATATGATTACAAGTTCCAATCAACTATGGGTGATTGGATTTTATACGTGGAGTTCATCATTGACATCAACGATCGAGTATTGAAGCTTTCCATATTAGATTTAGCTATAAAAGTGCAAACGCTGTGTTAGCAATCAAACAAACATTATTAAAACAAATGGAAAAAACTGTGGTTCGCATGATTAATGAACCACAGATATTTTCCTATACCTTCCATAAGTTTTGTGAAAATTCCAAATTAAAACACAAAAGAATCTAACCAACGATGAATCATAACATAGTAGTTTTGAGGATTCAATCTAGCTGAACACAATTTAGGACGTATACAGAAGCTTACCGCTTTTGTTTGGTTTTGATATATTATAAGGAAAGATCCATGCATCCAAGTATTCAATATTTTTCTCCAAAAGATTTTTTATAAATGCAACAATAACAAGCGAACAGGAGTTAGGAAGGTTGGATTTAAGAAGTGTTTCATAGGAATGAAACATTAGCTTGACTTGGATTGGCGGCCATGAGAGTCTTAGCTGGTGTTGCCGTTGTGCGTTCCTTGGCTTCTTGGCATGAAAATCATTTCCGCTGAAGATCAATTTTAAGCCGATCTCAGGCCTTAAACAAATTATCCGTAGAATATGAGAAAATGAGAGATGTAGTATCTATTCATATAAAATTTGGGGTTTATCCGCTTAGCATTTACATTATCAATTTTGCCACCCATTTGTACCTTTCGTATAAGTATCAGAAGCCTCCTCATGAGTTGTTGCTAAACCTTCAAGTTGACAATTAAATTCTGTTATTTTTAAGCTTTTGTTTTTAGCAATTATTCCTACTCTTTCTCCTATGAGCAAATGCAAATATAATTAATGTCAGTAAAGTACCTCTTTTTTCATACATAAGTGATTTATTGTAAAATTACTTTAAATTCATAGCTAAAACTGATAAAATGATTAAAATATTTTTTATAATCTATTTTTAAAATATTAATAAAAAATATAAAAACATTATAATAGATTAATAAATAATTTGAAAACGTTTAAATAGATGATAATAACTGGAGGGGAAACATGAACGCAACTTTAGCTCAACAAATGTGTGACATGATTACACGGGAAACCACACATCAAGTTATTATGGTAGGGAAAGATGGCAAAATCTTTGCGGCATCCGACCGAAAGCGGATTGGAGCATTTCATCTAATTGCAAAGAAAGTTTTAGATGGTGAATTAAATGAGGGCATTGTTACTGCAAAGGAAGCTAATGAGAAGGCTGCATTAAAACCTGGAATCACTTTGCCAGTAATTTATAAAAATAAAAAAGTTCTTGCACTTGGGATGACTGGAGAACCAGAAGTTGTTCGCCCTATTATTGGAATTACGAGGCAGAATATTATCATGCATATTCAAAGTGAAGAAAAAATTGAATTTTTGAATGAAAAAGTTGCTATCGTTAATAAGGAATTAAATCGCATTTCAGAGTTTATTCAACAAATTTCTGGTGTTGCACAGGAGATTGCTACTGAAAGTGAAGTAACTGTAAGTAAAGCTATAGAATCTGTAGAAAAACTAGCAAAAATGGTTGAAATCCTAGAAATAATTAAAAGTATCGCTAGGAGAAGCAATATCATAGGAATAAATGCAGCTATAGAAGCAGCAAGAGTCGGAGCTGCTGGGCGAGGCTTCTCAGTTGTTGCAAAGGAAGTCCAAAACTTAGCAAATTCTAGTAAACAATCAACAGAAACAATTAGCGAAATTCTGAAGGATATAGATATTAATGTTAGGACTCTTCTAACCCGTGTAAAAGAGAACAGCACTGTTCAACAAGAGCAAGCTAATGCTATACAAGGAATATCAAATAGTATTATCGCAATTGAAGAAGGGTTGGAAAATATTGTAAATAAAATGAAACAATAAGATCGTACATAAATAATAGCAAACCTGTCTCTAAAAGCAAGTTTGCTATTATTTTTTTTAAACAATATATAATGAAGCAAATCGAACTAATTTTATTCTATTTTTATTTAAGGAAAAATCTTGTTGTTATTATAGCAAATACAAAGCGACTTAAAATATCAGCAAGGCATTACATCGAAGCTAAAGGATTCCAAATTTTTTAAGTACAAGAAAGTAGCTCTGAATATAAATAGAAGTGCATTAATAGTAAGTAAATTCATCCGCAGCATGGTGACTTAAACATAGTAATACACTACCAGAAATAATAGATTTGACATTTCCCCAATGTTCTTAGTATAAGACATTGAAAATGGATATAGTTTCTGGTCGTATTGTTATTTTTAGAAATTTCACTTACCAAATTTGTGTTTCTTATATGTGGATCTTAATGTTTACATTAGAGATCATTCAACACAATGGTATTTTCAAGGTATTTTTACTATTTCTATTAGGACTTAGGTATTTTTCCCTGCCGTCACCTTCATTTTCATGAGATGTATAGCTTACAGTTCGCATAGCACAGTCACGACAGATATCTCAGCCTGTGCGAGTAGGGCTTTCCTCACAGATATGACTTAGTATCTAGGTGGTCCGCACCGATTTTGTATGAGGTTATTAAAAAATTATTAATCCCTATTTTGAACACTTGTCAGAAAAAGCTATTTGGTATGAATTTTTCTACCATGGATAATGGATATGATGTTGATTACACCTTATTTTTTAGATTTTATCTGAATTACTATTCTAAGGCGGTTTCACCTAGTTGCCCCCAATTTGGTATAACTAACCTATATATAAGTGATGTTTTACTGTACATGGAAATTGTAAATGAAGTATTAACTTTTTTCTGTAACAAGCATACTGTATTGATCTTCCCATTTACAACGCCATTTATTTCTCCGTTCCATCCGATTTCCTTTATATAAATGTTTATACTTTTTCCAATGAATCTTCCATAAAGTTCTTCTAGTTGATCTCATTTTCACTACCCCTTTTTCATCATTTGTTAATCAATATATTCTCGCATTCCTTTGTCGATTCCTTTGACTAGTTTTGTCGGACAAAAGGAAGTTTTGGAAAATTTAGGGTTTTGTAAATCTATAACAGTCAAAAAACGCAAAAACATAAAAAATCAAAATAATTGTTGCAAGTCCCTTTTAATAGAAGAATATTGTAAAATATAACTATTTTTAGAAGGTAATGAACAATTTGGTGGAATTAGTTAGAAAAATGTAGTAGTATATTGACGGAATTGTTAAAATGTTTAAAATTGATAAAACGGTTTACTTATTTCAATAAAAAAGGATAGGATGATAGTTGACAATGAGTTTCAAAAGAAAGCTTTATCTCGGTTTTGGGTCAGTGATTGCAACGATGATCACGATTGCGGTTATCGGTCTCGTCATTATCCAAGAACAAAAACAGAGTATGCAGATACTTGTGAATGAAAATTATGAACGTATGCGACTAGTAAATACTTTTCAATTTGAAATTAATAATACTGCTCGAATGGTTAGAGATGTAATTTTGAAAAAAGAAAATGAATTTACGCAAGAAGAGGAAAAACTCATATCAGTTTCGAGGAGAAATACCGCATATGCTGTTGAAAAATTGAAACAGTTTGAAACATCCGAAAATGTTGCTGAGCTAATAACAACATTAGATGAACTAAATCAAAGTTATGAAATTGGCTTCCAAAAAATTAGTGCTCTCCTCCATGAAGGAAAGAAAGAGGAAGCCACAAAAGTGCTTATTGAAGACTATCGAGATGTTCGCCTTGGTCTTGTATCAACAGTTGAGAAGTTAATAGAAATAGAAGAAACTGCAATGAATGATGCAGTGGCAGCATCTAAAAAAATGTTTGAACGGACGCTCTCTGGATTTTTATATCTTTTGGCGATCGGCTTTTTGATTGCTATTGCTATTACTTCATGGGTCATAAAAAGTATTATGAGCAGAATAACAAAAGTAAACACAGTTATTTCAAATGCTTCTAATTTAGAATCCAATAAATTGCCGCGCATTGAGGAAATATCAAAAGATGAAATTGGCGAAATTGCTCTTGCTTATAATAGGATGGCTGAATCACTTGAAAAACATATGGATCAAGAAAATCTTTTAAAAGAAAAAATGCAAGTTGAAAATTGGGTTAAATCTAATTTCATCGATATTTTATCAATGTATCAAGGGATCCAAGATATTCAATCATTTGCCAACTTATTTATTTCAAAAATAACACCTATAACAGGAGCAAGCTATGGTGCCTTTTATTTGAAAAGCGAAAACGCAAGTATGTTCTCTAAATTAGCTGCTTATGCTGATGACCATGATAATGCCAAGAAAGTATTTTATAAAGGAGAAGGTTTATTGGGACAAGCTGTCCTTGAAAACCGAATGATCAGTTTAGATCAAGTTCCTGAAAATTACATTAAAATCAGGTCTGGTTTAGGTGAAAGTACTCCTAGATATGTGAAAATAATTCCTATTTCCTATGAAGGGAAAGTCATCGCCGTTTTTGAATTAGCATCGTTTTATCCATTTAATGAACAACACGAACGGCTTCTTGAAATTATTTACAGAACTGTAGGCGTAAGCTTAAACAGCATTCTAGGACATATGAAAATAGAAAAGCTTCTTGCTGAAGCACAAACGATGACAGAGGAATTACAAAGTCAATCCGAAGAGTTGCAACAACAACAAGAAGAACTTCGTATGATTAATGAACAGCTCGAGGAGCAATATAAAAAATCTGAAGAAAAGACGAAAGAATTAGAAAAAATTAAACTTGATCTTGAAGAAAAAAATCGCCATGTAGAACTAAGTTCGAAATATAAATCCGAATTTTTGGCCAATATGTCTCATGAACTAAGAACACCGCTTAACAGCATGCTAATATTGTCTCAACTTCTTGCTGAAAATAATGAAAACAATCTAACTGAAAAACAAGTAGAATATGCGAATACGATTCATTCAGCTGGAAAAGATTTGTTAGATTTAATCAATGATATACTTGACTTATCAAAAATTGAATCGGGTAAAATGGAGATTTTCCCGGAAGAAGTGTTGTTTACTGATATTAAACGTTTCGTAGAACATCATTTTTCACCAGTTGCTAGACAAAAAAATCTCGAGTTCGAAATTGTTGTCGATGATAATCTTCCATATGTGTTTATGACAGATAATCAACGGTTAAAACAAATCCTTAAAAACTTATTATCTAACGCATTTAAATTTACACATCAAGGAAAAGTTACGATTGAATTTAAATTATGTAATAACAATAAAATAAATAAAAGCCTTGCTCATAAACATGTAGTTGCTATTTCTGTTACCGACACAGGGATTGGTATTGCTAAAGATAAGTTGCAATTGATTTTTGAAGCATTTCATCAAGCAGATGGTACAACAAGCCGCAAATATGGTGGTACAGGCCTTGGCCTTTCCATTTGTAAAGAATTAGCGCAACTTTTAGGTGGATTTATCGAAGTGGAGAGTACGCTTGGTAAAGGAAGTACATTTACATTATTTTTGCCGGAATATGATATAAGCCTAGACCAATCCCACCTGTCCACCCAAGAAGCTGCAGCAGCAATACTCGAAGATACGAACTTAATCGAAGAAATCGTAGAACATGATGAATGTGAAAATCTTTCTGAATCATTTATAGAGTCAAATGGCGAACAATCAATAGAGCTTAAAAATATGAAAGAACTGATTGCTGGAAAGAAAGTTCTTCTTGTTGATGATGATATGCGGAACATTTTTTCATTAACAACTGCTTTAGAAATGAATAAAATGGTCGTTGTATTTGCGGAAAATGGAAAAGAAGCAATTGAAATTTTACAAAACCAACGTGACATTGATCTTGTATTAATGGATATTATGATGCCGGTCATGAACGGGTATGATGCAATAAAAGCCATTCGCAATATGGAAGAGTATCAATCATTACCGATTATTGCACTAACTGCGAAAGCTATGAAACATGATCGTGAAAAATGTTTGGAAGCTGGAGCTTCAGATTATATTAGTAAACCAGTTAATTTAGATCAGTTGCTTTCATTAATACGAGTATGGTTGTATCGGTAGAGGTGGTTAAAATAGAGCGTCATTTCGAAAACTTTCATTTATTAAATGATGAAAGCAATGAGTTAGAAAAAATAGAAGTAATGTTATTGCTTGAAGGCATTTATCGCTATTACGGTTTTGATTTTAGAGATTATGCATATTCATCAATTAAACGGAGAATTCAACATAGAATGGGTATTGAAAAAATACCGACAATTTCTGCCCTTCAAGAGAAAGTGTTAAGAGATCGACATCTTTTAGGAAAGCTATTAAGCGATTTTTCTATTAATGTTACAGAAATGTTTAGAGATCCAAGTTTTTTTAAATTTATTCGGACCGATATTTTGCCTAAATTTATAAATGCGCCGTTAATCCGCATTTGGCATGCCGGTTGTTCATCAGGTGAAGAAGTCTATTCAATGGCTATCTTACTTTATGAAACGGGCTTATATAACAAGACAAAAATATATGCAACAGATATGAATGAAAACATTCTAGAAAAAGCCCAAAAAGGACAATTCCATATTAACCGGATGCAAGTGTATACGAGAAATTACCATCAAGCAGGTGGAACAAAAGAATTTTCCGAGTATTATGTTGCAAATAACGATATTGTTACATTTCATCCATTTCTAAAAGAAAATATAGTTTTTGCTCATCATAATTTGGCAACTGACCATTCTTTTAACGAATTTCATATTATTGTTTGCAGAAATGTATTAATATATTTTAATCAAACATTGCAAAATCGTGTTCAAAGGCTTTTTTATGATAGTCTTTGTATAGATGGTTATCTAGCCTTAGGAAACAAAGAGGTTATTACCGATTCGACCCTTTGGGACAAGTATTTGGAGGTTAATCCAGTTGAAAAAATATATAAAAAAATCAAGTAGTGGATAATATTACTCTTGATGGAAATAGGGGTTTTTTTGATGGACAAGAAAAAGAAGGTTAATATTTTACTAGTTGATGATCGCCCTGAAAACCTATTAACGTTGGAAGCTGTTCTAGCATCACCAAATTACAATTTGGTGAAGGCAAATAGCGGTGAGGAAGCACTGAAACACGTGTTAATTAATGACTTTGCTGTCATATTATTAGATGTACAAATGCCTGGATTAAATGGTTTTGATACAGCAAAGCTTATTCATCAGCGGAAAAATTCTAGTCATATTCCTATCATATTTATTACAGCGATAAGCCAAAGAACGGAAAATGTCCATCAGGGCTATGCTGCAGGGGCGATCGATTATATTTTTAAACCATTTAATCCAGAAATCCTAAAAAGCAAAGTAGCGGCATTTGTAAAGCTTTATGAATATCAACAACAAATCATTGAACAAAAACAATTATTGAAAAAACGTTCAATGGAGCTAGAAAGTGTTAATGCAAAGTTAGAGAAGATGGAAAAAAAATTATTGCAGCACAATATTAATTTAGAAAAGCTTGTTAGAGAAAAAACTGAAGAGCTTCTTTTGGCAAACAAGGATTTACGCCAGTCACAAGAACGGTTTAAGAAAATTTTTGCAGCTAGTCCAAGTTTAATAGCCATTCGCTCTCTTGTTGATGGACGTTATATTGATGTCAACGAAAGTTGGTTGGAAAATACAGGTTATCAATATGAAGAAATAATTGGCCGTCAAGATGAAGTATTAAATTTAACGGCTGAAAATCCTAATGCAAATAAAAGTTCTGATTTAGATTTACAAAAATCGCTTCGTAATGAACGGGTTCGCTATTTTACGCGGACCGGGGAGGAACGGATCGGTCTATTATCAACGGAAAAAGCAGAAATTCAAGGGGAACAATGCATCATTGCAGTCATCACAGATATTACGGAAAGAGAACAGCTTGAAAGAGAAATTACGCGATTAGATCGGTTAAATTTAATCGGAGAAATGGCAGCGGGTATCGCTCATGAAGTAAGAAATCCAATGACTACAGTAAGCGGATTTTTGCAATTGGCAAAATCGAAAAAAGACATTCATCTTGAATATATTGATTTAATGTTAACAGAATTAAATCGCGCTAATGAAATTATTAAAGAGTTTTTGACATTGGCAAAAAATAAAAAAGCAGACCGTAAACTCCAAGATTTAAATAAAATTATTGAAGCTTTATATCCTTTAATCCAAGCAGAAGCCGTCTTAACGAATAAAAACGTAATACTAGAATTAAACGAATGTCAGCCATTATACTTGGACGAAAAAGAAATCAGACAATTAATATTAAACATTGCTTTAAATGGTCTTGAAGCTATGACATCGGGCGGTCGTTTAACGATTAAAACATATGATAAAAAGGACTACGTTTATCTCGACATTCAGGATGAAGGTTGTGGAATCGATCGAGAAACACTAGAAAAAATTGGTACACCATTTTTTACAACGAAAGATACTGGCACTGGTTTAGGCCTTGCAGTATGTTATAGTGTTGCAGCACGTCACAACGCTGAAATTTCGATTGATACTGGCAAAAATGGAACAACTTTTTCAATTCGATTTCAAGTGAATTAATTAATAATTTACCTTAGGCGAGTCTATATATTAGATCGCCTTTTACTTTTTTGTTTAATTTTTTAAACGTAACCCAAATGATCCGGCCTCTTTGACTCCTTCGAAAATCCTCGGATTATGGTTAAAGCCGGATTTTATACCATTAATCAGCAAATCTCTTAAAATCTATTTTAATCTTTTCAATATTGGAAAAATTATATTATAATAACAAATAATATAAGTTTACGTTTTAATTGATAAAAGGGTGAACCGAATGAACTATCATTTATATCCAATGGGAGATCAAGCAATAACAATTGAGTTGGGGAAGGAGATTGCACCGGAAACTCACTACAAAATAAAAATGATTACCTCATATTTAGATGACCATCCACCAAAATGGATGATCGAATATATTCCAGCTTTTACTACAGTGACAATCTTTTATGATCCCTACGAAGTTTATCAAAAAAGCAATTATAAACTTTTACCTTTTGAATATATTTGTCATGAACTTAAAAGTATTTTATCGAAACTCACTCAATCAAAACCAATTGAATCCCGCATTGTTGAAATTCCTGTATGTTACGGGGGAGAATATGGACCAGACCTTGAACTAGTCGCTGAATTAAATGGGCTAACACCTGATGAAGTGATTCAAATTCATTCCTCTGGTGATTATTTAGTCTATATGATTGGGTTTGCCCCGGGATTTCCTTATATTGGTGGAATGTCTGAAAAAATTGCTGCCCCCAGGAGAAAATCTCCCCGCTTGGCAATTCCTGAACGCAGTGTTGGTATTGCTGGCAAGCAAACGGGCATTTATCCGATCAAAACCCCTGGCGGTTGGCAACTGATTGGTAGAACGCCATTAAGGTTATTTAGACCGGAAATGGAGGAACCGAGCTTACTAAAAGCTGGGGATAAAATTCGATTTATACCCATTAGCCCGAAACAATATGCTGAATTGGAGGAGCAGCAATGATATCAGTTATAAAACCCGGTTTACTAACGACGATTCAGGATTTAGGTCGTTCTGGCTATCAAAAGTTTGGTGTGGTTGCCAGCGGAGTTATGGATCCACTTGCCCATCGTATTGCAAATTTATTAGTAGGAAATGATGAAAACGCAGCAACGATGGAAATCACTTTGCTTGGACCAACATTATTATTTCATAAAGATGCTCTTATTGCCATTTGTGGCGCTGATCTTTCTCCAACGATTAACGGAAAGCCGATTCGCTTATGGAGAACCGTTTTTGTCAAAAGCGGCAGTATGTTGAAGTTTGGAAGAGCAGTTAAAGGATGTAGAGCTTATCTTTCTGTTGCGGGTGGATTTTTAGTCCCAACCGTTATGAATAGTAAGTCTACCTATTTACGATCAAAAATTGGTGGATTTTTTGGACGAGCTTTTCAAGCTGGCGATAAAATACCATTTGGCAGTCCAAGTAAACGATCTCAAAAAATGATCACTTTTTTAATGGAACGGATAACAGATGATTTTATTGAAAACAAATGGACGATTAGCTTAGATTTAATATCTTATCAAAATAATAGTAAAAAGATTCGTATTCTACGTGGAAGGCACTGTGATTTATTCACGGAAGAAAGCAAAGAAATTTTTTTTAAGGAATGCTTTGAAGTAACACCACAATCAGATCGAATGGGTTATCGCCTCAATGGCCCAAAATTGGTTCTGTCCAACTATACAGAAATAATTTCAGAAGCTGTTACTTTTGGAACTATTCAAGTACCAGCTGATGGTAATCCAATCATTTTGATGGCTGATCGGCAAACAACAGGTGGCTATCCGATAATTGGTCAAGTTATTACAGTAGATCTACCTTTATTAGCACAAGCAAAACCAGGAGATTGCTTGCATTTTGAAGAAATTTCCCTTGAAGAAGCCCATGTATTGTATTTGAATAGAGAAAGAAAAGTGAGGATTATGAAACAAGGAATTGCTTTTAAATTTAATGAAGGTGGGGATTAACATGTATGTTGATTTAAACTGTGACATGGGGGAAAGTTTTGGTACATATAGACTTGGTAATGATGAAAAAATTTTAGATTTTGTAACTAGTGCCAATATTGCATGCGGGTTCCATGCAGGCGATCCTTCTACAATGCGAAAAACTGTAAAACTTGCACTTGAGAAAAATGTAGGAATAGGCGTTCATCCCGGTTTACAAGATTTAGCGGGATTTGGCAGAAGGGAAATGAAAATTTCTGCACAAGAAGCTTATGATATCGTCATTTATCAAATTGGTGCATTATCGGCTTTCGTTAAATCTGAAGGAGGGAACATTCAACATGTAAAACCTCATGGTGCCCTCTATAATATGGCAGCAAAAGATGCTTCTTTAGCTGATGCTATAGCAGAAGCGATATACAAAGTTGATCCAGAAATGATTTTGTTTGGATTAGCTGGCTCAGAATTAGTAAAGGCAGGGAAAAAAATCGGATTACGAACAGCGAGCGAAGTTTTTTCTGACCGTACTTACCATCAAGATGGTTCTTTAACATCAAGAAGAGAAACCAATGCCCTCATTAAAGATCATGAAATGGCAGTCAAACAAGTGATACGTATGGTGAAAGAGGGAAAAGTCCGATCTCTTCAAGGTGTGGACGTCTCAATTCAAGCAGACACAGTTTGTATTCATGGCGACGGAGATCAAGCGCTAGAATTTGCAAAATATATTAAAACGGCATTGAATGAAGCTGGTATTACAGTAAAGAAAATAGGCGATTTTTTATCTTGATTGATTAAAAAGGAAAAAAGGACTTGGCATTTTTTATGGATTGCTTAATTGAGAATGCAGTATGCTTTAATAAAAGTAAATTGGAAGCGGTGAAAAACAAGTTGATACAAAAAGAAAATCGATTTTTTTTCAGTTAGAAATGTTAAGGTAGTCCTGTTTATTTGAAGTTCCAAGATGAATAATATTGGAGGTAAATAAAATATGACTTCTGCTGCACATTGGAGTCCAGCCGAGGCTCGACAAAGAATTCGAAAAAATGAATGGTTAAAACCTACATCTGGGGTTTCCAATGGCTTTGTCCAGGCAAATTTAGCCGTTTTACCGAAAGAACTTGCATTTGACTTTTTACTTTTTTGTCAACGAAATCCGAAACCTTGTCCGCTTATTGATGTTATCGAAGCAGGATCATCTGTTCCTAAACTTGCAGCACCTGAAGCTAATATAAAAACTGATATACCAAAGTACCGGATTTACCGTCATGGTAAACTCGTTGAAGAAACGACAGATGTGGTTGATATTTGGGACGATAACATGGTCGGGTTTTTGATCGGGTGCAGCTTTACATTTGAAGAAGCTCTAATAAAAAATGGAATCCCAATTCGCCATATAGAAGAAAATTGTAATGTGCCGATGTATAAAACAAATATTCCATGTGTGAAAGCTGGCGTTTTTGAAGGTCCTATGGTTGTAAGTATGCGTCCGATGACAGAAAAAGATGCCATTCGAGCAGTACAAGTTACAAGCCGCTTTCCATCCGTTCATGGAGCGCCTGTTCATTTAGGAAATCCCGGTACGATTGGTATTAAAGATATCAATCAACCTGATTTCGGTGACCCTGTTACAATCCATGATGGAGAGATTCCTGTGTTCTGGGCATGCGGCGTAACTCCACAAGCGGTAGCAATGGAAGTAAAACCTGAAATCATGATTACTCATGCGCCTGGACATATGTTCATTACTGATTTAAAAATTGAACATTTTTCTACCATGTAAGGGACATTTTGTTAAGGAAATTTTACCTTTCTGAAATATACAAAAAATTTATTTGTTAAATTATACTAACCAATACAATAAAAAAGAGTGCCATTCAGAAGTCAACCTACGACTGTCTGGATGGCAATAAATAATCACCCGCATTAGCAAATATTTTTTAACTATAGTTTACCAAACATATGGTTTTATACCAGGATACCCATAAGGACCGATCCAAGGCTTAAATCCAGGATAAAAAGGAGGATATGGACCGTAGAATGGGAAACAGCAGTAAGGGCGGTTTGCTATTTGTGCACCTAAATATCCGATTCCTAATCCAAGGAGACCTGCAGTTAATGGTATCAATGCAGGTACAAACCGCTCATCATGATATGTTCGATAAGCCGGTACCATCGTTCCATAATAACCATAATACATTTTGTTTTCTCCCTTCTAGACTAAGGTAGGAAACCTGTCTATATGCATCATATGGTTAAAAATTTGAAATGAGTGGACGACAGCCCGATTTTGAAATTGAAAAAAAGAATATTTTTATTCTTTTGCTGAGAGTCCTTTTTGATAATATTCTTTCATTACTGCTTCAGGAACCATGCTTCCACCTGTGGCCCATATGATATGTGTTCCTTTCTTTATTTTTTCCATCAATTGATCCTTCAGTAAATAACCGGAATCATTTCTGCACAAAAGAACTGGACCGATCATTCCTGCTAGTGCAGAGGGTTCTAGAAAAATCCCTTCTGTATCAGCTAGTCTCTTTAAAAGCTTATATAATTGATTATCGCTTACTGTAAAGATACCACTGATGAATGGTTCCATTGTTCTAGCCACAACCCCCGATGGGCGTCCAACAGCAAGGCCATCTGCATCAGTTAAATTGTCGAGCCCCACATCTTGGACTGAAATGTTTTCATAGAGTCCAGTCATTAAACCGAGCAACATGCAAGGAGAGTGTGTTGGTTCAGCGAAAAAACAATGAACCTGATCTTTAAAGATTAATTTTAAACCAAAGGCAACCCCTCCCGGCCCTCCGCCGACACCGCATGGAAGGTATACAAATAAAGGATGCTCTTCATCAACCGGTATTTGCAACTTTTCTAATTGCTTTTTTAAGCGGGAGGCTGCAACAGCATATCCTAAAAATAGGTCGCGGGAGTTCTCATCGTCAATGAAGTAGCAGTAAGGATCTTGTTCAGCCTGAATTCGCCCGCTCTCAACAGCTTTACTATAATCAGCTTCATACTCAATAACATGGACTCCTTTGCTTCGAAGCAAGTCTTTTTTCCATTGTTTAGCGTCATGTGACATGTGTACAGTTACATGAAAACCTAACTTTGCTGCAATGATGCCAATACTAAGTCCTAAATTTCCGGTCGAACCAACAGCAATTGAATATTTTGAGAAAAATGATTGGAATTGCTCGCTATTAAAAATCGAATAGTCATCTTCAAAAGACAACAAATTGTGCTCGAGGGCTAATTTTTCGGCAAATTTAAGAACTTCATAAATTCCTCCTCTAGCTTTTATTGATCCCGAGATTGGCAAGTGACTATCACATTTTAATAACACTTCACCCAAAATCGTTTGCCTATAGTCATTTTCTAAAGATTGCTTCATAGCAGGAATTTTCACTAACGGAGATTCAATGATTCCATTCGTTTTTATAGTTTCCGGGAAGGCTTTCGCGATGTACGGTGCAAAGCGCTGCAACCTTTCTTCTGCATCTTTTACATCCAGTTCAGACAGGCTTGTTTTCTTAATTGCAGTTTGAAACGGTTGAATAGCAGGATTAACCCAAAATACTTCTTCCATAGCTACAACCTTGTTAAACAAAGGGTATCGATTTTTCCATAATTGGATTAAGCTATCATTAAACGTTTTCATTTGTTCAACTCCCTAATTTTTTATGTATTGGTTTCTTAATTAATAATTTACTATATTTCAGTGAATGAGATTGATACAAAAACAATCATGTTGGTAAAGAAACTAGTAAAAACCACTAATAATATTTTTGTTCATAATTGTAAGTTCAAGAACATGTTTGTTTATTATTGACATGGTAGGATCCCGTGTGATATTAAAAATAATGTTAGCACTCGACTTTCCGGAGTGCTAACAACAAATTAGTTTTTGAATATGATTGCTTAATTATAAATTTCAGGAGAGGAGAGATCATTTTGTCTAAAATTGAATTTAAAGCGGAATCAAAAAGGTTATTGGAAATGATGATCAACTCCATTTATACGCACCGTGAAGTTTTTTTAAGAGAATTAATTTCCAATGCCAGTGATGCGATTGACAAAATATATTATAAAGCATTAACAGATGAATCATTAACATTTAATAAAGACGATTATTACATAAAAGTAATTCCTGACAAACAAAACCGTTTGTTGAAAATTATTGATACCGGTATTGGGATGACAAAAGAAGAATTGGAGCAGAATCTTGGCACTATTGCAAAAAGTGGTTCTTTGGCATTTAAAAATGAAACTGATTTAAAAGACGGATTTGAAATTATAGGTCAATTTGGTGTTGGTTTTTATTCTGCATTTATGGTTGCCGATGTTGTGACAGTGAAAAGTAAAGCGTTGGGCAGCGATGAAGCATATAAGTGGGAATCAGAAGGTGCCGATGGTTTCACAATTGAACCTTGTGAAAAAGATACAGTCGGAACAGAAATTATTTTGAAAATAAAGGAAAACACAGAAGAAGAAAACTTTGATGAGTATTTGGACGAATACCGTTTAAAAACTATTATCAAAAAATATTCTGATTTTATTCGTTATCCAATCAAAATGGACGTAACAGAAAGAAGATTGAAAGAAGGAACCGATAACGAATACGAGACTTATACAGTTGAAAAAGTTATTAACAGCATGGTGCCTATATGGCGTAAGAACAAGAATGAGCTAACTCAAGAAGACTATGAGAATTTTTACTCTGAAAAGCATTATGGTTTTGATAAGCCAATCAAATATATTCATATAAGCATTGATGGTGCTGTCCGTTATAATGCAATTTTATACATTCCAGAGAAAATTCCATTTGACTACTATACAAAAGAATTCGAAAAAGGACTCGAGCTGTATTCAAATGGTGTCTTAATTATGAGCAAATGCCCTGATTTGCTTCCAGATTATTTTAGCTTTGTAAAAGGTCTAGTCGATTCCGAAGACTTATCTCTTAACATCTCTCGCGAAATGCTTCAGCATGACCGTCAGTTAAAATTAATTGCAAAAAATATTAATAAGAAAATTAAGAGCGAATTAGTTAATTTATTGAAAAATGATCGTGAAAAATATGAAAAATTTTACGAGTCTTTTGGCAGACAGTTAAAATACGGTGTGTATAGCGATTTTGGGATGAATAAAGAAGTATTACAAGATTTACTCCTATTCTATTCTTCAAAAGAGAAAAAGCTCGTGACATTAGATGAATATGTTTCTAGAATGCCTGAAGACCAAAAATATATTTACTATGCAGCAGGAGAATCAATTGAAAGGTTAGAAAAATTACCTCAAACAGAGTTGGTTGCTGAAAGAGGCTATGAAATTTTATATTTCACTGATGAAATTGATGAATTTGCAATCAAAATGATGATGTCTTATAAAGATAAAGAATTTAAGTCAGTTTCCAGTGGAGATTTAGGAATTGAAGCTGATGAAAATGAAAAAGATATTCGTAGTGAAGAAGAAAATAAAGAGTTGTTTGATTTTATGAAAAATATTTTGAAGGACAAAGTAAAAGATGTTAGAATTTCCAAACGGTTAAAAACTCATCCGGTTTGCTTGTCTAGCGAAGGACAAGTTTCTATCGAAATGGAAAAAGTACTAAGCATGATGCCAAACAATCAAGGGATTAAGGCTGATAAGATTTTAGAAATCAACGTCCACCATGATGTGTTCAAGACGTTAAAAGCTGCATTTGAACAAGACAAAGATAAAGCAACTTTATTTACAAATCTTTTGTATAATCAAGCCCTTTTAATCGAAGGTTTGCCAATCCAAGATCCAGTCGCCTTTACAAACGATATTTGTAAGCTTATGGTATAGCTGTTGCATTCCATTTTGATTCTGTAGTATGATGAAAAAGAGTGCTTATGTTTCTAGTAAGATTGCTAAACAAAAGGTGAACATACCGGTGTAGAAAAGTAATAATTTTTACTTTCTATGGCTGTTTAGCTAGGTCTAATTTGTCAGGCCTAGCTTTTTAATTTAGATTTTTAAACAAATTGATTTTAAAGTATTCTTTCTGTATTTGAACTAAAAGTTGCTTTAAAACATTTGTTTTTAATAGTTGCAATTATTCCAATGAAGTTCATAATAGTAAAAATACGTTAATATAGACTAGATGCGTTTAATTTTTTGATGCAAACTGAAAAACTATTAACGGGAGATACATATGAATCAAAAGAAAATGATCTCATTAGTTAATAAAATTAGAGAAACTAAACCATTAATTCATAATATAACAAACATCGTTGTCGCTAATTTTACAGCAAATGGATTATTGGCACTAGGCGCTAAACCAGTAATGGCATCAGCACCAGAGGAAGTAAATGAAATAACTGAGATATCGGATGCACTTGTCTTAAATTTAGGTACATTTAACAAAGTTTATTTAGAATCGATGAAAATTGCAGGTAAAGCTGCTAATAACAAAGGGATTCCAATTGTGCTAGATCCTGTCGGTGTTGGAGCAAGTTGCTTCCGCACGAATAGTGCCCAGGAGCTTTTACAATATTTACATATTCAATTTATTCGAGGAAATGCTGCTGAAGTTGCAAATCTTATAGGACATAAGTGGGAAATCAAAGGAGTAGAGACAGGAAATACTGATGGCGATATCGTTAGCCTAGCTATTTTAGCAGCTCAGAAACTTAAAACGACGGTTATCATAACAGGTAAAAATGATATTATTACTGATGGAAACGTTGTTTTTCAAGTTCAAAATGGCCATCCACTTTTGACAAAAGTCACTGGAGCAGGATGTTTATTATCTGCCATTGTAGGAGCTTTTGCAGCAGTGGAGAAAGAACCTCTTGAAGCTGCTGTATCCGCTCTTGTCTTTTACGGGGTTGCCGCAGAGATGGCTGCCGTTAAAACAGCTGCTCTAGGACCGGGCAGTTTTCAAATTGAATTAATTAACCAACTTGCAAATCTCACGGGAGAACAAATGGACCAATATAGTTTAGTTTTAAGACGAGAGGGGGATTTATCGTGGGTAAAACAATGAAAATGACGATTACAGCTATGCTTATTGCCATCGGCACATTGACGAGTCATTTATTTTACATCCCACTAGGTTTTGCGAAAATTTTTCCAATGCAGCATTTTATAAATGTCTTATCGGCAGTATTACTAGGTCCTGCCTATGCCGTTATGCAAGCATTTTCTGTTTCTTTGATAAGAAATATGATGGGTACTGGGTCATTGTTTGCCTTTCCAGGGAGCATGATTGGCGCTTTTTTAGCAGCATATTTATACAAAAAGTCAAAAAAACTAATGTTTGCCTTTATAGGTGAAACTGTTGGAACAGGAATTTTAGGAGCAATTGTTTGTTATCCAATCGCAACGCTTTTATTAGGACAGCAAGTTGCATTATTCGGTTTTATCCCATCTTTCCTAGCAAGTTCCTTAGGGGGCGCTTTAGCAGGACTAATGATTTTAAGTATTGTTCTTAAAAATACAGCGATTAAATCAGTACTAAATAATACATCGAAATAGTTGAGGAGCTGTTTAGGAATTTCCTATCCTATTTCAAAGCAATAATTAAATTTAGAAAGGGACGTTTTATAGTTGAAATACAACTATGAACCGTCCCTTTTTTTCTTGTATTTTTACATTCCACTGTTTTCACCTTGCTCGGAATAAACTGCAATCAAAACAACTGCTTTTTCTTCCCCTATGTTTTTGACAAAATGCGGTACACATGCATTCCAGCTAAATGAGTCACCTTCTTCAACAATATATGAGTCTTCCCCTTGTTCTGCCAGAACTCTTCCTTCTAACACTAGATGGCATTCGATCCCTTCATGTGCATTTGGCTCACCGATTGAAGCCCCAGGAGGTAATTCTGCTATCATCAATCGAAGTCCATCTTTTGAGGCAATATGTTCTATTTTTAACTGGTTATGGGTGGAATAAGTACGCTCATCCTTCCTTACTACCCGCATGTGTTGTTCTTTTTTTAACAATAAATAAGGTAAGGGAACCCCTAAAAATTCAGCAATTGTTTCTAACGTGCTGATAGAAGGGGAAGTGTTATTATTTTCAACATTGCTTATAAAGCCTTTTGAAAGGCCAGTGGCTTCACACATTTCTGCAATTGTGATTTTTTTTCGGTTTCTAATCGCACGAATTTTTGACCCAATATCCATCTAAACACCACCAAATGTTTTCTAATATAAAACTTAATTCTATATTAACAAAAAATTCGTTGACAATCTATTGCAATCTTGTTATCTTATAGGAAACAAATATTTTTATTTATAAACATACAAGCTAAATAAAATTCAATATAATTTGTACAGAATTTTTTTATTAATTAAAGGAGGGATCAATTATGATACCATCATTATTTATTGCCCATGGATCACCAACACTCGCAATTGAAAATAATGAGTATACACAGTTTTTGAATCAACTTGGTAAAAACTTACCAAAACCAAACGGAATTGTAATATTTTCAGCACATTGGCTTTCATCTATACAAAAAGTAAGCAATGTCGAAAAGTTTGAAACCATTTATGATTTTGGCGGGTTTCCTGAAGAAATGTACCAAATCGTTTATCCTGCAACTGGTAATAGGAAACTTACTATCGAAATTGTTGACTTACTTAAAGAGAATGGAATTGCTTTTCGAACTGATGAAACGCGCGGATTAGACCATGGAGCTTGGGTTGTGTTGCGTCTACTTTACCCTAAGGCAGATATTCCAGTTATATCAATGTCTGTAAACCCTCAATTGACACCGGAAGAACAATATAAAGTCGGAGCAGCCTTATCCTCATTAAGAGAAAAAGATATTTTAATTATTGCAAGCGGCGGTACCGTACACAATTTGAGAAAGTTAAAATGGCATGATCCATTTGGTAAAGAGGACCAATGGGCTGTTGATTTTGACAATTGGATTGGTGACTCTTTAAAGATTTGGGATCTCGATTCTCTATTTCAATATGAAACATTAGCACCTTATGCTGAAATGGCAGTCCCACCATTCGGGAACGAACATTTTATCCCAATTTTTTATGCAATGGGTGCAGCTGATCAAGAGAAAAAAGCAACACTACTATATCGAAGCTATCAATATGGAAACCTAAGTCATAGTGTATGGCAATTTGGATCATAATTGCCAAACGATAATAATAAATACTTATTAGAAGAAAGATGGATTTGGAGGTATGCAAAAATGAATAAATATGAAGTTGGAACATTGTTGTTACGAGTATTTTTAGGATTTACTTTCTTTATGCATGGACTAGCCAAATTTCAAGTTGGAATTGAAAATATTGCTGGATGGTTTACTAGTATTGGATTACCAAGCTTTTTAGCTTATGTTGTTAGTTTTATTGAACTTGCAGGGGGAATTGCTTTAATTCTTGGACTTGGTACGAGAATTGTATCAGCACTTCTTGCATTAATTATGATTGGTGCAACATTTAAAGTGAAACTTGCTGCCGGTTTCTTAGGTAATGGTCAAGGAGCTGGTTATGAATTAGATTTAGCTCTCTTGGTAATGGCTATATTTATTTTAATAAACGGAAGTAAATTATATGCACTTGATCAAATCTTCTTTAAATCCCAAAATCAAAATAGTAAAGCTGCATAACAGAAAATAGAATAATGAAATAAAAGCCCTAAAAAAAGCAAGTGATGGAAAAGGTTTTGATTCATCACTTGCTTTTTAATTTTCATCTATTTTGATTTGTATCAACATTTTATCTTTGAAAAAATTTTTTCTGCATCTACTTGTTGCAAGGATTCACCGAATTTTAAACAGAAAATAAGATTTATTATTTTCCTATCTGATTTAGTTTAAATCACATGACTTTTTATTATAAATAATTTTTATATGTATATTAAAAATACCAATTAGCTGGATTGAAATAAGGATGCTATATTTAATACATCTTCTTTTTTTAAATAAAAGCATTACCTCCATTCATAAAAAAGGAAAGGAACGGACTTCGATCTTCTCCTTTTAAATATATAAGTCTGATATCACGGGCGAGTGGCGGTTTATCTTTGATAGGAATCTGAAACAGATGTTTTTCCTTTACTTCATTTTGAGCGCAAGATTTAGGAAGAAAGCTAATGCCGATGCCGGCCATGACCATTTTTTTTGCGGTCTCCATGCTATCAACTTCCAAGATCACATTTGGATTAAGATGCATTGTTTCAAATAAACTATAAATCATGAAATAGTCGAGCGATCCGTGTTCGAAAAATATGAGCGGTTCACGATATACATCATGAAGGCGCACATTTTCTTGCTTTATTAATGGATGTCCTGGATAAACAAAAAGCTCAATAGGATCTGCATGAAAAAGAAATGAATCGATATTCGGATGGGTAACAGTACGAACGATACCGAATTCTACTTCTTTATTAAGAACTTTTTCAAGCACTTCACTAGAATGGCCAGTAAAAATTCGCATAGAAACATCTGAAAACTGCTTTTGAAACTGAACAAGGATGTTTGGAAGCAAATGTGTCGATACAGATGGAACGCATGCAAAAGTAAGTTCTCTTTTCACAATTGGCGTCTTTTGTAAATGAATTTTTGCTTCCTGATATGTTTGTAAAATTTTTTGGGCATAGGGCAGAAACTGCTTGCCTTTATCAGATAAAGTCAGTTGCTTACCATCCCTGTTAAATAATTGGGCGCCTAATTCTCGCTCTAATGTTTGAATTCTAGCTGTGACCGTCGGCTGTGTCAGATATAGTGCTTCTGCTGCCCGATTAACACTGCCAAAGAGAAAAACATAAACAAAAGCTTCTATATTATTAATGTTCATGCCAAACCTCCAATTTATTACATATCAAACACTATTATTTCAAAAACAGGTGCTAAATTAAAGAAGGTGATTGAATTGACGAAAATTTTTCGTGATATAGAAAAAATAATAAAAGAAGATGCAGGAAATAGAAACATTCTTCCTTTTGCAAAACAAAATGTCTTACAAGATGCGGCAAAATCACTTTTAACAGCTAAAGAAGTTGTCATTGTTAGCGGGTTTTATATTGAAACTATGAAAACTGGAGAAACGGATGGCCCATTAGGGGCTGCATTTTTAGGGAAAGCCCTCGAAAACCTAGGATGTAAAGTTACGTTTATGACTAGTCCTTTTAATGAAAAGATTCTTAAAGCTGCAATCAATGCTTTACAATTAAATGGAGAACTTTTAACTGTAAAAGCCGGGGACGAAATAAATATTTTCCCAGCAATTTTATCCAACCAAGCACTCACTCATTTAATTGCCATTGAACAAATGGGTATGGCTCTTGATGGAAACTATTACAACATGGCAGGCCAAAAAATATCTTATCCAATTGCCCGCTTTGATGCATTATTTCTTCAAGGCCGCGAGAAAGGAATCAAAACGATTGGCATAGGGGATGGTGGAAATGAACTTGGCATGGGAAACTTATTTGCTCAACTAGTTTCTAATATCGAAAAAAAATGGATTGCCAATATCACTCCCGTAGACTTTCTTATTACTGCAGGTGTTTCAAATTGGGGAGCATATGGGCTAAATGCTGCTTTGTCACTACTTACTGGACAATTAGTTCTTCATCATCCAAATGATGAAAACCTGCTTTTAAAAGTCATATTAAAGGCAGGTGCTGTTGACGGGAAAACTAAAAAAAGAGAAATGTCTGTCGATGGACTGCCCCTTAAGAAGCATATTGAAATCGTTGAAAAACTTCATAAAGTTATAAAGAGTCAATACTACAATGATGCTACTAACGCCAAGGACAGTGCAATAAATTAATTAAAAATATCTTAATTCAATTCACCATAGTGACCTCAATCACAACCAGAAACTTATATAAATGTTACATTACTACTATGAGAAATGTTCTCACTGTTATTAGGTGAATAACTGAAAAGGAGACAGGCTATGAGTGAATTGATCAACAACCGTGAACATAAGACGACTGAATATAATAATGAACGTTTGGAAAAACTAAAAGAAATCTTTGACGATTTGCAAAGTGGAAAAAATATTGAAGATGTAAAAGCAAAATTTTCGAAAGAAATTGGTAAAGTCACTGTGGAGGAAATGTCAAAACTTCAACATGACTTTTCACAAAAAAACGGAATGTCTCTTGATGATGTGAAACGTATTTATTCGCTCCATACCGAAATTTTAAAAGGGTCGGTAGAAGAAATTGAACTTCCGAAAAATCCTGAGGATGAACCTGGACATCCCGTTCATACATTCAAACTTGAAAATCGTGCAATTGAAAGGCTGTTAGAAGAAATGTCAAAACATTTAGCTCACTTTGCAGAAGACGACTCAGAAGAAAATGTGTATAAACTATTGGAAGATTGTAATCTATTGTTGGATATTGATAAACATTACAGTCGCAAAGAAAATTTAATTTTTCCATATTTAGAAAGGTACGGTATTTACGGTCCGAGTACAAATATGTGGCGCATTGATGATTTTATTCGTGACGCCATTAAAGAAACTAGAAAAAAATTAATGGAATACAATGGCGATAAAAGTGCAGTCATCCATGCAATCAATTATTGTATTAAAGAAGTCAATGATATGATTTACCGGGAAGAAAACATTCTCTTTCCAATGTGTTTAATGAATTTTACAGAAGATGAGTGGGTGAAAATTGCCCATGAGAGTGATGAAATAGGCTTTTGTTTAACAGAACCAGCGGCTGAATGGAAGCCAGAACGAAATACGATTGATGAAAAAACAATTTCTGATGGTTATATTAAAATGGAAACAGGTATTTTATCTTTAAAACAGCTTGAATTAATGTTAAATCACTTGCCTATTGATATTACTTTTATTGATAAAGATGATGTTGTTCGCTACTTCTCTCATGGAAAAGAACGGATCTTTGTGCGGACAAAAGCTGTTATTGGGCGCACTGTACAAAATTGCCATCCTCCAAGAAGTGTGCATGTTGTAGAAGAACTATTAGCAGACTTCAAATCCGGCAAAAAAGACTCAGAAGATTTTTGGATTAAATTCCGTGATAAATATGTCTATATCCGTTATTTTGCAGTACGTGATGAAAACGGAGAATATGTCGGTACCTTAGAATTCACACAAAACATTGAACCGATACAAGCGATTACAGGTGAAAAGCGAATCTTGTCATAATAGTTGTGTTTCTTATAATAAACAACAGAGCCCTTATTTCAAGGGCTCTTCATCTTAATATTACTATACACAAACGGCCTCTTTAGTTTTATGAAGTGGGGGTGGGATTAACCAGCCTTTTTCTTTATTTAACCTTAAGGCTTTCAGTGCAATTGCTGCTTTTTGTGTATGGAACTGCCCAAACATCATCCCAATGTCTTCACGAATACATTGGGCCATGATTCCACTGCATGCAACTAAACCTGCTCCTAGTGTTGCGGAAACAAAGGCCGCAATTTCAGGATCTGAATATCTTGCGCCAGCTGGTATATCCTCAGTACAAGCTTTCGGTCTTTCCGGCGGTGTTGGTGGAAGACCGATCCCGTTTTCTTTTAAGAGGGTTTCAATTTGTTTTTCCTCATTTTCGCATTGTTCAATACATTCTTCTAATAATTTTCTTAAATCATCATCACCAGCATGATTCAATTTTGTTTGGTAATCAGCCTTCGCTTGTTTTGTTGTAAGCAAAAATGACCAAGTTGAGAACACTTCTCCATAATGCATTGGTTCTTCATGTGGATTTCCACTTAAGATTCCCATAAAAACACTCCTTACTTCTTTTGCTAAATTTTGTTTGGAATTCCTATATGCTTATAAAACAAATTCATAAGCATTACATGAGATAGTATTTTCATCTTACATAGAGATTATCAATTCAAATTTCAGTAATAGCATCCAGAAAATGCGAAAAAAATAAATAGCGCATAAAGACAAATTGGAATGAAAAAACTTTAAAAAACAAGTTATGAAAGGAGTAGGGTAAAGATGACTCTACAAAAAAATTATCCGATAGCAAATTTATCTGAGGGTCAACTCCAAAAAATTCAAAGGCTCGAAAAAGAACTTAGCCAGGAAAAAAATGAAAACATCGTATTAATTGCTTATGATGAAAAGGAATAAAAAAGTTATAAAAAGTAAAGGGGGCTTTTAAAGGTAATATTTGAAATAGAAAGAATTCCTCCTTAATAAAACTTAAGCAGAAAAAGCAAAAATATGGATTGGTCTCAAAATTGTGTTACTAACAGAAGTTAAGGGTCACCTAGAGAGTTAAAATAAGAATAGACAATTTATAGAAACTTGTGATTAAATAGAAGGATATTATACATTTAAAAAAGGAGATAGACTAATGGAAAAACTTGAAGTTGGGGAAATTTTTACAATAATAGATGAAAAAGATCAAGAAGACGAAGTTGAAGTGCTAGCAACAGCTACAATTAATGACAGACAATATATTGCGGTGGGATTAGTCGATGATATTCAATCTGAAACTGAAGATGATATAGATATTTATTTTTTAAAAGTTGAAGAAAACGGGGAATTAGCTCCCATTGGAAGTCAAGAGGAATTTAATAAAGTTTCAAAAGTTTTCGATGAATTTTTTAAGGATGAAGATTGAGCCTATTTCGATTAGGCTCTTTTTTTTAAAACAAAACTAATAAAATTAACATATATTTGAATGTAATTTTAAAATAATTTAAAATTTTATTGAAAAATAAAGAATTTTCATTTAATATAATACCGTTAACAATTGAATACAATAAGGAACTAAGATGCCATTAATGGCTTAATAGGGAATCTGGTGAAATTCCAGAACTGTCCCCGCAACTGTGAGTGCGAACGAAATAAGTACGATACCACTGTATAAAGGTTCATTTTTTATAAATCTTTATATGGGAAGGACTTAAAGTAGGAAGATGCACGAGTCAGGAGACCTGTCTTAGATTCAAAAGTTTCAGTTTCTTCGGGAGGTGAGGGATTGAAATGAAATGCTGACAATGATGATATTGTTAATTGTCTTTAAGTTCATTTCCTCCGCCAAAGAATGGGCGGTTTTTTTATTTTTTAGATCTTTAGAGAATACATAGTATAGCTTTTTCATTTTTTATTTCTACAATATTACTAATTTAAAGATAGTAAAGGAGAATTTTATGATTCATACAATGATAAAAATTCAACCGAAAAATAAACAAGTCGGAGAATCTGTGAAGGCATATGTTGACACGTTAACAAAACCTATTGGTAGCCTTGGAAGACTCGAAGAAATAGCAGTTGAACTTGCGGAAATGACCGGAGAAACCTTTCCTGTTGTTACACCTCCGGGAGTGATTGTCTTTGCTGCCGATCATGGAGTTGTTAAAGAAGGGGTTTCTGCTTTTCCTCAAGAGGTCACAAAACAAATGGTTTTGAACTTTATTCATGGTGGGGCTGCTATTAATGTTTTTAGCAGGCAAATAGGAGCCCACTTTGAAATTGTTGACGTAGGAGTAGCCGAAGATATTAACGCTGAAGGACTTGTGAACAGAAAAGTTCGCTATGGAACGGCTAATTTTTGTGAGACTGATGCAATGACTAGAAAAGAGGCAGAACAAGCAATAGCCGTTGGTTATGAACAGGCAGAAAAAATGATTGAAAAAGGCATTAAATGTTTAATTTTAGGGGAAATGGGTATTGGCAATACGACAACCAGCAGCGCTATATTAGCCGTATTAAATGGAGGCAACATTGATGGGCTTGTTGGACGTGGTACTGGAATAACTGATGAGAAACTGAAGCATAAGCAACGTGTCATTGAAAAGGCATTATTAGAGCGGAAACCGAATCATCAAGACCCGATTGATATTTTAGCTAAAGTAGGTGGTTTGGAAATTTCTGCAATGGCTGGAGCAATGCTAGCAGCTGCATCTAAGCGTATTCCTATTCTTGTTGACGGGTTTATTTGTACCACTGCTGCTTTAATTGCAAAACAAATTTGTAATACTGCAAGTGATTATATGTTTGTTGGACATCGTTCACTTGAACCTGGTCATGAAACAGCGATTCGACTACTAGGTAAATCCCCAATCCTTGATCTCGGTTTAAGATTAGGTGAAGGAACAGGGGCAGCTGTTGCATTTCCAATTTTACAATCTGCAACTTTAATGACAAAAGAAATGGCAACCTTTTCTTCAGCAAACATCTCTAAAGAATTAAAATAGATTTAGAAATAACTAAATTAATACAAAAAAATAAAGCTCCTTTCTTTGGCAAAGTCACTAATAATACCAAAGAAAGGGGCATTTTTTTAGTGAAGCATTATGAAATAGGAAAGGGAAATCAAAAGCGGAGATTAAAAAAATCGATATGACACGTATCAAGTTCTCCATTAAAACTATTTAATGGGTTAATTTCGCTTCATTAAATTTTGCTAACATCCCTCAAATTCTTGAATACTTTATTGTTTTCTAAAATTTAAATGATTTTCCATTTATCTTACAGTCATCTTGGATTTCAGGATAAAATATACAATTAATAGAATGATTATGTTACAATAATACCCATGAATACTCTGAATATTTTTAAACTACAAAAAAATAGAATATATGAATCTTATAATAAGGGGAGTATAATTGTGGAGAAAAAATTCCGGGCATTTGTCGTAAACAAAGTAGGAGATAATTTTCAATCAGGTATTCAACAATTAAATTTGAATGATTTGCCTGATAGTGATGTTACAATCCGTGTTCAATATTCAAGCGTAAATTATAAGGATGGATTAGCCAGCATTCCAAATGGAAAAATCGTTAAAACATACCCATTCATTCCTGGGATAGATTTGGCAGGAATAGTTGTCGATTCAAAAGATGCACGATTTCGTGAAGGGGATGAAGTTATAGTCACTAGCTATGAATTGGGTGTTTCCCATTTTGGGGGTTTTAGTGAATATGCAAGAGTTCCGGGTGATTGGATTGTTCCACTTCCTAAAGGGATGACACTGAAAGAAGCAATGGTTTACGGAACTGCCGGATTTACTGCTGCATTATCAATTTATCACTTAGAAAAACATGGAATCACTCCTGAGTCAGGTGAAGTTCTAGTTACTGGTGCAACAGGTGGAGTTGGGAGCATGGCCGTGGCGATGTTAGCTAAAAAAGGTTACAATGTCGTTGCTAGTACGGGTAAAGAGTCAGAACATCGTTATTTACAAGAACTCGGGGCAAAAGAAATTATTTCGAGAGAAGAAATCGTTGGAGAGAAAATACCGCCTCTTGGAAAACAGCGTTGGGCAGCTGCTGTTGACCCAGTTGGTGGAAAAACGCTTGCAGCAATCGTATCTCAACTTAAATATAATGGGGCTGTTGCTGTCAGTGGTTTGACTGGTGGCAGCGATGTTTCGACAACTGTTTTTCCTTTCATTCTTCGAGGTGTAAGCATTCTAGGAGTTGATTCGGTCTACTGCCCAATGGAAATTAGAAAAGAATTATGGCAACAAATGGCTACTGATTTAAAACCTGCTCAATTACTCGAAACGATTGGACATGAAATTAGTTTAGATGAGTTACCAAATGCATTACAGTCTATTTTAGCTGGAAAAGCGAAAGGTAGATATGTTGTAAAACTTTAATATACTCTAAAAAACTTCTTATTATTTGAAAAAACAATGTATTAAAGGATCCTAAAAACGATATATTTGTTTTGAAACAAAATGGAGGGGCGTTCAAGGTCGGAAATTCGATTTTTTGAACAGCCCCTTTTTTCGTAAACAAATAATCAACAATCATTTTTAAAACATTTCGCAAATGTTAATGAAGTTTTTAAATATATGGCAGTTTGAAAATAGATCGATCAAATCGTTATGATTTGGTCGTATTTATTTGACACTTTTGTATATACTGTATATAATGTTTATATACAGTGATAACAATATAAGAAAAGGGATGTCAGCTGTGAATATAGTTATATCAAATTCTTCAAATGATCCAATTTACATGCAGATTGTAGAACAAATTAAAGAACAAATTGTAAAAGGGGAGTTGACCGCTTCACAACCACTTCCATCGATCAGAAAATTAGCAAAAGAATTAAATATTAGTGTCATAACGACAAAAAGGGCTTATGACGAACTTGAAAAGGAAGGATATATAGTTACCGTTGGAGGAAAAGGTTCCTTTGTAGCTGAAATGAACAAAGAAATGTTAAAGGAAGCGAAGGTCAAAATGGTCGAGGAAAAAATGACCGAAGCAGTTACAATTGCTAAGCTAATTGGTTTATCGCTAGAGGATCTTAAAGAAATTTTGGAGATCATTTATGAAGGGGGATAAAAATGAGCAACATACTGGAAATAAGAAATGTCTCAAAAAAATATAAAGACTTTGAATTAAAAAATATTAATTTTTCACTCGAGAGAGGTTACATTATGGGGTTTATTGGACCAAATGGTGCGGGGAAAACCTCAATAATAAAACTTATTATGAATTTGATCAAAAAAGATAGTGGTACGATTCAAGTTTTTGGGTTGGATCATGTAAAAGATGAAATTGCAATAAAGGAAAAAATCGGATTTGTTTACGATGAAAATTATTTTTATGAAGAACTTACCATTCAGGAAATGAAAAATATTATTAAGCGTTTTTATCTCCATTGGGATGAGGAAGTATTTCAAAAATTTGCAAAGGAGTTTGATCTGCCATTAAAAAAGAAAATAAAAAATTTATCAAAAGGAATGAAGATGAAATTTTCATTAGCGGTTGCACTTTCACATCATGCAGAGCTGCTTATTATGGATGAACCAACTTCTGGTTTAGATCCGCTTGTAAGAAGAGAACTGTTAGAAATTCTTCAATCTTTAATGCTAGATGAAAACAAATCGATCTTTTTCTCAACCCATATCACTTCTGATTTAGACAAAATTGCTGATTTCATAACTTTAATTAACAACGGAGAGATTGTATTTAGCAAAACAAAAGATGAACTTACCGAAGAGTATTGTATCGTAAAGGGCACAAAAGACAAATTATCAGCACATCTTGAAGAGCAATTAATCGGTTTAAAGGTTAATGAATTAGGTTTTGAAGCACTATCGATGAATAAAAATAAAATCAAAAAAATGTTCGGAGATTCAGTTCTAATAGAAAAACCAACAATTGAGGATATCTTAGTATTTTCAATCAGAAGGGGTGATCAATTTGTATCATCTTATTAAAAAGGATTTACTGATTCAGAAGAAAAATTTATTTATTGTTTGTTTGCTCATTATTTTTTTCCTTGCCACACTTTCTAATATCGGTCCAGCAGGATTTACAATAAGTGTATTAGCAATTAGTTATTCCTTACTCCTTTGTGCCAGTCAAATAGATGAGAAAAATAATAGTGATATAGTTTTGATTAGCTTACCAATTAAAAAACAAACGATTGTCTTGTCAAAATATATTTCGGTTTACGTATATCTTCTTTTTGCCATCGTAATGAATTGCCTTGTTTATTTTCTTGTTAAACTGTTACAAATCCCATTAAAATACGAATGGTTGACAACAGAAGGAATTATTGGAGCAATCATCGGTAGTACAATATTTGCTTCGATTTCCTTACCATTAATATTTAAATGGGGATATATCAAATCAAGATTTCCAAATTATATCATCTTTTTTATATTTATCATTGGTTCTGTTTCAGTTGTAAATAACATGGATTATTATTCCAAAACAAAGCTGATGGAATTTTTTATACAACAATCAAAGATTGAACTTATTGGGATATTGGTCGCCATAACGATTGTAATTAGCATCATTTCGTATTTAATTTCCCTTGAATTTTATAAAAATAGAGAATATTAAAAGATGGATTTGTTGGGATTAACAGTCAATATAATTGAAAACAAATGATTTGTTTTAATGTAGAAAAATAAGCACCCTAAAATTACTCTATTTTTCGTAATTGATACACCCTTTTAAAAATACTGGAACAAAACTAAAAGGAGTTCAATAATCTAAATTGTAGGGATGTGTTCATTATATAATATATATGGAAAATGGAGTGATTAGGGTGCCGATCGTTTTTAATGAAGCATCCATATATACTGTTCGTCCAGGGGATACAGTTTATTCCATTGCACAAAGATTACAAAGTAACGTGGATGCAATTTTACGAGTTAACCACTTATACCCACCAGTAACAGATCCAGGTCTCATTTACCCTGGAAATGTTTTAATTGTTCCAAGACAAAGGAATATAAATTTAGTAACGTATATTGTAAAAATGAATGATACAATCTGGGACATCGCATATAGATTTAGTACAACAATGGATTTAGTGGCAGGGATAAACAACATTGAAAATCCAAACATGATCTTTACAGGCCAAACCTTAAGAATTCCTGTGATGATATATGAAATCCAAATGGGAGATACTCTTAATCGCATTGCAAGAAGATTTGGGACTACAGTTTCTAGCATCGTTAGAGCAAATGAAGGCAGACCTGCATTTCAACCGGATTTTATTTGGCCAGGTGATTATCTAATTGTTCCATTGCCAACGTCCAGAAATATAGTAGTTTGGAGTCCTTATCCCGCTACAAGATTAGTAAATAGACAAAGAATAGTAGGGCAGGCAAGGGTATTTGAAGCTAATGTTTTACACCAAGTTAGGGATGCAAACGGTGTTGTTGTATCGAATGAACGATTTACAACGGCAGATATTGGTGCTCCGGCCTATGGGAATTTTAGTAGTATTGTGCCCTTTGATAGAAATCCAACGACAAGAACAGGGGAACTTTGGGTATATTCGCGAAGTGCAAAAGATGGCAGTATTCAAGATTTAGTAAGTGTTCCAATCTTTTTTTGGTAATATAATATTATTAACGGAGGGGCGAAGAAAAAACTTCGTCCTTATTTTTGTATTAATAATATGATAAATAAACTATAATATTATTATGTAAACTAAATAAAAATATTTAAGACATGTATTCGTTATTGAAATCATCAACAATGTATAATGGGGATTAAATATTTACTGAAAATGATTCATTATGAAAATAAAAAGATAATGAACAATATACCTAATCTGTACAAATGCCCCTATTATTTTGTATTTACAACAAAAAACATATATATTAATTTTATGGCTGAACTAAATATAACTTAAAAGAATTGGTCCGGAAAGGATTGATAATAAGTGAAAGCAAAAAGAATTTCAATTGAAGAGGATTTACAAATAGCATTTCAAATTAGGAAAGAGGTCTTTGTAGAGGAACAAGGGGTACCATTAGAAGATGAGTTTGATGAATTTGATACACTGGATGGCCAATGCAAGCACATCATCGTTTTTTATGATCAACGACCAGTCGGTACAGGAAGGATAAGATCCCTTGATGGATTTGGAAAGTTAGAGAGGATTTGCGTCTTAAAACCATACCGTAAATTTGGTCTTGGAAAAGTGATAATCAATACGTTAGAAGAAATAGCAAAAGAAATGGGATTATCTAAAGTAAAACTTCACGGACAAACGCAAGCAGAAGGCTTTTATAAAAAACTTGGCTATCAAACTTTATCTGACACATTTATGGAAGATGGAATCCCACATGTTCTAATGGTCAAAGAATTTGTTTAAATTTGTTTATTTAATGGAAAATATCTGAAATTTTGAATATTTATATGAATGTATGTTAAAGTAGTTTTAATATCGAAAATTAAGGAAATGGATTATAAAGATATTAGACATAAACCTAGATGATTGCAAATTTATAAATGTGGGCGAAAAAATTTTCGTCCTTATTTTTTTAACAATAAGAGTAAAGCATAATCATTTTATGTTAACTCAATATTAACTAATAATTTGATTCATTAACCTTTGTAGATTGAAATTTTAGAATCTATTGTTTTTGTTTATTAAAATCAGGATTTGATGTAATTTTTTCTTTAGCAAATAAATATTCATATTATTTCATTTCAGAAGCTACTCATGAAAAGTTAAAGGTAAAAATTTAATTTTTTATAATAGAAGAGGTTCATTGCTGCTGGACTTTAAAATTTATATTATTACGTAAAATATTAATTTGATGTAATAATGTATGTACAAAAAAGCCTCCCTCCATTATAATTGGATTTGAGGTGATTTTTATGGCAAGATCTGGCCAGCAGCATTTTTACAAAAAACTTGAGCAAATTTTATCTGAATTGCCTTGGTATGTTGAAGAATTTATTGATCATAAACGGCGGACTTTATCACCAGCATCTTTATTAAATTATTGCCATGATTTTAAAATCTTTTTTAATTGGCTTGTTTCTGAAGGATTTCATCCAGGACCAATTAAAGAAATTCCTTTATCTATTCTTGAAAAGCTTACGACGTTACAAATTGAAGCCTTTCTCGGCTTTCTTAACTATCAACTTAACAATAAGTCTATTACAGTCAATCGAAAATTGTCTGCTCTAAAATCATTATTCCATTATTTGCAAAATATCGCTGAAACTGATGAACTTGAACCTTACATAAATAGAAATGTTATGGCTAAAATTGAATTCAATAAAGTGGCTGAAGATCCTGAGACAACTGCAAATCGAATGGAAGGAAAAATATTAAAAGGTGATGAATACGAAGAGTTTCGAGCATTCGTTGCTCAAGGATATGGTGAATTAGTAAAAGACGACAAGAAAAAATTAAACTTTTATAACTTTAACCGCGAGCGTGATACAGCAATTATTTCTTTATTCTTAGGTTCCGGCCTTCGCCTTTCCGAATTAGTTTGGCTTGATATCGGAGATATTGATTTCAATAAATATAACGCAAGGGTAATTCGTAAAGGAAATAAAGAACAATATGTTTACTTCAGCGAACAAGCGATGACTGATTTAAAAGCATATCTTAACATCCGAACAGACAGATATAAGGTCGACAAAACAAATAAAGCGCTTTTTATATCTGCTCCAATGGGTCCAAAAGGCACATCTAGGCGGCTGACGGCTCGTGCGGTTGAAAAACTTGTTGAAAAATATGCAATAGCATTTGGTAAACCTTCCCTGTCAGTTCACAAACTGCGCCATTCCTTTGCAACAAGATATCACGCGGAAATCAACGATGTGCCAAAATTAAGGCGGCAGCTTGGTCATGCTTCCATTCAAACAACAATGATTTATACGCATATACAAAATGATGATTTAAAAAGAGCTATCAACAGGTTAAATACGTTAGACAAGCTAAAAGAAAATGATAACTAGTTTAATATTATATGAAAGGTATTTGGAAGATCGAACCCATTGCAAATTGAACAAAAGGTTCTCTCCTAATACCTTTTTTATTTTTTTCAGTAAAATCCACTAATTCTTTATTCCTCTTCCCTACTTTTTGTAATCATCATTTACATCATCGTACAATAAAATTCATATAATTTTTCTTCCTATTAAATATAAAGTTGTAGTATTATTAATGTATATGAATGAATATTCTGATAATAGAAACGATTTTCGCTGTGGGAGGTTTTATATGTTAAATCAAGCTGTTTGGTTTCCTGATAACGCTTACATCGAATCTACAAGACTATATCGATGGATGAAAAAATTGGGATTTCAAAATTATGATTCTTTTTATAAAAAATCAATTCAAGATATTGAGTGGTTTTGGGATGAAGCTGTAAAAGAACTCGGAATTGAATGGTATCAACCTTATAAAAAAACTTTAAACTTAGATCAAGGAATGAAATGGCCTCATTGGTTTGTAGATAGCAAATCTAATGTGGTTCATAATGCTGTTGAAAAATGGGCTTCATGTGAGCAAACGAAAGATAAAGTTGCTTTGATTTGGGAAAGCGACGATGGACAAGTAATCCGTTATTCGTTTCAAGAACTTCAGGATGAAGTAATAAGAGCAGCAAATGGGTTGATTGCTAGTGGGATTCAAAAAGGTGATGTTGTTTCGATTTATATGCCAATGATTCCAGAAACAGTGATCGCAATGCTGGCAATAGCTAAAATAGGTGCAATCTTCTCCCCTGCTTTTTCTGGTTATGGTGCAGAAGCAGTTGCCACACGGATCAATGCTGCTAAAGCAAAAATGTTAATAACTGCAGACGGTTTCCTGCGCCGCGGAAAACAAGTTATGATGAAACTCGAAGCAGACCGAGCAGTCGGTCTGTCGCCGACAATTGAAAAAGTTGTTGTTGTCCGTCGATTAAATCATGATATTCCGTGGAACGACAAGCTCGACATTTCTTGGGATTCTTTCCTAGAGAACGGGCAAAAATTACAATGTTCCCCTAAAACTGTAGAAATGGAAAGTAATGAACCTCTCATGCTTTTGTATACATCCGGGACGACCGGAAAACCTAAAGGAGCTGTTCATACACATACAGGGTTTCCAATAAAAGCAGCGTTTGATGCTGGAGTGGTCATGGATGTCAAACAAGGAGATACGCTTTTTTGGTATACGGACATGGGATGGATGATGGGACCTTTCTTAATTTTCGGTGGCTTGCTAAATGGTGCTAGTATTCTATTATTTGAGGGAACCCCGGATTATCCAAACCCTGACCGTATTTGGGAAGTGGCAAGCAAACATGGCGTTACACACTTAGGAATATCACCAACTTTAATTCGTTCACTCATGAAGCATGGTGAAACATGGGTTCAGAAACATGATCTTTCAAGATTAAAAGCGATTGGATCAACAGGAGAACCGTGGAATCCAGAACCATGGTTATGGTTGTTTGAAAAAGTTGGGCAAAAAAGCATTCCAATTATCAACTATTCAGGAGGTACAGAAATATCCGGCGGTATTCTCTGCAATGTTTTAATTAGGCCTATCGGTCCGATTACTTTCAATTCTGCAGTTCCAGGTATGGACGTCCATGTTTATGATGAGAATGGCAAACCGGTTGTCGGTGAAGTTGGAGAGCTTGTTATTACAAAACCATGGGTTGGAATGACGAACGGTTTTTGGAATGAACCTGACCGTTATGAAAATTCTTATTGGAACCGTTGGCCGGATACATGGGTTCACGGAGATTGGGTTATTAAAGATGAAGATGGCTTTTATACAATTACAGGGCGTTCTGATGATATTTTAAATGTTGCTGGAAAACGACTTGGTCCAGCTGAACTCGAATCAATTTTAGTGGAACATCCAGCGATTGTTGAAGCAGGGACGATTGGGATTCCAGATGATGTGAAAGGTGAAGCGGCTGTTTGCTTTGCTGTATTAAAAGATAAACAACCTGATACAGACATTATTAAAAAGGAAGCAATGGAACTTGTAGTGCAAAAATTAGGGAAAGCATTAAAACCAAAAGAAATTTTCTTCGTTCAAGATTTACCAAAAACACGAAATGCAAAAGTTATGCGCCGAGCCATTAAAGCTGCCTTTTTAAACAAAGATACAGGAGATCTTTCTTCCCTTGAGAACCCTCATACTGTTGATATGATTCGTGAATTAGGGAAAAATTATTTTAATCAAATTGAATTGAAATAATAAAATATAGCATAACCTTATTAACTTCATCAGCTGCTTTTTAAATTTAGGGGCAGCTGATGAAATATTTTTAATAACTTACAGTTCTAATATTTTTCCTAACGGTTTAAAAATCGTATCGATCAGTTGAGTTGGTCCAGGAAGATCTGGAAAAATTATAAGCAACAAAGCTAATATCCATCCAAGAAAAGTCATTGAGAGAAAAACTATTTTTTCTTTTAGTGAATATTTTTTCATTTTTGGCCACTGTATAAAAAAAATACAAACAATTATGAAACTTACACCTAAAATTCCAATCCATTTCACTAATTTATCACCTCTTCTTCTGGAAACAGTGCAGGTTTTATATTCATTCCTGGTCTACGAACATAAGCTTTGGCATCAATTGTAACTGTTACATTCGGAAAAATTTCTTCCCAATTGTCTTTATTTTTCTCCCAAATTTCAGGATATGACCGTTCAAAAGCTTCTGCAAAACCAAATATGTCTGCTTTCATTTCTTTCTGAACGGTCTCAATAGCGGACTGTATACGTCCCTCTATTTCTTCCACTAATTTCTTCTCTAACATTTCAATATTTTCTCTTTTTTGCAAATTAAGACGGGTGCCATTTTGAATAATATCATCTTCAGTCACAGCTTTAAGAGTAATATGCCATCTATTATCTTCAATTTTTGGTATTAATACTGACCGAGCACGTAGCAAAGACATTGATACATATCCTTCTTCATTATCAGGTTTTACAGTTACAACGGCATCCACGATTTCATTTCGAAACCAAAGAACTCCTCTAGTCATTTTTTCATCAATTAAACCAATCATTTTTCCTTCTTTAAAAATAGCCGTACCTGTAATATATGTTATTGTTTGTTTTTTCGATTGTCCTTTTTTCGGTGGTAATATTTCAATATAAGGAATTGCAGCTGCTTTAGAATCGCCAACGAACATTTGTCCTAATGTCTTTATGGTTACATCCATACCGATCTTCATCTTTGACAATTCATAAAGGACATCTGCTAAATTTCTTTCGATTGGAGGTGACAGTTGGAATATTTCTTCCATGTTTTGCTTACTAATAAAAACATTCGCTCGTTCACGCAGCTGTGGATGTCGTAAAATGAAATCTAAATGCGGGCGAATGTCTTCTTGCGCAAATTTTTCTCCAATAATTAAGACTTCTGCATGTCCCCAAAATAAACGGCGTGGAAACTTTTGTTGAAGCTTAGACATAGCATCAGCAATCGTTACTCCTTCAGCTGACCGAAATAATACAGACGGACTTCCACTTGTCCCACCTTCCATTTCCTGTTTCCCTGTTGATTCCTTAGGTACAAATACAAGGACAGTTAATTCAATCAAATCGTCTTCTTTTTTTTCAACTCCCATGGCTGTAATAATCGCCAAATCATTCACTTCTATACGGTCCCAACAGCCTGTCAACAATAGTAACAAAATGAAAGAAATGCTATAAAGGAGACTGAGTTGAAACTTTTTCTTTTTCAATACCATTGTCCCCCTTTTTTCTTTTGCGATTGTTTCGGAACTTTGCTAAACAAAATAAGAACAAAGGGATGATTGTTTGAAATGAAATTAAATAAAAAGTGCCAGTTGTCCCTAAGAAATCGGATAATTCTTCAAGACTAGTTCCAGACCACCATCCAAATAGCACCAATAAAAAGGCAGTCGGCAAAACAAGCGGCTTGTAATCTGAAAGTTTCAGAAATTGAGAAATGCTAATAACATTAATATAGAAAAAGACAGATATTTTAATAAAAGTTCCTGCAACCCAAATAGCCATTACAATTGCTTCTAGATGCTCAAGAAAGTCACCAATGCTAACATAACGAACAGCAACCATAATTGGATAAGTAAAGGCACCGGTCAGTTTTCCGTAAAGCATATATGTAACAACATTAGCTATTACCAGTAAAATGGTAACACTTGCAACAGAAACCATCCCAAATTTTAATCCGTTTTGTCTGTCGTGAACAAATGGAAATAAAAAAGAAACGAGCAAAAACTCAGAATACCATCCTTGTGGAACAAATGATCCGAGTAATGAAGGTTTTATTCCATATCCTAATATAGGAAAAATTTGGTGATAATCTAAATCTTTCAAAAGAGTAATGAGAATGAAAAAAAAGAAAAAAGCAACAACTGGAAGAATGATTTCAGCCATCCTTCCAAGCACTTCGATTCCACCATAGACCGAGATTGCACAAACAAGAACCATCATTGCCATCACTACAAGAATTGGAGTTTTAACTAAAAAAGTACCAACAACAAACTCTGCATATTCTCGTATAATAATTCCATTGACATGCAAATAGAAAACAGCATACATTAATCCGATAAGCTTGCTAAATTTTTTTCCAACTAGAATTTCACTATATTCAATTAAACTTTTATTTGGATACATTTCGTGCAATCGGTACAAAATATAAACTAAGAAATAACCGATGACCGATGCCCAAATAGGTGAAATCCATAAATCTTGTTTAGCATGCTTCACCGTAATTGCCGGCACTAGTAATATACCTGTTGCCAAAATCGTCGGAATCATCATCATCGCTAATTGGAATGCAGATATTCTCCCTTTGTCAATCATAAGTTCAACTCCTAATCCCTCCCTTTCTCAGGGCCTGGTTTTTGATTGCTGGACTGTCGATATTTATTATACTCACCTGTAAGATGTGGACGGGTATTTAACTTCCACCACGGAGCTCTTAATAATACATCTTTGATATCTTGAATCTTCATAGGTCCTAACGGTGTTAGATATGGAACTCCGAATGAACGAAGTGAACAGAGATGAGCTATGATAGCAATGAGCCCGAGCATAATGCCAAGTAGCCCAAGCGTTCCTGCTAAGAGCATAATCGGAAAACGCAACATTCGGATTGCAATTGCTGCACTATAGCGTGGAATTGAAAATGACGCGATTCCTGTTAATGCGACAACCATTACCATTGGTGCAGATACGAGCCCCGCACCTACGGCTGCTTGTCCAATTACAAGAGCACCGACAATGCTAACAGCAGCACCCACTTGTTTCGGTAACCGAATGCCAGCCTCTCGAAGCGCTTCAAACGTAATTTCCATCATGATTGCTTCTACTAGGGCCGGGAATGGTAGTTCTTCCCTTGATTTAGCAATACTTAAAAGCAAAGCGCTCGGAATCATTTCCTGATGAAAGGTAAGAATTGCAACGTAAATGGAAGGAAGCAATAAAGCTATTAAAAAGAAACCGTAACGCAACCAACGAATTAATGTTCCAATTAAAAAACGCTGGTAATAATCTTCCGCGGATTGCAGCAATGAATATAATGTAATTGGAACGATAGTGGCAAAAGGCGTTCCGTCAATTAAAATGACTACTCGGCCTTCAAGTAAACTTGCAACTGCCACATCCGGCCTTTCCGTATTTAATACTTGTGGAAAAGGAGAGTATGGATTGTCCTCAATAAAATCTTCAATATAACCGCTCTCCAAAATGGCATCGATATCAATCCGTTCAATTCTATTTGTTACCTCTTCAACTAATGTTTGATCGCAAATCCCCTCCATATATGCGATCATGATTTTTGTTTTACTATGACGACCTACGGTTAAAGATATCATCTTTAAATCTGTGCTTTTTATTTTTCTACGCAATAACGATGTGTTTGTCATTAATGTTTCAGTGAAACCATCCCGTGGACCGCGGACTACAGATTCTGCAGTAGGTTCTTCCATTGCTCTCTTTTCCCATTTTGCTAGTCCAACAGAAATTCCACTTGATTGTCCATGAATAAGAATAACAGGGTTTCCTGATGATATTTGTTCAACAACTTCCGCTATTGTTTGCACCTCTTTTATACTAGATACAGGCAATTTTTGTTCTATAAAGGTTTGGAAATGAGGCGATTCCTTTATATCATTTTTTTCATGCATTAATGGATATAAAACACTTTTGTCAATTTCCTCTATATTCGAAAGACCTTCAATATATATGAGAAGTGCTTTTATTTTTCCTCCAATAGAAAATAGACGAAAATTAACATCCGTACAATTAGCATAAACTGATTTGAGCGTCTGTAAGTTTTTTTGCAAATCTTGAACAATATTTTTTTCTAAAATTGAGTTTGAATTCTTTTTATTTTTATCTTCTAATTGTGTTTGCTTTTTTTCTATTAATAATTTTTTTAATTTATTTTTTATAAAGCCCAACATGGTCCATCCCTTTCTCTTATCGGTCGAATATTTTAGGAAGAATTTGGGTAATTTAAGAAAAAAATGTAAATTCCTCTAATTCGACCTTGTTTACTATCCTTGCCAGTTTTTTTATGACATATACTTTAAATTATCGAGATTTATAAATAAAAAAGGTTATCCAGAACCTAGTTTCGTCTGGATAACCTTTTATTTTATACAGGATATACACCATGCTTGCGGTCAGTAAAAACTTGGTATTTGGATGAGTACAATTCAAAACGGTTGATTAACTCTTCTCGTAAATGATCAGGTTCAACTATTCCGTCAATGATCATTTCTGATGCTAGACGGTAAATATCAATATCTTGGCGATATTCTTCGCGCTTTTGCTGGATGAAAGCTGGACGCTCTTCTTCTGGAAGTGAAGCAATTTTATTTGCATAAACAGCATTGACAGCTGCTTCCGGTCCCATGACAGCAATTTGTGCAGACGGCAACGCCAAACAACAATCTGGTTCAAAAGCAGGGCCCGCCATCGCGTAAAGACCAGCGCCATAAGCTTTCCTAACAATCACAGAAATTTTTGGTACTGTAGCTTCACTCATTGCAGAGATCATTTTTGCTCCGTGACGGATGATCCCTACTCGTTCAACCTTTGTACCGATCATAAACCCTGGAACGTCAGCTAAGAAAAGGAGCGGAATATGAAAAGCATCGCATAATGTAATAAATTTTGCTGCTTTATCAGCAGAATCATGAAATAGAACGCCACCTTTTATCCTCGGCTGATTCGCGATAATTCCAATTGGCCTTCCATTTAATCTTGCTAGACCGGTAATAATTTCAGGCGCAAACAGTTTTTTAATTTCACAAAATGAATTTTCATCGATGATCCGATCAATGAAATCATACATATTGAATGGTGTGTTTTGATTTTCAGGAATGATGTCAGCAAGTGATTTTTCAAATTGTTTTGGCAATACAGGATCAATAACTGCAGGTTTTTCCTTATAATTTTGTGGAAAATAACTTAAATAGCGACGAGCAAAAGCGAGTGCCTCTTCTTCTGTCTTTACTAATACATCTCCACAACCTGAAACAGTACAATGCATTCGAGCACCGCCCATTTCTTCCAGTGTTACTTTTTCACCTATAACCATTTCAGCCATTCTTGGTGAACCTAAATACATTGAAGCATTTCCTTCCACCATTACAACAATATCACAAAATGCAGGAATATAAGCCCCTCCTGCTGCAGATGGGCCAAAAAGCAAACAAATCTGAGGCACTTTTCCGGAAAGTTTTACTTGGTTATAAAAAATTCTACCCGCTCCTCTTCTTCCTGGGAACATCTCAATTTGGTCTGTAATTCTAGCCCCTGCAGAATCAACTAAATATAGCATTGGTACTTGAAGTTTTTCAGCCGTTTCTTGTATACGAATGATTTTTTCAACGGTACGCGCACCCCAAGAACCAGCTTTAACAGTTGAATCATTGGCCATCACGCATACCGTTCTACCATTAATTTTTCCAATAGCTGTTACTACACCGTCAGCAGGAAGACTATCGTCCATACAATTGGCAAATAATGCATCTTCAACCATTACACCTTCATCAAATAATAGTTCTAAACGTTTTCTTACAAAAAGCTTGCCTTTTTCGGCATTTTTTTCATGGTATACTTGTGCTCCACCTTTTTTGATTTTATCAATTCGATCCTTTAATGTCTGCTTCTTTTCCATTAATGCTTCCCCTTTTGTATTTACATTGTTTTCCATTTATCATTCCCCTTTGTAAACCGGTTTTCTTTTTTCTTTAAAAGCAGTTAAACCCTCGATCCGATCTTTTGTTGGTATTGTAATCGCATATGCCATTTGTTCTATATCAAGACCTGTTTTAAGATCAACTTCAATTCCTTTATTGATAGCAAGCTTTGCTTGTCTAACAGCAATTGGACCATTTTGTACTATGGCAGCTGCAATTTCATTTGCTTTATGCAATAGTTCTTCTTCAGATACAATATGTTCAATGATTCCTAATTCTTTTGCTTCTTTTGCTTCCACCCTACGTGCAGTATAAATCATTTCCTTTGCACGGCCGATTCCTATTAACCGTGGAAGGCGTTGTGTGCCTCCCGCTCCTGGTATGATGGCGAGTGATGTTTCAGTAAGACCGACTTTAGCACTTTCAACAGCAACTCGAATGTCACATGCAAGTGCAAGCTCTAATCCCCCTCCAAAAGCAACACCATTGATCGCGGCAATAACAGGCATCGGGAGCGCTTCCACTTCATTAATCACATGCCGGATCAGCGCAACAGTCTGCTTTACCTCTTCCTTTGTCATGGAAGCTCTTTCTTTTAAATCGGCACCGGCACAAAATACTTTGTTACCGGCACCAGTAATAATTACAGTTCGAATGTCTTGATTCCATGCAATTTCAGTTAGAACTGTTTTAAACTCATTCAGCATCTGTTTAGAAAAAGCATTAGCTGCCTCTGGTCGGTTTAATGTAATGGTAGCAATATGATTTTGTACTTCAAGTAATATCGTTTGAGACAAAGACCGTTTCTCCTTTCTAAAAAATATTGGGACAGCAACAAATATCTCTGTGTCGCAGAATATTTACGTGAAGAAAAATTGAGAAGGAGCAGGTGGCAACAAACATCTTTTACTTATATTCCCACCAATTACTTTTCATGAAATATTCGTTCCAAGTCTCGCATTTTTAGCTATTGCACAAGCTTCTTTTCGTTTGCATTGTGTGACTTGGGAGCGGCTTTCCTAACTTTTCTTCGATAAATATAGCTGCTTGGATGAGCTTTTCTTGATCAATACCCGTATGAATTCCCATTTGATCAAGCATGTAATGAAGGTCATCGGTAGCAAGGTTTCCGGAGGCACCTTTCGCATATGGACATCCTCCGAGGCCTCCTAAAGAACTATCGAATTTCGTGATACCTAAATTCAAGGAAACTAGCACATTGGCTAAGGCTGTTCCTCTTGTGTTATGAAAATGCATTGCTATTTTTTCTCTCGGGAAACGGTCCAGTACTTTTGTTAAAACTTCTTCAACTTGTTTCGGATTTGCAACTCCAATTGTATCTCCCAATGAAAGTTCTTGAATACCTAGTGAAAATAATTGATCAGATACTGAAAGAACAGCATCTATTGAAATTTCACCTTCATAAGGGCACCCAAAAACAGTAGAAATATAGCCACGTACCGATTTACCAGCAGAAAGCGCTTGCTCTATAACAGGTTTCAAAACAATATAGGTTTCTGAAATAGATTTATTTATATTTTTTCGATTATGTGTTTCTGATGCAGACATAAACACTGCAACCTCATCAATATTTACTTCTAACGCAGCTTGAAGCCCTCGCTCATTTGGTACAAGGGCAGCATAAGTAATGTCTTTTTTTCGTTTAATCGATTTTGCTACTTGGACTGCATCAGCTAACTGAGGGATCCATTTAGGATTTACAAATGAAGTAATCTCTATATAAGATAACCCTGTTTCCGACAACATATTGATCCAATCAATTTTGTCTTCTGTTTGGATAAATTGTTTTTCATTTTGCAATCCATCCCTTGGGCCTACTTCCTTCACCGTCACCGAATTTGGAAGGTTCATCATTTCCATCCTTTCAATTTCCAATTTGGATCGATCATTTGATTGGATATTTAATAGAAAATAGAAAAACTCTATTCTAAAACGATTAAAGCGTCATCTTCATTAACAAAATCACCTTCATTGATTTTTATTTCTTTAACAGTACCGCTTATTTCTGCCGCAATTGGAATCTCCATTTTCATGGACTCTAAAATGACAACATCTTGTCCTTCTGAAACAGTATCCCCTACGTTAACTAATATTTTCCAAACGTTTCCTGCCATATTTGATTGAATAATTGCCATGTTAATTCCTCCTATTAAATTAATAAATTGTGTCTGATTTTAGTGGGTCTGACATCCGCTTTAAGAAAGGCAGTCAGACCCGGTAAAAGATTTTATTATCGGGATCCTGCTCCCGTTTGTGATAGAATATATTTTTCTACAAACTGGGTTGTAACATCCCCATTTTGAAAAGCTTCATGGGAAATGACTTCGAGCAACATTGGTATATTTGACTTAATTCCTTCGATCTTGTATTTATTTAACGCTTCTATCAAATTTACTATTGCCTCCTGCCTTGTAGGTGAAGAGACAATTAATTTTGCGATCATTGGATCATAAAAAGGTGTTACTTTGGATAATTCAGATATGGCCAATTCGTGCCGCAGTCCTTCGCCAGTTGGCAACTCCAATTTTGTGATAGTTCCCGGTGACGGATAAAATGTTTTCGGATCTTCCGCATAAATTCTCAATTCGATCGCGTGTCCATGGCGCTTAATGTCATCCTGTGAAAAACGGAGCTTTTCGCCAGCAGCAATTCGAAGCTGTTCCTCTACTAAATCAAGTCCGGTAATTTCCTCTGTAACTGGATGCTCAACTTGCAATCTTGTATTCATTTCTAAGAAATAGAAATTCTTGTCGTCATCCACTAAAAATTCGATCGTCCCTGCATTTGAATAACCGATTGACTTTCCTGCTCTTACTGCTGTTTCGCCCATTTTTCTGCGGGTTTCTTCATCTAAAAATGGTGAAGGGGCTTCTTCAACTACTTTTTGATGACGCCGTTGTACAGAACAATCTCTTTCCCATAAATAAATGCAATTGCCAAACTGATCTGCTAAAAGTTGAATTTCAATGTGGCGCGGATTTTCTATATATTTTTCAATATACATGTCACCATTTCCAAAAAACATTTGCGCACGTTTTTGGTTTCCTTCGAATGCTTTTATTAACTCCTCTTTGTTATGGACAAGCTGCATGCCGATGCCACCGCCTCCTGCGCTTGCCTTTAACATGACAGGGAATCCGATGTTTTCAGAGATAGAAATCGCTTCTTCCACATCAGCTACAGCTTGCTCGGTTCCCGGTACAACTGGGACACCAGCTTCAATCATTGATTTTCTAGCTGCAACTTTACTACCCATTTTTTCAATTACTTCTGGAGGTGGACCAATAAATATAAGACCAGCTTCGATACATTTTCTAGCAAACTCTGGATTTTCACTTAATAGTCCATAGCCAGGATGAATGGCTTCCGCCCCTGTTTGTTTTGCAATTTCGATGATTTTTTCCATTTGCAAATAACTTTCATGGACGCGAGGTTTTCCTACGCAATAGCTTTCATCTGCCATTTTTACATGGGGAGCATCTTGGTCTGCCTCCGAATAAATCGCTACTGTTGAAATGCCTAACTTTTTGCAAGTACGTATAACACGTGCTGCAATTTCCCCGCGATTTGCTATTAAAATTTTAGAAAACAAAAGTTCTCCCCCCTAATACTCATCTTGTCAATCTTTAAAAACAATTATTTCAAGCCTACTCCTTTTGCCGTTAGTTCTTTAATTTGCGCAACTGTGGCTGGATCTTCCAAACCAGTAATATCACCAGAAACGGTTCCCGCCACGATAATTTCCTTCAACAAACGACGCATAATTTTTCCACTCACTGTTTTAGGAAGTGTATCGGTGAAAATTATCGTTTTAGGAAGTGCGATTTTACCAATTTGCTGAACAATGCGCTCATTGATTTTTTCTCTCAATTCATCTGTTCCTAATGAAATATCATTTAACCGCGCAAATACTAATGGAACTTCTCCTTTAATCTCATCTGGAACGCCAATAACAGCCGCTTCTGCAACCCCTTCACATTCCAATACAGCGCTTTCGATTTCCATCGTGCTTAAGCGGTGTCCAGCTACATTGAATGCATCATCTGAGCGTCCGACTACCCAAACATATCCATCTTCATCTATAAGCGCAAGGTCGCTTGCAAAATAGCAGCCTTCAACTTGGCTAAAATAAGAAGCATAATATCGCTCAGGTTCTTTCCAAAGTGTCCGGCAAAGCATCGGGAAAGGCTTCTTTATGACCAAGTTGCCTAAAGTATTAGGCGGAACTGGATTGCCTTCTTCATCAACAACAGCAATATCAGCACCTAAAAATTGAATTCCTGCAGATCCTGGCTTCATAGGTGTTAGCCAAGCAGCACCTGCGATTGGACATCCTGCTGTCTCCGTTTGTCCCCATGTGTTGTTTACACAAATGTTCTTTTTACCAAGCACTTCATATGTCCAATGCCATGTTTCAGGATCAAAAGGTTCACCTACAAGAGAAATGACATCGAGGCACGATAAATCATATTTTTCTAATACTTCTTCACCCATGCTCTTCAACATTCTTAATGCAGTTGGAGCTGTAAACAATTTATTTACACGATATTTTTCAATGATCTGATAAAAACGATCTTTTGTTGGGTGATCGATGGCGCCTTCAAAGATGACCGTTGTTACTCCATTGGCCAATGATCCTGTTATTCCCCAAATATGCATTGTGAGCCAACCGATATCTGCTGTGCACCAGAAAACATCATCTTCATGATGATCCATATGATATTTAGCATATATGTAGTTTTGAACTACAAAAGCCATACCTGAATGAACAACGCCTTTTGGTTTTCCCGTTGTTCCACTTGTATAGAATACAATTCCATATTCATTTGCTTCTAACCGTTCTGGCTCGCAGACAATTGATTCTTTCTGAACGAGCTCATGCCACCAATAATCTCGGCCTTCTTTCATTTCTACTTCAGTGTTTAACCGATTGACAACGATGACTGCTTCAATTGATGGAATATCCGGGATAACTTTATCTACCTTTTCTTTTAATCGAATAATGTTACCGCGCCTTGTTGTTGCATCAGTAGTAATCATGATTTTAGGTTCAAAGCTTACTAACCGATCTTTTAAAGATTTTTCAGAATAGCCGGAGAAAATAGTATTATAAATGGCCCCAATTCGGAAGCAAGCAAGTACCGAAATAATTGCTTCAGCTAGATTTGGGAGAAAAATTGCTACGCAGTCACCTTTTTTGACACCAAAGGAACGAAGAACATTTGCAAAACGGTTTACTTCAGCTAAAAGCATGTTGTACGTATAAAATTTTGTATCGCCATTTTCTCCTTCCCAGATCAAGGCTGTTCGATTTCCAGCACCTTTTTCAATATGACGATCTAGTAGATTAATAGAAGGATTACTAATGCCACCTTCAAAAAACTTGAAATTCGGAAGTCCACCACTCATTGTTTTTTCCCATGGTTCATACCAAACAAGTTCTTTAGCGACTTGATCCCAAAATGCAGCCGGATCTTGTTGGGACTTTTGTAAAAGTTCTTGGAATGCAGTACTAGAACCAATGGTTGTTTTCTTTTGTTTTTCAACACTTGGGTATACAAGTTTGCTTTCAGCAATTACTTTTAAAATTCCACTTACATCCATAGAGATCCTCCTTTTTAAAAGAAAATTGGAAATTTTTAAATAAATTAACAACCTAATTGACGGGCAATGACAAGCCGCTGAATTTCCGATGTACCTTCACCAATTTCCATTAGCTTAATATCACGTAAATGACGTTCAACTCCATATTCACGCATGTAACCATAGCCGCCATGAATTTGGATTGCTTGATTACAAGCACGAAAACCTGCTTCAGATGCGAATAACTTTGCATAAGCAGCTTCTTTTGTAAATGGTTTACCTTGGTCTTTTAACCAAGCGGCTTTGTATACCATATTGCGGGCAAGCTCAATTTCCATCGCCATATCTGCAAGTTTAAATTGAATGGCTTGAAACTTAGAAATGGATTGACCAAATTGTGTTCTTTCTTTAGCATAGTTCAGAGCTTTTTCAAAAGCTGCTTGTGCAATACCTACAGATAAAGCTGCAATGGAAATTCGTCCACCGTCTAATGTATATAAAAACTGCTTAAAGCCTGCTTTAGGATCTCCAAGTAAATTTTCTTTTGGTACCCGTACATTTTCTAAAATTACTTCAGATGTATTAGATCCGCGAACCCCCAATTTATCATAATTGTTATTAATTGTTAATCCTGGTGTTTCTGTTGGTACAATAATTGCAGAAATGATATTTTTTCCACGATCATCCTTGCCTGTAACTGCTGTAACCGTTATCGTTCTTGCATATCCAGCATTAGTAATAAAACATTTTTCACCGTTAATCACAAATTCATCCCCATCGAGAACTGCCTTCGTCCTAGTACCGCCAGCATCAGACCCAGCATTTGGTTCTGTTAAACCGAAAGCACCTAATGCATCACCACTTGCTAAAGGAACAAGAAATTTTTGTTTTTGCTCTTCTGTTCCGAAATAATAAATCGGGCTTGCACCTAAAGAAACTGCGGCAGCATAACTTAATCCAGTACCTCCGCATGCTTTTCCAATCTCTTCAACAGCAATGGCATAAGAAATCGTATCCCCTCCAGATCCACCATATTCTTCCGGAAACGGTATCCCTAATATCCCTAACTCTCCCATCTTCTTAAATGTTTCGATTGGAAATTCTCCAGTTCGGTCAACATGATCTGCATTTGGGGCAATTTCTTTTTCAGCAAAGTCACGAACCATATCGCGTATCATTTGTTGTTCTTTCGTTAGTTCAAAATTCATTAAGAGAAGCCTCCTTATTTTCAAAAAATAAAATTGTATTTTTGTTATTGTTATATATTTAGTATTCTTTAGAGACCGACTAGTTGGTCTGTTTTAGGCATAATCTCCTAATGTAAGCGCTTTACTTACTTCGGTGATTATATTTATCCATTACTATTCTATGATTCATCTATAAAAAATGACATATAGGCTGGATTTTCTTTTGCTTCTTTCGTTAACAATGAGTGAAGAATAAGATCTGTGAAGATTTCGCCAATTTCTTCAATCGTTTTTTCTCCGTCCTTCTTATACCATTTATACATCCAGTTGACCATTCCAATAATGGCCATTCCTGTAATTTTTACGGAAATGTTGGGGCGGAATTCACCGGCTTTTACCCCCTCTTCAAGTATATTAAAAATAATGTCCCTGTATTCATCCCTTTTCTTTTGAATTATTTCATCATATTCAGGCTTCAAATATTTGCTTTCTTGGTAAAAAACAGAAAGGTGCGGTTTGTAAAGATCAAATACTTTAACCCAAGATTGAATAATAGCTTGCAGTCGCTCTGTAGGTGTCGTATAAGTTTGAATTGCCTCATCGGCTTTTTCCAAAACATAGGTAATGAAATAGTCATGAATCATGTAAAGTAGTTCATCTTTTGATTTAAAATGGTGATAAAATCCCCCTTTCGATGTACCACTTTTTTCAACAATTTGGTTGACTGTGACGCCATGGTATCCATATGTTTCAAACATTTCAATTGCTGTTGCAATGATTTTATCTTTTAGTTGTGACATGTTTATGACCACCTTGATTCAAGTTTAACAAGACAATTCTGAAAATTCAACCAAGAACTGTGTATTTTTTATAGATTTTTTATAAAATTTTGTCGACTGCTTCAGTAATTTTAATTCTAATACACTATAAAAGCTTCGTCTATAGTCTTATTAAGACTAGAAACGAAGCTTATTTAAACCTTTTATTTAAATTATGTCTTGTCTTTTTCTTTGCTTTCCATCCAAACTTCTTTCACTTGGCCTTTTTCATCTATATCAATAACATACGATCCATTTTTATATCGGTCACTTTCTGGCATACTATTTGAGTTAATACTTTCAATAGAACCTTTTTCTGTTTTGAAATAAATAATTGTATCTTCTTGGACAGGCATTAATGCAATAGCTTTATGCGGATTCGTTTTTAATTCTCTTAGCATGACAACGCCACGATTTGCCCTACTGGTCTTTTCAAATTCACTTAACTTCATCTTTTTAGCAGCACCACGTTGGGTTATAAGAAAAAGATCTGGTTTGTCATCTGCGTCAAATGCAAAACCGCTGACGACAAAATCCCCATCTTTTAAATTGATTCCTTTCACCCCTGCAGCCCGTTGGCCGACAATGCTAATTTCATCTTCGGCAAACCACAGTCCATAGCCATTATGGGTAGCAATGAATACATCTTTCTGACCATTTGTAAGAGAAACATCAACAAGCGCATCATCATCTTTAAGATTAAGGGCAATTAATGGTTTTGAATATCGCTGTGCTTGATATAAGGATAATTGTGTTCGTTTAACTAAGCCGTTTTTCGTAAAGAACAAAAGAAATTGATCGTCTGTAAAGTCCTGAACAGGAATCGCCCGAATCAGTTCTTCGTCTTTATCGATTGGAATTATATTGGCAACATGCTGACCTAAGTCTTTCCAACGAATATCTGGCAATTCATGTACAGGCATGTATAAATAATTCCCTTTATCAGTAAATAGTAAAAGCTTGTCTGTTGTATTTATTTCAAATTGTCCAAGCAAATAATCATTTTCTTTTATTGCCAACTCTTTACCATTAGATGCAGTGTATGAACGGATCGAAGTTCTTTTAATATATCCATCCTTCGTAACTGTAACGATCACATCTTCGGAAGGAACCATCACCTCAAGATTTATGACAATTTCTTCGATTTCTTCTTCAATTTTTGTTCGGCGCTCATCCGCAAATGCTTTTTTAACTTGCAAAAGTTCTTTTTTGATCACAGAAAACAGCTTTTTCTCACTGTTCAAAATACTTGTAAGTTCTTGAATTTTTTTCGAAAGTTCATTAGCTTCTTTTTCGAGTGCCGTTATATCCGTATTTGTCAAACGATAAAGCTGCAATGTTACAATTGCTTCTGCTTGAGGCTCAGTAAAAGCAAATTTATCCATTAAATTTTGCTTCGCATCCCGTTTATCTTTTGAAGAACGGATCACTGCAATTATTTCATCAAGGATGGAAATCGCTTTAATTAATCCATCAACGATATGCTGCCGTTCTTTTGCTTTTTGCAGTTCATATTTAGATCGACGGGTGACAACTTCTTTTTGGTGTTCGATATAAGCATCTAAGAGTTGCGGCAAACCCATTTGCTTAGGCGTCCGGTTATGAATTGCAACCATGTTAAAATTATAGGAAATTTGCAAATCAGTATTTTTGTATAAATAGTTTAAAATACCTTCAGCATCGGCATCTTTTTTCAATTCAATTACAATACGTAAACCGGTGCGGTCGGTTTCATCGCGAACTTCAGAAATACCTTCAATTTTTCGATCAATGCGGAACTCATCAATTTTTTTTACAAGATTTGCTTTATTAACTTCAAAAGGAATTTCATCAATTACAATTTGCTGCCTACCGCCTTTAATATTTTCAATCAAGGCCCGACCGCGCAAAACAATGCGGCCTTTTCCGGTCTCATATGCTTTACGAATGCCTTCGACTCCTTGAATGATACCTCCGGTTGGAAAATCCGGACCTTTGATTACCTTCATAAGATCATCAATTGTACAGGAAGGATTATCTATGCGCAAGATCACCCCATCAATGACTTCTCCAAGATGATGGGGCGGGATTTCAGTCGCATAACCCGCAGAAATTCCAGTTGCACCGTTTACCAATAAATTTGGGTACTTTGCTGGAAGCACGGTTGGTTCCAAAATCGTATCATCAAAGTTTGGCGTAAAGTCAACCGTTTTCTTGTCAATATCCCGCAATAATTCAGCACTTAGAGCAGACAAGCGGGCTTCAGTATAACGCATCGCCGCAGGCGGGTCCCCATCAATGCTTCCGTTATTCCCATGCATTTCAATTAAAACATTGCGCAACTTCCAATCCTGGCTCATTCGAACCATTGCTTCATAAACCGAAGAATCACCATGTGGATGGTAGTTGCCAATGACATTCCCGACCGTTTTAGCGGATTTACGAAAAGGTTTGTCATGTGTATTTCCTTCTTGGTACATTGCATACAAAATTCGCCTTTGCACAGGTTTTAACCCATCCCTTGCATCTGGAAGGGCTCGATCTTGAATAATATATTTACTATAGCGGCCGAAGCGGTCGCCGATCACGTCTTCCAATGGCAATTCCATAATTTTATCAAACAATGATGACAACTATTATTCCTCCCGATCATTTGTCAAATTTTCATTATCAAGAAGATTTACTTCATCTTCGAGACCAAAGGCAACGTTTGCCTCGATCCAGCGCCTGCGTGGTTCCACTTTATCTCCCATTAATGTGGTTACACGACGTTCAGCACGAGCGAAATCTTCAATTGTCACTCGAATCAGAGTCCTTGTTTCAGGATTCATGGTTGTTTCCCAAAGTTGATCGGCATTCATTTCACCTAAACCTTTATAGCGCTGAATCGTATAGCCTTTTCCTACTTTTTTTATGGCTGCTTTTAATTCATTTTCATCCCAGGCATATTCGACAACTTCTTTTTTTCCTGAACCTTTACTTACTTTGTAAAGGGGTGGCAATGCAATGTAGATTTTTCCTTCTTCTATTAAAGGTCTCATATAACGGTAAAAAAAAGTTAATAACAGTACTTGAATATGTGCACCATCTGTATCGGCATCAGTCATAATGATGATTTTATCATAATTGATATCTTTAATATCAAAATCAGCCCCAACACCAGCACCTATTGCATGGATAATGGTATTGATTTCTTCATTTTTAAAGATATCAGCAAGCTTCGCTTTTTCTGTATTGATCACTTTTCCTCGCAGAGGCAAAATTGCTTGAAAGCGGCGGTCTCTCCCTTGCTTTGCAGATCCTCCTGCAGAATCACCTTCTACGAGGTACAATTCATTTCTTTCTGGGTTGCGTGACTGGGCTGGAGTTAATTTCCCGCTAAGTATCGCATCTTTACGCTTTTTCTTTTTGTCACTGCGCGCTTCTTCTCGCGCTTTTCTTGCCGCTTCACGCGCTTCAGCCGCTTTAATTGCTTTTTTAATTAATAAGTTACTAATATCAGGATTTTCCTCAAGGAAATATGCCAAATGCTCTGACACAACTGAGTCGACGGCTGAGCGTGCTTCACTCGTTCCTAGTTTGCTTTTCGTTTGTCCTTCAAATTGTAATTTTTCTTCGGGAATCCTTACTGAGATAATCGCGGTCAATCCTTCGCGAATATCACTACCATCAAGATTTTTATCCTTTTCTTTTAATAGATTTACTTTGCGTGCAAAATCATTAAAAATTCGAGTCATTGCAGCCTTGGCCCCAATTTCGTGGGTTCCACCGTCTTTTGTACGAACATTGTTGACGAATGAGAAAATATTTTCTGAATAACCATCATTAAATTGAAAAGCAAATTCCACTTCAATCCCTTGCTCTTCACCTTCAATAAACACTACCGGATGAAGTGTATCTTTTTCTTCATTTAAAAATTCAACAAATGCTTTAATTCCCGCTTCAAAATGGAATTCATCCTGAACGCCATTTCGTTTGTCAATTAATGTAATCTTCATTCCTTTTAAAAGAAAAGCCGATTCCCGCAAGCGCTCGCTTAAGATTTCATAATTAAATACTGTTGTACTAAAAATTTCTGAGTCCGGTTTAAAATGGATCGTTGTTCCCGTTTGTTTTGTTGTTCCAATTTTTTCTAAACTTGTTACTGGTTTTCCTCCATTTTCAAAACGCTGTCGATATATATAGCCATCACGTTTAATCGTCACAACAAGCCACTCGGATAATGCATTTACAACGGAGGCACCTACACCATGCAACCCGCCGCTAGTTTTATAACCACCTTGGCCAAATTTACCTCCAGCATGAAGAACTGTTAAGATTACTTCAGGTGTAGGTTTACCCATTTTATGCATACCTGTTGGCATCCCGCGCCCTTCATCTTCAACGGAGATGCTTTCATCTTTATGTATCGTTACTTTTATATGATTTCCAAATCCGGCCAGCGCTTCATCAACCGCATTATCTACAATTTCATAAACGAGGTGATGAAGCCCGCGTGCATCCGTGCTACCGATATACATACCTGGCCGTTTACGAACTGCTTCAAGTCCTTCCAGCACTTGAATCGCATCTTCATTATAGTCGAATAGATTTGCCAATCGTAAATTCCCCTTTCAATCCTTTCAGAAAACTTTCGCAGTAGTGCATTTTATTTGGCACAATTTATCATACCATAAGGAACATATTTTCTCATAAAAAAGATGGAAACATTTTAAAATGAATAAATTTTGTTCTGACACTTATTGTAACGATTGAAATTCGTTATGCAACTAATGTTTCGAGACAAAAAGAAAAATCCCTGCCAATTTAACTTTAATTCTTCTAAATTCTCACAGTTATTTACCCTTTATTTTTCATTTAAATAAAATTTTTCCTACTTTTTATGATAAGAGTTTAATAAATTAGTAATGATAAAAAATTAATGGACTTGAAAGGAGTTGGGAAAATGAGTAAGAAACTTTTATCAATTGTTATTTGGACTGCTATTTCCATCTTAGGTGCTGCTTCATTCGCATTTTTGGCGCTCGCAAATGGAGAACCGATTTCCGCTGCTTGGTTGTTAATTGCTGCGGTTTGTTCCTATATGATCGCCTATCGTTTTTATAGTAAATTTATAGCTTATAAGATTTTTAAATTAAATGACAACCGAGCAACTCCAGCAGAAGTAAATGATGATGGAAAAGATTATGTGCCTACAAACCGTTGGGTATTATTTGGACATCATTTTGCGGCAATCGCTGGTGCAGGTCCTCTTGTCGGACCGGTGTTAGCTGCACAGATGGGTTATCTTCCAGGAACTTTATGGATTGTAATTGGTGTCGTTTTAGCAGGTGCTGTACAAGATTTAGTAATTTTAATTTGTTCAATGCGCCGCAATGGAAAATCTCTTGGTCAAATTGCAAAAGAAGAGATTGGGCCTTTTGGAGGAATCGTAGTATCAATTGGAATACTTGGAATAATGATCATTTTAATTGCGGTCTTGGCGCTTGTTGTCGTGAAGGCGCTTGCAAATTCACCTTGGGGATTATTTACAATTGCAGCAACAATTCCAATCGCTCTATTCATGGGTATTTATATGCGGTTTATTCGACCTGGCCGTGTTCTCGAAGGATCATTAATCGGTTTTGTATTATTAATGGTTGCCCTTTGGTATGGACAATATGTGGCAGCAGATCCAGAATTAGCAAAATGGTTTACGTATTCAGGAGATAAAATTGCCATTATGATTGGGATATATGGGTTTATTGCTTCTATTCTGCCAGTTTGGTTATTATTAGCACCACGTGATTATTTAAGTTCATTTTTAAAAATTGGTGTAATATTCTTATTAGCTATCGGTATTTTAATTGTCTTACCTGACCTTCAAATTCCAAAATTTACGAAATTTTTAGACGGAAGTGGACCTGTCTTTTCTGGAACACTCTACCCATTTTTATTTATTACAATTGCATGTGGCGCGGTATCAGGTTTCCATTCCCTCGTTGCATCTGGGACTACTCCAAAAATGATTGAAAAAGAATCACATGCCCGTTCAATCGGTTATGGTGCGATGTTGATGGAATCTGCTGTGGCTATTATGGCATTAATTGCAGCAGCCTCCCTACAGCCAGGCATTTATTTTACAATGAATTCACCAGCTGCTGTTATTGGAACGGATCCAGAAACTGCAGCTGCAACGATCTCCTCTTGGGGATTCCAAGTAACTGAGGAAGATATTACAAATGCAGCTAAAAGCATCGGGGAAGAAACCGTCATGTCAAGGACAGGTGGAGCACCTACACTTGCTGTTGGTATGGCAGAAATTTTTAGCAATTTCTTAAGCGGCGCAAAAGCATTTTGGTATCATTTTGCAATATTGTTTGAGGCTGTATTTATATTAACCACAATCGATGCAGGTACAAGAATTGGACGGTTTATGTTGCAAGATCTTTTAGGTAATTTTTACAAACCTTTTGGAAAAACAGAGAATTTTTCCGCTAACGTTGTTGCATCTGCACTCATTACATTAGCGTGGGCTTACATCACCTATCAAGGTGCAATCGATCCATTTGGTGGAATTAACTCCTTATGGGCGTTATTTGGTATTTCAAACCAAATGTTAGCTGCAATCGCCCTTGCTGTCGGCACAACTGTAATAATAAAAATGGGCAGAGCCCGCTATGCTTGGGTTACGTTCGTTCCTTTTCTATTTTTAACATTTACGACTTTAACTGCAGCTTTCATGAAGTTGTTCTCAAGTGTTCCATCGATTGGATTTATTGCGCATGCAAAAGTATTCCAAGCTGGAATTGAAAAAGGGGAAATTTTAGCTCCTGCCACTAGTATGGAAGTTATGAAACAAATTGTTTTTAATGATTGGCTCGATGCTGTATTAACTTTTATATTTGCTGCAATCGTAATTTTAATTGCTATCGAATCATTTAGGATTTGGTATAACATTATTGTGAGAAAGAAAAAGATGGCTTTGCATGAAACCCCATATATTCAATCAAAGTTTGCGCCAATCAACAAAGGATAAGGTGTTTAAAATGGAAAAATGGCTAAAACAATTACGAAGCAATATAAAAACTATTTTCGGTTTGCCAAATTACGAAAGGTACTTGGACCATCATCGACGCAAACATCCTAATGAACCTGTCATGTCCGAAAAAGAATTTTATCTCCATGCTTTAAAAGAACGTTATGAAAGTGGAAAAATAAATCGTTGCTGCTAAAAAAGCATCCAAACATTGGTAGCACAAACTTAGGCCAAGGTTTGTGCTACCATTTTTTCGTTCTAAAAGAAGTAGGGAACAAAAAAGAGTTAAATTTTAATACAGACCGACTTCCATTTTATATTTTTTTAACAAATTCTGATTTTAATTTCATTGCTCCGATGCCTTCAATTTTGCAATCAATATCATGGTCACCTTCGACTAAGCGAATATTTTTTACCTTAGTGCCCATTTTGATAACTAAAGAAGTTCCTTTTACTTTAAGGTCTTTGATTACTGTAACTGTATCACCATCTTGTAAAACATTACCGTTAGCATCTTTAATCACTTTTTGGTCTTCATTATTTTCGGAATCCCCTTCAATCGCCCATTCATGGGCACACTCTGGGCAAATAAAAAGTGCCCCATCCTCATAAGTATATTCTGAATTACATTTAGGACAGTTTGGCAATTTTTCCATTATTCTTAATTCCTCCATTTCTATTATCCATTCTATACTGTCATAATTTTTCATACTTGGCAATATTCATTATTATTAAAGCAGTTTCCAAATTTTAATTTGATTATTCAAAACTAAAAATACTTCCATACTATTAAGAAAATGACTTGATTTCCCTACGCCAAGTAGACTATAGCCTGAATAATATTCTTTTTCCATAG
>NZ_JABTTE010000029.1 GCF_013303125.1 Calidifontibacillus erzurumensis | reverse complement strand
GCGTAGGCCAGTGCTGGTAGGCATCACCTCGACAAGCACTGGAGCTTTTGACTGGAGAAGTCGACAGACTTCGAAAGGAGAAAGCGAAGTGATCGAGAGTTGAAGGCCGGAGCTGGACAGTAAATGTGAATGAAGATTATCTAGTTTTGAGGGAACAAACCTCAATTGAATACATTGTTTGGTGACGATGGCGAAGAGGATACACCCGTTCCCATTCCGAACACGGAAGTTAAGCTCTTCAGCGCCGATGGTAGTTGGGGGCTTCCCCCTGCAAGAGTAGGACGTTGCCAAACGGATTAATAGAGTAGCTAACGTGTTGCTCCTTTTGTAATATAAGTATTAAAAAATTATTTCTTTCCTATTTTAAAATATTTTGATCGTTAACACACAAAAAGATAGGATAATGGAGCAATTAATCTTGCCCCATTATCCTATCTTTATTTGTGGGTTCTTTATCAAATGGTGTTGTTATAATTTGGCTTGTAGCATTCATAAAAACTGTTGATGACAGTGGAGTGAGAAACATTGTGATTTTTGGCAATATCTTTTTCACAAATTTTTTCTTTTGCCTGAAGGGCAATCGCGACCTTGGTATTGTTGGATACACACAGCAGTTTTTATTAATCGGGATTTTTTAATAAAAACCAGAAAATATTTGTATTACACAAAACGCGTAAGAGCAAAATAAAAATGAGTTCGGCACCATTCCGAACTCATTTTACATATAAGTTAAGCCATCTTAGGGCATTTAAAAACAGCGGGTTGAAAGCTGTTTGTTGGATTTTCAATCCGTTTTTAAAGTTTTCCACTTAATTCTTGAGCTGCTTCTACGACATAGCTAGCTAATTTTTCAGAAGGCTTTTCCCCTAAACGAGAAATAGGTCCGCTAACACTGATAGCTGCTATCAGTTTTCCATTGAAAGAAAATACTGGTGCGCTGACACTCGCTACACCTTCTTCCCTTTCTGCTACACTTTCAACCCAACCTTGGCTGCGGATCGCGTCATATTGCTTATTTAAAAGTTCTTCTCCCCATATTTTGAATACTCGCCCAGCTGAACCTACTTCAATCGGAAAAATCGAACCGACTGGCACCGTATTTGTTAAACCCGAACTATTAATGACGGAAGCCACACAAACCCTATTTGCACCTTCTCTTATATAGATCTGGCTACTTTCATTTGTTGATTCCGTTAATTTTTTTAATATCGGTCTAGCTGCTTCAACGATCGATTTTGAGAAAGAAGCATCACTCCACACCGTTATTCTTGATCCAATAACGTATCCATCCGCTGTTTTGGTAATTAAATGATGTCCCTCCAATGCACTTAGTAATCGATGAGTAGTAGAACGAGGAATCCTGGTGCCTTTACTAATGGAATTTAAATCTCCTTTCTCATTTTGTGTTAAAAAATCCATAATTTTAACAATTTTGGTTAAAACCCCCACACTATTATTAAAACTTTTTTCTTGGTCATTTATAATTATATTATCCATTATATGGATAATATATCCCACATTGTGGGATTTTTCAAGTCTTAAATGGGGGGATACGAATAAATGTCTGAAAAAAGACTTTATTTGACAAGATTTGGGAGAAACACCTCATTAAAAGTTCAATGGGGAATTCAGAGTTGCTCTACGTAGATTTTCAATTGATGCATGAAGTGACTTCTACACATGCCTTTAATACGCTAAGAGACATGGAAAAAAAGTGCGCAGACCTGATTTAACGGTCGCCACAATGGACCACCAAGTGCCTACGATCGATTTAGATCAACCTGTTAAAGACCCTATTGCAGCTGAACAAATGAACGCTTTGATTCGGAACTCCAAAGATTTTGGCATCCAATTGTATCCTTGGGGAACAGAAGATCAAGGAATTATCCATGTCATTGTACCTGAAAAAGGGTTCGTACAACCTGGGATGGTTATTGTATTCGGGGATTCCCATACCTCCACACATGGAGCATTCGGCGCCTTAGCATTCGGTATAGGAATTAGTGAAGTTGCTCATGTATTAGCTACTCAAACACTCCATCAGGAAAAACCAAAAAAATTTCAGTAATTTTAAAAGGGAAAATGCCAGAAAGTACGACTGCGAAAGATTTAATTTTATTTATCTTACAAAATATTGGTACCGATGGTGGAGTTGGTCATGTTATTGAGTATAGGGGAGAAGCAATAAAAGCACTTTCAATGGAAGGTCGTATGACTATATGTAACATGTCTATAGAAGGCGGTGCAAGGGCAGGTATGATTGCACCAGACGAAATTACGTTCGAATATTTAAAAGACAAACCTTATGCACCAAAAGGGGAAGAGTGGGAGAAGGCTGTTCAGGAATGGAATAAGCTTTATACAGATGAGGGGGCTGTTTTTGATAAGGAAGTTGTACTTGACGTAACCAATTTAACACCTTATGTAACTTGGGGAACTACGCCTGCCCAAGCGATTTCAATAGACAGTGAAGTACCAATGCCAAAAAATCCGAACGAAGAAAAAGCATTAGAGTATATGGGACTAAAGCCAGGTACACCAATGAAAGAAATCAATATTGATGCAGTTTTTATTGGATCCTGTACAAATTCTAGAATAGAAGATTTAAGAGCTGCGGCAGAAATCGTGAAAGGGCACAAAGTAAAAGATGGTGTCAAAGCGATGGTTGTGCCTGGTTCCATGAAAGTGAAAGATCAAGCAGTAAAAGAAGGTTTAGCTAACATCTTTATTAATGCGGATTTCGAATGGAGAGCTTCCGGATGTTCCATGTGTGTAGGTATGAATGACGATGTATTGGAACCTGGTCAAAGATGTGCATCTACAAGTAATCGAAACTTCGAAGGACGACAGGGTAAAGGAGCGCGGACACGTTTGGTGAGTCCAGCCGTAGCAGCAGCCAGTGCGATCATGGGAAAATTCGCTTCACCTTCAGATATTATTAAGGGGGTTACACAATGAAAATGATCAAAAAAATTATTGGGAAAGCATTGCCATTAGGTTTTTCCGATGTGGACACTGATCAAATCGCACCGAGTGATGCAATGAAATTTTCGAAACGTACGAATATGGCTGACTATATATTCAGAGATTGGCGGGAAGATCCAAATTTTGTTTTAAATCTGCCGGAATTTAAAGATTCTACGATCTTTTTAGCTGGCGAAAACTTTGGGTGTGGTTCAAGTAGGGAGCATGCACCGTGGGCCCTTCAAGATTATGGATTTGAAGCAATTATTGCACCTTCATTTGGTGATATTTTTAAAAATAACTGCTCAAAAGTCGGATTAGTAACGATTGAATTGGAAGATCCAATTGTAAAAGAATTCATATCAATCGTAAAATCAAACCCTCAAACGAATTTAGAAATTGATATAGAAGAAAAAACCGTCACTTGTGGAGAAATGAAATTTCATTTTCAAATGGATCCATTCACTCAATATAGACTGATGCACGGTCTAAACGATATCGACATTACTTTATTAGATCAAGAAGCTATTAACGAATATGAAAAAAACAGATTCAGCTTTCTTCCAAAAATATTGTAAATATTTTTTCCAGAGAGGCTGTAAGTATGGTGGATGTGGCCGTTTACTCTTCAAAAATTATTATTACGAAAAGAAACAAAACGATTTTTGTACCTATTAACAAAATTTTATATATTGAAAGAATCAATCAATGTTCTTATATAGTATGTAAACATGACTTAATTCCAGTACGTACCTCTCTAAAATATTTTGAAAGCATCTTACCAAGTAATTTCGTTAGAGCTCACAGATCTTTTATTATAAATAAATCATTTTTGAAAGAATTAAATAAGCAAGATAACAATAACTTTATCGCTGAATTTTATAACGTAGAAACAAAAACTCTCGTTTCTAAATGTCAATTGGAAAATTTATTCTGGTAAAATATGTATTTTCTTTTTAAACACAAACATAAAGAAAAACCAAGATTACGTACCAACCGTTTCGTAGTTTCGGTTATTTTTGTTTAAATAAACGTTTAATTAATCAAATTGGAACCCTTGATAATACTTTATTTTTGAAAGTATAAAGCAATGAAAATAATCCAAAGTAAAAGTAATAAAACGCTAAGGAGAAAATTAAAAAGTATTTCTAATTTCTAAAAATAAAAGGCAAATTTAGAAAAAACAACGCCGAGGATAAATATTAAATACATTCTACAATTCGGAATAACGCTCTAACGGAATTTTTAATAATAGCAGATAAAAATTGAGGATATTAAAATTTCAGAATCAGAGATTTATTTTAATGCAAATGCTTAAGGAAAAACTCAGTATATTTTTATTTTCCAAATTCAAAAAGAGGTGCTTAACATATTCGGTGATACTAAACACATCAATTTTCCAAATCTATTTTTAGAGATTGTTCATCCCTGAATAATGATATGGGACTAAATATTTGCAGATGCTGTTTGTTCATTCTTCTATAACTTGAACAAATTTTGAATAATTCCAAAAAAATTCACCGAAAAATAAGCAGCCAGAAGCACTATTAATAGCTTTGCGTTCAATTTAATAAAGACAGATAAATAATAAACTTTTAATGAGGGAATATAAAAAGAAGGGCTGTCCAGACGTCGTATTTTCGACATCTTTAACCCTTGGCGGATCAACACTTTGGTCGTCGCAATTTAGCGGTTTTTTATTTTTGGACAGCCCTTTCTGATTTTTAGCAGTAAAAGTCTATTACTTTCCAATAAACATTTGAGTCCAGTAATTTCCGTTTGCTACATGTCCAACTCCGATATGTGTAAAGTTAGGGTTCAAGATATTTTTACGGTGACCTTCACTGTTCATCCAAGCATTAACAACTTCTTCTGGTGAACGTTGGCCCATAGCAATATTTTCACCAGCTGTTTTATACGTAATACCGAATTGTTTCATCATATCAAATGGTGAGCCGTAAGTCGGGCTTGTATGGCTAAAGTAGTTCTTTGCCTGCATATCACGAGATTTTTCACGTGCGACTTTGCTTAATGCTACATCAAGCTGCAATGGTTTTAAGCCAGCTTTTGCTCGTTCTTTGTTTGTTAGGTCAACAACTTGTTGTTCATACGCACTAACCGCTGAAGATACTGAAGTTGTCGTTGGTGTAGTTTGTTGTGTTGTCGGTTTCGCTTGTTGTTGCGTATTAGTAGGTTGTTGAGTTGCTGGCTTAGCTGGTTGCTCAATTTTTGCTGGTTGTTGTGGTGTTGGTTTTGCTTGCTGTGTTTGCTTAACAGGCTGCTGTACTGCCGTTTGTTTTGGTTGTTGGACTACTTTAGGCGTTACTGGTGTTTGAACTTTATACTGAGTGTTTCCAAGATTTTGATAAAATTTAGAAATGATATCGTTTACTTGTTTTTGAGTTAATTGATTAGTTTGACAGTTTAATTGATTAAAAATGCTATTAATATCATTTACATTATTTATTTTATAAGCATATGCATTTATTTGTACTTTTACAGGTTCTGCAGCTTCTGTTTTACTTATTCCTGGTGCAGTTACTAGTAGAGTTGCAGCTGCAGCAATAGATACGAATAATTTTTTATTCTTTTTCATAGTTTTGGTACCTCCTAGAAGTTGAAATATAATTTGTAGTGTTGCTGCCTTGCGAAATTAATAATAACATACGATTTTTGCGAATATTTTGGAAAGCATTTACATTCACTGATTTTTCTACGTTAGAGGTGGGATAATAAACGCTGAAAAGTACTGTCATCATTGGGTTTTCAGGCACTTGGGTATTTTATACATAAACGGATGTATCATGAACGGGTTCCAAAATTTTTGTAAAAATGTGAGGTTGACAGTTTTTAAGATTAGGGTAAATTATTAACATTTAATGGAAAATTCCAGTCTTTAAATAGGTAATTTGTAAAAAATCATTACGTTGTACATTGCAAATTATTTCCTGGAAGTCATCTTTTACTTTTTCATAAACAAGGGAAAAATCAATAGCTTTTCAACGGAAAGTAAAATTATATCACCTCATACTGGTGGGTGAAACGAAGGATGGAAGACAAAAAATGCATTAGTACAATGTAAAGGTAGCTGGGGATAATGAAAGGAATAGGGGACTTGATGAAACATGAATAATAGAGTTGGTGCGAAAAAGCCTTCAGCATTAAAGAGTACCTATCAATGATAAATAATGAGGGCAGGCACTGAATCTTTTCGTACCATTTATGAATAAAAGAAGAAATCATTACATAATTATATGCCTGGAATAAAAGTTGTACAATCTTATTGAATTAATAGCAGTGTAAGCTATCAAATAAATAAGCGATAAATCGTGCCCGCCAATCCTATCAAAGAGGTGCATATTCTCAAAAAAGTGTTTTGAAATTCACTGAAAGCTTCAATTAACTTATATGCTGCAGATGAGCGATAGAGCTTTCCAAATTTTATAAGAGCAAACAACTTTTTATGTCCAATGGTTGTATTGAAGTTAGATGATTTCTGGTCTTCAGATACCTGTGGAATTATACATAGAAGCTAAAAACTATGGATAGATAATGAAAAATTTTGCAAAAAATAATAATCACATTCTTTCGTTAACAGTTGTATGTGAAAAGAATCTTTTCCGGCTTATTTTTACAGAAAACTACCATGATCTTTCGACCACAATCCAGAATGAAAATAATCTCCGTCAACATTTTCATAGAAAAAAATACATTTGGCTCTAATATAATCTATGAATGAGGAAGAGCACATATAGGTAAATCTTTCGTTTCTTATGTTGTATAAAAAAGGCAAATTTAGATGTACTTCTCCGTATTGTTTGCTTAAAATGCATGCAAACATCAAAACCATCCTTTTCTTTTAAACCACCGAAACATTAAAAATGCAATGGCACCCATGACTAATAAAGAAACATAATACCCGTATTTCCAGTGAAGTTCGGGCATATATGTAAAATTCATGCCATATATTCCTGCAATAAAAGTGAGTGGAGCAAAAATTGATGTGATGATTGTTAGTATTTGCATAATTTTATTTGTTTGATGTGAGTTAACAGAAATATAGCTGTCTCGGATATCGGTTGTTACGTCCCGGTTTGACTCAACCATTTCTGATAGTTTTAGCAGATGATCATAAATATCTAAAAAATATTCCTGTCTGTTTTTGATTCCTTCTAAGTGTTGAGAGTTCAACATCCGGTAAAGGAGGTCGCGCATAGGGTTAACTGTATGTCTCAATGTTAATAGTTGATGGCGGATCGCAAATAAATCTTCTAAAAGGAGTTCCATTGACTTTTTTCTACTATTGTTTTCGATTTCATTTAATCCATCTTCAATTTTATAAATGATAGGAAAATACTGATCAACAATTTTATCTAACACTTCATAAAAACAATGGTATGGATCCCATTCACTTATTTCTTCTGCAGAAATGAGTCGATTCCACACTTGGTTAATTTGGTTTGAATTATGGTGATGAAAAGAAACAATATAATTTTTCCCAATGAAGAAGTTAATTTCTTCTTTTGAAAAATTATCTGGATTGATTACATGGGTTACGAAAAAGGTAAAGTCATCATAATAATCTAATTTTGGACGCTGGAGGCGATGAACACAATCCTCAATGGCTAGTGTATGAAAGTGAAAATAACTTTTCAGAGCTTTAATCTCTTCATTCGTTGGTATATTAAAATCAACCCAGCACCATTTATATTTTGTCATATCTAAATCATATAAGTTTTTGAAAAAATGCTTTTTTAAGTCAAATGAAATGGCGACAGCTTGGATCATTTTTTTCTCTCCATAGGTTTTGATTGTTTTATTAGTCATAAAATCGAATGATATGGCAATTTAAGATATTCAATACTTTTTATTTGGCATAGAGTATTTGAGGGCATTTTACAGCGTAATAAAGGGCACAAAATTAATTTCCCACGCTCCATGAAAAGTGGTTACATAAAAAAGCGGTTTAATTTTATTTGTCAATGTTGTCAAAAAAAAAAAAAAAACGACCTATTTTTTAATAAGTAGGTTATTCATAATTTGCCCATAATATGGGGATTTTATGTTAAAAGTTGGAGGGGAATAGCAATTCAGAAAGTGAAGAGCTACAACGGAAAGGGGCTCTCAATATGAGAGCCCCTTTTTACCTTTTTAAGCATTCATTGGTGAATAATTTTGTTTCTTCGATTTCATTATTTGACTTGCAAGTAATACGGCCAATAATCCTAATCCAATTAAATCAGTGAAGCCGCCTGGGTAAATTAGTAGCAATCCACCAACGATTCCTAAAAGTCGTTCAAAGATATTCATGTTACATCTAAAGTAACCAATCGCACCTGCCCCTAAACCTGTCATACCAATGATGGAGGTTATGATAACCATTGCTGCTTGTACAAAGGTAGTATCTATTAAGAATAGGGAAGGTGAAAATACGAATATATATGGTATTAGGAAGGCAGCAATTGCAAGCCTTGATGCTTCTACCCCTGTTCTTATTGGATTTCCTCCAGATATACCTGTTGCGGCAAAAGCGGCTAGAGCAACAGGAGGAGTAATATCTGCAATAATACCAAAATAGAAAGCAAACATATGGGCTGACAATAGAACTGTTGCCGGTATTTCAGATGCAGATGGGTCAGACAATAACAATATAATTGCCGGAGCAGCCATCGTAGATGTAATAATATAGTTTGCTGTAGTTGGTGACCCCATACCTAGTATTAGCGAAGCTATCATTGTAAAGACTAGTGTTAATATTAGATTTCCTCCAGACAGATCAATTAAGCCATTTGCAAATTTAAGTCCAAGGCCTGTCAATGTAACAACACCAACGATGATACCTGCACATGCAGTGGCTGCAGCTACACCTAAAGCTGTCCGTGCACCGTTTGCAAGTGCTTCAAAAATATCTTTAATTGTCATTCTTGTATCTTTTCGGAATGCTGCAACTACAATGATGGATAAAATCCCTAACAATGCCGAACGTATCGGAGTAAAGCCCATTGACATTAATGCGATAATAACGATAATTGGAATTAATAAATGAAGTTTTTTCAAAACTTCTTTTTTATCAGGCAATTCTTCTTTTGTTAGTCCTCTTAATCCAGTACGTTTTGCCTCAAAATGCACGATAATCCAAATACCAGTAAAATATAAAATAGCAGGAATAGCAGCTGCTTTAGCAATATCCCAATAAGGGATGCCAGTAAACTCAGCCATTAGAAAGGCCGCAGCACCCATAATAGGCGGCATCAGTTGTCCACCAGTTGAAGCTGCAGCTTCAACTGCTCCTGCAAATTCACGGCGATAACCAGATTTTTTCATCATAGGGATTGTAAAAGAACCTGATGTTACAACATTGGCTACGGAACTGCCGCTGATCATCCCTTGTAAGGCACTTGAAAATACTGCAACTTTTGCAGGACCTCCAACCGAACGCCCAGCAATAAGTAAAGCAAGGTCATTAAAGTATTGTCCTACACCGGATTTTTCAAGAAATGCCCCGAACAAAAGAAATAGAAAAATAAAAGTCGCAGAAACCGATAACGGAGTACCTAAAATACCATCAAGCGTATAATACATATGGCTAATTAAACGTTCAAGACTAACTCCTCGATGTTCAAGGAATCCTGGCATATACCTTCCATACAAAGCGTAAAGCAGGAATAAGATCGCTATAATTGTAATTGGAACACCTACTACCCGACGAGAAGCTTCCAAGACAAGTAATATTGCTAAACCACCTACGATAAAGTCAAGCGTATTATACATGCCTGCACGGTTAATAAGTTCTTCGTATTGGAAGGTCCAATATAACCCTACAACAATGCTGACAATTGTTAAAATGACATCGTAGATTGGTAATTTTTTCTTTCTTAATTTATTTGAAATTGGATAAAGAAGAAAAATCAAACCTAAAGCAAAAGTTAAGTGAATGGATCTTTGGAGCTGAGAGGCAAGATTTCCGAATATTGCTGTATATAGTTGGAACAATGAAAAAGAAATAGCACCAATTGTAACAATCCACTTCATTATTCCTGTAAAAGTTCGGTAGCTTGCTTCTTTATCATACTTACTTAAAATCTCTTGCAGATCTTGTTCTGGCAGAGATTCTTGATTTATTTTCTCCTTCTGCATGTTTTACCTCCTAACTTGAAAAGTTCCTGAATCTTTGGCGATGTGGTTTTTACTTTAAAAAGTAGATTGTTATTCAAAGCACCGCCAAATATTAGTTTGCGAGGTTGATTATGAACTATGTCAAATCACTGCAATGTAAAGTTATTTGAACTATTAAAACCCAGCAACAAGTTGTTATATTCTATTCAACTTATAGAGCTGGTCATAAACTTATAAAAGTTAACAATAAAATATTAATTGTAAAATACACTCAAATGAGAGCCCGAGGAGATTAAGCAATTCCTCGGGCTTTATTCTCTATTTGTTGTTGTATAGAATTTGCCATCATAAAAAGACTTATAGATTTTTCATGATACTAAGTGTGAAAAATCTTACTTTACTCCATTTTCTTGATAATATTTTAAAGCTCCAGGATGAATATCCATTGTTAGCCCGTCTACAGCAGTTTCAAGTGAGATAGATTCAGCCTTTTTGTTAATAGCAATTAATTGATCAACATTTTCAAATAAAGCTTTTGTCACATTATATACAAAATCTTCTGGAAGTGTTTTTGAAACTGCTAACATTGCTTTTACAGCAACTGTTTTTGTCTCTGGTACACCCGGATATGTGTCTGCTGGAATTGTTTCTTTAACATAGAAAGGATATTTCTTAATTAATTCATCAGCTTTTTCATCTTCGATATTGAGTAATTTTACACCGTTTGTTGCAGATAATTCAGTTACTGCTGAAGTTGGGGCTCCTGCTGTAACAAAAGCTGCATCCAAGTTGCCATCTTGCATTTGTTGAACAGAATCACCAAAAGATAGACGCTCAGCTTTTAAATCATCAAATGTTAAACCATATAATTCAAGAATTTGCTTTGCGTTTGCTTCTACACCACTACCAGGTGCTCCTACAGAAACTCTTTTTCCTTTTAAATCAGCAACACTAGTAATTGTGCTGTTGCCAGGTAAAACAATCTGGATCGTTTCGTTATAAAGTGATGCAAGTCCAAGTAAGTTTTCTGTTTTTGCACCATCAAACATCATTGTGCCGTTTACTGCATAATCTGCAATATCATTTTGTACGAATGCCATATCAACTTCTTGTGAGTTTAAAAGACGCACATTTTCTACAGATCCGCCAGTTGTTTGAGCGGTAGCGCTTACTTCTGTGTTGTCAGTAATGATTTGTGCAATACCACCGCCAAGTGGATAATAAGTTCCAGAAGTACCTCCAGTTGCAATGATGATTTGGCTAGGAAGATATTCTTCTGTTTCAGTTGTTCCATCATTTTGTGCGTTTTCACCATTGCCTCCTCCACAGGCAGCAAGAGCGAATAATAAAGTTAAAACTAAAATCGAACTTAGAAATTTTTTCATTGAAATCCTCCTTTTAAAAATTTTTTGAAGATATAATTCAAAAAACTTTCACAATCAAGTTCAACTATATACGATTAATAACTAAAAGTAACAGAAAACTACAGAAAAAAACTTTCTTTCATAATCGGCTTTTAACTTCTACATATAAAGCATGTAAAAATTTTCGAATATTCACCCTTGATGTTCTTGGAGTTTTCTTTTCGTCAATTTCATTCATTTTTAGTCGTACTTCATGAAAATCGAAAAATTTTGTGGCGAAATGCTCAAACTTTGGATGGGCATAATCAGTCAAACCTAATGATGCTAAATTTGTCATCGCTTGGTTAATGGCACGACGCAACCGTTGTTCAAGCGCTTTAATGTTTTTTTCATTTGGATCAATATTATAGTTATGTAGGATTTGCATATATAAAGATTTTAATGAAATATTTTTTATGTCGATGTCATGGTGGAGGAGATAATCCATTATTTCAATCATATCTTTGCTTCCAGTTTCACCGAGTATTCCTAAATCGGACAAAATTTCTTGAGTGAGTTGAATTGTGTTTGGTTTACGATTCTGCTTAACTTCGCTAGTAATGGGAAGGAGGTTCAAACTTTCTTTAATTTTAAGCAATGATTGTTCCATTTTAATCCTTTCTAATACACGCCTAATGACAGCAGTCACTTCTATACGGTTTACTGGTTTATGAATAAAATATTCAACTCCTGTTTGATAGGCACGAGCAACCATCTCTTTGTTCTCAATTTGTGAAATCATAATAAACTTTCCTTGAAAGCGTTTTTCTATTAAATGTTGGACTGTTTCAATACCGTCTTGAAGAGGCATTAATAAATCGACCAATACAACATCAGGCTGCAGGTGTATAATTTCTTTTTCAGCTTCTATCGGATCCTCTCCATCACCGATAACATCCCCTAATAATTCTTCACGAATAATCCGTTGCAACATTTTTCTTGTAGAAATATCATCATCCAAAATATAAAAATTCATCTAAATTCACTCCTTTTGGTAGATGCTAAGCATCTTAGATAAAAGTAACCCCAGAGGTGTCCGGGACCGCAGTGGTGCTGGAGACGGTGCACCAGAGGGGTCAGGCACCGCCCCGGAGATGGTGCCGGAGACGGTGCCACAGAAGGGTCTGACCCCGCTCCGGAGATGGTGCCGGAGACGGTACGCCAGAGGGGTCAGGAACCGCCCCGTAGATGGTGCCGGAGACGGAACACCAGAAGGGTCTGACCCCTCACTGTAGAAGGTGCCACAGATGTAACGCCTGTGGGGTCAGACACCATATCGCGATTTATAGATTTTTGATTGGTAATGTAATTGTAAAAGCAGTCTGCACTGGTGATGATTGTAATTGAATAGAACCGTCTAGTTTCTCTACCATTAATTTTACATGTGATAAGCCAATGCCAGTGGAAGGTTTGCCTGTTTCTGTAAATTTTGTTGTAAATCCTGGTTCAAATATGACATCTTGTTCATCTGGATCAATGCCGGGACCGTTATCAAGCACTTCAATTATAATATTTGAATCCAACATCCTCACAGTTACTTGAATGAATCCAGTTTCATCGATTGCTTCAATTGCATTGGTAATCAAATTATTTAAGATTATGAGAAGTGGATAAATGGATTGAACTTTTAAATCAACGTCAACAGATGCTTCTATTTCAATATTTTTTCCTAGCGATTTGCTATACTTTTTGTTTGCTTTAAGACTGACGTTCACAATTTCTTTTAATGATACAGGTTTAACGATATGTCCTTCAGCGATCAATTTCTCGAGGCCGGCTTTAATTCGTTGATTATCTTTTTTGACTTCGTGTACCTCTTGGGCAATTAAAAGTGCACTTCTTGTTAATTCTACGGGCATTTCTAGTTTTTTCAGTTCTTGATATAAGTCATGAGCTTTCCTCGTAATTGTTTCAATATCAGTCAATGTTTTTTCTAGATAAAAACCTTCAATATATAATTCGGACAAAATCGTCTGGATTTCCTCAAATTTCTTCCGTTGTTCCACATAAATGGCCTTTAGTTTATTCGATTCAATGCTATTATATAAGCCGATGACAAAGAAACTTCGAAAAACAGCAACTATGAAAACATAACCGATATTTGAAAACATGAAAGGGACACCATTAATAGCAGAGTGCAGCAATAGTTCAGCAATATTGGCAATCCCATCGCTTAAAACCCCGAAAAAACCAAGCATTAGTGGCGATATGGACCCACACTTTCGCTTTGTAAATTGAAGAATTGTTGCAAATACTAAATAATAGCCGATTATTGGGCTATGGGTCAAAAAACTTCCTATAAAAGAAAAATCGTTAAAATAAAATGAATCCAGACCTGTTCGAAATAATGTTGTTAATACACCGGTAACAAAGCCTGTCAAAAGATAAGGAACATCTTTATAATATAACAACAAAAAGAAAAAGCCGGCACTGCCTAAGGCGATGCGAAAAGAGCTATTAAACGGTGTAATTTTTAGTTCTCCTAAAAATGCCGTTACACAAACAATGATCAATATTTTTAGGATTGTGTTTCTATTCATGGCTATAGTCCTTTCATCGTCATCGTTTTTATCACAATAATAACCTTTTCTATCATATAGAAAAACACGGAAAAATCAATTGTCCTTTACCCTATTAAAGGTTTAAAATGATATATAGTAAATAAAGGGGGACGAAAAATTATGAAACATCATTTTGATACAGAAGCTGTACATTTGTCAGAAGGTAACTTTGTCACTAGTTCTAGCAAAATCAATCCAATTTATCAAACGACTGCCTTTACCTTTTCCGATTTGGAAGATTTGGAAGGTTTTTATCAAGGAAAAAGCAAGTATTTATATACGCGTACTGGGAATCCAAATACAGATGAATTAGCAGCTGCTGTTGCAAATTTAGAAGGGGCACCAGCTGGGGTGGCAACATCATCCGGACTTTCAGCCATTTTTGCAGGTATCCTATCTGTTGTGAAAGCTGGCGATCATATTGTAGCAACAAATGACATATATGGAGGTACATATACTCTATTAGCACATGAGTTGAAAGACTTTGGTATTGACGTTACATTTGTATCTTTTGAAAATAGAGAAGAAATCATAAAACAAATTAAACCAAATACGAAACTTATTTATACAGAGTCAATCACCAATCCGTTATTAAGAGTTGAAAATTTGGAACAGCTTGTTGAAATTGCAAAAGAGCATAACTTAATTTCTATGGTTGATAATACGTTTGCCACTCCGTATCTATTAAATCCATATCTTAAAGGCGTCGACCTTGTCGTCCATTCAGCGACAAAATATATCGGAGGCCATAGTGATGTAACAGCTGGAGTGCTTGTGGGGCATGAGGATTTAATTGCAAAAGCACGGACAAAAGTTGTTAATCTAGGATTAAATCTTAACCCATTTGAAGCTTGGTTAGGTACACGAGGGATAAAAACTTTAAGTGTTCGCATGGAGCGTCATGTAAAAAATGCCCAAGTATTGGCAAACGGTTTAAAAGGCCACCCTGGTATTCGCAAAGTTTACTATCCGGAGTTTGTGTCAGAAAAAGGCAACGGAGCAATCGTTACGATTGATATTACAGGGAAATGTGATGTTTCAAAATTTTTCAAATCACTTTCATGGGTTAAAATTGTACCAACATTAGCTGGTGTAGAAACATCAGTTTCTTATCCTCTAGGTACATCACATCGCTCGTTAACGAACGAATTGAGAGAACAACTTGGAATAAACGAAGGTGTTGTCCGGATTTCCGTTGGTATTGAAGATGCTGAAGATATTTTAGCTGTTTTTCAAGATGCATTAAATCAATCTATTTTGTAAAATAGAAAACAATATGCGAAAATGGAATAGATGACGAAACCCAATCCTTAGGAGCCATTCCTAAGGATTTTTTCGGAGGAAATTAAGATGACGATTCAAGATGAATTTTCATTTATTAAAAGTATTACTCCAAAAACTTACAGGCAGCCGCACTTAGTGGCAGGTATTGGTGATGATGCTGCTCTTTATAGAGGAGATAGTAATGTTGAAGAAATTATTTGTTTGGATACAATGATAGAGGATATTCATTTTTCAAAAAAGACGATGAAGCCATTTCACATCGGTTATAAAGCATTAGCTTCGAATATTAGTGACATAGCAGCGATGGGGGGCAAACCCATCTTTTATTTAGTGTCGATTGCCATTCCGAAACATTGGTCGGCTGAGGAACTTGCAGAAATTTATAAAGGAATGGAGAATCTTGCGGAACGGTTCCAAATGGATTTAATCGGTGGCGATACAGTTTCAACGAAAGATAGTCTTGCCATTACTGTTACTGTAATTGGGAGAATCGAAAAAGGAAAGCACCTTTTACGGAAAAATGCAAAGGCAGGCGATATTGTTTTTGTAACCGAGACATTAGGTGATTCTGCAGCTGGTTTACATCTCCTATTACAGTATGGAGTTGATTATTCATTTACAAAAGATGAACTTGCTCTTGTTCGTAAACACCAACTTCCGGAGCCTAGGATAGAAATTGGGCAACTGTTAGCTGATTACCCTCGGGTTGCTTTAAATGATGTCAGCGATGGTATCGCTAGTGAATTGAACGAAATTGCTGAAGCAAGCAATGTTTCGATCGTTATTGAAAGAGACTTTCTACCGAAAAGCGAAGGGCTGGAGGCTTTTGACGAAAAAGAGCAACTTAAATGGATGTTATATGGCGGCGAAGATTATGAATTGGTTGGGACGATTCCACAGGAACATTGGACTTCCGTTGAAGAAAAATGTAAGGAAAAAGGCTTTTTGATAACAAAGATCGGCTATGTAGAAAACGGTCCATCAAAAGTGTTGTTAAAGGAAGCCGAGACATACCGTTTATTGGAAAAATTAGGTTTTAATCATTTTAGGGATTAGGTTATTGGTAGACTTATTGCTATTAGTCATTTTTATATTTTAAAACACTTCCAATGAAATGGGGGGAAGGTTGAATGGAGCCATTTGTTTTTAATAGTCATTCAGCTGATGAAACGATGGATTTTGCTATGAAGCTTGCGAAAAAACTTCGACCTGGTTCGGTCATAACACTTGAAGGAGATCTTGGTGCTGGGAAGACGACTTTTACAAAAGGACTTGCGCTTGGCCTAGGTGTAAAGCGTACGGTCAATAGTCCGACTTTTACTATTATTAAAGAATATACTGATGGAGTTATGCCGCTCTATCATATGGATGTTTACCGTTTGGAAGAAAGTGATGAAGATTTAGGTTTTGATGAATATTTCCATGGTGATGGAGTAACGGTGGTGGAGTGGGCACAGTTTATTCGAGAGCAATTGCCGCCTGAATTGCTACAAATAAGTATAAAATATGAAAATGAACAAGAAAGAAAAATAGTTCTTGAACCTAATGGAATACAGTATGTCGAGATATGTGAGGAGTTATGGAAGGATGAAAGCATTAGCGATTGATACGTCGAATCTCGTAATGGGTGTAGCTGTCATTGACGGAAAGACGATTATTGGTGAATACATTACGAATTTAAATAAAAACCACTCCATTCGATTAATGCCAGCTATTTCTGATTTGATGACAGAGCTTGGAATAGAGCCGAATCAATTAGATCGTATCATTGTTGCCCATGGTCCCGGTTCATATACTGGGGTAAGAATTGGGGTTACTGTTGCCAAAACATTAGCTTGGACTTTAAATATTCCGATTGTTGGGGTTTCCAGTCTTGAAGTATTGGCACGAAACGGTCAGTTATTTAACGGTGTTGTATCTCCGATTTTTGACGCCCGTCGCGGACAAGTCTATACCGGACTTTACGCCATGAGTGGAGAGAAGTTCCAAGCGATTCAAGATGACCGCATCATATTGTTGAAAGACTGGTTGGAGGAGCTTAAACAGCAAAGAGATAAAGTCTTGTTTTTAGGAAATGATGTCGTACTGCATATGGCAACAATTAAAGAAATATTAAAAGATCAAGCGGTTATTGCTTCTCCATCTTTATTTAATCCTAGACCATCAGAACTTGCAATCATTGGAATGGAGAAGGAGCCGCAAGAGGTTCATTCTTTTGTCCCGAATTATATCCGCTTGGCGGAAGCAGAAGCTAAGTGGCTGGCTGCTCAAAATGCCTTGAAAAAGGAAAAAGAAACAACCTCTCTGTCAAAGCAATCAACGCAATAATGGAATCGTGCAACCGATGCCTTGATGCAACAATTTTCAATTGAGGAGAACAACCGATGGAGAAATCGATTCATTTTCGGTTAATGACTGTGAATGATATTGATCAAGTCTATGAGATTGAAGTTAATTCTTTTACTTTGCCTTGGAGTAAAGAAGCTTTTTATAATGAAATGACAAAAAATGAGTATGCCAAATATATCGTCATGGAACTTGACGATAAATTGATTGGTTACTGCGGATTATGGGCGATTATTGATGAAGGACATATTACAAATATAGCCGTATTGCCAGATTATCGCGGCAAAAAGTATGGAGAAGCATTGTTAGATCAAGTGATTAAATTTAGTAAGGCCATAGGTTTAAAAACATTAACGCTTGAAGTGCGCGTATCAAATGAAATTGCCCAAAATTTATATAAGAAATTCGGCTTTCAAGCGGGGAGAATCCGAAAAAATTATTATATAGATAACAATGAAGATGCCTTAGTAATGTGGGTGAATTTAGATGAATTGTAAAAAAGATGAAATTATTTTAGCGATTGAAACAAGCTGTGATGAAACGGCAGCAGCAGTCATAAAAAACGGAAGAGAGATTCTTGCTAATGTTGTAGCATCACAAATTGAAAGCCATAAACGGTTTGGTGGTGTTGTACCGGAAATTGCTTCACGGCACCATGTAGAGCAAATAACGATCGTACTCGAAGAAGCACTTGCTCAAGCGGGAATTACCATTAAGGATATTGATGCAATTGCTGTAACGGAAGGACCAGGATTAGTAGGGGCTCTGCTCGTAGGTGTAAACGCAGCAAAAGCACTTGCCTTTGCCCATAATATTCCGCTCGTATCCGTTCATCATATAGCAGGACATATATATGCAAACCGGTTTGTTAAGGAAATGGAATTTCCATTATTAGCATTAGTTGTTTCAGGCGGACATACCGAACTTGTTTTAATGAAAGAGCACGGATCATATGAAGTGATTGGGGAAACGAGAGATGATGCTGTTGGTGAGGCTTATGATAAAGTAGCAAGACAGTTAAATTTGCCTTACCCAGGAGGACCTCATATTGACCGATTGGCTCAAAAAGGACAAGTTTCCATCGAATTGCCTCGTGCTTGGCTTGAGAAAGATTCTTATGATTTTAGCTTTAGCGGGTTGAAATCAGCAGTAATCAATACTCTCCACAATGCGAAGCAGCGCGGCGAAGAAATAAAACCAGAAGATCTAGCGGCAAGCTTTCAAGAAAGCGTCATTGATGTTTTAGTGACAAAAACAAAGCAGGCTGCAAAAGAGAATCGTGTAAAACAAGTTTTACTCGCCGGTGGAGTTGCAGCCAATAAGGGATTGAGAACGGAGCTTGAAAAAGCATTTAAAGATACAGATATTGAGTTAGTTATTCCTCCTCTTTACCTTTGTACAGATAATGCAGCAATGATCGGTGCAGCAGCAAGTATTGAATTGGCAAAAGGAAAAAGAGCAGGACTCGATTTAAACGGGACACCAGGTCTAAATTTATAATCTAGTAAGTCCATGAACGATACGTCCCGCCCTTACAAAGATTTTTTGTCAAACGATGCTGTTTCAATCTAGGAATATGGAAATAACTGTTACAGATTGTACAATAATGCTTGAGCTATTCCAATAAAATACTCAGACTCACGGATAATATGATCGAGAACGACTTTTGCAGTCATATTTCCTTTTACAGCTTCACTATGATTTTGGATTTGACGGCATAGTTCAATAAATCCCAAGCTTTGCTTTAGCCAAAAAGGAACAAATTGCAATACTTGCTGTTGCAAAGCTTGGGGAACATAATGGCCTGCGCGAATCACCGTTTGAATGTATTGTAGAACTTGTTGCCGTGTTTCTCCTAATACCTTCTCCCAATCTTGTAAAGCTTGAACATATTTTTCTTCTAAATTATCAACTAATTCCCGAATAACAACTGTATGTTCCTCTTCCTGACGTTTCCAAAACTCAGCCTCATCAAGTATTCGAAGCGGCATTTGCTGCCCGTAGTAAAATTGCAAAAGATCCCCCTCCCTTGGTAAATATGAGAATATTTATGGATCAAGGCATTCATTGCCTTCCCATCTAAAGATCATTCGTCTAAAAGAGATCTCTAGAAATCAACGAATTATATGATGGGGTAAATGTTAATAAAACTCATTTTTTCAAGCCTATTCATATTGCAAATATATGGGGAAAACTTCATAGATATGCAAAAGTGGAAGTTCAATTTTTCCTATTTATCTTCCGTTCCTGTGGATAGAAGTTATCCACAATTAACAAAATCAGTGGATAACTTTAATAAACTCAACTATAATTGGATTCCTAATTGTTAACAAAAAAATGTGGATAACATCGGATAATTTTGTGGATAATGTTAATAAATTCGTGAAAACCTGATTATAATTGATTTTTTCTGTGAATAATCTTGTGGATAGTGTGAATAGTTTTGAAAATTCGAAACAATAGAAAAAAGGCTTTCAAACATAAAACTTAAATGAAAATATTCATTTGCCATAAAAAATCCCCTTAAGGTAACTCAGATTTGATTAATTAATCTGCCTACCTTAAGGGGGAGAATATCCATTTAAAACGATCGACATCTGTTTCAAACTTTTCCTATGTTACCATTTTGAAAATGATATTTTAGGAGAATATTATTTATAATTTCATATTTGAAGGTGTTCCCACTCTTCCATGAGTGCTTCCAGTTCACGATTGTATTTATCGTTTGCTTCTTGTAATTCTGCTGCTTTTTCATAATCTTGATAGACATCCGGGTCGCATAACCGTTCTTCGTTTTCGGCGATCTTTCTTTCTAGTTCTTCAATTTGTTTTTCAATTTCTTCAATCCGACGAAGTCGCTGTCGTTCTTTCCGCTTTTGTTCTTTCTCTTGTTCAAATTTCGTTTTATCGGAAGCCGATTCCAATGAAGGTGCTGTTTCTTTACTTTCATTAGGTACTTGTGCACCTTTTTCAAGCATTTCAAGTTCAGCTTTTTCCGCTTTCTTCATTATATAATAATCGTAATCACCCAAATACGTTTCAAGCCCATCTGTGGATAACTCAATAATTTTTGTTGCTAACCGATTAATAAAATAACGGTCGTGGGATACAAACAAAATCGTTCCAGGATAATCAATTAGCGCATTTTCTAATACTTCTTTACTATCTAAATCAAGATGGTTGGTCGGCTCGTCCAATATTAACAAATTTGCTTTTTTCATCATTAGTTTTGCCAATGAAAGGCGTGCTTTTTCACCGCCGCTCAATGATGAGACGGATTTTAACACATCATCACCACTAAATAGAAAGTTGCCAAGCACAGTTCGAATTTCTTTTTCAGGTTTGAGTGGATATTCATCCCATAGTTCATTTAAAACGGTTTTTGATGATGTGACATTTGCTTGTTGCTGGTCATAATAGCCGATTGTAACATTCGAGCCGAAAGTAATTTTACCGGAAAGAGGCTCAAGTTCTTTCGTCAATGTTTTCAGCAAAGTTGTTTTTCCAATGCCGTTTGGACCTACCAATGCTACGCTTTCTGAGCGCTTTAGCTGGAACGAAATATCTTTCAATATTGGCTTTTCTGTTTTGGAATAGGAAACAGATAGATTTTCAACTGTTAATACATCGTTACCGCTTTGTTTTTCAATTTCAAATGAAAATGAAGCAGATTTTTCATCGCCTAGCGGACGGTCTAATATTTTCATTTTTTCAAGTTGTTTCCTTCTGCTTTGGGCACGTTTTGTCGTTGATGCTCTAGCAATGTTTCTTTGAATGAAATCTTTTAATTTTGCTATTTCTTCTTGCTGTTTTTCAAACTGTTTCAATTCTTGCTCATATAAAGCGGCCCGTTGCTCTAAATATTTGCTATAATTTCCGACAAACTTCCGGCAGTTTGTCCGCGCCAATTCATACACTTGCGTGACGACTTTATCTAAGAAATATCGGTCATGGGAAACAATTAATATTGCACCTGGATAATTTTGTAAATAGTTTTCGAGCCAAGTGAGCGTTTCTATATCTAAATGGTTTGTCGGCTCATCCAAAATCAACAAATCCGGTTTCATCAATAACAGCTTGGCCATTGCTAAACGCGTTTTTTGCCCACCGCTTAACGTTGCGATCGGTGTATTATAATCAAAATCGCTAAAATTCATACCATGCAAGACGTTGCGAATATCAGCTTCATATTGATAGCCGCCTTCATCTTTAAATGCAACCTGCAGCTCATCATATTCTTTTAGTAATTTACTATATTTTTCCTCATCCTGAATATATTCCGGCTCGCCCATTTTCGCTTCTAATTCGCGCAATTTCTTTTCTTTTTGGCGAAGTTCTTGAAAGACCGTCAACATTTCATCCCAGATTGATAAGTTTGACTCTAGTCCTGTATCTTGGGCAAGGTAGCCGATTGTAATATGTTTCGGTTTAATAATTTCGCCGGAATCATAGGACATTTGTCCGGCAATAATTTTCAACAATGTTGACTTGCCGGCACCGTTGCGGCCAACAAGAGCAATCCTATCTTTTTCTTGTACTTCTAATTTAATATTGGATAAAATAAGGTCAGCACCATAATATTTTGTAAGTTGATTGACTTGAAGTATGATCATTATCCGTTCACCTCTTCAAGTCATTAGTTTATCTTATGTTGAGGAGAAAGTATAATTTTTTTCAAAAAAACGGATTAAAACCGAGCAATAAATCTCCCGTAGGAAAACAATTCATTCTCATCACTGCTTTTTTTTTATAAAATAGGAACTAGGGAGTTGAAATTGATGTCGTTTACACATTTTAATGACCAAGGCCGTGCTAAAATGGTCGATATAACGGAAAAAAATGAAACAGTTCGGACGGCGGTCGCGCATTCAAGCATACGAGTGAATGAGGAAATTTATACAAAAGTGAAAGAAAATAAAATGAAAAAGGGTGATGTTCTCGCTGTTGCACAAGTAGCAGGCATCATGGCGGCAAAAAAGACATCAGAATGGATCCCAATGTGCCATCCTCTCATGTTAAAAGGTGTTGATATTAACTTTTCTTGGGAGGAAAAATCACCTGCCTACATTTTGCATATTGAAGCTACTGTAAAAACGAAGGGAAGCACAGGTGTTGAAATGGAAGCGTTAACTGCGGCAACCGCAACAGCATTGACGGTCTACGATATGTGTAAAGCCATTGATAAAGGAATGGTCATCGGTCCAACTTATTTGGTGGAAAAAACTGGAGGAAAAAGCGGAGACTACCGACGAAATGAGTTAGTAGAATATTAAACAAACGGGGGGATGGTATGACTTTTGATAAAAATAAAATACCGCAAGCAACTGCCAAACGCTTGCCGTTATATTACAGGTTTATTGCTAATTTACACGCTTCAGGAAAACAACGTGTTTCTTCAAAAGAATTAAGTGATGCTGTAAAAGTTGACTCAGCTACGATCCGCCGTGATTTTTCTTATTTCGGAGCCCTTGGGAAAAAAGGATATGGATACAATGTGAATTATTTATTGTCTTTTTTTCGGCAAACCTTAAACCAAGATGAAATCGTAAAAGTTTGTTTAATAGGCGTTGGTAATCTTGGTACAGCATTTTTACATTACAATTTTCTAAAAAATAATAACTCAAAAATTGTTATGGCTTTTGATATTGATCCTGCAAAAGTGGGCACGACTGTTGGTGAGGTTCCGGTATATCACTTGGATGAATTAGAAAAAAAAATTACTGGTGAATTAGAGGTAGCCATTTTAACAGTCCCAGCTCAAGTTGCTCAACCAATAACCGACCGCCTTGTTGCATCAGGCATTAAAGGAATATTAAATTTTACTCCTGCTCGTATTAATGTTCCGGAAAAGATCCGGATTCATCATATTGATTTGGCAGTGGAATTGCAAGCACTGATTTATTTTTTAAAACACTATCCTTTAGAATAATGCAATTGTAATTGCCGCAAGATGATGGTTTTCAAAATTTACGGATGCTTATCAAGCAGACGACTCTGAGTGGAAAATTGGCATCATTCAATTTTTAATTGAAAATATATGCTCATGCATGCACATAAAAAATAGCGGCCGCATAAAATGGAACGGTCGCTATTTTTGTTTTTCTATAAATTTTTTATAAAAGAGAAACCTAAGCGCAGTTGTAAAATCGAATGTCGCGATGATCATAAGAAGTATAGTATAAAAATTCCATATCGTATCTTGTACACTTTTAATCGCTAAGTATGTAAAAAGCGCACCCATTAGTCCATAGATCAGCGCCATCGTAAAAGGTGTTGTCTTCATAATTAAAATCCTCCAATAATACTTTGGATCTGATCAAGTTGTTGTCCGAGCTTTTCTAAATGTTCGGCAAATAGAATGCGGATTGATACGACAAACGTATTGATTGTAACGTGAGCTATAATCGGCACAAGAATTCTTTTGGTTTTAACATATAAATAAGAAAAAACAATACCCATAGCTGTATAGATGATTAAATGACTAAAATCTAAATGAACAGCTGCGAAAATTAATGAACTGCTGATGGCTGCAATCAAAAAGTTAAATTGTTTATATAGACTGCCAAAGATGATTTGCCTGAAAATAATTTCCTCAAAAATTGGTCCTGCTACTGAAGTAACAACCATGAAAACAGGTGTTACTTTAGCAATTTCAATTAATGCTTCTGTATTTTCTGACCCCATTTCAATGCCTAGCATCATTTCAATTTGTGCAGCTATAATTTGTGCAAAAAACGCTAAAAAAATCCCATAAATGGTCCAACCTGCTGCTCTAAGTCTAGATACCCTGCCAATGGTCTGATGCCGCTCTTTTATTTCAGGCAATAAAAGGAGGATAGCTATTGTAAGACCAACCGAGAAGCTAATGACAGTCCAGATTGCCAATACATGTTCATCGGGAACGCCACTGGCTAGCAAAAGATCGTAGCCAAACATCATTCCAGAAAATTGAACCAAAATATAAACGAAAATTGTAAGCAAGTATCTGCTATTCAATGCCCTATACTCCTTTTTCTTTTTCATAACCAATACTAATAAAATCCACCTTTGTATTTTAACATACATATATGAAAACTTATAAGATGATGATATATTTTCTGTAATTTTGTTAATACTGAAATTGGAGTTGAGCATAAAAAAGTAGAATCGTCTATTTTTTTCTTTTTTATAGTAGAAATGTAAGTTTTTCTATATAAAAATTAGGGGAATATTTACAAAAAATTATAGTTAATGCTTGCAAAATTGTAATTGTTTTTATATTATTATAAATGTGTTAGCACTCATGATTGATGAGTGCTAATAATGAGTCGAATTATAAAATTTTATATTAGGAGGGTGTTTCACTTGTTAAAGCCATTAGGTGATCGTATTGTTATTGAGCTTGTTGAAGCTGAAGAAAAAACTGCAAGCGGTATCGTTTTACCGGATACTGCAAAAGAAAAACCTCAAGAAGGCCGTGTTATTGCAGTAGGTTCTGGCCGCGTGTTAGACAGCGGTGAAAGAGTTGCGCCAGAAGTAAAAGAAGGCGATCGTATCATCTTCTCTAAATATGCTGGTACAGAAGTGAAATACGACGGCAAAGAATATTTAATTATTCGTGAAAGCGACGTTTTAGCAGTTATAGGCTAATGGTCTTGACGCGGAAAAATATTTGGAAGTGTGTGTCACCTCACTTTTGATTCATTTTTCGCAAGAGAGATCTACTAGTCTTTTACATAGTAGATCACCATCGTAGGTAAACAAATATTATCCGCCCTCAATCCACTGTTAGTAATGTGAAGTACAGTTGCTTCTCGTAGAGGCAAACGGAAATAAGCGGGCATATTTGATTAGGTTCCAATCCTTTTCGGCATGAAAATAGACAGAAGAAAATCTTTGAGGAGGTAATACTAGCATGGCAAAGGAAATTAAGTTTAGTGAAGAAGCACGTCGTGCGATGCTTCGTGGTGTGGATGCATTAGCTAATGCAGTTAAAGTTACCCTTGGACCAAAAGGACGTAACGTAGTTTTAGAGAAAAAATTTGGTTCTCCATTAATTACTAACGATGGTGTAACAATTGCAAAAGAAATTGAATTACAAGATCCATTTGAAAATATGGGTGCAAAATTAGTTGCAGAAGTAGCAAGCAAAACAAATGATGTTGCTGGGGACGGTACAACAACTGCAACAGTTCTTGCTCAAGCTTTAATTCGTGAAGGATTAAAGAACGTAACAGCTGGTGCTAACCCAATGGGAATCCGCAAAGGTATTGAAAAAGCAACACAAGCAGCTGTTGAAGAATTAAAAGCGATTTCTAAACCAATTGAAGGCAAATCTTCTATCGCTCAAGTTGCAGCTATTTCTGCAGCTGACGAAGAAATCGGTCAATTAATTGCAGAAGCAATGGAACGCGTAGGAAATGACGGCGTTATTACAATCGAAGAATCTAAAGGTTTCACTACTGAACTAGAAGTAGTAGAAGGTATGCAATTTGACCGTGGTTATGCATCACCTTACATGGTAACAAACTCTGAAAAAATGGAAGCTGTTCTTGAAAATCCATATATCTTAATTACAGACAAGAAGATTTCTAGCATTCAAGAAATCTTGCCTGTATTAGAACAAGTTGTACAACAAGGCAAACCATTATTAATGATTGCTGAAGACGTAGAAGGCGAAGCTCTTGCTACATTAGTTGTTAACAAGCTTCGTGGTACATTCACTGCAGTTGCTGTTAAAGCTCCTGGCTTCGGTGATCGTCGTAAAGCAATGCTTGAAGATATTGCGATCTTAACAGGCGGTCAAGTAATCACTGAAGATCTTGGCTTAGAGCTTAAATCTGCATCTATCCAACAATTAGGTCGTGCTTCTAAAGTTGTAGTAACTAAAGAAAATACTACAATCGTAGAAGGCGCTGGCGATTCTGAAGCTATTGCAGCTCGTGTAAATCAAATCCGCAAACAAATGGAAGAAACAACTTCTGAGTTTGATAAAGAAAAATTACAAGAGCGCTTAGCTAAATTAGCTGGCGGAGTAGCAGTTATCAAAGTTGGTGCTGCAACTGAAACAGAATTGAAAGAAAAGAAACTTCGCATCGAAGACGCATTGAACTCTACTCGTGCTGCAGTAGAAGAAGGTATCGTTGCTGGCGGTGGTACTGCATTAGTTAACGTATACAACAAAGTTGCTGCACTTGAGTTAAAAGGCGATGAAGAAACTGGTAAGAACATTGTATTGCGTGCTTTAGAAGAGCCAGTTCGTCAAATCGCAACAAACGCTGGTCTCGAAGGTTCTGTAATCGTTGAACGTCTAAAGAAAGAAGAACTTGGCATTGGTTTCAATGCTGCAACTGGTGAATGGGTGAACATGATTGAAGCTGGTATCGTTGACCCAACTAAAGTTACTCGTTCAGCATTACAAAACGCAACATCTGTAGCTGCTATGTTCTTAACTACTGAAGCAGTTGTAGCTGACATTCCTGAAAAAGAAAATAACCCAGGAATGCCTGACATGGGCGGCATGGGAATGATGTAATCCCAACAGTTTTCAATGAAACAAATTGAAAACTAATCATTGCCGAATATAAATTCCAATTCTTAAACCACTTCACATGAATTTGTGAAGTGGTTTTTTTTCGCTAACGGGAACCGCGCCCCCGTGAAGTTCCTAATGAAGAGATGTGTTTTTAGTGTTCCCTCTATTTAAAAAAATATATATCGGTATCTTTTACATGTAGTCTTGGGTATTTGAAACCATTTTCCCCTAATATACTTATCTGGAAAAAAGTTTATCAATCCGCAGAATCCTACATACAACTTTTAAAAAGCTAATTCTTCCTTTTGGTTGGAATTTTTTTTTAATTATCTAAATATGTTCTAGTAAAAGATATTATATTATGATATGGTTTTAATGTTAATATTTTCCATTAATAAATTCGAATGTATTTTATTCAATATAGAACGCATTCTGTTTGTCTAAAAAATAATATTCATATATAATTAAAATCCAATATTTTTTGGAAGATATTTCATGAAATGGAGGGAGCAAACGATGCTGATTATTGAATTTTTAATAGTAGTTATGATCTTGTTTCTTCTAAATCTTTTATTTAATAAATTTTTTGAACAAACAAAGGAGAAGCCTTCAAAAATTTTCTTTAAATCCTTCATCCAAGGTTTCATTATTATTCTAGTAATAGTTTTATATAAAAAATTTGTTTTTAGTAGATTTGGATGTAATAACGATCTAGTGTTTATAGTATAAAAGGGCATGATATAGGGAGGGAACCTTCACATAATCGTCACCTATATTTAAATGTTATGAAGTGGAAATAACATTTTGATTGTGGTTTTGCATAACCTAAAGACTTTTTAAAGAACTTTCAAACGAGTTACATAAATTCCCTTCCTTTTTATAAAACAGTTAAGGAGAAGAAAAAATGAAATGGAGCGGAATTCTCACAATTATTCTTTTAACCTCCTTCTTTTTTGTAAGTGCCTGTGAACAACCAATTAGTAAAGATGCAACGTTATATAAGGGAAAAGCTTTGCGTATTATTGTTATTGGAAATATGCCTGTTATACGTGAAGAACAAGTGAGATTTAAGGAAATGACATTTGAATCTTTATATAATGCTGATTTAAATTCTTATGATGCAGTTTTTATCATGCCAGATTATTTATCAGAAGCGGCAAATATCAAGAACAAAAAAATTTATAGACAAAGTAAAATTCCTATCTTTTTTATAGGAACAAAAGCCTCCTATTTACCTTTTATAACTTTTACAGAAAGTGAGAACGAACTTTCCTATGAGGATTATGTAAAAAGAATTAATGATGATGAAAATTTTGTGGTTGGCATATTGTATACAGAAGATTATTTACAAAGTTGGAAATTTTGTTATGGAAATAGTATTAAAAATCTTAGTAGAGAAGCTGATGAACTACGTATATACTCGGATGTTTTTAGAGTTATAGAATCTCTTGAATACATGAATACTGAAGTTCCTGTTAGAGATAATTTTAAAATTGTAACTTATTAACATTAAATGTAATTTATTAAACGGTGGAATGTAAAAAATTCTATTTATAAAATGTCTTAAGTTACATTGATTTTTATAAGGAAATAGCCAATAGATAGTATGAAGGAGTTATTTGGGTGAATTGTTCCGTCTCCTAAGTAAATCTTCACTTGCACAAAAGAATTATTTTTCTCTCCAAATGATGTGTTTCTACAATATTTTTTCGACAGTTGTCTCTATTTCAATCATCTTTCCCGAAAGTTCAATTTAGGGTGCCTAAAAAAGTGTATACGATTTGAACAGAATATAATAGTAAAAATGCTCTATATTATCAAACGTCTGAAAATTCGCATTTGTAAAAATAGTAATCTTTTTATATGATAATTCTATAGATTCTTTTTGTAGATTAACAGAAAAGATATATTAATCTAATAAAAAGGAGTTTTGGAATGGGAATTAGAAAATTTGTAACTCCTGAAATTATTTTTGGTATCGGTTCCATTGATCAAGTTGGTGAAAGTTGTTTGAGACTTGGAGCGAAAAAAGTGCTCATTGTAAGTGACGTAGGTGTTGTGGAAGCAGGATGGGTGGAAAAAGTCATTCATAATTGTCGTCAAGTAGGTTTGGATTACGCAACATTTTTTAATATTACTATGAACCCAAAAGATTTTGAAGTTGAACGAGGGAAGGAAATTTACCAGTGTAATAATTGTGATTCTATTATTGGTGTAGGTGGCGGCAGTGCCTTGGATGTTGCGAAAGCTATTGCCATTGTAGCAACAAACGGCGGCCATATTTCTGATTATGAAGGGGTCGACCAAATTAAGCGGCCGTTGCCACCGATGGTGATGATTTCCACGACAGCGGGTTCAGGTTCTGAGGTTTCGCAATTTTCTGTCATTGTCGACACAATTAGACAGAAGAAAATGACGATCATTTCAAAATCATTAGTTCCAGATATTGCAATTGTAGATCCTAATACATTAGTTACAAAAAATCAAGGCTTAACGGCATCCACTGGCTTGGATGTCCTTGCTCATGCGATCGAAGCTTATGTTAGTGTTGCAGCAAATCCTTTAACAGATGTTCAAGCGAAAAACGCAATTTCACTCGTATCAGAATATTTGCGGCCATCCGTTGCCTCTAAAACAAATATGGAAGCTAAAATGGCGATGGCGATGGCAAGTCTCCAAGCTGGGTTGGCATTTTCGAATGCTATACTAGGTGCTGTTCATGCGATGTCACATGCGATTGGAGGACGTTTTCCGTTAGCGCACGGGGATATTAATGCCATTTTGTTGCCGCATGTTATGGAGTTTAATTTTATTGCAACACCAAAACGCTTTATGGATATTGCAGCGATGATGGGAATAGATGTACGCGGTATGGATCCGTCGGAGGCTGGGAGAAAAGCAATTGAAAAAGTAAGGGTATTATCCTCGGAAATAGGTGCTCCTAAGCGGCTTTCCGATATGGGTTTGAAAGAGGATGATATCCATGCTATGAGTAAAATTGCCCTTGAGGATGCCTGCATGATTACAAACCCACGGGATGTAACATTAGAGGATATCGAGCAATTATTTAGGCTAGCCTTATAATTTCTATAGATTAAAATTCGTATTACTTCGTAAGTGGGAATTGCCGGGTGGGGGGTCTTAGAATATGTTAAAAAGTAAACAAGAGATGATTGACCTATTGACTGGCGTTAAATCATCGAAACGGAGCTACTATACAGAATTAAAAATAATAAATGCGAAGCTAAAAAAGAAAAACATGATGCTTGAAATTATTAATGATGTCATGAAAAGTTTTAATGTAGACATGTGTTTGGATGATATGTTTAAAAATATTTTGAATAAGTTAAAAGAGCTGTACAGCTTTAGCCGTTTAAGCTTATCTCTATATGAAGACGGCCAATTAATATTGTCCAATGTTTTTCCTTCAGATTCATTTATAGTTAAAGTTGGGGAAGCGTTACCAAAAGAATTTTCATCGTATTGGAAAGTTTTTGAAACCGGAAAAGCTGCTCAAATCCGCTTTCCAAACGATTCTGCTTCTTCTATAGAGCAAGAAACTTTTTCGAAATTGCAAATAAAAAGTGTTTTTTTATTTCCTCTTATTAGTAAAAAGAAAATTATTGGTGTCCTCAGCATCGGAAGTAAAAAAGTAATCGAATGTGAAGAAAATGATATTTTATTTTTACAGCAATTGGCTGATCAACTTGCGGTTTGTATTGAAAATTCAAGGCTTTATAATGAAGTTTTACGCGGAAATAAAGAATGGGAAGAAACATTTCGGTCTGTTTTAGACATGATCATAGTAGTAGATATGGACGGTACGATTTTAAGATTTAATGACTCAGTATGCAAGTTTTTTAATTTGACCGATTCTCAAATTTATCGAAAAAAATGTTTTGAACTTTTTGGTGAGGAAGAGAAAGATCTTCTGGAAGAAAGTTTGCGAACGAACACGACTACTTATGCACAAGTTAAATTAAATAATGATCGGATTTGCGATATTTATATGTATCCCGTCTATAATGATAAAAATGAAAAGTATGGCGTCATTTTATATATGAAAGATGTTACAGAAAAACTTCATGCCGAAGCCCAATTAATTCAATCTGGGAAACTTGCTGCGTTGGGTGAAATGGCCGCTGGTGTAGCACACGAACTAAACAGTCCGTTAACAGCCATTTTAGGAAATTCCCAGTTATTACTTCGAAAAGTAGATAAAAATGACCCTTCCTTTAAGCTATTAGAAGACATAAAAAATTGTGGCGACCGTTGCAAAAATATTATTCGGAACTTATTAACGTTCTCTAGACAGGATGAGTATTTACCGAGAGAATGCTTTATTAATGATGCTGTAAAACAAGTATTAAGTTTAATATCCTATCAAATTGAAAGGCATAATATAAAGATTGTGGCTGATCTTGCTGATAATTTGCCAGCCATTGATGGTAATTTACAGCAGATTGAACAAATCGTTATTAATCTTCTATTAAATGCAAAAGATGCAGTAGAAGCCACTTCAAATCGCGATAAGAGAATTTTAATTAAAACGGGTATAGCGGAAAATGATGGAGAACATTTTGTTACTTTAAAAGTGGAAGATAACGGCATCGGGATTAAAGAGAACGATCTATCTGAAATTTTTCGGCCTTTTTATACGACAAAACAGCAAAGCAAGGGAACAGGACTGGGGCTATCTGTTAGCCTAGGGATTGCCAAAATGCATGGAGGTACGATTGAGGTAGAAAGCCAAGTTGGTGTTGGCAGCACCTTTACATTATTATTGCCTGTACGTAATCAAGACCATAATGGATAAGGAATGATTGTATGACACATGTACTTATTATCGATGATGAGAGGGAAGTATGCACATTTTTAGAATACTTTTTATCCAGTAAAGGTTTTACTGTAAAAACAGCTTTTAGCGGGCAACAAAGTGATTTATTAATCGATCAACATACGTTTCAATTGGCAATGATTGATGTGAAATTACCGGATACGGACGGCTTTACGATTTTAAAAAAATTAAAAGAAAAGCAGCCTCATTGCAAAGTCATTGTTATGACTGGATTCAGCACAGTAAAGACAGCTGTTGAAGCTATAAAACTTGGTGCTAATGATTACATTGAAAAACCGTTTGATGATCTTGATCAGTTAGAAGCTTTAATTGATGAAATGCTCTCTAATGATGTATCGATAGTTCAAAATGAAGCAAAGCGCCTCGCGCAAGAAGTTGGTTTTATTACAGGCAATAATGAAGAGATGGAGCATTTAATTACAATTGCATACAAGATTGCCAAGAAAAATATTAACGTCCTAATCCAAGGGGAAACAGGAACAGGGAAGGAAGTTTTGGCAAAATATATTCATGAAGCAAGTCGCCGTGCGAATGAAACATTTCTTGGGGTAAACTGTGGGGCTTTATCCGAATCTTTGTTGGAAAGTGAACTTTTTGGTCATGAAAAAGGAGCGTTCACCGGTGCAACGCAGCTTCGAAAAGGTTTGTTTGAACTAGCTAACTCCGGAACGTTATTTTTAGATGAAATTGCTGAAGCGTCGCCAGCCATTCAAGTAAAATTGCTCCGCGTTTTGGAAACACGCGAGTTTATGCGAGTTGGCAGTGAAAAAATATTTCGGACAAATGCTCGAATCATTGCAGCCAGCCATGTGAATCTTGAAGAAGCTGTTATAGAAAAGAAATTCCGCCAAGATTTATTGTATCGGTTAAATGTTGTGAAGTTGGAAATATTACCATTACGAAAGAGGAAAGAGGACATTCCGCTATTAATAAACTATTTCCTAGAGAAATATGATGCCAAACATTTAACATTTACAAATGAGGCTATGGAGCTTTTAGAGAACTACCATTGGCCAGGCAATATCAGGGAACTTGTCAATGTAGTCACGCGGGCGATTACCCTTTCGGAAGGGGAAACAACACAAATTACGAAAGATTATTTGCCACGTTCTATACAAAATGCCCAAAATACAGAAATTGAAGAAAAAATAGAAGTAAAAAAATCATTTCTTGATCCAATAAATAGTCGCGAAAAAACTTGGAAAGATCCTAATTTCAATAATTTAAAAAAATATTTAGATCAATGGAATGCTGAATTGCTTTTATATTGGCAAAGTGAACAGACAATTCCTTTAGAAATCATAAAAGAGAAAATAAAAGAATTAGAGAATGTAACTGGAAAAGCTTTTATAAAAAAAGCTTTAATTAGCACAATGGGAAATCGAAAAGAAGCAGCGAAACTCTTGAAAATAACACCACGCCAATTACGTTATTTGTTAACGGAAAAGAAACACTACACGCAATGAGAAAAATAAAGAATCATTTACACTTATGTTGGCTGATGTTTAAGTGCATTATTGGAAAAAGCCCCTCTCATCAACTAACTTTGAGGGGCTCTTCTTTTTTAGATTGGGTAGTTCTTGAAGAAGACTCTTTATTTAAAGCCAACAATAATATCATTCCAATGATACAAGCTGTACCAACCCATTGAAAAAAACCAAACGGTTCTTTTAACCAAAAGACCGTTGTCAGAACAGCTGCTAGTGGCTCTATGCTGCTTAATAGACTTGATTCTTTAGCTGACAGTATTTGTAAACTTTTCATAAAGAACCAAAATGCAAGCATCGTACCAATTATGATGACGAAGGCTAAATAAAAATAAGCTTCTAAAGTTAAGCTATTAAAATCCATTTGCCAAGGTGGACGGATAAAACTTAGCGCGAAACCACCGATGATCATAGCCCATCCGACAATGACAAGAGAATCGTATAGCTTCAGTAACGGAACTGCATATAGAGTATAAAATGCTAAAGTTATTGCAGATAGAACACCCCAAATAATTGCAAGTGTTGGCACTGATAATTGAGAAATAGAGCCGTTTGTTAATAAGAAAAAACAACCTACTAAAGCCAGAGTAACAGTTAACAAATCTTTTCCTGTGAGAACCGTTTGTTTTCGGATAATTAAGTATACGATGATCATAACAGGTGCTAAATATTGTAATAGTGTTGCAACAGCAGCATTTCCATGTTTAATGGAAGCCATATAGGTATATTGAACGGCAAGCATACCAAGTAACCCGAAGATCATCAATTGAGTGGCTGTCCTTCGAGTTTTCCAAACACCTAGTATTTGGGAACGGTTTTCTCCGAAAAATTGAACAGTTAATAGTAAAAAACCAGCTATTAGCAATCGGATTGTTACTAACCAATCTACATCGATTGGAAACTGTTGAAAAAGCTTATTTGCAACTGTGCCACCAATCCCCCAAAAAATTGCTCCCGTTATAACAAGAACAATTCCCTTTCGTCTATTCAATGAATTCTCCACCTTTACAAGTATAAATAATGTTACGGAATATATTTAAACAACCGGCATGCGTAATTAGAACAAGAAGAACATAACATATTTGTTTGTTTATGGCAAAAAAATTATTAAATTACCGAAAGTGTATTTATGGTAAAATATGGTTATCGGAGATTTTGGTTAAAAAAAATTAGTTAAAGGGGAAGGGCCTTTTGAAAAAGGTATTAGCACTGTTTTCGATTATTTTTATTATAGGATTTATTTCTATTTTAATAATTAAAAATGATAAACAAACTGAAGAAACTCCAAAAATATTAACCGAATTAAGGGATAACGGTATTATTGAGGGAAAAAGAGAATTTATTTTCAGTCTTGAGAATATAGGCAAAAATGAAGCTGAATTACAATTCCTCACTTGGCTGGAATATAATTACTCTTTACAGTATTTGACATACAAAGAAGAAGTTTCCCCCGATGGAACAACTGAACATGTAGACTTAAAAAAGAGAAATAGACCAAGAAAATTAGTATTAAAACCAAATGAACGAATCGACTATAGGTTGCATTTAAGTGGCTACCCAAAGGGGACATATGAAATTACTGTATCCCCAGCAGTTGATCAATATAACTTAGGGATTCAAAAAATAGTATTTTCCATTGAGTAGTGTATGGAACAAAGTTTAACCAATGGATATGCTTAAATAAAGAAATTGCTTTTTCTGTGAAAATGTTGACGGAAAGTAATTTCATTCTGGGTTGTGGCCGGAAGATCATGGTAGTTATTTTACCAAACGGAGCAGGTTGTCTAATAAGAAATCATGTTGAGGGCAAAATACGAATCTATTGGATTATAGTATTATTGTTTCTGATTCGTCATTAGATTGTGAAAAGATATATTTTAAGAGTAGTAACGGAGATATTGCTTTGGCAATCATTTTTTATAATCAAAGAAGATTTATTCAATCAGAGGAAAAAAGAAATGTTCATTGCTGAAAATATAATTAGGCATAAAAATGTTTCGGAAGTAAAACAAAAATTATCTGAAGATTGTGCGCATTAGTAAGAAAATCTGAAATGAACATTTTTAAATGAAGGAGGTATTTAAAATTGAAAGAATTTATTGGAATATTTTTAGTTTCTATAATTATTTGTTGGATGTTTGCCATTTTCTTCATCGGATTTATAGTAGAAAATGCTTGGGTTTTAATAATTTTTATTGCATTCGTGTTAGCAGTGATAGTTACAATTTTTATAAAACTGGTATCTAGAATTGAAGATTTAGAAAGGAAAGTGGAAAAGTTATTAAATAACAAACAGGATTAGAAATGTCTTCCTAAGGTCGTGAACCATATAAAGTTAGGAATGAAACAACAGAATATAAATCTGCAAACAGTTTCATAGCTTCGTTTGTTATACGAGATCAGAGTCCCAATCAGCCTCCATTTTGTTTCTATAAGTATGGGGGAGTTGACGGGATCAAGTCTCACAGGTGAGGATGACTGTAACAATCAGAAATAATTTCAATTCTAGGTAACCTTTTAATATAAACGAAGGTGGTAGTTGAAAAAAAGGACATAACATATTAGGCGAATAAAATATGTTATGTCCTAAAATATAATTAAGTTTTGACAACAAGGACTTAAGGGGTGTTTTATTCATTAATTATGACAGTTTTTTAATTTCATTGTATTCTTCCTCTGAGAATACACGGGAACGGGTAATAAAATGCATGTTTTCCACGCTATCAAGAGAAAAGGTTGCACCTCTACCGGGTATGGCATCAATAATCAACTGTGTATGTTTCCAATATTCATATTGTTTTTTATGAATATAAAAAGGAACGCCTCCAATGGATCCAAGATATAGATCCGAATCTCCTATATAAAAATCATCCTTTCCATAACACATTGGTGCAGCACCGTCGCAACAACCATCTGATTGATAAAATAGAAGATCACCATGTTTCTTTCGGATTTTTTCTATTAATTTAAGTGCATTGTCTGTTGCAACAACACGTTCTACCATTTTTATGACACCCTTTCGAATTTAAAAAAAACCAAGGGGACTTTTATTATAATTGACGAGTATACATTTTGTTTGTTGATAATGTTCAAGCATCATCGCATGAGTTTCACGGCCAATACCTGACATTTTGTAACCGCCGAATGCAGCACCAGCCGGATATTGATGGTAAGTATTTGTCCATACACGGCCTGCTTGAATGGCCCGACCAGCACGGTAAGCTAAATCGCCATTTCTAGTCCATACGCCAGCACCTAAGCCATACATCGTATCATTTGCAATTTCAATGGCTTCATCGAAGTTTTTGAATGTAGTCACACTGAGAACAGGTCCAAAAATTTCTTCTTGGAAGATTCGCATTTTATTATTGCCCTTGAAAATGGTTGGTTTAATATAATAACCATTGTCAAGATGGCCGCCAAGTCGATTTTCCTCACCACCAATTAATAGTTGCGCTCCTTCTTCAATACCTAAACGAATGTAGGATAGGATTTTTTCCTTTTGTTCCAAGGAAGCTTGTGCACCCATCATAACTTCAGTATCGAGCGGGTTTCCGACTTTAATCGCTTTTACACGTTCTAAAGCGCGCTCCATAAATTGATCGTAAATATTTTCTTGAATTAACGCACGGGAAGGGCAAGTACAAACTTCACCTTGGTTAAGGGCAAACATTACCAATCCTTCGATGGCTTTGTCTAAAAATTCATCATCTGCACTCATGACATCTTCAAAGAAGATGTTTGGAGATTTTCCACCTAGTTCAAGTGTTACTGGGACTAGATTTTCAGATGCATATTGCATAATTTGACGGCCAACAGCTGTTGAACCAGTGAAGGCAACTTTTGCGATCCGCGGGCTTGTTGCAAGTGGCTTGCCCACTTCTAAACCATAGCCATTGACGATGTTAACAACACCAGGAGGAAGTAAATCTTCGATGAGTTCCATGAGAACCATAATAGAAGTAGGTGTTTGCTCTGCAGGTTTTAAAACAACGGTATTGCCTGCAGCTAATGCTGGCGCTAATTTCCATGCTGCCATTAAAATTGGGAAATTCCATGGAATAATTTGTCCAACAACACCGATCGGCTCATGGAAATGGTAAGCTACGGTATCATTATCTAATTGAGTAATTCGGTCTTCTTGTGCACGAATGGCAGCGGCAAAATAGCGAAAATGGTCAATTGCTAATGGAATATCAGCGTTTAACGTTTCGCGCACTGCTTTACCATTTTCCCAAGTCTCAGCAACTGCGAGCATTTCTAGATTTTCTTCAATTCTATCAGCAATTTTATTTAAAATACGGGCGCGTTCTGCTGCTGAAGTTTTTCCCCAAGAGTCTTTTGCTGCATGGGCTGCATCTAAAGCCAGCTCAAGGTCTTCAACAGTAGAGCGGGCAGCCATCGTATACACTTCTCCAGTTACAGGAGTGATATTTTCAAAATATTGCCCTTTCACTGGTGGAGTCCATTTGCCTCCAATATAGTTATCATATTTTTCCTTAAAATGTACGATAGCTCCGTTTGTATTTGGATTTGCATAAATCACAGATTACTCTCCCCTTTATAGTTTAATAGGATTTACCCACCGAAGATTATTACAGTGGGTAAGTTAGAGCGAAAAATTATAGCTCATTTAAGATATATTACATTGCTGCACGAATCATTCCTTGTACATCATCTAAAGTTGCTTTACGAGGATTTGTAAACGAGCAGGCATCTTTCATCGCATTTTCAGCTAAAGCAGGAATATCTTCTTCTTTTACTCCAAGCACTGTTAGGTTTTCTGGAATACCTACATCTCTTGCAAGAGTTTCGATCGCTGTCAGTGCTAATTCTGCAGCTTCACGTGTAGATAAACCGCTTACATTTTCACCGAAAGCAACAGCAATATCTACAAAGCGTTCAGGTTTAGCTATTAAATTAAAACGTTCAACGTGCGGTAATAGAATAGCGTTACAAACCCCGTGCGGTAAGTTATAAAATCCGCCCAATTGGTGAGCGATAGCATGAACATAACCTAAAGAAGCATTATTAAATGCCATTCCAGCTAAAAACTGTGCATAGCTCATGTTTGTTCTAGCTTCAATATCTTCACCGTTTGCAACTGCAGCTCGAAGATTTTGGCTAATTAAACGGATAGTTTGCAAAGCACAAGCATCTGTAATTGGTGTAGCATCTGTAGAAACATAAGCTTCAATCGCATGAGTAAGCGCATCCATACCTGTTGCTGCTGTTAATGATGCAGGCATCTTAACAGTTAACATTGGATCATTGATGGAAATCAATGGAGTTGTATGTTTATCAACAATTGCCATTTTGACTTTTCTTGCAGTATCAGTAATGATACAGAAACGAGTCATTTCACTAGCAGTACCTGCTGTTGTATTAATAGCAACTAGCGGGGTCATCGGTTTTGTTGATTTGTCAATTCCTTCGTAGTCATGGATGGTTCCGCCGTTAGATGCAACAAGTCCAATACCTTTTGCGCAATCGTGTGAACTTCCGCCACCTAAGGAAATGATAGAATCGCATCCTTCGTCCCGATACATTTTCAACCCAGCTTCTACGTTTAGATCTGTTGGGTTTGGCTCAGCACCATCAAAAATAGCAACTTCGACACCAGCACGACGAATGATAGATGCAATTTCTTCTGCGATACCTAAGTTGCTTAACCCCTTATCAGTTACGAGTAAAGATTTGTTGCATCCTAGTGCTTTGATTCTTGGCCCAGCTTCATTGATTGCTCCAACTCCCATTAAATTGACCGTTGGCATAAAGAAGCCATAAACTTTTTGATTTGCCATAGAAAAGTCTCCCCCTTAAAAAAATAAATTTTTTTGAATTCGCTAAATATAGATGCAACAATCATGCCAAAATTCGAAAAAATAAGAAAATAAAAAATAAACATTAGAATTACTAGGCGTTTCTAGCAGGTTTTAAAAATTTCTTTATACATAGGGGGGAGGGGAAAGAGAATTTTACGCCAAAAAATCGGCGTATTTGTCCAAAAAAGTGGCCGCATTCACAAAAAATTGTAGCTTTATTTCAATTATTAAACATTTGTTTAAAAGATAGCGGGGAAAAGCGAATATCAACAATAGAGGAAAACATAAATAAAAGGCTACTCCACTTGAAAGAGTAGTCTTTTATAGTTTGAATGATTAATTTTCATATAAGAACATGCGATCTTTCTTTCATTAACCTAAAAGTAATTAAAATCTATAAGATTTGCAAGCAGGGATTTGTTAACACGCTTCCTACAATAATTATTTATGCCTTGATACAAACGGATTTCCTGTAACCCAAAAGCGCCAAGGATAATCTCTTGCCTCGCCAGTATTTTCAATTCCAATTCTTTTTCCTTGTGAAATAGAATCGGGAGTAAAACCATCAGCGATCATTAGCGGTGGCTGTAAAAAAGTGCGACCATAATCTTCCATTGTTATTCCAAGTGCTTTCGTTAATTTTCCTGGTCCATTCGTTAAATTTTTCAAATCATCTATTTTTCTTCTTTTTTTCATTAGGTCGATGCCATGATAAGGCTCTACCGCACGAATAAGGATAGCTTCGGGCATATCTTTTTTACCGCTGACAACATTGACTAAACAATGGGTGTGCATTTGATACGTATAGACATGACCTGCTTCATGAAACATGATTTCCGTCCTTTTTGTGCGTCGGTTTTGATAGCTATGGGCGGCCCGATCCTCGGGTCCAATATATGCTTCAGTTTCGACAATGAAGCCGGCTGAAATGCCTTCCACTGTTTTTTTAATTAATAAACATCCTAGCAAACTTTGAGCAAGTTCTAGTGTAGGCTGCTCAAAAAAATTTCGCTCCTTCACTTTGAATGTTTGCAGCAAAACATCCTCATCCATGAAAATCCTCCTAAGCCAGTTGAAATATGCAGGTCATAAGAGTGGGTACTTTTTCTTTTTTTAGTAAAAGGAATGAACGTGGTGTATTTACTAGTTTTAACTTAAAAACGATTTGTCTTACATCAAATTT
>NZ_JABTTE010000028.1 GCF_013303125.1 Calidifontibacillus erzurumensis | reverse complement strand
TTATTTTTAATTTTTCTTAGCTGAAAATTTCAAATTAATTGACTTTGTAGACTATGTTTGTTAAAAAATATTTATATATAATAGAAGAAATATAAAATAAGTGATCCGTAAAGCTTTTATAATAAGAAAATAGGAGATTGAAAAAATGCAGACATTAATAGACGAAGTATATCAAAACATATTCAGGGTTTCCTTACGTATTCCTGTACCTTTAAAGGCAATCAATGTGTACTTGTTTAAAGGGAACGATGGTTGGACCATTGTTGATTGTGGTTTTCATGATTCAGAAAGTGAAAATGCTTGGATTCAAGTTTTTCACAAACTGAGCATCCGCTCAGAAAACATCAAACAAATTGTGGTTACCCATTATCATCCTGATCATTATGGAGGTGCGGGATGGCTTCAAGATCAGACGGGAGCACCTGTACTTTTATTGGATAAAGAAAAAAAATATCTTGATCGTACATGGCATGATCAAACGTTTCCAGAAGAAATCCAGAAATTTTTTATGGAATATGGAATGCCGGAAAAGATTGCTTCAGACGTAAAAGATGAGCATATAAGCAGATATGAGGCTGTTTCACCGCATCCAAAAGAAATAAAATTACTTTCAGCCGGTGAACATATCCAATTAGGGGATTTCGTGTTTGAAACGATATGGTCTCCAGGGCATACAGAAGGATTAATGACTTTATGGTGTGAAAAGGAAGGGATTTTTATCGCAAACGACCTTGTTCTGCCAAAAATAACGCCAAATATTTCTTTAAATGTTAACTCTGTTGCCAATCCTTTAAATGACTTTTTAACATCTTTAAGAAAAATTAGGGATTTGCCAGCTAAACTTACTTTGCCTGGGCACCGCCAAATTATTGACAATCTTCGTGAAAGAGTCGATGAAATCATTCATCATCATGGAGAACGTTTGGAAAATGTGAAACGTATTATGAAAAGCAAACAAACCAGCACTGATCAAGGGGTTTCGGCGTGGGAAATTTCTAAGGAATTGTTTGGTCCTTTAACAGAACCAGTTCAACATCGTTTCGCATTTGCGGAAACATTGTCTCACTTGGAATATCTTGTTCATGAAGGGCAAATTAAAAAAGAAATTGTTAAAGGGCATTATTATTACTACTTATAACAATGCATTTTCATATTCTTCTTAAAAGGATGTTGAATGTAATAATATAAATAGGCTTTAGTTAGTCAATCCTTTTGTATTTTATACAAAAGGATTTTTTTAAAACCAAAAACAGCATATCCATAAATAATTAAATCCAAAAGGACTATTTTAATTCTTGCTCAAGAAATGTTGTCTTAAAATAATAACAATATTTATTTAATGCGGTGATATATGAATTAAATTCACCGCTATCTTTTATTTAATAGAATATTTTATTTTTATTTTTTCTTATAATTCTTTATAATCAAATTAATAAAGAACTGTCTTTTCCTATTTTTAGACAATTTTTTAAAAAAACTTCATCTGATTTCAAATTTGATTTTTTCATTGAAGAAGTCTATTCGTAAAAAACTCGGAAAGATGTGGAAGCGCATTTTGGAAAATTGGAGGTAATAAAGATGAGAAAATATGAAGATGACAGCTTAGTTTTACATACCGATTTATACCAAATTAATATGGCTGAAACATATTGGAAAGATAATATACATAATCGCAAAGCTGTCTTTGAAATTTTTTTTCGTAAAATGCCATTTGGCAATGGCTATGCTATTTTTGCCGGGTTGGAACGAATGGTTGAATTTATAAAAAATTTTGGGTTCACAAAAAGCGACTTGGATTATTTAAAAAATGAGTTAGGATATGGGGAAGACTTCATTGAATATTTAGCCAATATGCGCTTTACAGGAAATATCCGGGCTATGAAAGAAGGAGAAATTGTTTTTGCGAATGAACCAATCGTTCGGGTAGAAGCACCGCTTGCCGAAGCACAGTTGCTCGAAACTCCTCTTTTAAATATTATTAACTATCAAACTCTAATCGCAACAAAAGCTTCAAGAATTAAACAAGTGATTGGCGATGATCAAACAGCGCTTGAATTCGGCACCCGTCGTGCACAGGAAATGGATGCAGCCCTTTGGGGAACGCGGGCAGCTTTTATTGGGGGTTTTGATGCAACGAGCAATGTCCGTGCAGGTAAACTATTTGGAATTCCTGTATCGGGTACTCATGCCCATGCATTTGTTCAAGCCTATATCGATGAATATACTGCATTTTATAAATATGCAGCAACACATAGAGATTGTGTTTTTCTCGTTGATACATACGATACTTTAAAATCAGGCGTACCAAATGCAATAAAAGTTGCCAAAGAATTTGGTGATCAAATCAATTTTATCGGCATTCGTTTAGATAGCGGTGATATGGCTTATCTTTCCAAAGAAGCACGAAAAATGTTGGATGAGGCAGGTTTTCATCATACGAAGATTATCGCATCAGGTGATTTGGATGAATATACGATTTTGCATTTAAAACAACAAGGGGCAAAAATTGATGTTTGGGGTGTGGGTACGAAATTAATAACAGCTTATGACCAACCTGCTTTAGGAGCAGTATATAAAATGGTGGCAATTGAAGATGAGTATGGAAATTGGATGGATACGATTAAAATTTCCTCCAATCCTGAAAAAGTAACAACACCTGGTTTAAAAAAGGTTTATCGCATTATCAATGTAAAAAATCAAAAATCAGAAGGTGATTATATTGCCTTGGAACATGAAAGGCCGCAAGAAGAGAAAAGGTTAAAAATGTTTCATCCAGTCCATACATTTATTAGTAAATATGTAACAAATTTTGAAGCAAAGGATTTGCATGAAAATATTTTCGTTAACGGAGAGTTTGTTTATAAATTACCTAGTGTTCAGGACATACAGAAATATGTGAAAGAAAATTTGGCAGTTTTTTGGGATGAGTACAAGCGCTCTTTAAATCCAGAAAACTATCCAGTCGATTTAAGTCAAGCCTGTTGGGACAATAAAATGAGAAATATTGAAAAGGTTAAAAATAAAGTTGCAGAATTGCTTGACCATGAAGAAAATAGTTGATGCTTTATAGCATCAGCTGTTATTTTAGTTTACATAAAATTATTATTATTTACTTAAAGAATCTTTTTATTGCAAGTACTCCATAAATATAGGAAAATTTGAAAGTATGATTAATGTAAGAAAAAGGAGTTACTATTTTTTATGAAAATTGTATCATGGAATGTAAATGGTCTTCGGGCTTGTATTAAGAAAGGGTTTTTTAATTATTTTAACGAAATTGATGCGGATATATTTTGTATTCAAGAAACAAAATTACAAGCCGGTCAAATCGAGATTGAGCTTGAAAACTATGATCAATATTGGAATTATGCTGCAAAAAAAGGTTATTCTGGAACAGCAGTTTTTACAAAGCGGAAACCACTTTCTGTTATGTATGGATTAGGAGATCTTTTTGAAGATGAAGAGGGCAGAGTAATTACGCTCGAGTTTGATACGTTTTATTTAGTAAATTGTTATACTCCTAATTCGCAAAGAGACTTGGCAAGATTAGGCTTCCGTTTGGAATGGGAAGATTATATGCGAATTTATTTGCAGGAATTAGACAGAAAAAAGCCAGTTATATTGTGTGGAGATTTAAACGTTGCCCACCAAGAAATCGATCTGAAAAACTATAAAACAAATAAAGGAAACTCGGGATTTACCGATGAAGAACGTGAAAAAATGACAATATTGTTAGAATCAGGATTTATTGATACATTCCGCTTCCTATATCCTGATAAAATTGATTCATACACATGGTGGTCTTATATGAATAAGGTCCGTGAAAGAAATATAGGCTGGAGAATCGATTATTTTATTATTTCGCAAAGATTGGCCAAGCTGTTAATAGATTCAGAAATTCATTCTCATGTTCTCGGTAGTGATCATTGTCCTGTAGCATTAAAAATGAATTTGTGACCTATTTGTTTAATAGACTGTAGGGTGTGTATTTCAAATGTAGAAATATTTTTGTTTCTTAATTATTTTTTAAGAAAACAAATACTTAAAAGAGAGAAGGGCATCATTTGCGATTTTCTGATGTTGCCCTTCTCCATTTTTGTATTATTTCTAGCCATATTGGTATTTTGAAGAAGATCTCTACTAGTTTATATTACAATAAAGCATTATTTGACTTTTTCCACATTTACCCGTCCAGAAAAAAATGTTGCTCCGCCGCCCATATCCGATAAGCGATCGGGAGTCAGTGCATTCAAATGCTGTTTTGTTCCTGGTCGACCATCACTCCATAATCCTTGGGAAACGACTACACCAGGAAGTACATCTTTCCCTACAGAAGCTTTTAAGATGCATTCTCCACGGTCATTCCAAACCCGTACAACATCCCCATCTTCAATATTTCTTTCCTTAGCATCAGCAATATTCATGTGTAATTTAGGTTCTTTTTCCATGCTAACGTGTTTCTCATTGTTAGAAAAAGTAGAGTTTAAGAAATTATGGGTAGGTGCTGGGACGAATAAAAAAGGAAAATCACCATCATCAGCAAGTGGGATGTAAGTCGGGAGCGGTGGTAGTCCGGCTTCCATCATCTTTTTGGAATATAGTTCTATCTTCCCGCTGGGTGTTTTGAGTTTACTAGAAAGAAGTGGCTTGATATTCGCCTTTACATATTTTTTTTCTGCCAATTCCTCAAAGGTAATTCCATCAAAATAAGGGTTTTCTGGATTGTGAAGAGCTTGTTTAATTAATTCTTCATCTGTTTCTGAAAAGGCCGGATCATCAAAGCCCATTGCTTTTGCTAGTAGTCGAAAAACTTCGGTATTTGATTTTGATTCGAAGTAAGGTTCAATGACCGGCTCTTGGATTTGAATATGATTGTGCCAATATGATGTATAAAAATCCGTATTTTCATAAGATGAAGTCGCTGGCAAAACGATATCCGCATATTTAGCTGTTTCTGTCAAAAACAAATCATGAACGACAATAAATAAATCTTTACGTTCAAGCCCTTTTCGGACTTTATTCCCGTTAGGGGCAACTATGGCTGGATTGCTGTTATAAATGTAAAGTGATTTGATAGGTGGATCTAATTCCAGCAATGCTTGGCCAAGCAAATTCATGTTAATAACACGAGTATTTTTATTTTTCAATAAATCAGGCCGCTGTAATGCCCTTGAATTGTGAGACAAATAACCACTATTCGATTTGATAGCACCGCCACCTTTAATAAGCCATTGACCTGTTAAAGCCGGTAAGCAAGCAATTGCTCTTGTATTCATACCGCCGTTGTCATGATGTTGCAGACCGTTTCCGATACGAATAAATGATGGTGAGGTTGTTCCGTACAAGCGTGCAAGTTTGTATAAGTCTTCTTTACTTACACCTGTCATTTTAGAAACTGTTGCCGGGTCATATTGGATAACATGGTTTCTTAGTTCCTCATGGCCAATGGTATATTCTTGTAAAAATGCTTCATCAACCATCATTTCTGCAAATAATATGTGCATAATACCTAAAGCTAGTGCTCCATCTGATCCTGGAAAGACTGGAATAAACCAATCAGCCATTTTCCCTGTTTGGTTTTTATGAACATCAATAACAACTATTTTGGCTCCATGTTCTTTTCTAGCTTTTTGAGCAATTGTCCATTGATGCATATTCGTACTAACTGCATTAATTCCCCAAAAGATAAATAATTTCGCATGAATGGTATCTTGCGGGTCAATTCCAAAACTTCCTCCCATCGTATATTTATAGCCTGTTGAACCGGCCATTTGACAGATCGTCCGGTCTAGTTGAGATGCCCCGAGACGATGGAAAAATCGGCGGTCCATCCCTTCTGCACTCAAGTTTCCCATATTACCGTAAAAACTGTACGGAAGAATGCTTTCAGGGCCATCAATTTCAATGAGCTTTTTCCAATGGGTGGTGATAGTTTCGATCGCCTCATCCCATGAAATTCGTACGAATTTTCCTTCACCTTTTGCACCAAGTCGTTTAAGTGGATATTGTAATCGATTTTTATCATAAAGCCGGTGAGCTATGTTTCGAACTTTATTGCAGATATTACCTCTTGTCACTGGATGGTTTGGATCACCGTCAACTTTTATAATTTTCCCATCTTTTTTATGAACAAGTAGTCCGCATTGGTCTGGACAATCAAGGGAGCAAACCGATGGGAATATTCCATTTTTCTTATCAGCATATGAAGTCAAAGACAATGGTAACGCTCCTTTCTTTTTAATTTTTATTATATTTAGTATTTTTCAAAACTTGAATAGTACGTAATAGTAAAAATTATACTATAATTATCCATAACAAGTCTTATTTTTTAATTGATCAAATTTTTGGAAAACAATTGACTCTTATACGGAAAAAATGGTATAACTCTATCAAAGGAAAGAGGTTTATTGCATAAAAGCATAAAAGCGCTAAAGTGAAATTTTTCACAATACTGGGAAGGAAAACGCTCTTAAGGAGGAAGTTTAATATAATGGGAAATCAAATCAAAATTTTAGATTGTACCATCCGCGATGGTGGATTAGTGAATAATTGGGATTTCACTGTTGAATTTGTTCAAGATCTATATAATGGTTTAAGTGCCGCCGGCGTTGAATATATGGAAATTGGCTATAAAAATTCTCCTAGACTTCTAAATGCAACAGAGCCCAATCCGTGGAGATTTCTTGATGACAACTTTTTAAAAGAAATTATTCCTGTCAAAAAATCAACAAAGCTTTCAGCACTCGTAGATATTGGACGTGTTGATCCAAATGATATTTTACCTCGGGAACATAGCATTTTGGATATGATTCGTGTTGCTTGCTATATTCGTGAAGTGGATAAAGGTCTAGAACTTGTTCAAATGTTCCATGATCTAGGGTATGAAACTACACTAAACATTATGGCTTTATCAAGCGCACCTGAACATCAGCTAATAGAAGCTTTTGAAATGGTGAAAAAAAGCCCTGTTGATGTTGTTTATATCGTTGATTCTTTTGGTAGTCTAGATCCAGCAGATATTGAACATCAAGTGAAAAAATTTAAAGAGATGTTGCCGCAAAAACAATTAGGAATTCATACCCACAATAATATGCAGTTGGCCTTTGCCAATACATTAACTGCTATGCGAAATGGGGTTACTTTCCTTGATTCATCTGTATACGGGATGGGACGTGCTGCAGGAAACTGCCACACAGAACTTCTTGTGGGCTATATACCAAAAACAAGATATGAATTAAAGCCTGTTCTTGAGGTTATCGAAAAGCATATGCTTGATATGAGAAATAAATGGGAGTGGGGTTACATTATCCCTTATATGATTTCAGGTTTACTTAATGAACATCCGCGTGTTGCCATGGCTTATAGGGCAAGCGAGGACCGCGACAAATTTGTAGATTTTTACGAAAAAGTAACCTCACCAGAAAGCTCTATTGCGCCAACATCAAATAGATAAAAGTATTAATGGGGACAGTATAAAAAAGGGTTGGATAAAAAATATAAAGGCAAGTGGTGGAAAGGAAAAAATTTCACATCACTTGCCTCTCTATTTTTCTCGTTGTTTGTACTTAGGATTTTAATTTGAATCTGATACTATTTGAATTGAAAACTTGGCTATTTACAAAACATTCTTCAATTTTGCATTTGTGTTATTAAAGTTAAGTGTTGAAAAGTAATCAGGGAAGGATTGGAAGGGAGATTGTCATGAATGTTTATGATTTCGTAAAAGAAAACAAAATTATTGCAATTATCCGAGGAATCGATAAAAAAGATATCATACCTGTTGCTGAAGCTCTCTATGATGGAGGAATCAAAATAGTTGAAGTAACAATGAATACAGATGATGCTCCTGAGATGATATCTATGCTTAATAAAAAATATGGTGACATGCTTTATATAGGTGCTGGTACGGTTCTTGATATCGAAATGGCTAGTCAAGCGTTAGATGCTGGGGCTAAGTATTTTATCACTCCAAATGTTGATGAAGATGTAATTTCTTTTTCATTGAACCAAAATATCGGTATCATTCCAGGTGTAATGACTCCAACGGAAGTAGTGAACGCATATAAAGCTGGTGCAAAAATGGTAAAAGTTTTTCCAACTAGTATTCTTGGAAGCAACTATATTAAAGAGTTGCAAGGGCCGCTATCACATATTCCGATGATTGCAGTTGGAGGAGTAAGACCGGAAAATATTTCTGATTTTATAAATGCTGGAGCGGTAGGAGTAGGTGTTGGCAATAGTTTAATAGATAAAGTCGCCATAAAGGAAGGAAATTTTCGTAAAATTACTGAGAAAGCAAAAATATTATTGGAAAAGCTAAAAGATGTACATAAATAAAGTAAAGTATGGACAAGACCTACTCACTCTTTTGTATAGTATAGTAAAAAGATATACATCTATTACTCTACAATAATTTTTTCAGGAAGTGATCTTTATTCTAAAGGCTAGTATTTTATTTGTTTTGGCTGGAATCGCTGAAATTGGTGGAGGCTATTTGATTTGGCTATGGTTGCGGGAAGGAAAAACTGTTTATTTAGGAATAATAGGTGGAATTGTTCTAGCTATTTACGGGGTAGTTGCCACATTCCAATCATTTCCTTCTTTTGGCAGGGTTTACGCTGCTTATGGTGGTGTTTTTATTGCACTTTCTGTATTATGGGGTTGGTGGATAGATCGTAAAACTCCTGATATATATGATTGGATTGGAACATCTATATGCTTAATTGGAGTATTTGTTATGCTGTTTGCACCACGTCATTAAACCTGATAGCGGGGGAATTTATGTGAAAATAACTAATATTTTAGTTGCTGGGCATTATGAAGATGTTTTTAGAAAACATTTTTCGTCAACAAATTTGTATAAGTTACGTTTTATACCTGTTGATGAAATAACTGATGAAGACTTTGACTGGGCTGATGCCTACGTAGGTTTTATGCCTACACCTCAATTTCAACTTTCAAAGCTTAAATGGGTTCATTCATTCAATGCAGGTGTAAATAATTTTTTAGAAATTGATGGTTGGATTGAAAATGGTGTTTTATTGACAAGGACTATTTGTTCATTTGGGCAAAGGATTAGTGAGTACTGTTTAAGTTATGTATTAAAAGAACTGCAACATCAAAAATTTTTTGAGGAAAAACAAAGAGAAAAGAAATGGGTTCGAAAACCACCTATAATGATAAAAGAACAAACGATCGTTATTTTTGGTACAGGTGAAATCGGACAAGAAGTTGCCCGAACTTTTACACAATTTGGAGCAACCGTTTACGGTGTATCTCGAAGTGGAGAGCAGAAGGAATATTTTCAATCGGTAACAACGATTTTTGATGCCAGCAAGGTTTTGTCAAAGGCGGATTGGGTAATTAGCACGTTGCCATTCACAAAAGAAACAGACAATCTTTTTAATAAAGAATTATTTAACCATTTTAATCACGCAGCTTTTATTAATGTTGGTAGAGGAAAAACTGTTGATGAAATTGCTCTAATCGATGCATTAAATAAAGGAAAGATCCGACATGCGGTATTGGACGTTGTGGCGGTTGAACCTTTGCCATCAGATTCCCCTTTATGGGAAAGGAAGGATGTCACGATCACCCCACATATATCTGCAATTACAGATTTAGATGAAGCCGTAACATGTTTCATTGAAACCCTTCATCAAATTGAACAAGATATTGTACCGCCAAATAAGGTGGATGTAAAAAAAGGATATTAACGAACGTTCACTAAGTGTTTGTTTTTTTAGAAATATATTTACATAGAAATCCGATTTATTGGAAGTGGAGTTATGAAATATGGAAAAATAGTTCCTGGAAAATTGATTAGACGTGTAAACAGATTTATGGCTGAAGTTTTCGTAAATGGAACGAAAGAAATAGTACACATAAAAAATACTGGACGCCTGCAAGAACTGCTTCAACCAGGTGTTGAAATATTATTGGAATATAAATCAAACCCAAGCAGAAAAACGCAATTTTCATTAATTTCAGTTATTAAAAATGATCGTTGGGTTAATATTGACTCTCAAGCTCCAAATACTGTCGTTTATGAGGCTCTCCAGGATGGAAAAATGCTTGAGTTCGGTTACGTAAATGAAGTAAAAAGGGAAGTCAAATATGGGAATTCAAGGTTTGATCTTTCTTTTAAAAAAGACGACCAACAATGTTTTATTGAAGTAAAAGGGGTAACGCTTGAACAAAATGGAGTAGCAATGTTCCCAGATGCCCCGACAAAAAGGGGGACAAAACATGTTTTAGAATTAGTAAATGCTGTTCAAAATGGTTTTGACGGTGTGATTCTTTTTGTTGTTCAAATGGAGGGCTGTATGTTTTTTACACCTCACAAAGAAATGGATTGGGAGTTTGCTGATGCTCTAAAATTTGCAACAAGTAATGGAGTTAAAATTCTTGCTTATGATTCTATTGTTAATGAAGATGAACTGATTCTTAAAGGGCCGATTCCTGTTCAGTTATAAAAATAGAAATCCCTTCATTACTGAATTTTCTAATTATTTCATCGCATGTAACTTTTTGTTATTCATTTCGTCTAAATTTTTGACCAGCAGTGATATATAGAAATGAGGCGAGATGATGAAACAATACATGCTTATCATTGCTTTTATTATTTTATTATCGCTTATAGGTTGCGGTACGAAAAAAGACCATTTATCATTGGGTTCCTCTAGTGATTTTAACGATAAACCTGGAATAGAGGGATATGTTGTTGCTAAAGAAAAGGGAAGAATTCTTGTTGTTGATCCAGTTCCTCAAGATTTTAGCAAAACAGGCGGTGTTTCCGAATTTTACAATGCCATATGGTTTTCTAATGTTTTAAGTGATATAAAAGTTGGAGAAAAAGTGCAAGTATGGTTTGATGAAGTTGCAGAGTCTTATCCAGGGCAATCTAAAGCGAAAAAAATTAAAGTGCTCAAAAATAATACACTTTCAGGTACAGACTTAACAGAAGCTGAGGCCATCCAAAAGGCATTGGATCAAGTTCACAAAAAATCTACAAGTGTTGAAGTGAAAGCTGTAAAAAAAGTAAGTTATGATCCATCTACAGATTTATGGCGTATTCAAATTAAACAAGGGGAAGAAACTTTCAATATTGAAGTAAGTGACGTTATCGATTAAGGAGTTTTCTTTCCTTTTTTAAAAATCATTGGGGAATTAGATAATATTAAATGAACAAAAGATCAACGTAACGCAGTTGATAAAAGAACAGCGGAACAAAAAACTTGTTCCGCTAAATAGCATCTTTATAACGGTTTCTACCTGTAAGTATCAAGTATAAAAATAATCCAACCCCAGCCATAAAGAATACCATTAAAGAACTAATCGCCATAAACATTTCATTTGTAGTCACAAATGTTATGATGGCTGTGAAAATTGCAAATAATATAAGCCCAATGGATAGGGAATAAAGAAAAGCGCGTGTTTTATTCATTGCATATTTTTTACGGGTTTCTCTTGTTAAAATACTATACGTCATTAATACGCCTCCGGCTACAATGAATATTCCAGTTCCAACCACAGATTCATTCGGTAAATTCATGAAATAAGTTATTAATACTGTAAATATACCAAATAATGTTATTAATGCACCGGCAACTATTCCTAATGTTGAAATTCGCGCTTGCATTTTTGAGTATACAGTTTGTTTTGCGGAATCTTGACCAATTTTGCGCATATCTTCAATTAGACCACTTAAATCACCCATTGAAATTATTGCTTCTTTGAAAGCTTGTTCCTCATCCATTCCTCGTTCTTTATAGTCAGAAATTTTTTCTTTCAAATTAATGAATAGTTCCTCTTTTAAATCAAACAGCTGCTGGCTAGGGCTAACATCTGAAAACAAACGTTCAATATATGTGTTAATCCTTTTGTCAAGAGGACTTATCTTATTTGCCATCATTAATTCCTCCTTTAATCAATTGATCTAAAATCTCTTTTGCAAATTCCCAATCTTTTTTATTTTGTTCATATCGTTCCATGCCTGCTTCGGTAATCCGATAATATTTGCGCCGTCCGCCTTGCGTTTCATCACCCCAAAATGAGATGATATATCCTTCTTTTTCTAATCTCCGAAAGGCTGTATATAACGTTGCCTCTTTTAATTCATACTTATTATTACTTAATTCAATAATTTTTTTGTAAATTTCGTAACCGTAACTTTCACCTTGGCGCAGTATATTAAGTAAAATTGTGTCGGTATGGCCACGAATTAAATCAGTTGAAATTGAGGTATTCAAATATCCTCACCTCCTTAAATACATTATAATTCATATTACTATGTCTGTCAAAGTAATTTGTATGAAATAAATAAATTAAATTGTAGTTATAAAAATTGAACTAAATTTGTAGGTTGAAAGAGAAGGGGGGTTAATCTTATAAAATTGATGTTATTATCAGTTATTTGATGACCCTCAATAAAATTTTGTGATGCACAAAAAAATCCCACTTCAATGAAGAGAGTGGGAGGGCCATTCAAATGATGTGCATTATTAAATTTATTATTAGGTTCAAAAACAAAAAAAAGTCTATAAAGGAATCATCTAAAATAGAAACATTTCATTTCTGAGAAAGAAATAATCGGATTTTCTATTAAACAAAGTTTTATGGAACAATTAATCTAATTTTGTATTTTTCTATTCAGGTGTTATTAGTTAGAACCTTAATAAATAGTTTTATACTTTCTATTAATCTTTTAAAGGAATTTTTATTTCAGCTTTCATACCGGATTTTAATCTTCCGTTAAAATCATCGATCGCAACTTTTATTTTAGTTGTGATACAGTTTCCGTCAGATGTCGATTGTTTATCCTTTGGTACATATTCATGTTTTAATGCGATGTAACTAACTTTTCCAGTTTGTTCACCTAATGAGGTAGTGACTATTAATGCTTGATTATAATAAATTTTATCTAGATATTCATTTGGAATATAGGCGAGTACATATATATCATCTTCAATGGCGATATCAGCGATATTGCTTCCTACATTTACGACATCACCGAGTTCAAAGTTTTTGCTTATGAGAATTCCACTAGCAAGAGCTGTGATTTTTGTATTATTTAAATTATTTTTAGCTTGATTTAATTGAGCAATCGATTGGTCCAAATCAGCTTGAGCTGCTTGAATCGATTGTTCTGTTGCACCGCTTAAGAGTAAGTCTAATTGTGCTTTCGCTGCATCATAATTGGCTCTTGCTGCATTAATTTCTTGCTCTGTTGGACCGTTCTCAAGGTGAATTAACTGTTGTTTGGCATTTTCCAATTGGTATTTAAATGTTGTTAGTTGTTTCTCTGCAGTTTCTAAATTATATTTCGCATTGTCCATATCAAGCTTTGGCAATGCTCCTTCTTCATATAGTTTTAACGACCGATCATATGATTCTTTTAGATGATCATACGTAACTTGAGCACTTTTCAATGCTTCTTCTGCAATAGCAACGTTATTCTTAGCTTGATTGATTTGTTCCTTTCTACTTCCAGAAATTAATAAGTCCAATTGTGCTTTTGCCGCACGAACTTGAGCCTTTGCTTGATCAATTTGCTGTTTTCGGGTTCCGGCTTTTAACTCTTCAAGTTTTGCTTTTTTCATATTTACAACAGCTTGCAGCCGATCTACTTCAAATCTTTGATTGGCACCATCGATCACAGCAATTACATCACCTTTTTTTACTGGTTCCCCTTGTTCTTTATTCATTTCAATGATCTTACCGCTAACCGTGCTTGTTGCTGAAATAATATTATTTTGAATATCTCCTTCTAATATTAAATAATCTTTATCTTTTGAGAGAAAATTGCTTACAGGTGTAGAACAACCGGTTGTAAAAATAATAACAAGCCCTATTAACAACAATAAATTTTTCATACGATCACCTCTAATATTATGAAAATTCACTTGTCGGTGAAGCAGGTTTACATAAACCATTCATAATGTAACGGACTAGATTTTCAGTTTCTTTTTCAATATTCCAATCTAAATCTAGTTGGGCGATATAACAAGTAAACATATAACCAAAGATTGTCGTAAAGATGAAATTTACAATCGTTTTACTAGGCAAATCTTTAATCTGTCCTTGATCTTTAAAATAATCGATAATTTTTACAAGCTTTTCTTTGGCAGGTTTAAAGAGCGATTCGGTCATTTTTAGCCGCAAATCAGGGTGAAAAGGAAGCTCTTGAAATATGATTTTAATTAAGACCATATTGGATGATGCAAAATCTTTCCGATTGGAAATGACTGCCCTTAAAAATTTTTCAAAGCTAACATTTGGTTGTTCAAGAATGTTATCCAATTGTGTAAAAAATGTTTTAGATATTTGCAATTCAACAATGCAGTCGGGGATTGCTAATAAAAGATCTTTTTTCGTTTTGTAATGGCGAAAAATTGTCCCTTCTGCAACACCTGCTCTTTTAGCAATTTCACTAGTTGAAGTAGCTGCAAATCCTTTTTCAGAAAAAAGTTCAATCGCAGCGCAAATAATATTGAGCTGTTTTTCAGTCATAACAAGTTTCGAATTATTGGAATCGAGTAACTCTTGAAGCAATTCTTTTATTGACAATGATTTCAAGTCCTTTCTTTAAATTTTTCGATATTTCTTCAGAGTAAGGATGTTTGCGATCGTAAAGAATAAACAAAGACCAATAAGAATATAGACATCAAACGCGATAGCTTCCCATCCTTGTCCACGAATCATCACGTTTTTTAGAGCATCAGCCACATAGTATAATGGCATAAAAGGTCCGATTGCCTGTAGCCAAGGGTGCATTGTACTTAAATCAAATAATCCAGAAAAAAATGCTTGAGGAATAATTATAATTGGAATAAATTGAATCATTTGCATTTCATTATTGGCAAAAGCAGAAATGAAAGTTCCAATGGTCAGTGCAACCATGGCTGTTAATGTTGTAATGAACAAAACCAACGGGAATGAGCCAACCATCATTACATCCAGTACTTCAATAGAAAACCAAGCAATTAATGTTGATTGAATGATCGTAAATACACCAAAACCGAGTATATAGCCGAGAACAAGTTCCCATCTGCGCAATGGAGTTGCCAAAAGCCTATCTAAAGTACCAGATGTCCTTTCGCTTAAAAAGGAAACGCCAGATATTAAAAAAACGAAAAAGAAAACATAAAATCCGATCAAAATCGGACCGATATTATCAAAAGTTGTCATGTCTTCATAGCCGTATACATAAGTGATTTCAGGTTCATTATTGTTAATTTGCTGCTCTGTTATTGATTGTATAAGCTTTAAAACGGCTTTATTTTTGTTTGCATCACTACCTTCCAACTGAATATGGGGAATGCCGTTTTTGAAATTTATGATGGCATCAACTTCAGATCGATAGAGGGCATCTTGCATATTATTTTCACTGTATCTAACGACATGTGCATCTTCATCTTCTAATTTATTTACAAACTGAATAGGAGCATTCACAATTCCTATTTTCGGGTGATATTCATTGCCATTAAAGAGTAATGCCATTAAGGTCATGACAAAAATGGGTGCAACTATCATAAGCGCCATCGTACGTTTATCATGACGAAGCTGAAGCAATATTCTGAACATGATGGAGAACACTCTCATTGACTAGCACCTCCATAGTACAAAAAGGCCTCTTCAATGGAGGAAGTAGACGAACGCACTTTTAAATCTTCTGGAGAACCGACTGCGATTAATTTCCCTTCACGAATCATACCGAGCATGTCACATTTTTCTAGTTCATCCATGACATGGGTTGTGACAATAATCGTTGTGCCACTCTCACAAATTCTACGCAGTTCTTCCCAAATGGATTTACGTAGAATAGGATCTATTCCAACAGTTGGTTCATCAAGAATTAATATTGGAGGTTCGTGAACGAGGGCAATAGCGAGCGAAAGCCGTCGTTTCATACCACCGGAAAAATGTTTAACTTGCGTTTTGGAGAAATCTGTTAAATTTACAAGTCCTAACACGTTGTTAATTCTTTGTTTTTTCTTTTCTCTTGGTAAGTTGTACATGGATGCAAAAAAATTCAAATTTTCAATAGCCGTAAGCTCTCCATATAAAGCGTCGGCCTGAGCCATGTAACCGATTTTATTCATTATCGAAAGCTTGGGCATTTTTTCATCTAATACATAAACATCACCGTCAGTTGGCTCGTCGATTCCAGCGATGATTTTCACTAGCGTTGTTTTTCCAGATCCTGATGGTCCAAGAATCCCGATAATTTTTGAAGAAGGAATGTCTAGAGTTATATCATACAACACCTGTTTCTTTCCAAAAATCTTATTAACATGTTCAATGCGGATACACGGAGATGTATTTGTTGGAATGGTAAATTCGTTTTGCACAGGATTTCTCCTTTCAGTAATAAATTAAGAAAGTGAGTAATCACTCATTTTTATTAAATAATTATATCCAAAAGCTGTCAAGAAGAGAATTAAAGGGAAGATTAACAATAAAGGGGAGTGGGAAGAGGGATGAAAAAAACGAATGTCATTTTAAACATGAAAACATTCGTTTTGAAAATATAAAATGCTATGATGAAATGGTATGAAAAAGTCTTTCAAGTTCTTGTTTTTCTTCAATGGATAGAATTTTTTCCGCTAAAGGAAATAATACTTTTTCTTCTTTTGCGAAGTGCTGGGTTAATGTGGCATGGGCTCTGAAAGCGTGTAATGCGATCCATTGTACATCATTTTCATCAATGGATGAGCCACATGTTTCAGCTTCAGATAGAAAATCTTGTAAATGTTCTTCAGCTTTTTTATGTTCAAATTCCATCGTTTCAAGAATTTGATCAGTTTCTCCAAGGTGAGGAGCCATCAGAGGGAACAAACCTTCTTCTTCCAGTTTAGAATGGGCCTTTAACTTATATGCAAAAAGTGAAATTTGTTCATGTAATTTTGTAAATAGCTCCACTAAAACAGTACCGGATTCCAGTTCAATTTCTTCTGTAATTTCATAAAAAAGATCCATATCTTTGCGGAGCACCACATGTTCTTCCATTAATCGCTGGAGTGGTCTACAAAAATGAATGTTTGATGACTCCATTAATATTTCCTCTCTTTCTTTATTAATATATTGATTAACAATATCGATTTGGTCTTCTTTCATATATTCTAATATAATCATACGTTAATAAGATCATTATTATTGTGACGGTTATCACATTTCTAAATATGAATAGTTGATTAAAGTTCCGATTAAGTTTTATTATTTGCATTTATAGTTGTGACAAATTAGACTTTGATTTACGAATATTATGAAAATAAATCTTTTAACATGAATTAGGAGTGTTGTTGTGATTATGAAAAGTATAGCTTTAGTTGGTATAGGTAGGTTAGGAAAAGCTCTAGTCAAACAATGGGATAATGTAAACCAAAAAATAGGAATATACCATCCTTCTAATGAAAAGGTTAATTTATTTATAACTAATTTTTCAAATGGTATACCAGTTTCAGCTGATAAGTTACCTAAAATGGAAACAATTATTTTAGCTTTACCAGCAGAAAAGGTAAAAGAGTTCCTCAAACTACATCATTATACAAATAGTACTTATGTAAATATGGCAACTTCTGTACAAACAACTGTACTTCAAAAGGAATTCCCTAATTTGCAAATTGTTAGTATGAAATTTGTTGGACATGCTCAAGACCTTTATTTGAATGGAAATGGATACTTCATTACCGAACAAGGAGTACCTGATAATATTATTAGTCTATTTTCTAAGATTGGGGAGGTTAGAAAGGGAAACCCTGATGTTGTCTACGAAATTAATAAGCTGGCAACCTATTATGGAATCAAAGCTGCGGTTGAATTAGAAAAAGAGCTAAAAAGTAAAAATTTTGATCCAGTGGTAATCGAACGTGCACTTATTTCCATTGCTCCTGAAGTTATGAAAGCTTACCTAAAAGGAGATTTGGGTCATTTTGCACGATCTGTTGCAGAGCAGATGCAAAAACAAGAATAAAGAAATAATAATTGTTTCTTGGAATAATTGAAGGATATTTTAATACCTGGATTTTACATATTTTTGTAGAATAAAAGAATTGGAAGTTTATAAAGAAGTGGGAAATTAGGATAAAGCTTTATTACATTATTTAAAAGTGATTAATTTTTCCTATTTAAAAATAAGACAGCCCAATATATTTATTGGCCATGGTACAATGAAAAAAGTGCACATGGTGAATTATATTAATTGCGGAATAGGACATTTGTTTTTAAAAGTGTGTCATTCAATAATAATTATTGAACATGATATATTACTGTTTTATAAGTAAAATATAAAGATTTGCATAATACCTTGAATAAATGATAAAGAGAAAGACGGAAGGGGACTAGGATAAAATGACACAATTAACCGGGTGGAAAAATGGTGCTGACGGATGTAAATTTATTGCCTCTTTTAGTGGAGGAAAGGATAGTATTTTAGCGCTCTATAAAGCTATGAAAGTTGGAGAAGCAGTGGGTCTAATTGCTATGTTGGAGGAAGAGGGAAGTCGTTCAAGATCTCATGGAATGCCGTTAGATGTTATCCATGCACAGGCTAAATCGATCGGTTTACCTTTATATACTGGTGCTGCCAGTTGGACAGATTATGAAAAAGTTTTCACTGGACTTTTAAAGGATGCTAAAAACTTAGGAGCCGAGGCTTTAGTAACTGGTGATTTGGATACTCCTGTTCAGGACTGTTGGCATGAGAAGGTTACGAAGAATGTGGGATTAAAGCTCGGGATGCCTCTATGGAACATGAATCATCGTGAAGTTGTTGAGGAGTTCATCAATCTTGGATTTGTTGCGGTAATAGTTACTGTAAATTTATCACTGGGAATGAGAGAAGATGACCTTGGTAAAGTGCTAACCCATAAATATATAGAAGAGCTTGAAGCACGAGGTATTGACCCTTGCGGAGAAGGTGGAGAGTTTCATACTACAGTAATCGATGGGCCAATATTTCACAGTCCAATTCCAATTCGAAAATGTGAAATCATTAAAGAAGGTGAATATGCATTTTTACCTTTAGAATTAGGTTATAAAATAAATTAGTGGAAATATCAAAATATATTTAGAGGAACCTAAAGCTTTTTAATATATGAAAAATTAGGATGATGCACTTTAATTCGTGCGGTAAGTCTTAATGTGTCTAGGTTAAACAAAAGAAGATAGGGTGTTTTATGAAATTGTTTTTTGTTTTCAATTGAACAGAGAAATAGCAGGTAATTGGGAGAGAGCTGGTCCGAAAGCAGAAAACTTTAAGATGCAAAATCAAGAATTTTGTTCGATCAAGGTTGAAGCGTCATATGGGGCAATAGGTGATGAACACCTTTCAGAGCAGCCCTTTCGCTTTTTCCCTGCTGTTTTTAATTATAACCAATGGAAAAAGTCTTATTTAATAAATAAGGCTTTTTTAATTTTTAAAAATTTTTTTAGAGCTAATATTTCTGCTTTTTTACCAAATAAATAGTTCAGCATTTCGCTTCCTCCTCAAAAATTTAATTCTATAACTTTATTATAATTCAAAAAATGCCAAAGTCAATCAAATTGTATACCAAAAACCTCAAAAAGTAAGATTTTTATATGAATTTTTAAAAATTTAACACTATATTGTATACCATATATGATTTTGTTAGAGAATTATTTAAAGTGGCTTATTTTTTCAGTAAATATCAAATTTAAGAATATAGAAAAGAATAGATAATAAAATATTGTATACCAAATTATACACTTTAGGTTATAATTATTATCAATATAGTCAATAAAAGTGGTGGTGCGAATGATCAAGTACTTATTTTTAATAACGTTATCCCTTTATGTTTTTACTGAAGTTTTTCCGAATTTTCAATTACCTTATGTATTACCTGTCCTTTGTTTAATAATTGTTTTATCGACTATATTGTATGTAAAGACTTTTGTAAAAATTTTAGGAAGCTTCTTTTTATTAATCGGAGTATTGTTGTTGTATACAAGTGGGGCTAGCTTGGAAAGTTATTTATTATCCTTCGGACCTATGTTAAATCTTTTAACTTTATTTTCTATTATTCCGATATTAGCGATTCCAATTCAAATAGGAAATTACTCATCTGGTATACAAGAATTGGTCAATCGTAAAGTTAAAAATACTGGGCATCTTTACATGTTAACTTCTGGAATTTCGTATTTCTTAAGTATTTTTATGAATCTCGCGACGTTGCCAATGACTTATCATTCGATGAAGCCAGCTTTACAAGTATTTTCATTGAAAAACGCTGGAAGATTTATGAGTAGGGCGATTACACGCGGCTTTGCAATGCCATTAATCTGGGCACCGGTAACACCGATCTTAGGTATAGTAATTGAAATGACCGGTGTAAGCTGGAGTGGGATGCTTCCATATTTATTACCATTAAGTATTGCTGGATTATTGTTAGATTGGTTGTTGGCAAAAAAAGCAGCATCTAATTCAGGAAGTGCAAAGCTAAAGAGTTTCCAGTCTACAAATGAAATTGCAGCAACTGCAGAGGAGAGTGAAAAAATCAAAAGTCCAAAAAGAATTATACAAATTTTAATAGCTATATTTATATTTAATATTTGCATTGCAATAGTTGATCGTATTTTTCATTTTAATTTCATAATTCTAGTTGCTTTATTAGTTATGCCTTTTGCGTTTTGTTGGTCGTTGATGTTAAAGAAAGGAAAAGAATTTTTAGCTGGATTAAAACACCATGTAAATTCTTATATGTATAAAATGAGCGATCAATTTTTTATATTTTTATCTGCTGGTTTTTTTATTTCTGCAATGCAGTTTTCTGGAGTAGATCATCGTTTAAATGAAATTTTTGTAAAATTTCAAGGAATAATCGGTATTGAATTGTTTTTATTAGTCATCCCGGTGATCCCTTTAATATTAGCATTTACCGGGTTGCATCCTGCAGTAGCATTAGCACTTTTAGCGGAAACTTTGGATCCAGCTCACTTGGGAATTTCTCCACAAATTTTAACAGTATCCATGTTAAGTGGAGCAGTTTCTGCCTTTTTAATGGGTCCGTATAATGCAACAATTGGTTTAATGTCTGGGATCATCAACGAAAATCCTTTTAAAATTTCGAATTGGAATGCTGTTTTTACTATTCTTTATTTGTTATTGGTAATGGGCTACCTGATGATTCTTAATATTTTTATTTAAAGTTAAAAGACCTTGCTGAAAACGGCAAGGTCTTTTTAAGTGGAATTCCTTAAAACTTTTCCTTTTTTATTATATTCTTACGAGTTTTGTATATTTTGAATCTTCACTATTTCCTGAAGCTTTTACAATCTCATTCAACTCATTTTTTGCAGCTTCAATTGTATCGAAAGTTTCAAAGAACTTTAGCCTGATATCATTGATATATTCTTTTCCTTCATAATTTTCATAAAGGCGAATTTTCGTATTTTCATCAACTACTTCAGCAATGGTATATTGAGCTTTAATTTCATCAAAGAAGTGAAAACTATATGTTTCAATAGGTTTTATTTTGTTAGGATCAACCTTCGTTTGAAATGTTTGTTTATTAGTTAAAATAATATATTTCCCCATCTTAACTCCTCCTTTTTCTTTTTAAGAAATCATTCATTGAAAAAATAAAGGGACTTGCGCTTCTATAAATTTTTCATAAAAATTACTTTGACATTAGGAAGTTTTGTATCAAACACCACCTTTAATATGGGTATTTGGTATACCAAGATGTTTACATTTTATAAAAAATTTTATTAGATTTCAAGTTTTTAGTTGAAATCTTTCGAAAATTTTGTATAATCAAATCATAGCTTTACAAACTTTATATATTTTTTAATGTCAAAATAGTGTAAAACGGATTTGTCGAGGTAAAATTGTGGGGAACAGTCAGTTAGTAAGAAATTCAAGTCTATCACATACATTTTTCCCTGCAAAAATATCCCGCTGAGTTTAGTTAAAGAAAAATATAAAACGCTTTCATGTTTAATCTGAAGGAGGAATAAAGTATGCCAAAAGTCATTTTGCATGTTGATGGAGAAAAAATTGAAAAAGAAGTAAAAGAAAATGCGAATTTAGTTGTATTAGCAGGAACAAAACAGTTTCCAAAGCTAAAATACGGTTGTGGGATGGGAAAGTGTCTAAAATGTGTGTGTGAAGTACTTTCTGGGTGGGAACAATTAGGACCGCCTAACTGGAAAGAAGAAAAAATGTTAGGAGAATCTGTTAATGAAAGAATACGGCTTACTTGCCAGTTAACCATTAAGGAAGATATAGAGATCAGTCAAGAAAACATTTTAGCCAAAATTAAGAAGGAGAAAAATGCTGTTAAACTCACGAAATAGCTTTCTTGTTTTTATTTAAGGTATACAATATTCCATTTATGCAGGGGGGACACTAATGAAAAGGTATTTACTAACAGAAATGACATGGGAGGAGGTGAGAGATGCATTACGCACGGTAGAGTTAGCTATTATTCCGATTGGTGCTCATGAGCAGCATGGGCCGCATATAGTTGAAAGTTGTGACGCTGTTTTAGCAACAGAAATGGCCAAAAAACTGGGAGAGAGACTTTTTCCAAAGGTGTTAATCACACCAACGGTTAATATGGGTGTTTCGAGTCATCATTTGAATTATCCTGGAACGATCACCCTACGTCCAAAAACATTGATTTCAATACTAGAAGATATGGTTGCTTCATTAAAACTTCATGGTATACAAAAGTTTTTATTTTTGAATTCTCATGGAGGAAATCAATCTACGTTAGATGTTGCTGCTTCATCAATATCAATGGAACAGAATGTTGACATTTATTATGCAAAAACAACGTCATCTGCAAAAAATGCGATATCAAAAAATATCAAATCAACATTATTTGGTCATAGCTGTGAAAGAGAAGTATCAGAAGCTTATTATCTCGCTCCCCAATTAATCCGTCATGAAAAAATAACAAAGGGGGAGATCAACGAAGAAGGAAGATGGAAAAAATTGCGTCCTGGTCAAGCTATACAAGGATTTTACCGTTATGAGGAGATGACAAAAAACGGCTGTATCGGGGATGCAACGAAAGCAAGTTATGAAATAGGTAAAGAGATTGTTGAAGAAGCTTTAGAGAATTTAGAGAGGGCCATAGAGGAATTGTTATCTTTGGACGTACAAAAATGTAAATCTTTAGAAATGTATCGAGTTTGATACAAAGCAAAGTGTTTGTAAAAAATGGAATATAAATGAAAGGAGTGCGTATTGTTTGGAATTAACTGCTGCTCATTGGTTGTATGCTGCAATTACGATTATTGTAATTGTGACGATGTTATTTAGGCGTGGTGTCGTGTTACCAGCATTAATCGGCACATTTTTAATTGGTTGGATTTATAAAGATTCATTTATTGGTGGCTTTCAAGCTGTATTCAATGCCAATTTAGTTGCTGCCAAAGAACTGTTTACGATATTTCTAATTATCACACTAATGGTAGCTCTATTAAATTCTTTAAGAGCGTTAGGTGCTGATGAAAAAATTATTTCTCCTATTCAAAAAGTTATTAAAAATGCCTATATTGGGATCGCAGTTATTTTTGGAACAACATATTTAGTTTCTTTATTTTTCTGGCCGACTCCTGCAGTACCTTTAATCTGTGCGTTGTTAGTACCAGTTGCAATTCGTGCAGGATTGCCTGCCATGTCGGCAGCAATGGTAGTAGCTTTAGCAGGTCAAGGGATGGCTTTATCTTCTGATTACATTATTCAAGTTGCTCCTATGCTCACCGCAAAAGCAGCAGGAATAGAAACAACTGCGATTGCTGATAAAGCGATGATTTTATCATTAATTACAGGTGGAATAGCTTTATTAATAACCTACATCATGATTCGGCGAACAATTCGCACACCTAATAGTGAATTGGCGGAAATGGAACTTTCTATTCTTCAAGGAAAACAAAATGCTGAAGTTGAGGCATCTGCAGCAACTGAGAACCAGTTAAATGATGCGACGAGAAGAGAATTATGGGCAAAATTGTTCGCTGTGTTTGTTCCACTTTCATTGTTAACAGTAATGGTTTTCATGTTCTATACAAAATTTAATCCTGAAACATCAGGGATATTTAATGGCGGAGATGGAGCTGCCTTCATTGGTGGTGTAGCATCGATTTTATTGATCTTGTCAACAGTAGCATTTAGAAGAATCCACGCTTTAGACAAAGTTAGCGATCATTTAACTGAAGGATTTGTTTTCGCGTTTAAAGCGATGGGTCCAGTTATTCCGATTGCGGGTTTCTTTTTCCTTGGAAGTGCTGATTTTACTGGACAAATTCTATCATTAGGGGAGGACGTTGCGAAACCAGCATTTTTATTTGACTTGGTTGCGAGTGCGCAAAACGCAATTCCACAAAATCCATTTTTAACAGGATTTGGTATACTTCTTGTTGGAATAATTACTGGATTAGACGGTTCAGGATTTTCAGGTTTACCGTTAGTCGGTGCGTTATCAGGTGCATTAGCTTCAGGTGTGGGAATGGATGCTGGAACCTTAGCAGCCATCGGTCAAATGGGTTCTATTTGGACTGGCGGAGGTACGATCATTGCGTGGTCATCCTTAGTTGCTGTTGCGGGTTTCTGTGGTGTTCCAGTATTAGAATTAGCGAGGAAATTATTTATTCCGGTTATGGCCGGATTAGTGATATCGACGCTTTTTGCCCTTTTTATGTGGTGAAAAAATAGATTTACACTATCTAGATATTTTAATATTAAATAAATTTAAAAAATTTTAAAAAATGGGTTTACAAAAGCTTTTAAATTTTGTACTATTAAATCAGATGGTATACCAAGTAATAAACAAAGACGATAAATGTTAATAACCATTAGTAAAAAATCGTTTAAAATCAGCTCCTATTCTAAAAAATAGGGCGATTCTTTTTAAATCTTATGGTATACAAAATACAAAATATTGAAAGGGGATTTTAAAATGGCACAATTATTATCTAAGGATGAATTCAGAAAAGCATTGGAAGATGCGATTAAAGGAAATCATAGTCAAAGAGCTCCATTCACAATTGCATGGGCTGAAGGAAAACTTGAAAGAAAGCACTTTGCTAGATGGGCTGAAAACCACTATCACTATGTTGGACCATTCGCTGATTACTTAGCATATATTTACGCAAATATTCCTGAAAAATATACAGATGCAAAAGATTTCACTTTACAAAATATGTATGAAGAAGAGATTGCAGGAGATCGTCATACTGACCTATTAATTCGATTCGCTGAAGCTTGTGGTACTACTAGAGAAAGAGTTGAAGATCCTCGTAATATGGCGCCGACTACACTTGGTTTGCAAAGCTGGTGCTATGCTGTCGCACAAAGAGAAAATTTCGTTGTAGCAACCGCAGCACTTGTAGTTGGATTAGAATCTCAAGTTCCAGATATTTACCGGAAACAAACACCAGCATTGCGTGACATTTATGGATTTACTGATGAAGAAATTGAGTTCTTTGATCTTCACATTGTATCAGACGAAATTCATGGTGAGCGCGGCTATAAGATTGTACTTGAATGCGCAGATACTCCAGAGTTACAACAAGCTTGCATTGAAGCAGTTCGCACCGCAGCTAAAATGCGCCGTATGTATATGGATGGTTTATGGAAAACATATTTAGAAGAAGACTTGGGCTCTTTAATTAAAGCTTAATCTAAATGAAAAATTCTGAAAATAATTAGATTATGAAATATTCAGGCAGTTTCTATTATAGAAGCTGCCCCATTTATTCATTTAAATTTGTATGTGGAGAGGAGGATCCGTTTGCTAACAACAAAAGTTGAAACGTATAAAAATTATATTAACGGAAGTTGGGTAAATGCGAGCAGTCAAAAAACTTTCACTAGCATCAATCCTTCAAATAAAAACGATATTGTTGGCATTTTTCAAGCCTCCACTGAGGTGGATGTTAGAGAGGCGATTGAAGCCGCTCAGAATGCTTTTCCGGAATGGTCTAAAACTTCACCATCAAAGCGTGCTTCAATTTTACTAAAAGCAGCGGATATTATAGAAAGCCGTCTTGAACAGATTGCAAGTGAATTAACTAGGGAAGAAGGGAAGACGATTGGAGCGAGTAGAGGAGAAGTCAGCCGCTCGGTACAAACCCTTCGTTATTATGCTTTTTCAGGGCAGAACGTAACTGGAAGTACATTCGTAAATGATGATCCTTCTATGAAAGTGACTTCCGAAAGGGAACCACTTGGAGTCGTTTCAGTAATTACACCGTGGAATTTCCCTTTATCAATTCCAGCAAGAAAAATTGCGCCTGCATTGATTACAGGGAATACAGTAGTTTTTAAACCATCTTCTGATACCCCTCTTATCGCCTATCGTTTAGTAGAGGCTTTACATGAAGCTGGTATACCAAAAGGGGTTATTAATTTTGTTACTGGCTCTTCAAAAGATGTCGGAAATTTATTAATTACTCATCCTGCCATCCGTGCTGTCACATTTACTGGTTCTACTAGTGCAGGAGAGGAAATTCATCGCCAAGTTTCGTTTACGACTAGAACTCAAATGGAACTAGGAGGAAAAAACCCAATCGTCATTATGGAGGATGCTGATATAGAGTTGGCAGCAACTCTTACCGTGAATGGCGGTTTTTCTTTAACAGGTCAAGCTTGTACAGGAACAAGCCGAGTAATTGTCATAAAGGAAGTTAAGGAACGATTTATAAATGCGTTAGTGGAGAAAACGAAAGCATTAAAAATTGGTGATGGTTTTGAAGAGGGGGTTACAATTGGTCCTTTAGCAAACGAAAGACAGCTCCGTAATGTGTTGAAGTATATTGAAATTGGGAAAAAGGAAGGAGCTACCCTCATATATGGCGGACAGCAGCTAACGGAAGGAAAATATAAAGATGGTTATTATGTAGTTCCGGCCATATTTACAGATGTAAAAAATGATATGAAAATCGCACAGGAAGAAATATTTGGTCCAGTTATTGCAGTCATAGAAGCAAATGATTATGAAGAAGCTATTAAACTTGCGAATAACGTTGAATATGGATTATCTGCATCCATAGTTACAAATAACATAAAATACGCTCATCAATTTACAAAAGATATTCAAGCTGGAACTGTGAAAGTCAACCGTACAACTACAGGCAACCTTGTGAATGCACCATTTGGTGGCTTAAAAAATTCTAGTACATCTACTTATAGAGAGTCAGGGATGGAAGGGTTGGACTTTTTCACACAAACGAAGACTGTTTATATCGGTTATTAATCATTCAAAAGATAAAAATGGAGGGAGCTTTCAATGAAGCAAACTTTAAAATTAGAGTTGAAAGAAGCAAAAATTATGATTGAGGCAGCAAAGAAAAAAGCAGAAGAGATCAATGTTTTAGAAACGATTGCTATTAGTGATGATGGTGGAAATTTAATTGCATTGGAACGAATGGATGGGGCCCGCATCACTGGACCTGAAATTGCAATTGCGAAAGCTTATACAGCTGCAGGTCATAAACGGTCTACACATCTATTTAACAAAGAACCAAATGGACCTGCACTTCCTGGGAATGAAGCGTTCGGTATTAATCAAATGATCCCGGGAAAATTCGCAATTTTTGTTGGTGGATTTCCGATTGTAGCTAATGGAGAAGTTGTTGGCGGGATCGGTATTAGCGGAGGTAATGGTGAACAAGACACTGCTGTTGGAGTGGCGGCATTACAAGCATTAAAGGAAAGTTTAAGTGAACAAGGAATAGAAATCATTACGGATCCTGATATAAAAAAATAAGAGAAGCTACTAGTTTCTATTGTTTATGAAAGAGGTGCTTTATGGGTCACTTACGAGATTTAACCATCGGTTTTGCAAGGACAGGACTGACGGGATATGGCGGTGGACCTTCAACGATTCCTTTAATAGAGTATGAAGCAGTGAAAAGGTACCGCTGGATGACAGAGGATGAATTTGGGGAAACTTTAGCCCTTGCAAATACATTACCGGGCCCTATTGCAACGAAAATGGCAGCTTACATTGGTTATAAAGTGAAAGGTACTGTAGGAGCTATTGTCGCGATTTTAGCACATATACTGCCTACAATTTTCGGAATGCTTTTCTTGCTTGGTATCTTATATAGCTATAAAGATGCTCCTTTTGTAAAGGGGATGGTTCTTGGGGTTGCTCCGATTATTGCTGTGATGTTAGTGGAAATGTGTTATAAATTTTTTGTTAAAGGGAACAAAGGTTTAGGAATTTATACAAATGTCATCTTGTGTATTGCATCATTGATCGTACTTACCCTATTAAATATTCACCCGGGAATTGTTATTGCAGTATTTTTGATATTTGCGTTTTTCATTGCTACCTATAAACAAAAATCAAACTCTTCTGGTTCGATTGTAAATGATACGAAGAAGAGGGAAAGCGTATGATTTATTGGGATATTTTTGTTGCCTTTTTTATTGCTAATCTTTTAGGGTATGGCGGAGGTCCGTCTACAATTCCATTAATTCAAAATGAGGTCGTCAATCATTATGAGTGGATGACCCTTCAGGAATTTGGGGATTTATTTGCAATTGCAAATGTACTACCAGGGCCTATTGCAACGAAAATGGGAGGATATATTGGCTATCAAGTAGGCGGTGTCTTGGGAGCTATTATTGCTTTGACAGCAACGGTCCTTCCCTCTGCAGTTGCCGTCATACTTCTCTATAAATTTGTTACTTTATTTAAAAATTCGCCGCAAGTATCATTAATGACGAAAGCAGTACAGCCAATAATTGCTATTTTATTAGGTATTTTAGCATATCAATTTTTCAGCTCTTCTTTTGAAACAATTGGCGTTTTTCATTTATTATTCCTAACACTTTTAGGATTTTTATTGATGTATAAATTAAAAATTCATCCTGCTTTAGTGATTGTTATCGGTTTATTTTATGGTGGTATTTTTCTGTCTTGAAGAATTAAAATAAATTCTTCCCCTCTATCGTTAAGATATACAAAAAAATAAATAAAATGCGACCAAGTTACCATAAGACGTTCCCTTTTGAATCACAAAAATTAAATTCACAACACAAATAAGGTACGAAATCGCAATGATTTTCGTACCTTATTTTTTATTGATTTATCAATGTTTTTGGCTATTTAGCATATTAAATCGCAATCTAAATCACAATGTAATTTTAAGAGCGGGAATAGATGTTCCCACTATGGAAAATACTATGTTAAAATGGATGTGAATTAATATGTCGAAATGGGAGGTTTGAGCTACATGACAAAACCATTAGAGTTCATCAAACCCAAAAATAAAAATGCTAAAGAGGTAAATTGGAAAATTTCTGAACGAACCAGAGCTATTGTTTCTTATTACGCAGAATACTGCGAATACACCGAAGAAGAGGTCGTAGATGAATTCCTTCAACGGAACTTGCTAAAAGATGACCAATTTATCGAATGGGTAAAATCCCTCCGTAATAATAAGCGTATGTTGAAAGCCATTGGAATAGAAGAAAATGAGTAGGTGATTACTTTGTCCAAGTTGAAACAGCTACTTCCGAAATATCAAGATAAAGTTGAAATTACTTGCCCTGTCAGTGATGATGAAATACTGGATAGGCAATTACAATATCCACTCCTTGCTCCTATGAAGTTTGCTAAACGGTATCATAACCATTTGTACGAACCTGTTTCGTTTTCATTAAACGGTCATGAATATAAGATTCAATACAATCACTGTGCGAATCCATTTTGCGAGTCTTTTGGCTTACAACAGGAACGGTTTGAAAAGGTAAAACACAAACCCTATCGTTACAAGTTACAAGGGGCGAAAAATAGAAGGGCAAAATATATTGTGTGTAATGACCTTCCTATCGTCACAAAATTGCCAAAAGCAACGCTTAATTGCACCACAAATACTTTTTCTAATTGGGCGGTTACAGAGGAAATCAAACGTCTTACGGAGCTTCAAGCTGTCGTTGAAGTAGAACCAGAATATACTTTTCATAAAGATGACTGTAAGTATAATGGGACAACTCCTTTCAACGAAAAATCCTATTTTTACAAAAGAGGAAAAAGTAAAAGTAATTCACAAAAATATCAATGCAAGGAATGTAAAAAATACACCAATGTGTTACCGATTAAAAGAGAATCAACTACCTATCATCAAAAACGAAACGATATACTTCCTCTCTTTTCCAAGCTATTGCTCAATAAAACTTCGGTCAGAAGAACCTGTGATATGTTGGAGATTGGCATGAAAACCTATTACACCAAACTGGAATGGCTTTATCGCTGTTGTTTGGAATTTTTGGACAAACATGAAACTAAAGGCTTTCAAGATAAAGTCTTTAATGAAATCTGGTTGAATACAGATAAAATGCAATATAATCTAAACAACATTCGGAGAAAAGGCAAAGGCAGTTTTGATACCTCCTTTACGGATGACTCTGCTTTACAAACCCATGTGGTCATAACCGCAGATGTTCATTCTCGATATGTGTTCCGAAGCGATGTCGCCTATGATTGGGACTTTGATATTGAGCAATTAGAGGAAGATACACTACTATATCGAGAAGACCATCTGGATTCATTTTGTCGGAAAAATGACCGTTTCCGATTGTCTTATTATCCGCAAGAGCCAACAAAAGAGGATGACCAAACCTATCCTGAATATGTAGAGGAACTATCGAAAATTAAGAACCGAAATAAGCTGATTAAGGGGATGCATATTAATTCCACCTATACCTCACTTGCACATTTTTGGTTAATAAAACAATTAGTACAGGCAAAGGAATGGCGATTTGTAACTGATGATGATTCTTCACTTGCAACTGCCATCTATCGTGTATTTTCGGATGATATACGACTATACAATGCCCATCATTTTGTAAGTAAGATGGATAAGACAAAATCATCAAAGCAAAAGTATGAGGACTATATAGAGGCAAAGCGATTTTTAACAGATTGGGGAAATTCACATGGATATTCAACAAGGTCTCTTTATACCTTAGCAGAGCAATATTTACAAGAAAGGCTACAAACCCATCACTTCTGTAAAGATGTTGATTTCCCTCACAAAAGAGCTACTGTATGGCTGAACAATCCATTAGAACATCCATTGTGTCCGAGGGATAAAGGAAGCTATACGGTTGATTGTCGAACAGATGTAAGTGGTTTGGATGCTCATGAATTAGCGTCTGCCATCATGAATGTGAATGACCATGCCACGAATAGCTTTATTCAACAGATTCGTAGACGCATTTCCATACTGGAACGCCCTTTAGTAACAGCCACAGGACAAGGAAAAAGCTATATTTATGCAAACTTTAATCCAAAGTATGCACAGTACGCTTTAACGATTTTAAGAACGTATTACAACTTCTGCCTTCCGTTCGGTAGAGGCGATAAGAAGGAAACTCCTGCACAGAGAATTGGTTTAACCGATAAAGTCTTTAACATGAAGGACATTATTTATATGAAATAACAATTGGATTCCAGTAAACTATGTTCACATACTGTTATTATTTCCGAATAATTATCTATGATAAAATAAACAGTATAAGGCAGGTGTTTCATGAATTGCAGAATACCTTTTTATGAAACTTTTTGTCGAACTATTTCGTATATAATGTGAAATAGGAAAAAATATATGTTAGAACTTTTAATAAAATAATTAACTTAAAGGGGGAGAGTATATGTTGCAAAAATTAACAAAATCATCATCTGATAAAGTCTTTTTGGGTATATGTGGCGGAATGGCAAATTTATTGGGTATATCTTCTTTTATTGTAAGGCTAATTTTCCTTTTCACTTTCTCTGTTTCTATTTGGGTTTATGTACTTCTTGCTTGGGAATTAAAAAATAAACCACCATTATTATGAATTTCTTTCTCGGCTAACAGGGCGTTTCTGGAACAATCAGGAACGCCTTTTTATTTTTTAAAAGGTTAGGAGGGATTTGCCTTTTGTTTAAAAGGTTAGAGTTTCGTTCATTAAATATTACAAGGTCAGAAAATAAAGAAAAAGCATGAACCATTCCATATGTGAATGTTCATGCTTTTTCTTTTGTTAATTACATTGTTTTTTTACATTTTGTGATTCAAAAGGGAACGTCTTAAAGTTACCACTTGGTCTTTTTTTTTATTAGTAATTGAGAGGCATTTTGTGGTAAGATAATGGTATACAAAATTATTTTGAGATATAAAGAAGGTGAAGCTTTTGCATGAAAAATGGGCTATTGATGATTTACTATCAATTCGGGAACGAGCTTATTATTATTTAAAATCGCTAATATTAAATGGGGAGTTAAAACCTGGTGATCGATTAATTGAGCGAGAATTGGCTACTAAATTAAATATTAGCCGTACTCCTATTCGTGAGGCATTGTTCAGATTAGAATCACAAGGATTTGTAAAAACAGTGCCTAGAAAAGGAGTTATTGTTTCAAATATTTCTAGCGAAGAAGTTGTCGAAGTATTCAATATTTTATCCTCTTTAGAAGTTTTAGCAGCAAAATTAGCTGCTGAGCGGATGGATGAAAATACTCAAAAAATACTTGATGAAAAAATTGCTGAGTTAGAAGCTTTTTTGAATAGTGAGCAAAAGGATTACGAAAAAATTCACATTGATATGAATATGGTTTTATATAAGGCTTCTAAAAGCCCGAAATTGTTTGAAATATTATCTGGTTTAACAGATTATATTCAAATGTCGGCCAATATGGGGTATGAAACTCCGGGAAGAAAAGAGCAAGCTATGAAGGAACATTTAGAAATTATGAAAGCTTTACGTAAGCGGGATGTGGAAATGGCTGCATTGCTTACAAAACTTCATATTGAAAATTCAAAAAGGGCTTACATCGCTTCGATCGAAAAGCTGAAGGAAAAAGAAACGAAGTAACAGGTCATAATTTACACCTGCTGCTTCGTTTCTTTTTTAAAAGTTTTTTAAACTTTATATATTATTTTATATATTTTGTATTGTCTGAAAAATTTAAATATGGTATACTGTATACCAAGAAGATGAGAGGAGGAAAAAGAAATGCCTAAAATTTATTATTTAACAAGTGGAAAGACTTTTGAAGTGCCAGATAACTCAAATATTTTAAGAATGTCTTTAAGATATGATGGTGATCTTCCTAATAGATGTGGTGGAGGAATTTGCGGAAGCTGTGTATGCAAGATTGAAGAAGGTGCAGAGTTTTTAGATAAAGTTAAAAAGCAAGAACGCAGAAAGCTCGGTGAGGAGTTATTAAGCCAAGGATACCGTCTAGGCTGCCAGACATTCGTTAGTGGTGGTGATGTTAAAATTTCTTGGACAGAAGAGATTACAAACTTTGTAAAAAAACGTAAGCCAGACAAACTCGAAAAAGAAGAACCAACTACAGTTTTGAAAAGGTGACAGATAAAAGTCTGTCACCTAAATATTAAAAGGACGAGGTGGTGTAAATGTGGGTATGTAAAAATCATATTACGTATGCTTTAAAGTTAGTGAATGCTCCTCATGTAAAAAAAGTTACTATGGATATAACCTGTTCTTTTTGTGATGAAAAAGCTGTTGTGAAAATGTATTACTCCCACAAACCAATCAAGAAAAGCGTCCGGTATACATTGAAAAGTACAAATAAAAAAGAAGAAGTAAAAACTCCATCCATGTTAACATAATAAGATAAGGATTGATCAAAAATGAAAACGCAATCATTTGATGTAGAAGCTATACTAAAAGAAAAGGGATTATCATTACCAAAACCCCCAAAACCATCTGGTAATTACTTATTTTTAAATCAAGTAGGAAATATTGTGTATGTAAGTGGGATCACCTGTAAATTCAATGGTGAAATGGTATACAAAGGTAAAGTTGGAATAGATTTATCAATACAAGAGGGATATGAGGCTTCTAGAATTACAACATTAAATCACTTAAGTATTTTGAAAGATTATCTAAAAGATTTTAATAAAATAGAAAAGATTGTTAAAATTACTGGATATGTAAACTGTGACCCATCATTTGCTCAAGTTCCTGATGTAATCAATGGCTCATCTGATTTATTGATAGAAATTTTTGGTGAAAAAGGAAAACATGCAAGATGTGCTGTTGGAGTCGCCTCATTACCTGGAAATGCTGCTGTTGAAACAGATATGATTGTTTTACTGAAGGATGAAAAAGAAAATTAATATGGTCCAAGTGATACAAAATATTAATATGTTTTTAGAAAGAAAAAAATACATAGTATTGCAGAACAAAGTACAAACAGTTGCAATTTGAATTACTGGAGCTTCAGGTTTAGTTCCCAAGCTAGAAGAAGAAAGTTTTAAGGGGACGAGTCACCATACGAAAAAAGCTCCACATAAAATTGTTTGAGAGTTACTTTTCTGCAAAACTATGTATTTTTATTTTTTCATTAATTTAATTAAGAAAAATAAATGAGTAACAGATATAATATTTAAAAAATATATTAACAATATAAAGAATTTTTTATATAAATAGGCATATTTCCAAACTGTTAGATCAATGACCTTTATAAATTTGAAGAGGGGGAATCGATCGATGGATAGATGTGTAAATTGCGGGATTGAATTATCCAGAATGGAGAGAAATAGAACGGAATGTTGGGAATGCCAAGTCCGAGCATATGAAGCATATGAGGAAGATCAACAACATTAATAAAAAGAAAATGAAGAAACTTAGCCCTTGATGACGAACAAAGGCTCTTCCTATAGAAGGACATAGTGGATGTCTATGGTTAGATAACATCAAGGGCTTTTTCGTATTTTAAAAGATGTTTTATAGACTGGATAAAGGTATAACAACATCCATTTTGAAAGGAACTGGACATCCTAAATGATTTTATTTGTACGTCTTTTTATAAGTTGTAAGTTTTTCGATGTAATCAAGATTTGGTGTATAACCAATTCCGATTCTTTCTGGTACTGTAATGAACCCGTTATTTACGGTCACTTCAGGTTCAATAATATCCTGTTCCCAGTACCGTGATGATGCTGCTGTATCTCCAGGCAATGTAAAATTTGATAAAGTAGTTAGGGCAATGTTATGGGCACGTCCAATTCCAGCTTCAAGCATGCCACCGCACCAAACAGGGATATTTTTCTCTTTACATAAGTCATGAATTTTTTTTGATTCAGTTAATCCTCCGACCCGCCCGATTTTAATATTGATCACTTTACAACTCCCAAGTTCAATAGCTTTTCTAGCATCTTCAAAGGAATGAATGCTTTCATCTAGACAAATTGGTGTTTTTAATTCTTTTTGTAATTTGGCGTGGTCGATAATATCATCATAAGCGAGCGGTTGTTCAATCATCAATAAATCAAAAGCATCAAGTTGTTTTAATAATTCAATGTCTTCCAATCTGTATGCAGAATTTGCATCTGCCATCAATGGGGTTGTTGGAAACTTATTGCGAATCGCTTTTAAACAATCTATGTCCCACCCTGGTTTGATCTTCACTTTGATACGTTGATACCCCTCACTTAAATACCTTTCAATTAGGTCTAGAAGTTCATCAATACTATTTTGGATGCCAATACTTACTCCAACTGCGATTTCTTTTTTTTCTCCTCCTAAGGCTTTATAAAGCGGTATTTGTTCAAGTTTTGCATAAAGGTCCCATACAGCGCCTTCTAAAGCGGCCTTTGCCATGTTGTTTCCACGAATTGGGGAGAAAAGCTTTGACACATCATCAGGATGGTTAATTTCATTTTTTAATAGTAATGGGATGAGGAACTCTTCCATGATATGCCAATTTGTTTGAACCGTTTCTTCATTATATAAAGGTGCATAAAAAGCGACAGATTCCCCCCAGCCTGATATACCATCAATACTTTTTGTTTCTACTAAAATAAAATCTTTGTCTTCTATTGAACCGAAACTTGTTACAAAAGAAAAGTTCATTTTCATGCGCAATAGGCGAAGTGTAATTTCTTGAATTTTCATTTATTACCAGATCCTTTCGTTTCCTAGTTTTAATGTATTTCTTTTTACAAGAACGTAGTAATTGACTGGTGAAGAAGTATTTTGAAGAAGTTCTACAGCTGCGTACCCTTCTTGAAAAACTCTCTGAAAAATTTTTCTTGTTTTTGTTCTCCAATCAACAGCTAAAGGAAATGCTTCTTTTTTTATTCTTTGAAAATTACTTGGAATCGGTACGAGCAACGGATTTTCTTTATCAAGTAATGAAAAATTTTCTTTCATTAAAAAAGGATGACCACTTTCATCTAAATCCCACTCAACGAGGAGTTTGTATTCATCTTTGTGCCACCAGGGATCTTCTGTCAAATGTTCACTTTGGATCCACCATTCGACTTGGAATCGATCGGATGGCAAACCTTGGTTAAGATTATCTTCCATATCACCATAACAGTTTTCAATGTATGTACTGCAAATGGCTTTTAATTTTGATAGATTTAAATAACCATTTACGCTTTCCAAAGGATCATATGTCCATGTAATTAGGTCATAGCCTTTTTTGATTGCTTCTTCTTTTTGTGCTTCTTTTAAAGCAGCTCCAATCCCTTGACTTCGGTAGTCCGGATGGATTCCAAGTACATGTGAGCATAGATATGTTTTTTTGTTCGAAAATCCTGCGAATCCATAACTGAATCCGATTAGTTTGTCATCGTCATATGCACCTAATATGATCCCACCATTTTTTGCAGCTGTTATAGTTTGGTGTGTAGGGATCGGTTCTGAATTCCAAATGAATGTTTCTAACGCTTGCATTTCTTCAAGTTGCTGGATGGTAAGAAGAGGTGAAATAGTATAGCATTTTGTCATGGTCGATTACCTCAATTCTGTTTATATTTAAAAGTATTCATAATTGCTCTCGTTAAAATTTCGATACCTTGGAGCAATGCTTGTTGATTAAATGTCATATTTGGATGGTGAAGACCAGGTGTTAAATTGCAGCCGAGTCCTAGCATCGTCGCTTTTAGATGTGGTCGTTTGAATGTATAAAAATGAAAATCTTCTCCTCCTGTAGATTTGATTGGTTCTGCAAGATTTTCCTTGCCAATCGTTTCTATTATTGCTAATTCCATCATGTTCTGTGCTTCATGATTGACTATTGCTGCAGCTGTTTGGGCTTCTGTAATTAAAGGAATATCGACTTCATACAAATTGGAAATGGCATTTACTATTTTTTCAATTTTATTCGTCAAGTGTTCCATCATTTCATTTGTTTCAGCGCGTAAATCTAAAGAAAACTCTGCCCGTCCAGGGATAATATTGCTGCTTTCACAGCCTGCATGGAATTTTGTCATTTTTGCTGAGTAAGAAACTGTTGGGTCGAGATGTATTTTAGATATTTCATTGATGAGAGTTGCGCCAATTTCGATTGCATTTTTTCCAAGATGCGGCCTTGCCCCATGAGAATCTTCTCCTAAAATTTTTCCGGAAATAAATTTGGCTGCTCCATGGTGAATGCTAGGGGAGGCTTGTCCATCCCTTAACTCTTGAATAGGACGAAGATGTACACCAAATAAAAAATCGATATCATCTATGATTCCTTTTTCAATCATAGCCAAAGCACCAGTTCCTTTTTCTTCGGCTGGCTGAAATATAAATTTTAGTTTTCCTTTTACCTTTAAGTTCAATTTTTTCAGCAACAGCATTGTACCTATAACCATCGTCATATGGGCATCATGTCCGCATGAATGAATCGCTTTGTATGTTCCATCTACTTCCTGCCAAAGTGCATCAATATCAGTTCTTAGACCTACACAAAGATCTCCATCACCTTCTTCAACAAAAAGCCCTGTACAATCATCAAAGGTTTGGGGATTATAGCCATGTTCAATTAATAGTTGTTTAATATATTCGGTTGTTTTAACTTCTTTCCAACCAACTTCAGGATTTTGATGAAGGTGATTAAAAATTTGATTAATGGTTGGTTTTAATTCTTCAATAGCTGCTTTCAATTTTCATTCCTTCTTTCGTCACAGGTGATTAAGAGCCAATGAATTCGTATTTTTTTCATGCCATTTTTTTGCATTTTAATTATAGATGATATAAGTAATAAAGAGATTGTGGGTCTTCAATTAACAATTTAACAACTTTTTGGCGTTGTTTCAAAAGGTTAAAGTAACTTTTTTCCTATTGGATAGTTACATATTAATAAACTGACTTAAAAGACTGGAGGATTCTTACATTTTTTATCAAATTATAAAAATTAATGGATAATAAAATGTTGAGTAAAAAGAGAAGAGAATAAGTTGGAAGAATCATTGACCAAATTTTTTAATAGCGATTCTAAATGAAACTTGAAGTGAGTTATATGTTGTTTTTTATAGAATAAAAATAGAAAAGGAGCTGAAATTGAAAAAATATAGTACACATGGTTTTAAACAGATAAAATGGACCTAAAGAAATTCAAAATATGATGCATATATTTATCTATCAATCATTTTCCCCACATAAAAACTGATATTTAATCGATTACTTTAGTATTGGTGCATTGCTATCGTATCACGATCACCAAAGAATCAATTACAATTGGAGGGTTATGATGTCGATAGAGGAAAAATTATTGAGTAAGTCTTTTTACCAAACGCTTATTGACGGTACGAAAGAAGGACATCCAACCGAGATTTTAGGTAAAATGTACATGATTGAAAAACAAAAGGAGATTCCTGATTTTTCATCCATTCGCTTTGCACAAGGAGAGCTCTATTTTTTACACAAAGATTTTGAAGCAGCAATTTTTAAGTGGGAAAATGTTTCTTGCATAGATTTAAAACCATGGGCACAAAAAAATATTGCAGATGCCCATGTTCAATTGGATTTGTTAGAACTTGCAGAAGATATCTATAAGGAAGTAAAAACAGATTCGATTGTATTAAAAATGGAAGTCCTCATGCAGTTATTTGATTTATATAAGAAACTAAACAAACGAGAACAAGCGACGGAGGCTATTAAGAATGCTGTAAACCTACTACCGGACTACAATTTTGTGACAGAGGATGCACGGCAGTTTTTCGAGGAATCCGAAGATTGGAGTAATGCAGTTGAACTTGCAGTGAAAGAGGCGCTTCGTACAAAATCCCTTTCATGGTTTGGACTTTTACAAAAATATGTTGAAGAAGATCGGACTGCTCATTTAAAACCTTGTTATTTTAATGAAGTTTTAAAGACTTTATATGAAATTGATCTGTTTCGTTTTGAAAGTTTGGTTGCTAGTTTGTGGAAATATTATAAACATAGAATAGAGTATATTTTATGGTTAAAAGAGATCAACGCTCTTTTCTTGAACAACAACTTGGAAGGTACTTATAAATGGAAGACGTTGCCTAACTTGTTTAAAGAAGCATTTGATGAGTTGACAAGTGGGAAATATATCATAAACAACATTTCTGAAATCATTCCAAGTCTTCTTACCAATTGGATGAAAATTTCTTCAGATGATTATTCTTCTTCATATTGTTCGGCTGCAATTATATTGTGGAATAGTATGTTCCCAAGTCAGCTAGATGCAAATATTGTTCAGAAGGCTGAAAATGTTCTAAACGAAGTCCGTTGTCAAAAAAATAAAATTATCCAAGATGGCTCAAATTTATTACAATTAATTGAAAAATGGGCAGTTCAGGAAGGATTCATTGAGGACCATTCTTTTATTGAAGAGACTAATTTCATGGTGGAACAGGAAGTAGAGGATAACCAATCTTATATCTTCTTTAAAATTAAAAAGGCAATTGACTTTTTGAAAGAAAAAAAGAAAATATCAGAAAGGACATTTGTTGAAAAAATAAATTGGAATGATGAACTTCTTGCTAAGCTAAACGGCATTCAACACCAACTGAAAGATATGGAAGAGGAAAAAATTGATGTTATCAAAACAACATTCAATGAAATGAAAAATCAACTTCAAGAAAAGTATTTGGAACAAATCACTACACTGCTTCGAAGTTGTGCCGATATCGTTAAAGAGAATAGTGATTTTGGGAACCTTCTTATTGAATTAGAGGAAGAAATGAATGGCCGAGTTGTTGAATTTATGGAAAATTCAGCTAAGGACCAATTTATGATTGAAGCACAAAAATGGATGGATATATGCCAAAAAGAGTTAAATGACAGTCAATGCTATTTAGATGAAATTAAAAATAGTCTTCATCAACTTTATGGTATTGAGGAAGAAATTACCTTTATTTGTGACTTTAAAGTGTTGGATGATTGGAAAAGAGATATCAACCGGATGGTAAGAGGAATTGCTGTTGTTGAAAATTTGAATATATTGAAGAGTAATATGCCTACTCGATTATTATTAACTAGTGTTGGAAAACTGTTTGGTCCGATTTCAAAACATAAAGACAAACTGCAAAACATGTATAAAAAATTAATTGAAAATACCGATTACAGTCCAATTGTGCAAACGATAGTAAGACCGTTTTTCCAGCAATTAGAGTATTTTGAAAGATCGATAGAACGTGATATTCAAATGTTTTTTGCAACACCGTTTGATGAACTTAGATTGGCGAGTAGGAAGGCGCAAGAAAATTTAGAAAAGTATAAAGAAGATTTAATATTTATGGAAGAAAATCCGGAAATATACCGTGATCCATTGATTCTATTTGAACTAAAGCACCGTCAATATGAGCTTATGTACAACAGAGATCAATTGATTCATAATAAAGTCCAATAGATTTTGCAACATACAGCCCCCAGTAAACGAAATTGTTAATTACTGGGGTTTTTATTATAATAATAGTATAAATATTTTGTAATTTTAGAGTTTTGTATTAACTTGGAAAGGACGCTTTCGTAATGGACTTGCTTTTAGTCGTATTACCAGCATTTCTAATATTTGGAACAGGGTATATTGGTCAAAAAGTGCTGAAATTAAATATAAAAACGATATCAACGATGTCACTT
>NZ_JABTTE010000027.1 GCF_013303125.1 Calidifontibacillus erzurumensis | reverse complement strand
CTTTTTTAAATGAATCATTAAAATCATGCTCATTTCACCAAATAAAGCAATCGTTAAAAGAATCCCCCCGTACATAGGAGCTATTCCATTTTCAAATATTGGGAAAAGTAACTCATAATCTTTTTCATGTAGAGTAGCAATTCCTACAGCTGATCCTGTAAATATAATAATAGGTAAAAGTGCTTCACTAATCCTTGTAATACTTTCAACGCCTACTTTTATCGCATAGAATACAACAAGATAAAAGGGGATGGCGAGTACCCATAATGGTGTTTCCGGTAGAAAAAACAACTTGATAAAATCGACCAAACCATAAAAAGTGATTAGCAATAGGTAGAAGAAATAGCCCATTAAAATAATCATAAGTAGATTACCGGTGATCTTCCCAAAGGTCTTTATTAGCATCTTATCAAAAGAATATGTAGGGTAAATCGTATGCAATCTTGATAAAGTAAATCCAAATAATAATCCAATAGGTAAGGCTAGTAAGATTGCTACCCAAGCCTCATGCCCAGAGAGGATAATAATCGTTGGAAGAAGAAGAAAATGACCTGTAACTGGTAAAATCATAGAAAGCAGATATACGGATTGTCTGTATGAAATAAATTCCATTTCTATCCTGTCCCTTCTAAACTCATATCTTCTTCCAATCCCGTTGCTTTAATTTCTGTCTTTACATTCACTTTCACAGTTAGAGTAGGGTAAATCTCTTCCCATTGGTCTTTGTGCTCTTTCCAGTATTTATTTTCAGATCTTCTGATCGTTCCTGCAAAATCAAAAATATTTGCATTGAATTCCTTTTGAATTTTAGACACCGATTGCTTAACTTCTTTTTCAATGGCTTCTTCATACAGCTTATTAATTTCCTTTATCGTTTTCTCATTTAACACTATTTTCTGTGACATATCACCAATAAATCCTGATTCTTGGATATTAATTTGCATGGTTGGTTTGCCGTTTTTCATATAGGTTTTGAGAGAACTTTTAGAACCTTTAATTTCAATGGAAATGTTAACAGGTTTTTCATTAGTGGTAGCTAATTGAACGACTTGAATTCCACTTTTTACTTCTCCTAATACCCGTAACATACCACGAGTTTCTATTGAATTTAATTCCCCAACTAATTTGTCTTCTTTAAATATGCCCGTTCCATATACTTCGAAATCGTCATTTTTCTTATGGACAATTGGCAAGTAAGGATCCGAATATGGTTCAACTAATCTTTGATAAAAATTATGCAGCTTCATTTGAGGAGCCTTTGCCAAAGATTCATGTTCCTCCACTGCCTCCTTCATAATTAATGAGGGGATCGGAAGATGCTTGTTTTGAATTTCTAATATATCTTTTGCTTTATCTTCAGCTAAAAAGAGATCCATGCTAAGACGGGGTTCGTGGTCTCGTATAAATAAATCTATTACGGGTATTACCCCTTCTTCTGCTATTTCCTTTCCGATAACTAGAGAATGAATATGCTGTAAATTCTGTCTTCTTTTCGTTGAAATAATTAAGTCACGGATTGCTTCAAATATTGTGTCTCCTTTACTTGTTTTCACAATAATTGAAGTTGGTTTAACATCTTTCATTGCAGCAGTAGGATATATCGATTGAGTTGTAAATTCAAAATTCGTTTCTTTTCCTTTATCTATTCCCATTCCGGAAACGATCCCAATTTCTTTCAATTCAGTTCTACCCCAACAACCTGATAAAACTGTCAAACACAATAGTAGAGAAATTGTGATCCTGTTTTTCATTATTCCTCTCCTCTATCGTTTGGCTTATGAGAATCATTTTCTTCAAAAATAGCTTTCAGTTTACGAAAAGCTTGTGGACTTTCTTTTAATTGACGAATGGGAGCCCTTAACAAAAAATCTTTCCATCCCCCTTTTATACTAGGAAACCATGGTGCCATATAAGGCATTCCAAAAGAGCGGAGAGATGCCACATGCAGCAGGAATAATGTAATGACTAGAGAAATTCCATATATACCGAGAATCTCTGCTGCGATTAAGTAGATCATTCGAAGTAGAGCCGCAACATCGTACAGAGGTGTTACAAGAAAACTAGTAATAGCCGTTAAGGCTACAACGATGACTGTAGGTGCCCCTACAAAGCCTGCATTAACAGCAGCTTCTCCAAGAACAAGGGCCCCGACAATAGAGATGGTCTGCCCTACTGGTCTTGGCATGCGAAGACCAGCTTCTCTTAGCAACTCGAAAAAAATCAGCATAATGAATACTTCCAGGAAGAGAGGAAATGGCACATCTTCGCGAGAACCGGCAAGACTAATCAGTAATTCATTTGGAAGAACCTCTTTATGATAATCCTGAAATGCAACAAATGACGCAGGGGCTAATGTAGTTGTCAGAAACCCGAACAGCCTCATAATTCGTACAAAGGAAACATAGTATGGCCGAGAATAGTAATCTTCTGGAGAGTGAAAGGATTCCAGTAATAGATATGGCACAATTAAAGCTGTAGCTGATCCTTCCACCATGATAGCTACTTTACCTTCTAACAGACGAGCAGCCACTATATCTGGTCTTTCTGTATTGGCTACGGTTGGGAAAGGAGAAAAGGGTGCATCTTCAATAAATTCTTCAATATATCCTGATTCTAGTACAGCATCAATATTAATTTTTTGTAATCTTTTTTTGACTTCCTGCAAAACACTAGCAGAAACAAGGCCATCAATATAGATAATGGCAATTTCTGTTTTTGATATCTCCCCAAGAGTACATTCCTTGATTCGAAGATTAGGATTATGGAGTTTTCTGCGAATCATTGAAGTATTTGTACGCAGCGTTTCAACAAATCCTTCCCTTGGACCACGTACAACAGTTTCGGTTATCGGCTCTTCAATGTTTCGCATCTCCCATGTTCTAGCACCTAATACATAAACACAATCCATACCATCAATAAATAAAAGAGGATCTCCTTTTAATAACAAACTAACACTTTTCTCCATTGTTCTTTCCTTTTTGATACTAGAGAGACTGAGCAGCTCCTTGTCAATATTCTCTAATCTGGAGGAATGGTCTACATTCTTAAAGTCTGCACTCAAAAGCGGCTTGATAATGTTATCTTGAATGGCTTTTTTATCATATAGTCCGTCAATGGCTACTAGAAACGCTTCAACCTCTTGGTTCTTTCCTATATATAACGTTCGAAAGATAACATCTGAACTATCTTGGAGAATACTTTTTATGCAAGTGATGTTCTCAGATAAATTTGTGGAAATTTTTTGGATTGGTATAGTTTCATGGCTCGAATTTATTACCTTTGCAAATTGAATTCTTCTCTTTACCCAACCAAACAATTGACATCACCCATAATCTATTGGAAAAAATTATATTCTAACCATTACCATTAGCAGAGGAATAGAGAATTATTCATTTATTTTAAAAAAGGGTTTTAAATTTGTGGTAAGATTTTGAAATTTTTTATTCAAAACTGTTTTTAAATAATACCAAAAATAGTCTTTACTATATTCAAAGGAATATTTGAATTGTTTATGGTAATTAATTTTTATACTGTTTGGCAAATAAGGTTATGCATAATTTTTTGTATATACTACGCTTTCCATGGAGTTGCGGGCATGATAGGTTTATTAGCTTGGCAAAGTCCTAATGTAAATGTGGCTTGTACCCTTATGCAAGAAATCATGCCCGTATAGGCTCTATAGCAAACAAAGAAAGCACGAATATTTATACATGTTATTGAATATTTTCATTTTCCATTCAATACATTTTTTGGAATCTTATGCTGCCCGAAAGAGGCCGTACTCCAGTTAATCCATCTTCGCCTAAACATGTGATATCCCTTTTTGACCAGTTGACGGAAAAAGGAATAACCTTTCTTTTCCCTTTCTGATCTTGAATACAAACTTCGATATTTTTGATTTTTTTAAATTTTCCTTGTAAAATCGAAACTACTATAGTAAATTAAAGTAATAAAAAATTTAAATACGAATCTTTTATTCTTATCATGAGAGGTGGAGGGACTGGCCCAGTGAAACCTCAGCAACCAGCCGTAAGGCCAGGTGCTAATTCCAGACAGATAAGAAGAAGAATTGCGAGGCAAGTTGTCTTCTTCTTTTATGAAGAAGACTTTTTATTTTATAAGAAATCGATACGTGAACAGGTGAAATTATGGGAATTTTAAAAGAATTACAAAATCGTATTTTAATAGCTGATGGAGCGATGGGAACACTTCTTTACTCTTTTGGCGTTGACTATTGTTTTGAAGAATTAAACCTTCTCCAACCGGATCGGATTACAAAAATCCATGAAGCTTATATTGAAGCTGGTGCAGAAGTCATCCAAACGAATACGTATGGAGCAAACTATTTGAAACTAGCTAGATACGGACTTGAAGATCAAGTGAAAGACATAAATGCGGCTGCAATCAAAATTGCAAAAAAAGCAGCAAATGGGAAAGCCTACGTTCTAGGTACATTGGGCGGTATCCGCAGCATAAAAAAAAGCGCCGCCACCATTGAAGAAATTAAACGGTCTTTCCGTGAACAACTATACACTTTTCTCTTAGAAGGTGTTGATGGTCTATTATTAGAAACCTTTTATGATTTGGATGAACTTAAAACCGTTTTGCAAATTGCCCGGAAAGAAACGGAATTGCCGATCATTGCTCAAGTATCCATTCATGAAGTGGCCGTTTTACAAGACGGGACGCCTCTCGCTGATGCCTTAAAACAATTGGAAGACCTCGGTGCTGACGTTGTCGGATTAAATTGCCGCTTAGGTCCGCACCATATAACAAAAGCATTGGAAGAAGTGCCTTTGCCTGAAAGAGCTTTTCTATCGGCTTATCCGAACGCAAGCTTGCCGGACTATATCGATGGAAGGCTCATCTATGAATCCGACGCCGAATATTTCGGAGAATGTGCTGTCAATTTGCGCAATCAAGGGGTTCGCTTAATTGGCGGCTGCTGTGGAACAACACCAAGACATATTAAAGCCGTTCGCGAAAAGATACAAGGTCTTGCACCTATTACTTATAAAGAAGTAAAAGTTAAACAAACGGAACCAACCGTTACTGTTCTTTCAAAACGGAACAAACCACATCTTCATGAAATTGTTGCAAAAGAACGGTCTGTCATCGTAGAACTCGACACACCAAAAACATTAAATACGACAAGTTTCCTGGAAGGGGCAAAAGCGTTAAAAGAAGCTGGAATTGATGCCTTAACGATGGCTGATAATTCGCTTGCTTCCCCTCGCATTTGCAACATGGCGATGGCAGCTATTGTAAAAAATGAGTTAGGCATTCGCCCTCTCGTTCATATTACGTGCAGGGACCGCAACCTCATTGGTTTGCAATCTCATTTAATGGGGCTTGACGCTTTAGGCATCGACCAAGTGTTAGCCGTAACCGGTGACCCGACAAAAATTGGGGATTTTCCAGGAGCAACGTCCGTATATGACTTGTCTTCTTTTGAACTCATTAGCTTGATCAAACAGCTAAATGAAGGCATCACTTTCTCTGGGAAGCCGCTTCAAAAGAAAACTTCTTTTTCAGTGGCAGCAGCATTTAATCCGAATGTAAGACATCTAGACAAAGCAATTAAAAGGCTTGAGAAAAAAATTAAGCATGGTGCGGACTATTTTATAAGCCAGCCGATTTTCGATGAAAAGAAATTTTTAGAAGTTTATGAACATACGAAACATCTTTCAAAACCAATTTATATTGGTATTATGCCAATCGTCAGCAGCCAAAATGCCGAATTTCTTCATAACGAAGTACCTGGCATTAAATTAACAGATGAAATTCGTGAAAAAATGGCTCGCTGCGGTTCAGACCGTGAAAAAGCAAAAATGGAAGGCATAGCCATTGCGAAATCACTCATAGATGCCGCCTTTGATTTATTTAACGGCATTTACTTAATTACTCCATTTATGCGCTATGATATGACCGTTAAACTCGTTCAATACATTCATCAAAAATGCGCAAACCGAGTACAAGAACGGAAAATAACGAATTAGTTTTTTAGCTTGAGAGGATGGAATGAAATTGTCACTAGATACGTTGCAAAAACAGATGGAAAAAAAGATTCTAATTATAGATGGTGCAATGGGAACGATGCTGCAGCAAGCAAATTTATCATCAAAAGATTTTGGCGGTGAGGAATATGAAGGCTGCAACGAATATTTAAACATGACTGCCCCGCATATTATCGAATGGATCCACCGCTCGTACTTAGAAGCAGGGGCAGATATTATTGAAACAAACACATTTGGAGCTACTAAACTCGTACTAGATGAATATAACTTAGGAGAAAAAGCTTATGAAATAAATAAAATTGCTGCCGAATTGGCTTGTAAAATTGCAGCTGAGTTTTCTACTACAGATTGGCCTCGCTTTGTAGCCGGCTCCATGGGGCCGACAACGAAATCATTATCGGTAACGGGCGGTACAACGTTTGAAGAACTTGTTGAAAATTATGAAGAACAAGTCCGCGGATTGATCGATGGCGGCGTTGATCTATTGCTATTGGAAACAAGCCAAGATATGCGTAACGTAAAAGCTGCCTATGTTGGCATTGAAAAAGCGTTTGAAAATACAGGAAAAAAAGTGCCGCTTATGATTTCTGGAACAATTGAACCGATGGGGACAACCCTTGCTGGACAAACGATTGAAGCTTTTTATATTTCCATTGAACACATGAAACCGATCGCCGTTGGCATGAACTGCGCCACTGGCCCTGAATTTATGAGAGATCATATTCGTTCCTTATCAGAACTTGCTGAAACAGCTGTCAGCTGTTATCCAAACGCAGGACTACCAGATGAAAATGGCGTTTATCACGAATCACCGGAGTCTCTAGCAAAAAAACTCGCAGCTTTTGCTGAAAAAGGATGGCTTAATATGGCCGGCGGCTGTTGCGGAACGACACCTGATCATATTCAGGCTATTGCTGAAACGATGAAAAATTACCGGCCAAGACAAATTCCAAAAGAAACGCATGGACATGCTGTTTCAGGCATAGAGCCTCTTCTTTATGACGATTCGATGCGTCCGCTCTTTGTCGGAGAACGGACGAACGTCATTGGTTCGCGGAAATTCAAAACTTTAATTATTAACGGACAATATGAAGAAGCTGCTGAAATTGCCCGCGCCCAAATTAAAGGCGGCGCCCATGTGATTGACGTTTGTTTGGCAAATCCGGATCGCAATGAACTGGACGATATGGATCAATTTTTGAACGTCCTAGTTAAAAAAATAAAAGCGCCGCTAGTCATCGATTCTACCGATGAGAAAGTAATCGCACGCGCTCTCACCTACTCCCAAGGGAAAGCCATTATCAATTCTATCAACTTGGAAGACGGTGAAGAAAGATTTGAAAAAATCGTTCCTCTCATACACCGTTTCGGGGCAGCCGTCATCGTAGGAACGATTGACGAAAAAGGAATGGCGATAACAAGAGAACGAAAACTTGAAGTTGCTGAACGTTCTTATCATTTGTTAGTAAATAAATACGGAATCAACCCGAAAGATATTATTTTTGACCCGCTCGTATTCCCAGTTGGTACAGGGGATGAACAATATATCGGTTCAGCAAAAGAAACGGTTGAAGGAATTCGGGCGATTAAAGAAAAATTCCCGGAATGCCTGACAATCTTAGGGATTAGTAACGTTTCCTTCGGGCTTCCCCCTGTCGGGCGGGAAATTTTAAATGCCGTCTTTTTATACCATTGCACACAAGCCGGGCTGGATTATGCCATTGTGAACACTGAAAAGCTTGAGCGCTTTGCATCGATACCAAAAGAAGAAGTAGAATTAGCAGAAAAACTTTTATTTGAAACGAACGATGAAATATTGGCTCAATTTACAAATTTTTATCGCGATAAGAAAAAAGAGGCAACCGTCAAAAAAAATGAAATGACATTGGAAGAGCGCCTAGCCTACTATATTGTCGAAGGTACAAAAGAAGGATTAATCCCAGATCTTGAAATGGCGCTTCAAACGTATCCAACACCGCTTGATATTATTAATGGGCCTTTAATGGACGGAATGGCTGAAGTTGGAAGACTGTTTAATGACAATCAGCTCATTGTTGCAGAAGTGCTTCAAAGTGCTGAAGTAATGAAAGCGGCTGTTTCCTTCCTTGAACCTTATATGGAGACAAACGAAAACGAAAGCGGCAAAGGAAAAGTACTTTTGGCAACTGTCAAAGGCGATGTCCACGATATTGGCAAAAACTTAGTCAATATTATACTTTCTAATAATGGTTATAAAGTCATTGACTTAGGGATTAAAGTGGCGCCCGCTGATTTGATCAAAGCGATTCGTGAAGAAAACCCAGATATTGTCGGTTTATCCGGGCTATTAGTAAAATCAGCCCAGCAAATGGTGCTGACAGCCCAAGATATGAAACAAGCCAATATTTCTATTCCGATTCTCGTAGGAGGTGCGGCTTTATCAAGGAAATTTACCGAAACGAAAATTGCACCGGAATATGACGGACTTGTCCTTTATGCGAAAGATGCAATGAGCGGATTGGAACTCGCTAACCGTCTCCAAAATGAAGAAGAACGAAAGCAACTTCTTATAGAGAAAGCAGAAAAAGTGCAGGCAAATGCAAGTCAAAAACAAGACAAAGTGAAAACGACTGCAGCCGGCAAAATCCGATCTAACGTATCAACAAATGTACCTGTCTATAAACCGAGGGATTTGGAAGAACATATATTGAAAGACTACTCCTTATCCCATGTTGAACCGTATATTAATTTGCAAATGCTTCTAGGGCATCATTTAGGTTTGAAAGGAAATGTACTTAAGCATCTTGAAGAAAAAGATGAAAAAGCATTGCTCATTAAAGATACGATTGATGAACTGCTGTTTGAAGCAAAACATGGAGACTTTATAAAACCTGCTGCCATTTATCGCTTTTTCCCTGCGCAGGCGGATGGGGATACGATTATCATTTATGATCCAGAAAATCCGCAAAAAATTCTAGAAACATTTACATTCCCACGTCAACAGAAAGAACCGTACCTTTGCTTAGCTGATTATGTCCGTCCTGTTGACAGCGGAGAACTTGATTATGTTGGCTTGTTAGCTGTTACAGCTGGAAAAAATGTACGTGAAAAAGCAGAACAACTGAAGGAAGAAGGAAATTTCTTAAAAAGCCATGCGCTGCAAGCTTTGGCATTAGAAACAGCGGAAGCGATGGCCGAGCGGATTCATCAATTAATGAGGGACCAATGGGGAATCATTGACCCGGTTGATTTTACGATCCAAGATTTATTTGCTGCTAAATATCAAGGACAGCGTTTCTCATTTGGGTACCCGGCATGTCCGAATATTGAAGACCAAGCGAAACTATTCAAACTGTTAAAACCTGAACAAATTGGCATCCATTTAACAGAAGGCTTTATGATGGAACCAGAAGCAAGTGTGACGGCCATTGTCTTTGCCCATCCGGAAGCAAGATATTTTAATGTATTATAAATAACTCTATTTAGTTTTTGTTGATACAAAAATATTTTCGTGATTAATAAATAAATCCCATTGTCATCGTTTCTTGATGGCAATGGGATTTTATTGAAGAATGGGAGCCACTTTACGGATGACTTCATCTACTTTTTTCGCATTTTTTCCAAACATCTGTTTTACTTTTTCATCTTCTGTTTCGAGTGCAAATAATTCCAAATCAGCTTGGCACTTTTTTAACGATGATAATAATAATTGCATTTCCACAGGTTCTGGCACTTGAATCTTATCATCATATAAGTCAACGGTCAGCTGACCATTTGAATCGACTTGTCCAAGAAATACGTTTTCAAGAGCAACCCCTAGTTTGTCTAATTCTGTTCTAAGCCACGCCGGATTTAAACCGATCGTTGCCAATGGTTCATGAAAAATTTTTCCATCCATAATGACCGTTTGCGGCTCACTTTCATCAGGAACTTTTACGTTTAAATCTTTCAAAGTAATTGGCCTGCGGTCCGGCTTTAACAATACATTTAATTCACCGGTAGGCTCCAACACCGCAAATTCAACATCAGCAACATTAAAAGCATTTTTCGTCCGCAATTGCTTCAAGAGCATATCTGTTGTAAATTGTTCTTTTTTCAAATTGTCTTCCATAATTTTTCCGTCTTTAATGAGCACGGTTCCCTTCCCATCAATAAAATCACGGACAACTTTGTTTTTTAATGCAATTAAATCAAATAAATAAGTTACACCTACCCAAACGACAATAACTAAAACTCCATAAAAATAAGGCATATCTACATCGACTGCCATAATGGCCGCCACACCACCAAGGGTAATCCTAGTGACATAATCAAAATAGGAAAGCTGTGCGACTTGTTTTTTGCCTGAAATTTTCGCTGCAAAAAATAACAACACTAACATACCAAGTGTACGTAATATTATTTCAATCCAAACAGACATCTTTCCCCGCTCCTTATGAGTAAATTATAAACCTTTATATTGCGGCTCATGCCATTCAAGCTCACCTACACGCTTTTCTAATTCAGCAACGACTTCGCTTAAAACAGAGGCTGCTTCTTGAATAGTTTTTCTTGTTTCTTCTTTTTGTGTCCGGGCGGATAAATGAATTAAACCTTGTTCAACGCTTTTTAACGTGTACGTACATTGTTTGACTTGGGATGCGACAGTCATGGACAATGCTCTCCTTTCTTTATCTCAACTATCCTTTCGGCTTAAACATTAATGCTCCTAAAAATCCGAAAATAATCGCTGCAGAAATACCAGCACTTGTTACCTCGAACATCCCGGTAACAACACCGATGAGCCCATGTTTTTCTGCTTCTTGAAGCGCGCCATGAACTAATGAGTTGCCAAAGCTTGTGATCGGCACCGTTGCACCAGCACCTGCAAATTCTATTAACGGCTCATAAAGGCCTAGTCCATCCAAGACCGCACCTACAACAACAAGCGTACTTAATGTATGTGCCGGAGTCATTTTAAATACATCAAACATAATTTGGCCAATGACACATATAGCTCCTCCTACAACAAATGCCCAAAAATAAATGGCCATCTATATACCACCTCCAGCCCCAATTTCAGTTTCAATGGAAACGGCATGTGCGATGCAAGGAATCGTTTCTTTTTGTTGAAAAGTTAATGGGGAAAGTAAGGCACCAGTTGCAACTACTAAAATTCGCTTTAGTTTTCCTTTTTTCATTTCATTTAGCAAATGGCCGTACGTAACTACTGCGGAACAGGCAGCACCGCTTGCCCCAGCTAACACCGGTTGGCCTTCCCGATAAATCATAAGTCCACAATCTTTATAGTTTTCAGTCGTCACATTAACCCCGTGCTTATTTAAAAGATCAAGGGCAATTTCATAACCAATATGGGCTAAATCTCCTGTAACGATTAAATCATAATAAGAAACCGGAATATTTCTTTCTCTTAGATGGGCTTCAATGGTATCGACAGCTGCCGGCGCCATCGCTCCTCCCATATTGAAAGGATCTGACAAGCCCATATCAACGACTCTTCCAATCGTTGCCGAAGTTACAAAAGGTCCGTCCCCTTCATCAGCAATGATCGCCGTTCCTGCACCGGTAACGGTCCATTGTGCTGTCGGCGGTTTTTGGCCACCATATTCTGTTGGGTAACGGAATTGCTTTTCAACCGCTGCATTATGGCTGACCGCCCCGGTTAATACATATTTAGCCCCTTTGGCATTGACAACGAAAGCTGATAAAGCCAAACCTTCCATCGATGTGGAACAAGCGCCAAACAATCCAAAATAAGGGACTCCTAACGTTCTGGCAGCAAAACTTGTTGAGGTAATTTGATTGCTTAAGTCACCACAGAAAAAAAATTGAATATCTTCTTTACGCAATCCTGCTTTTTTTATGGATGTTTGGCAAGATTCTTCTAAAAATACTTTTTCTGCTTTTTCATACGAATCTTGCCCAAGCCATAGATCTTCATGAACGATGTCAAAATCATCCACTAACAATCCATTTCCTTCGAATGGTCCAACAACTGTAGCCGAAGATTTTATAACCGGTTTATTTTCAAAAATCCAAGTACGGTGACCAACAAGCATATCAACCACCCCACTGTATGAAAATCGTTTTAATGATGGCAACGATGAATGCCGAAAAGACACCAAACATAATGACAGAACCAGCCAGCTTAAACATATTGCTGCCTGTTCCTAATACATATCCTTCTGTTCGATGTTCAATGGCAGCAGAAATAACAGCGTTGCCAAATCCCGTTACCGGTATGGCTGTTCCTGCACCCGCAAATTGGGCGATACGGTCATACACGCCAAAACCGGTAAGAAGCATCGTAATAAAAATTAATACAGCAACAGTTGGGTTGCCGACAGTTTTTTCTGTAAAATTAAAATAGGTCATGAAAAATGTTTGAATCATTTGACCAACTAGACAAATAAACCCGCCCACTAAAAAGGCGCGTATACAATTTTTTAAAACCGGACGCTTCGTTTCCCTTTCTTTTTCAAATTGTTGGTATGCTTGCATCGTTGGTGTAAGATTTTTCTTTTGCTTATTAGACATGAAAAGCGCATCCTCCAAATCTTAAGTTTGTTCTTTCATTAATTTACGAATGTCTTTTAGTTCACGATTAAGCTTTTCCTTTGAAATATCTCCATTTTGTATTTTCTCTTCAAGTTTCTCTAGCTCAATAAAAATTTTATGGTCTGTCGTCACTTCGATCGTTTTCATATCCAATTGTTTTTCAAGCTCTTTTTTCATTTGTTTTGTCAATTTTTTTGATTGAAATGTATACCAATGTTTCAGCTCAACGGCTACCATTAATAAGTTTTTTGACTCAACAGCGCGCACCCATTTTACTTCTTTTTTTTGAAGCAAAATTTCCTTTGCTTGATCAGCATGTTGCTGATTTATGTTTGATTGAATGTAGGCAGTGCCCATTGGAGCAGGTCCATTAACATTACTTTGCATCTTACTGTTCTGTTCGTTACAGCCAGACAATACTGAAAAAATAATAATCAATAACGAAAAAATAGATGCATACTTCATTGAATCATCCTCTAATATATGCTTTTTACAAAATGGATTTAAAAGAGGCTGAAGAAAAGCCTCTTTTAGTTATTACAATTCATTGAATTAGTTATTGTATTGAGGTTCTTCCTGTTGAATTTCTTGGACACGAGCATTTAATTGATCAACAATTTGTTGTGTTTGACGAGCAGCATTTTGGTACATTTCTTTTGCTGCTTTATTTTCAGTTTGAAGAGCAAATGTTTCAAAGCTTGCTTGTGCACTTTTTAATCCAGCCAACGTTTGTTTTAATTGTGAAGCGACAGTCATTGAAAATCCTCCTCTTTAAAATATTGATTTTACAATTGTAGTATCAGTAAAAATTCATTTGTTATTCAAAGTGTAAAAAGGGAACCGTTTCCAAAGTTTGTATTTCAGCTTTGTATTTTTTTTATTGTATTGTGAAACAATGGAAAACAAATCTAGTAAAGGAGGTATTGCATTGAATTTAGAAAGAAAGCTTTCTGTCATTCCCGATCAAGAACGGGCATTTATTGAAGGCACCATTACGAATATAGGAAATGAATTGCTTTTTGTAGATGATATAAATGAAGAGGCTTATGATTTGGAAGACTTGAGTATAGAATTAGAAATCCATTTAAACGGTAGATGGAAGAAAGGAACAATCATTGATGATACGATCCTATACATAGACAACAACATCCACTATTTAAAAGATGGCGATTATGTGCGCTTCAGAAAAAGTTTGCCTTATGCACTAGAGCAGTTAATTGAAGAACTATCAGATGAGGCTTATTTGCAGTTTGTTAAAACATTAAACTCTCTTTCCTATTCGCTTTATGATTGTATTTATTGCCACAATTTCTTATCGTTTTTGGAAAGTCGTTTTATTAAAGAAGGAATGAATGTGATGATTTTCGATAATGAGGAGCAACTTTGCGTTGTACAACATTTCTTTGACCGAAGAAGCGAAAACAAGCAAGACCGCTTTGAATATACCCAAAGCGATGGAAAAAGATTAGTCACAACTTCTTTTCATTGTTAAAAATAAAACCGGAAACCGCTCAGAACAAAACGGTTTCCGGAAATTTTCCTTACAGCACAATATAGCCGAAAAATAAAGCAACCAACAAAGAAACGACAAATTGAATCCAAGCAATTTCTGTTGATTTTCCTTTTGCTTGTTTTGCTAGTAAAAATTCCATTGAAACAATAACCCATAGTCCCGCTAACACTTTCCAAAAGACGGCAGAACTTAAAATGCCTGAACCAAGGGCTGAAGCGTAAAGACCAAATAAATGGCCGCCTGTAGCTAATATTAATATATAGAAAAGACGCAAAATCATCTTTGTCATTTTTGCTTGTTTTTCTTTTCCATTTTTATGTAATGAAAAACATACAAAGAGCAAGATGATTGCTATAAACCAAGATGTGACGTGTGCGTGGATCAATTCTTTCCCCTCCTTTTTATGTATCAGTAACCACTTTCCATTATACACATAGTTCTTATATCAGCAAAAAAATTTACACTAAAAGGCGCGAACCATTCCACCATCGACTAAAAATGCTTGTCCGGTCACATATGTATTTGCTCCAGAGCATAAGAATACTGCGATATTCGCAAACTCTTCTGGAAGCCCATAGCGCCCTAATGGAATTGTTTGTTCCTTCGCTGTCCTCACTTCATCAATGGTTATACCTTTTCTCGTTGCTTCAATTTTGTCCAATTCATTTAACCGGTCCGTTCCGATGCGCCCAGGACCTAACGTATTAATTAAAATTTTATCTTTCGCAAGCTCTGTTGCTAAACTTTTAGCCAAACCGAGAACACCAGTCCGGAATGTATTGGAAAGGATCAGACCGTCAATGGGTTGTTTAAAGGAAGAAGAAGCGATATTTAAAATCTTTCCGCCTCCTTGTTTCCGCATATAAGGCAATACTTCCCGAATGGATCTGACATAACTTAATAAATTTAATTCAAATGCTTTTTGCCAAGCTGCATCATCAAAATCATCAAACACACCTGCTGGAGGACCACCGGCGTTATTAACAAGAATGTCAATCGCCCCAAACTTTTTAGCTGTTTTTTCAACCATTTCTTTAATTGAATTTGGATTTGTTATATCACATACAACATAATCGACATTGCCATTTGTTTTTTCCTTAATTTCCTCTGCAGCACTTTTTAAATTTTCCTCATTGCGGCTTGCAAGCATTACATTGGCGCCTTCTTCAGCTAGTTTAGTGGCAATCGCTTTTCCTAAACCTTTGCTCGCAGCGAGTACCAACGCGGATTTTCCTTTTAACCCTAAGTCCATATGAAATCCTCCTTTATAGTGAAACTATCATTTTATGAATATTTTCATATTCTTTCGTAAAATTGTCAAAAAAGAAGAAACGGATGTTTTATTAAAATGAAACGATTCTGAAGCTTTGTTTACCGTTGTTGATTAATTCGATAAACAAATAAGGATTGTTCTAACCTGTTCATTTTCTTTATTAAATAAGATTGATCCAATCTTTGGTATAAAAGCACACAAAAAATGGAACGTTGTTTAAGACGTTCCACCAAAATGTCTATGAATGCCATTTTTTCTTTATTTTACGGCCGATTAAAAAAATAACGAGGACATATAGACTAGCAAGAATAACCGTACTCCAATTCCCTTCAGCTAATTGATGGCCAGCTAATGAAAAGGCTAATATAATCGGAAATTTTCCTAAAATTGTAGCTGTTGTGAATGATAAAAAAGTAACGCCACATATTCCAGCTATAAGGCTTACTCCAGCAGAAGGTAGAATTGGTATGAGGCGACCAATTAAAACTGCTAAAAATCCATTTGTTTGAATAAGTGAAATAAAACGTCCATAACTACGATATTTTAACAAGATCTTATTTGCAAATTTTTGAAGTAAATTTTTACTTACTAAATATTGAATGATGGAACCCACTACAGTACCACCAAGATTAATGATTAAGCCCATCATAATAGAATGATTTGCACCTATAATCGTCGCTAAAACAGGAATGGGGGCAAAGGGAACGCAAGATACAGCTACCATTATGGTAAATTGTAATAATGTTGAATATGAGCTTTTTATAGTAATGAGTGAATGAAGAAATTGTTCCATTTTATATGAAGTCCTTTTTCTTGTTAAAGTTTTTCACCATACATGAATCAAGGCAAAAAAGAAAAGAGGATATATGCTCATATATTGAACATCGTATCCTCTAATTATTTTAAACGATTTAAAAACAGAACGGTTGCTTTTTACTTTGATTAATTCACATAACGTCCGTCTTTTGCTTTTCCCATTTTCTCCCAAGCTGCATTGCGCAAGTGAACTTTTTGAATTTTTCCAGAAGCTGTTTTCGGTAGTTCTTCAACGAATGTAACGCCTGTAACCGCTTTAAAATGTGCTAATTTGCTTCTTGAGAACTGAATAACTTCTTCTTCTGTTAACGTTTCGCCAGGTTTTACGACAACAAATGCATGAGGTGTTTCTCCCCATTTTTCATGCGGTAAAGCAACAACGGCAGCTTCTAAAATTTTCGGATGCTCGTACAAAACGCCTTCGACTTCAATGGATGAAATGTTTTCACCGCCGCTGATGATAATATCTTTTTTGCGGTCAACGATTTCAATGGTTCCGTATTCATCAACAGTTCCCATATCACCAGTGTGGAGCCAGCCATTTTGAATCGTTTCCATTGTTGCTTGTTCATTTTTCCAATAGCCTTTCATGACACCGTTGCTTCTTGTAACAACTTCTCCAATTTCTTTTCCATTCCAAGCAACTTCTTCACCATATTCATTTACAACTTTTACATCGCAGCCAATCATCGGGATACCCGCTTTTGCTTTTAAGCGATATTTTTGTTCTTTCGGCAGCTCTTCAAGGTGCGAACGAATCGGTGAAAATGTGCTAAGCGGTGAAGATTCTGTCATGCCGTATACTTGGATAAACTCCCAACCCAATTCATCTTCAACCTTCGTAACGAAAGCAGGTGCAGGAGCTGAACCGGCAATGACAACGCGAATATCATGATCAAACTTTTGCGGATTTTGATCATAATATTGGAGCAAGCTATTTAAAACAGTCGGAGCCATATGCATGACAGATACTTTATGTTTTTGGATTAAGTTGAAAATTGTTTCAGGAACGATTTTACGAAGCATCACTTGTGTTGCTCCGTTTGCTGTATAATAAAACGGTGAGCCCCAGCCGTTTACGTGGAACATTGGTAAAATGTGCAACAATACGTCTTTATCTGATACACGCAAATGATGTTGGACAGATAGGGCATGTATGTAATTGTTCCGATGTGTTAACATGACACCTTTTGGATTTCCTGTTGTACCACTTGTATATAACAAACTGCAAACGTCTTGTTCATCCATTTCAGGACGTTCAATTGGATCTCCTGAAAATTGAGCGAGCCATCGATCATAATGAATGTCTTCGCAAGAATCGTCTGCATAATGAATTAAAACGTTTTCAACAGTTTGCAATTTTTCACGAATCGGTGCAATTTGATGATAAAGTTCTTGATCGCAAACTAAAACTTTTGTTTCACTATGATTTAAGATAAATAAATAATCTTCAGGTTTTAAACGAGTATTGAGCGGTACGATGATCCCACCAATTTGGAAAACGCCATAAAAGCCTTCAAGCATTTCTAACGTGTTCGGCGCCAAATAGGCAACGCGGTCTCCTTTTTGAACCCCTAAAGATTGCAATCCCCTAGATAAACGATTCACTCTTTCATTGAGCTCAGCATACGTATACTCTCTTCCGTCACAGTTGATCACGGCAAGCTTTTGTCCATACAATTTCGCTGCTCGATCTAAGAAATCATTTAATAACAATGGTACGTACATAATCATGCCCCCCTATTAAACTTTTTGAAAATTCAAACAGCACATCGCTATTACTATACCACATATTACAAATAATGGTATAGTATAAAATTTTGACTAAATTCTACAATTTTTTGTTTTGGAACAATGCTTAGGTTATTGTCATAGTCTATTACAGAATAATTTTTCAAAAGGGTGTTTCTATGCCAGCAATTGTAGGAGTTATCAACGTAGTATCCATAAATTCAAGCTCTGTATTAAATATTGGTGATGTATTTACAATTGCGCCGGTAAGTACAGCCAAGACCTTTGCTGGAGCAGGCTCTTTTAATACAGGGGACCAAATTAACGTAGTCAATCATTACAGCAACACGAACACATATGATTCAAATGTTGTCGATCAACCGCTTGCTTTAAACTTATGATCGTTCGAAGGAGTTTTACTCATGAACTTTTATGTAAATCAAAGCATCATCATTCATTATATTAAAATCGGTGGAATATCTAATTCATCAGTCTTTCAAATTGGCAGTGCCGGTATTATTAAACCATATTCCCATTTATATAATACGGGAGGATTTACGGGGCCGGCACCTACTGCTGGAAGCTCACCAAACCAACAGTCTGATTCTTTAAATGGAGGAACAGTCTAGGCTTTCACCTATTCAATTTCCAGCCATATTATACTTTGGAAAGAGGTGAAGAGAATGAACGATTACGGCCACATTTTTCGTTACTTACACCAAGTTGATTCTTATTTACTTAAGCATCAACAATTATTAAACGATTTGCAAGAAGAGGTTAAAAGCTTACAATCAAAAATTAATCAACTTCAAGAGCGGCAAATCACCCACATCGACAAAATCGAATATAAATTCGACCAATTAAAGATTGAAAGACTGGAAGGAACTTTAAATATCGGCTTAACACCACAAGGATTATCAGACCCGGAAACGATCGAAAATTTTGCCGTCGGAGAAAATCTACAAGGAGAATTACCAATCATGCAACAGTACCCTAATTTTTATACAGAACTAAAAAATGAGGTTCGGCAATATTTAAACATAGAGTGCCACCAATTTATTGATGAATGTGCACATAAATATAATAAAAACATTAGCGATAAGCACCGGACATTTATCATTCAAGATATTGAAAGACAATTGGATGGACGTCTCCATTATTATATAAATCAAATGGCCCACAGTATGCGTGATGCTAATATCGAAGAAATGCATAGCTTCGTTTTATCTAAAATAAAAAGAGATATTCAAAATGCTATAGATGCTTTTATTCAACATATGCCAACGGGAGGACATGATCAATGATACATTTTACAGTCATAAACCACGGTCTTTCTGTCTGTAATATCGATATAACAGGGATTTCGATCTCTTCAATATTTTTAATAGGGGACGCCAATACAATTGCAACTACTTCCGCTTTCGATACACCTGCTGAATCTTTAGTCATCGGACCGTTTGTCCAACTTTAAACCGTTAGGAATTGCGAAGGGTGTATTGCAATGGAAAAGCGACTTTCTATTGTTGATTCTGTTAATATTAGCTCCATTAAAGATGGTTCGGTCGTTGAAATTGGCGATTCTTTTACGATTCGTCTTTATTCAAAGGCGCTAGCTGTTCAACGGGAACAGGAACTTTTTCTAGAAAACGAAGGCAGTTTTCATTATCCGATCTTTTATCGACATATTCCAAGTCCAATCATTACTGAACGAGTATTTATGGCGCGAAATAATGAATGTCCAAAAATCGAAGTTAACAAAGTTTCAATTTTTGGGGTTTCCACTTCTACTGTTTTTCAAATAGGCTCAACCAATACGATTCAAAGTGAAGCTAGGGTAAAACATATTCGCCATTTAATAAAGGACCGTGATACTTCTCAGGAAGTTGAGGCCAATAATAATCATTCATAAACGTGCAAGCATCTTTATTTATAGATTTTAGTTTTTAGTTTAAAAATAAAACGAACCATTATCTGAAACTTTCATACATTAAAAATAAAAAACATAAAGGATGTTTTATATGCCTGCAATCGTTGGTGGTCCGATTAATATTACGAGTGCTGAAGGTGTCGTAAATTTTGGTGATTCCTTTTACGTATCCCCTAAAACGGTTGGGAAAACCTTTGCGGGTTCCGGTTCTTTAAATACAGGTAATTTTGTTTGGACAAATAACGCTATTAGTGCAACGAATGCATTTGACCCTGATGCATCAGATCAAGGTTCTTTGAATGTAAACAGTTAAAGAGTGAAAATCTTTTTTTTGTTTCGGAAAGATTTTCACTCTTTTTCTATGAAAATATGGCACTTAAGCGTGCGATTGAACGAACATGAATATTTTCTGCTACTTCCACTCCCGTTTATCAACTAATTTTTTTGATTCACCTTTGAGCTCCCCAGGCAGAACAGTTGTAATGTGAGGAGTAACCCGGATGACGTCTTTTAATTTTAATCCAATATTATCAGGAATCGGACGGTCTGATTCTATGAAAATTTCCAAATGATCTTGATGTTCTTTTCTCGTGACAACTGCTTGATAATTAGGAAGTCCTAATTGCTCAAGAACCGCCGTCAATTGATTTTCTCGGACAAACATGCCTTTTACTTTTACACCATCGCTCACCCGTCCTAATACACCTGTTAATCTTTCACCAACTTTCCCTTTGATCCAGCTTGATAAATCACCGGTACCAAAACGAATGAGCGGATAATGTTGATCAAATAATGTTACAACAACTTCCCCTTCACCTTCGTCTGAAAGCACTTCTCCTGTATGCGGGTCGCATATTTGTACAATAGCTGTCTCCGTCACTTTTAAACCTTCACCTTGTTTATCTTCGTAAGCAATCAAACCGCAATCTGCAGTGCCATAACCTTCATATACATCAATCCCATAATCAGTAAATCTTTGACGAAGCTCCGTTGTAAATTTTTCCGCTGTAAAAAATGCTTTTGATAGCTTTATTTCAGAACCGACTTTCCAGCCTTTTTCTTCCGCTGCATCTAATAAGATTGCCAAAAAGCTTGGTGTCCCAACATAACCTGTTACACCTAAGTCTTTCATAATTTGAACTTGCAATTCCCGATTGCCAACTCCTGCCGGAATAACCGTTGCTCCAAGTTTTCGCAAGGCACTATCAAATATAAAACCTGCCGGAGATAAATGATAGGAAAATGTATTTTGGACTACATCATTTTCGTGAAACCCCGCTGTTTTTAAGGCTTCAGCAAATCTCCAAAAATCATCTTCACTCGTTTGCGGGTCATAAATGGGACCAGGCGACATAAAGACGCGAGCCATTTGTTGAATTGGAATCGTTGCCAATCCCCCAAACGGAAGGTCGTCTTGCTGCAAGATGGGCAAATTTTCTTTTTTTAATATTGGAAGTTTCGATAAATCTTCCTTTGTTTTTATATCATTCGGTTCAAGATTGGAACGAATCATTCGTTCCTTGAATGCCTCGGAGTGTTCATATGCATATTGAATCAATTCAAAAATTTTCTCACTCATTACAACCACCGTTTTCTTCGTTTATAAGATTTCAAATCACGGTAACTTTTACGTCCTTTATCGCTCATTCCGAGGTAAAATTCCCGGACATCTTCATTGGCTAAAAGCTTTTCAACCGGTCCATCAAGAACGATGCGGCCGTTTTCCATAATATAGCCATAATCAGCTATCGAGAGAGCAATATTAGCATTCTGTTCAACAACTAAAATCGTTGTACCTTCTTCTTGATTTATTTTTTTAATAATGCTAAAAATTTCTTTCACGAGTATCGGTGCTATCCCTAGGGAAGGTTCGTCTAACAGCAATAGTTTCGGCTTGGCCATTAAACCACGGCCAATCGCTAGCATCTGCTGCTCACCGCCCGAAAGATATCCCGCTTGACGGTTTTTTAACATTTCAAGCTTTGGAAAATAATGGTAAACTTTTTTAATATCCTCTTTTAAATTTTTTCGATCCGTACGTGTATGAGCACCTGCTATTAAGTTTTCTTCCACCGTTAGATGTTTAAAAACACGGCGCCCTTCCATACATTGAAAGATTCCTTTTTTTACAATCGTTTCGGCTAATTGTCCGTCAATTCTTTCTCCATATAATTGAATCGAACCATCGGTCACTTCACCGCGTTCACTTTTTAATAAACCGGAGATTGCTTTTAATGTTGTTGTTTTCCCAGCACCATTGCTTCCTAACAATGCAACAATTTTACCTTCGGGAATTACCATTGACATCCCTTTTAGAACAAGGATCACTTTATCATACATGACTTCGACATTATTCAACGTCAGCATAGCTTTCCTCCCATTTAAAAATTAGGGTGTTCCCAAATAGAAACACCCTAACATGTGCTTTAATAGCTGAAGTAATCTGTAAATACTTCAAATTTTCCATTTTGGACTTTTGCAAGGCGAATTTGGTTTGTTCCACCATGATTGTCAGGTGTGAACGTAATAGGAGCCGCAAGCCCACCTAGATCTAAATTTGTTATTTTTTCAAGACCTGCGCGAATACCTTCGCCCGTTGTTGGATCATCGGCGAGTCTCACACCTTCAACCATAATTTTTGCAGCAACCCAGCCCTGGATAAACTTTTGGTCTTTATCTTCAAGCTTTTCGCCTTTTGATTCAAGGTAAGTTCTGATTTCTTCCATACCAGGCAAATCTTCATAAGGGAATGCATGTGTTACGACGCCGATAAAGCCTTCAGCTGCATCTCCTGTAATTGGGATCAAGCCTTCACCAGTTGACCAGTTTAAACCAATGAATTGTGTATCAAGACCTAATTTTTTAGCATCTTTTAAAATTGTAGCAGTCGCACCCCAAGTTTCTTGGATGATTGCATAATCAGGGTCTTTCTTTTGCATATTTAATAATTGAGATGTAGCATCTAACGCTTTTAAGTCAACGATTTGCTCATCAACAATTTCAATGCCAATCTCTTTTGCAAAATCTTTTGCATCTTGAATCGGAGACTTACCAAAAGCTGTATCATTGTAAATTAACGCAACTTTTGGTGTTCCTTCTGTATGATTATCTTTAATCCACTTTAATACAGCCCGCGCTTGGTCAGAGTAGGAAGCGGCTGTTAAGAAATTGTATGGGCTTTCGTCCATGTTTTTTAAATTTTCTGAATAAGAAGCTGAAATGAATGGTAGTTTATCGGCAGCAACTAACTGTCTGAGTGCTTCGGTATCACCAGTTCCCCATCCTAAAATTGCTGCAACTTTATCTTTTGACTTCAGTTTTTGATAAAGCTTTGTTGCTTCAGGAATTTTATATGCATAATCATCGCCAATCAATTCAAGTTTATATCCATTGACTGGGTCTTGTGTAGATAAATAATCGAAATAAGCTTTCTCACCTTCTGCATAAGGTGTTCCAACATCACCTGTTCCTCCAGTTAAATCAAACAGGCCACCAATTTTAATTGTTCCTTTTACTTCAGTACTAGATGCTGCTTCTTCTGACTTGCCATCACTTTCATTTCCACTTGCAGGTTGTGTTTGCGTTGATTGATTTCCCCCACCTGAGCATCCTGCTAAAAGTCCGATCGCTAGTACAATCATTGCTAAGATTGACAAAAATTTTCTTTTCTCCATTATTCTCCCCCTATTCTTTTTTCATTAAAATCTATAGAAATAACGATAAATGGCCTTTGACCATTTATCTGTTATCCCCAACAACCTAAAGCAAACCATTAATACGAAAACGGCCAAAGCTTAAAGTAATCTTTAATGTTCTGCCATATTTTCGCAAGTCCATGTGGCTCATATATGAGGAATAAAATTATAACTAAACCGAAAACGACTTCTTTCATCCCCACTAATAAACCTGCCAGTTCCGGGAATACACCGCTAAACAATTCAACGACGGTACGAAGAACGACTGGAAGCAGTGTAATAAAAACTGCACCGTAAATAGAACCAAACACGCTGCCAAGACCACCGACAAGAATCATCGCTAAATATTCAATCGAAACCGTCGTACTGTACAGTTCCGGGCTCACAACCATCATGTAATGCCCTAGTAACGCGCCAGCAATGCCGACGAAAAACGAGCTTATAAAAAACGCCATTACCTTATATTTGAATAAGTCAATACCAATGACCTCTGCAGCAACATCGCGGTCGCGCACGGCTATAAATGCACGTCCTACTCTTGATCTAAATAAATTTAGTGAAAATACGATTGTCGCAACTAACACAACAAACATTAAGTAGTAGTAACTTGTTTCACTCGAAAACGAGAAACTTCCGATTTCAGGACGCATTAATACAAGACCAGCTGTTCCGCCTGTTAATGAATCCCATCTTGAAATAACAAACAATATAATCACTTGGGCAGCTAGTGTCGCAATCGCCAAATAAAGACCTTTCAACCTGAGCGAAGGAATTCCAAATAACGCGCCAACAAGCGCTGTTACAATTCCGGCTAGAGGCATTGACAACCAAAAGCTTAAGCCTAATTTTGTTGTTAAAATGGCAGACGTATAACCACCAACACCTAAAAATGCCCCAACACCGATAGATATTTGGCCTGTAAATCCGGTTAAAATATTAAGGCCAATCGCTCCAATCGCTGCGATTCCACATAAAGTTGCTAGTCCTGTAATATAGTCGGAAGCAAACAAAGGAAAAATAGCGAAAAAAATCGCAATTGCAAATATTCTCAGGCGAACTCTAGGAATCTTCCATATCGCCATATCTTGCTTATAGTTAACGTGGAATTCCCCACATTCCATGACAAATGGGTTCCGCATCTATTACACCCTTTCTATTTCTTTTTTGCCAAATAAACCGTATGGCTTGAACATTAGAATGAAAACAAGGATGATAAACGGCATGACTTCTTTTAATCCTCCGCCTACGAGAGGATCGAGATACCCACCTGTCATACTTTCAATAACTCCAATAATAATGCCGCCGATAATTGCACCAGGGATGCTATCAAGTCCTCCTAGTATTGCGACCGGTAGAACTTTTAACCCAATGAGTGCAAGCGAAGAGTTGACCCCGTTAATATTTCCTAACAAAACGCCACCAACAGCAGAAACAACAGCTGCAATGGCCCAAGCACAAGCAAAAATGACTTTTACACTAATACCCATAGACATTGCCGCTTGTTGGTCATCGGCTGTAGCCCGCATTGCAATTCCAAGTTTTGAATATTTGAAAAATAAAGAAAATATTACAAGCATTACGACTACAATTGCCAGTGACCATAAATAAACCGGAGCTATAATAATGCTGCCTAATTGAACTGGTTGACTTGAGAAAATTTCCGGAAATACTTTTGTTTCATGGCCCCAAATAATATGGATAATTCCAAGTAAGACACTTGATAATCCGATTGTCGCCATGATTAACGAAATGACTGGTTCCCCAATAAATGGCCGAAGTATAATGCGTTCGATGACAAGGCCCAGGACAGCACTAAAGATGAGCGTAATAATTAGCGCAGGAATAAACGGAATATGATAGCTTGAAACTAAAGTCAAGCATACATACGTTCCAACTAATAGAAACTCTCCTTGTGCAAAATTGATTGCATCACTAGATTTATAGATTAATACGAAACCTAGTGCCACAAGTGCATAAACACTTCCAATAACAATCCCTGTCACCAACATTTGTAGAAAAAATGTCATCAAGCAACCCCCTCTTGTTCTGATAATGAGACAACTGTTAAGGTTGTACGAATAATCTGTTCTTTTCCGTCCCGATATTTGATCGTACCTTCGACGTCAATTTTTTCATTTTGAGAATATAAACCTTCAATGAGCTTTTCATATTTTTTCGCAACAAATTGACGGCGAACTTTTTTCGTACGTGTCAATTCTTCATCATCAGCATCCAACTCTTTGTAGAGAAGGACAAACTTTTTGATCCTTGCTTTTTCCGGCAATGTTTTGTTTACTTCATTTACTTGCTCTTGAATTAATTCAAGGACAGCCGGTTTTGATGATAAATCTGTATAAGTTGTGTAAGTAATTTGATTTTTCTCAGCCCATCTGCCGACATTATCCATATCAATATTGATCATCGCCACTACATATGGTTTCCCTCGGCCTATCGCAACCGCTTCTTTAATATAAGGACTGAATTTTAATTTGTTTTCAATAAATTGCGGCGAAAACATTTCACCTGATTGCAAGCGAATGACATCCTTCAGCCGGTCAATGACGTATAAATGGCCTTTTTCATCAAGATAGCCGGCATCCCCTGTATGAAGCCATCCATCTTCAATCGTTTCTTTCGTTGACTTTTCATTTTTATAATAGCCTTTACAAACACTTGTGCTTTTAATGAGAATTTCTCCTTCATCTGAAATTTTGACTTCTGTTCCTGGAAGCGGTATGCCAACACTATCAACTTTTATATCTCCATCACGATGGACGATGGCAATTCCTGAAACTTCAGTTTGGCCATAAATACTTTTAATATTGACACCGATACTATGGAAAAACTTAAATACATCAGGTCCAAGCGGTGCTCCTCCGGTATATGCACGTTTAATTCTTAATAAACCTAAATGGTCACGAATCGCACTAAACATCAAATAATCAGCTATTTTGTATAACCATTTTGTGCCGGTACTAACCGGTTGATTATTTAAATGGGCTTCAGCTACTTTTTCGCCGATCGGTTTGCACCATTCATAAATTTTTCGTTTAAGCCAACTAGCATCTTGAATTTTAACTTGAAATTTTGAAACCATATCTTCGTAGATTCTTGGTGGTGAAAAGATTACATGTGGTCCTATTTCTCTTAAATTTTGCATAACGGTTGTAGGTTCTTCCGGGAAATTTACAGTAATACCGTTATATAAACCTAAACCAATTGTCATCATTTGCTCACCGATCCATGCTAGCGGCAAAAATGATAAATATTGATCATTTTTTTCTAATGGGTCAATCGCAGATAAATTTTTCGCCATATCGAATAGATTTTGGTAAGTTAGCATCGTTCCTTTTGGATTTCCTGTTGTTCCTGAAGTATAGGAGAAAATAGCAATGTCATCAAAATTACCTTTTTTAACTTCTTGTTCAAATAATTCTGAATTTTTTTCTTCTACTTTTTTGCCGATTTCCTGTACATCCTTAAAATATAATAAACTCGGATCATTATAGTTTCTCATACCTCGTTTGTCATAATAGATGATCCATTTTACTTTCGGAATTTCATGTTTGACTTCCAAAATTTTATCGACTTGTTCTTGATCTTCAACAACAACGAAAGTAGCATCGCAATTGTTGATAATATAACTAATTTCATTTGGGAGCGATTCTTGGTAAATGCCAACGGAAACTCCTCCCAAACTTTGGGCTGAAAGCTCACTAATAACCCATTCAGGCCGATTGTCTCCAATAATCGCTAATTTATCATATCTTTTAAAACCTAAATCTAGAAGTCCTAGCGCAAATAGTTTCACTTCTTCAAAATATTTCTCATACGTATATTCATTCCAAATCCCATAGTCTTTTCTACGTAAAGCAACTCGTGATCCTTCCTTTTTTGTTCGTTCCAATAGGATTTGAGGAAATGTCATATTATCCATTGAGCTTTCCTCCTTATGCTAGTCTTTAGCAAATGAAACAATAGTTTTCTGCTTAAACAACTATCCAGCTTGCTCCTCTCCTAGATATGCCTCAATGACTTTCGGATTGTTTTGTATTTCAGTCGGGGTTCCGTATCCGATCAGCTTACCGAAATCAAGTACAGCTATATGATCTGACAAATCCATGACAACTCCCATATCATGTTCAATTAGGATGATCGTAGTTTTCATTTCTTCATGAATATCAATAATATAGCGGGCCATATCTTCTTTTTCTTCATTGTTCATGCCTGCCATCGGCTCATCTAAAAGCAATAGTTCAGGTTCTAAGGCAAGAGCTCGGCCCATTTCAACCCTTTTTTGGAGACCATACGAAAGCGTACCTACTGGTATATCGCGTATATCTTCTATTTCGAGGAAATCAATAACATCCTCCACTTTCCTTCGATGTTCAACTTCCTCTCGCTGTGCTTTCCCCCAATATATTCCGCAGGATAATAAACCTGATTTCATTCTTACATGTCTACCTAGCATTAAATTGTCCAAAACGGAAAGATGTGGAAATAGCTCAATATTTTGAAATGCGCGGGCGATTCCTAAACTTGCCCGTTTATGAGGCTTAAGATGGTTTATAACTTGCCCATTAAATGAAATGGTACCTTCAGACGGCTGATATAAACCGCTAATACAATTCAACATACTCGTTTTTCCGGCACCATTTGGGCCGATTAATGCAAAAATTTCCCCTTTGTTCACTGTAAAACTGACGTGGTCAAGAGCGACAACACCGCCAAAACGCAATGTTACGTCTTTTATTTCTAATACTCCCAAATAATCCCCTCCCACGAAAAGTATATTATAAATGTAAGCGTTTACTACAAGAATATACCATGATTTCCCACACTCTTACAACAAAATTTTATAAACTTTTTACGATATATTTCTCTATTATTCTTTTTAAGAGATTTCGATAAAAATTCTATTCATTTAATCGGTGTTGGAGTTTTTCAATAATAGAAAAAATGTTAAAAGGTCATATCGAAATGTGATTCGTCAAAGATTAAAGATATGGGAAAAAGACACTTTTTATGACTTTTGGACGATCCATTCCTATTAGAGAGATTTTGCAGAAGCTACGCAAATGCCGTTTTTCACAAATATTTAATCAATATGATACATTTCTCTTTTTAGGGACTAATGAAGGACATGATCTTATATTAGGTATAATTAGTGGAAGTTTTGTGAAAAAGACGCGGGAATATTGTTTCATTCAGATATGTATTGTTTTCAGATATGGGATATGATTAAAAGGACTTGAAATGAAAAGAAGAAATACATTTCCTATAAAGCCAATAAAAAACCCCTAATCTGACACTATTTCAGATTAGGAGTTTTTATACTTTCTACTTGATTATTCTTCCATCGTTGACAAGTCGCCTGTTGGCAAGCCAAGTTCCCAAGCTTTTAAAACGCGGCGCATAATTTTTCCAGATCTTGTCTTTGGAATTGATTGGCGAATTTCGATCATTCTTGGCGCTGCATGAGCTGCTAGACGAGTTTTGACGAATTCGCGAATTTCTTGTTTTAACTCTTCGCTTTCTTCATAGCCATCACGAAGGGTGATGAATGCCTTAATAACTTCACCGCGAACTGGATCAGGAACACCGATAACCCCTGCTTCCGCTACTGCTGGGTGTTCTACTAGTTTGCTTTCTACTTCGAATGGACCTACACGTTCACCAGCTGTATTGATGACATCGTCTACACGGCCTTCAAACCAGAAGTAGCCATCTTCATCCATATAAGCAGAATCCCCTGACACAAACCAACCAGTTTCGAAATATTGATCATACTTTTCTTTATTATTCCAAATTGCACGAACCATTGCCGGCCATTTTGGTTTAATGGCCAAGTTGCCCATACGGTTCGGAGGCAATACATTCCCTTGGTCATCAACAATTGCAAGCGTTATGCCTGGAAGCGGTTTCCCCATTGAACCTGGTCGAATTGGATTACAGCGGAAGTTAGCACAAATACTAGAACCTGTTTCTGTCATCCACCAGTTATCATGAATTCGAAGTTTTAATACATCTAAGCCCCAACGAATAACTTCCGGATTTAACGGTTCACCCGCTGAAAGAATATGACGAAGTTTTTCTAGATTATATTTTTTTGGAAGTTCATTTCCCGCTGCCATTAACATTCTGAAAGCAGTTGGTGCACTAAACCAAACGGTTACCCCGTATTTTTCAAGAGTTTTAAACCATTCTTCTGCGTTAAATCGTCCACCGCGTAAAACTGCAGTTACACCGTTTAACCATGGTGACCACATACCTGCTGACGTACCTGTTACCCAGCCTGGGTCAGCTGTACACCAATAAATATCTCCTTCGCGTAAATCATAAACGAGTCTTCCGGCATGATATTGGTGAACCATTGCGTCATGCACTTGAAGAACACCTTTTGGTTTTCCAGTAGAACCAGATGTATAGTGAAGAAGCATGCCTGTTTCACGGTCAACCCATTCAATTATATATTCATCAGATTTGCTCATTAAATCTTGATACAAGACTTGTTTATCAGATGTTGTTTCTTCCGCTCCAACTAAAATGATATGTTTTAGTTCAGGAAGTTCATCAACAGGAATTCGATTTACTAATGCTGGCGTCGTAACAACAGCTACCGCTCCGCTGTCGCTCAACCGGTCTTTTACAGCTTCTTCCATAAATGCTTCGAATAATGGACCAGCTATTGCACCGATGCGAACCGTACCTAAAATCGCAAAATATAATTCAGGACTTCTTGGCATGAAAATAAATACTCTGTCCCCTTTTCCGATTCCAAGGGATCGCAATCCATTTGCAAATTGACAAGAATTTTTTTGAACTTCAGCATAAGTGTAAGCCTCGTCGCGAACACCATCAGTGAAGTAAAGGGCAATTTGATCTGCTTTGCCATTTTCGACATGTCTGTCAATTGCTTCATAAACCATGTTTACTTTCCCAGTTTTATACCAAGTAAACGTTTCCTCAACTTGTTTCCAATCAAAATTGGCATAAGCTTCATCATAGTTTTTCAAATTTGCTGTTTCATCCAAAAACAATATTTCTTTTTTACGTGCGTCTGTTGTCATAAATTCCTCCAACCCCCAAAAGAAGATATCCTTGTTATATAACACTATCATAAATCGACAAAAAATTAAATATTTTTTTAAATGTTTACAAAATTTTATAAATTACTTACAATTATTGGTTTTTGTACTTCAAAATAGCGTAAAATCACTATTTTTAATGAATATAAAGTAAAAAAACCCGGAAGATATTACATTGTTCATTCAACATTATCTCCCGGGTTTTATAATATTGTTATATAACATCTATATTTTTATAAGCAAATTTCCATCAAAGAAGAAAAGATATTTTTCAAGTCGGTCGAGTTTCCATATATTCATTAATGCTCTTCCATATAAATCCATTTGCAAACGATAACGTTCTTCTAAAACTTGTTTTGCGTTGATTTCGTTTTGAAAACGTCCTTTAATGGCATCTGTTTTATAATCGATTAACACGAATCCATCATCATCTTCAAAAACGCAATCCATGACACCTTGAACTAAAATGTTCTCATCCTCATCACTGAACCAATCAGAATAAGCTTCTCTTGCAGGCAACGCCAAACTAAACGGCACTTCTCTCTTAACTTTCTTAGCATTGAGTAATCTTTTACCTATTTCTGTTTCAAAAAATTGGATAATGCCGTCAATTTCGATTACTTCTTTTTGAGCCTCGGTGAGCAATTCTTTCCTTACCATTTCTGTTAACAGGTGAGAAATCGATTCGTGCGTAATAGGTTCTGTTAAGCGAATATGCTGCATGACCATGTGCATGGCAGTTCCTCTTTCTGCAGCAGTCAAAGTTTTTTTCTGCAAAAATCGTGGCCGGTCTTGTATTGGTGGGCTGAACCTTTTAATCATAACCGTATCTGAATAAGCATCTGCCACTTGTTTCCTTGATTTTATTTCTGATACGGATTGTTTAGAACGCTTCGTTTCAGCTAATGGATAAGGATATTTCCAAGAAAGCTGTTTATAAATTTGGCCTTTTAATTCACTTTCAATCGGGACAATCTCCCAATTTTCAACTTGTTTAAATAAATTTGCATGTTCACCTTCGGACTTGCTTAAATCCATCGGGAGATTTTCTGCATTTATCAAACGAACTTCCCATTTGGAAGGATGGATCAAATGATTACTTTCTGATAATTGGGTATGCAAAATTGTACAATCAGGATGTCTTACTAGCGCTGGACCGATCCAATCCAAATAACTCATTGCTTTTGCCCTGACGTAATCTGGTAATAGCCAGCCTCTAGTATCCGCTTCCTCATTCCATCTTTCTAAAGCTTTTTCCGCGTCTTTGACGGAACCGACAAGATAAAGTTTTTCTTTCGCTCGTGTTAAAGCAACATATAAAACACGCATCTCTTCCGCTAATAGCTCCATCTTTAAGCGTCGTTTAATCGCCAAAGCCGGAAGCGTCGGGTAACTAATCCTTAAAGTTGGATTCACAAGTTTGGAACCAAAACCAAGTTCTTTATGAAGGAGCACTTTTTTACGCAAATCTTGCATATTGAATTGCCGGCCAAGTCCTGCGACAAAAACAACTGGAAATTCAAGGCCTTTACTTTTATGAATCGTCATCATCCGGACAACATCTTCCTGCTCGCCAAGGGCTCTTGCCGCTCCTAAGTCATCGCCGCGGTCTTGCATTCTTTCTATAAAGCGCAAGAAACGGAACAAACCTCGAAATGAAGTTTCTTCATATTGCTTTGCACGGTCGTACAAAGCCTTTAAATTGGCTTGCCGCTGCTTTCCGCCAGGCAACCCGCCCACATAATCATAAAAGCCGGTTTCTCGATATAATTGCCAAATCAATTCTGATAATGCACCTTTTCTAGCTCTTGATCGCCATTCTTTCAGCTGGATATAAAAACTATGAAGTTTCTTTACAAGGTCTCCGTTTTCTCCTGATTTAATATAGCTTTTTACACCATCGAAATAATTGTTATTTTTTTCATGAATGCGAATAAGCGCCAGTTCCTCCTCTGTTATACCAACGATGGCAGAACGAAGGACTGCAACAAGCGGTATATCTTGGTAAGGATTATCAATAATTTTTAATAAAGACATGATGATCGAAACTTCTGTTGCTTCAAAATAACCAGTCGAAAGTTCAGCATAAACCGGAATCCCAAACTCTTTCATTTCCTCCATGAACGCTTCAGCCCAAGGCATCGACCGAAGAAGAATGACAATATCGCGGTAAGTAATATTACGGGTATTGCCATTTTTATCTGTTACTGTAAATGGTTGTCCAATTAGTTCTTTTATTTTCATGCCGATGATTCTTGCTTCTAGTTGAACAGTTTCCAACTCGGCAAGCTCAAGTTTTTCACTGGTCTCTTCCTCAGCATTTGCTTCCTGTTCTGCTGTTTCCCCTTCTCGGTCAATCAAGAGCAGTTCTGTTTTCATTTGATCTGATGGAGGATAATTTAAATTTCCTAGTTTCAGTTCAGCATCTTCATCATAGTCAATTTCACCGACATGTGTATTCATAATTTGCTTGAAGATGTAATTGGTACCTTCCAATACTTCGACACGGCTTCGAAAGTTTCTCGATAAATCAATACGAATTCCAGGACTTGTGGCATCGTCTTCTTTTTGAAACTGTTTATATTTGCTTAAAAATAGATGCGGCTCTGCCAAACGGAAGCGATAGATGCTTTGCTTTACATCACCGACCATAAATAAATTGTTAGATCTAGATACAAGGCGAATAATTGTTTCTTGAACTAAGTTTGTATCTTGATATTCATCAACTAAAACTTCTTCAAACAGCTTCTGATATTCTATGGCAACAGGTGATGGCAAAAGATGATCTTTCGTTGAATTTTCATCACATAAAATTTCTAGGCAAAAATGCTCCAAATCGGCAAAATCAACGAGGCCTTTTTCTTTTTTCATCGCTTGGTATCGCTTTGAAAACTCCTTGACAAGGTCAACGAGCGTGGCAACTACCGGCTTCATTTCCTCCATATCTTTTAAATAGTGTTCCGGTCTACGACTAAAGAACTCATCTTTCAATGTACTAATGCCTTTTTTAACCTGCTCACGGGCACCTTTTACCATTTCTTGAAGTTTTTTGTCATAATCGTTTCCTCTACAAGTTTTTAATTTAGAAAAAGATACTGATTTCATCTTATCGTAAAGGGCATCCCATGACTGTTCATTTGCCGCAAGTAAATTTTCAACAATATTTAAGTCATCGATGATATTATCTGCATACGGAGAAGGTCCTCCCGGCTCTTTCGTCAGTTTTAGAGCACGGTTTAATAACTCACGGTAAGCTTCAAGATTAATTTTTATTTCATCTCGCAAATCTTTAATCCAAGGCAAATCTTCAATTCCACTTAATTCATTCACTTCATAAGACTGAACAATAAAGTCGAGCCACTCATTAGGCCATGGATAAGAGCGGGAAAAATCATAAAGTTTGCGTATTAACAACTGAAGTTCTATATCGCTTCGGTCATCACTATACCTATCCACAACATCAAAAAAAAGTTCATTATTTTCCAGACTATATTGTTCCTCAAATAATTCTTCCATTACTTCTTCCATTAACAATTCTGCTTCCGTTTCATCAGCAATACGAAAACTAGGATCTAAATCAATTTGGTAATAATATTTTCGCAATACATTTAAGCAAAAGGAATGAAGTGTAGATATCGATGCCTTATTTAATAATGTCAATTGTCTACGCAAATGAAGCGAAGCAGGCTGTTTGACAATTTCTTTTTCAAGTGCATCCCCAATTCTTTTTCTCATTTCAGCTGCCGCGGCATTTGTAAACGTAACAATCAACAAACGATCGACATCAACAGGATTTTCAGTTGAAGTAATTTTCTTAATGATGCGTTCAACAAGCACAGCTGTTTTACCCGATCCAGCTGCGGCTGCTACTAGAATATCTTTGCCGCCTGCAGTAATGGCATGCCATTGCTCATCTGTCCATGTACTGTTTTCAGGTTTTGGTATTTTACTACTCAACCATTTCTCCTCCTTTCTGCCGGATTTTTTCTAAAATAACATCAGATTTTTCAGGCACGATAATGTTAAATTTATTTTCTTCTAAGGTCCGATCAAATTGGCAAATAGCTTTGTATGAACAATACGTGCAAGGTGTTTGATCATTTAGTTTATAAGGTTCAATGTCAATAACTCCATTTGTAATAGCTGTTCCAATATCTTGAATCTTACCACGCACATATGAGCGCAAATGGTTAAAATCTTCCTTGCTAGCAACGGATGAATTACTATAAAAACTGCCATCTTTTTTTAATGCAACCGGTATGACATCCGAATAACCTGATTCAAGCGTTTGATCCATCAGTCGGATTGCTTCATGGTCTGCGACTAATAATCCTTTCATTTTAAACTGCTTAAAAATTTCATTTTCTATTTCTTCAATCGTTGGCACCATTGTTTTATGAAGCATCGGATTATGAACGTGAAAATAGAGAACCCCTGCTGGCGTTGCTTCCAAACCGAGCCACTTTTTAGAGTTCGTAATCACGACATCTAAATAAGTGAGCATTTGAAGTGCCAACCCAAAGTATACCTCTGATAGATTCAGTCCTTTTTTGCTTGACTTATAATCAATAATTCTTAAATAAACACCATTTTCTCCCTCTGATTTATCAACTCTGTCAATTCGTCCAACAACTTCCATCGTACAGCCGTTTTTCAATTGAAAACGTAGAGGTGAGAGTGGTCCTTTTGATCCAAATGCTAGCTCGTGTCCGATCGGCTCAAAACCAGAAATTTTTGCATGTTCACTTAAAATGATTGAAGCCCGTCCGACAACTTGCTGCAGTTTTCTTTTAATATAATGATAACGGTTCGAACTTAACAATATTTCCTTTTGAAGATTTGGTGCAAGCTTTTCCACAGCTTCATAGGCAAATTGTTCACATTGTGCTTTTGTAAGATTTGCCCAATGCAAATGATTTCGTTGGATCATCTCCGTAATTAGTTTAAGTGCAGCATGAAATAACTGCCCTATATCAGGTGCTTCGAGCCGGAAAATTTGCCGTTCTTCTAAGCGGAGTCCATAGGATAAAAACTGGGAATATGGACATGCTTGGAATAATTCCATCCGTGATACGCTAGCTTTTATTTCCTCACCATATAATTTTCGACTAATATCCGCCGATAAAAATTTAGGCTGATTTTTATAAAACAAGCTGCTTAAAATTCTCTTTCCATAAACTTCCCATTCTTCATTTTCAACCATCCAGTTATAAACATCCCACCATAAATGATGAACAGGATAGCCCCGTTTACAATTTTGCAGTTGCAAAGATAAATAAGACATCGTTTTTTTCGGATTGACAATATATTTTAATTGGTCTTCCGTCTTTTCTTCACTTGGCTCATTTAAAATTAACGTTTCTTGTAAATTTGGAAACAGATCTTTCAATCGATTGAAAATAATGGACGGCATGAGTGATTTTCCTTCATCATCAGCCATCGGATAGCTGATATAAAGTAAATCAGAGGAATTCGTTAATGCAAGATATATTAAAAACTGCTCGTCCAACAGTTGTTCTTTCGTTCCAGGAGCCAATAAAAAATTTGTACCGGCTAAACTTTCCCGTTCCTCTTCGGTTAATACGCCTTCTTCCGTAGGTTTCATTGGAATCACACCATCATTTGCTCCAAGAATGAACGTGCATTTCGTATTGGAAAGCCGAGAGTGCTCCATATTTCCGACGACAACTTGGTCTAGAGCTGGCGGAACAGTTGCAAAATGCATCGATTCAATTCCTGACAGAATCATTTTACGGAAAAGCTCAAATGATAGTTTTTCTTCTCCCACTAGTTCAACCATTTGATCTAAAAGATCCATAACCGCTTGCCAAACTTGACTGTGATCTCGTGATTCCAAGAGGTTTCCTTGGTTCTCAGCTTCTATAGAAAGTTGATCAATTTTCTTCGGTACATCTAAACCTTCGAGAAAGTAAAAAAGTGCTTCGCAATAATCTCTTGCTGTTTTTGCTTTTTTTAAATTTTTTTCAAAAGAAAGGAGTGGATCGGTTATTAGAGAACGCCATTTATTAATTTTTTCTTCATATTCTATTTCCTTATCGGTTTTTCCACTTCTTTCACTTTCAAGTCCACGAATACGCCGGTATTCCCAACGTTTATTTTCAGTCCAGCGCTTTCCTTGAATGCCGTATGCCAACACGTAATTTTCAAATTGGTCCATTTCTTCACGAAATTGCTCAATATTGCTCCCAAATGGAAACATTAGATCCGTTTTGATGCAGCGAAAAATTGCTTCATATCGCCATCCCCCATGAATAACATCTAAAGAAGAACGAATGAATTCTATTAAAGGATGGTTTAACATTGATCTTTTTTCATCTAAAAAAACAGGGATTTGATAATCTTCAAAAATCGTTTGCAATAAATCATGGTATGTCCTGCTATCTCTTAATAAAATAGCAAAATCGCGCCACCGGTAATTTTTTGTTTGAACTAAATGTAGAATTTCCCGGGCCGTCTGTTCCACTTCCGCCCGCCGGTTCACAGCAGCAATCACTTTAACTCCTAGTTGTTCCCCATCAAATTTCAAACCGGGACGACGATCATAGTTTTTCTCAAGATGTTGTAATGCAGGTGATGTAAGAAATCTTTTTGGTTCATTCATGACAATCGGCTGCTCGATTTTTATTCCATTTTCGTTCGCAATCCCTTGTATTTTAAAATAGGTATTTAGCGTCATCCGAAATAAATGGAGATCGTGAAAATTATTAAACTCTTCCGGATCTACCGTAAGCGCAATCATTGTGCTATTACAATGTTTAAACAATTGGGTCAATACTTCCAACTCTTGAGGAGTAAAACTATGAAACCCATCCACATAAATATCAGCATTCTTTAATTCTTCAGATTTACATATATTTTCAGCTAGCAACCGTAAGTAATCTTCTGAATCAACATAATGTCGTAAAAGATGATTCTCATAATCTTGATAGATTAAGTAAAAATCATATAGTTTGTCCGCTAATATTTTACTAGCCGCTTGAGTTTGGATGTTTTCTGAAAAATCTTCCCCACTTCTTGAAAGCTCGATCTGCTTCTCTTGTAAGAAACTAGGTGAAAGGCAATATCTTTTGAACTCAGCAATCATTTTTTCCATTTGACTAATAAAGCCCGTTTGATCTGCAACTTTTGTAAAAACTTTTAATTCTTCTTTTCGATGCTCAATGATTTTCCGTAACAACATATGTAGTCCTACACTATTAAGATGGTAACGGCTAAATCCTTCTGTCTCTTGCAAAACCCGCCATGCCAACCGGGTAAAACTAAACACTTGGGCCCGAATCATACCATTTACTTCTGGCATATTAATGAGCTGATATTCTATTTGAAATGTCATTTGATCAGGTACAAGGAAAATAATAGGTGGACCAGCCGGATCATTGATTAGCTTCTTTTTTATTTCATCCAATATAAAATGCGATTTTCCGCTTCCTGATCTGCCAACAATCAGTCGTAAAGACATAATTAACGGACACCTCCTCTTTTCTCCAATCAAACAAAGATATATTTATTATACCATTGCGGTTTCAGGTAAAAATGAAAAAGGCTCCCATTTTAGGTTGCCTTCAATTTATCTTAAAATATCACTTATGGATTAACCGCAATTGCAAAGGGATTATTAATACCAATTATTACATTGATTGTATTTGTAATTCCGTTTAAAACTAAAATATTATTGACAAAATCTTGTGCTATATACACTGCATTAGTCAACGGATTGACAGCAACTTTCCGGAGGGCAAATCCTTGTGGAATATTCTGGATGACCAAATTAGTGAATCCATCAATGACTGAAATATTACCATTCAAGTCTGATACATAAATTCTGTTTATAAGAGGATTCACACCTACAAATATTGGGGATGGCTGTACAAAAATAGTATGAACGACCTTATTGGTAATTCCATGAATAACAGAAATATCAGAAGCACCCCTGTTCGCTACATAAACCGCGTTTGTTAAAGGATTTACAGCTAAACCTACAGGTCCGCTAACAACTGAGACAGATGTAATAACAGTATTAGTATCTCCATCAATAACATATACATTACTTTCCGGGGTACTCGACACGTAAATTCGATTCGTAATTGGATTTATTGCTATGCCTTGAGGAGTAAAACCTACCGGAACCATTGCAATGACTGCATCTGTAAATCCGTTAATAACCGAAACGTTATTACTAAAAACATTTACTACATAAATTCGATTAGTGAATGGATTTACAGCAATATCTATCGGTCCGTTTCCCACTGGAATTGAAGTTATAACCGTATTCGTGAACCCATCAATTACATAGACAATATTATCAGTTGTACTAGCTACGTAAATTTTGTTTGTGTTTGGATTTACAGCGATTCCTAGCAAATTTGGTGCTACTGAAATAGTTGCAATAGCAGAATTCGTATATCCGTCAATAACAGTCACATTAGAAAGTTCTGAGCCATTTGTAACATATATACGATTGACAGATCTTTTAAAAAGGGATCCTGTTTCACCTTGTGGACCTTGGACACCTTGTGGGCCATGATCGCCTTGAGGGCCTTGGTTACCTCGTGGACCTTGGAATCCCTGTGGACCTTGGAATCCCTGTGGACCTTGGTTGCCAGGTGGCCCTTCTTTTCCTTGGGAACCTTGGTTACCTTGGGGACCTCTGTCGCCTCGTTCTCCTCTTTTTCCTCTTGGACCCTCGTCGCCTTGAGGGCCTTGTGGACCCTGACATCCTATTACATCTTTCTTTTTCTTCTTTTTTGTTCATCATCGGAAAAATCACAAATACAGTCATGCCCATTACATTTTCGACAAGACAATTTTTTTCACCTCCAATTTCCTATGTGTTATTTAAAATAGTTAGCTTGTATACTTAGAGAAACGACTGTTTATTTAAAAGGGAACACCAAAAAGAAGGACTCAAGGGCTTATCCAAAATGCTCCAAAAAATGGATCATTTCTAGAAAAAAATTTTTTCATCAGGGGTGTGAACGATTGAATATTTTCTGTTAAAGAAGATGGGGAAAAATTATATGCATTAAGGATGTGGACAAGAACATAGTTTATTAACCTATAAAAAATTTACTATTGCTTAGACAGTAATAGATGTTTCCCCCCTCTTTTTATTCCACAATTTAGACATATGATAGATCTTGTTTATTTTTTATTCGTTCTTTAATAAATTTAATTTGCTGCTTAAGGATTAATCGCAATTGCTACAGGACTATCAATAGAAATAGTCTCATCGATAAAATTGGTAATCCCATTTATAATTAAAATAGTATTGTCTACTTCATTTGCAACATAAATCGTATTTGTCAACGGATTAACAGCAACTTCCTCAAGAGGAAATCCTACAAATATTGTTTTAATAATCGAATTAGTGAATCCGTCAATAACTGTAAAAGTACCATTCGAATGAGTCACATAAATTCTATTTGTAAAAGGATTCACAGCAACATTTGATGGGTTATCAAGAACTGATATAGTTTCAACGACTGTATTGGTGATTCCACTAATAACCGAAATACTAGAAGAACTTTCATTTGCTACGTAAACAGCGTTTGTTAATGGATTGACAGCGATTCCTGCAGGAAAGCCTCCAACTGAGACAGTGGCAACTACTGAATTCGTATCTCCATCAATTACAGAAACGTCATCATTTGCGCTATTTGTAACATAAATTCGATTTGTAATTGGATTTACCGCTATACCATCAGGCAGCGGACCCACAGAGATTGTTCCAATAATTGTATTTGTAAATGCATCAATAACTGTAACGTCATTACTAAATACATTTACAACATATATCCGATTCGTGAATGGATTCACAGCAACACCTACAGGTCGATCACCTACTTCAATTGTACCTTCAACCAAAAAACTATCCCCATCAATGACGTAGAGAGTGTTAATACTTTGACTAATTGCGTAAACTTTGTTAGTCAATGGATTTACAGCAATTCCAACCAAATTTGGTTCTAGTACAATATGCGCAATAAAAGTATTCGTAAATCCGTTTAAAACAGAAATAACAGAAAGCTGCGAGCCATTTGTAATATAAATATGATTGATGGATCTTCTAAAAATGGAACCTGTTTCTCCTTGAGGTCCTTGGATACCTTGTGGACCCTGATCACCTTGTGGACCTTGGAATCCCTGTGGGCCTTGACTACCTTGTGGACCTTCCTTTCCTTGAGGGCCTTGTGGACCTTGTGGACCTCGTTCACCTCGTTCACCTTTATGTCCTCTTGGACCTTCGGGGCCTTGTGGACCTTGACAGCATACGGAAGCTTTCTTTTTCTTCTTTTTACTTTTATGCTCATCTTCAAAACAAACACATTCGTACCTATAACATTTCCAACAAAACAATAATAATCACCTCTTTTCCTATGTGTTATTTAAAATATTAAGCTTGTATACGTTCGGAAACGGCTTTTATATAAGGGACTTATCAAAAATTTCTAAACAAAAAAATAAGGCAAATGGGTAAAAGTTTTTCCCATTTGCCTCATTATATAGTAGGACTTAAACATACTATATTTTTTTAGATGACCCGTACGGGATTCGAACCCGTGTTACCGCCGTGAAAGGGCGGTGTCTTAACCACTTGACCAACGGGCCAGATATCTATGTAAATGGCGGAGAAGGAGGGATTTGAACCCTCGCGCCGCTTACGCGACCTACGCCCTTAGCAGGGGCGCCTCTTCAGCCACTTGAGTACTTCCCCATGGCTCCACAGGCAGGGTTCGAACCTGCGACCAATCGGTTAACAGCCGATTGCTCTACCGCTGAGCTACTGTGGAATGAAAGAATGGGCCTAAATGGACTTGAACCATCGACCTCACGCTTATCAGGCGTGCGCTCTAACCAGCTGAGCTATAGGCCCTTATTGTATAATGGAGCGGGTGATGGGAATCGAACCCACGACATCAGCTTGGAAGGCTGAAGTTTTACCATTAAACTACACCCGCACTAAGATAGATATAATTAAAATGGCTGGGCTAGCTGGATTCGAACCAGCGCATGACGGAGTCAAAGTCCGTTGCCTTACCGCTTGGCTATAGCCCATTAATAAGATGGTGGCTCGAGACGGAATCGAACCGCCGACACGAGGATTTTCAGTCCTCTGCTCTACCGACTGAGCTATCGAGCCATATGTATGGCGGAGGAAGAGGGATTCGAACCCCCGCGCGGTTTGACCCGCCTCTCGGTTTTCAAGACCGACCCCTTCAGCCAGACTTGGGTATTCCTCCACTATTATATTATCTCAATTAAGAATAAAATATTAGATGGTAGCGGTGGAGGGGATCGAACCCCCGACCTTACGGGTATGAACCGTACGCTCTAGCCAGCTGAGCTACACCGCCATTTTATTTTGATCGGAATGGAGACTAGCGGGATCGAACCGCTGACCTCCTGCGTGCAAAGCAGGCGCTCTCCCAGCTGAGCTAAGCCCCCATTTTATAATAATACATTATACTATCTTTTTTGCTGGTCGGGAAGACAGGATTCGAACCTGCGACCCCATGGTCCCAAACCATGTGCTCTACCAAGCTGAGCTACTTCCCGATTTATATATTAAATGGCGCGCCCGACAGGAGTCGAACCCATAACCTTCTGATCCGTAGTCAGATGCTCTATCCAATTGAGCTACGGGCGCAAGTTTCATATAGTAGTTACG
>NZ_JABTTE010000026.1 GCF_013303125.1 Calidifontibacillus erzurumensis | reverse complement strand
TAAGAACTTTTCAAAACTCGCCAACTCAAGTCAATGGAATCTGTTTGGGTTCCCCTTTGTTAATAGGCGGAGGAAGTTTAAACCTCTGAGGTTGTCGCCTGTTTTGCAAAACAGTTCCACTTATACAGTTTTGCAAAAATGAACAATCACTGCATTTCTAATTCTAATAATGGGAGCAACATTCCTAGTTTTTCTTCACCCCAAATTCCCCTAATATAGAGGATGATTTTTATCAGATCGCAACGCTTTCATTTTAATTTGAATCTTTGTCATTATTTAATTGAATTTCGATCATTAACAGCGTATTTACCGTTACTCCTCATGCTGTAAATATTCCGGTAGTTTCACAGGCAAGGCTAAAGCATAAGCATATTGAACAACGGTCGGATTGAATGGAGAAATATTAGAAATCATTTGTCCATAATATGGTTTTGGATCATCTGTTATAAAAACAGCTCCAGGTATAATTCTCGTTAAAGGTTTCTTAAAAACGGTTCCTTTCCCTGTAATATTTCCACCCAACTTCCCGTATTTCGTTTGCAGTTTATACCACCCATTGGTTGGATCATTAGCACTCGGCACACCATGGCTAATCCATACAACACCATTCGCAAGTTCCATGGATGAATCTAAATCAGCTCTTTCACAACACTTTTTAACAAAAAATTGCCCATATCCGATATTTCTTTTTTTTCCATATCCTGATAATGCTACTTGGTTTAGCAACTCAAGAAAAAGAGTTAAACATTCATCTTTTACACGTACAAAAAAGGAAATTGTGTCACAGCCGCATAAAAAGATGCTCTCCTCTTCATAGAGGCCGTTTTCGTCTAAACTCGTTCCTTTAATCCTATCGATTGTATTGTGCGTTTCAACAACAGATTTAAAAGAACCTTGAACCTCATCAGAGAAAGTTAAAGGCTTCCCACCTAAAAAATCACGAAAATCATCTACATGGACTAAAAGTTGTTTCTTAATTTTTTTTCCTTGTCTAATATTGTCTATCATTTCTTTTTTCGTATGATAAGACCTTTTCGGTGGTGGAATCATTGGCCTTGGCAAGGTATTGGTGATAAATCCATCCGAAAGTACAAAAGGTGGATCTTCTTTAAACGTTTCCAACCAACGGGTTAAATGTTCTTCTCCAAAACGTTCACGATAGGCCCACGCCATATGGCCAAACAAAATATCGCCTTGCCAATTTGTTTTAAAAGGGCTCGTTAGTGATAATTGGACTTCATATAGTTTCATAGTCCATCTTACTCCACAGAAATTTTTTCATATATATCTTTTTCTATGAATTGCAAGTTTCTGAAAGATACTTTCCCGTACCCTCTGCTACCGGAACTGCCAAGATAATCGGATTCTAGCAACTTTAGCCCTTGTTTAATGATATTTACTATTTTCGTTTGGTCATCAATATCATAGATTTTTAGAGTCATATTTACATTGAATTCAGTTCCTTCTGGGACACGTTCATAAACACGTGGGTTATGCGCTGTCCCTGATTCGCGCTTAATAGTATTTTCCGCCTTTGTTTCGCTAAAATGTAATCCCTTCTCTAATCTTGCCTCTATTAATTTTTCTATAGATTCATCTGTTAAAGGAAAATCGCGAACAATTAAACGTGTAGGGCCTAATTGATGCGTCGTATTTTGATGCGCCCCAAAAATTTTACATATATCACATTTTCCACACATACATGGGTTACTAGCAAATTTACCCGTTAATTCTCCACCGCCTTTAAACTTTCTTCCATATACACTTTCTAATAAAGATCTTAATTTCCCTTTAAAAGAGGAACCAGGAATATAAGGATATTCTGTTATAGGATGACGTATGATCGGATTATCAAGTCCGCCAATTTCGATGGTATCTTTAGAGCCACCTATTCTTAGACCAGTATCACAATGAAGAATACCTTTAATTTCAATAATCTTTTTTAATAACATATCGAAAACTCCTCTCCCTTACTACTTACCTCTGAAATAAGCAATAATACTTTGAAAGTGATCGATAAATGCTTGAAAATGCAGATGGCTTTTTTCAGCCTCTTTTAAATTCTTTTCAAAAAATTGGACAAAAATATATGGTAGCCCATTTTCTTCCCGATTATACTGATAGTTTGCTAAAGGGTTTATTGGATATAGTCGATGTTTGTGTTCCATAAACAAGTTTTCATTCTTTAATAATGGCTGTAAACCTTTTACTTGCCCATAAAATCTCCGTAACGCAGCTCTTGTTACACCCTGTTTTGCAAATTCATCTGCAATATACTGAGCCCATTCGATGTATATCTCTTTTTTTGGTTTCATATTCTCATCAAAATAACCATTCTTTAAATAATCAGACTTCAATACAGCATTTGACATATTATCCCCCCCGATAATAATTGCTGATCTTTGTAATTAAGTGCATGTAATGCCATAAAAGATTCGCATTTAAACGCAACGGGTATTTATTTTTTTGTTCAAGCACTTGTTGAAGATTTCTTAGCCACTCAAGGATTTCTTTATCCTCTCGATTTTTATCATTTAATATATTACCTTCGATAAGATTTCTTTGAATCGTATAATTCAATAAAGGAATGAACTTCAAATACTCATTTTGACCAGTCTCTTTATATTTTTTATACATATCACTAAAGGTACTTAATTGATAAATGAATGATGATGATAATTTATTACATTGCCACCATTTAGCTAACAATTTTGATGTATCTGTAACGACTTTAAAATGCGTCCAATCCATTACAAAACCTTGGACAGATACTTGATCCCGGCCAAATTGACCTTTTTCTTCAGCTCGGATTACGTTTACATTTTCTTTAGCATTTTCTAGCTCATTTTCAACAAATTGTGCTGCGTGCGGCAAAGCGGTTTTAGGTTTTAGTATATTGATACCTGCTGATAGTGTGACTTCTGGATTTGAACCTACAAATATTTGGAATCTTGAACGAATTTCTTGTGCAGCTTTTAATATTTCCTCCCAAGGACCAATTAAGAATAAGTCATCCCCACCAGAGAAGACGGTATAAGTATTCTTAAATTCATTCCGTAACCACTGATTAATTCCACCGGCAAAAAATCGTTCAAACATTTTACTCAACGTTAAAATGTGGGAAAATGAATGCGACTCTTTTTGCCTTTCTTTTATAAACCCGATTGTAAAAAGCATTCCTAAATTATCAACATCCGCCTTAAAATATCCTAGGAGATCCTTTCCTTTTCCTACTTGTGCCATATGAACAAAAGTCAATGGTTCTCCTTCATGAAGGTTTTGTACATCTTCTAAATTATCAGCAAATTGTATACCACCTTTTGGTGCAACAGGAATATAATTGGCAACCCATTTTCTATGGAACTGAATTGGTGCTTTTTTAGCGTCTGCTTGATTCCATACTTGAATTAAATAGGAAGATTCATCTACTGAAATTGGCAACGTTTCCAAAAGTTCAACTGCTATGCCATTTTCAAATTGAATCGTACCATGACCTTTTTTAAACAAAAGATAATTCGTACGTGTTAATTTCTTTCCTACATCTTCATCAAGCAGACAGTACTCACAAAATTCTTCATTTACTTTCGGAAATTTTCTACACCCATTACAAAGGTCATCCCGATTTTGTTTTGAATCATGGATGAACATTTGATCATTCCATGCACCATCATTTTGCAACAAATCAAAAAATGGTTTTCCTTTTGATCGTTGAATACCTTCATAACAAGACGTCAGTAATTCAGGAAATCTTTTTGTCATTTCAAGTAGATGAATCTCTTTCTCAGAACTATGAAGGACGATCGAGCCTTGGAACCGTTCATATAAAAATTTATTCGTTTCTTTTTTCCAATCTCTCGTTTCATAAGATGACGGCAAAATGACGTAAAAAATACCGCCTGCGGAAAGAATAAGGTTAGAGATAGGCAACCTGGCATCCAATAGTAACTTATGTGAAACAACATCTGCTAAAAGACCTAATGTAAAACTTCTTGAACGTAACCTCTTGGCAATTTTTCCCGCTCCAATATGGGCAATATCAAATAGGTAAGATTGAATGCCTGAAACATCCCCTAAAAGTAGTTTGAAAGATTTACATTTTACTCCACAAACAATCGCTAAAGCATGCATTAATCGTAGATGTATAGAAAGGGGAATAGATTGAAGATTTTTGTTTACAGGAACACTTGATAACCAATTTTCAGACCAATCTAAAAAGGACGAAATTCTAATTGAATGATCCTCAGGAGCAAATTGAATAAATTGCTTCCATGAATTTATTATCATGTGCCAATGGAGAAGTAGATTTTCTTTCGATGGACTTTCAGTTAATGTCGGATTATAAACAGGTTCCTTCCATTGCATTGGCTCATAATAACGTTTTTCGGTAGTTTGATTTGGTTGTATATGTAATTCGCTAAAAATTGAAACAAGAGGAATGGCTTGCTCATCCACCTTTTCTCCTAAACCTTGGAAGAGGTGTTCAAATTGTTTTTCATTTTGCCAATGTTCAACGATCTCTTTTCCCCATTTCCTCGTTAGGAGTAATTCCAAAAGTTCATCTGATTTTGCTGGAAAAATATTTTTTATCCGTTTAAAAAGGGCATTTGTTATGACACTTTCTGCAAAAATCAAAGAACGACTACTATTCAAAGATTTCCCTCCTCCCTTTTACCTATAAAATAATATACTCTTATATAATTTCTACATTTTCGCAGTAAAATCCTCCTAAATATTTGAAATAAATACACAAAATCCTAGAATTGTAAAGGAAAGCGGAACCATTTTGAACAATATGCTTTTTAAAAAATTACCTTGTCGAAGAGAAAAAAAGTGAGGGATGTCCAGAAACAAGTTATTCACAAAAGAGGACGGAAAAAAGTCTATGGGGAAAATTTTCTATCCAGAATGCAATTTGGAACGTATGGAGAAGTCTATCAAGTGATTGTGGAATCCATGGAATATTACACAGATAGACACATGCATTCTAGTATTCTAGATTTATCACCGCAAGAATTTTATAAAAAACAGCAATCAGTACCGAATAGAATCAAAGAAGTACCGGTTTAGGAAGTTCTGTATAGGGGTGAAGCGCCAGCATGACTTGAAAGTGCTTGCATGAATCCGTTGTTTGGCAGTGCCTAATGTTGTAACAGCTGGCTTCTCGGCGGGAGAATATGCCTAAAGGAGATCAATGTAAAGTAAACTCGGCCTTTATAAAATAACAATAGAGAACAAAAAATGAAAAAACTGAGGGTAATGGGAGATTAAGGGTGTAATTGTCTAAAATTCGGGGGAGTAATCCGATATCAAAACTTTGTATATTTCGCAAGTTCGATTTCGTATTGTATGCAAAGTTTCAATTCCTCATAGGTAATATCAAAACGATTGAATTGGAGTTTGGAACTTTATCAGCAAGCAAAGTTTCAATTCCTCATAGGTAATATCAAAACTGAAGGTACTCAAAGATTAGTAAAAGTGAATATGAAGTTTCAATTCCTCATAGGTAATATTGTAAATTTCCACTTTATTTCAGATTGTGATTTTCAAATTATATCGGAAGTAATTTCTGCATAATCTTTGTAGCACGGCTTTACATGGAGAGATGGGCATGATAACCTTGCATGGTAAAGCCAACCCTTGAAACAGGTGGCTTCTTGGCTTTGAAATCATGCCCATAGAGGCTCCATGTAAAGCCATTTTCGGTATAAATATTCATAAATGACTGTGAATATTCACAAAGGGTTTGTGAAAAAATCTGTTCTAATTTGATAAAAAACGGGAGCTTTTTGCCAAAATAATGTGCCCGTTTACAGTAATATCAAAACAAAAATCGCCAAAAATACACTCTATTCAACAAAATTGGTTTCAATTCCTCATAGGTAATATCAAAACCAGTTTAAATGCAAGCATAGTGCATCCTCGCGAGATATTGTTTCAATTCCTCATAGGTAATATCAAAACAATGATAGCTGAAAAAGCACTGCTTGGAACATTTAGTTTCAATTCCTCATAGGTAATATCAAAACTTGAAGTGAATTGACGTGATCCTCTTCGAAAATGTGTTTCAATTCCTCATAGGTAATATCAAAACTTATATTGTACAGGCATATTTTCATTGTCAGAAATCAGTTTCAATTCCTCATAGGTAATATCAAAACTGAGCAGATTCAAACAAGTATTAACTGACGGAAAAAAGTTTCAATTCCTCATAGGTAATATCAAAACTAAATCTCGATACCTTGTTCTTTAAGTTTTTTGCTGTTTCAATTCCTCATAGGTAATATCAAAACAAGGAAATAGAGGAACAGCTTAAAACTTATGAAAACCAATGTTTCAATTCCTCATAGGTAATATCAAAACAAATAACATTTTCGTTTTGATCCTCAACCATATCCATGTTTCAATTCCTCATAGGTAATATCAAAACCATGGTGAATTACAAAAATACATATATGAAAATAAAAGTTTCAATTCCTCATAGGTAATATCAAAACTATAGAGCATACAAAGGGCACCAACAAAACAGCCTAGTTTCAATTCCTCATAGGTAATATCAAAACAAATCCAGATTTCGTTTTTTACGACACCATCTACGAGTTTCAATTCCTCATAGGTAATATCAAAACCAATTCCATAAAATTAACTACTTCTGCGTTAGACGTGGGGTTTCAATTCCTCATAGGTAATATCAAAACTCAAACGGCGGAGGCGGAAATTTTTGTTTTACGTAGGGTTTCAATTCCTCATAGGTAATATCAAAACCCTAATACGCTTACTCAATTGAGCCAACTTTTTTGAGTTTCAATTCCTCATAGGTAATATCAAAACCATCGGAAAAAGCGATATGAACTTTTTCAAGACCGAAAGGTTTCAATTCCTCATAGGTAATATCAAAACAAGAAATTTTTTTTAAAAGGTACTTTACAAGTTACTTAGTTTCAATTCCTCATAGGTAATATCAAAACACGACCGGCGGGACAGGTTTGCATCAATATATATAGTTTCAATTCCTCATAGGTAATATCAAAACGGAAACGACAGGGTTACAAAAAGCTTTAGCAGACGTGTTTCAATTCCTCATAGGTAATATCAAAACCATCGAATTTCCCTTTTAATTTAGGCACCATTTCCGGTTTCAATTCCTCATAGGTAATATCAAAACTGCCTAACTCGTTTCAGCACCTATGAAACTATATTGATGTTTCAATTCCTCATAGGTAATATCAAAACCATGGTGGTGCTTATATTGTTCGGATTACAACTATGTTTCAATTCCTCATAGGTAATATCAAAACTCACTCCATTTTTTAAATATTAATTTTATTTGTTTGTTTCAATTCCTCATAGGTAATATCAAAACCAAATTTACCATTTTCAAAACCTAAGTTTAGTAGTAGTTTCAATTCCTCATAGGTAATATCAAAACGATTTGACAATTGAACAACTCAATGAACTTTACAAAGTTTCAATTCCTCATAGGTAATATCAAAACGGGGTTGTTAGATATGCAATTAGAGAAAAAAGTTCGTTTCAATTCCTCATAGGTAATATCAAAACTCCGTGGTCAGAGATGAAACGGTGCAATTTAGATGAGTTTCAATTCCTCATAGGTAATATCAAAACTTGAAATGAATGAAAATACATGGGGGTTACAATTTGGTTTCAATTCCTCATAGGTAATATCAAAACGGGTTAATAAATTAGAAACAGTATTGTTTGAAGTAGTTTCAATTCCTCATAGGTAATATCAAAACGAAAACGTATTGGCTGGTAAAGCGAATGTTGAGGATTGTTTCAATTCCTCATAGGTAATATCAAAACAAATGAAGAAAAAGCAATTATTAATTTTTATGATCAGTTTCAATTCCTCATAGGTAATATCAAAACTGATTGCCGATTTCATCCTCAACGAATTCCTGTTTGAGTTTCAATTCCTCATAGGTAATATCAAAACCATGTAGAAGCTGAAGAAGATAATAATAAAGAGAAAAGTTTCAATTCCTCATAGGTAATATCAAAACCTCGATACGTCGATTCGCGAGTATTGGAATAGTCCGGTTTCAATTCCTCATAGGTAATATCAAAACCAAGTTGTTCTTTCATTTCATCACCTTCTTATCGGAAAGTTTCAATTCCTCATAGGTAATATCAAAACTTAAGCGCAGGCAATTATTTTCACTACGATTATAAATGTTTCAATTCCTCATAGGTAATATCAAAACTCAATACCTAGAAAATAGTTGGGGAAATGTTAGTATGTTTCAATTCCTCATAGGTAATATCAAAACATTGACCAAGTCGAACGAATTATGAGTTATGAACGAGGTTTCAATTCCTCATAGGTAATATCAAAACTGCAGATATGCTTTCATCAATAGCAAATGCAAAACCAAGTTTCAATTCCTCATAGGTAATATCAAAACATTAGTTCCAATCGAAAAAGTTGTGGCCAATGACTAGTTTCAATTCCTCATAGGTAATATCAAAACTGTTAACAAAATGGGAAATAGATGGAAGATTAGCGGGTTTCAATTCCTCATAGGTAATATCAAAACACTGTCCTGTTATTGAACCAAACGTCCACATTCCAGTTTCAATTCCTCATAGGTAATATCAAAACGGAAATATTCCCATACTTCATATGTTACTTTTATGTGTTTCAATTCCTCATAGGTAATATCAAAACAGATGGAAAAGACAAGACATTAGAGGATGAGTGCGCGTTTCAATTCCTCATAGGTAATATCAAAACGTAAATAGAAAAGAACTAATCGAACATTTAGAGGAGTGTTTCAATTCCTCATAGGTAATATCAAAACTGAATTAGAAGCGGAGTTGGATGAGAAGCAATAAAGTTTCAATTCCTCATAGGTAATATCAAAACCAAGCATAGCAGAAGTTACAACCGCAGTAGTTTCCAGTTTCAATTCCTCATAGGTAATATCAAAACGCATTGCTTCTTTCGCAACTTCTTCAAACAAATCATTGTTTCAATTCCTCATAGGTAATATCAAAACTCTTTTAGATATGGTGATCCATTTTGGGAATCTATGTTTCAATTCCTCATAGGTAATATCAAAACGGAGTTCCGTAATCGCCGGCACACCAAGTTCATCAGTTTCAATTCCTCATAGGTAATATCAAAACGTTGATTGACGGCGAAGCGGTGTTAAAACGAGTGTAGTTTCAATTCCTCATAGGTAATATCAAAACATAAATCGCCAATGAAGTTTTAAAAACGTAAAAATGTTTCAATTCCTCATAGGTAATATCAAAACCCTTTATTCTACCTCTTGCACACAAATTCTTGATGGTTTCAATTCCTCATAGGTAATATCAAAACACAAATTGATAAAAATAAGATACTCGCTCAACAGTGTTTCAATTCCTCATAGGTAATATCAAAACGACACTACTTGATTAATGTAGTGTCTTTTTTATTGGTTTCAATTCCTCATAGGTAATATCAAAACTTCCTTGCCTCTCGAAAGAAACAAGTAAATTCCAATGTTTCAATTCCTCATAGGTAATATCAAAACCGGTCTATCAAATATACCTCCGCGTGCATACCAATGTTTCAATTCCTCATAGGTAATATCAAAACTCAATACTTCAAATTAAATCCTTACAGATATACAGAGTTTCAATTCCTCATAGGTAATATCAAAACCTTGAATTTTTTCAAGTTGTAAAGGAACAACCTTGGTTTCAATTCCTCATAGGTAATATCAAAACTTTTTTACGGAAATGAATGTATATAAAAATGGTGATTGTTTCAATTCCTCATAGGTAATATCAAAACCCCAAAAATATGCGGTATATCAATATTTCTATAAAAAATTCTTTTTTTCCTTCAACAATTTTAACTTTGAATTAAAACTAAAATAATCTTGAAATTTCTTTAAAAACATCTAATTTTCTCCGTTTTTATTCCAAAATGAAATTGTCGTCGATCCCCAGACATTTTTGCATTATTGGAGGTCGACGACAAAAAATACTAAATGATATTCTCATCTCCACCCTTTTTCAGTCCTAATTCTTCCCGTTTAGAGTACTTTTGAGTACGAAATGTATAAAAGATGATTGAATCCTCTTCTGGATTCATAATACTTTTTAATTCCATTTTTAGTTTATAATAATTTGCATTTGAGATTTCACCTTCTAGAACAGAATTTTGCACCCAATGTAAATACTTTCTAGCAATTTTCAATGCCTTTCCTACTCTTTTTTCTGCAAAGTCATATACTAGAATAACAAACATTTTTTCACCTACCAAAGTGATTGATAAGGAACGTAATCTTTTTCACCCATAATATGTTTCTGAATCTTATATAATTCTAATCGGATTAATCTCCGATAAGAAACAGATTTGCCGAGGTGCCGATGATTTATTGTTGTTTTCATTCTATTATCTAGTTCTGTTATAAACTTTTTCCGCCCATCTTCAGATAGAATAATTTCTTCCATGTTCTTATCAAAATCTTTTTTGGTTATCATTTTTTTGTTAATTGAAGTGAAAATTAATCGATCAACCATAATCGGCTTAAAAATTTCAGCTACATCCAAATTTAAAGAAAATCTACGAAAATTAGTTGCATGTAGAAAGCCAATTCGTGGATCCAAATATGTTTTATATATTTCGCTGAGGACGGTTGTATAACAAATGGAATTTCCAAAACTAATTAGTGCATTTAATCGATTTAATGGTGGGCGTTTCGTTCTTTTTTCAAATTTAAAATCATCGTTTCTTAAAATAAAATCAAATGTTTTATAATATTTCTCTCTTGAATGCCCTTCAACCGCCATTAATTCTTCTATTGAGCCACAATCCTTTAATAATTCTCTATTATTTACTAAGTCATTTACTATTTTGTCGATTTCCTCTTTCCCTTCAACTATTCGGTTGCGGTAATACTTTAATACTTGCATCATTTGCCCAATAGATCCATCCACAAATTTCTTTGCTAAATTTATTCTTTTTACATTATCAATATAATGTTCAGCCTGCTTAATTACTATATATCCCGCATTTAAATGTTCTCTAGGATAAAATGTGCCAATATAATAACCATAATGATTAAAATAATGTAAACAAATTTCTTTTTGAGATACAAATTCTAAAAACTTTTTAGATACGTCAACTTCTCCAAAAATATAAATATCACTTACATCTTCAATTGGGATATATTTTTTCCGTTCTTCAGATTCAAAATATAAACTATTACTTTTCCTACGCAATTCACCGTTTTGAAAAATGTAAAGCGTTTTTTTCATGATTATTCCTCCGCCCAACAGAATTCACGGTAAGCACAGTTCCGACAAAAAGATATTTTTTCAGGTTTTGGCGGTTTAGGTAGCCTCGCTATTTTTCTTATATCCTCTATAACCTTTGAAAGTTTTATTGATTCTTCTTCCGTCCATTCTATTAATTCCTTTTTCTTTTCTGTTGGAAATAGCAATTCTCCCTTTGCATTGATCCCCATTTCTCGTAATTTATCTAAATAATAAAGTAATTGATATTTTGCACTAGTTTTGTATTTTGAAGATTTCTTAACTTCTCCAATGACAATTTGTTCGCCTTCTCGCCTAATTCGATCCACAACAATATTTCCAATTAACGTTTCTTTCTTATTTCTTTTATACGTATTTTCAGATAAAAACCGGCCAATTTCCAAATTTTCATCTTCTTGATCTGCTGCAATATTATGAATAATTAACCACACTTCCCTTTTGCAAATAAAATAATACCAAATGTGTGTACCTGTTACCGGCATTACATAACCCATGCTTCAACATCCTCTGCACTTCTTATTACCCCTATATCCAAGGCGTAATATTGTGTTAATAAATAATTGGGTAAATACAACGGCATTTTCATTTCATCAGAAGCTAAACCCTTCACCAATTTAATAGGGGCTGAAACGATATAAGGCTTAATTTTATTCTTTAACCTTAAGTCAGCTTCATATCTCCGATCGAAATCCGTTTCATTCCTTACTTTTGTTTCGTATTCCTCCCAAATTTTATTAGCTTCATCATCTATTTCTACAAAAACATCTACGTAAAGAGGCTTATCATCAATTAATTTAAAATTAGATATAGCAACTTTTCCTAGGTTTCCATAAATATCATTAAAAATTAATGCTTTCATTGCATTCCAAATATGATTAGAATCATCTTGGTTCTTTCTTTTTGTAACATTATTAAAGTAATTGTTAATTAGATGGTAAAATTGTGGTTCATCTATTGGGTGATCAGGAAGTACTTCTAATGCTATTTCAGTATGAAGTTTTTTATAAACGATTGAAGACTCAAAAACTTTTTCCCTTTTAATCGGAGTAACATATACATAACCTCTTTTTTTTCTTCCGTTACGATTACATCTTCCTGCAACTTGGATAATTGAATCAATTGGTCCTAAATCTCTATAAACAATATCAAAATCTAAATCAACTCCTGCTTCTATTACTTGAGTTGAAATTAATATAACTTGCTTTCCTTCTTCAATGTCGTTACGTATCTTTTCTATTCTCTGTTTTCTTTCTTTCGGAACTATATTTGTTGACAAATAGATCACTTCATAATTTAATTGCATTTCATTTATCCAAGACTTAATATTTTTATATACATCTATAGAGGATTTAATCGTATTAAAAACAGCAAGATAATTATTGCCCTCTTCAAACTCACTTTTAAATAAGTCAATCCATTCATCAATTTGGTAACCTTCCCTTGACTTTAACATAAGAGTTACACGATTCATTTGTTTAAAATAAACTTCTGGATTGTTTCCTTTATCATCTTTAAGCAGCTCAACAGCTTGTTCCTTATCAAAAATTAAAGGCTGTGTTGCTGTAAGTAACAGGATTTTACAATTAAATAATTCTGCTAGACTATTTAGTGTATATTGAATTAAAGGCCAATATTCGATTGGTAAATTTTGCACTTCATCTAAAATAATGATAGACCCAGCTATATTATGGAACTTTTTTAGCCAACGATTTTTGTACCCAATAATAGAATAAAACAGTTGAATAAAAGTGGTAACGATTACTTCTGACTCCCAGCTCTCAACTAAGAGCATCGAATCACGAATTGGCTTTTCCTTATTTTCTTCTTTGTATATTATTTCCGCTAAGTGATGATGCTTAACTAAATAATTACTTTCACTTATTTTGTAGTCTTCAATCTGGGCTAAAATATTCCGAAGAACCTTTTCATTTTGATCAATGATACTAGTAAATGGAAGTGCATAAATAATTCGTGGATAATATTTTTCCTTTTTAAAAATTTCCTCACGCCATTTTAAAGCAAGTGAAAATGATAGCAATGTTTTTCCAGATCCTGTAGGAGACGTTAAAGTGAACAGATTTTGTTCGTGTAAATTAACATTGGAATTAGTGTTCATTACAGTGTTGTAAATCTCATTTCTCCATCCATTGACACCAGAAGTTTCTTTTAAATTATAATTTTCTTTACGATACCGATCGACCAAATGACTTTCTATTCTTTTTCTTTGAGCAAATGCTAAATTTGCTGCGGAATGTTTATCTGAATCAATTAAAGCTGAGTACAGGATTAACGTATAAAAATAAACTTTTTCCTTTACCGTTTCATCCTTCTCTTCGGTTTTCCATTGAAATAATAAATCATCTAAAAGCTCAATATATTCTTCCCACCCATTTAAGAATTCTTCTATTGCAATATTTTGCTGAAAACCGTGTTTTATAAAAAGGGAATTATATTCGTTTTCTATATATTTAGAATAGTTTTTTTGGTCTTCTATTTGTTTCTTCATAATATTTACTCTTTTTTCTAGATTCGAATCAGGGAATCGATTATTCTCAAAATAGTCAAAACTATCTATAACATCTTGTTGAACAGCACGGAGATCTCCATGGTGATGTAGCACAACAAAATACCCGATTAAAGGAGCATATTTCTGCCACCCATCATTGAAATTAAATAATTTTCTAATTATAAAGGAAGTAAAAAAGGCAGAAATAAATGAGTGTTGATGAGTATTTTGTTCTTGATCACCCGTTTGTAAATAATGTTGAAAGAATAATGTGAACTTCCCATAGTCATGCGTTAAACCAATGATTGTTGCTAGTTTTATAAGAATGCACCTATCCTTTTCAAGTATAGGTGCATCCATAATCATTTTTTTTATAAAATTTGCAACTTCATTGAGATGGTCTGGTAAATATTTGTTTGGATTTTTATGTGATAAAAACTCCATTTTTTTCTCCTCACATAAATAGCAAATTAGTCGTTCCCTTTTCACCTTTCAATCGTAAAAAAGGTATCGATGGAATCGCTTTAATTAAATTTGATTTTTCATATAAATAACTTGCAGTCTCTTTAATTGTGCGATCAGCATTAAAAGAGCGGGCCATTTTTTCCTTTCTATATACAAGAGGAATGCTGTTATTATTGATAAATTGAATTGATCTTTCTTTAATAAAATTCATATTACATACTGTATGAATCATCTCAACATCATCAGTCTCTATTTTCTCTATATTAGAAGCTGGCACTTCTTCCACCCACTCTAACTTTGCTAACAATTCCGACAACCCAAGATATGGGGGATAAATATATTCACTTTTTATAACCCTTTCCTTTACTTCCTTCATTAACTCTTCATCTTCATGTCGAAAAAAGATTCGAAACCGCAAAGGTGGGTAATTTCCATTTGAATCTACATCCGACAATAAAAATTCTACAGGTATTTGGGTATGTCCCTTGCTATTATTCAAATCACTTTTATTTTTTACAAACATATAATTGATTGTTTGCATAATTTTTCTAGGAGGTGTGCATACAGATAGTCCTATATCAGCTAGCTCTGGTTGAAATAAATCATAATAAGAATCTCTTTTAAAACCTAAAATCCCAGCAATTACACCTGAAATAACCGTTCTTGGAGGAAAGGAATATGTCAAAGAAGAAGAATTTGTATCAAATCTACGAAAATGTGCCATAGCTCCAACAACATCAAATACTAAGATAGATTTCACCGTCATTCCTCCTACAATGAGGCCTCCTCTACCTCATTCAGCAGTATTATTTTGTTTCTCACTGAGTCAGGAACTAAATCATAAAATAATCCCATTTGGTCGTTATATTTTAGTAATAAGTTTTGATCCTGCCAAAAATAAATCGCATCAATTTTTTCATTGATGCTATTCAATTTTTCTATTAACTTACTAACATCAAGTTCAACTTCAGAAATACTCCTTAAACCTTCATTTTGTTGAAGTTCCAGCAAATCTCGGAAATCGCCGCTTATAAAATTTTTATTTGTATATTGAACACGCATATATAGCCGTGGATATTGACCAACTTTACTTCTTGTTGCTTGAAGCGGAATCGCTTTTATCATTGCCATATCCAATTCATGAACATCCTCTATTTTTAGCCTTGTATGTTCCGCTCTATGAGCACTTACTACTCCATGAAAAGCAATTAAAGAGTAATACAAGCGGTAATCTTTTCCCATTGAACCTCGTTCATTACTTGATTCAGAACTAAAATGAGAAGTAATTGTAGAAGATTCTACAAGACTTACTTTATTTAATGAATAACCCCAGTTAAACTGAATTGGTCCAGTAAATATCATTGAACTGCCTTTAGATTCCTCAGATTTAATTGGCATGGTGGCTCCAAACATGCGCACATCAATTAATTGATCTAACATCCAAGTCTGTTCTTCAATACCAATCTTATTCAAATTTATTTTTCCATCATATTTTCCAAATAAATTTTTGAGTCGATCAGTAGCATTAACTGTCTTGTCATCTACTTTTCCTACAAATATTTCGTATCCTTTATCTTGCAAATAATCACGGATATATCTTTTTAATCTGACATCGCTTACTAAATTAATAGATCGTTCATAGTCCATTCTTGGACGATTTTCATCATCAGCATCACCGTTCGGATTTGTTAACTTAGCATCATAGATAAAAAGAATCTCACTATTTTTCATAAGCAACCTCCCAAATAATTATTTTTTTATAAATGAAGTATTCTTTAGTTTTTTACAGGTTCTTTAAGGTTTTCTTTATTTCTTTGAAACTTTAACTTTCTATCAGTGCCAAAAGAATAACCAGATAACAAGTAAAACACTGTTTCACGGTCAGATAACTTCCAATTAACTAGACTTTCATCAAATAAACGTTTATGTTCTGCATAAATTTTTTCAATATTTGGATACAATAACTTATACTGTGATAATTTTTCGAATACATCAACCGATAATGCTTGTACTTTTCTTTTTCCCATTCCTTGATAATTAATTTTATGTAGAATTGCTTTACTACCTCTTTCTTGATATTGTTTACTACCAACTTCAGCAATTAATACACCTAATAAAAACATCGAACTTGCCGCTTGATTAAATCTCATTTCTGTTAAATAATCTACAATTACATCATCATCTAATTGGAAAAAAATCTTTTCGCTCATTAAGAAATTTCCCCCTTTCAATAAGTTTAATTTATTAAAAATTGATAACAGCAATTGGCATTGCAGCATCGCTCTAACCAAACCAAAGTCAGCATTTTTCTCATTTATTTGGTAAGAGTTAAATTGTTCATAATAATAGACTTTTCCGAGATGTGTCAATTGTGCTATTAACCATTGATAATCAAGTCTCTTTTTCCCAAGCAACGATTCATAAACTAAGAGAATTTTGCGTTTTTCGTAATTTTCTCCTCTTTGTTCTTTCATCGGAATTAAGTAATATATTTGATTTAGACCAACTTTCCATGATCCTGAACTAAAATAATTTTTTCCTATTTTTTCTGCATCGATCATAGCATTATGCAACTCTACGACATTTGAAATAGGAACATTTTCAATTAACTTACTAATTTTTAACGATTTCTGTGATTGAACATAAAACAAAAAATTAAGCATTAATAGATTTTGCTTTTCTCTACGTCGCATTAAACTGGATGTTTCCCGTCTTAAATTTTCTACTATCTCCACTGTCTTTACAGTGTTTACAAGTTGTTGAATAATTTCTCCCCACTCTTTAAATGGAATATTTGTTTCTGGCTCAAATAAAAACTCTGGAATGACGTAGCATTTTAAGGTACTGCCAAACCTAGTATCTAAATGCCTTAATATAAATGCCTCGCCCGCCAAAATTTCCTGATAAGCTTTTTTACCAATTGCCATATTTTTTATGAAATTTTTTTCTTCTATATTACTGGCAAAGTTAATTTTGTCGTTAATATAATAATTAAATTTTAGTTTAGTCGTTACTCCAGTTATATAGTCTTCTGTATTCGTAATAGAACAAATGCCTTTTTCGTTATTTTCATAGACACTAATTTTTTCTTTTATCACCAATGACTGATATTCCGGTTTTTTTACTACTAGTTCTCCATTTATAGCAAGAGAATAGGCAAAAATATCATTTTGCTTTAATCCTTTTTCCTTCTGCAAAAAATCATAAAATAATTTTGTTACTTCTCCTTTTGCCTTTTTAGCATCATCTGTTGTAATTTTTCCATTTAGAAATTGAGGATTTATAACAAATCTATATCTTTCATCACTCTTTTTTGAAATTTTCAAGTCTAAGAAAAAATGTTTAATAACATCTTGCAATTTTTTATAAAACGGATCATTTCGATCCCAGCGTTCAATTAAATTAGGTATAGTTTGATTTAATAAATACTCTATATTCGTAACTGTTCCATACCACTGAGGACTATTAGAAGCATCAGCTGAACCAATCCAAATAAAATCTATTGGGGAGGAATCTTGAACTTCATAACTTTCTAAAATTAGTTTCTTTTGGTTTAAATCAAAGTTCACAATAAGAATATGTTGTTTCTTTTTACTTGTAGGTATCGGTAAAACTAAATTTTCAATAATGGAACTATTTTCTTTTAATGCTTGCTTCCCTAAATATCGAATATTTTCAATCAAACGAATTTTCCTCCTTTCTTTTGCTATGAATAAAGTTTTGCTTTTAAAAGTACCTCCTTCCTTTATATCAATTCCTGTTAGGTAAGATCATTAGTTTTGATAATTTCAAATAAGCCAAATCCCATTGAACATTTATGGCCAAGGCCCACATCATACGCAAAACTAATTAACTTCGGATCCCCTTCTAGCAAATACTCCCCACTCCAAGCATTAATAATAAATCCTTTAAAACGGGTAACAATTTTCTTATGCTTATTTCCTATTGGGCAAATTGATATTTGGTCATTCGTTTTTTGTCCATAAAAAGCCTCGTATTTTTTATATAAATTTTCAATAATGAGATAGGAAAAAGCTGGATCAGAGGGTGAATAATATTGGGTTATTTTTTTTCCTATTCGGTCCACATATGTACTATATACTGTTATAGGAGATAACATTTTAATTTTACATTTCGATGCTTCAATACTAGCGGAGTCAATATATCGAATTTCTACAACAACCATTTTTTGTCCAAATAATTCAAAGAATTCAGTTTGTAAAAATGACTGTCCAAGGAACCTAATAAATTGAGGTAAAACAGAGCTGATCGTCCAAGAAATTTGATTATAAAAAGTAATTGTTTTGTCCTTTAAATTTACTTTATTTAAGCCTTTCAATTGAGAAAAAGTAAACAGCTTGAATCTTCGTTTTTCATACTGAAATCCAACGTCATGGATAAACGTAGAAAAATCTTGATCCGCAATGTTTTTGTAAATAGCGCCTTGTAGAACTTGTTGATATTTTTCTAGAGGAAGTGTAAGCATATTATTTTCCAATGGAGTAAACTTAATTTGTAATCTCATATTCTCACCACTATTTTATGAATAATTAGACCTATTTTTAGTATTCAACGTTTTTCCTAAAAATCCTCCAAATTTCTTGCTTTTATTTTCAAATTTTCAATATTTTGTCAAATTATTTTACCTATTGGTATATATATTGAAGAATTATAAAAGTGAGAAAGAAATTAGAATAAGTGGATTTTAGATACTGAAGTATTTGAATTACTCATTAAAATTGGATAGAAAAAAGGAGATCATCTACTCCTATTTCCAAGTAGTGACACTCCTTTTAAAATTATATTTTCCTAGAGTAACGTATTTATATGTTTTCAGTTAATATATTACTTTTTTACAACTTTCCTCAAAAATTAAACACTTCAAAGTCAATTAAAAACCACCGTCTTATTCTTATAAGGAATAATGCGATCTTCTAAATGCCATACGACTGCTCGGGCTAAGACGCTTCGTTCAACGGAGCGGCCAATTCTTTTTAAATCTTCGGCAGTGTGGCTGTGGCTGACGCGTTGCACATCTTGTTCGATAATTGGTCCTTCGTCTAAATCATCAGTTACATAGTGGGAGGTTGCCCCAATGATTTTTACACCGCGTTCGTAAGCCCGCTCATACGGTCTTGCACCGATAAATGCCGGCAGGAACGAATGATGAATATTTATGATTCTAAGTGGTTGTTGAGCTACAAATTCCGGTGAAAGGATTTGCATGTAACGGGCTAAAACTGATACATCAATATTGTATTCTTCAAGCAGCTTGAGCTGTTTTTGCTCTGCTTCTCGTTTTGTTTCTTTTGTAACCGGAATATGGTAAAAAGGGATTCCGAATTGCTCAACGGTTGGACCAAGATCAGGGTGATTGCTAATGACTAGAGCAATATCGGTTACTAAATCACCTGCTTGCCATTGCCATAATAGCTCCATTAAGCAATGATCTTGCTTTGATACAAAAATAGCCATTTTTTTAATATGGTAAGCATAAGCAAATCGCCAATCCATTTTAAATTGCTTACCAATTGGTTCGAAATCTTTTTCCAGTTTTTCTTCTTGTCCGATTAGGTTAGGCAATGTAAATTCAATCCGCATAAAGAAGAGGCCGCCGCCTTCCGGATCTTCGGAATATTGGTCAGACTGTAAAATATTTGCTCCATGCTCATATAAAAACTTTGAAACAGCTGCAACAATTCCCGGTTGATCCGGACAAGAAATGAGCAGCCGGGCTTTGTCTTTATTTTTCTGTTGAAATAATTGAATCTTGCGTTCTCGTATGTTTTTCATATTACCCTCCAATAGTAATTAAAATCTTGTTAAAAACTAGCCGTGAACACAAAAGCACCCACACGAATACTTCATGTATCCGTATAGGTGCTAAATGTATTATAGCTTGTCCAGTTCTTCGGCAATTAGCTTGTTGACTAATTGCGGATTCGCTTTTCCTTTTGTTGCTTTCATGATTTGGCCGACAAAGAAGCCAGCTGCTTTTTTGTTGCCGCTCTTATAGTCATCAACAACTTTCGGATTAGCCGCTATTACTTCTGCAACGATGCCGCGCAATTCGCCTTCGTCAGAGATTTGTACAAGACCTTTTTCTTCAACGACTTTTTCTGGATCGCCGCCGTTTTCTACTAGTTCTTTAAATACATCTTTGGCAATCTTCGAAGAAATTGTTCCTTTTTGGATCAAGCCGATCAGTTTTGCCAATGCTTCTGGTGTCAATTTTACTTCATGCAGTTCAATATTGTTAGCATTTAAGTAAGCAGAAAGCTCAACCATGATCCAGTTTGAAGCTTGTTTTGGCTCAGCACCGGCTGCAACTGTCGCTTCGAAGAAATCAGCTGTTTCTTTAGAAACAGTTAATACAGATGCATCATACGCTGGCAGACCAAGCTCATTCACATAACGTTCACGGCGTGCATCTGGTAGTTCAGGTATTTCTGAACGAACGCGGTTCATCCATTCTTCATCGATTTCAATTTGAACTAAGTCAGGTTCAGGGAAGTAACGATAATCATCAGAACCTTCCTTTACGCGCATGACAATCGTTTTCTTTTTCGCTTCATCATAACGGCGTGTTTCCTGCTCAATGATACCACCGCTTAACAGCACTTGCTCTTGACGTCTTTGTTCATACTCTAGGCCAGCACGGACAAAGGCAAATGAGTTTAAGTTTTTTAACTCAGTTTTCGTACCGAATTTTTCTGAACCGACTGGGCGAAGCGAAATATTAGCATCGCATCGTAAAGAGCCTTCTTCCATTTTACAATCGGACACACCTGTATATTGAATGATCGATTTTAATTTTTCCAAATAAGCATATGCTTCTTCTGGTGAACGAATATCCGGCTCTGATACAATTTCAATGAGCGGTGTTCCTTGACGGTTCAAATCTACTAACGAATGGCCGTCGCCTGTATGCGTTAATTTTCCAGCATCTTCTTCCATATGGATCCGTGTGATGCCAATTCGTTTCTTTTCTCCGTTCACTTCAATATCAATCCAACCATTTTGGCCGATCGGTTTGTCAAATTGTGAAATTTGGTAAGCTTTCGGATTGTCCGGATAAAAATAGTTTTTCCGGTCAAAAGTTGTAATTGGTGCAATTTCACAGTTTAATGCCATCGCAGCCTTCATCGCAAATTCAACGGCTTGACGGTTAACGACCGGCAGAACTCCTGGATGCCCTTGGCAAATCGGACATGTATTGCTGTTAGGGGCTGCGCCAAATTCATTAGCACAATCGCAGAAAATTTTTGTTTTTGTTTTTAGCTCTACATGGACTTCAAGTCCAATGACTGTTTCAAATGCCATTTCTCGTCCCCCCTTACAGATTCGGTCTTTGCCGTGTAAAATCTGTTGCTTGCTCATAAGCATGAGCTACACGATAGACCGTACTTTCATCAAAATGCTTACCAATGATTTGTAAACCGATTGGCAAGCCTTCGCTTGAGAATCCGCATGGAACGGAAATTCCCGGTACGCCAGCAAGGTTTACAGGAATTGTTAAAATATCTTCTACGTACATAGTTAGCGGATCATTTGTTTTTTCACCAATTTTAAATGCTGGTGTTGGGTTTGTTGGTCCAATGATTACATCATATTTTTCAAATACTTGTTCAAAATCATTTTTAATTAACGTACGTACTTTTTGTGCTTTTTTATAATAAGCATCATAATATCCAGCACTTAAAGCAAACGTTCCGAGCATAATGCGGCGTTTAACCTCATCGCCGAAACCTTCGCTGCGTGACATTTTAAATAAATCAATGACGTTTTTCGCATTATCAGAACGAACACCATAGCGGACGCCATCAAAACGTGATAGGTTTGAAGATGCTTCTGATGATGCTAATAAATAATAAGTTGCTACAGCATATTTTGAATGCGGCAATGAAACTTCTTCCCAAACAGCACCTTGAGATTCCAACACTTTCAAGGCATTCATAACCGCTTCTTTGACATCTTCTCTTACGCCTTCACCGATGTATTCTTTCGGTACTGCAATTTTCAGACCTTTTACATCGCCTGTTAAAGCTGATAAATAGTCAGGAATGTCAACATTGGCAGATGTTGAATCCATTTTGTCATGACCTGCGATTGCTTGTAAAATATAAGCATTGTCTTCAACATTTCTTGTAATTGGACCGATTTGATCTAAAGAAGATGCATAGGCCACCAGCCCAAATCGAGAAACAAGGCCATATGTTGGTTTCAAGCCTACAACACCGCAAAAAGCAGCTGGCTGACGAATAGAGCCGCCAGTATCTGAACCTAAAGCAAATGGAACTTCGCCCGCTGCTACAGCTGCTGCTGAGCCACCGCTTGAACCACCTGGCACATAGTCTAGATTCCAAGGGTTTTTTGTCGGATAAAAACCAGAATTTTCGTTTGATGAACCCATCGCGAATTCATCCATATTACATTTACCAATAATAATTGCTTCTGCGTTATGTAATTTTTGCGTCACAGTTGCATCATAAATAGGATCATAGTTGGCAAGAATCTTACTTGCGCAAGTTGTCCGCAATCCTTTTGTGACGATGTTATCCTTTACGCCAATTGGCATCCCGAATAATAGCCCGAATTGATCTCTTGAAGAAAGCTCCTCATCAAGTTTTGCTGCTTGTTCGCGGGCAGCTTCTTCATTTAATGTAATAAATGCTTTTACTTGATCTTCTACTTCGCCAATCCGTTTGTATGATTCATCAACTAAATCTGTTACTGTAATTTCTTTTTTATGGAGCATTTGATGTAGCTCAGATATTTTATGTTCAAATAGCGACATAAAGCAACCTCCTCTCCCTATTCAATAATTGATGGTACTCTGAATTGACCATCTTTTTGATCCGGTGCATTTTTCAATGCTTCTTCTTGTGTGAGCCAGCTTCGCGGCTGATCATCTCTTAATACGTTTTTAATATCAAGCACGTGAGTTGTTGGCTCTACATTTTCCGTATCCAATTCATTTAATAGTTCAGCATATTCAATAATTGCATCTAAATGTTTTGTAAATTTTTCAGCTTCTTCATCAGTTACTGCTAATCTTGCCAAATGAGCAACATGTTTCACTTGTTCAATCGTTATGCGTGACATCCGGTTCCCCCCAATCTATGTTATTTAAATTCAAACTTTCCATATTTGAAATGGAAAAATTATTCACTGCAAGGTTTCCTTATTATGAGAAAATTTTCGACAGTATTTCCCAAGAAATAATAAAACACAATACATTGATGATACCAAAAATGAATACGTTTGTTCAAGAGATGCCGCAATTCCCACTATGTTTCAACCTGTTAACAAATTAATTGGCTCTCAACAAAAACACTATTTACAAGCCACAAACTTTGACAAAAATATGGACAAGAGAACTCGTCTCCTGCCTCAAATAAATTTCATATAGCGAAAGGATTAGCCTCTTGCCTCAAAATGAATTCACAAAACAAGAAGGGCGTACCTACTTCTCTAAAATAGAATGCTTAAAAGAAAAGGCCCGTCCCTTTTCCTCAAATAAATTTTTTTAGAGCAAGAAGTCAACCTTTACATCAAATAAATTTCTTAGGGCAACAGGCTTTTCCCCAGGTCTCTAGCGATAAATGTGAACGAACGGTTTTTCTTCGCCGCCATTTCTTCTAATTAAAGCTTCTTGTCCGTCAATCGATGTAATATACACGTTGACAGTAATGTAAGGCGGGAAATGGTCCATCATTAAGCCGGTGATGTACTCGGTAAAGCCGATGATTTCTGCTTTGCCGTAAAACTGGATCGGAATCTCAATCGTCATTTCTTGCAGCTGGTCATCAACATAATAGCCTCGGCCAATGACACCGACATAGTTAGGAAAATATTGTTCTATATCGCTTTTAAAATTCATCACTCTCGTGTAATCATCATAGTATTGGTCTTTCCCTTCTTGCGATGGGAATAGCACATATCTTTCATTAATGGTTTCCCATTTCGAAATAGAACTAGCATTTCCGCTTACATATGCTTTCGCAAAGTAATTTCCCGGAACAACCGATTCTCTCGGCTTTTCTAAAAACAAAGCAATAACAATTGGCACGCCGTCCAACGCTTTTATATTTCTAAGCCGCTGCAACACTTGCTGCGCCATCGCTTTCCCTTGCTTTTCCGCTTCTTGAAGAGAAATTGGTTCTTCTCTTGGATAGCCCATCGTTGGTTCATTAAAATTATAGACAGACTTCATAGCCAATCCGATGGCAATTCCACCAAGCTCTACTTTGTTGTCATTCGTTTTCTTCAAATAGTTGTGCTCTAAAACATGGGATAAATATTTTGGGTTTTTACGGAAATCTTCGGTTGTTGCCGTTTTTTCATTTAACGGCGGGTTCATGCCTTCTACATTTTTTTCACTTTGTCTGCCAATCCACTCTTCCACCATTTTAGATGTTACATATTGGCCTTCTTGGAAAAAATAGTCTTCCGGATCGAAATGTTCTAGAGCAATTCTCATTAATCCAGTCTCAAGCTCATTAATATCAAGACGGTTATAAACGGTATAATTGACAAGCCCTCTTGCTTTGCCCGGCTTGAAAGGCAAAATCGTCCGGTAATATTCATCGGAAATTTTATATTTCGGAATAATCGCTTGCTCCGTCGATTTATCGGTTTCTTGCACGATTTCCTCATCTTTTCCAAAATCAGGGGTACACGCTGCTAATACTAACGATACGATTAGCAACATAATTACACCTTGTCTCAACTGTCTCCCCCCTCATCAATAGCAGAAAAAATCTTATTATTTTTTTAATTCTTGAAGCAGCCTTGCTTCATCCCAAACTTCAATGCCAAGCTGAAGCGCTTTGTCGAGTTTCGACCCTGCATCACTTCCAGCTATGACAAGATCCGTATTTTTGCTGACACTACCCGTTACTTTTGCACCAAGTGCTTCAAGTTCTTTTTTCGCGTCATTTCTTGTCATTTGCTCTAGCTTTCCAGTTAATACAACGGTTTTTCCAGCAAAGACAGATTCGATTTCTTCAACATTAACGATCTTCGGCCCTTTATAAACCATATTGACGCCATATGATTTCAGCTCTTCAATTAACTCGCGAACTTCCTCTTTGCTAAAATAGGTGACAATTGAGTCAGCCATTTTTTCGCCGATTTCATTAATCTGAAGTAAATCTTCCATTGTGGCTTTTTGCAAAGCTTCCATCGTTTCAAAATGTTGCGCCAATGTTTTCGCAGCTTTAGCGCCAACATGGCGAATTCCTAGACCAAAGAGCAATTTTTCCAATGAGTTGGCTTTCGATGCTTCAATGGCTTTTAACAAGTTGTCTACTGATTTTTCTCCCATCCGCTCTAGCTTCAACAGTTCATCCCGATCCAACGTATAAATATCAGCGACATCATGAATTAAATTGGCCGCAAAAAGCTGGGTAATCACTTTTTCACCCAACCCTTCAATATTCATCGCATTGCGGGAAACAAAGTGAATAAGTCCTTCGCGAATTTGGGCATGACATTTCGGATTAATGCAGCGCAAAGCCACTTCATCATCTAAACGGACTAATCCGCTGCCGCACTCTGGACAATTTGTCGGCATTCTAAATTCTTTTTCTTCTCCCGTCCGTTTTTCTTCGACAACTCCTACAACTTCAGGAATGATGTCGCCCGCTTTTTTAATAATAACATAATCGCCAAGTTTGATATCTTTCTCGCGAATTAAATCTTCGTTATGCAGCGAAGCCCGTTTGACGATCGTTCCAGCGACACGCACTGGTTCTAATATAGCTGTCGGGGTGATCACACCTGTCCTGCCCACGCTTAGTTCAATGTCAATTAGTCTAGTCATTACTTCTTCTGCCGGAAATTTATAGGCAATAGCCCAACGCGGGCTTTTCACCGTATTTCCGAGCTGCCTTTGATGAGCAAATGAATCGACTTTAATTACAATGCCATCAATTTCATATGGAAGGGATGGACGTTTTTCAGTCCAGCCTTCTATATATTGAATCACTTCGTCGATGTTCGCGCACTTTCTTCTTTCCGGGTTTGTTTTAAAACCTAGCTGTTCCAAATAATCAAGAGCAGCACTATGTGAATCAATTTCTAAACTTTCCGTCATACCAATGCCATAAACAAAAATATCTAAATTCCTTTTGGCAGCAATTTTCGGATCAAGTTGGCGAAGAGAACCTGCTGCCGCATTCCGCGGATTGGCAAACAGCTCTTCACCGTTTGCAGCACGTTCCTTATTTAAGGCTTCAAAAGATCGTTTTGGCATAAATGCTTCGCCGCGAACTTCAATATCAATATTTTCTTTAATTCTGAGGGGGATAGTTCTAATTGTTTTCAAATTACTTGTAATATCCTCACCGACTTCCCCATCTCCTCGAGTTGCACCTTGCTGCAAAATTCCATTTTCATAACGAAGGGAAATAGCTAACCCATCAATTTTTAATTCACAAACATATGAAAATTGATCGCCGACTTCTTGGCGAACGCGGCGGTCAAAGTCGCGCAAATCACCTTCGTTAAACGCATTGGCAAGGCTGAGCATCGGTGTGCGGTGGACAACTTTTTCAAAAGCATCAAGCGGTGCACCACCAATTCTTTGTGTCGGTGAATCTGGTGTGGCAAGTTCCGGATGCTCTTTTTCAAGTTCTATGAGCTCCTGCATGAGCTTATCATATTCAGAATCTGGGACAGTTGGCCTGTCCAGAACATAGTACTCATAATTGTATTGATTTAATAACTTTCTCAATTCTTCCATTCTAATTTTTACATCTTGTAACTCCATTGGGCACCTTCCTTAAATCTTAGTAATGGGTGCAAATTGTGCTAACAATCTTTTTATTCCTATTGGCTGCGGGAATGCGATATCCAGTTCTTGGTCGTTCCCTTCACCTCTTACGCTTACAACTGTACCCACGCCCCATTTTTTATGATCAACTTTATCGCCGACACGAATATCACCAGTAACTCCACCTGTTTTGGCTTGTTGGGTGCGGATCACGGATTGTTGTATACTCGTATTTGCTCCGAAAAGCGGTGATTGCGTTTGTTTCCTATTTTCTTCTGCAAGATTTTCGATTAACTCGTCAGGAATTTCATCAATAAAGCGAGAGACTTGATTCATTTCTGTCCGGCCATATAATGTGCGCATCCGTGCGTTTGTTAGGTAAAGTTCCTCTTCTGCCCTCGTAATACCGACATATGCCAATCTCCGCTCTTCTTCCATTTCTTGGTCATCCATTAAGGAACGGCTATGCGGGAAAATCCCTTCTTCCATACCTATTAAAAAGACAACTGGAAATTCCAAACCTTTTGCTGAATGAAGCGTCATTAATACAACCGAATTTTGACCGGTTGTTTCTACATCTTTATCAAGTTGGTCAATATCAGAGATTAACGCCAAATCTGTTAAAAAGGCAACTAAACTCTTATCATCATTTGTTTTTTCGAAGTTTTTCGTAACAGATAAAAATTCTTCAATATTTTCAAGTCTGCTTTCTGCTTCTAATGTCTTTTCTGCTTTTAACATTTCCCGGTATCCCGTTTTTTCTAAAATTTCTTCAACTAAATCTGTTACGGATAAATATTCTTGCATTTGATTCCAATTATTAATTTGGTCGCGGAACTCACGTAAAGCATTCGAAGCTCGGGAGGAAAGACCAATTTCCTCAAGCTCATTTAATGCCTGATAAATCGAAATTCCAGTTTGGAGCGCATAATCTCCAACCTTATCCATTGTAGAAGCACCAATTCCTCTTTTTGGAACATTGACAATTCTAAGCAAGCTTATATCATCATCAGGGTTGGCAATTAGGCGCAAGTAGGCTAACAAGTCCTTAATTTCTTTACGATCGTAGAACTTAATGCCACCGACAATGTTATATTGGATATTCGATTTAATTAAAACTTCCTCAATCACCCGTGACTGAGCATTTGTCCGGTATAAGATGGCAATATCTGAATAGCTGCGCTTCCCGCTGTCAACCATTTCCTTAATCTTTCCAGCTACAAAATGAGCTTCATCCCGTTCAGTGTCCCCACGGAAATATATTAATTTTTTACCTTCCTCATTTTCCGTCCAAAGCTTTTTCGGTTTACGATTAGCATTATTTTCAATCACTTTGTTGGCGGCATCCAAAATCCGTTTCGTAGAGCGATAATTTTGTTCCAGTAAAATAACTTTCGCTTCAGGATAATCTTTTTCAAATGATAAAATATTGGCTATATCTGCCCCGCGCCAACGGTAGATCGATTGATCGGAATCACCGACAACGCATAAATTTTTAAAACGTTCTGCCAGTTTTTTTACAAGGATATACTGTGCTCTGTTCGTATCTTGGTACTCGTCCACATGTATGTATTGAAATTTTCGTTGATAAAATTCGAGCACTTCTGGAACACGATTGAATAAATGAATCGTTATCATAATAAGGTCATCAAAATCTAGTGACTGATTCTTTTTCAAGCGATCTTGATAAGTTTCATAAACTTCACTGACCACTTTCTCATAATAGTTGCCAGCACTCTTCGCATAATCTTCTGAAGTGATCAACTCATTTTTCGCTGCGCTGATCGTTCCTAATATTGCTTTTGGATCAAATTTTTTCGGATCAATATTTTTCTCTTTTAATATTTTCTTAATGACCGATAACTGGTCGGTTGTATCGAGGATTGAAAAGTTGCGGTTCATACCAATGCGATCGATATCGCGGCGCAAAATGCGGACACACATCGAGTGAAAAGTGGAAATCCAAATTTCTTCAGCTGCTGGACCGACAAGCATAGACACGCGCTCTTTCATTTCTCTTGCAGCTTTATTTGTAAAAGTTATTGCGAGGATATTCCAAGGCGCAACACTTTTTTCGCTCATTAAATAAGCAATTCGGTGAGTCAATACTCTTGTCTTGCCGCTTCCTGCTCCGGCCATAATCAATAGCGGTCCTTCTGTGCAACGAACAGCCGCTTGTTGTTCGGGGTTCAGACCGCTTAATAATGTTTCGCTTGTTTGCATTACGTACGCCTCCAACGAACAATTGTTCTTATAATTTTAAATCTACCATATTGCAATCCGGGAAATCAACATCAACTTTTAACGACTCTCACTGTTTTTAAAGCATTTGTTAAATCATCGTATAAGCTGTTTCCAACAATAATTGTATCCGCATATTGAGCCATTTCATAAGCTTCTTTTTCATTCGTAATCCCACCCCCGTAAAAGAGCTGGGTTGAATGAAGAGTTTCTTTTACTTTTTTCACAACTTGAGGGTCGCCATATATACCGCTATATTCTAAATAAAACACTGGAAGATGGTACATCCGTTCGGCCATCATTGCATAAGCAATAATATCATCGATCTCTAAATCGGTTTTTGCTTCCGTTTTTCTAGCTGCTTTTGAATCTTTATTTAAAATACAATACCCTTCCATAACGATTTCGTCCCAATTCATAATAGCTCCGTATTCCTTTACCGCTTGATGGTGCAAACCGGTAATCCACTTTGCATTCGTACTATTTAATACAGTTGGGATAAAATAGAAATCAAAACCTGGTGAGATCGCTTCTAAATTCGAGACTTCAAGGACGCAAGGAACAGTGTATCTGCGTACTCTTGCAAGCATATTGACTGTATTATCAAGCGTAACCCCATCAGTTCCACCAATCATCACAGCATCTGTGCCTGATTCACAAATTAACTCTAAAGCGTCATCAGAAATTTCTTTATTAGGGTCTAGTTTAAAAATGTGCTTCCACTCTTTTATATCATACATGAATAAGTTCCTCCTGCTTTTTCAAGTGAACTCTATCTTTACTAGTGCAAATTGTCTTCCATTTGGCCTCATACGGTTGGCTTGTCCAATGCTACTATCTATTTTTGAAATCCATTGGTCCATTTACCATATAAATACATACGCATAACCATCGAAGTTTACGGTTTGATTTTTTCATAATTGTTCGAGGGATTTTCTTTTTTAAGATACTTCGACAAAAAATTCTTCTATATAACCATTTTTACTTTACGGAAATCCATATTGCTATGTACAATTGGTGGGCCAGAGCCCGTTTCCTTTAAAAACAAAAAAACACTGCATAATTTTTGCAATTCCCGTCTAAACCTTTGTATGATTTCCTAATACATAAGAAAAGAATTCTTATTGCTATACCCCAAAGTAATATTATATCAAATTTTTTCAAACTCCCATATTTATAATAAATCAAGAATTAGTTATGGAAAATATTTACTTCAAAACGATTACTAGCTCCTATTTGGTTCATTGGACAGTCAGTTAGGTTATTGATTTTTAGGAAATCTAAAACTTAACCCAACTATTATACCTAACCAGCTGTCCAAAAATCTGCCTTAACCACAACAAAAAAGCCGATTCGTTTAGAAAAATCGACTTTTCAGTTCATATTAAATATCATTTTCGGCATTCATCTTTTTTTCGTTAGATGGTGTATTTTCACTATTTCCAACGTTCTCTTCACGATCTTTCTTATTTTTTCTAATGCGGTTTAAAGCCATAGCATAAGCATCATTTCCATAATTTAAGCATCTTTTTACCCTGGAAATCGTTGCTGTACTAGCTCCCGTTTCTGTTTCAATTCGATGGTACGTATAACCCTCCTGGAGCATTCTTGCAACTTCCAGCCGCTGGGCAAGCGACTGAATTTCATTGACCGTACATAAATCATCAAAAAAACGATAGCATTCTTCAATATCTTTCAAAGAAAGAATGGCTTCGAAAAGTTGATCAAGCGCTCTTCCTCTTAACTTGTCTATTTGCATCCTGTATCACTCCCTGTCTACACATTTGAGCAAAATCGTTTCACCTTTTCATCGCTGGTTAACCGGCTACTTATAAGAAACACTTTTTTCTAATCCCGGTTTTGTTGGAATGACGTTGATCCATGTTTTCCCTGGTACCAATCGAGCTTCTTGCCCACTATAATCAAAAGGAATTATTCTCCCATCCTTATTTTTCCATTCAATTTCTTGCAAGATGCCCATATGAATGAGATACCCTTTTCCTCCTCCAACGAAGTCTATATCTCGCCGCCCAGTAGAATCGACAACACGGTGCGGTGCTTCAATAATTAAAATATTTTCTACTGATATTGGTGTTTTCGTTTCGCGGTCCATACTTTTTGTTCCATTGACATAGCGGACATAGTTTTTTGCATCCTCATCATATACGAAACTAGTTTCGTAAGACTTCGAATACGTAATTTGCACTTCTTCCGCTTGTTGACCGTCGATATTCACCATTTCTTCTTCCGATAAAAATGATAGCGGTTCAACATCTTGTGTAAGAGAAAAATTTCGTTTCTCGGCACCTTTTATTAAATTTTCCTTTGTCGTATAAACATTGTGAGGCGCTTTACGCGAATCGCTTCTGTAAAAAAATTGATCATCAGCATATCCTTTGCGAACAATTCCCCCAATGTAATCGATAATTTCTTTGTGCTGCAATAAATCAAAAGCTTCTGGACTGCCACCATAGGCAACATAAATAGCTTCTAAACCTTTGCTTAAATATATATAATAGTCTCTTGCGCTGCGAATAGGACCGACTACATCAGGAAGTTCGCTTTGATAAACGGCTAAGAAACGAGTAATGGAACCTTCCGCTAAAATTTCATAAACAAGATCCGCTTTATAAAGACCTGATTGCGGACGGGCACTCGGATGATTGTTAACCATCACAGCAAATGGGCGCTGGTTGACATCACCGTACGCCCCTAGTCCTGTGAATGGAAAGTAATTTGTAAAAGGGATATCCTGTTTTTTCAAAATCTCAAGACGCTTGTCCGGTTCTAAATAATTTATAGCCGGTTGTTCAATCGCATTTTTCGTTCCAAAATTACATCCGCTAAGTAAAAGAGCCGAAAGCGTGCCAACTGCTATCATTTTTATCGGATTTTTCATAATATCCACAATCCTTTATGTATACTAGGAAAGACATAATATTCATCTCAAAAGATAAATACTATGTCTTTACCTGTCACTTTAACAGTTTAACGCATAATCGAAGGAAAGAGTACTGTTTTTTTCATTACATCAAAAATTCCTTGAGGAGTCACGCGAATATATGGCAAATGTGTTGATGATAAAAACAATAATGTATAGACAGGATCAATAAATTTATATCCTCTTTCTTGAAGAAGTCTAAATAACTCTGTTTCTTCATGGATTAACTCATCAAGACTTTTCGTTGACATGACCCCCGAAAGTTTCAGTTCAATTTCATGGATGACTTCCCCATTTTCAACTAAAACGATGCCGCCGCCAAGTTCTTTCATTCGTCGGAAGGCCGTCAACATATCTTTTTTACTTTTACCAATGAGAACAAAATCAGCAGTATTTGAAAATGAACTTGCAAATCCGCAAACTTTATTGGCAAAGCCCTTTATGATTGTATTAATTCTCCATTGTCCATTTTTATCAACAAGCATTAAAAAGCTTTCATCATGATCCATCGGCAATTCATCAACGGATACGTCAAAATTAATAGAATAAGGTTTCATGATAACGGAATTGATCATTTCCATCCCGAATGGCATTGAAAATTGTAGATCATCCATTGTCAGTTCCCAATCAATTTTTTGCGGTTTCAAATCATATTGCTCCCAAGGAAATGTTGCTACATTTACAATTGGAACTCCATCTCTCCTGATCCATTTCCCTTTCGCAATGACAGATACTGGTGTTGGATTTCTTGGGTCATCTAATATATTTAAATGAGCAATCCTTCCAGGACCTATCATGCCATGTAGCGAATCTAAATTATAATGTCTAGCTACATTGTAAGAAGCCATATTATATGCATCAATTTCCGGAACCCCTTTTTCAAGGGCAATTTTAATCAATTTATCAATTACACCGTCTTTATAAAAAGCCGGTGGAGACCCGTCCGTTGTAAAAAGTAAACGGTCAAAATGATCGATTCCAAGTTCAAACATTTCATCCAATAATTTAGGCAAGTCAGGGCGAATCGATGAGTGTCTTAAAGAAGCTGTGTACCCTTGAACAAGCCTTTTATACACATCTTCGCCAGTGATTGCTTCATGGTCAGAATCAACGCCCATTAGAAGCATCTTTGTCAAAGTTTTTTCAGATGCTCCTGGAAAATGCCCTTCAATTGGCTTTCTTAACCGCTTCGTTTCTTGCATCCAGTGAAGAAGAAAATCATCGCCATCTAGAGCTTTCGGCCAAGACGTCAACTCTCCTCCTTGGACAACAAGATCATGCTCAAGCCAATCTTTTATATTATCCGGACAAAAAATTTGCCCTTCCCCTGCGATCTCCGTTTGTGGATCATATCTGCACCACCAATACATGGAGCTAGGGAGGTTATTTAATTCATCTATCAAAGAAAACGCTTTCTTATTGGATAAAAGCAAAACAAACATCAAATTGTCATTGATCAATGTTGTCGTCCCAGTTTGGGATGCATATTGAGCAAATGAATGGGGATTATATAACTGAAACGGATGCACATGTGGTTCAATATAACCTGGAACAATGTGCATATTTTTACAATCAACAACTTCAGTTCCATCCAATCGCTCAGGCATATCATTTCCGACATATACAATACGATCTAGATGAATCCAAATATTTGCTTTTATCCACTTACGCAGCGCTTGATTCAAGTAAGTAGCATTTTTTAACACTATTGATGGGGACTTTTTCCCGTTAATAACAGCAATTTGTTCACGGATTAACTTCGTCCGCCATCTATATCGGTCAGGCATAGTGATCCTCCATTCTACAGTACATTCATATTCATTATATTAACATATTTCTTATTTTAAAGCATTAAAGAGCGCTTTAATGTAACTAATTTTTAACAATTAAAATATGAGGAGGAATAGTAACATGGTAAAACCTAATATTGGGATTGTTAATGCGCTTATTCGATTGACGTTTGGCTTTACTTTGCTTACTTGGGCAGGTGCGAAAATGGTGAAAAATCCTTGGCGCGATTCATATCTATGGGTAGCATTGGTCGCTGCGATGAAGATTGCAGAAGGGATTACAAAGTTTTGTCCAATGACAGCTCTTTTTGAACAATATCAACAACAACAAAAACCAACTGAGCACAAAAATCAATTGTTAGAAAAAACATTCTCCTCACTGACAGAAAATGCTGTTAATCCAACGTAATTTTAAAAAGTGGCAAGCTTTCAATGGATAAAGAAAAAACTTCAATCAATTAAATGGGTACTCAACGAGTTTTGATCTATATAAAACAATGGAGTTGCGCTTGCCTTTCAACACCATTCATTGGAAACACATTTCACAAAAGGAAGCTGACCTGTTTAGGATCAGCTCCTTTCATTTTCATTATAACATATGCCTATTAAAAGGAGATGTTCAACGTGTTTTGGGAATACTTTACTGACATGTCTTTTGTTTATGCAACGCTAATCGGTGGAATTATAGCCATTTTTTTTGTCTATGTGAAAAAGCGAGGGGTGCGATGAAGCACCCTTTTTTATTTACATTTTTCAAGTCAAAAGATTTATGAATTGATATGAGCAATCGCTCTATAGCCTATATCTTTTCGATAGAAAAGACCGTCGCAATGTACTTTTTCCAATTGTTTATAAAGATGCTTTTGTGCCTCTTGAAGATCTTTGCCTCTTGTTGCAGCCAAAAGGACGCGGCCGCCGTTTGTCATGAAGCAATCTTCTGTTTTCTTCGTACCGGCATGGAACACAAAAATGTCATCAGACATGTTGTAAAGACCGTGAATGACATGTCCTTTTTCATATTCGTTTGGATACCCTTTGGCAGCTAAAACAACGCCGATGACAGCATCATTTGACCAGTTTAAATGAACCGGATTGTCTTCTAAAATATCTTGAATTAACAATGCAAAGTCATTTTCAAGGCGCGGTAAGACAACTTGCGTTTCAGGGTCTCCAAAACGTGCATTAAACTCGATTACCTTTGGACCTGTAGCTGTTAAAATGAGACCGGCATACAAAACACCCGTAAATGAACGGTTTTCTGCAACCATTGCTTTTGCTGTCGGCTGTAAAATCGTCCGCAATGCTTCTTCAACTGCTTCATCAGGAATTTGCGGAACTGGAGAATATGCACCCATACCACCAGTATTTGGCCCTTGATCACCATCATAGGCACGTTTATGGTCTTGCGAAATGACCATCGGGTAAACTTTTTCCCCTTTTACAAATGCCATGAATGAAAATTCTTCACCTTCAAGATATTCTTCGATCACAACTTTGCTGCTTGCTTCACCGAATTTAGCATGGTTCATCATTTCATCAATAGCACTAAGCGCCTCTTCCAATGTCATCGCAACGACAACGCCTTTACCTGCCGCAAGTCCGTCCGCTTTAATGACGATTGGCGCTCCCTCTTTTTCAATATATGCTTTTGCTTCCTCATAGGAAGTAAACGTTTCATATTTCGCAGTTGGGATATTGTATTTCTTCATTAAATTTTTCGCAAAAGATTTGCTGCCTTCAATAATTGCTGCTTCTTTGCGCGGACCGAACACACGCAAACCTTCTTCTTCAAACTTGTTCACGATGCCTGCCGCCAAAGGAGCTTCAGGACCGATAAACGTTAATGAAACCCCTTGTTCTTTTGCAAAACGTGCGAGAGCTTCATGATCATTTTCATTTATATCAACCAATTCGGCAACATCCGTCATCCCGTCATTTCCTGGCGCAACATACACTTTATCAACGATCGGGCTTTGCGCAAATTTCCAAGCAAGAGCATGTTCACGCCCGCCGCGGCCAACAACAAGTACTTTCATTGCGTTCCCTCTCCTCTTCGATTGAATTTAGGAAACGTCCTTCATTATAAACGAAGGACGCTTTTTTTCCAATACTCTTCATCGCTTTTACAAAAATTAATGTTTAAAATGGCGCACTCCTGTAAATACCATCGCAATGCCGTATTCATCACATTTTTTAATTGAATCTTCATCACGAATGGAGCCGCCTGGCTGAATAATTGCCGTAACACCAGCTTTGGCAGCTTCTTCAACAGTATCCGGCATCGGGAAGAACGCATCTGAGCCCATCGCGCATCCTTTTGCTTTTTCACCTGCTTGTTCGATTGCAATTTTCGCTGCTCCAACGCGATTCATTTGACCCGCACCAACGCCAATTGTCATATTATCTTTGGCAAGTACAATCGCATTGGATTTCACGTGCTTAACAACTTTCCAAGCAAGTTTCAAATCTTTCCACTCTTCTTCAGTAGGTTGACGCTTCGTCGGGATTGTAATTGTCGCATCATCTAATCCGAACGTATCTTCATCTTGAACAAGTAGTCCGCCATGAATAGACGTTAATTTTTTCTCTACTTTCTCATCTTTCACAAATGGAACTGTTAATAAGCGCAAGTTTTTCTTTTCTGTTAAAATTTCCAATGCTTCTTGGCTAAAAGAAGGTGCAATAATGATTTCCAAGAAAATTTCTTTCATTTTTAGCGCAGTTCGTGCATCAACTTCACGGTTCACTGCAATAATGCCGCCAAAAATAGATACCGGGTCAGCAGCATATGCTCTGTCAAATGCTTCTTCGATTGTTGCACCAACACCAACGCCGCATGGATTCATATGTTTCACGGCAACGGCAGCAGGCTCTTCAAATTCTTTTACAATGCCCAATGCTGCATCAGCGTCATTGATGTTATTATAAGAAAGTTCTTTTCCATGAAGCTGAGTAGCTGCTGCAATTGAAAATTCTGATCCTAATGGCTTTTTATAAAATGTTGCTTTTTGGTGTGGGTTTTCACCATAACGCAACGTTTGCTTCTTCTCAAAAGTAATTGTTAAAGATTCTGGATCTTCTTCTCCTGCTTGTTTTGTCAAATATTCAGCAATAACAGCATCATAAGCAGCTGTATGGCGGAAAACTTTTGCAGCAAGCTTCCGTTTTGTTTCAGCACTTACATCGCCAGTTTCTTTGATTTCGGATAATACTTGATCATAGTCTGCAGGATCTACAACAACCGCAACGTCTTGATGGTTTTTCGCAGCTGAACGAAGCATTGTTGGACCGCCAATATCAATGTTTTCAATTGCATCAGCAAATGTAACATCAGGTTTAGCAATGGTTGCTTGGAATGGATATAAATTAACAACTACAAGATCAATTGGAGTAATTTGATGCTCTTTTAATGCTTTTTGGTGTTCTTCATTGCTACGGATGGCAAGCAATGCACCATGAATATTTGGATGTAATGTTTTAACCCGTCCGTCCATAATTTCAGGAAAACCTGTAACTTCAGAAATTCCAATGACAGGAATCCCATTTTCTTTTAAAACTTTACTCGTACCACCTGTTGAAATGACTTCAACTCCGTTTTCAACAAGTGCTTTTACAAAAGGCACGATCCCTTCTTTATTTGAAACACTAACTAGTGCACGTTTAATTGCCATTACAAATTCTCCCCCGAACATAATTTTTGAATGACGCTAGGATATAATGAATGCTCTACTTTTTGAATTTTCTCCTGTAAGCTTTCCCGCGTGTCTGTCTCTTCAACTCTTACAGCTTCTTGAGCGATGATTGGGCCTGTGTCCATCCCTTCATCAACATAATGAACGGTAACACCGGTTATCTTCACTTTCGCATTATATGCTTGTCCAATCGCATCTAAACCTGGAAAAGCCGGCAATAATGACGGATGAATGTTGATAATTTTTCCCTCATATGCTGATAACAATGTTTCACCGATCAAACGCATATAACCAGCAAGAACGATCAATTCTACTTTTTCTTCCTTTAAGCGATTTAAAATTTCTGTTTCATATTCTGCTTTCGATGGGAAATCCTTTGGTGATAAAACAAGAGTCGGAACGTTCGCTTTCTCAGCCCGCTCAATACAATAAGCACCTGGCTTATCACAGACAAGAAGTACTACGTTACAAGAAAGTTTTTTCTCTTTCACCGCATCGATGATTGCTTGAAAATTGGAACCATTTCCCGATGCAAATACAGCTATTTTTTTCATTGTGAATTTCCTCCATTGAAGATAACCCCTTCGCCCTGCTTAACTCTGCCGATTATGTACGCTTTTTCGCCGAGAGCTTGCAGCGCTTCGATCACACCATTGGCCTCGTTTTCCTTCACGGCAGCCACCATACCAATGCCCATGTTAAAGACATTGAACATTTCCATATGATCTAAGTTTCCGGTTTTTTCAATTAATTTGAAAATTGGTAAGATCGGCCAAGAGCCAAGATCAATTTCCGCAGCCAATCCTTCCGGAAGCATCCTTGGAATGTTTTCAATAAAGCCGCCGCCTGTAATATGAGCTAAACCTTTCAAATCAAATTGATTGAGAAGTGCTAAAATAGGCTTTACATAAATTTTCGTTGGTTTGAGAAGTTCTTCACCCAACGTACCTTCTAAACCTTCGTATTGACCGTTCAAGTCAAGGCCGCCGGCTTCAAGCAGCACTTTACGAACTAATGAATAGCCATTGCTATGAATACCGCTTGATGCGATCCCAATTAAAACGTCACCCGCTTCAATACGGCTTCCAGTAATCAACTTTGATTTTTCGGCAACACCGACTGCAAAACCAGCCAAGTCGTACTCATCTTCACCATACATGCCAGGCATTTCAGCCGTTTCGCCGCCTATTAAAGCACAACCTGCTTGAACACAGCCTTCGGCAACACCTTTGACGATCATTTCAATTCGCTCAGGCACAGCTTTGCCGCAAGCAATATAATCTAAAAAGTAAAGCGGTTCAGCACCTTGTACAACAATGTCATTGACGCACATGGCTACACAGTCGATGCCAATCGTATCATGCTTATCCATTAGAAAAGCAAGCATGAGCTTTGTACCGACGCCATCTGTTCCGGATATTAAAACCGGCTCTTTCACATTGACTTTTGAAAGGTCGAACATGCCGCCAAAACCGCCCAAACCGCCGATCACTTCAGGACGGATGGTCCGTTCAACATGCTTTTTCATTCGTTTCACAGATTCATAGCCTGCTTCAATATCAACACCTGCGTTTTTATAAGCATTTGACATGTCTTTATCTCCTCTTCTTTTTTGAAGGAAGCTCCGCAAGCTTGTCAAAAGCTTACGTGCTTCCTTCCTTCATACTTTCACATCCGTTGAATTTATCGAGAGCAACTTTTTGCCTTTTAAACGTCTTTTTTGCCTGCGTTACATAGCAGGAGTTTTAGAATCTTTTTGTTGTGCTTTATTTTTAGCACGGTTCACTTCATTCGGGTAAATTTCTGTAGGGTATTTCCCTGTAAAACATGCAAGACATTGACCGCAATTTTCTTCTTCGGTGCTGCGGCCAATCGCTTTTAATAATCCTTCTTGCGAAAGGAATGCGAGCGAATCAGCTCCAATTTCTTTTCGAATTTCTTCAATAGACATGGAAGCTGCAATTAACTCTTCCGTTGAAGATGTATCAATACCATAAAAACATGGACTGATGATCGGCGGAGAGCTGATGCGTACATGAACTTCTTTTGCTCCTGCCTCTCTAAGCATCTTAACGATTCTTCGGCTCGTTGTACCACGGACGATTGAATCATCAACCATCACTACACGTTTTCCTTCCACCACACCTCGAACAGGCGAAAGTTTCATTTTTACGCCGCGTTCGCGAAGTTCTTGAGAAGGTTGGATAAACGTACGACCAACGTAGCGGTTTTTGATAAGGCCGAGCTCATATGGAATGCCAGAAGCTTCTGCAAAACCAATGGCTGCTGAAATACTTGAATCAGGCACACCTGTAACGACATCCGCTTCCACTGGTGCTTCAAGCGCCATTTGTTTACCTAATCTTTTTCTTGCACTATGGACATTGATATTATCAACATTGCTATCCGGCCGTGCGAAATAAATATATTCCATGCTGCAAATCGTCCGGTTTACATTCATTGTAAACCTCTCGGAGCGAAGTCCTGTATCATCAATAATAATTAGCTCACCAGGAAGAACATCACGTACATAATCAGCTCCGATCACATCAAAGGCACATGTTTCTGAAGCAAGTACATAGGCACCATCGAGCCGTCCGATTGAGAGTGGACGGAACCCATTTGGATCGAGGGCTGCCATCAATTTATTTTCTGTCATAATTAAATAGGCGTAAGCACCTTTAACCATTGATAAGGCATTTTTCACTTGTTCCTCGATCGTATAGAAGCCGCTGCGGCGGATCAAATGGGCAAGTACTTCTGTATCAGAAGTTGTTTGAAAAATAGAGCCTTGACATTCTAATTGGCGTCTTAAAGCAATAGCATTTGTAAGGTTGCCGTTATGAGCCAATGCTAAGCTTCCCGTCTGCGAGTTAAAGAGAAGCGGCTGTACATTTTCAAAGCCGCCTCCTCCCGCTGTAGAATAGCGGACATGACCAATGGCACCTTTACCAGTTAAATTTTTTAATTCACCCATGCCGAAAACTTCTGTAACCAAGCCTAAACCTTTGGAGATTTTTAAGGTTTCACCATCTGTTACAACAATTCCAGCACCTTCTTGACCACGATGTTGAAGACTATGCAAACCATAATAAGTCAAATGTGCTGCATCAGGGTGTCCCCATACTCCAAAAACACCACATTCTTCATTTAAGCCTTTGATTTCAGCAAGCATGGTATAGCTCCTTTCCAAACATCCTTCAGTTTCGCTGTTTCAGCAGAAATCAACACAGCTTCTTGTTCATCAACAATTGTTAATTGGCCGGATTGTGTTACTTCACCTACAAGACGGGCATCTTTTACAATCGCTTCAAATTGCTTCTGATGTTCTTTTTTAACAGATACAATAAAACGTGATTGTGTTTCGCTAAATAATGCAGAAACAACTTCCCCTTCTATTTTTACTGTGGCACCCAAGTTCGTATTATTCATTAAACATTCAGCTAAAGCTACTGCAAAACCGCCTTCTGCAATATCATGGGCTGATTGAACAAAGCCTGATTTAATTGCTGTTAAAAGTTCTTGTTGACGTTTCACTTCAATTTCAAGGTCGATCTCAGGCGCTTTTCCGAAAATACGTCCTTCTAACATTTTTTGCAATTCGCTGCCGCCAAATTCAGGTTTTGTTTCACCAATTACAAAAATGAGGTCGCCAGCTTCTTTAAAATATTGCGTTGTAATATGTTCAAGATCTTCAATTAAACCAACCATACCAACGACTGGTGTTGGATAAATAGCAACGCCATTTGTCTCATTGTATAGAGAAACGTTACCGCCGATAACTGGTGTTTTTAAAGCTTCACATGCAGCACTCATGCCGTCTGTTGCTTTTTCAAGCTGCCAGAAAATTTCCGGTTTTTCCGGATTTCCGAAGTTCAAACAATCGGTAATTGCTAACGGTTCCCCACCGGAGCATACGATATTCCGAGCAGCTTCACTTACAGCAATTTTTCCGCCTGTTTCTGGATCTAAATACAAATAGCGAGAATTACAGTCTGTTGTCATCGCCAATGCTTTTCTTGTGCCGCGAATTCTAAGAACAGCTGCATCTGATCCAGGAGGTACAACCGTATTTGTACGCACCATATAATCATATTGGTCATAAACATACTCTTTGCTTGCAATGGTTGGCTGACTTAATAGCTTTAGAAGCGTTTCATTATAATCAGCTACAGTTGGCACATATGGAGCCATTTCTTGAAATTCGCGATAATAAGCTGGCTCTTTCGACGGTTTATGATAAACTGGAGCATCTTTCGCAAGTGCATCAACTGGAACGTCTGCTACAAGTTCTCCTTTATGATAGAGGCGCAGTCTCTTGTCATCCGTTACTTTACCAATAGCCGTTGCTGCTAATCCATATTTTTTGCAAATATCAATAATTTCTTGTTCGCGTCCTTGTTTTACAACTAAAAGCATGCGTTCTTGCGATTCTGACAGCATCATTTCATAAGCAGTCATGCCTGTTTCACGCTGCGGCACTAAATCTAAGTTCATTTCGATGCCATAGCCTGCTTTACTTGCCATTTCACTTGATGAAGATGTAAGTCCGGCTGCACCCATATCTTGAATACCCACAAGCGCATCAGATTTTACAATTTCAAGACAAGCTTCGAGAAGAAGTTTTTCCATAAATGGGTCGCCTACTTGTACAGCAGGGCGTTTTGCTTCTGATTCCTCACTCAATTCTTCAGATGCAAATGTAGCACCATGGATACCATCGCGTCCTGTTGAAGCACCTACATAAAGAACTGTATTGCCGACGCCTTTTGCTTGTCCTTTTTTAATATCTTCGTGATTGATTAAACCAACACACATCGCATTGACAAGCGGATTCCCTTCATAAGATGGATCGAATTGAACCTCCCCACCGACAGTTGGGATGCCAATGCAATTCCCATAACCTGCAATACCGTGTACAACTTCTTCAAAAAGATATTTCATCCGTGGAGTTGTCAACTCACCAAAACGGAGGGAATCCAAAATTGCTATTGGACGTGCACCCATTGAAAAGACATCGCGGATAATTCCTCCAACGCCAGTCGCTGCACCTTGATATGGTTCAATGGCAGAAGGGTGGTTGTGGCTTTCGATTTTAAAAACAACTGCTTGATTATCGCCAATATCTACAATCCCTGCACCTTCACCAGGTCCTTGTAATACGCGTTCACCTTTTGTAGGGAATTTTCTTAAAACTGGCTTGGAATTTTTATAGCTGCAGTGCTCTGACCACATGACAGAAAATAAGCCAAGCTCTGTATAGTTTGGAAGACGGCCGAGAATTTTCTCGATCATCGCAAATTCTTCATCACTTAGACCCATTTCACGATAAATGGCTTCTTCTTTAATTTGCACTGGTGTTGGTTCAAGAAGTAATGACATGTGATTCCCTCCAGTTTTTTAAGATCGATTTGAATAATTTAAGTCCGTCTGCACTGCCTAATAATTCATCAACGGCACGTTCAGGGTGCGGCATCATGCCCAACACATTTCCTTTTTCATTTATAATACCGGCAATATCAGCTTTGGAACCGTTTGGATTTGTACCATGGTATTTGAAAACAATTCGATTATTTTCTTCTAATTCTTTTAATGTCTCATCATCGCACTCATAGTTTCCTTCACCATGCGCGATTGGAATTGTAATAATTTCTGATTTTTCATAACCGCTTGTAAACATCGTGTTATTGTTTACAACTTCAAGTTCCACAGGACGGCAAATGAATTTCAAATTATTATTGCGTTTCATCGCCCCTGGTAAAAGCCCTGACTCCAATAAAACTTGAAAACCGTTGCAAACTCCTAAAATCGGCTTGCCTTCTTCTGCTGCTTTAATGACTGCTTCCATAATATTTGAAAAACGAGCAATGGCACCACAACGAAGATAGTCGCCATAAGAGAAGCCGCCAGGAAGTAAAATCGCATCAAATCTGCTTAAATCTTTTTCCGTATGCCACACATACTCTACTTCTTCACCAAGCTCATCTTTTATGGCATGATACATATCGATATCACAATTGGAGCCTGGGAAAACGATGACTGCAAATCTCACTGGGCGACAACCTCCTCAATTTCATAGCGATAATCTTCAATAACCGGATTGGCAAGCAAGCGGTCGCACATTTCCTTTACCTTTTGTTCAACATTTTCATTGCTATCAATTGTTAATTCCATATATTTACCAATACGAACATTCGTTACATCTGTATATGACAAGCTATGAAGTGAATTTTTCACAGCAACTCCTTGAGGATCTAAAACACTTTCTTTTAGCGTTACATAAACTTTTACTTTGTACATTCTTCAGCGCCTCCTAAACGTTTCAAAATTTCTTCATATGCATCCGTTAAACTTCCTAAATCACGGCGGAAAATATCTTTATCAAGTTTTTGGTTCGTATCTTTATCCCAAAGACGGCATGTATCAGGTGAAATTTCATCAGCTAAAATAATTTCACCGTCTGCTGTCTTTCCAAATTCAAGTTTGAAATCGACTAATTTAACATTTCTTTCTGCAAAATACGGAACTAAAATTTCATTCACTTTTAATGCAGCTTGTTTAATCTTTTGCAACTCTTCTTCTGTCGCAATTCCCAAAACTTCAATGTGATCATTGTTTATAAACGGATCTCCCAAAAGGTCACTTTTATAATAAAATTCAACAATCGTTTTTGTTAAAGGGGCTCCTTCCGGCAATCCAAGACGCTTGGATAAACTGCCGGCAACAATATTTCGGACAACTACTTCAAGTGGAACGATTTCCACTTTTCTGACAAGTTGTTCTGTATCTGATAGTTTTTGCACAAAATGATTTGCAATCCCTGCTTCCGTTAATTTCTGAAATAGCAACGATGTAATTAAATTATTTAGACGGCCTTTGCCAGTAATTTGCGCTTTCTTTTCACCATTAAAAGCAGTTGCATCATCTTTATACTCCACCCAAACAATGTTCTCGTCATTTGTGGAATAAATTTTTTTCGCTTTCCCTTCGTACAATAACTGGCCTTTTTCCATTTTCGGTTTCCTCGCCTTCAGAAATTTTTGAAAAATATTCATTGAGCGAAAGCCCCTGCCCCATCTTTACCGTTTCTCTTGAGGAGCTTCCGCTTCTTTTTTTACTTATAGCCCTAAACGTTCAAAGATCATATCTACATGTTTCAAGTGATAGTTATAATCGAAGCAATCATCAATTTCTTCTTTACTTAAGTAACTTGTAATTTTTTCATCAGCTTCAATAAGAGAACGGAATGGTACTTGCTTTTCCCATGCTTCCATGGCTTTTGGCTGTACAGTATCGTAAGCTTCTTCCCTAGATAAACCTTTATCAATAAGCGCTAATAATACACGTTGTGAGTAAATTAAGCCAAAGGTGCGTTCCATATTGCGTTTCATATTTTCAGGGAACACCGTTAAGTTTTTAACAATGTTCGTGAAACGATTCAACATATAATTCAATGCAATCGTTGCATCAGGAAAAATAACACGTTCTGCTGATGAATGCGAAATATCGCGCTCATGCCATAAAGGTATATTTTCATAGGAAGTCAACATATAACCGCGCATGAGTCGAGCAATACCTGTCATATTTTCTGAGCCGATCGGATTGCGTTTATGCGGCATCGCCGAAGAACCTTTTTGACCTTTCGCAAAAAATTCCTCAACTTCCCGAGTTTCGCTCTTTTGTAATCCGCGAATTTCTACTGCAAACTTTTCAATAGATGTCGCAATTAAAGCAAGAGTAGAAATATAGTCGGCGTGACGGTCACGCTGTAAAGTTTGTGTTGAGATTGGTGCAGGTTTTAATCCTAATTTTTCGCACACATATTGTTCAACAAATGGGTTAATATTTGCATATGTTCCAACAGCACCGGAGATTTTCCCAACACGGATGCCTTCTGCTGCACGTCTGAAACGTTCTAAATTCCGTTTCATTTCTTCATACCAAAGGGCAAGCTTCAAGCCAAAAGTTGTTGGTTCAGCATGTACACCGTGTGTACGTCCCATCATTACTGTATATTTGTGCTCTTGTGCTTTTTCTTTCAATACAGCGATAAAGTTTTCAATGTCTTTTTCTAAAATTTCATTTGCTTGTTTTACTAAATAAGATAATGCTGTATCAACTACGTCAGTTGATGTTAAACCATAATGCACCCATTTCTTTTCGTCTCCAAGTGTTTCTGAAACGGCCCGTGTAAATGCAACTACATCATGGCGTGTTTCTTGTTCAATTTCATAAATGCGTTCAATATTAAAAGAAGCATTTTGACGAAGCTTAATAACATCTTCTTTTGGAATTTCTCCAAGCTCTGCCCATGCTTCACAAGCTAATATTTCAACCTCTAGCCAAGCTTTAAATTTATTTTCTTCAGTCCAAATCGCTCCCATTTCAGGACGGGTATAACGTTCTATCATAAATGTTCCTCCATTTCTTCTCATTCGATTGCTTCATTAAAAATATCAACTTGATATCAATTTGCTATCTATTGCTATTAATTTTATACTAGTTAAAAATTTTCTCTTCTTCCGCATCAGAATTGACAGCTTTCGTCCAAATCCCCAACTCTTCATACCTTTGCAAAGCTTCCTCAACCGAATAAGCTAAAATGTTGAGATGCCCCATTTTTCGCTTTTCTTTCGCTTCAGCCTTCCCGTACAAATGAAGCTTGCAGTCCGAGAATTGACCAATTTTTTCTAGTACAGGCTGCAGGTGCTCACCTAAAATGTTAGCCATCACAACCGGCTTCAATAAATCGGTCTTTCCAAGCGGCCAGTCACAAATTGCTCGAATATGCTGTTCAAATTGCGAAGTTTCACAAGCATTTATTGTATAATGGCCTGAGTTATGCGGACGTGGCGCCAACTCATTTATATAGATCTCTCCATCTTTCGTTAAAAACATTTCCACTGCTAGCGTTCCGATCATATTGATTGAATTAGCAAGATTAATCGCTTTTTCTGCAGCCAAATCAGCAACTGCATCATTAATTCTTGCTGGTACAATCGTTTGCGAAAGAATATTATCAACATGAATGTTTTCTGCAACTGGAAATGTTCGGACTTCTCCGGAAACACTTCTAGTTACGATCACAGAAATTTCTTTTTCAAAAGAGAGCCATTGTTCTAAGACGCATTGACCGTGAGAAAGAAGTTTTAATGCTTCTTCCACATCTTTCATCTCTCGAATGACAGCTTGTCCTTTTCCATCATAGCCGCCCCGGCATGTTTTTAACACGGCTGGAATGCCAAGCTTTTTTAATCCCTCTTCTAAATCTTCTTTATTATTAACTAAGTGATATGGAGCTACTTTTGCCCCGCTTTCTACTATTGCTTTCTTTTCATTGGCACGATCTTGCGTAATTTTAATAAGTTCGCTACCCTGCGGCAAATATGCATTTTTTTCTAACCAACTTAACACTTCATGATCAACATTTTCAAATTCATATGTTATTACATCGCTAACTTCTGCCAATTTCTTTGCAGCTTCTAGGTCATTATATGGAGCTACAATTTCAATATCAGCTACTTGGGCACATGGAGAATCTTTCGTTGGTTCCATGACAGCAATGCGATATCCCATCTCACGGGCTGCTATTGCCATCATCCTTCCCAATTGGCCACCGCCAATAATTCCAATGGTTTGCCCTGGATAAATTATTTTGTTAGACAAGCAAATCACTGCTTTCTAATACGGCATTACGCATTTCTTCCCGCCTTTTAACCAACCGTTCATCAATTTCCGGGAATTGTGTTCCAAGTATTTGAGCAGCTAAAAGACCAGCATTGATTGCTCCAGCTTTGCCAATGGCAACTGTCGCAACAGGCACGCCGCCCGGCATTTGAACAATTGAAAGGAGTGAATCAAGTCCATTCAATGCTTTTGATTGAACTGGTACACCGATGACAGGCAATGTTGTTTTTGACGCCACCATTCCTGGCAAATGAGCAGCCCCTCCGGCACCTGCAATGATCACTTTAATGCCTCTTTCCTTTGCTTTCTCTGCATATTCAAACATTAAATCTGGTGTCCGATGAGCAGAAACAACTTTCTTTTCATAAGGGATTTGACATTCTTCCAACACTTTACAGGCATGCTCCATTGTCGGCCAATCCGATGTACTTCCCATAATAACCCCAACTAATGGTTGTTCCATGGAATTATCCTCCTAAAATTATATAGTAAACTCTAGTGTACAAGCTCTACTTCTTTGTGTCCAAAACAAAAAATGCCAGGGTAGATCTTTCAAAAAAGAGAAAGGAATCCACACCTGGACATGAAAACATAAAGGAAGACAGTCCTTCCCTATGCTACGTCACTGATGAAATACACCTTCCTCATAGTCCGATTATTTACGGTAATCGGGTAGAGACTTTTGGGCCATATTCCCAAGATTATATGAGGTTTTGTTGATATTCATTTTCCTTACTCATTTTAACAAGCATTTCTTTCAACTGTCAATAAAATATCGAACAATTTTATTTTTTAAAGATTTTAATGTTCGGATTTTGCGCATCAGTTCGATTAAATTCCATATTGTCAGTTTTCCAGTGTGGTTCTTATTGTGTCAGTTTTCCATTTTTTAAGGATTTTACCCAAAAACCTCCATAGATTGTTTTTGGTTCAAAAGAAATGATAAATGCTTTAGGATCGATTTCTTTGATCGTTTTATAAAGAGACCGTTCATGTTTTCTCGGTGTTAAAATTTCCATGACAAGCCGGTCTCCTTCCATTCCATAAGCCATCCAGCTCGTAACACCATAACCATTTTGCCTAAGTGTATTTGTAAAGTCTTTATTAATTTCTTTTGTTATTACTTGGACCATAATGTAACCTAATGCCAATTTTTCTTCAATCTTCATTCCAGCAAGGACGCCCAGTGCATAACCAATCGCATATGCAATTAAGTTCTCAATCCTATCTAGATTTTCAAGAACTAGTCCTAGCCCAACTACATAAATGATAACTTCGATTGCGCTAATCGTTGCTGCCAAATAACGTTGGCCTTTTAAGGTTAGGATCATACGGATGGTAAAAAACGATACATAAATAATATTAATGGCTAAAATAATGACAATCATAAAAATTGCATTTTCTAACAAACGAAAATCCCCCTTCTGAACTTGTTAAACCCTTATTCTACCTGAACTGTCATGGAATGAAAAGACCTCCCTCTCCTAAATGGCCAGTTAACCGAATGAACGACGAGATCTATCACAAATTACTCAAAAACAAACACTCTTTTGCTTATGTTACATATGTTAATTAAGGAGATAGCCCATTTAGTCAAATTACCTAATAGATCAATTATGTAAAATAAGACGTATATATTATGGATAAAATTATGTTTGGTTTTCTGTTGACCGAATGCCAAGATACTTGAAAAGGAAGCTAATTTTATTGAGTAGATCGTGTAAGAAACGTAATGGATAGAAGGAGTGACGGGTATGGATCCTTTTAAAAACTGGCAAGACTGGCGCAAAAATCTTGATGCTTTTTTCGGAGAAAACTTTTTAAGCAGCTTCGAAAATATCCTCCTCTATAATTATTTTCCCCAAGTGAATGTCTACAAAACCGATAATGAACTAATCGTGCTAGCAAATATCCCTGGGTTGAATGATATTAATAATGTTGATGTCTTTATTGACTACCAGTCGTTGGAGTTAAGAGGCAATGTGAATCTAAAATATAAAGGGTTTAAATTAATTCAAGATGAATTATTTAACGGCCATTTTGAAAGAAAAATTAACTTGCCTTATCCTGTCAAAGAAGATCGTATTGATGCAACTTACCAAAACGGTCTATTAATAATTCATCTTCATCGGCTGATCCCCGATGACCACCGCCGCCATAAAATTGAAATTAAGAAAATTGAGGAATAAACATTTATTGTAGTCTAAACAGTAATATATAGAAGGGATTCTTAGAACACAAGACAACAAATGAGTATTTTCTAAACTTTTTGCTTGGGGTTCACTGAAAGATAGAAAATGTCCAACATCCCTTCTAAATGGCGCAATTCTAATCAATCAGCATAAATTCATAAAAAATACTAGGTTTTAAATATAAATAAAAAAGCAGCATAAAATGCTGCTTTT
>NZ_JABTTE010000025.1 GCF_013303125.1 Calidifontibacillus erzurumensis | reverse complement strand
CCCCACCTCAGACGGTGCCACAGACGTACCTCCAGAGGGGTCTGACACCGTTAAATTGCACCGAATAACAGCATCCCTGCAGTACGATAAAAAAGGAAAACCGCGTCTATCTTTCGGTTTTCCTTTTAAATCATATTATTAAACCTACCTCAAAATCTGTTCCAAAGCATTTCCTTCTGCCTAGATCTGGCCTATTGTCCCGCTTTGTTTAGCAGATCCATTTTACATATTCCGGCGATACTGTCCGCCTACTTCATACAATGCTTTTGTAATTTGGCCTAGACTTGCGACTTTAACTGTTTCCATGAGTTCTTCAAAAATATTGCCTCCGGAAATTGCCACTTCTTTTAGTCTAGCCAGTGCTGCATCAACTTCATGCGCATGCTCTTCTTGGAACTTCCGCAAATTCGCAATTTGCGTTTCTTTTTCTTCTTTTGTCGCACGAGCCAATTTAATACTGTTCAATTCTTCTTCAGATGGCGGATTCGGATTCAAGTACGTGTTAACACCGATAATTGGCAGCTCACCGCTATGCTTTTTATGTTCATAGTACATGGATTCTTCTTGAATCTTACTGCGCTGATATTGAGTTTCCATTGCGCCTAGCACGCCGCCACGGTCATTAATCCGCTCAAACTCTTGAAGAACTGCTTCTTCGACAATATCAGTCAATTCTTCAACGATGAAGGAACCTTGCATTGGATTTTCATTTTTCGTTAATCCAAATTCCTTCGTAATAATCAACTGAATTGCCATTGCACGACGTACGGATTCTTCAGTCGGAGTCGTAATCGCTTCATCGTAAGCGTTCGTATGAAGTGAATTACAATTGTCCATTAATGCAATTAACGCTTGCAATGTTGTACGAATATCGTTGAAATCCATTTCTTGCGCGTGCAAGGAGCGTCCGGATGTTTGAATATGATATTTCAATTTCTGGCTACGTTCGTTCGCACCATATTTATGTTTCATTACAACGGCCCAAATTCTGCGAGCCACACGGCCTAATACCGTATATTCCGGATCAAGGCCATTCGAGAAGAAGAATGATAGATTTGGTGCAAAATCATCAACATCCATGCCACGGCTTAAATAGTACTCTACATACGTAAAGCCATTTGCAAGTGTAAAGGCAAGCTGTGAAATCGGATTGGCGCCTGCTTCAGCAATATGATAACCGGAAATAGAAACAGAATAGTAGTTACGTACTTTATGATCAATAAAATATTGTTGAATATCGCCCATCATACGGAGTGCAAATTCCGTTGAGAAAATGCACGTATTTTGCCCTTGGTCTTCTTTTAAAATATCTGCTTGCACTGTACCGCGGACTGTTTGCAATGTCCGTTCTTTAATTTCAATAAATTCTTCAACCGTTGGAATACGTCCGTTTTCTTCTTCAAACTTACGCACTTGTTGGTCGATCGCTGTATTCATGAAAAATGCAAGCATAATTGGCGCCGGACCATTGATTGTCATAGATACAGACGTTGTTGGTGCACACAAGTCAAAACCTTCATACAGCTTCTTCATATCTTCCAATGTGCAGACGCTAACGCCACTTTCGCCTACTTTTCCGTAAATATCCGGACGGTAATCTGGATCTTCACCGTAAAGCGTCACAGAGTCAAACGCTGTACTTAAGCGCTTCGCATCATCGTCTTTTGATAAATAATGGAAGCGACGGTTCGTCCGTTCTGGTGTACCTTCCCCAGCAAACTGACGCTTCGGATCTTCTCCTTGACGTTTGAACGGGAATACACCAGCCGTATATGGGAAAAATCCTGGTGCATTTTCTTTATACACCCAGCGTAAAATTTCTCCCCAATCTTCAAACTTCGGCAGTTTCACCTTCGGAATATCTAAACCAGACAAGCTCTTTGTTGTTAATTCTGTGCGGATTTCTTTATCGCGCACTTTTGTTACTAGCTCTTTACCACTATACTCTTTCAAGCGCTGTGGCCACTCTTGTAAAATTTTCTTCGATTCTGGAGTGAGCTTATCTTCAAGAGAAGCTTTTAATGCTTCTAGCGATTGAATGACATCGCTATTTGTTTCACGCTTTTTAAGCTCTTCCAAAGTACCATTTACTTGGAATAAACGGCGGGCAATTCTAACTTGTTCATCTACATGCTTGTGATAATTGCGCACTGTATCTGCAATTTCACGTAAATAATGGCGTCTGTTGTTTGGAATAATGACATTTTTCTTGACAACTTTATCCGATTTTTTAAGCTTCGTTGACCATTCGCCGCCAAATTTCTTTTGAATTGTTTCTAGAAATGCGACAAACAGCGTATTTGTCCCTTCATCGTTAAATTGGCTAGCAATTGTGCCGTATACAGGCATTTCTTCAAGTTTTTTATCAAAAAGTTGATGGCTCCGCTGATATTGTTTGCGCACTTGGTTAAGGGCATCTTCTGACCCTTGACGTTCAAATTTATTAATAACGATGATGTCTGCATAATCGATCATATCTATTTTTTCAAGCTGACTTGGAGCCCCGAATTCGCTTGTCATGACATACATTGAAATGTCAGTAACTTCTGTAATACCAGCATCCCCTTGGCCGATTCCGCTCGTTTCTACGATCACTAAGTCAAATCCAGCTGCTTTTACAACTTGAATCGCTTCTTTAATAGCATCCGATAACTCTGATTTCGAATTACGCGTCGCAAGACTTCTCATATAAACGCGAGGATTGAAAATCGAATTCATACGAATACGGTCGCCAAGAAGTGCTCCACCAGTTTTTTGTTTCGTTGGGTCAACTGACAAAATGGCCACTTTTTTCTCTGGAATTTCATTAAGAAAGCGGCGAATTAATTCATCTGTTAAAGAAGATTTTCCTGCACCACCTGTACCAGTAATACCAACGACTGGCACTTGTTTTTCCATCTCTTTCACTTTAGCAAGCATTGTTTGTGCTGCCGCTGCTGCTTCCTCGCTGAATGTTACTGCATTTTCTGCCAATGTAATGCAACGGGCAATTGTTTTATGATCGCCTTTCTTTAATAGTTCAAGCTCTTCATTTTCGATTCTCGTAACCGTTGGGAAATCACATTCTTCCATCATGACGTTAATCATGCCTTGAAGACCGAGAAGCCGTCCGTCTTCCGGAGAAAAAATACGGGCAATTCCATAATCATGGAGTTCTTTTATTTCCCTAGGAATAATAACGCCACCACCACCGCCATAAATTCGGATATGTGAAGCGCCTTTTTCTTTTAAAAGATCATACATGTATTTAAAAAACTCAACGTGACCGCCTTGATAGGAAGAAACGGCAATTCCTTGCACATCTTCTTGAATAGCAGCATTTACAATTTCTTCAACTGATCGGTTATGGCCGAGATGAATAACCTCTGCCCCGCTTGACTGTAATATCCTTCTCATAATATTGATGGACGCATCATGTCCATCAAAAAGACTGGACGCTGTAATAAAACGAACATGATTTTTCGGCCGGTATACTTCTACCGTACTCATTCGTTTGAATCCCCCTTTGTAGTCTGATGTCTAATGTTTTTACTTAATAACATTAGAAAATTGGTGTACATTTGCGCATCTTTAGTGGTGTGAAACTAAATGTAAATCCCCTGTAGTGAAAATCTGCATGATCTATATGGTTTTTATGTTGTGGTAACGACTCTTTGGTTAGAAAATCGTTATAAAACTGCATGAAGCTAGTACTAATAAACATTTGCAAAGCTAAACAATGTTTAAAAATTCTGCTTATGTGGGGCATCTATTCCTTTCTTCCTTGAACGCCATATAACAACTGGTTGATTTGCAGTTCTGTATACTCCTCAAGCGTATACAATTTTCGCAAAATCCAGCGGCGGAATGCCCACATTTGCCCTTGTACAAAAATATTGTGGGAGACAAGTTTTATTTCTTGCTCATTTAACATGAGTTCCTTATTGCGAACGCAACCTTCAATGACTTTTTGAAACATGGCTACCATATCCAGCTCTTTTTCTAAAACATAAGGCAGCGCATCTTTTGTGAGCGATTTTGCTTCCTGATACATGACAAGAACTTCATCTTGCATTTCATCCATAACTTTAAAATAGGCCCTGACTGCTTCACGTAAGCTCTCAATATTTCCACGGTCGGTATCGATGACTTCCTGCAAACGTTCTTGTACTTGGTCATAAATCGCATCACAAACTAAATAAAGGACATCTTCTTTTTTGCGGATATATTCATAAAGCGTGCCGATGCTAAAACCAGCTGCTTTTGCAATCTCTCTTGTCGTGCTTCGGTGGAAACCTTTGTTTATAAAAAGCTTTACAGCACCTTTGATCATTTGATCGCGTCGTTTTTGAATGAGCTTCTCATCTTTGACTGAAGCTGGCACTTCTCGTTTTGTTGTCAAAATTTTTCTCCTCCTTCCCAGGAAAAAGTTGCACACCGCCCAATTATTTGAAAGCATAGCATTCTCGGCATTGGACGACTTGGGTCGTTGTCCTTATTATTTCTTGGCCACTTTATCCGGAATTGTCTTAAAAAACAAGAGTCAAAATAGCACGGTGTCCTTAAGATTTCGTCCGTCTCACTAATGGACACTCCCATTGTTTTGGGCGGGTGCCGGGGCTCACCTCTCCTTGTAAAACTAAGCACGACAGCCCCTTTTCCCCGAGTTATCATCTCGTACACTAATTTTTTGTTTCTAGAAGCTTTATGCCCTTTTAAAAAGTAAACTTGAGTTTGGTAAAACATCAGGGCAACCGATTACACCATTTTTGACTTCAGATCTTCAAGGGGGACGGGATTCTTATTATTTTTGACTGTTGGACGACTTTTGTTTCATTTACTTCAAGCCAGTTGCCAACCTTCTCTACTACGCTTTTATTTTATACAATATTGAAAAGATTTTTATCTTTTTTGACTATTTTCTACAAAATTTTCTATTTCCCGCCCCATCCTTTGTCAAAATGTGTATAAGATCCAAATGAAAAATTTTGCTCACGAGAATGCCAACGAATCCAATCAAAAGGTTTTAAATTTTATGCAATCTAATGTTTAGGGCTAACTTCAAAATAGTATCTAGCATTTTATAATCAAATTCATATACCTTGTTTCATATTGAATCAGCTAGCTTCAAAAGGATCAGCAATTTAAAATTGAACCACTCTTCCTTATAAAGAATTGGATCAAGCTAACTTTAAAATAGGATCCAGCAATTTTAAATAGAACTGCTGTGTCCCGTACAAAATTAGATCGGGCTAACTTCAAAATAAGATCCACCATTTTAAAATTGAACCGCTGTACTCTGTACAAAATTAGATCGAGCTAACTTCAAAATAAGGCCCTCCATTTTAAAATCGAACCGCTGTACCTAGTACAAAATAGATCAGGCTAACTTCAAAATAAGATCCACCATTTTAAAATTGAACCACTCTTCCTTGTACAGAATTGGATCAAGCTAACTTTAAAATAGGATCCAGCAATTTTTAAAACGAACCAAGTGATGGTTATCCTATTGAGTCAGCTAACTCCAAAAAGAACCGATCAATTTTTAAACGAATCGTTATTAGACCGGCTAATTTCAGCCCTTTTCACCTATAGCCGTATCCTTAAAAATTAATCTGCAATCAACATTCTTGAAATAACAAGACGTTGGATTTCTTGTGTTCCTTCATAGATTTGAGTGATTTTCGCATCGCGCATAAACCGTTCTACTGGATATTCTTTCGTATATCCATAACCACCAAAGATTTGAACTGCATCGATTGTCACACGCATAGCAGTATCACCGGCCATCAATTTCGCCATTGCAGAAGCTTGACCATAAGGTAATCCTTCACTTTCTCTCCAAGCTGCCTGATAAGTTAATAGTCTTGCAGCCTCAATTTGTGTTGCCATGTCTGCTAGTTTGAAACTAATTCCTTGTTGATGAGCAATCGGCTTACCAAATTGATGACGTTCTTTTGCATATGCTACCGCTGCATCTAATGCACCTTGGGCAATCCCAACCGCTTGGGCTGCGATACCATTGCGTCCGCCATCAAGCGTCATCATTGCAATTTTAAATCCTTCGCCTTCTTTGCCAAGCAAGTTTTCTTTTGGCACACGGCAGTCCTCAAAAATAATTTCAGTTGTAGGAGATGAACGAATGCCCAATTTATTTTCTTTTTTACCAATTGAAAAACCTGGGAAGTCTTTTTCAACAATAAAGGCGCTAACTCCTTTTGTTCTCTTTTCAGGATCTGTTAATGCAAAAACGACATAGATATCAGCAACGCCGCCGTTTGTGATAAAGATTTTTGAACCATTTAAAATATATTCATCTCCAACAAGTTTCGCAGTTGTTTTCATGCTTCCGGCATCCGAACCTGCGCCAGGTTCTGTTAAACCGTAAGCCCCTATTTTTTTACCTTCTGCCAATGGACGCAAATATTTTTGCTTTTGCTCTTCTGTACCAAATTTGAAAATTGGCCAGCTTGCAAGTGAAACGTGTGCAGATAATGTTACCCCCGTTGATGCGCACACGCGGGAAAGCTCTTCAACAGCGATACAATAAGCTAAGTAATCGAAGCCGCTGCCGCCGTATTGTTCTGGCCATGGAATCCCTGTTAAACCGAGCTCCGCCATTTGGTCGAAAATTTCCCGGTCAAAACGTGCTTCTTCATCACGTTCAGCAGCAGTAGGTGCCACTACATCATTTGCAAAATCTCTAACCATTTTTCGAAGCATTTCATGTTCTTCTGATAATTGAAAATTCATATTTAATCCCCCTAGACTTTTATTTTTAAAACCCGTTGAGCTTTTTTTCATGTTCAAATTTTTTCATCCTGAGTGAGTGCTCAGTCAATTAGCGCATGCAAACCAATTAGTCTGCGATCAGTTTCCGGCTAATAACGATTCTTTGAATCTCACTTGTGCCTTCATAAATTTCACAAATTTTAGCATCGCGGAAATAACGCTCTACCGGATACTCTTTTGTATAACCGTAACCACCAAAAACTTGAACGGCTTCGGTCGCAACTTCCATCGCTGTTCTTGATGCAAACAATTTCGCCATTGACGCTTCTTGAGCGCAAGGAATACCATTTGATTTTAAATTAGCAGCACGGTAAACTAATAGTCTTGCTGCTTCAACAGCTGTTGCCATATCAGCAAGCTTAAAACCAATACCTTGCTGTAATGCAATCGGTTTACCAAATTGCTGACGCTCTTTTGCATAAGCGACTGCAGCTTCTAAAGCAGCTTCTGCGATTCCGAGCGATTGGGCTGCTATACCAATACGTCCTGCTTCAAGGTTGCTCATAGCAATTTTAAAGCCTTCTCCTTCTTGCCCCAAGAGATTCTCTGCAGGAACTTTGCAATCTTCAAATGATAATTGAACGGTTCTGGAACCGTGCAGACCCATTTTCTTTTCATTTTTTCCAATAATAAATCCTGGTGTTCCTTTTTCAACGATAAAAGCTGAAATGCCTTTGCTTCCTTTATCTGGATCTGTTACTGCAAAAACGATATAGACATCCGCTTCTCCGCCGTTTGTGATAAATATTTTTGAGCCATTTAAAACATAAACATCGCCATCTTTCACTGCACGTGTTTTGAGACTTGCTGCATCAGATCCAGCGTTTGGCTCTGTTAAAGCAAAAGCGCCTAAGTACTCGCCAGAAGCTAGTTTTGTAACATATTTTTTCTTTTGCTCTTCCGTTCCAAAAAATAAAATCGGATTTGTGCAGACTGAAGTGTGAACAGATAAAATAACGCCGACCGTTGCACTCACACGTGAAAGCTCATTAATTGCAATGATGTAGGATGTGTAATCCATCCCGGCTCCACCATATTCTTCAGGAATAACGATGCCCATTAAACCTAGTTCAGCCATCTTATTCAATATTTCCCGAGGAAATTCATCGTGCTCTTCCATTCTCTCAATAAATGGAGTAATTTCCGTTTGTGCAAAATCACGGACCATTTTTCGCATCATCTCTTGTTCTTCTGAAAAACGAAGGTCCATTTCAAGTCCTCCTTTTAATCCGTCTAGTTGCATTGTCGAACGGGGAAAGCAAAAGCTCGCCCCGCCATTCGATCATTTGCTGCCTATTGATCGGTATTCATAAATGCCGTTTCTTTTTATATTATTCGTAAACATAGAAGCCGCGTCCTGACTTACGGCCTAGCCAGCCTGCTTTCACGTATTTTCTCAACAATGGGCAAGGACGGTATTTGTCATCGCCGAATCCTTCATGAAGCACTTCCATAATATACAAGCAAGTGTCAAGACCGATAAAATCTGCGAGTGTCAGAGGTCCCATTGGATGGTTCATTCCGAGCTTCATTACTTCATCAACTGCTTCAGGAGTTGCCACCCCTTCATAAACAGTGTAAATCGCTTCATTGATCATCGGCATGAGTACGCGGTTTGAAACGAATCCAGGGAAATCATTCACTTCAACCGGCACTTTATTCAACTTTTTCGTCATATCTTCAATCGCTTGGTATACTTCGTCAGCTGTTGCCAAACCACGAATGATCTCAACGAGCTTCATTACCGGAACAGGATTCATAAAATGCATACCAATAACTTTTTCAGGGCGTTTCGTAGCCGCAGCAATTTCCGTAATCGGAAGTGAAGATGTATTTGTTGCTAAAATGGCATGAGCGGGTGCAATTTCATCAAGTTGTCTGAAAATATTGCTTTTCACTTCCATATTTTCTACAGCAGCTTCAATAACGATATCGACATCTTTTGCTGCTTGAATGTCTGTTGTCGTTTGAATTCGAGCGATGATTTCCTCTTTTTCTGCAGCTGTCATACGTTCTTTGTCCACTTGGCGCTGCAAATTTTTATTGATCACACCCATGCCGCGGTCTAAAAATTCATCTTTTAAATCTTGTAAAACAACAGAAAAACCAGCCATTGCACAAACTTGCGCGATTCCGGAGCCCATTTGTCCAGCCCCAATGACCATCACTTTTTGAATATCCATTTGATCGTTCCCCCTCTATTAAAATTTCTAGCATTCTCTTAAATTTAAACGCTAGGAAGTTTGCGCGTTTCCTAAATTTTCTAGATTTCTTATGTAAGCCCGCAACTTTCCTAGGAAATTTAGCGGACTCAATTTAAGTTCGACTGTGCAATTTTTTCATAAAATCTATCAAACTTTCAGACCACTAGCGTACTTGAAATGAATTCACGTTCAAAATAAAGGAACAACGCAATCTATAGCTTTATTTAACTTCCACCATGATCGCGTCACCTTGGCCGCCGCCGCTGCAAATTGCTGCAATTCCAAGGCCGCCGCCACGACGTTTCAATTCATGAATTAAAGTTAAAATGATCCGTGTTCCACTTGCGCCAATCGGATGTCCTAGAGCAACCGCTCCTCCGTTGACATTTACTTTTTCTGGATCGAGACCTGCAATTTTTCCGCTCGCTAAAGCAACAGCAGCAAAAGCTTCGTTAATTTCAAATAACGCGATGTCATCAAGCGACTTGCCTGTTTTTTTCAAAAGTTCATTAATGACAAGACCCGGCGTTTCTGGGAAACGATGAGCTTCCACTGCAATTGCCGTATGGCCAACGATCGTTGCCATGATTTCTTTTCCTTCTTTAAGAGCCCGTTCCTCAGACATTAACAACAGTGCAGCTGCGCCATCGTTGACACCTGGAGCGTTTCCAGCAGTAATGGTGCCATCTGATCCAAATACAGATGGAAGCTTGCTTAGCTTTTCAAGTGATGTATCTTTACGAGGGCATTCATCCGTATCAATTACAAGCGGATCTCCTTTTCGTTGCGGCACTTCAACAGGAACAATTTCATCTTTAAATTTTCCTGCTTCGATCGCTGCAATCGCCCGCTCATGGCTTCTTAATGCCCACTCATCTTGCTCTTCTCTTGTGATGCCAAATTCCTTCGCAGTCATGTTTCCATAAGTACCCATATGAACATGTTTGAAAGAGCAAGTTAATCCATCATGCACCATGAGGTCAATCATTTTTACATCGCCCATCCGTGCACCAAAGCGCGCTTGTGGCATGAAATATGGAGCATTACTCATTGATTCCATTCCGCCAGCCACGATTACTTCTTGATCGCCAACGCGAATGATTTGATCTGCAAACGTTACACTTCTTAGACCAGATGCACAAACTTTATTGATTGTTTCCGTTTGCACTTCCCAAGGAATACCTGCTTCGCGAGCAGCCTGGCGAGATGGAATTTGCCCTTGTCCACCTTGCAAAACAGTTCCCATAATCACTTCGCCAACTTCGGAAGCGTCAAGACCGGCTCTTTTCAGCGTTTCTTTAATGGCAATTCCGCCAAGCTGGGCAGCGGTGAGGGAGCTAAGCCCCCCGCCGAATTTGCCAAAAGGTGTTCTTGCACCACTTACAATCACTGTTTTTGTCATATGAGTTCCTCCCCGAATTTGCTTTGAAAAGTTTTACTGTGCAATTTGGTCTTCTTTTCGATAAACCGCCATCTCTAACAGTTCTGCAATATCGTAAGTTTTCACTTTATCTTCTACTTCTTTTGCCTTCGTACCATCAGACAGCATTGTCAGACAGTAAGGACAGCCACTGGAAATGACCGTTGGATTGACTTCAAGAGCTTGCTCTGTGCGTGCCACATTGATGCGGTTGCCGACATGTTCTTCCATCCACATTAATCCACCGCCAGCACCGCAGCACATTCCTGTTTCTCGGTTGCGTTCCATTTCAACTAGCTTCACGCCAGGAATTGAACGCAATATTTCACGCGGTTGGTCGTAAATTTCGTTATAACGGCCGAGATAACAAGAATCATGGAATGTAATTGTTTCATCAAGCTCGTATTTTGGCTTCAAACGGCCTTCTTTGATTAACTGAGCAAGCACTTCTGTATGGTGGTAAACTTCCACTTCCAGACCAAAATCAACATACTCATTTTTCAGCGTATTATAGGCGTGCGGGTCAATCGTTACAATCTTCTTCGCACCGCTCTTTTCAATCTCAGCAATATTGGCAGTTGCCAACTCTTGGAATAAGAATTCATTACCAAGACGGCGCGGTGTATCACCGGAGTTCTTTTCTTTATTTCCTAAAATTGCAAAGGATACGCCTGCTTCGTTCAATAACTTAGCGAATGATAATGCAATTTTTTGGCTGCGATTATCATAAGAACCCATAGAGCCGACCCAGAATAAATACTCAAACTCTTCTCCAGCTTTTTGCATTTCTTTTACAGTTTTAATGACAACATCATCGCGAAGGTCGCGCCAATTTTCACGTTCTTTACGGCTAATGCCCCAAGGATTTCCTTGACGCTCAATGTTTTGCATAGCGCGTTGAGCATCCGGATTCACCTTACCTTCTGTCAAAACAAGGTAACGGCGCAAATCAATAATTTTTTCAACATGTTCATTCATAACTGGACATTGATCTTCACAGTTGCGGCATGTTGTACAGGCCCAAATTTCTTCCTCCGTGATGACATCGCCAATTAAGCTTTTATCATAGCCGCTATAAGCTGCTGCTGCCTCGTTAGCCCCTTCACCTTGACGAGCTTGGGCTGCCTGCATAGCTAACTGATTGCCAGTTGTATTGGCAAAGGCAAAAGTAGGTACCCACGGCTGAAGCGATGTAATTGCTGCACCTTTTTCAGTGAGATGATCACGCATTTTGATAATTAAATCCATTGGCGATAACATCTTACCTGTTCCCGTTGCCGGACACATATTCGTACAGCGTCCGCATTCCACACATGCGTAAAAATCAATCATTTGGTATTGTGTAAAATCTTCAATTTTGCCAACACCAAAAGATTCTTGTGTTTCATCTTCAAAATTGATTGGACGAAGCTTACCCGGTTTGTCCAAACGATTGAAAAAGACGTTCAGTGGTCCGGCAATTAAGTGAGCATGCTTTGATTGCGGCACATAAACTAAGAAAGTAAGCAAAACAAGCAAGTGAACCCACCAAGCGATATAAAACAGCACGGCAGCAACCGGTGAACTAATTCCAGCAAAAATCATAGCGATCAATGAAGCAACCGGTTCGCTCATGGAAGGCTCATGGCCATGCCAAATCAAATCCATCCCATTACCGAATAAAACAGAAATCATTAATGTACCGATAAAAATAAGAACTAATCCAGCTTTAAGTCCGCGCTTTAAACGGACAAGCTTTTCAATATAACGGCGGTAAAACGCCCACAAAACAGCAACCAAAATCATAAGCGTTACAATTTCTTGGAAAAACGTAAACGCAGGATACAATGGCCCAAGCGGCAAGTGTGATCCTGGCGCTAACCCTTTCCAAATAAAATCAATAGCGCCAAACTGAACGAGCAAGAAGCCATAAAACATCATCACATGAATGATTCCACTTTTCTTATCTTTTAACAGCTTCTTTTGTCCGAACACCATGACCCAAATTTTATCGAAGCGCTCTTTATACTTACGGTCAAATTCTACTTTTTTCCCTAATTTGATGTATTCATATCTTGTCTTCAGCAAATATGCAAATAAGTAGATGCCGTAAGCGGTTACTAATAAAAATGCGATCCAATTGATGACCAAAAGCATATATGATCCTCCTTTTTTTAAATGATGAGATTTGCTTACGAAATCGCTTGCATTTTTTATGGTTTCGTCTATTGGCAAATTGTATAGTTTAGCAGTACTTTTCGCCTAATATAAAATTTTCTGAATTTATTATATCATAAATTATAATCGAGCAAGCGCTCAGTCGACAATCTTTTTAAAAAAATTTTTTTGTAACGTTCTACCAAATTGTACATACTACTTAATAGCAATCCATGTTTAAAGGGCATTTTGGATGTTATACTATGTAGAAATTTTTATGTGTTGGAAGGATCACTGATGACAACATGTTCATTCTTTTTCCTTTCAAACAACAAGCGGCAACTTTTTACATTCAAATGTTTAGATTGATAACAATCACCTTCTTCATAACGAATTCAATTTCAATAGGATCAATTGTTTTGTATAACCAATAGCTATTTTTATGTTTCAGGATTCATTTTAATGACGAAAAAACATCTTTGTTACTTTAAACGTTGATACCAGCTTTGTTGCTTTATTTTTGATTAATAACGAAAGACTTATCTTTTCTTAGAGAAACACCTAACTTATTTGTTAATTATTTCTATATTTGTCTTATAAATCACGAGGCATTCGCTAATAGCGAAAGACTTATATTTTAGAAACATCTAAGGCCTGTGGCAATTGTTCCCAGCTTATCGCTTTAAATCACGGGGCATTTGCTTATAGCGAAAATCTTATATTTTAGAAACACCTAACGTCTGTGGCAATTATTCCTAGCCTTGTTCCTTTAAATCTTGAGGCACTTGCTTATAGCAAAAATCTTATATTTTAAAAACAACTAACGTATGTGGCAATCATTCACAGCGTTGTCGCTTTAAATCTCTAGGCATTCGACAAAACACTCACCTTTTAAAAACACCCAATATCTATTCTCTGGAATTTATCTTCTTTCAGAAGCACTAATTACAATTAAAATGTTTGAGGAGTTCAACTTGATGACGAATATACTCATGTTTATCCTAGTTTTTTTCATATGGTGTACCCTTGATTTTTATTTCGGGCGAAAATTCCATTTGAAAAAAGTATTAAAACGGCATTATCCGATTCGCCATGGAAAATGGCTTCTTTTTACAGATGGAGGAGATTTATTTAAAAATTTGTTTAAAGACATCTCTAATGCAAAGTACCATGTTCATATTTTGTTTTACATTGTGAAAAATGACCATGTCAGCCTTGAATTTTTGGATTTATTAAAAAAGAAAGCGAAAGAAGGCGTTACGGTTCGCTTGCTGTTGGATCGTATCGGCTCTTATCGGATTTCCCGTAAAATTATTCACTCTCTCAAAAAAAGCGGCATTCATGTATCTTTTTGCAATAAACCAAAGTTTCCTTTCCTTTTTTACTCATTAAATTACCGAAACCATCGCAAAATCACTGTGATTGATGGAACGATCGGTTATTTTGGCGGTTTTAATATCGGCCGCGAATATTTAGGCCAAGATCCGTATTTAGGTTATTGGCAAGATTACCATTTAAAGCTTGTTGGGGACGGCGTCCAGGATTTGCAAACAGAGTTTTTATGGGACTGGAAAAGAGCAACGGGTGAAGATTTACTGAAGAAGAAGATCTATTTCCCTGAACTTTCGAAAGGTGCTTTGCCGATGCGCTTTTTGCCAACTGATGGCGCACATTTGAAGGAATTTTTAGTTCACCTTCTCAATAATGCTAAAACTGAAATTTTAATTGGCACCCCTTATTTCATTCCAGGTAAAGAAATATTGCAAGTACTTGTGGCTGCTTTAAAGCGCGGGGTTCGTGTTACAATTCTTGTCCCGTATAAAGCTGACCATGTTTTAGTTAGAGAAGCTGCTTTTCCATATTTTAGACAGTTGTTGAAGGCCGGCGGTCGTATTTACCGTTATACAAACGGTTTTTATCACGGGAAAATCATTTTAATTGATAATGAGTATTGCGATTTTGGTACGGCCAATTTTGATAAGCGCAGTCTTTTTATTAATGATGAATTAAATTGCATCATCCGCGATCCTATTTTTATTAAAAAAATTCGGAGAGAGTTGGTCAATGATATCCTCCTACGTTCTGAACAACTTACATTGGCTGAATATAAGAAGCGCCCTTTTTGGCATCGAGGAAAAGAAATCGTCTCTTCTTTGATTTCAGATTTGTTGTAGTTATTGGATATAGGAGATGGGGCTTCGTTTTTGGAGGTTTGGTTGTGGGGTTTCCTCTAATGAGTGATTAGGTTGGGTTGGAGGGAAGGAATTGAGAAAATAGTACAATTACACTGTTTTTACAAATATTGAAATTTTCATTCGAAAAATATGATAGACCGTTTGGTGAAAGGTGCAACTTCATTCAACAGCACCTTTGCACCTATTTATGTTGTAGGAGAAAAAATAGGGTTTGCTCATTGTTGATTACGCAGCGTTTTACTATCACTTTTTATATGTGATTGATTGGATGATGTGCTTTGTAAAAATTCATATAAAACAATAGCATGGTTATGTTTTTCATCTTTAGCCGCATACAACAACGTAACCCGGCCTTCATTTAGTTTCTGTTGAAGTATTTCAACTTGGGCTTGATGGAGTGGATCAGTCTGTAATTCTTCCAAATAATGTTTACGAAACTCTGGAAACCTTTCTTCCTTATGGCAAAACCATTTCCTTAACTCTGGGCTTGGCGCAACTTCTTTTAGCCATAAATCAATATTTGCCCGCTCTTTTTTTACCCCTCTTGGCCATAAACGATCAACTAAAACCCTGAAACCATCATCAAGCGATGGCTCTTTGTAAATTCGTTTGATTTGAAGATTATCTTTTTTATCAACCATATTTTCCCCTTATTTCTTTTACTAATGTTAAAAGTTTCTACTTAATATTAAATAACACTTGAAATTCCCTGAAAACATCAAAAAACTCATTTAAAAAAATACTCAAACAATTTAAAACCAAGATAAACACCGACAATTCCCGTCACACCAGCTAACGCAGGTGGAGCCGGAATCGGTAATTTCAGCCAAGCAAACAAAAAGCCAACAATCCCGCCAGATATAAGTGAAAGTAAAACTTCTTTCAAAACAACCCCTCCTCCATACTATTATGTTCCCGATTTATATGAAATCCATTTCTAACAAGCTAGACAAGACGCTCAAAAACCTTAATACTCATATGTTCCCTGAATAAGATTTTTTTAGTCAATCGATTGGAATTGACTAACCTTGAAGTGAAAATTTTACTCTAAAATTCATTGTTTTTATGATTTTGGTAAAGCAAAGGCGGACACGGTGCCGCAGATGGTGCCACAGACGGTTCACCAGAAGGGTCTGACACCGCACCCCAGATGGTGCCACAGACGGTACATCAGAGGGGGCTGGCACCGCACCCCAGATGGTGCCGCAGACGGTTCACCAGTGGGGTCTGGCACCGTAACACAGACGCAAAAAAGCCCGCGGCAAGTATCAACCGGGGCTTTTGTATTTTATCTATCCAATTTACATATTTAATGATTTTAATATGATCTGCGCTTTTCGTGCGTTCCGTCCCCTTTAGGAACTTAAAAAACGTACGAATTTAATTACATTTTTTCAGGCGCAGCGACACCTACAAGGTCTAGAGCATTTTTCAACGTAATTTGCACAGCTTTTACTAACGCTAGGCGTGCTTTTGATTTTTCTGGTTCATCAACGTTAATAACCTTTTCAGCATTATAGAAACTATGAAGCGCGGATGACAATTCGTTGATATAGTTAGTGATGCGGTGTGGTATTCTTTTTTCCGCAGCTTCAGCAATCACTTCTGGGAACTCCCCGAGCTTTTTCAAAAGATCAATTTCTTTTTCAGATTGAATGTAGGAAAGATCTATATCTCCCTCATATGATAGGTTATGCTCCTCCCCTTGGCGCAGCATGCTGCAAATGCGGGCATGAGCGTATTGTGCATAGTAAACAGGGTTTTCATTTGACTTTGATACCGCTAAATCCATATCAAAATCTAAATGGGTGTCGGCGCTGCGCATTGTGAAGAAATATCTCATGGCGTCAATTCCGACTTCCTCCATCAATTCACGCAATGTGACCGCTTTACCGGTACGCTTGCTCATTTTCACCTTTTCCCCGTTTTGGAAAAGATTAACCATTTGAATAATTTCTACTTCCAATGTATTTGCATCATAGCCAAGAGCCTGAATGGCCGCCTTCATTCTTGGAATATACCCATGATGGTCAGCACCCCAAATATTGATCAGTTTTTCAAATCCGCGTTGTAGTTTATCTTGGTGGTAAGCAATGTCCGGAGTCAAATAAGTATAGCTGCCATCACTTTTTACTAAAACACGGTCTTTATCATCACCATATTTTGTTGAGCGGAACCAAGTTGCTCCATCTTGTTCATAAAGATCTCCTCTTTTGCGAAGCTCTTCTAACGCCACATCAATTTTTCCATTTTCATACAATGAAGTTTCAGAGTACCAGTTGTCAAATTCAACACGGAATTGTTTTAAATCTTCACGAAGCTTATCAAGCTCATATTTTAGACCATACTCACGGAAATATTGATAGCGTTCTTGTTCATCTTTTTGTAAAAGACTGTCCCCTTGTTCTTCAGCCAATTTTTTACCAATTTCAATAATGTCTGCACCATAATAGCCATCTTCAGGCATCGGCGCATCCATTCCCAATGCTTGCTTGTAACGAGCTTCAACAGAAAGTGCTAAATTATGTATTTGATTACCTGCATCATTAATGTAATATTCACGATAAACATCATAGCCTGCTTTTTCTAAAATATTACAGAGCGAGTCACCAACAGCCGCACCGCGGGCATGTCCTAAATGAAGATCTCCCGTTGGGTTTGCAGACACGAATTCAACCTGAATTTTTTGCCCTTTACCAGTATTAGTTTTTCCGTAATCCGCACCTGCTTGTAAAATTGTTGGAATTAAGTCTGTCAAATAACTATTATTCATGTAAAAATTGATAAAACCAGGACCAGCAATTTCAATTTTTTCAATGGAAGCTTTTGTTTTGTCAAAACTTTGAACGATTTCTTCTGCAATGGCACGAGGCGCTTTTTTCGCAACTCTTGCAAGCTGCATTGCAATATTTGTTGCGTAGTCACCATGTGCTTTTTCTTTTGGAACTTCCAAAATAACTTCAGGAATTTCAGCTTCATTTGCCAACTGTGCTTTAATTACAGACGCTTTTATTTCTTCTTTAATCCGCTCTTTCACTTGTTCAACAATATTCATCCTTTATCCTCCTTATTTTTTTGTAATAAATATTCATTCATAAAAGCAGAGCGTTTTCCATCGGAGCAAGTCTACTCAAGATATTTTTTATAAAAAATGCTTTTCATTTTGCAAAAAAAATCTTGTTTACCAAAAAATTACTGTACCTTTTCAATCATGAATGTCAGCCGATGACGGCCAATCCATTCACCTTGCATTTTCAGCTGATAAGTTAAAAGAAGCTGGGCTTTTCGGGATTGGGGTTTATTTGTAAAATCAACATGTTCTGTCTTTGCAACCATTTCGAACCTTCCATAAGGAGTATGGTACGAACCTGAAGTGATCTCTCCTTTTTTGTAAGTTTGGCGCATGGAGACTGCACCTGTTCGAATGATTGTCACTTCTTCATTTTTAATCTTAATAACATTCGAAATTTGGCCTACATCCTCCATCATTTCTTTATAAGCCAAATAGGTTGCACCATCTTTCGAATAGAGAGCCCCTTCCGTTTCAGTTGTCAATAAATCTTTCCGACCATCATTATCACGAATTTCCGTGACAAGCTTTACAAAAATCGGCGTTTTCGGTTGTTCAGTTTCAGTCACAAGAAACACCCACTTCAATTCATTCAGCTTCTAATTTAATAGAAAGTTATGTATTCTATTCCTTTTATTTCATGAAAAAATTACTCTATTTAACCTAACTATTATAATTAATTGTAACCATTATTCGCAAGGGAAAGACATAAGTAGGTTTTAGGATTCTTCTTTTGTTGGGGTGCCTAACAAATATATCTTGGAGCTCCTGGGCACTTAGGGCAAAATGTGCTGCACTCACTGTGGACTACTCTACCCCTTTGAATGAGAGTCTTTTACCATTTACTAAAAAATGTTTGAAATTAAGCTCCCAAGTAAACAATCTCTAAAATTGGAGGGATCCGCCACACTATATTTTTGAACAAAAGATAAAACAGCGAATTGGAAAACTCACCGTTTTCTCACTTCGCTGTTTTTTTTTTACTTTTTGGAAAAATCCTATTAATAAATATCTTTTATTTTATTTACAAAGGATGTTCTATCATTGGTGAATCCGAATCTAATATATCAAATTCTCCCTATGCATTTTTTAAGGAACAACAGTCACCGGACATGGAGCTTCATGAAGGACTCTATAGCTCACGCTTCCAAGGATATTTCTCTTAATAGCACCTAATCCTCTTGTTCCCATTATAATCATCGTTACTTTTTCTTCTTCTGCTTCTTTGCAAATTTCCAAGTCTGGAACACCGATTCTTACCTTTGTTTCAACAACTAAATCTTGTCCTTCTAGAATATCCAATACTTTATTAAGTGCTTCTTGAGCTTCACCTTCTTGATATTCGCGGATTTGCTCTTGGCTGATAAATCTTCTTACATTGCGTGTATTCAAGCTTAACTGGACATTTAGCACAATAATTTTTGCTTGAAGCCCTTTAGCAAGATCAACAGCAAATTGTAAAGCTCTTCTTGAGTGGTCTGAACCATCAACAGGAACTAAAATTGTCTTTTCCATAGGTTTGCTCCCCCAATCATTTAAAAACAATGCTTCTACTACTATTTTAACATTTTCTATTAATCTTCAAATATAATAGTTTTTTCATTATTTTGAAAGATGACCAGACCACCCTATTATTATTTGGTGGTAGAAAGCCAGCACCTCTACCTCTAGACTTCTATCTGTAGGCCGGTGCCGGACACTTCTACTGTACCATCTCCGGTACGGGGTCAGACCCTTCTGCGGCACCGTCTGGGTGTGGGTGCCTGACCCCTCTGATGTACCGTCTCCGGCTCCGTCTCTGGCACCTTCTCCTGTGCGGGGCCTGACCCCTCTGATGTACCGCCTCCGGCTCCGTCTCTGGCACCTTCTCCAGTGCGGGGCCTGACCCCTCTGATGTACCGTCTCCGGTTCCATCTCTGGCACCTTCTGCAGGCACCTCTGTATTACTCACCTCAAAGCACTATTTTATAAATGATGGTGTGTTCGCTAAACTATTGAATTTCGGCGTGTTGGAATTTTTATAATAAAACAAGACTACATAGTCCGTATCGTAACCCCACGATGCTTCATATAGACATTCTTCCAGCAATGCTGGGTCATCGATTTTTACAGTTTCTGGTGATTCTTTTATAATTGCGATTAATTCATCCTTATTGTTTATCGCTGCTTTGATTCGTTCATCATTGCGCGTCACGAGAGCATAGTCGATGTCAGCTGGTACATCCCTTACTTTTTCCAACAGTTCGTTTTGCTTCATCCATTCATCAAAATGGGTATAAGATTTTTTCCAAGAAACATATAGACGCTCGTTATTTTCTAATAATAGTTCAATATCTGCCCATGATTCCCGCTTTGAAATCATTTGTTCATACGGTTCTGTTAACATATCGGTTTTCAACGCATGGAGTATTTCTTTTATTTGTTCTGGATCAACTGTTTCAAATTTTTTCGAAGGACTATATCCTGTAATGATAATCTTATCAACGGTGATTTCTTCTTTTAACCGTAATAAATCATTATTGGAATACCTATATTCCAGCGATTCATAAATCGGTTTTAAAAGAGCACCATAAGCATTTTCTGGCACACGGTACTGACGGACAAGCTTTGAACCATCTTTCAGTTCATAGGCAATGGCAACATTTGTATAATTGCGGCTAGTCATCATCCCCAAATTTTTATCCTCTATTAATTGACGATGAAGTTTCAAAACCGAATCAATGACGTCTTTATCTTCAAAAAAGTAAGGATCAATTTTTTCCAAAACAGAAACCGCATGAGGAAATGCAGAATGGTAGTAATACAGCGGTTCTCTCTCTTCTTCAGATGCCTCATCTTTTTCAATAAACCAATGCATAGTATCGGAAAAATATACCTTTTCAATTGCATTAGCATCAGGTAGTTTTTTCTCAAAACCAGTCATATCTAGACTTAATAGAAATGCTACTGCCACTACTGCAACACTATAAAAGGCATACCCTTTCATTTCTCTAAAAATTCGCCAAGTTTTTTGAAGAATTACTTCGGCGATGACATAACCAAAAAGAGAACCGGAAATATAACCAAATAAAATCCAACCGAACATTTGATCCTGCGTTTCACCGAAATAAACGCCGCCTAAAAGCATCATGCAAAATGTAACACCGTATTTAAAAACCGGTTTTAAATAGCGGAACGCAATTGCTTGAGTTGCTGCCTCAATTGGTCTTCTTTTATAAGCAAAAATGGCCAGTAAGTAAAAAACAATTGTAAGACCTATATAAGTAGCAATTTCTATACCCTTAAAATTTTTTGTCCCAATTTCCAATAAACGGAAAACCGGCGTTAAATAATCAATATTTCTTATGACATAATAATCATACGGAAATCCATAAATAAAATATTTTACATTCCAATGGGTTAAAACCGTTATACCAGCTGGGAAAAATAGAAAAATATAAGTTAAAATAACTTGCAACGCTGATATACCAGTAACCGTTCCTAAGAATGAAGACAGGGAAAACACGAATACGTTCATTAAAATAGTTAAACCTGTCCAGACGAAAATATCTGTGATCGAAAAATAAGCGTCTAAGTTCAGTAATCCGTGTACGATAGCAATCACAATAGAGGTGATGACTACCGGGACAACTAATAGAAACATTCCAATTAGCGCATGATGATGAAAAATCTCCGCTCTTTTTATTGGCAAACTATGAATAAAGTCAGCCGGAGCTTTTACTTGTAAATAACGGAAAAGAACAGCGGCTAAAAGAACCGGGACACCAAACATCATTAATATTTGAAGACCGGCCAAAACTGAAAAGAGATTATGATTTTGAATAAAATAAATTAATCGATCAGCTTGATGCATCATCACGATTTGCAACGGAATCGTATACAAAAGTGCAATTAAATAAATGATGCCGATCCAGCCGGCCATCCGGAAATCTTGAACGATCATCCCTCGTTTAAACGATGATATTTTCGATTTCATAACCGACATCCCCCATTTCATAAACGAAAATCTCCTCAAGCGTTAGCGGAAGCAAGTCAAATATAACTGGATGGAATGATTGCACTTTCGCTGTAATATCTTCTTTTTTGCCTCTTACAATGCATAATAGGACACTGCCCCGAGTTTCTTTATAAAGAACTTGGAAATTCTGTAAAAATGAGTCTGGAAGCACCCCACCTTTAAAAGCAACTTGGATTTTATGCACATCCGCTTTTAAATCATCCAAATCTTTTTCTATGATGATTTCTCCTTGATGTAAAATTCCTACGTGGTCGCAAATATCTTCCACTTCACGCAAGTTATGTGAAGAAATAAGTACCGTCATCGCCCGCTCAGCTACATCTTGGAAAAGCAAATTTTTAATATTTTGCCGCATCACCGCATCTAAGCCATCAATCGGTTCATCAAGTATTAAAATTTCAGGCATCGTTGACAACGCTAACCAAAACGCTACTTGGCGCTGCATCCCTTTCGAAAGGCGATGTATTTTTTTATTTTGATCAATCGTAAAAATTTCGCTCAATTTTTGAAAGCGTTCCTCTGAAAAAGAAGGAAACATGCTTCGATAAAAATCAGCCATTTGGCTAATCGTGTATTGTGGATAAAAGTATAACGTGTCCGGCAAAAAAATCATTTTTTGTTTAAGCGCAATATTTTCAAAGATCGGTTGGTTGTCAATGAGGATTTCTCCACTGTCTTCTTTGTAAATGCCAGCCAATATTTTTAACAATGTTGTTTTCCCAGCCCCGTTGGAACCCAAAAGGCCATAGATAGACCCCTTTTCGATATGTAGGCTCACATTTTTTAGGGCTTCCATGTCTTCAAATACTTTCCGAACATTTTTTACTTTTATCATGATTTTTCCCCTCCTTTGACTGTTCGTTCTGCCTCTTCAATCAATGAAATGATTTCTTCTTTCTCAACACCTAGAAAAAGAGCCTCTGCCAGTAATTTGAGCAATTCTTCTTTCATTTTCTTTACCTTTTCCTCCTTATTGATGGCCGATGGCGGTGTCACAAAATTCCCCTTTCCCGGTACTGAATAGATATAACCTTGGTGTTCTAATTCTCGATATGCCTTTTGAATCGTATTCGGATTAACCGTCAAATCTTTCGCGAGCTGCCGAACGGAAGGTAATTGTTCATCTGCTTTAAGTACTTCATTGATAATTAATTCTTTAAATTTTTCAACGAGCTGCTCATAAATCGGCACCCTGCTTCGTATGTCTAATTGAAACATGATTAAGTAGAACCCCCTTTCATTTTTAGTAAGTTTGTTTGCGTTGAAAAAATTAGGTTGTTTTTAGGTCTAATCGTTTGTCGGTTTGAATGGATAATGCTCATTTTGTTTTTCAACAGTGGGCAATGCTTTTGGTAAAAGATCTGCAAGCTTAGTCTGTATTATCTGTTTTAACTGTATTATAAAACATAATACAGTTTTGTCAATAATAAATACGTCCCAAAAATTGGAATTACAGTGCCAGAGAGGGGTCAGGCTCCTCTGTGGCACCGTCTCCGGTGCGGGGTCAGACCCTTCTGTGGTACCGTCTGGTGTACCGCCTGCGGTACCATCTGGTGTGCGGTGCCTGACCCCTCTACTGCACCATCTCCTGCTCCATCTCCTGCGCGGTGCCTGACCCCTCTACTGCACCATCTCCTGCTCCATCTCCCGTGCGGTGCCTGACCCCTCTACTGTACCGTCTCCGGCTCCGTCTCTGGCACTTGAGCCAGACAAACAAAAAAGGGACCGTTCAGAAAGTCGTATTTTGACCTCTAAACGTCCCTTTTCCAAACATCTCCATTATTCCATTTTAACCGCCGTTCTTTTTTTCGGCGCAGCCTAGGGCTCTGAATGGTTCTAAAACCAATATAAATTTTGGAAGTTTACTCTTTTCGAACATTCCCAGCCCTATATTTTCGATCATGTCTTATTTTCTTTTTTGTACCCATCCTAAAATCATTTCACGCAGCAATTTGCTTGCGGTATTAGCAGTTTGTTCAGATGGGTCATAAATTGGTGCAACCTCTACTAAATCCGCACCGACAACTTTCACATCTGATTTCGCAATTTCATGAATAGAAGCTAATAGTTCTTTCGAAGTAATGCCGCCAGCATCAACGGTACCCGTACCAGGTGCAAAAGCTGGATCAAGCACATCAATATCGATCGTGACGTAGACTGGGCGTCCAGCCAACTTCGGCAAAACTTCCTTCAGCGGCTCAAGCACTTCAAATTTTGCAATATACATGCCTACTTCTTTTGCCCACTCAAATTCTTCCTTCATGCCAGAACGGATACCGAAGGAGAACACATTTTGTGGACCAATTAATTCAGCAGCTTTACGAATCGGAGTTGAATGGGATAAAGGTTCCCCTTCATATTGCTCACGAAGATCTGTATGGGCATCCATATGGATGATCGCTAAATCCGGATATTTTTTGTACATCGCTTTAATGACTGGCCATGTTACTAAATGCTCGCCACCCATACCAAGCGGAAATTTATCAGCTGCTAAAATTTTATCGACAAACTCTTCAATAAGATCCAAACTTCTTTGTGCGTTACCAAAAGGAAGAGGAATATCCCCCGCATCAAAGTACTTCACTTCTTCAAGTTCTCGGTCTAAATATGGACTGTACTCTTCAAGACCAATTGAAACTTCCCGAATGCGGGCTGGACCGAAACGGGAGCCTGGGCGATAGCTTACTGTCCAATCCATCGGCATTCCGTATAAAACTGCTTCACTTTCTTCAAAATTTGGGTGGCTTTTTATAAAAACGTTCCCTGAATAGGCTTCATCAAATCTCATGTAAGAACCTCCTCAAAAATTCCATCCACTTGAACAAAATTTGCAAGAAACTTTCAACCAAAATCTTCTGAACAGCTGCTTTTCCAAATCCTTGCACGGAACACCAACTGACACTTAAAAACATTTGTCTTTCGCTAATTAGCCGGTTTTATAGGTATAGATCCAAGCAAAAATGACATACAAGAACTTCGTTATATCATGCCATTTTGTCAGAAAGAACCGGGCGCTGATAGAAACCAAGAATCTTATATCGGTAAGCCCATTTTCCCTGAATAGACTCGAGCGCAAACAGACACGTAAGCACTTTTTTATTTCGTTAATTCTTCCACAAAACGAGGAAGTACAAATGCTGCTTTATGAAGTTCTTTTGTATAATATTTTGTATCAATTTCATGGAAGCGGCTATCTTCTACTTTAAGTGGATCATATTTTTTAGAACCTAAAGTAAATGTCCACATGCCGCTTGGATATGTTGGAATATTTGCAGTGTAAAGTTTGACGATTGGGAAAATTTCTTTTACATCGCGTTGAACTGAACGGATTAAATCAGCTTTGAACCAAGGATTATCCGTTTGAGCTACAAACAAACCGTCCTCTTTTAACGCTTTAGCAATCCCTGCATAAAATCCTTTTGTAAATAGGTTGACAGCAGGACCTACTGGTTCTGTAGAATCAACCATGATCACATCATACTCATTTTCAGCTTGTGCAATATGCATGAAGCCGTCGCCGACGATGACTTCTACACGTGGGTTGTCAAGCTCTCCAGCAATTTCTGGAAGATATTTTTTAGAGTATTCAATGACTTTTCCATCAATTTCAACTAATGTTGCTTTTTTCACGCTTGGATGTTTTAAAATTTCGCGAATAACACCACCATCACCGCCGCCAACTACTAGTACATTTTCTGGGTTTGGATGAGTAAATAGCGGCACATGAGCAACCATTTCATGATATACAAACTCATCTTTTTTTGTTGTCATAACCATGCCATCTAAAACAAGCATGTTTCCAAACTCTACTGTTTCAATCATATCTAATTTTTGGAACTCTGTTTGTTCTGTATGTAAAGTCTGTTTAATTCTAGCTGTAATCCCAAAATGTTCTGTTTGCTTTTCCGTAAACCATAATTCCATATTTTTACATCCCTTTCTTCTAAAAAATACCATTTTAATGCTCTATTTTTTACTTTATTAATGTTCCCTACCCATTCCATAAAAATCATGGAAATCCATAAAAAATCAAAAATACAAGTACAAAGTATAGATGAATCTACTAAAAATGCAAGGAATTTTTTTGGTTTCATCATTTATTTTTCGCAGGGCAACTAAAGCCCAAAAAATCAATGCAAATGAATTTAAAAATACAGGATTAGGAAAGCAAATTTTTGTGGAGCATCAAGTTTCACCTTCCTAAAGTGATGAGACATTTTCTCCATGGATATTTAGGAAAGGAAAGCCCTTTTTTTCCTAATGGTTGACGACCTTCAACAAAACGGATTGATTCCAACTAAAAACTATTAGATACCTGAAAATATCTATCTATTTAAAAAGTATTTAGTAGATTATGATGTGTCTCCTAGCAAATTCATCCCCCTTTACCCTTTGCAAATTGGCAAACCTATCAAAGAATCATCCCTTTTTCTAAGTGATAAACATAGGTTTATTTTCCAAAAAAAATTCCCATACTAGTAATAATTTTTGATTACAAAACAAAATGAACGAAATAGAGGAAAAAAAGCAAAAGATGTGGCAGATGGTGCCACAGACGTATCACCAGAGGGGTCTGACACCACACCGCAGATGGTGCCACAGACCGTACACCAGAGGGGTCTGACACCACACCGCAGATGGTGCCACAGACCGTACACCAGAGGGGTCTGGCACCACACCTCAGATGGTGCCACAGACCGTACACCAGAGGGGTCTGGCACCACACCTCAGATGGTGCCGCAGACGTATCACCTGAGGGGTCTGGCACCACACTGCTGATGTACACCGCCAAACTTTTTGCAATGTTTAGGGGGGAGTTTGTTGGAGCTTATTACCCAAGAGAATTTAGAGAAGACTAGAAAATGGTTGAGGGCCATTTTCTTTATTGGCATGATTCTATTCATCCTACTCGTTATTTCCATCATTGGCTTTGTGGCTTACGGTAAGCTAACAGGTCCTCCACCGTTGGCAGTTCCACAAACGACGATTTATTACGCCTATGATGGAGAAACGATTATCGGCAAAAGCGTTCAGAACGGTGAAAATCGTTATTGGATGCCATTAAGTGAAATATCAGAAAACGTAATCAATGCTACCATTGCGATAGAGGATCGGAAATTTTATGATCATTTTGGCTTTGATATAAAAAGAATATTCGGCGCGGTGATTGCTGATTTGAAAGCAATGGCCAAGGTCCAAGGGGCCAGTACGATTACCCAACAATATGCCCGAAATTTATTTTTAGAACACGACAAAACTTGGAAAAGAAAAATCGAAGAAGCATTGTATACGATCCGATTGGAAACGAACTACAGCAAAGATGAAATTTTAGAAGGTTATTTAAATACAATCTATTATGGCCATGGAGCTTATGGGATCGAAGCAGCAGCAAACTATTATTTTAATAAACATGCTAGTGAACTAGATTTACACGAAGCGGCAATGCTTGCAGGAATTCCAAAAGCACCTAGCTATTATTCTCCTTTTGCCAATGAACAGAAAGCAAAAACTAGACAAAAAATCGTGCTGCAATCGATGGCTCAAAGCGGCATGATCACTGAAGCTGAGGCAAACGAAGCTTTTGAAAAACCTATTGAGTACAATAATGATAAAAAGATGGCAACTAAAAAAATAGCACCTTACTTCCAAGATGCTGTTAAAACTGCTTTAAGAGATATTGTAAAACTCGATGAGCGAACGATTGAATTGGGTGGATTACGTGTCTATACAACGCTCGATCCTGAGGCTCAAGAAAAAGCAGAAACCCATATTAAGAATATAATTAACCCAGAATCAGAAATCGAAGTTGCGCTCATGGCTATGGAGCCACACACAGGAAAAGTGCGTGCCCTAGTAGGGGGACGTGATTATGAAAAAAGCCCTTTTAACCGGGTGACGCAAGCAGAACGAATGCCAGGGTCCACATTTAAGCCGTTTCTTTATTATACTGCCCTGGCTCATGGCTTTACGCCATCAACAGTTATGCGCAGCGAACCAATGACTTTCACATATGATGAAGGACGCGCTGTTTACCGTCCAGACAACTTTAACAATTATTATGCAAATGATTTTATTACAATGGCTCAAGCTTTGGCCTTGTCTGATAATATTTATGCTGTGAAAACCCATATGTTTTTAGGTATTGAAAAGCTAATTGAAACAGCGAAATTGCTTGGAATTACAAGCGAATTAGACGCAGTTCCATCACTAGCTCTTGGAACTTCTACAGTTAAAATGATTGATATGGTAAAAGCGTATGGGACCATTGCCAACGGCGGTGTTCGCGTAAATCCTGTTTTTATAGAAAAAGTTGAAAATCATAAAGGTGAAGTCATTTACGAATATAAATCGGAGCATGAACAAATTTTAGATCCGGCTCTTGCCTTTGTCACTGCCCATCTTATGACTGGCATGTTTGATACAAAATTAAATTCATATACATCGGTCACCGGCCAGTCTATTGCCAATAAGCTTACACGTCTTTACGCTGGAAAGTCCGGTACAACGACAACAGACAGTTGGATGATCGGCTTTACTCCACAACTTGTAACAGGCGTTTGGATCGGCTATGATCGTGATAAAACGCTCGACATTGTCGCTGAAAGAGCGTACGCAAAACGAATTTGGGCGGATTTTATGGAAGATGTTTTACAAAATAAACCGTTTATCCCATTCAAAGCACCAAAAGGTACAGTGCCTGTTTATATCGATCCAACAAACGGATTATTGGCGACAAGCGGATGCAAAAATGCCCGCTTAACATACTATGTTGAAGGTACGGAGCCAACCGAGTATTGTACGGTTCATTTGCCAAATCACGCTGATGAGCATAAAGAAGAAAAGCCTGGCAACGAAGAAAATGCGGATAAAACTTGGTTTGATAAGCTATTTAATTGGTGGTAATAATCCCCTTAATAAAATCTTAAGATTAATTCCATTAGCAGTTCGGACCAATATTATGGTTTGTGCTGCTATTTTTTATTTTAGAAGTCTACTATAAAGGAGGGACTTGCTTTTCGAAAAGCTAAATACGTTCTTCCTAATTCCCAGGGTGCGTTTCTCTAAAAAGGCAATTCACTACTTTTCGAAAAGCCCCAACAAAAACTTTTTAAAAAAGAAGAAACCAAGGACCTTCATGTTGATCCTTGGTTTCTTTGTCCTAGTCTGTGTGTTTGTAGACTATTTATTAGTTTACTTTTTTTCCGCTAAAAGCTCAAGTGCTGTTCACAGAATGTTCAAAAATAGTATAAATATTTTGGAAACTAACTTTTCCGAAATTTAATTATGTTATTTATACCCTTCGCAATTTTCCTCTTGTTCCCTCTATATTTTGTAAAATTTTTATCCTTCAGCGCCAAAAAGCGACTGCCGCAATTCTTCCGATGAATTAGCCCACATGTCTGCATTGAAATTTTTCAAAAACTCTCCTAAAGACTTTCTAGATTTGTCATCCATATGGTTGACGACAATTCGGCCTTTCAGTGATCGATCCATATTGTTCACATGCTCTGGCATTGATTTATAAAGACGTTTTGCCTCATGGTCAATGAAAAGTTCACAAGCTCCAAGACCATGGTAATACGGTCCTTTTTCATTACGGTTAACGGTGACCCAAACGACCCAATACGTTTTGCCGTTCGGCACTTCTGATCTGTCCTTTACAATTTTGTTTCCTTTTTCAATTTCACTTCTAGCATGGAGCGCTCCCATGTCAATAAAAACTTCCTGCTTTTCTGTATCGATGATCACAGGTGAAACATTATTTAAGCTGATGGAGCCAGTTCCAAAACCACCATGACCCATCGTAGAATCGTTTTTTATAATATTAAAACCAGGACGTTGGTTTTTGTTCATTTTTTTCACCTCTTTTATATGAATTATTAGGGGTGTGACGTTCTATAAACAAGCTTTTTAAAGAATTACTATCATATACATAATATCCTTATTTTAACACCTATACACAGAAACTTCATCTTTGAAGACTTCGTCCATTTTTGCATACGAAGAAATTTTACTCATCTTCTAGGATTTACATGGAGGATCCCATGCCTTCATTTTGAAAGACTTAGACAAACGATTTTTAAAGCGATTACTGCAATTTGATTCTCCCTTTTTCACGGGTTTTGCATTAGGGTTGCCAACCTTACCATTTCATAAAAAACGTGCGTAACCAATGGATAAATGGGGATAGCTTTTTAGTGTTTATGGTATAATTTTTCATGTTGACTTAAAAAAATTAAAATAAGGAGAGATTTTCATGCCATATGTAACGATCAAAATGTTAGAAGGACGCACAGATGAACAGAAAAAAGCATTGGCAGAAAAAGTAACAGCAGCTGTCTCCGAAACAACAGGTGCACCTGCTGAGAGAATCCATGTGATGATCGAAGAAATGCCAAAAAATCACCTTGCAATTGGTGGAAAATTGGCTAGTGAACAATAAAAAGGCTTGCCAGTAAGTCATTTTTTAGGTGTAGACCAACGAAATTCAGGTAACATACCCGTGTGATGCGGATTCCAGTCTCCACCTTGCTTGCCTTTAATGAAGACTGAATAAACGGGGTTTTCCAATATGTCTACTTGCCTGCCCGAGTTAACTGAGCCAGGAAAACAATCTTAATATTACATACCTGAGCCCTCGATAGCAGGCCCTAAAACTGGCATCCAGCACAAAAACAGAGGCTAGATCCTTACAAGGACCTAGCCTTTTCAAATATTTGTTCTCGAAGCGTATCTATGTATTGATAGGCGTTTTCGATTTCCTCATTTGTGTAGCGCTGTTTGCTTTTTAAAGTAAATACTTTATCTCTTACTTGTTCTTTTGGGAGATCTTCAAAATAAAGCACAGTTGAAACTAGCTCTAAGAAACGGGAGCTTTGCTCGTTCATATTTTTAATACAGTCTTCAAGATGCGGCATTTCAATTTGGAAATGACGCAGAAATTCTTCCCCTGCTTTAGACAGCGTGTAACGATACTGGACATAGCCGCCTTTCTTTTCTTTTTCCTCGTGTAAAAAACCATTGTTTCCAAGTTCCTCAACCCGTAAAGTCAACTCTTCAGAATAAGGCCCAAAAAAGTGAAAATCGTATTTTTCATTAAAAGGAAAATGGAGTTTTTTTGCAATATAAATCATCTTTTGGAGTTTTTTTCTGCCGACGATTTCACCTGCATACGAAAACACCTTCATTAATTTTGCATGATCCTGCAACATTCATGCTCTCTCCTATCCTTGCAAAATTTCTTTTATTCTCTTCTTTACTGCACCCTCTGGCAGATTGTCGACAAAATCTTGTGGATAATAAAGCTTATGATCTGTTCTTTTTTTACCGGCAATAGCTTCAACAATCTCAGACTCTCTTGAAAGTTCACGCAGTTCACCGTTTGGCATTAATAAATTAATCGGCATACGTTCCCCTTCTTCTCCAAGCCGATAAAAATCGTAAGGGAGATCAGAGGAAGAGTCAACTTCTAAATAATAGTCTGTATCAATTCCAGCCTCTTTAAAGAGCTGAATTAATTCTACTAGCTGTTTATAGCTTGAATTTGGATTAAACTCTATATATTTAAAAAGATTTCGATTGATAAAGCGCCTGCACAAGTCTTTTAAAATTTTATCTTCTTCATGCATCCAATTTTGGAAAAAGAACAACATAACCGATTCATCAAGCGCCAAATAATCTTTTAAGCTAATATCTCCATTAAACAATGAATAAAAATGGGTGGGTTCAATTTGGAATTTATAACCTTGTTCAAATAGTTTTTTTGCACGGTGAAGAATTTTTGTAAGAATAACCTCTGCGCTCCGTGTGACTGGATGAAAATAAACTTGCCAATACATTTGGTAACGGCTCATAATGTAATCTTCAACGGCATGCATCCCGCTTTTTTTAATAACAACCATATCTTCTGTTGGCCGCATGACGCGCAAGATTCGCTCCATGTCAAAATGACCATAGCTCACGCCCGTATAAAAAGCATCACGCTGCAAATAATCCATACGGTCAGCATCAATTTGACTGGAGATCATGCTGACAACCAGTTTGTTTTCATAAGTTTTTGCAATAACTTCTGCAACTTTTTGCGGAAATTCGTCATTTACTCTTCTTAACACTTGATTAATTTCGGTATCACCGGTAATAATCTCACGTGTCCATTTTTCATGATCAAGATTAAAAACCTTTTCAAATGAATGAGAGAACGGACCATGACCAACGTCATGCAATAAAGCTGCTGAAAGACACAAGAGCCGTTCAGAATTATCCCAATGCTCGCGACCTTGAAAAATTTCAATGATTCGCCTAATAATCTCATAAACGCCAAGCGAATGGTTGAAACGGCTATGCTCAGCACCATGAAAGGTAAAAAATGTCGTACCAAGCTGGCGGATTCTCCTTAGCCTTTGAAACTCAGCAGTCCCAATCAAATCCCAAATTAATTTATCCCGAACATGCACATACCGATGCACGGGGTCTTTAAAAACTTTTTCTTCGTGAAGTTGTTCGTTTTCATATGCCATTAAAGGAGCTCCCTTCAATCCATTATCCATTGCAGCTCATTGCACAAGAAACTTCCGAACAAATACAACAAGTATCTTTTACAATCAATTTACTATTTTTCATTATACATTCTATTTCTTCTACAAAAAACCTCTTAACGAGTCAAAATTCGTAAAAGGTGCCGGAGACGGTACACCAGAGGGGTCTGGCACCCTACACCAGACGGTGCCGGAGATGGTACACCAGAGGGGTCTGGCACCGCTCCGTAGATGGTGCCGGAGATGGTGCATCAGAGGGGTCTGACACCGCTCCGTAGACGTGTTCCCAGTGAGATTTGGCACCCAAATAAAAAAAACCCTCTTTTCGTTTGAAAGAAGGTTCTTCCGCTTTTTTTTTGGCAACCGATGGTGTATTTACTTATCAAAAAATGCCTACCTACTATTTTTTTAGTTTCTTTTCTAGTTTGCTTATTAACTCATCTTCCGTTGGTGCTGAAATTGGACGATTATTTAAAAAGGCAAATGACTTTTTCCTACCTGGACCGCAATAAGATTGACAGCCAATCACAATTTCCGCATCTGGATCTAATTTTTTTAGCCTTGGCAACAATGTTTTTAAATTTGTACCTTGGCAATCGTCACAAACTCGAAATTCATTATTTTTTGACATCATAACCACCTACCTTTCTTTGAAACAATACCCAGCCTTTTCCCCTATCTTGAATCTATTGAAACGTTTAAATGTACATTTTATCACAATAAACCATGCAGAAATCCTGCAAATTTCGCTTTTAAACAAATGATATTTTACCACTTTCAACTATAGGCATCAATGATTCGACACACACCAGCTTTTCAATTACCATCGTTTTTAACATCTCCCCCCTTCGATTGCTTATCTTTCTTAAACCTCCTACTTGACCTTTCATAATTGCTGATCGTTTCTTAACATTACTTCCATAAACTCCCACTAAGCCTTTAAAATGCTGCCCATGAGCCCTCTTAGCCTATCTTTCAAAACACTCACCGAGCTCTTATATCCTGTCCGGCCTATTTTAGTTCTTCTTCGTAAAACTCTCACCGAACTATTCGTTTGTACGACTTCGTAAAACTAACCTAACCTTTCATCGTTTCTCCCGTAAAACTTCCACCCAACCTTTCTTACCTACCTCTAAAAAAACTCCTGCTAATTCTTTAGTTGCTTCTTTTTTTACAATCTAAGTTTTTCGCATTTTACAAAGTTAAAATTCAGCGAACAAAGCAATGCAAAAGATCATAAGATCCACAAATCAAAAAACCATACGTACCAAGATACGGTCCATGTAATCGGAAACCGCCAATGCGGATCGTATGCCTTCAGCCTCTCCCCCGTAAAAATAAAATTTCTATTATCCTTCTAAAATATGTATAAATTTTTCTCGATTTGTCCATCCTTAGACTAACGAAAATTCTAATTTGAATGAATGATTCTACTTTTACTAGAAAAATAAAAAAGGAGTGTTACTGAATGACTCAAAGACAAGATGCATGGTCTGAAGAAGATGATTTGCTGTTAGCGGAAACAGTCTTACGCCATATTCGAGAGGGAAGTACGCAATTAAACGCTTTTGAGGAAGTGGGTGATAAACTAAATCGGACATCTGCAGCATGTGGATTCCGTTGGAACGCTGTAGTCCGACAAGGTTACAAAAAAGCAATTGAATTAGCCAAAAAACAACGAAAGCAAAGACAAAGAATCTTAGGGGAAAAAACAAGACCGCTTTACACCCCTCCACCACCAACATTTTCATTTGATACACCAACAGAACTATTGGTTGATAGTGAGGGGCAACAAGGAGAATCCATTGGACAAACCATTGGAAACAGTGTAAGTCCTCAAACGAGAGAAATGACCTTGGACGATGTGATTTTATTTTTAACAAACTTAAAAAATAACGGTCAACAATCTACAAGCTTACAGCAACAGAATGATAGATTAAAAACAGAAAATAAAGCGTTGTCTGAAGAAATTGCCCAACTAAAAAAACAGCTTGAAGAGACAGAAAAAGAATTCCAAACTATTCAGGAAGACTATCAAGCGCTTGTTAAAATTATGGATCGTGCTCGTAAAATGGTTTTATTTGAAGATGAGGATAAACCAACAAATACATTCATTATGGATAAAAACGGAAATCTTGAGCGCTTAGCAAAATAACTTCGAAAAAGGTTGTCTCCTAGGAAAAACTACTGGGAGACAACCGTATTTTTTTATATTGAAAGATACAAAATGTTATAATTGCGGGAGAAATCGTAACTTTTATAAGGAGATAAGATATGACAACGGAAATCCATCCACTTTTAGAGCAAAAGGAATGGCGTTTTGTTGACCACTCCCGTCTTGGCCTCGAATTTAGCGCACTTCAATCTTTTGCATATGACGATACATTTTGTACATCGGTAGGTGCTGGAAAATCTGCTCCAGTTGTACGCGTATGGGTCCATAAACCGACCGTTGTATTAGGAATTCAAGATGGAAGGTTGCCTTATTTAGACGAAGGAATTCATTTTCTTGAACAACTCGGATTCCAGACAATTATTCGGAATTCAGGTGGCCTTGCAGTTATATTGGATGAAGAAATTTTAAACGTTTCCCTCATTTGGCCTGAAGGAAAAGGAATTGAGATTAATCGCGGATATGAAGCGATGTGGCAGCTCGTTCAACTAACAATGCGCACAGGCGGGTTTCATGTGCCCATTGAAGCGAGGGAAATTGTTGGGTCTTATTGCCCGGGAAGTTTTGATTTAAGTATTGATAATAAAAAATTTGCAGGAATTTCCCAACGTCGGCTTCGCGGCGGTGTTGCGGTACAAATATATTTATGTGTTGCTGCAAGCGGCAGTAAGAGGGCAGAAATCATAAAGGAATTTTACGAACGGGCATTACAAGGGATTAACACTAAATTCTCCTATCCGAAAATTATTCCGGCTACAATGGCTTCTTTATCAGAATTGCTCCATACGGACATTACAACCAATCAGATGAAGAACTACTTGCTTGAAGCACTGCAAAATATTGGTGAACCTAGAACACCAATCAGACCATCGACCTCTTTAAATGAATACGAACAGGAATTATTTCATTACCATTACGAACGTTTATTAAAACGAAATTTTATGTAGATTGAAATAAGTTGCTATAAATGATATGGAGTGAAAGCTTCAACCCACCTCCAGCAAAATTAGGGACTGTACCGCAGATGGTGCCGGAGACGGTGCACCAGAAGGGTCTGACACCACTCCGCAGACGGGGCCGGAGATGGTGCTCCAGAGGGAGCTGGAACCACACCGAAGATAGTGCCACAGACGGTACATCAGAAGGGGCTGACACCACTCCGCAGACGGGGCCTGAGATGGTGCTCCAGTGGGGGCTGACACTACACAGCAGATGGGGCCGGAGATGGTGCACCAGAGGGGTCTGACACTACACAGCAGACGGGGCCGGAGATGGTGCTCCAGAGGGAGCTGGAACCACACCGAAGATAGTGCCACAGACGGTACATCAGAAGGGGCTGACACCACTCCGCAGACGGGGCCGGAGATGGTGCTCCAGTGGGGGCTGACACTACACAGCAGACGGGGCCGGAGATGGTGCACCAGAGGGGTCTGACACCCTACCACAGACGGTGCCTGAGACAGTACACCAGTTGGAGCTGGAACCACACCGAAGATAGTGCCACAGACGGTACATCAGAAGGGGCTGACACCCTAACCCAGACGGCGCCAGAGACAGTACACCAGAGGGGTCTGGAACCACAACCCAGATGGGGCTGGAGATGCAAAAAAGGGCACAAGCCCTACCGCTTGTGCCCTCTGATCCCTAGATTCAATTTGTTCCCTTTCTAAATCATAAATTCTTTACAGCGCTTGTAGTGCTGTAATTAACGCAAGTTTGTAAACATCTTCAGCGTTGCAGCCACGAGATAGATCGTTCACCGGTTGGTTTAAGCCTTGCAAAATTGGTCCAATGGCTTCAAAGCCGCCAAGCCGTTGAGTAATTTTATAACCGATATTACCAGCGTCTAATGTTGGAAATACGAATACTTTTGCATTCCCTTGAATGACAGAATTTGGTGCTTTTTTGGCAGCAACAGATGGTACGAATGCGGCATCAAATTGTAATTCTCCGTCAATCAACAAATCAGGCTGTCTTTCTTTTGCAATTTTCACAGCTTCAGCCACTTTTTCAGTTTCAGGTGTCACCGCTGACCCTTTCGTAGAAAAGCTAAGCATAGCCACACGTGGTTCCACATCGAAAAGTTTTGCAGATTCAGCACTCACGATAGCTATTTCCGCTAAATCCTGGCTGTCAGGGGCCACATTGATAGCACAGTCAGCAAAAATGTAACGTTCTTCCCCGCGACACATGACAAACATCCCTGAAGTTTTCCGAATGCCAGATTTTGTTTTAATAATTTGCAGTGCCGGACGAACAGTGTCAGCTGTCGAATGGGCAGCACCGCTGACAAGACCATCCGCTTTTTTCATATAAACAAGCATCGTTCCAAAATAGTTTTCATCTTTTAAAATTTCTCTTGCTTCTTCCTCCGTCACTTTTCCTTTGCGGCGTTCTACAAATGCACTCACAAGCTCATCAAACTCGTCATAAGAAGCCGGATCAATGATTTCTACATTTTCCAACGAAACATTGAGAGAGGCTGCTTTCTGTAAAATTTCCTTTTTCGCACCGATCAAAATTGGTTTTAATATTTCCTCAGAAGCAAGCCGTCCAACTGCTGTTAAAATCCGTTCATCCAAACCTTCCGGGAAAACAATCGACTTATTTTGATTTCTCACCTTTTCTTTTACAATCGAAAACAAATCGCTCAAAGAAAAAACCTCCACAAGCAAAATTTAAATATAACAACTTTTCCCCCTTATTATTGCCATATCCGGATAAAACCACCGAAGGGTCGTCGTAACCGGAAACTTTCCCTCTTACTATTACAATATACCTTTCAATCGCTCTTGAAAATGGGCACAAACCTTCGGAAGCGCTTCCTTAAAGAAGTTCTTTTTTTCTAAATATAAAAAAATTGCGGAATTCATAAATAGCTTTTTTCATCTTTTGAACTTGAGTTCAACAATTTTTTACAACTTTTTCAAACCTATAACTTTCTTCTAAAGTAAACTATTGCTATAGTAGTTAATGATTATGGACAAACTGTTCAAAGAGGAATTAAAGAAAGAGGGAGTGTTTTTAATGAGTGAACCAGTGAAAACGTTAGATGGTTGGTATACTTTGCATGATTTCCGCACTGTTGATTGGGCAGCTTGGAAAACTCTTTCAAGTGATGAACGGAACGAAGCGATCGCTGAATTTCAAAATTTCCTCAACAAATTAAAACAAACAGAGGAAGCTAAACAAGGAAGCCATGCGTTGTACACAATCGTTGGCCAAAAAGCAGACTTTTTGTTAATGATTTTACGCCCTACAATGGAAGAACTAAATGAGCTTGAAACAGAATTCAATAAAACAAAATTTGCAGAGTTTTTAATCCCTTCTTATTCATATGTTTCTGTTGTTGAATTGAGCAACTATTTGCCAGCGGATCAAGATCCATATCAAAATCCTGAAATTTTGGCGCGTTTATACCCAATCCTTCCTAAAACAAAACATATTTGCTTCTATCCAATGAATAAACGCCGCCAAGGCAATGATAACTGGTATATGCTTCCTATGGAAGAGCGAAGCAGAATGATGCGTTCTCACGGCATGATCGGTCGTCAATATGCAGGAAAAGTAAAACAAATTGTTACTGGTTCGGTTGGTTTTGACGATTGGGAATGGGGCGTTACTTTATTTGCAGACGATGTCCTTCAATTCAAAAAACTTGTGTATGAAATGAGATTTGACGAAGTAAGTGCACGTTACGGCGAATTCGGTTCATTCTTCGTCGGCAATATTTTAACTGAAGAAGCTATTCCAAAGTTTTTAAGTATTTAGTGCATTAAAGGATTATTTCATAATATGCATGTTTTCATTTAGGGCATTACATCACTGATAAATTCTTGGCCTACATCAAAAGTTGAACTTTCACATTGGTTATTAAATATATAGTTCATTAGGGGCTGGCCTATTTGTTGAATTTCAAATTGAGGCCTCCCCTTTTTCATTGATCTATACATCCCTGTTGTTTCCCAGGGATCGTTTTTCTTTTTCACGATTTTTCATTGAATATTGTTCTCTATAAAATCCTTGGCGCTTCCCAAGGGCGTTTTTTTTCCTAATTTCTCATTGAATTTTGTCATCTATAAATCCTTGGCGCTTCCCAAGGGCGTTTTTTTTTTTCCTAATTTCTCATTGAATTTTGTCATCTATAAATCCTAGCGCTTCACAGGGGCGTTTTTCTTTTCCCGATTTTTCATTGAATATTATTCTCTATAAAGCCCGGGCCCTCCCTAGGGTATTTTTATTTTCCCAATTTCTCATTGAATTTTGTCATCTATAAATCCTAGCGCTTCACAGGGGCGTTTTTCTTTTCCCGATTTTTCATTGAATATTGTTCTCTATAAAATCCTTGGCGCTTCCCAAGGCGTTTTTCTTTTCCTAATTTCTCATTGAAATTTGTCATTAATAAATCCTTGGCGCTTCCCAAGGCATTTTTCTTTTCCTAATTTCTCATTGAAATTTGTCCTCTATAAAGCCATTGATTACTGCTTCACTATTTGCTTCATACAACTACTTTAGCCAGTCAAAAAACTTAAAATCTAAAATACTTAAATCTCTCCGGTCCGGATTCAATTTATCACCACCTAAAATTTCTCTCCCAAACTCTAAGCAAAAAGGTCTCTCGGTCTCTCACTTAATTTTCCAAAAACCTCCTTTCACTAAATTCCCCAAAACTTAAAATGTACAAGCTTATCTAGCATTAATTTTTTATCATAACACCCCCAACTGACACATATTATCTAAATGTATAAAAACGGCGAAAAGACTGCCGTGAAATATCGGTTCACACGTATGCATCTCAATATAAAAACCCAATAAATAGCAAAAAACTAGTCACCATTTTCACCTCTTACAATATGTTATTAAGGTAATCGCTTTTGTGAGGTGAGAAAATGGCTGTTGTTGCCCATACAACTGAAGATTTAAGACTTCTTGCAAGATTGATGAGAGCAGAAGCAGAAGGCGATGGAAAACTTGGTATGTTAATGGTCGGCAATGTGGGAGTTAACCGTGTTATCGGCAATTGTCTTGATTTTAAAGGGATTCGTTCTTTAAGAAGCATGGTGTTTCAAAAGCCCGGCGGTTTCGAGGCCGTTGATAAACCTTATTTCTATCAGCGGGCAAGAGAATCGGACATTAATTTAGCCCGTCAAGTTATCAGAGGCTGGAAATACCATCCGGCATCTTATTGTCTTTGGTTCTTCAAGCCAAGTGGCGCCTGTCCAGCACAATGGTTTAATCAATGGAATGCAGGCCGTTATAAATCTCATTGTTTTTATGCACCGTCTCAAAGTGACTGTCCACAAATTTATTTTTAAAAAAATGTCTATCATCTCAGGGAGGAATGTGAAATGGCAAAAAAATTCCAAACAAGTCCATATGGTCAATATCCACAATTTGGGTTCCAACAACAAGTTCAAGTTCCAACAGTATCCGGCGGCTTTTTCCCAGGAGTTGGCATACCACAAACACCTACTGCTCCTAGCGTACCTACCACACCTACTGCGCCTCAAATTCCGGGAATGCTGCCAATTGAAGAATCATACATTGAAAATATTTTGCGTTTAAACAAAGGAAAAATTGCAACAGTTTATGCTACGTTTGAAAACAATAAAGAATGGAACGCAAAAATTTTCAAAGGCGCTATTGAAGCTGCGGGCAGAGACCATCTGATTTTAAGCGATCAACAAACTGGCACCCGCTATTTAATTCCAATGATTTACGTTGATTATGTAACATTTGATGAAGAAATTAATTATGAATATCCATTTGCTTCAGGCATGCCAGGTCTTGCCTCATTTAGCCCTAGATAATATAATCTGCTGCAAACTCATAAGGCAGCATAATTGTATTGCAAAATAAAACTAGTACGATCCCCAAGTCCATACTTACTGCTTTATATCGCATACTTTTTTGAAAATGATACCTAACCACATTGTGAAAAACGGGGCACCAGAATGATCGAATGATTAACTCTGAAAGCCCCTTACCAATGCTTCAATCTGTCATTTTAAACACCCTTTATAATATTATTTGATGGGATTTCCACTCTATGGACATCCTATTTTTTATTTTTATAACTCTGTGTTACAAGCACTTTTCCATCCTAGAAACACGACGGTTTATTCTTTTTTCAACCACTTTTTTCCATAGCGTAAACATCAACTTGAACCGTATTTTTAAACTCTAATTTTTAAGCGTGCTATTCATGTGCATAGCTTTTTTTGTTCCCGAAAATATCGATATAAAAAGAAGGCGCCATTCTTAATCGAAGGCGCCTTCCAAGATAACTCATATTTTTTATCAATTTAGCACTCAAATCTTATCTGCATATTTTTCTCACAATCAGATTTTCATTAGTTTCTCAAAGCAGCCAGCCCAAGCAACGCCCAGCCTACCAAAAATGACACGCCGCCAAACGGTGTAATAAACCCTAGCACCGTAATTCCTGACGTACTTAAAGCATACAAGCTTCCGGAGAAAAGAATAATGCCGATCAACATCATAATGCCGGCCCATTTCACAAGTTTGGAATCACGCCATAGATTGGCAGCAAACGCAGTGACGAACAAGCCAACTGAATGAAACATTTGATAATCGACCGCTTTTTCCCACACATCCATCATTCTCTCTGTCAGCTTTCCTTCCAGTCCGTGTGCGCCAAAAGCACCTAAGGCAACTGCTAAAAATCCATTAATTGCCCCCAAAAATAAAAACATTCGCATAAACCTATTTCACCTTTTCTTTCTAAACTTTACCTTTATGATAACGAATTGCCCAAAAAATCGCCAATATAATGGAGCCCCCACTTTTTAAAACAATGGATAAAATATTTTAATCTGTCACATATTAACAATGAAACTTTTGTATAGGAGGTCAACCAATGAAAAAACTTTCTTCTCTATTCTTAGCACTCTTTTTAACAATGGCGCTCGCATTGCCTGTTTGGGCGCAAACTGACTCTTCTCAAAAATCTGGGGAGGTGAAAGTCGAACTAACAAAAGAGCAGCAAGAAGAGCTCTCCAAGCTCCATGATGAAATTCTCCAAAAGAAATTTGAGATGATTGATAAACACGTTGAATTTGGCGTCATTTCAAAAGAAAAAGGTGAAAAAATAAAAGAAAAATTGCGCCAAAAAGCTGAAAAAATGAAAAAAGACGGCATGATGAAAATGCCATACAAGTCCAAATGCAAATGCGATGACGATGGTGACCAAGATTAAAAAATGTCTAGTATGAGGACCATCAAGAAATTTTCTGCGTAATAGCATTGCAAAATACAATAAGGCCATCGGAGGATTAATCCCTCTTTCTTGCTCGATAAAACATCAAGGGATTAATCCTTTTTTTGTTTGTCCATGAAAAATTTGAATGAAAAGAATCGCTCGAAGATTGGTGGGCTCATAAAAAACCTCCACTTAATTCAAGTGGAGACTAATCAACGAACTATCAAAATCCTATTTAACTTTTTTTAACTTTTTGGCAAAAGTCCTCCGACACTTCATCATATTTAAAGATTTTTACATGCTAGAAAGACGCGAATGGATCACTTTTTACCACATCTTCAGGTCATTTTATTCCAATTTCATCCCTTCAAAAAGCGCATCCATACTATACTGCTTTCCAAATAGCAAGTCATATTGCAAGCGCAAATACGTATCTTCAAGAGGCTTGACGTTCTCTGGCGTCGATTTATGCAGTTCACCGCTTCCATCGCTTTTCACGGATGTTGTAAATCCTGGCATTTGATGGCTAAACTCTTCCAAAAAACGATAATAAAGCGGTTTTTCAATTCCTGCTAAATCAAGAACGTACGGCGCCAAAAATGATGGGCTAATCGTTTCTGGAAGGCTTGGTATATCTTCGGAAAAATTGTTCCAAACAACTAATGGCGTCGTTCTCATTTTCCGGTATTCATCAAGCGACCACTCGCCATCAACAAAACCTGCTTCTTTATACGTTAAATAGTCTGCCCCTAAAAATGGAAGATGGTCTCCATAAAAAACAATGATCGTCGGTTCCTCTGATTTTTCATAGTATTCCATAAGCTCAGCTAGAGCCTGATCCGCATCATAAACACCTTGCGTAAAAGTTTCTAAACTTCCCCGCGCTTCTTCTGATAACTGGCTGCTTTCAATATTCACTCTTACATTTCCATAACGTCCTTTTTCATAAGGACCATGATTTTGCATCGTCACGGCATAAATAAAATCTGGCTTTTCCGTTGCTTCCGTTGTTTTGATAATTTCTTTAGTTACTTCTAGATCAGCAATGTAAGGTCCGCGATATTCAGCTTTATTTTTTTCAAAATCATCTAAGCTAACAAATTTATGGAACCCAATATGTTTATATACATTTTTTCGATTCCAAAACCAGTCGTAATACGGATGGATCGCAGTCGCTTCATACCCTTGTTTTGTTAATACCGTCGCCAATGATGGAGTTGGGCGGCCGATAAATTGCTGATAAGCGATTGATCCTGTTGGTAAAAATGATACGCTAAAGCCCGTTAATGCCTCAAACTCAATGTTGGCTGTACCGCCTCCAAACTGCGGTGACAAGAGCCAACCAATTTGATTTTGCCGAACCGTCGGCATTGGATCTTTGCTAAATGTCACTGATTGCAATTGTGTTGGATCCCAAAAAGATTCATTCATAATAAAAATAATATTCGGTTTTTGTTCCAATTGGTTAGCGGGCTTTTCTTGAGGCAGCCGCTCTTCAAGATCACCCACAGTTTGTAAAATATTTGCCTTCCCATACCCTTGCGGCGGGAATACGATTGTGCTCTCCGTATTTAATACAAAACTTAGCATAAACCCGTTAATCCGGTAGTTCGAATCTTGATTCCAGTTTATATGCGTAATTTGCAAAGTTTGAAACAAATGTTTTAAAGGCGTTGATCTGAATGCAAAGAAGGAAATGATCAACCCAACACTTAAAACAATAAGAACTAAACGTTTTAAGAGGTCGAGCCGGAAAACGGCAAATGTTATTTTTTTCTTAATAAAAATAAGTGCTGCCATAATAACAACAAAAGTAATACTTGCCAAAATCAGCTTCTGTTGATCAACTTCCTTAATCAGCTCGGGAAATAAATTAAACATCTGCTGATAAAGCAATATGTCCCATGGATAGAGGTTTTCTCCTAAAAACATATATTTATAACGATTAATAAAACTTAACAATAAAATAAACAGCGAAAAAGCAAAAGTGCTAAATAATAGGTCATTAAAGAGGCCTAAAAATAATAGAAAGAAGACAATAAAAATCAAGTAGTTTAATATGAATGGGTTATAATGTTCTTCCATCCATTTTTTTGCCTCCAGAAAATCACCACGAATGAAAGTTTCCATTACGATTAATAAAATGCCAGCAGCAATAGCCACAAACAATAACGTATACAAAATTTTGGCTATTTTAATAACAACACTGCTTTTTCCTTCTTTTTTACGCTCCGCCACTTTTTTATCATCCTTTAACTTTATCTTAGTTTTTAAACAATCTTTTAAACTTTTTACAAGTTTTCAACCGGTTTTTCCCATTAAAATCAACTGTTTTCCTTTTTTATTATAAAATTTTTTACCATAAATGAATACAAGCTTTACAAATTTCATCAAAAATCGGCAAGTTTCTTCACTACTTCATCAATTTTCAAACAGACTGTAGTTTTTTGGGATCCAATGGAAGTTTAAATATTAGGGATATTGGCCAATTCATTCAGACTATAAGGGTGGTAAGTAGTAAATCGTTAAAAAAGGCGTTCGAATTTAAATTCTCGAACGCCTAATCATTTGATTGATCACTTCCGAAAACACAAGGCCAATGGCAATCGAACCTGAAATCATAAACGCTTTAGCAGCTAATTGAACGGCTGTACTATAATCATTGACGACAAAATGACGCATCGCATCATACGCCAATCCCCCAGGGACTAACGGAATAATTCCAGAAACATTAAATACAATAATTGGCATTTTGTAAATTTTAGCAAACGTCTGGCTCATAATGGCAATTAAAATTGATGCCACCGAAGTTGCCAACATCATATCAATTTCAAGAATATTAACGAGAACCATATAAACCATCCACCCAAACATACCTACAAAACCGCATTTCAACAATGCATTCTTCGGCACATTAAAAATAATCCCAAAAGCCGCCGTAGCAATAAAACTCGTAACAAGCTGCTCAATCATAAACATAAAAAAATCCTTTCCATATTTGTTAAATGGTCTTTAAAGGGTCTACCCCTTCCGCAGACGGTGCCACAGACGGTACACCAGAGGGGTCTGGCACCTCACCCTAGACGGTGCCACAGTCGGTACACCAGAGGGGTCTGACACCTCACCCTAGACGGTGCCGCAGTCGGTACGCCAGAGGGGTCTGGCACCTCACCGCAGACGGTGCCGCAGTCGGTACACCAGAGGGGTCTGGCACCTCACCGCAGACGGTGCCACAGACGGTACGCCAGAGGGGTCTGGCACCATCAAATGGCACTCTCAAACGCCCACTCTCAGTCATTAATAAAATGAGATAATGACAGCAACCCCAGAGCCGATCGCAAAAGCTGTTAGGAATGCTTCAGCCCCTTTGGAGAGACCTGATAATAAGTGTCCCGCCATCAAGTCCCGGACAGCATTTGTAATTAATAACCCTGGCACAAGCGGCATCACCGAACCAATGATAATTTTGTCAAGTTCATGACCAATCCCGCTTTTCACAAAAATAACGGCAATAAACCCAATTACAAAAGATGATATAAATTCCGCAAAAAATTTAATATCGACCATGCGGCTCAAGTAAATGAAAAAAATAAATCCAATTCCACCAGTTAATAATGCTGGGAAGAAATCGCGCCATTCTCCTTTAAACATGATTAAAAAGCAGCCAGAAGCAATCGCCGCTGCTGCAACTTGCCACCATATGGAATAAGCATGTTTTGTTGCTTCAATTTGCAGCAATTGTTCATAGGCTTCGTCAATCGTTAATTCCCCGCTGCTGATTTTTCTTGAAACACTATTGACCTTGGCCACCTTCTCTAAATCAGTTGACCGTTCCGTAATGCGGATAAATCGAGGTGCCTCCATTTGGTCAACGGTAAAAATAATACCAGTAGGCGTTACATAACTATGAGGTTCCAAATAGTTGTATGAAGCGGCAATCCGCATCATCGTATCCTCAACCCGGTATGTCTCCGCACCGTTTTGCAGCATGATTTTCCCTGCTAGCATACAGACATCTACAACCTCTTCTAATGAAGGTTCCGTCATCGTTTTCATATCCATTGAACAAATCTCTCCTACCCGAAATGAAATCTATCCGGTTTCTATTTAGCATCATTTTATTCTTTTGCAAAAAAATTTAAAAGTGAATCCTAGCAAAAGTAAACAGCACTAAAAACTCATCGTCACAAGAAAAAAATAAAAAACCTCTCAAGCTTTTAGTCTAACACTAATTCCTTGAGAGGCAAAAATATCATTTTCACAGTTTGATTTTTCCATTTTTAAAAAGTTCCCTAAAATCTATTACCAAACCCTACAAGCTCAAATCAATTTAACTCGCATCCAAAACGACAGTTACCTTAAACAAATCACCATCAACTACAATAGTAAGCTCGCCACCATGGAGGTCAACAATCGATTTTGCAATCGCAAGGCCAAGCCCGGAACCTTCCGTTTGCCGCGACGCATCCCCGCGCTTAAACCGTTCAAATAGCTCGTCAACGTCACAGCCAAGCTCATATTTTGCAATATTTTTAAATTCAATGATTACCTTATTATCCTTGCGCTTCAAATCTATATAAACGCGGGTATGCTCAAGGGAGTATTTCAAAATATTGCCAATCAAATTATCAAATACTCGCCACATTTTTTGTCCATCAACAACCGCATACACCGGCGTTTCTAAACCTGTAACCCTAAATTGCAGCGTTGATTCATTGATTTTTTCATCATATTCGGCTAATGCTTGCTGCAACAATTGAGCCACATCTACTTTTTCTTTTAAAAGCTCAATATTGCCGCTCGCCATTTTCGATGCTTCAAACAAATCATCAATCAACACTTTTAGCCGCTTCGACTTTCGGTCGATGATTTCAATATAGGAATTACGCTCATCTTCGCTCAAATCCGGCGTTTTTAACAGCTCTGTATACGTAATAATCGAAGTAAGCGGTGTTCGAAGGTCATGGCTGACATTTGTAATGAGCTCTGTTTTCAGCCGTTCACTTTTCGCTCTCTCTCTCTGCGATGCCTTTACACCATACTTTAACTCATTAATATTTCTCGCAAAATTGGCCAAAACCGATTTCCCTTTAACCGGCAAATCCTGCTCAAAATTTCCTGCAGCTAACTCGCTCGTATGTTTAACAATCCGATTAAAATAACCGATTCGCTTCATAAGCCATATAAAAAGCGGAAAACCAACGAAAAGAAAAGCGAAAAAATAAACAACGAAAAAGATCGGCTCAACGAAACCAGCCGCAAAACCCATGCCAAAAGCAAAAACAATCGCCAAAATAATAATTACTTGTGTGCCAACCCGCCGGTTTAAAAATGCGCTTTTTACCGCATCAATGATCCTCCAGACCATCGCTTTGGATAAATCCTCTTTAAACTGTCCATGAACTTTATATCGCTCAACAAGCAGTTTCGCTTGCAAAAGTACACAAGCTACCGACAAAGTGGTCCAGAAGAAATGATAAATTACTCCTTCTGCAAAACTATATATATTTTCCGGATAGCCAAAAAGGAACCAACTATCATCTAGAACAGCAATGGCTATACAAACTGTTATGAAAAAGACAGCAAATTTTACATCAATGGGAACCCTATTATAGGAGACTGCTATTTGATCGAGTTCCGGTTGGAAAACACGGACAACCTCTGTCTTTTTATATAAATAGATGCTCAAAACTAAGGCAGCAATTCCCACTAAAGTATAAATATAATAGATGATTTGGTCTTGTTTAAAATCGTAATACTCTTGCAATACTGTATTTGATTCTGGTGCTGCTTTTGGAACTGCAATTTGCCCTGTAAAAACAGCAGCGTTTTTATTGTAAAACCGCTCTACAGCCTCATTAAATTCGCCAAAATGCTGATAGCGATCCGCAGTAGATAATTCTTTATAAGTTTTAATAAAAGCCATCTGTTTACTTGTAAACACTTGTTCCGGTGAACCTTCAATATTTGTAAAAATTTCACCAGTCTCTACATTTCGCAAATAATACTGAAATGTATTTTTAAGATCAAGAAACTCGCGACGATATTGTTCCATTTCTTCAAAATATTGATCAATTTCTGCTTCTTTTTCCTTTATTATTTTTTGACGAACATGGTCATCGCTCGTGAAGTTTTTTGTAATATCTTCAATTTTTGCATCCCGTTCTGCCTTATAAATATTAGCAACTTCTTCGTTTTTTGCTTCCAATGCATCTTGAATTTTTCCTTCATATTGCTCTTTGATACTTGTAATTTGTTCGTTTAAATTTCCGTACCGATAGCGGTGCTCATCAATTTCATCCTTTGTCACGGTAATCTCTTTCTTTGCATCCTCTTTTGTAATCTTACTTAATTCAAACACCCATAATTTATTAATGAAGTCATCTAATGTATGATTAAACGGATCCGTTTGAAAATAATCTTTGTTGATAAAATAACTTGCTTTGGAAAGACCAATAAACAGCCCGCTTAATCCATAGGTTAATAGAAGCACCCAAGCTATAACGGCTGCTCTTCTTTTCCATTTTTTAGACAATGACTTCAAACCTCCTTCTTTGTTTCAATTACGCTTAAAATAAAGCACAGAACATCTCTCTTTACTTTTCCATCTTATAGCCAATTCCCCATACAACTTTTAAATAGCGGGGATTTTTCGGATCGATTTCAATTTTCTCCCTAATTTTGCGAATATGAACAGCCACTGTATTTTCAGCATTATATCCCGGCTCTTTCCAAACCCGCTCATAAATTTCCTGAATTGAAAAAACCCTTCCAGCATTGGTCATGAGTAGCTCAACAATTTTATATTCAATTGGTGTCAGTTTCACCGGTTCACCATTCACAGTCAATTCTTTCGCAGACCTGTCAAGGGTCAAGCCGTTTAAATGAACAAGCTGGTCACCTCTTGCTCCTTCATACGTCCCCAACATAACATAACGCCTCAGCTGTGACTTTACCCGGGCAATAAGCTCAAGCGGATTAAACGGCTTCGTTACATAATCATCTGCACCAACTTGCAAGCCAAGAATTTTATCGGTATCTTCACTTTTTGCACTCAGCATAATGATTGGAATGTTTTTCTGCTCACGAATCTTAAACGTTGCTGCAATACCATCAAGCCGCGGCATCATAATATCTAAAATGATGAGATGAATATCATGTTCCATTAACTTTTCCAACGCTTCAATCCCATCTTTTGCTTTAATAACGGTAATTCCTTCATTTCTCAAATATATCTCAATCGCATCACGAATTTCTTTTTCATCATCAACGACAAGTACGTTATAATTGTTCATTTTTTATCACACTCCTTTCCCAAATTATAACGTTTTGAAAAATGTTTTGGACATGGACACAGCGGGAGATCTACATCTGTTCTGAACAATTGTTATTGTAACTGGCAAATCTTAATATTCACTGATGATAAAACTTAAGATTTTCTTAAGATTTTCAGTTATTTTTATGTATTTTCATTTTGGCGTTGTAGGAAAAAGCACGTATTTTACCTATTTCACTCAAAAGCGTTCATTATTTTTTACATTACTTTTGGTGGGAAAAATGGGGTACAAGTGATTTTAAATTGGGGTACATTGGGGTACAACAATAATACCGGGCGGGTGTTAAAATCCTAGTTAAGGATTACCTATCCACCCACCCATTTCGTATAAAATCGTTCATTTTATCTCCTAACTTATATATTTTCTTAATTGTTTGTATGGATATATTGATAAAATATTATCCCGCCTAAATATGCGGAATTTCTTTCTCAGATGACAATAGGCTTTGATGTATTTGTCGCTTATTTCATATATGGTAATGATTCGATGTGTAATCGTTCCATTTGAAGATTGGTAAATCATTTCAACAGGAGCTTTACTTTCAATATGTGATTTTAAATACGCAAACATATTTTCGCCTCCCTATTTACATTATAACCGAACATGTGTTTTAATATCAATATTAAAAAGAATATATGTTCGCAAAAAGGAGGCTAACGATGTACAAAGTACTATATACAAAATTATTTGCCGGTCAACGGCTTGTTCATGTTATGGATTTCAATAACAGTCAAATCATTGAGTTTACAATGGATGAACTTGAAAAAGATGAACTTACGAAAGAATTAAAAATGTATATCGAAGAGATCAAAGAACAAATTGATAGTGGATATTTTGATTATGATCTTTAAATATTCACACAAAGTTCTAATTACAATTCAGGTGGTGAAAAAAGCAGGAGTTAACCGCAGCGCAATACAAGATTGCTCCTAAAGGCATATTAAGGCATAGATAAAATAAAAAATAATTTATGCAAAATGATGCTCTGTCAAGATAATGGACACAATAAATTGTGATTTTCTTATTAAATCCTACCGCA
>NZ_JABTTE010000024.1 GCF_013303125.1 Calidifontibacillus erzurumensis | reverse complement strand
AAATTCAAATTGTGATTAATGATTTGAGTCCAGCTTTTAAAGGAGCAGTAGAAAATGTACTAGGTAGACCAGTCATAGAAGCTGACCGCTTTCGCTTTTATCGGTAAATTTTTTGGAGTACTAGATGGAATAAGAAAACGGGTTCAATTGGAATAAATACTTTCGGTGCTCCACTAGGATTTGTTTTTCGGTAATTCAATTATAAATAAATTGGAGGTTTGCGTGTTTTTTGTTTCTAATTAAATTGTGTCTAACCCCCATTAAATACTATAGAGCATAATAAACCAAGTAACTAAAGTCTTTAAGTAAAAATAAAAAGAGACCTCTAAAAAGGGCTCTCTAACAAATTAGTAATAATTTAATTTATCATTAATAACAAACAACTTTTTTAGGAGGCGGATATCTTTTATCAAAAGAAATTTGAATATTATTTATCTGTTTTGCTTTCCAAATTGAATCAATAATATCCTTTTCTCCTTGAAGAAACGCATGGACTTTATTGCATAGATTTTGAACATTTTTTCTAGTAACATTAAATCTTATCCAAATTAAACCCTGGTGTGTTTTACCTTTACATTTAGGGGGAATTTGAATAATAAAATGTTTACCATTTTGAGTTAATAACACTCTGTCTTCACTAATCGCTATTTGAAGTACAGTCTCATCATCAATCCCCTGTATATTGTATGACCTTACACTCCTCACATCATACCCTAGACTTCTAAAATAAAATTCTGCTTGTGGTGAAATATTTTCATCTAAAAAAATCCTCATATCTATTCCTCATAATATGGATAATCTAAGACTTTAATGACGAAATTTAATGCGTTAAAAACGTCTTCATATTCTAATGAATAATCTTCGCATATCTCCTCAATAGTCATCTCATCTCTAAGACATGCAAGAATTAACGAAACATTAATCCTAGTTCCTTTAACAACGGGCATTCCTCCAAGTATATTTGAAGAAACGTTTATACCATTTGATTTTTTTGCCAAAATTTCCAAATACTGTTTACCCAAAAATTCTAAATCCTGTTTTCCAATCATCTCTATCTTCCTATTCTTGATCAATTGATTTTGGTAAACAGTATATTCACCGTTTAAAGATTTTAGACCTCTCTCTAAATAATGAGGATATTTTTTTTTAGATGTCTTTGTAAATATTCTGGGAGTTTCTTTGAAGACAAATACATTTTTTTCAGATACTGGTTCGTTTATACCTCTAGAATATTCCAATAACTGACAATTCATCATTCACACCTCCCTTAAAAATTAATGTATTGATTCTAATTTTTGTATAATATCTTCTAACAAATTTTTAAAATTAATTAGCTCGTCTTTTGTTAATTCAACTATTATTCTATCAGTACTCTCATCATTTTGACCTTTAATATCTAAGCTTAACTGTATAGAATAAGATAAAATACAATTTGGATTGTCTATACTTCTTTTTGTAAGTATCTCATACTTAATGTCATCAATATACTCATTTTGACAAAGCACTTTAGCAGTTATTTCACCCCAAATATTTTCGTCGCTTAAAATGACATTCTTAACTAAATCAACTATTTCACTATCCCACTCAATAGAATCTTCGCTACTAGATGCAAGTGATTTAGTAATATCTATAATCGTGAATACCGATTTTATAAATTCTTCTTCATTAGCATTAGATTCAATACCACTAATTAGCGTTTCCGGTTTCTTACGCATTTTAAAGTTTGCCCTATTGTCACGCCAATCAACTATAAGTTGATTATCCTTATAAAGTTGTATAAATAAATTTAAATACTTCTCAAATAATTTAACATCCATTTTTTTCACCCTTGTAAATCAATTCGTTTATTTTCTATAATAACAACCTAGAACTGAAAAATTCCTTGTCCCACTATAATTTATGAATTTAATATATATTTAGACAAGAGTGTAAAAAAATCCTCCTCCATCACATAATAAATCACATAATAAAAGAAAATATTACAATAATGATAAAAACACTTGCTAAGATTTGTACTATTGTTTGTTTATTGTAGTGCCAAATTTAAGAATTTAGAAATCTTTGAGAAAAACCATTTGTAAAATCTCTATTCTTTAAGACATTAATAATAAAGAATGATGTAGTATAGATTTATGGACACAACAAAGTTAAGTGAACTAACGAAAGGTCCCATCCAATTTATGAGCCAAAAACGTTATAATCAAGAATTTAAACAAACAATCATTGAACCCTATCGTTCAGACACTTCGGTCAGTCAACTCTCTAGCTAATATAGTGTTTCTGAAGTAACTATTTACTAAGTAGATTAAGCAACTCTAGACAATTGAAGGTGCAAAGGAATTAACTGCAGCTGATGTAGATGCTATCCAAAAGGAAAATCTTCGATTAAAACAGGAAATCGAAATTTTAAAAAGGTTATGACCATATTCTCAAGAAAATAGATGAGCAAAAATTAATCGATTTTATATCAAAAGAGCGAACAACATTCTATCCAAATGATGTGTCGTCTATTAAAGATGCCAAAAAGTACGTATTATCAGCCATTTCATAAGAAACTTAATAGCTATCACGTCGCTAATCAAAAACTACTTGAGCAAATTAAAGCGATTCACAATGATAATAAGGGGCGCTATGGCGCTCCAAAAATTCATGAAAAGCTTAAACAAAAGGGATTTGCATAAAGTATTAAACGAGTTCAGCGTCTAATGAAACAAGCAAATATCAAATCTTGCATTGTTAAAAAATATGACTCGGCATCAACATAAGAATCAATAAAAGAACGTTATATTGTACTAGAATAAGATTTTACTGCCACAACAATAAACGAAAAAATTCATGGAAGCATCGGTTATTTAACGCCTGATGAGTATGAAAAAATGTGTCGTTCTGCTGCATTATCCTAAAGGTTATATGGCGGCCTTTCCTCACATTTTTTTGGCAGAACATCCATGGATTTATCTCTCCACGTCCCGAGTAGGTTGTCAAAGGCTCTTTTCACTTTGACAATATTCTTGCGTTGTGGACCAATCCATGAATGGTTCTTATGCAGAAAAAACTTAATCAAAATGTTTCCAAAAACAAACTTGACTTACTACCATAAATATGATTATTATTTCTTCTAACTAGTTTTATATATCCTTTCATCCTTAATAAGGTTTCAATAACTACACAACTCTGGGTCATCCATAATAAATTTAATAAACATTTTACCGTACGTGAGTATCACTATATCATCTTTACTTCTATCAAATTCTTTTCCTTCGAATTCCCCAAATCTTAAACGAAAACCAATCAAACCTAAATTTTTTAATTGTTCGTCAAGACTTTTAACAAAAGCATTTAATTCATTATCTAAAAGAACAGATTCCTCAGGATATATAGAGTCTAAGTCAGCAAAATAAAATAGCCTTCTTATATGTGCATATCTTAAATTTCTTAAAGTATCAAAATAATTTATTACCACACTCTCTTCTGATTTTTCCTCAATAAATACATTTTGAAAACCATTTAAGATATAATTCACTTTCGCATCTTCATGTTCTTCAATTAAATCAGCCAAAACTATAGGAAATACCTTATGGCTAATATATTCCATAGATAATAAAGATTGAGAAGCAAGTTGACCAATTTTCCGAATTTGCCCTTCATGTTCCTTTAAGCGCTTGGAAAATCTTTTAAATTTAAAAGAATTTAATGCATTTCCTATGTAAGGGGCATAAGATAATCCTATTTCAACAAGATTTCCCATTTTAGAACTGATATCTCCTGCAGTAGCTATCACTTCTTTAACTACTTTATCCAACTCACTCATTAAATTCCCTCCCTATACACGAGAATCCAAAGGAAATTTAATAAGACATAATGTTCTAATAATATACACCTAAACAGATGGCTCTTTCATATACTCTACACCTCGCTAAAGGAAAACTAGTTTATAAAAATCCTTTTCACACTCTCCTCGATAGTATAGTGACTAACCGATATGCAATTATCGTATAAACGGGAATGTACGTTTATTCTAAGCTCCTTACCCACATAAAAATACATTAATTTGGACTTGGTTGGATATTAAAGTGGATCAAAAAACCGCTGACACCTATATGCACATCACTAACAAACTTTAGGATGAAGTACAAGAATGTGTCAACGGTTAAAAAAAACATTGTGGGCAATTGATTCCCTATTTTAGAGAAAAACCTTGTAAATAGAGCCTAACCTATGCTGCCTTCCATCTCGAATTTAATCAATCGGTTCATTTCAACAGCATATTCCATTGGCAATTCACGTGTAAATGGTTCGATGAAGCCCATGACGATCATTTCTGTTGCTTCTTGTTCAGAAATACCGCGGCTCATCAAGTAGAAGAGCTGTTCTTCAGATACTTTTGAAACTTTCGCTTCGTGTTCAAGCGAAATATTTTCGTTCAAGATTTCGTTATAAGGAATGGTATCTGATTTTGATTTATTATCCATAATCAATGTATCGCATTCAACGTTAGAACGAGAGCCGTCCGCTTTGCGGCCGAAATGAACGATTCCGCGATAAGTAACGTTTCCGCCTTGTTTTGAAATGGATTTGGACACGATTGTTGAAGATGTGTTAGGTGCTAAATGGATCATTTTCGCACCGGCATCTTGGTGTTGTCCTTTGCCGGCAATGGCAATAGACAATGTCAATCCGCGTGCTCCTTCTCCTTTCAAAATACAGGCTGGATATTTCATGGTAAGTTTTGATCCGATGTTGCCATCGATCCATTCCATCGTACCGTTTTCATCAACAGTTGTACGTTTAGTTACAAGGTTGAACACGTTATTTGCCCAGTTTTGAATCGTTGTGTAACGGCAGTACGCGTTTTTACCAACTATAATTTCAACGACTGCACTGTGCAAAGAATGTGTTGTATAAACAGGTGCTGTACAGCCCTCTACGTAGTGAACAGATGCATCATCATCAACGATAATAAGAGTCCGTTCAAACTGACCCATATTTTCAGAGTTAATGCGGAAATATGCTTGCAGCGGAGTATCCACTTTTACGCCTTTTGGCACATAAATGAATGAGCCTCCAGACCAAACTGCTGAGTTAAGGGCAGCAAACTTATTATCAGATGGCGGTACAACCGTTCCAAAATATTTTTTAAAGATCTCTTCATTTTCTTTTAAGGCTGAATCGGTGTCTTTAAAAATAATACCGAGTTTTTCAAGATCTTCTTTCATATTATGGTAAACAACTTCTGATTCATATTGAGCAGAAACCCCTGCCAAATATTTTTGCTCCGCTTCAGGAATACCAAGTTTGTCAAACGTCTTTTTAATTTCTTCAGGAACTTCATCCCAAGACCTTTCAGATTTCTCGGAAGGTTTTACATAATACGTAATTTCATCAAAGTTTAGTTCACTTAAATCCCCGCCCCATTGTGGCATTGGAATTTTATAGAACAGTTCTAATGATTTTAGACGGAAATCTAACATCCATTGTGGTTCATTTTTCATTTTTGAGATTTCTTCAACAATCTCTCTTGTTAAACCACGTTTAGCCCTGTAAATCGAAACGTCTTTATCCCTAAAGCCATATTTATAATCGCCGATTTCCGGCATTTTTTTAGCCATGCTTTTGTTCCCCTCCTAAACTGGGTTTAATCACGCAAATTCGTACAGAAATCATTCAATGAAAAAAGCTTGGGGCCTCGATCACTAAAAATTAAGTTTAACTAGGCTGATTGCTGAGGCCTTTCTCCATTGCTTTCCAACATAAAGTTGCACATTTAATCCTCGCCGGAAATTTGGCCACACCAGCAAGTGCTTCAATATCACCTAAGTCAATATCTGAATCGTCATATTCTTCGCCTTGCATCATTTTTGAAAATATTTCAGCAAGCTTCAGAGCTTTCTCAACTTCCAACCCTTTAATAGCTTGACACATCATTGATGCAGACGACATGCTAATCGAACAACCATCTCCATCAAACATGACATCCGTGACGATCCCGTCCTTTACTTTCAGTTGCAATTGAATGCGGTCGCCACAGGTCGGATTGTTCATATTGACTGTAATATCGCTGTCCTCATCCATATGGCCGCGATGGCGTGGATTTTTATAATGATCCATAATTACTTGACGATAAAGCGAATCAAGATTAATATTCCTATCTATAGCTGACATATCCAGCAAACTCCTTTATTTGGATTAACCAAGAAATCAAATGATACTTCCTTATTAGAAGAGGACATTTCCAAAATACTCTTTTGTTTTAATTAAACCTTTAACGAAAATGTCTACTTCTTCTTCTGTATTATATAAATAGAAACTTGCACGTGCTGTTGCCGATACATTAAGCCATTTCATTAATGGCTGCGCGCAATGGTGACCGGCACGAACAGCAATACCTTCAGCATCTAAAACAGTCGCAACATCATGCGGATGAACATCCTTAATATTAAAAGTAACAAGACCTGCACGTTCTTTTGGACCGTAAACAGTAATACCTTCAATTCCTTTCATCTGTTCCATCGCATATTGGACAAGTTTATGTTCATGTTCGGCAATTTTGTCTAAACCAACTTCTTCTAAAAAGTCGATTGCAGCCCCTAGGCCAATTGCTCCTGCGATGATTGGCGTACCGCCTTCAAATTTCCAAGGCAATTCTTTCCAAGTTGAATCATATAAATCAACAAAATCGATCATTTCACCGCCAAACTCAACTGGCTCCATTTTTTCAAGCAATTCTTTCTTGCCATATAAAACACCAATTCCAGTTGGCGCGCACATTTTATGACCGGAAAATGCATAAAAGTCACAATCTAAATCTTGCACGTCAATTTTCATATGCGGTGTACTTTGCGCACCATCGACAACCATCACAGCACCATTTTTGTGTGCGATCGCTGCAATTTCTTTCACTGGATTAATCGTTCCTAAAACGTTTGAAACGTACATAACAGCAACAATTTTCGTCTTAGGAGTTACCGTTTTTTCTACATCTTCTAAAGAAATGGTGCCATCTTCTTGAAGAGGAATATATTTAAGTGTTGCACCTGTTGCTTTTGCAAGCTGCTGCCAAGGGATGATATTACTATGATGTTCCATCGGTGTAATGACAATTTCATCCCCTTCACCGACATTGGCACGACCATAGCTTGCGGCAACTGTATTTAACGCTGTGGTTGTTCCGCGCACAAAAATGATTTCTTGCACAGATTTCGCGTTAATAAATTTCCTTACCTTTTCACGGGCACCTTCATAACCGTCTGTTGCCAGTGTACCAAGGGTATGCACACCGCGATGGACATTGGAGTTGTATTCCCGGTAATAACGGTTCAAAGCTTCGATCACTTGCACAGGTTTTTGTGAAGTGGCTGCATTATCCAAATAAACTAGCGGATGATTATTGACTTGTTGATGAAGAATTGGAAACTGCTTACGGATTTCTTGTACATTCATTAGCGAACTTTCCTTTCGATCACTTCAATGAGCTGATTTTTTACATTTTCAATAGCTAATTCATTGACAACAGGTTTTAAAAATCCGTGGATAATTAAGCGTTCAGCTTCTTTTTTCGGAATACCGCGGCTCATTAAGTAATAAAGCTGAGTCGGATCAATGCGTCCAACCGATGCAGCATGACCTGCCATTACATCATCTTCATCAATTAATAAAATTGGATTTGCATCGCCGCGTGCTTGACCGCTTAACATAAGAACACGTGAAGTTTGTTCAGCATTTGATTTTGTTGCACCATGCTCAATTTTTCCAATGCCGTTAAAAATATTCGTAGCTTCGTCTTTTACAACACCGTGATTTAGTATGTTTCCTTCAGAATGTTTTCCAAAATGAATAATCTTTGTTGTAATATTTTGTTTTTGCTTACCACGGCAGACTGTTACTGTTTTGGAATCAGCATAAGAGCCGTCTCCTATTAAATTAGTTGTATTTTCAGAAACAGTGTTGCCATCATTCATTTGCCCAAGTGCCCATTCAATGCGGCCATTATTTCCAACCACTCCACGGCGGTTTACATAAACTGTCATTCCTTTTGCAAAATGGTCTACCGCACCATAGTGAATGTTTGCATTTGGACCTGCGATCACTTCAGCAATAATATTGGCAACATTTTCTTGTTCAGCAAAAGAAAGATAATTTTCAATATAAGCGACAGAACTATTATCTTCAGCGACAACAATAACGTGGTTAAATAAAGCAGAATCGCTATCTTGCCAATAAATCACTTGAAGCGGTTCTTTCACTTCGACATTTTTAGGAACGTAAATAAATGTACCACCGTTAAACAATGCTGTATGCAAAGCTGCTAGTTTATGTTCATCATATTTGACTGCTTTCGTCATAAAATATTTTTGCAGAAGCTCTCCATGTTGAACAGCAGCTGTTTTAATGTCTGTAAAAATAACACCTTGTTTTGTAAGTTCTTCTGAAATAGACGCATAAGCTAAAGAACCGTTTTTCTGAATAAGCAGATTCTGATTGTTTGCCCCAACATTTACAAGAGCTTTAATCTCTTCTGGAAGCTGTTCTAACGATTCAATCGTTTCATTTTTTAATTCATGTTGAAAATTCGTAAAGTTCCAGTTATCTATTTTTGTTTTATCCGCTTTAGGAAGCGGTAAAGTATCGACTTTTTCCAAAGCTTTTAAGCGCAATTCACGAAGCCATTCCGGTTCGCCCAATGTCGTTGATAATTGGCGAACATATTCGGAACCGTATGGTAGTTTAGTTTCGACTGTCATCAATGTTCCTCCTCACTACTTTTTACGCTTCTTGTCCGACTGTTTCGTCTTCAATACCTAATTCCTTCTTGATCCAGTCATAACCTTCCGCTTCCAAACGCTCTGCCAACTCAGGTCCACCGGATTTTACAACTCGTCCTTGCATCATTACATGAACGAAATCAGGTTTAATATAATTTAATAAACGTTGGTAGTGGGTGATCATCAGACAGCCAAAGTTTTCACCACGCATATGATTAATGCCTTTAGCGACCACCTTTAACGCATCAATATCAAGACCGGAATCAATTTCATCAAGGATAGCGATTTTCGGCTCAAGCATCATTAATTGTAAAATTTCATTACGCTTCTTTTCACCGCCGGAAAATCCTTCATTTAAATAGCGCTGCGCCATGTTTAAATCCATTTCTAAAAATTGCATTTTCTCATCCATCATACGGATAAATTTCATAAGTGAAATTTCATTGCCTTCTCCACGGCGCGCATTGATTGCTGAGCGTAAAAAGTCAGAATTTGTAACACCAGTAATTTCACTTGGATATTGCATTGCTAAAAATAATCCTGCACGAGCACGCTCATCGACTTCCATCTCAAGTACATTTTGTCCGTCTAAAGTAATGCTTCCTTTTGTTACAGTATATTTAGGATGCCCCATGATAGCCGAAGCTAGTGTTGATTTTCCAGTTCCGTTCGGTCCCATGATCGCATGAAACTCGCCGCCTTTAATTTCAAGGTTTACACCTTTCAAAATCTCTTTTCCATCAATCTCAACATGTAGATCTTTAATTGATAAAGTTGATGACATATATATACCTCCATATAATCCTATTCCCTTTATATTTCAATAATTATCATAAAAGGCTATTTCATTCTCAATCTATTCTCATTCTAATCTTATTTTAATTCAAATTCAATAGCAACTGTTAGTTTTTTGTATTTTGATACTTTTTATATAAATATGTTTAAAAAGTCTTTTCCCACTAATTTTTTTATAGTTTTTTGTAAAATTCCAATAAAATACTAGCTTTTTGGTAAATAAATGTAAAAAAAGTAAAGGAATTTATCTATATATGTATAAACAGAAATAGACATGGGGATATTTTCTATTTCCCCATGTCGAGTAAATCACTTTTTTCTTTTATTGTCCAGCAGGAATAACTGCACCTTTATAAGTTTCTGTAATGAAGTTTGCAATTTCTTCAGATTGCAATACTTCAACTAATGTTTTGATTTCTGGACGATTTTCATCACCAGCACGAACAGCAATGATGTTCACATATGGGTTATTTTCTGGAGACTCTACTGCAATTGGATCATTCGCAGGATCCAAACCAGCATCTAAAGCGTAGTTTGCGTTAATTAAAACCGCATCTCCTTCACCTTGGTTATAAACTTGTGGTAAAAGTCCAGGTTCAACATCTGTAGTAAATTTCAAGTTCTTTGGATTTTCAGCAATATCGTCAACTGTTGCAGCGATTTTTTCAACGCCTTCTTTAAGCTTAATTAATCCTTTTTCTTCAAGCATTGATAAAATACGGCCATGGTCTGCAACTGAATTGCTCATAATAATTTCTGCACCATCAGGAAGTTCTTCAACAGACTTATATTTTTGAGAGTACAAGCCGATCGGTTCAATATGGATACCGCCTGCATTTACGAAATCATAACCAAATTCTTTAATTTGTTGTTCTAAGTATGGAATATGTTGGAAATAGTTAGCATCTAATTCTTTATCATTCAATGCTTTATTTGGCAAAATATAGTCTTGGAACGGTACAATTTTAAGCTCAATGCCTTTTTCAGCTAGAAGAGGTTTTGCTTCCTCTAAAATTTCAGCATGTGGAACATTGGATGCACCAACAACTAGTTCTATCGTTTCAGCAGTTTCATTTGTTTCTGTTGTGCCTTCTTGATTTTCTTCTGTTGCGTTTTCTTGTGTGTTGCCTCCTCCACAAGCGGCCAACGCAAAAATGACAAATAAAGTTGTCAACATTAACAATAATTTTTTCATTACAAAGCCTCCCTGTTTTTTATCTTTTATCTATTTTTGAAGTGACAAAGTCACCGATAAACTGAATAACAAATACGATGATTAGAATTAAGATTGTTGCCAAAATTGTTACATCATTATGATTGCGCTGAAATCCTTCTAAATATGCAAGATTTCCAAGTCCACCCGCTCCGACAACACCAGCCATCGCTGTATAACCGACAAGGGCAATCGCTGTTACTGTAATGCCGGAAACGAGCGCTGGCATTGATTCAGGCAATAATACTTTGAAAATGATCGTACTCGTTTTTGCACCCATTGCTTTTGCCGCTTCGATGACACCTTTATCAATTTCACGCAATGCAATTTCAACCATTCGTGCATAAAAAGGTGCTGCGCCAATAATGAGCGCAGGAAGTGCAGCATTCGCTCCAAGCATTGTTCCAACGAGCCATTTCGTAAAAGGAATGAGCAATATAATAAGGATAATAAACGGGATTGATCTAAATATATTAACAAAAGATGAAACGATAGAATTGATCACTTTATTTTCCCAAATATTCCCTTTCGAAGTCAAAAATAGCAACAAACCTAGCAAAATACCAAGAATAAATGTCGCTAAAACCGACACGCCTGTCATGTACAAAGTTTGAACAGTTGCATCCCACATTTTTTCCCATTTTACATTAGGCAGCAAAGTTTCAATCATTGTTGATCACCTCCACTTCGATGTTTTTATCTCGAATGTAGGTGATCGCTTTTTCGATATCGGCTTTATCTCCATCTAAATGTACAAATAGCGTGCCATAAGCACCATCTTGTGTTTGCGAAATTTTTCCTTGCAATATATTGATATTAATCGGAAAAGTACGGATTAAATTTGTGATCAGCGGCTGTTCTGCATCTTCTCCTATAAATGTAAGGCGAATGACTTGGCCACTTCGGTAGTTGTTCAATAGATGTTCAATCGTTTCTTTCGTTTCTTCCGGTTCTGTCACTTGTTTCACAAAACGTTTCGTAATCGGCTGCTGTGGTTTGCGGAATACTTCAAGGACAGGACCTTGTTCAACGATGCGACCATTTTCCATTACAGAAACTCGATGGCAAATTTTTCGAATTACATGCATTTCGTGCGTAATCAAAACGATGGTTAAACCAAGTTTTTTATTAATATCAACGAGCAATTCTAATATTTGATCAGTTGTTTGCGGGTCTAACGCAGATGTTGCCTCATCACATAAAAGCACTTTCGGACGATTGGCTAATGCCCTCGCAATGCCGACACGCTGTTTTTGTCCACCGCTCAGCTGGGAAGGATAAGCATCCTCCCTGCCTTCAAGGCCAACTAATTTGATGAGCTCGTCCACTCTTTTCATCCGTTCATTTTTAGGAACGCCGGCTATTTCCAAAGGAAAAGCAATATTTTCCCGAACGGTTCTTGACCATAACAAATTAAAGTGCTGGAAAATCATCCCGATTTCTTGGCGTGCCCTCCGCAATTCGCTTCCGCTAATTTTCGTTAAATCACGCCCAGCCACTTCGACCGTACCTTCCGTTGCTTGTTCAAGCCGGTTTAATAAACGGATCAGCGTACTTTTTCCAGCACCGCTGTATCCGATAATGCCATATATTTCACCTTGTTTAATATTTAAATCGACATTATCTACGGCTACAACTTCTCTACCGTTTCCTTTATAAACTTTTTTGACACCTTTCAACGTAATCATGCATGATTCACCTTCTTCCAAATGCTATTATACACTTCCTTCAGCAATCAAACCATGTTTATGTCTTATCAAACAAAAAACCTTTCTGCAGATAAGCAGAAAGGCACGACATTTCCTTTCTCTTATCTTTCAAAGCATTTTCCTACCATTCGCAGACGCTAAATGAATAGGAAACACTTTGTGTGAATTGGCACCATTCCAAGTCTTTACTTGGCGGTTGCCGGGCTTCATTGGGCACATCCCTCCACCTCTCTTGATAAGAGCCAATCATTGAATTGTCATAGCACGGAAGAAAGTTTATCATGGGACAAGTTTGGTGTCAATGACAATAATTACCGATCAACATTTTTCTACAATTATTTAGAAGTAAGTCCTGTTGCTTTTTCAATGGCTTGCTCTAAGTCTTCGATAATATCATCGCTATTTTCAATACCAACAGATAAACGGATTAAATCTTCAGTTACACCAGATTTTTTCAAGTCTTCACTATTTAATTGTGAATGGGTTGTGCTCGCCGGATGAATGATTAAGCTTTTTGCATCGCCTACATTTGCAACGTGAGACCAAAGATTGACGCTGTTAATCAATTTCGCACCAGCTTCACGTCCCCCTTTAATGCCAAAGACAACAACTGAACCTGCTCCTTTTGGCAAGTATTTTGAAACATATGAATGGGATGGATGGTTTTCAAGCTCTGGATAGAGCACCCATTCAACAGCTGGATGGTTTTGCAAATATTCTACAACTTTTCTTGTATTTGCGATATGCTCTTTCATTCGAACATGTAAAGTTTCTAATCCTAAACTTAATAGGAATGCATTAAACGGGCTTAATGCAGGTCCCATATCACGCAACAATTGAACTCTTGCTTTAATGATAAATGCAGCCGCACCAATATCACGAGCATAAACTAAACCATGATAGCTTGGGTCTGGTGTTGTAAAGCCTGGGAATTTTGGTGAATTCCAATCAAAATGGCCCCCATCAACGATGACGCCGCCAAGAGTTGTTCCGTTTCCACCGATCCATTTTGTTGCAGAGTGAACAACAATATCAGCGCCAAACTCAATTGGTCTGCATAGATAAGGTGTTGCAAATGTATTATCAATAATCAATGGGATCCCGGCTTCATGGGCAACATTTGCCACCGCTTCAATATCAAGAACATGAAGACTTGGGTTTCCAATCGTTTCTGCAAAAATTGCTTTCGTTTTTTCAGTAATTGCCGCACGGAAATTTTCCGGATCCGTTGGATCTACAAAAATAACATTAATGCCGTATTTTGGCAATGTTTGCGCAAATAAGTTGTAAGTTCCCCCGTATAATGTAGATGCTGCTACGATTTCATCTCCACTGCTGGCAATATTTAAAATCGCCATTGTAATGGCTGCCGAACCGCTTGCAACCGATAGAGCACCAACGCCCCCTTCTAACAAAGCAATTCTTTCTTCAAATACCGTGCAAGTCGGATTGTGAATTCTCGTATAAATATAGCCAGGCTCCGCCAATGAAAACAAATTGGAAGCATGTTCCGTATCTTTAAATAAGTAAGCATTTGATGGATAAATCGGAACCGCTTGCGCCCTTGTCCCTTCATCAAGGCGTAAACCCCCATGGATTCCTAAAGTTTCAATTCGGTAATTTTTTTGATCGCTCATTGTCCACATCTCCTTCGTTCCAATTCAAACATAAAATATTAAAAACCCCTCTTCGATAAGAAGAGGGGACGAATTTCGAACACTCTTCTTATCTTTCAGAGCAAATTTTGCTCTGTAGGAATTGGCACCGTGTTTCATAAACCGGTTGCCGGGTTTCATAGGGCCAGTCCCTCCACCTCTCTTGATAAGAAAACCTATCTGTTTAATGTTATTTTGTTGAGCTAATACTATCACCTATTTTTTGTTTTGTCAAACTATTTTTTATAGTTTTAAAATACAAGTTTTTGAAGTTATTTTTGGACTGGTAGTTGGAAAAAGAAGAATGGAAATAATCGGAACTGCTCTACTAACTAATTGCTTCTTTTAGGGGACAACAATAGAAAAGAGATTCTATTTTTAATAAATGTCGATATTTTCCTTCCGCTTGGAGTTTTTCGCTTTTTTGTAAAGCTTGAAGCTTCATTTTTCCTTCGATGAAATTGATAAGAGCTGGAAGATCTCCTTTGACAACTACTGAAGGGACGGTTCTATTCTCATGATCAAGCGATACTTCCTTTTCACTCATAACAATCGTAAGCTCTTCATTATTATTCGTACAAATTTTTACGGTTATCCTTTCGTTTTCTAAGAGCGGCAAAACATGTGATGCAAATTGAAGGCGATGAGTAAATTCAACTAACGCTTTTCTAAAACTAGGTTCTTTCATTTTCCTCACCTTGCTTTCAAACATTGACTCCCTAATATGTATTCGATAAAACTTGATCATTCCCTTGTAAATAATTTCGACAATTCTGAAAATATTTTTGCATAAAAAAAACAAATTTTATGGACGTACCATAAAATTTGTCTAATTTCCTGAGAAATAATGTTTTCTTTCTTTTTGGACCTTACTTTTGTCCATGATCTTCGGTTGCTTTAGATCTTTCTTTTTTTCTTCTTTTTTCATTTGTTTGTCCATTTTTTTCTTTAGGATTTCTAGTTTTTGTTTATATTGCTTGTCGGAAGCAACAGGATTTTTCTTGTAATCATAAAACTGGACAACTTTCTGACCATTATTAATTTCTACTTTATTAATCTTTTTTTCATTTTCCATTTTTAATTTATTTATTTTTTCTAGTTTTTTTTCGTCTTCTTTAATCTTCTTATTATTAATAATTAAAACTTGATTATTCATTTTTTCTTTTAAATCTTTATGAATATTATCTTTCATTTGATTACGAATCTTTTCTATTTCCACTCTTTGTTCATTCATTCGGTTACGAATTTTTTCTATTTGTTCTATTTTTTGTTCCTTCATATGATTTCTATCTTGAATGGTCTTCAGTTTGGCTTCTAATTTTTTTAATTCATTTTCGGCTTTCTCTATCTTTTTAATGTTTTTATCGTAATCACGTTTCATTATTTTTTTCTTTATGTCTTCTAATTCTTTTTTATCAATTTTGTCAAAAAGTTGTGTAATTGATAGCTCTTTTGCTTCCTCTATCGTTAATTTATCTGCTGCTTTTTTGTATAAAATATACTTTCCTGTTGAAACTCCTAAATCTTTTGCTTCTTTTCTAGCTGTTTCATCGCTTTCAAGTGTTTCGACGTGCACACTCTTTTTTTCTTTAATTTCTTGCTTAATTTTTGTAAGATTTTTTTCAACAGACGTTTTTAGTTCCTTATTAATCATCGTTGCCGTCACTAGCACATCTTTATTATCTTTTAAAAACCCGCCTTTTTCCGCTATATCGATCGTTTGATTTATAAATTGCGAAAGGGTGAGATTCCGGTAGTTTTCGCCTATTTGGGCTGCTATTTTTTCCCCACTTTCATTCAGAGGAATCAGCTCAATCACTTTCATCGCATCATTCACACCAACTTCAAGGCTAGGATTAATATCTACACTAATATAAGCCGCTACCGTCATATTCACTTGATTTAAACTTGGTAGTATTTGAGGAAAGAACAAGAAAAATACAGCCGCCACAACAGCAATGAATAACCCCATTCCAATCGGGCGGGAATGATAGATTTTTTTCGTTTCGGCAAATTCGATTTCTGAGCCTATTTCAACCTGTTCCCCTTTTTTTAAAGAGACGCGTTCAAATGCCCCTTCTCTCGTGAGCACGATTGCTTTTCTATTTTTCACTTCAACAACGATACCCTGTTTCATGTAAGTGGTCCCCCTTTTTCAGGCTCAATATAGGAACGAAGCGATTGAAATTCGCCAATATAAATTAATGCGATTGCTATTATATACTTTCGATTCCGTTCGATCGTTTTTCGACTGCATGTTACGAATGCCTCCAACTCCTTAATCGGCAAGCGCTTTTTTTCCACTAAAGCATCACGGATTTCATCCACTTCTGCAACCGTCTTGGCAATCATTTTGGCATTATCTCTGGCATCGCTATGTTTCGGACATTCTTTGCTCAACACATCAAAAGTAATGCCGAAACTCTCCAATAGTTTTTGGTATCGTTTAATTTCTTCAATTCTAGTTTTACTTTCTTCTTCAGCGGCAAATTTTTCAAGTGATTGTTTACGATCTATGTAACTTTCTTTCACATTGCCGCCCGCGTCTTCTCCCTCAACGTCCGACAATAATAGATGTTTATGTCTGCTTTCTTTTCGAATATAATCAATAATTCTTCTCTGTATAACAACACTTGCAAATGTTAAAAACTTTCCGCCTTGGTCTTTGTTATATTGATCGACCGCCTCATTAAACGCAAGCAGCCCTATGCTAAATTCATCCATCGATTCGGATATATATCGTTTACAAGATTTTGATACGATTTTCTTTATAAAAGGTTTATATTGCTCGAGCAAGTCATGACGAATTTGTTCGTCTCCATTTTGCGCTTTTAACACTAAATCTTCTAATTCTCTATCAACATTTTGGTGTTTCGAGTTAAACCATGATTTTATACGTATAAGTCTCATGTTTCCACCTCAATCTATATATACCTTCGTTCCTCCTTAAACTTTTCTGGGTGTATTTTCTTCGCTTAACCATTTATAGCATAAATTTCTACTTTCATGGGTATCTAAATTATGGAAATTTATTAATAAATGAGTTCTAATTTCAAATGAGGTCCTTGAAAAGTGGGGATGATTCCTATATTTTAGCGATTACAAAGAAGAGATTCTGGAGCTGTTCGAAATCATCTGAAAAAAAGCTGAATTTTTAAAGATGAAAAAAGACACTTCATTGGAACTACAACTTTCTGGACCACCTCAATGTCAAAAAAATTTTGATACAAAAGGTGGTTTTTCAATACGTTTCATATCCTAATGCCCCTCTTTCACCTATTAATCTTTTATATTCACTTTTAATGAAAATACTTAAAGGGCTTTTGTTTTTCAAAAGCCCCCTAATTCAAATATTTATTCATATCGTTTAATAATTTCATAAAGATGTTGTACAGAATGAAATGCATAAATTTTTTCAATGATCGTCCCATCTCTCCAAATGGTTAAGCATGGAACGCTTTCGATTTCATACTGTCGTGCTTTCTCAGGAATGAAGTTCAAATTACATGAAAAAATATTTACATCCAATGCTTCTCCAACAACTTTCAACATTTTCGTTGCCAATTGGCAAGTACCACACAGCGGTGTATAAAAATAAACATAATGAACGCCGTGTTGTTTTGTAAATTCTGTCCATTGTTTCGGTTGAAGTTCAATCATAACTGATCCTCATTGTATTAAAAATTTAGGATTAACATTAAAATTTTTGCTTAACAAAGCTAATGCTAAATAATAATCGGGTGTGTTGGCAACTTCGCGAAACATTTTATCAATGTAAATATGAATGGCATTCGGCAGTTCCTTCTTAAACTGTTTCCTTAATTTTTCTCCAGCATAATCAGCATCTGCCAAAATATACACTTCCTTATGAAAAAGATCAAATTCATCAACGATCTCTTCAATTTTTTGAATACTTACGGTTCCATTCGTACAAATAATTTCGACTGGATCACGCAAGATTTGCGCAATTTTTTTCTTATCGGATTTACCTTCAACAATAATCACTTTCTCCGATTTATATTCGTTCAATGATCTCTCCACCTTGACTGTTCTTAAATAATCGGGCGCTGCATCACCTTTTCAAAGGCGAGCATATCGTTTTATAACCTATGAACAGTTGTTGTTTAACATCTCTAGTGAATAGTTTTCCAATTGGACCGAAACGGAGGTTCCATCACAAGCTTCTGAATGAATTGTTATCATAATCTAAACCGATTAACGAAAGCTGACTGAAATTGATCCCATCCTTCAATTAAGATGCTTCCATCACCTTCAAATACAGAAGATTTTGTCCACCTTACCCTAAATTATAGTTTAATTTTATACTATTATTAATATGAAAAAAATTGAAAAAGACCCGCAGATCACTACGGGTCTTTAAATAAATCATTATTTTTTCATTGGAACTTTATGGCCGCCATAGATCCAATCACATACTTCATAATCAAATGGAGTTCTATTTGCAAATACATAATCTCTCAACAGAATCGCAGCTTGATCTTCAGCGTGTATAACTTCGCCCCATTTCCGTGCACTTGTTTGAACTCTTGCAGATCTTGGTTGACGTTCTGCTTGATATTCTAAGAATGCTTTATTGTACTGGCCTGGATACTTCTTCAACATATCTGCAAGATAAGAAGCATCTTCTAGCGCTTGAACGCCGCCTTGCGCTAAATACTGCAACATTGGATGCGCAGCATCGCCTAGCAATGTAATATTTCCAATTGTCCAGTTTGGAATTGGATTTCTGTCATACATTGGCCACTTAAATTGACGTTGAATGAATCGAAGCATTGACTGCGCTTCTTCATGTGCACCTTTAAAGCGTCTTTCCATTTCTTCAGGCGTACCCCAATCTGCACCTTCCTGATAATTATAGCTTTTGAACACAACAACGATATTATATAATTTACCGCTCCGTACAGGATATTGAACTAAGTGTAAGTTTGGACCAATCCACATGATGACATCGTCAAAGTTTGCTTCACCTTTCACTTCTTCAATCGGTACTGTACCGCGGTAAGCAACATATTCGGAAGGCACAGTATCATCAACGCTTAACAATTTGCGGATATTTGATTTAATTCCATCGGCACCAACGACTGCATCACCAACAAATTTTTCTCCCTTTTCGTTGGTAATGACAACACCCATATCAGTCTGTTCTGCTGTTTGGATTCGTTGGTCTGTTTTTAGCTCAACATTCCCTGTTTTCTTACATGCTTCTAATAAAATGGAATGAAGGTCTGAACGGTGCAAGACGATGTATGGATACCCATAACGCTGTTGGAATTTTTCGCCCAAATCAAGTGCTGCTACTTCTTTAGCAGTATAAATATCTTTTAAGACTAAACGTTTAGGAAATACTGCAACTTTATTAATTTCATCCAATACACCAAAACGGTCAAGTACAGCCATTCCATTTGGACCAATTTGAAGTCCTGCTCCTACTTCTCCAAGTTGTGGAGCTTGCTCAAACACTGTAGAACGAATGCCAGCTTCATTTGCAGCAAGAGCTGTAGCCAAACCACCAATACCGCCGCCTACGATCATTAATTGATGTCTTTCCATAAAACAATCTCCCCCTTTTAAGAATTTAAATTTTCAAAATAATTTTTATTTTTATCGAGCAATAGCGAAGCTAGGCCCGAATATTTACATCATGTTAGAAACTTATTATTTTAATAATCTTAAAAACTAATGGTTGCTTACTTTCCTAACCCTATTTTCCAAAGCGCCAATTTTATCAACTTCAATTCGAACAACATCACCATCTTTTAGGAAAACTTGCGGATCTCGGGCAACTCCTACACCACCAGGCGTTCCAGTTAAAATGACATCGCCGGGCTCAAGTGTCATTAAATTCGATAAAAACTCAACAAGATATTGCACAGAAAATACTAAGTTAGCTGTATTCGAACGTTGACGCTCTTTTCCATTAACAGTGAGAACAATTTCTAGACCTGATGGATCTGTTAATTCATCCGTTGTTACTAAGTACGGACCCATTGGCGCAGAACCATCCACAGCTTTTCCTTGAAGCCATTGCAAAGTTCGGCGCTGAATATCGCGGTACGTAACATCATTGACGATCGTATATCCAGCCACATAATCAAGTGCATCTGACTGAGATACATTTCTTGCACGCTTTCCTATGACAAATGCAAATTCTGCTTCATAGTCAAGCTGGTCTGATATTGGAAAATGCGGTATATCATCTTCAGGCCCAATGACTGTATTTGCAAATTTAGCAAATACAACCGGATAAGGCGGAATTTCACGTTTCATTTCCAAAATGTGTTCACGGTAATTGTGACCTACACAAATCATTTTTCCAGGAGACGGGACCGGTGCCCCGACTTTTACTTCACTTTTATCAAACACAAGCGGTACAGCGCTTTCATGATTCAAAGCAAACTCGATTGCTTGTTTTGCAAAATCCAAGCTTTCTTTCCCACCTTGTAAAAATCCATTCATATCATCAGCAGGGATATAAGCTTCTGCTATTTGACTGGCCCGAAGTTTTCCTTCCGATTCCAGCTTCGCTTTGAATGCAGCATGTAAATCAATGACTTTAAAATCCTCTATAGCACCGATACGTCGAATACCGTTATGTGTAAACGTAATCAATTTCATAATTAAGATTTCTTCTCCTTCCCTGATGTTTCACTTTTCAACAAATAGTAAACAAGGTTCACTATTTATCAAAATACTAAAACGAAGCAAATTGTTTGTCAATAAAAAAATTTAAAAAATATATAAAATAATAAATTTACTGAATTTGATAAACTTCTTTACTAAAATAAAAAACAGTGTTCTCTATATAAAAAAATTACTGTGGAATTTATAAAACCCGCAGCAATCCTCATATTTTACAAAGATATTTTTCATATTATTCATAATTTGATATGCTTATTGAAAGATAAGAAGATTTTGAATGAAGAGGAGAAGATTATGGAACAACAGAAAAACGCCACAATAATCCAATCACTGCAAACTGGTATTCAAATCATCGACCTAATTGCCGAACAAGGACATCCATTAAAGTTTAATGAAATTCAAGAATTATCAGGGATTACAAAAAGCAATCTCTATAAATATTTAAATACGTTAACACAACTAGGACTTTTATACCGGGATAAAAAACAAAACACTTACTCGCTCGGATCAAAATTGATCGAATACGGAATGGCAGCAACTGGAAGCAAAGACCTTATTGGCAAGGTAACCCCTTATCTACAAGATATTAGCCGCCAAACATCCTTGACAGCTTTGTTAGCCGTATGGACCCACGACGGTCCAGTCATTGCAAATATTTGGAGCGCCAATTATGGTTTAAATATCGGTGCGCAAATCGGTACGAACTTGCCATTACTATCATCATCAGGAAAGATATTTGCAACGTTTAAAGATATGATATATATCAAAGAATGGCGTTTAAAAGAATTAAGTAAAATCCCTGAAAGCTTAAGAAAAGAATTTGAGGAAGAACAACAAGAGATTGCTAAGAATCATTTTGCTTATTCAAAAGAACCAATCGTTGAGCAAGTATCATCGTTTTCCGTGCCTATTTTTGATTATAATAACGACCTTTTAGGAGCACTGACGATCGTTGGGTTTACGTCACTTGTTCCGCAATCACCAGATGATGAAGTTAGTCAATATGTCCTAAATTGTGCCAAAGAAATTTCCGAATCTTTTGGCTATCAACCAAAATAATTAAATGAAAGAAAACTTTTGTAAAATTTCTTTTTTAACCTTTCCATTAGTTTCTAAATTGTAAATGGTGTTTCTAAATAGCGACCTGTAGATTGTAAAATAGTCTGCTGGTCGCTTATTTTTTACTTTCCATATAAATTAATTAAATAAATTTCTTAACTGAATAAGGGGAATTTTCAAAAAATTAATTGACTTTCAAAATTCTGTCCATTATTATTAAAATGAAATTAATTCACTATTTCGATAATAGTTAATTAAGCAAGTATTTTATATTTCAAAACTATAAAACTTGCAAATCTATTATGAAAGCGTTTAAAACAATTTAACTACAAGGGGGCAGTTTTCATGAAACAAAAAACGAGATTCAAGTTTTTATCGCTGCTTGCGGTTGTATCCATTTTCACCCTGATACTTGCAGCCTGCGGAAGCAACACTTCAACCAATAGTGCAAATGAAGGTGGAAAAGAACAAACATACACGTTTAAAGCTACTCATGTTACTCAAGAAACTCACGTTTGGCATCAAACCGCTTTAAAATTTGGGGAAGAGTTAGAGAAATTATCAAACGGAAGAATGAAGCTGGAAATATATCCTGCATCACAACTAGGGCCTGAAAAAGACATGGTGCAACAGCTTGAAACAGGCGCCATCGATTTTGGATTTTTAACTAATGCTTATATGAGCACAAGACAAGAATCTTTAAATTCATGGTTTATGCCGTTTACATTTAAAAGTTTGGATGAAGCCGTTCAATTACGTGGGTCTGAACCGGTTCTACAAATGTTAAAAGAACTTGAAAGCCAAGGGTTAGTTGGTCTTGATTTCGCTTTTGCTGGAAATCGCCACATCTTAATGAAAGAAGGACATATTGCTTCTCCTGAAGATTTAAAAGGTAAAAAAATAAGAATTATCGGCAGCCCAGCCATTCAAGATTTTTGGACAGCTATTGGTGCAGGACCAACAGCAATGCCACTTCCAGAAGTTTATACATCGCTACAAACCGGCGTTATCGATGGAATTGATATTGACTTAGATGCACTCGTGACGGAAAAATACTATGAAATTGCAGATCATCTAACATTGACAAACCATTTAACATTCCCAACGGTTATTGTCATGAGCAAAGCATCTTTTAATAAACTTTCAGCTGAAGATCAAGAAATTGTGAAACAAGCTATTAAAACAGCCGTCGACTGGGGTGTTCAAGAAGCGTTAAAACGTGAACAAGAAAATCTTGAAACATTAAAACAAGCTGGCGTAAAAGTTTCGGAATTATCTGATATATCAGCCTTTGAGCCTGCCATTAAACGAGTGAAAGATAAATATTCACAACAATCACCGATTATTCAATCGTTCCTTGAGGAGACTATTAAGTAAAACAACGGGGGATGCTTATGAAGCTTATACATCAGTTAAGCGATTGGCTTCATGCAGTGGAGAAAATTTTAGCAATTCTTCTATGCACAATAATGCTAATCTCACTATCTGCGGGAGTTTTTTTCCGCTATGTATTAAGTGCTCCTCTCACTTGGTCAGACGAGACGGCTATTTTTTCGCTCGTCTGGCTTACTTTTATCGGAGGAAGCATGGGGATTAAAAAACAAAACGCTGCGGCGATTACAATTTTTCTAGATCGTTTCACCGGAATTACAAGAACTACATTATTAGGAATTAGTTTTTTCACAGTGCTTGTGTTTGTTGGCTATATTTTCTATCAATCTGTCATTTGGCTATCAGGGCCGACCATTTTAATGCAATATTCGAACTCAATGAGAATGCCAATGATCATCGCTTATTTAAGCGTTCCAGTAAGCTTTTTCTTTCTCATTGTCCACTCTCTAGATTTATTGTGCAAGAATTTCCGAGGCAAAGAGGAGGGAATGTAATATGGCGATTGCTTTGATTATATTTATCGTATTATTGCTGCTTCAAGTGCCGATCTCCTTCGTCCTCGGCATGACAACCATTATTTATATTATCGTATCTGATAATATGGGGTTATTAGCTACAGCTCCACAACGTCTTTATTCAAGTCTTGAAAATTACGGGCTCCTTGCAATTCCACTATTTATGCTTGCTGGCGAACTAATGAACATGGGCGGAATTACTAGTAGGCTGATCAATTTTTCAAAAACAATCGTCGGCCATTTCCGTGGCGGATTAGCCTATGTGAACGTTATTTCCAATATGCTTCTTGCTTCAATTATCGGTTCGGCAACTGCACAAATTGCGATGATGAGCCGAATCATGGTTCCATCCATGGAAAAAGAAGGTTATTCCCGAGAATTCGGTGCTTCCACAACGGCGGCCGCTGGACTCCTTGGACCGATCATCCCGCCAAGTATGTTATTTATCATTTATGGCGTATCATCCGGCGCTTCGATTGGTTCCATGTTTCTTGCCGGTGTGTTTCCCGGCATTTTGCTCGGACTGATGTTTATTTTTTTAATTGCTTATATCGGAATGAAACAACAATGGGCGACACATGAACGGACATCGATTTCGGAAATGTCCAAGTCGTTTTTGCAAGTACTGCCAGCGCTTTTAGTACCTGGAATTATCATTATCGGTATTTTAAGCGGTGTTTTTACTCCAACTGAATCAGCAGCAATCGCATGCGTCATTGCTCTAATTGTCGGATTTTTCTTTTACCGCGAATTGAAAATTAAAGATTTGCCGCAAATTATGATTAATACAGCAATGACAACTGCAACGATTACGTTATTAATTGCGATGGCTAATTTATTTGGATGGATGCTGTCATTTGAGCAAATTCCACAAGCAATTGCACAATGGATGGTTTCAATAACAGAAAATCCTTGGGTATTTTTATTAATTGTTAACATCTTCTTATTATTTGTCGGAATGTTTATGGACGGCATTGCCGCACTTATTATTTTAGTTCCAATTTTCGCACCGCTTCTAAGCAATTACGGTATAGATCCGATTCACTTTGGTGTCATCATCTGTATTAACTTAACAATCGGTCTTTTAACACCGCCTATAGGTGCCGGGCTTTATATCGCTTCTTCTTTAGGAGAAGTTAAGTTGGAAACATTGACAAGAGCAATCTGGCCATTCCTTATCGCGTCATTTATTGGACTTTTTATCATTACGTACTGGCCGCAAATGGTATTATGGCTTCCTAGCGTTTTAAAATAGAGATATCACCCTCTTTTAAGTGATTCAGCATGAAAAACACTGGCTAAATAAAAAAAGGCTTCTGAAAATAGAAGCCTTTTTTCATTTCTATTTGATTAATCTTCTTTAATCATTTCTTCATATTGTTCAGCAGTGAGTAGGTTGTCCACTTCCGAAATGTCAGACGGCTCGATAACGATCATCCAACCTTTTTCATATGGAGATTCGTTTACTAATTCAGGGCTATCTTCAAGTTCACTGTTTACTTCAACTACTTTACCGCTAATAGGTGCATAAAGTTCAGAAACAGTTTTTACAGATTCAACACTGCCAAATGATTCATTAACTGTTAATTCAGTTCCTACTTCTGGAAGTTCGACAAATACGATATCGCCTAGTTCAGATTGAGCAAAATCTGAAATGCCGACACGAACTTTGTCTCCTTCAACTTTAGCCCATTCATGTTCTTTTGAATAACGTAATTCTTTTGGAATATTGCTCATAATGTTCCCTCCAATTTTTAATAATAAACTCCTCTATAACCATGTTTCTTTAAACTCTTCTTCTTTAAAACCTACAGTAACTTTATCTCCATCCGTTACAATCGGACGTTTGACTAACATTCCGTCCGATGCAAGCAAGTCCAATAATTCATCATCACTTGCAGTTTTTATTTTATCTTTTAATCCTAAGCTTCGGTATTTCTGACCGCTCGTATTAAAAAATTTTTTCAGCTCTAATCCGCTTTTTTTATAAAATTCTTCTAACTGTTCCCTAGTAGGGGGATTGTCGACAATATGTATTTCATTTACCGGAATGCTATGGTCTTCAAACCATTTTTTCGCTTTTCTACATGTACCACATTTCGGATACCAATAAAACGTAAGCGCCATCTCTTTCCTCCCTTATCCAGTTTTATGATTATTTTAACATATAAAGAAGCGATTTCATAACCTTTTAAAAATTAAAACGGAAGAAGGAGGCGGCATGTTACTTATTTCGCAAAAAATTATTCCACAAACCGAAAGCGCTCTATGTTTAGTGATTCATGCAAACGAAATTCAACCTGCATGATCAACGCCGGTTTGTGGAGTATATGATTTTACACTACATATTTTCCGGCAGCAATGAGTGCTGCAGCGGCTTCCCTTTTTTTAGCGATGATATTGATTGGTTGATAACGGGTAAGTTTGCGCAATGCAGAAAACATAATTCTTTGAGTATCACCGGACTCAACTGCTATAATAACCTCTTTTGCATCAGCTTCAATTTCATTGAAAGCTTCTTGGCAAAAAATTTCAGTATAAAGCAGTTTTTGATTATTTTTTTCTATGCCGGATCTACCAATTGCTTTTTCTGTTCGCAGCACTGCTGATTCCATCGCATAAATGTTGTTTATAATATCAGCAATATTGCCTAAGATTTCTTGTTCTCTTTCAATAGCTGGACCGAATTTTTGTACAGCAAGGCCTGCGGTTATTAATGCAATTTTTTTAGCGTTTTTGATGAGGTACTTTTGTTGTTCAAGGGCAGTTGTTCCGATTGTTTCTGGCACAATGGTGAGGATTTCATCTTTCAAAGTCTGTGCCTTTGCAAGAAGCGGCAGTTCACCTTTCAGCGCTTTTTTCAATAAAGTTGCGGGAACGATTAAACGATTGATTTCGTTTGTTCCTTCAAAAATCCTGTTGATGCGGGAATCGCGGTAGATTCTTTCAATCTCGTATTCTGACATATACCCATTGCCGCCGTGAATTTGCACACCTTCATCTGCTATATAATCAAGTGTTTCTGTACCAAACACTTTTCCTAATGAACATTCAATTGCATACTCGCTGATTGCTTTTGCAACAGCTTTTCGATCATTGGCTTCTTCAGCGGTTAATGCACCTAATTGCTCTTCGAACAAGCCGACTGTGCGATACACTGAGCTTTCCATCGCATACAATTTCGTGGCCATATTGGCGAGTTTCTCTTGTATTAATCCAAAGTTCGCAATTGGCATTTGAAATTGTTGGCGTTCATTGGCATATTGGAGAGAAAGCTCTAATGCACGTTTCGAGGCTCCGATTGTTCCTACCGCCAGTTTATAACGGCCGATATTTAAAATATTAAACGCAATGACATGTCCTTTGCCGATTTCACCTAAAACATTTTCTTTTGGCACCGGTACATCTTGAAGGATCAATGTGCGTGTCGAAGAACTTTTTATACCCATTTTCTTCTCTTCCGGACCGGTTGAGACCCCAGGGAAGTTGCGTTCAACAATGAAAGCTGTGAAATGCTTGCCATCGACTTTTGCGTAAACGATGAAAAGATCAGCAAAGGCAGAATTCGTAATCCATTGCTTTTCACCATTTAAAATATAATGAGTTCCTGTTTCATTTAATTTTGCAGTTGTTTTCGCACTTAGCGCATCGGACCCTGATCCGGGCTCTGTCAATGCATAGGCAGCCAACATTTCACCTGTTGCGAGCTTCGGCAAATATTTTTTCTTTTGGCTTTCATTACCGAAAAATACGATTGGCAAAGAGCCAATGCCAACATGCGCTCCATGGGAGATCGAAAAACCTCCGGCAACGGCAAGTTTTTCTGCGATTAGCGCTGAGCTAATTTTATCCAAACCGATGCCGCCGTACTCTTCTGGTATATCAGCAGCAAGCAGCCCGATCTCGCCAGCTTTTTTCAACAACTGAACTGTTTTGTCAAATTGCTGTTTTTCCAACTCTTCAAGATGCGGCATTATTTCATTTTCAACAAATTGTTCCGTTGTTTTTGCAATCATTTGATGTTCTTCAGTAAAATCTTCTGGCGTAAATATATGTTCACAAGAAATGTCATCCACTAGGAATTGAGCGCCTTTTATAATTGGACGAGACATGCGGAATTCCTCCTTTTGTGCGCAGCTTTTTTGCCGAATGGACGAAAGGAATACAATTTCCTCCTTAAAACAGCCAGAATTCCCTTATGTTTTGGAAACGTCTGGCATTTTCCTCGTTAAAACAACTCAAATACATTGGATCCGCACTAAATAAATTTTTTGCACACTAACATTTTCGATATTAGAGGAACCGGAAACCTTTTTTTGTTACCGTCTGGTAACTTCTTAAAGCAATTCAAATACTCCAGCTGCTCCCATACCGCCTCCTATACACATCGTTACAATGCCAAATTGTACATTTCTCCTTCGCATTTCATGAATTAAGCTAAGCGTAAGCTTCGTACCGGTGCAGCCGAGCGGGTGCCCTAAAGCAATTGCTCCACCATTGACATTAACAATTTCTTCGTTCAAATCGAGTGCTCGAATAACTTGAATCGCTTGAGCAGCGAACGCTTCATTCAACTCGATTAAACCGATGTCTGATAATTGTAATCCCGCTAATTTCAAAGCTTTCGGAATAGCAACGGTAGGCCCTACTCCCATGATTTCAGGACGGACGCCGCTGACAGCAAATGAGCGAAATTTAGCTAAAGGTTTCAAACCCTCACTTACTGCTTTTTCTTTTTCCATTAATAAAACTGTGGCTGCACCGTCGCTCATTTGCGATGAATTTCCTGCCGTAACTGTTCCGTTCATTTGAAAAACTGGCTTTAATTTGCTTAAAACTTCAACGGTTGTATCAGGACGAACACCTTCATCTTCGGTAAATACAATCTTTTCTTCAACAACAGTATTGTCATCTCCAACTTGACGGCGGACGACTTCCACCGGTACGATTTCATCAACAAATTTTCTTTCTGCAATCGCCTGAGCAGCCCGGGCATGGCTGCGGGCAGCAAACGCATCTTGATCTTCTCTTGTAATGTTAAATTGTTTTGCGACCATTTCTGCAGTATGTCCCATAGCCATATAATACGCAGGTGCTTGTTCAATAAGCTTTATATTTGGCTTGACGACATGACCGACGATCGGTACTAAGCTCATCGATTCAGCTCCACCCGCAATGACCGCATCTGCCAGCCCTAGCATAATACGCTCTGCCCCATAAGCAATCGCCTGCAATCCGGATGAGCAATATCGATTAATTGTTATGGCCGGGGTCTCATATGATAAGCCTGCCAGTGCAGCAATTTGCCTCGCCATATTCATGCCTTGTTCAGCCTCGGGAACTGCACAACCAATGATTACGTCGTCAATTGGACCATCATAATTTCCTGCACGCCTTAAAGTTTCTTTCAGAGTGAGTGCTGCTAAATCGTCAGGCCGAACGTGGGCAAGCGTCCCTTTTTTCGCTTTGCCCACAGGCGTTCTAGCACCTGAAACAATGACCGCTTCTTTCACGAATATCCCCTCCCATCTTTTAGCAGTTTTCAACATTTTAATTTCTTAAAGGCTTCCCTTTCAGAAGCATATGCTGCATCCTTGCTTGTGTTTTCGGTTCTCCTACAAGGCTTAAAAATGCTTCCCGTTCAAGATCCAATAAATATTGTTCATCGACAAAAGTTCCTTCAGGAATACGGCCGCCGGCAATAACGAAAGCGAGTTTATCCGCAATTTTCATATCATGCTCAGATAGATAACCGCCATTTTTTAACTGATGGGCGCCCAGCAGCATCGCTGCATAACCAGCTTCACCGACTACCGGAATTTTTTTCCTCACCGGAGGGTGATAACCGTTCTTCGATAGCTCAAGCACTTTTTGCTTTGCTGCCATTAATAGGTGATCGTTATTAAAACAAATGTGGTCTGTAGGGCGGAGGTAACCATACTCAATTCCTTCCTGAGCCGATGTAGACACTTTAGCCATAGCAATCGTCTCAAATGCAGCTTGAGATGCGCGATGCAAATCGTAATTTGATAATTTTTCAGTACTTGAACCGATTCCACTGATGGACCTCTTTTCTAACTGGCGTAAATAAAACTCTTTATTGCCGCCTCCCCCTGGAATGAGTCCGACACCAGTTTCAACAAGCCCCATATAAGTTTCACTGGCAGCCACAATTGTATCAGTATGCAAACACAGTTCTGCTCCGCCTCCAAGAGTCATTCGAAACGGGGCAGCAACAACCGGATTTTTGCAATATTTAAGAGCAAGCATTGCCGTTTGGAACTGTCGTACGACATTTTCGATTTCATCAAAATTTTCATCTTGCGCTTCCATTAAAATGAGCATCAGGTTTGCGCCCACACAAAAGTTTTTGCCTTGATGGCCGATGACAAGCCCTAGGTAGTTTCTCTCTACTTCTTCACAAGCGATATAAATCATTTCGATGATGTCATAACCGATCGCATCCCCAGGCGAATGAAACTCCAAGAGCGCCACATCATCACCGATATCAATGAGACTTGCGCCGCTATTTTTCTTAATGACCGACTTTTGCTTCTTTCTCCTATTTAAATCAATCACATTTGGATGATCCTCAATAACTTTGCTTTCCCTTTGATGATAAAAGGTGCACGTGCCGGATTCGTCCATTTCGTAAAAAGATTTTCTTCCGGAAGAAAGCATCTCTAAAATCCAAGCTGGAATTTGCTCCCCTTCTTTGAGCATTTTTTCAACAGAGCGTTCCAAACCGATAGCGTCCCATGTTTCAAATGGACCAAGCTCCCAACCAAATCCCCATTTCAACGCTTGGTCGATGGAAAGTATATCATCGGCAATTACACCAACGAGATGTGCTGAATAAAGGAACGTTTCTTTAAAAAGTTTCCATAAAAACGCCCCTGCCCGGTCTTCAGCATATACGAGAACCTGCAGCTTTTCCTCTAGTCCTTTAGCCAATTTGCTTTTTTCTATTGAAGGCGCCTGCAACCGCTTCCGCTCTTCATATTCAAGCGTATGAATATTCAGTTCATATATGTCTTTATTTTTTTTCAAATAAAATCCTTGACCAGCTTTCGTTCCTAGCCAACCTTTTGCAAGCATTTGTTCCATAAAGCCCGGAATTTCAAATATTTCTTTTTCCTTGCCTTCTGATTTTTCATATATATTGCGGGCGACATGAATAAACGTGTCAAGACCGACAACATCTAAAGTACGGAAAGTGGCGCTTTTCGGTCTCCCGATTAGTGTACCGGTTATTGAATCGATTTCTCCTACAGAATAGCCTCCTTTGATCATTTCCTGTACCGTAATAAGCAGTCCATATGTGCCGATCCGATTTGCTATAAAATTCGGGGTATCTTTTGCTATAACGACTCCTTTTCCAAGTCGATTCTCTGCGAAGGTTTTTATAAATGAAAGTACGGTTTCATCGGTGTCTTTTGTTGGAATGAGTTCTAGGAGTTTCATATATCGAGGCGGGTTAAAAAAATGAGTTCCTAAAAAATGTCTTTTAAAATCATCTGATCTTCCTTCAGCCATCGCTTCAATAGAAATACCTGACGTATTGGAACTGACAATTGAACCTTGTTTACGGACTTCATCAATTTTTTCAAAAATTTTTTTCTTAATCTCCAATTTTTCCGTGACAGCTTCTATGATCCAATCAACGTCTTTAAGCTTTTCAATATCATCTTCAAGATTGCCGCATTCAATGAAATCCAAGTTCCCTTTTACCGTCAGTACTGGCGGTTTTTTCTTTGCTAAGCTTTGTTTTGCATGATTTGCGAGTCGATTTCGGACATGTCGATCTTGTAATGTATAGCCTTTTGCTTTTTCTTCGGCTGTAAGTTCTTGAGGTACAATATCGAGCAAAAGCGTCGGAATTCCAATGTTAGCGAAAAGAGCACAAATCCCCGAGCCCATCACACCAGAGCCGATGATTGCTGCTTTTTTAATCGTTCGTTCCATCTGTTCTCCTCCCGGAATCTTTCACTTTTCTTATAAAAAATATGAAAAGTACGATTGATTTATACGGTTATTTTTAAAACGTTACATAGTTTGCAAAAGTTTATCAAAAAATAAAATTGAGCTTGTTATAAATCAATAAGGAGGTTTTTTGATGCAACAAACACAAATGAACCAAAATCAACAAACACAATCGTTTATGCCACAACCACCGAGCATTATTTCAACGAAAGACGAGCTTTATATCAAAGATATGCTTTCTTGGAATTTACTAGCTATGAAAAAAGCCCACTTTTTTGCACAGCAATGCCAAGATCCTGAAGTGAAAGCAGCTATTGAAAAAGCTGGACAAATGCATCAACGTCACTATCAACAAATCTTAAATCATTTAGGAAACCATATCCAAAATGCAAACCAAACAAGACAAACGATGCAATAAGTAAGAACTGTAGAATAATCGGTTTACATAACCGAGCTTTAGCGAATATAAACATCATTAAATAAGGAGGCAGCCATTTTAATTATGAATCAAAATATGAATCAGACGATGAATCAAGACCAAGGTCAAAATCAACAAAAAATTAGCAATCCAAAAACACAAGTCCCTAATACACCACAGATGAATGATCGTGATTTTGCCAATGACATGCTCGCAACTGAAAAGTATATGACTGACGCTTATAGCACAGCTTTAAACGAAGCCAGCCACGACGGTCTTTATAGAGACTTAATTCGTATTTTTAATGAAACTCAAGATTGTCAGCGCAATCTTTATAACGTCATGTTCCAAAAAGGATGGTATAGTCTTGAAGCAGTTCCTGAACAAAAATTGCAGCAAGATTTTCAACAATTCCAAGGCTATACGAGCCAATGGCCATACAACAACAGCATGATCCAATAAAAAAACTGACCTGCTCATTAAGCAGGTCAGTTTTTTATTTTATTCTACTGGTGATTGATTTAAAAAACGAAGTAAATCTCGTTGAATGACTTTGTCAGAAAGGGCTAACTCATATCCAACTTCTTCGGAACTTTTTTCACAGAAAATCGGGTCAATCACCGATCCGTTTGCCTTAGAGTAACATGTCCCTTCTGTATAGATAAACTCTTTTGTTACAAAACTTCCATCACGGAAAATCACAAAATCTTTCCTTGTTTCACTAAATAAATCTTCACCAAATGAAATATCGTTGCCCGGGTCAATGCCTAGCAAGTTTAGAAGGGTTGGTTTCACATCGATTTGACCACCGATTGTTTTCATTTTTTTCCCTTCCATTCCCGGCACGTGGATAATGAATGGTACTTTTTGCAATTCAACATGTAAATCTGGCGTAATTTCTTTGCCAATCACTTGGCTCATTGCTTTATTATGATTTTTAGAAATGCCGTAATGGTCTCCATATAATACGATAATTGAATTTTCATAGATTCCATTTTGCTTTAATAAATCAAAGAATATTTTCAATGATTCATCTAAATAGCGAACCGTTTGCACATAACGGTCAACAGAACCATCCCCAGTCGTTAAACGCGGGATCATGACGTCTTCTTCTTTATCAAGAATATATGGGAAATGGTTCGTCAATGTTATGAATTTAGCATGAAACGGCTGCGGCAAGCTTTTCAACAATGGAATCGATTGTTCAAAAAATGGTATATCTTTTAAACCATAGTTTACTGAATTGTCATCTGTCACATTAAAATATGTTTCATCAAAAAAGTGATCATAGCCTAAAGACTTGTACATTAAATCACGATTCCAGAAACTTTTATTGTTTCCATGGAATGATGCGGTTGTATAACCATTGTTCCGTAAAATTTCCGGCAATGCATAAAACTCATTTTGTGCATTCGTTGTAAAGACTGCACCACTTGGCAATGGATATAGAGAGTTATCAATTAAAAACTCAGCATCAGACGTTTTTCCTTGGCCGGTTTGATGATAAAAGTTTTCGAAATAAAAGCTGTCTTTAATTAATTCATTTAAGAATGGTGTGACAGGCTGTCCTTCCACTTCATAATTTAAAACCCAGCTTTGCAAAGATTCCATAGATATGAGAATTACATTTTTTCCTTTGGCAATGCCGGTCATTTCATTCGGTTCGTCAACACCATCATTCACATAGTTTTCAACTTCAATAATATCGCTACCTTCCGCAAAAGCACGTTGAGCCGATGCTTTTGAGTGCATAAACAAATCATAAAGATGATAGTTATAAACTCCTAAATATTTGACTAACATTTCACGGTCGAATGTTCTTGTCAATAACTGTGGACGCTGCGTCTCAGCAAGCAACACATTGAAGACAAGCAAAGCTACCGCTGCCAAAATCATGCCCCGCTTGAGCGGCTTTTTAAAAGTTACTAGTTTAATATCTTTCTTTCTAGCAATTACAGCAAGCAGCACGAGATCTACAAAAAACAAAACATCTAATGGTTGCATTAATTCTAAAGCGCTGCCGCCTAAATCTCCGAAGTTTTTAACTTGGAAAAGAACAGGAATCGTTATGAAATCGTTAAAAAAGCGGTAATAAACAGCATTCGCATAACTTAAAAATGTGAATAGAAAACTGCTTATTAAAATTCCTCTTATGCTTAATTTACGCCTAAAAGCATATGCGAACAAGAATAATAGGATAACTGGACCAATCGGATTTAAAAGCAAAATAAACTCTTGAAGCATATTTTCAATTGGCAAATCAAATAATAAACGGCTAACGATATAAGATTTTAGCCATAAAAAGATCATAGCAAGGAACAAAAACTTTTCTTCTCTGCTTGGTCGTAAGTTTTTGACTACTGCAGACAATCCTTTCATTGGAATAATTTCCCCCTTGTATTCTACCATTGTTTCTCTTTATAATCGAAATTACTTACTGAAAAGAGAACCAATGACAAGTATCTTACTACTTTCTTGGAAATTATGCAACGTTTAAAACTTGTAGATATGTAATCTTTTGGAAAATTTACATATTTTTTCTTATTATTCTAGAATCTTCTAAGTAACTATTTAACCATAAGTAATAGACGTTTTCAAATGGGTAAAAGTTTCATTTTTTCAATAAAAACTTTTGATGCTTTTTTATTGACAATTTCACATTATCTTTTATATGATAGTTATATAATTTTATACGCTAATTTTTTCAAAGGGGAGTAGCGTCAGGTATTTTATAAATACCTGAAACAAAGTCGTCATTTCATGGAGTTCATTCCATCGGCTTTGTTGACATGATTCATGTTCAGCAAGACCTTTGCCTAATGATTAGATAGGCAAAGGTCTTTTTTATTTATCAATTTTAAAAATTTTACGGAGGGAATCAGATGGAATTTCTGACAGCACTTTTATCTATTGTTATTATCGACCTCGTGCTAGCTGGTGACAATGCCATTGTAATCGGTCTTGCAGCACGAAATTTACCGAAAGATAAGCAAAAGAAAGCAATTATTTGGGGAACTGTAGGCGCAGTGGCCATCCGCGTTTTAGCTACAATTGCAGTTGTATGGCTATTAAAAATTCCAGGGCTTTTACTCATCGGTGGTGTGTTGCTCGTTTGGATCGCCTACAAACTTCTAGTTGAAGAAAAAGGGCATGATATTAAAGCAGGAAACAGTCTACTTGCTGCGATCCGCACAATTATTATTGCCGATGCAGCAATGGGCTTAGATAATGTCTTGGCTGTCGCAGGTGCCGCTCACGGAAGCATTTGGCTCGTCATCGTCGGTCTTGCAATATCAATTCCGATTGTCGTATGGGGAAGTACGATCATCATTAAATGGATGGAGCGCTTCCCGATCATCATTACAATCGGTGCCGGTATTTTAGCTTGGACCGCTTCAAAAATGATCGTAGGCGAACCTTTCTTAAAACATATTTTTGATAATGGATTTATGAAATATGGTTTTGAAATTCTTGTAATTGCTGCTGTTATCGGTGCTGGTAAATTAACAAAAATGAAAAGAGAGAAAAAAGCAGAAGAAGAGCTTAATACTCCCTCGAAAAAAGCAGCGGCTGAGTAAAATCAACGAATAAGGGCTTTGTGCCCTACATACCCCTAATATGGTAGAAAGACGTTTCTACGTTAAAAATATAACTTTCTAGACTACCCCCTCTCCAAAATTTTAAAAAGGCTGTACAGCAGTCGGCCTGTCCTGTTCGGACAGTTTCGATCATGCTTTACAGCCTTTTTGATAAGGTTACGCCTTAAAATCTCTTCGTTTTTCTTGTTTTAATAAAAAATACGATAAATATAACAAACAATACAGCAAGAACGACGTAAACGATATTTGAATAAATATCCATATAAGCAACGATGGAATCCCAAGAAGAACCAACAGTTGCACCAAGATTAATGAGAACAACATTCCAGATTAATGTCCCAAACGTTGTTAAAATCAGAAATAGTACAAATTTCATATTTGACATCCCAGCCGGAATGGAAATCAAACTGCGAATGAGCGGGATGAAACGACAGAAAAATACTGCCCATGGACCATATTTATCAAACCATGCATCGGCTTTGTGAATATCTTCCTTTGTCAAACGCAAAATATGACCCCAACGGTCTATAATTTTCTCCAAATTTTCCACATCAAGCAATAAGCCAATTCCGTAAAGAACTAAAGCACCAATAACCGAACCAAGCGTGGAAGCAATGACAACTCCCGTAATCGTCAAATCGGAATACGTCGTCATAAAGCCGCCAAATGTTAAAATTACTTCTGAAGGCACCGGCGGAAAAATATTCTCAAGGGCAATCAACAGCAAAATCCCTATGTATCCAAATTCATTCATAATACCTATTAACCAATCTTCCAACGAAAATCCTCCTTTAATTTTGCCAAATGCGAATTTGTTAGTTTTCTAACCTATTGTATTATATCAGGAACAGAAAGATGTATAAAATGGAAGGGGCTTGTTTGCCTTTATAAAAAATAAAAAAAATTAATTATTCATTTGCGCAATTACTTCCGACCGTTTTGGAAGCAGCTCTTTACTCGTCAAACCTGTTTTTTCTGCATATTTTTTTACTAAAAAATAACCGACACAATAGCCAACCATCTTCGGATAAGTGAGGCGCAAGCCATATAGAAGATCTTGATGGCGCCGGTCTTTCATACTTATATTCCGGTTCGGGTATATAATGTTCTTCCACATTTTATCCAACTGTTCATCGCTATAATACGATGTCCAATTCACTTGAAGCGCTTCTCCTAATCTTTCACCAACAGCACGCTCAGCTAACCCTTCCATTATGACCGTATCAAGCAATACATAATTATCTTCATTTTTATTGTACTTTGCTAAACGGCATACATGATTATATTCGTGAGTTAGAAGGGCTCTTATTTCGTCATCTGTATTTTCTGGTGAAATAAACAAAAATAATTTATCTTTAAAAGCAAGACCTGATTTTCCATTAAAATCCCGCTTGATTTTTCGGTTTTGATCCGCTGGAAAAATGATAATAGGTACATTCGGCCCTTGCCACACTTGTCGCAATAATTTTTCCTCTTTTTCTACAAGTTCCCAAACATTTCTTTTTTGTAATATTTTAACCTCTTTTTCTCCTTGAATATGGGGTCGATACATTCCGTGCATCGTTAAATATTGATATAGGTGATGGGCAGATGTATTCCTAAAATAAGGGAGCAGCTTTTCGCATATTTTTTTAGGATCAAAATAAAAACTCTTGAGCCATTGATCCGTTTGGATGACAGCCATTTTTTCACCTCTAATAACTTCTTTAAACAATCCTTTACCATAACGGTATGCTGCTCCTTTGGAAACGTGAGGAAAATTTATTATAAATAGAGATGTGGAAAGTGGAGGTAGGTACACTTTTACGAATCAAAGTCCAATTTTGCGAAAAAATGTATGACACCATCAAATTCATTGCAACTGAAGTAAAGGCTGTGTCTATAAATAAAAAAAGAGCGGGTCTCAACAAGTAGCCGCCTTTCATAAAACATGAACGGAAAATTAAATGTTATAGCATAAAAGATTTGAAAAGCAAACATAGGTTGTCCATTTTGCTTTTCTCCACTAGGTAAACACTCCAAAATCCCTAATCAATCGAATTTGACATCAAAGACCTCATTAATAATAAAAATAAAATCCTATAAACTTTCCGATCACAGCTACGACAAACAACAAAGCTAAATGCAAATAAGCTATAACGAACATTTCTTCCATTTCTTCTTCCATCCCTATACCTCCTAAACTAGGTCAAGAGCTCTCATTACTTTCAATATATGGGGACAAGTTGTTATTTATGAATAGAAATACACGTAATTGGCCACAAAAGCAAATTTACAATGCCTTTTCTTATATATTAAACCTATTAAAAAGTTATAATTTCTTAAAATAAAAGTAAAAAATCACCCTCGTGAGGTGATTTTCTACTATTATATATACATAAATCTGTAGATTATTTATAAATATTAATATTGTGAAAGATATTGTTCACGTTCCCAAGGATGAACGTTTGTACGGAAAATATCCCATTCAATTTCTTTCGCTTCAATGAATCTTTCAAGTAAATGTTTACCAAGTGCGTTTTTAATAACTTCGTCGCTTTTTAAGTTTTCAAGTGCTTCATGTAAAGAAGCAGGTAAGTTCAAGATGCCATTTTCAAGACGCTCTTCTTTTGACATAATATAAATATTACGGTCTACTGGCGCAGGAGGAGTCAATTGATTTTTGATACCATCTAATCCAGCTGCTAACAATACGGCTAATGCTAAATATGGATTCGCAGAAGGGTCGACGCTGCGAACTTCAATACGAGTGCTCATTCCGCGAGATGCAGGGATCCGGATGAGCGGGCTTCTGTTTCTAGCTGACCACGCAACATAACAAGGTGCTTCATAACCTGGAACTAAACGTTTATAAGAGTTAACAGTTGGGTTTGTAATAGCTGTAAAATTCGGTACATGTTTTAGAACACCGGCAATAAAGTGTCTAGCTGTATCGCTTAATTGTAAATCTCCAGTTGGATCAAAGAATGCATTTTGACCATCTTTAAATAAAGATAAGTTGCAGTGCATTCCGGAACCATTTACACCAAAGATTGGCTTCGGCATGAAAGTCGCGTGTAGACCGTGTTTTCTCGCAATTGTTTTAACAACAAGTTTAAATGTTTGGATATCATCGCAAGCTTGTAGAGCATTTTGATATTTAAAATCAATTTCGTGCTGACCCGGCGCAACTTCGTGGTGAGAAGCTTCAATTTCAAAGCCCATTTCTTCAAGTTCTAAAACGATATCACGGCGGCAATTTTCACCTAAATCGGTTGGAGCTAAATCGAAGTAACCACCGTTGTCATTTAATTCAAGAGTTGGTTCACCTTTTTCATTTAATTTAAATAGGAAGAATTCAGGTTCTGGTCCTAGGTTGAAGTCAGTGAAACCAAGCTCTCTCATTTCAGCTAAAATGCGTTTTAAATTGTTGCGTGGATCGCCTTCGAATGGAGTTCCGTCTGGATGGTAGATGTCGCAAATGAAACGAGCTACTTTTCCTTTTTCTGCAGTCCAAGGGAAAATAACAAATGTATCTAAATCTGGATATAGGTACATGTCCGATTCTTCAATGCGCACGAAACCTTCAATAGACGAGCCGTCAAACATACATTTATTGTCAAGCGCTTTTTCCAATTGGCTCACTGGAATTTCAACGTTTTTAATTGTGCCAAAAAGATCTGTAAATTGTAAGCGAATGAATTTCACATCTTGTTCTTTAACTAATTGGAAGATTTGTTCTTTTGTGTAAGACTTTTTCATACTATAGCCCTCCTGATTTATATGAATATGAGAATATATATGGCACAAGGTTTTTCCTTGGTCATTTTCCTTTTTTCATTAATAATTTAAGAAACAGTTTTTTGCCTGAATCGTAATCAACAACATCGTCTTTCTTATGAAGCTTGCTTTCCTGATCGTAAGTCTAATTCCCCATGACAAATGTAAGCTGCTTCACCTTTTTTCCAAACATGATTCGTTTCATCCCATCTGACAGTTAAATCGCCGCCCGGAAGGTGAACGGTAATAGGAACGTACTTATCTAACTTATTATTTAAAGTAGCGGCAACAACTGCTGCACAAGCGCCTGTTCCGCATGCCATTGTAATTCCGGAACCACGCTCCCAAACGCGGTAATCAATTTCTTGTCGATTTTTAACGGTAACAAAACCTACATTCACCCGCTCCGGAAATAATGGGTCATGCTCAATCATTGGACCAATCGTCTCCAATGGCACTTGCCCGACATCATCTACAAAAATGATTGCATGTGGGTTACCCATCGAAACACAAGTTAAATGAAATTCTTGTCCATTGATGATAAAAGGTTCATTGATGACCATCGAATGCGGATCGCCTGCCATTGGAATCATTTCCCTTAAAAGCTTCGGCTCTCCCATATCAACCGTTACATATTTCACTTCACCGAAACGACCGGGCTCCACTTCAACTGTTACATCCCCGCCTAATGTTTCAATAGTGAATTTCGTCTCAGTTGCATACATATGGTCGTATAAGTATTTCGCAACACAACGTAAACCATTGCCGCAGTTTTTTCCTTCAGATCCATCTTTATTAAAAATTCTCATTCGGAAGTCCGCATGCTCGGATGGGCAAATTAATATAATACCATCAGACCCAATTCCAAAGTTGACATCAGATACTTGCTTTGAAAGCTCCACCAAATCGATGTTATCCATTGGATCTTCTAAAAGGTTAAAGAATACATAATTGTTGCCTAAACCTTGCATTTTTGTAAACTTCATGCTCCCCTTCACCTCCCTTAAAAAATAAATTTATTTTTACCTAACCTTGCTTTAATTTCCTCAATTACACATTTTTCTTCTTCAATGCTGTCTGCTTGGAAAGTTACCGAGAATCGGATATAAGGACCGGCATCATCCCATGGAACGGTCGAGATTAAATGTTCTAAAATTAAATATTGACTGAAGTCTTCTGCCGTTTGAAAAACTGGTCCATTTTCAACAGCTTTTGGTGCTTTTGTATATAAGAAGAAAGAGCCTTTCGGTTTTTTTGCTTGGAAGCCGCATTCTTTCAATGCATTTACAAGCATTTCATGTCGGCGTGAATATTTTTCCGCTGTTTTCTTCGTAATTTCAGGATGTTGAAGTGCGTAAGCGGCAGCTTTTTGGATTGCCATAAATTGTCCTGAATCATTGTTATCTTTAACTGTCGCAAATGCTTTTACAATCTTCTCATTTCCAGCAACAAAGCCAATGCGCCAACCAGTCATATTAAACGATTTTGATAATGAATGCAGTTCTATTCCAACATCTTTCGCACCTGGGATTGAAAGGAAGCTCAATGGTTTTTCATCGTCAAAGACTAAGGCAGCATAAGCAGCATCATGCACGACGATGATTTCATGTTTCTTTGCAAAATGCACAACTTTTTCAAAAAATTCCGGGGTAGCAACAGCTCCTGTAGGATTGTTCGGGTAATTCAAATATAGAAGTTTTGTCTTTTTTAAAATATCGGCAGGAACAGCTTCCAAATCAGGAAGAAAACCATTTTCTTCTGTCAGCGGCAATGTTACAACTTCCCCGCCATTGTATTTTGTGTGAGTGCCTAAGATCGGATAATTTGGAGAAGGCATTAACGTAATATCGCCGGGATTGATGAAGGCTGTAGGAAGCATAGCCAAAGCTGGTTTTGAACCGATGCTGTGGTTCACTTCCGTTTCCGGATTAAGTCCGTCAACTCCAAAGACATTTTTCATATAACTTGCGGCTGCTTCTTTAAACTCCGCAATACCGTTGTCAGCATAAAAGCGATTTTCTTTTTTCGCTGCCTCTTCAGCTAACTTTTGGACCACCCCTGCATCTGCCATCGCATCAGGTTCCCCGACACCTAAATCAATTAACGGAATTGAAGGATTGGCTTTCATTGCAGCCCGTTTTGCCCTTTTTATTTTTTCAAATTTATAAATTTCTTCTTTTATCCCAAACTCAGCTCCGCCAATGCGGTCGGCAAAAAGTTGTTGGATATAGGCAGTTGTAATTGACATTGGAATCCTCCTTCATAACAATTGCGAATAAGAAAGAGTTTTTTATAGAGGGCGCCGGGTAAAGGCGCCCAAAGAGTTATTGATGCTGCATTTCAGGCACCGCTTCGCCATTAGCTTGCTGTAAAACTCTTTTATATTCTTTTGGAATAACCTTTACCCATTTCGCCAAGTTTTCTTCCCAATGGTTGAGAAGATATACTGCACGAGTACTGTTTGTATATTTATAATGATTTTGCACAAGCTGTTTTAATTTGCTGATGTCTTCTTCAGCGACTAACGGATCAATGTCGACCATCTCATGATTGCATTGTTTATTGAAAACATCTTTGTCTTCAACGAACACATATGCAATTCCGCCAGACATTCCAGCTGCAAAGTTTTTCCCTACATCTCCAAGGATGACAACAGTTCCGCCTGTCATATACTCGCAGCCATGATCGCCAATTCCTTCAACAACCGCTTCAACGCCGCTGTTTCTGACACAGAAACGTTCTCCAGCTAAACCGCGAATATAAGCTTCTCCTGATGTCGCCCCGTAAAAGGCAACATTACCGATAATTGTATTTTCTTCTGGCACAAAAATTGACTTTTCAGATGGACAAACTACGATTTTACCACCAGATAATCCTTTTCCAATATAGTCGTTGGCGTCTCCAACCAAGTTGAGCGTGACACCTTTTGGTAAGAATGATCCAAAACTTAGTCCTGCTGAACCAGTAAATGTTAGTTGAATTGTATCTTCTGGCAAGCCATCTCCACCGTAACGTTTGGAAATCTCACTTCCTAAAATTGTACCAACTGTACGGTTGATGTTTTGAATCGGGAAGCTTGCTTTTACTTTTTCTTGATTGTCAAGAGCAGGTTTGGCGATGTTCAGCAATTCTTTATAGTCAAGTGTATTTTCGATCCCATGGTTTTGCTGTCTTAGGTTGTATCTTCCTCCTTCTACAGGTGGTTGGTAAAGTAAAGGAGAAATATTTACATATTTTGCTTTCCAATGGGATTTCGCTTGTTTGCTTTGAACTAATAGATCGGTGCGGCCAACCATCTCATTGATCGTTCTAAAGCCTAACTGTGCCATAATTTCACGGACGTCTTGAGCAATAAATCTCATGAAATTCTCTACATCTTCCGGTTTACCAAGGAACTTTTTGCGAAGTTCCGGATCTTGTGTTGCAATACCGACTGGGCATGTGTTCAAGTGACATTGGCGAACCATGACGCAGCCTAGAACAACTAACGCAGAAGATGCAAATCCAAATTCTTCGGCACCTAATAGGGCAGCCATTACGATATCACCGCCAGTCATTAGTTTTCCGTCAACTTCTAAAATGACTCGGTCACGAAGACCATTTAAGAGCAATGTTTGATGGGTTTCGGCAAGCCCAATTTCCCATGGAATCCCTGCATGTTTAATACTTGAACGAGGCGCTGCACCTGTTCCGCCGTCAGCACCGCTGATTAAAATAACATCAGCAAGACCTTTGGCAACGCCGGCGGCAATTGTACCAACACCCGCTTTTGCTACAAGTTTGACGCTAATCCTCGCGGATGGGTTTGAATTTTTCAAATCGAAAATCAATTGCGCCAAGTCTTCAATTGAATAAATATCGTGGTGCGGTGGTGGTGAAATTAATCCAACACCTGGGGTGGTGCCACGCACTTCAGCAATCCATGGATACACTTTATGTCCTGGAAGCTGTCCGCCTTCCCCTGGTTTTGCACCTTGGGCCATTTTAATTTGAATTTCATCGCAATTGACTAAATATTGGCTTGTAACTCCAAAGCGGCCGGATGCAACTTGTTTGATCGCGCTGCGTCGCAGGTCGCCGTTGGCATCTGGCTGGTAACGGCTAGGATGTTCCCCACCTTCACCAGAGTTGCTTTTACCGCCGATTCGGTTCATAGCGATTGCCAATACTTCATGGGCTTCTTGGCTAAGAGAACCGTATGACATGGCGCCCGTTTTAAAGCGGCGGACAATTGATTCAACCGGCTCGACTTCATCAAGCGGGATCGGTGTTGCTTCTTTAAATGCTAATAGATCACGAATGAAAACGAATTGACCTTCATTAGCTTTCTCGGCATATTTTTTATACAGTTCATAATCCCCATTACGGCAAGCTGTTTTCAACATCTTAATAACTTCTGGATTAAATGCATGCGTCTCACCATCTTTGCGATATTGGAAGTCGCTTCCTGGTTTTAGAGGCTTTTCTTCCCCAAAAGCAATTTCATGACGCATGAGTGTTTCTTCAGCAATTGTTTCGAGGCCAATTCCTCCTAAAGCAGAAGTTGTACCTGTAAAGTATTGATCAACTACTTCAGAAGATAGACCAATAGCTTCAAAGATTTGCGCGCCACGATAACTTTGAATCGTAGAAATACCCATTTTTGACATGATTTTTACAATTCCGTCCGTTGCGGCTTTTCTATAGTTGTAAGCTGCTTTCGTCTCATCAATTTGCAATTCGCCTTTTTCAACCATTTCTCTAAGGCTTGCAAATACTAAATATGGGTTGATCGCATCTGCACCGTAACCAATCAATAACGCTAATTGGTGGACGTCTCTTGCTTCACCAGTTTCAACGATAATGCTGACTTTCGTTCTTGAACCTTGGCGGACTAAGTGGTGGTGAAGTCCACTTGCTGCTAAAAGCGCCGGAATGCTTGCAAATTCATCATTCATGTCTCTATCTGATAAAATAACGATAGAATATCCATTGGAGATCGCATCATCTACTTGAGCAAATAATTGATGCAATGAACTTTCAAGTGCCTGTTTCCCTTCATTTGCTTTAAATAAAATCGGGAACGTGATTGATTTTAAATTTTCCGCATTTTCGCGTATTTTTGCTAAATCACCATCTGATAGAATTGGAGTTTCTAATCGGATGCGACGGCAGCTTTCTCCATTTGGTTCAAGTAAGTCCCCTTCTCTTCCAAGATACGTTGTCGTTGATGTTACAAACTCTTCACGAATCGCATCAATTGGCGGATTTGTCACTTGAGCAAAAAGCTGTCGGAAATAGTTGTATAGAAGCTGAGAATGATTTGATAGCACGGCAACCGGCATATCATTCCCCATTGAATTAATTGGCTCTTTTCCACTTACTGCCATGTCACTAATTACTTTTTTCAATTCCTCGACAGTATAGCCAAAAGCGTGATAATATTTTGATAAAGGTAATGACAAATCTAGTTGCGAATCACTTGAAACTTCTAATTGCTCGATATAGATGCTGTTTTTATTCAGCAATTCCCGATACGGTTGTTCGCAAGCTACCTTTTTCTTGATTTCCTCATTCGGAATAATGCGCCCTTCTTTTAAATCAACGAGGAGCATTTTCCCTGGACTTAAACGCCCTTTGACAACGACTTGCTCTGGCTCAAGATCGATAACTCCTGCCTCTGAAGCAAAAATAATTGTGCCATCGACTGTTATATAGTAGCGAGCTGGGCGTAAACCGTTGCGGTCTTGCATCGCACCAATTTGCAGTCCGTCTGTAAAAGCAAATGCACCTGGTCCATCCCACGGTTCCATCAAATGGCTATGAAACTCGTAAAATGCTTTAATGGAATCATCCATTAATTCATCTTTTTCCCATGGTTCGGGCACCATCATCATCGCTGCGTGTGGGAGTGAGCGACCTGTACGAACTAAAAATTCTAAGCAATTATCAAAGGAAGATGAATCGCTGCCGTTTTCATCAATAATTGGCAATAATTCATTTGTTTTTTCTCCGAATAAAGATGATGCAATCCGCTTTTCACGAGCTTTCATCCAACTAACATTACCAGTCAACGTATTGATCTCACCGTTATGGATCAACATTCGGTTAGGATGCGCCCGTTCCCAGCTTGGGAAAGTATTCGTACTATAACGAGAGTGAACAAGTACAAATGCTGATTGGAATGATTCATCTTGAAGATCTAAATAGTATTGTTCCAACTGTTCTGGTGTCAGCATCCCTTTATAGACGATTGTTCTAGATGAGAGACTTGCCACATAAAATGTATCATCACCAGCAAGCGACTGATCTTTAACCATTTTTTCAGTTCTTTTACGAATGATGTAAAGTTTTCTCTCAAACTCCTCATCTTCGAATACGTTTCCTGCTTTCCCAATAAAAAATTGGCGCATAAATGGCTGACTTTCTTTTGCCTGAACACCGATTTTTTCATCATTCGTTGGCACCGTTCTCCAACCTAGCAACTCGCAGCCTTCTTCAACGATGATTTTTTCAAATGCATCTTCACATTGGTTACGAAGGGTTGCATCTTGCGGCAGGAATACCATTCCCACTGCATACTCGCCTTCTTCTTTAATCAAATCCGGGCAAACTTTTTGAAAAAACGTATGAGGTAGTTTTGTTAAAATTCCAGCTCCATCGCCGATATTTGGATCGCTTCCTTGACCGCCACGGTGTTCCAATCGGCAAAGCATCTCAATACCTTGCTTTACAGTTTGATGAGAACTTTCACCATTTAAATTTGCAATAAAACCAATTCCGCAAGCATCTCGCTCAAAAATCGGATTATACAATCCCTGTTTCATCGGTATTTTAGATTGATTCATGATATTTCTCCCCTTTTCGCATTTCATAGGTTGTTCTTCATTCCATTTTTGATATCAAATTTCGTTATTTTAATCTTGTTTTTTATTTTATCGTTTTGAATCAATCTAATCAATATGAGTTTTTTAATGTTTTAATCTATTTTTGATATGAATTAATAAATCATTTAGTGATGAATTATTTAATATCGATCAAAAACAATCTAATTTCATCGATTTAAGTTATAAATCCACGATCCAAAAATCCCTTTCGTTGCTTTTAATTTATTAATCAGCTTTAAAACACTTAACAAACATTTCCGTTTTTCTTCCTATGTTTATATCAACGAAAGCAATCGTTGAATTAACCTAAACAAAGAAACAATCCCAACCACATAACACCATTGGATAGAACCGAGTTTGGAAACTACGATACGAGAAGTATAAAGCGACAACCGTTCACAAAATTAGATCAATTTAATTCACAACACGATTATGCGTGTTACTAATCTTCATGATTAACAATCTTTCCTTCAATTTTATCTTCCAGTTGTCAATCGTTACCTTCCCGCATCAAAACACTTCATCCTCAACACCAAAAAACATTCAAATCTTTTAATGTTTTATTTTTTTACATCAAAAACCAATTTTTCTTGATGTAATATTATCTAACTTATTGATGTTATATTTTCTTACATGAAGTATGTTTTGATTATATTTTAAATATCCTCATTTGGCAACTTCTTTTTTTTATTTTTTTGAATACTTTTTCATTAAAAATTCTTCCAATTTTGAAAGACTCATGGGAAAAAATAAAAACACGGACTTGCCCCAAATTGACAAAATCCGTGTTTTACCGGATGGAAAATCGTTTCATTTTGTTCCGGATCCTAGCTATGTAATGTGGCTATCCTTTTGAATTTTTTTAAACCAAGCTTGTTATGTAAGAAATTTTATCAAAGTTAATGATGTAACATTGAGGTTCCAATTACATAAGTTTTTGAATAAAAAAATTCCTTTTAAATATTTTAAAAAGAACGCTAAAACTAACGTTTGTAGTTAGGGGTTGTGCGAAAATATTAGGTTGATACTCAAGGATAATCTGGACAAAACGTCCGTGTACCTAAGTGCAAAAAACAACCTAGTACAAATTGTACTAGGTTGCTGAGTTGATTTATTCGTTTCCTTTACCATGATTATTTGGAGAGCCATTTTTTTGGGCATTTTGTTTCTTTTCATTTACTTGCTGCTCTTTTTCAGCTTTCTTTTGTTGAACTTCTTGTTTTTTAGCAGCAACTTTTGCTTGTACTTCCGCACGTTTTTCTTGAGCCTTTGCTTTTGCTTCTTCTTTCTTAACTAATCCAGGTGCAACAATAATTTTTTCTTCCACTTTTACAACTGCTTCTGATTCAGCTTGTCCTTCTGTTTTTGTTTCTTTTTCAACAGCTTCAGTATCAGTAGTTGCTGCTTCTTTTTCTTCAGTAATTTTGGTTACTTCTTCTTTAGAGACTTTTGTTTCAGTCGCAACTTTTTCCTCTTCATCAGCTGTTTCATCTATGTACTTTGCTGCCTTTTCCTCCATCTTCGCTAACTTTTTGTCTAATTTAACAAAAGACTTTTGAATATTTTTCATTAAAGCTAATTGAGCTGTAGGATTTTTTACATGGGATAGTGCTGCCGTTAATGCATCAATATTTTGAGCGAGTTTCACTTCTACTTCGTTTTCTGCAACTTCGTCATCAATTCCCGCTTCTGTCTCTTTAGTTACATTGTCTTCTATTGTTGTTTCTTCAGTGTCTTCTGTTGTTTCTTCTGTAGCTTCAGAGTCTTGAGTTCCCTCTTCTTTAGTTACTACTTCTATTTCATCAGAAGCTTCTGTTTTTTCCGCTTCTGCTAACTTTTCAGCTGCTTCATCTTGTATTGCAATCGCTTTTTTTAGAAGTTCAATAGCTTCGTCCGTTTTCCCTTCCGCTATTAATACATTTGCTTCAGCAATACGTTCTGCAGCAAACTGGGCTAACATGCGAGCTTCTTTGTATTCATCAAACGTTACTGCAAGTCTTATTTTTTCCATCATAATTTTTACAAAATAGAGGAAATCTCCAGGTACTAACGTCGATGCTTTTTCTTGCTGTTGATCCGTGTCTTCGCTTCCTTCTTTCATAGGTTTTTCAGCATCTGTTGTGGCTTCTTCAGAAATCTCACCATCTTCTACAGTGTCTTCAACGGTTACATTTACTTCTGCTAAAGCCCTTTGCTCGTCTGTATCAACTGTAACAGCTTCTTCAATTTCTGGTGCTTGTAGTTCAACGACGCCTTCCTCAGCAAATACTGAGCCTGTTCCGATCGTTGAAAAAATAAGCGCAGATGCTACTGCACCACTCATTACCGTCTTTTTAATTTTCATCATGATTCCTCCTTTTTCTTTTACGCTATACGCTTCGACAAAAACTGGCACGTTTGTGGGTGTAATTATGAAAAAATTTATATTATTTTCCAAAGTTATTCTTCTTTTGAACCTAGATTAATAATAGAGTTATAGTTTATTTTAGGGATTTTCTGGTGAATTTTGGTTGGTAAGGAGGGTGGATTATTTAAAAATTAAGAGTGGTCTTAAAAAAGTTATTGCCTCTTTGGGATTATTGTTTTCTTTAGTTACCACTGGTTGTTCTATATGGGAACTGACTGATGAAGAAAAAGATATTTTGTATAAACGGACGAATTTAGAAAAATACGAGGCAGAGACAACTCCTTATCCAAAGAAAATAAAATTTTCACTAATACCTAATGAAGTTGTAAACGGAATTTATGCCACTGATGTTTATGTAATAGAGGTAAAAGAAAGAGAAAATAATGTCAGAAAAGAAAAAGAAATATTAGTGATGGTTGGTTTTGACAGTCATCTCAATGAAAAAGAAGGAACGATGCTCAGCACCTTTCGTTTAAACGAAAACAATACTTATACCGGAGGATTAGTTGAATTTAAAGAGAAAATATGCACTATTTTTTAACCAATCGGAAAGTTTTAACTTTAAAATAAAATGTAAATTTCCTCTATATCCTAACAAAAAATTTTTATCATGTATAACCACTACATATAGGATAGTTATGCTTTTGTCTTGGAAGTGTTTTTTTACCTTAAAATAAAAAAATATTCCCCAAACGATCTTAAAATCATTTGGGGAATACTTGGAGTGTAAAAGTATCCTTTTTTCTTCACCACTTTGCTATCTGTTATACCGACATATCATTAACTCTACATAGCATTTTCTACATGTTCCCTCTGCAAAAACCTCTGATCTTTTCTACTACTAATCAATGAATATACCACTGGTATTACGATAAACGTTAAGAAAGTTGAAGTTAATAGTCCAAACATAATCGTAACAGCCATTGGTCCGAATAAGTCGCTTTTTGAAAATGCCAATGGGATCAGTGCTGTAATGGTTGCTGTTGAGCTTAAGATAATTGGTCTAAAACGCTGGCTTACAGCTTGCAGGCAAGCTTCATCAACGGCGAGCCCTTCTTTTCTTCCATCGTGTATATACTCAATGAGCAAGATGGCATTTCTAATAACAACGCCAATGAGGCTAATGATTCCCATAACCGCTGTAAAAGACAAAGACATATTAAACACCATCAGTCCTATAACGACACCTATTAATGAGAATGGCAGCGAAGTCATGATGATAATTGGTTCTATAAAAGAATTAAATTGAATCGTTAAAAGTACATAAATAATCACGATCGTTAACACACCCGCTAATGCAAGGCTTGTAAAATTCTCTTGGATTTGATGTTTCTCGCCATCATAAATTACTTTTACTCCATCTAAGTCCATTTTATCGATTTCCTTCGCAAGAGCATCCTCTATGTCAACAGCATTGGAACCTGTTTTGACATCACTGTAGACTGTAATCGTTTTTTCTTTATTATAGTGCTTGATTTGATCTAGTTCAGATACAAGATTAATAGAAGCAACTTGGCCTAATAATATTTTATTCCCTGTAATGCTTGATTTAATTTGTAAATTTTTAAGTTCCTTTACTGAACTGATATTTGTTTTAACGACAATGTCGTACTCACTGCCATTTTTTCTGTACACGGAGCTCGTGGAACCTTTTAATGCAATATGGATCTGTTTTAGAATATCGGATTTCAAAAGACCCTTTTGGGAAGCTTTCGTATCATCAATATTCACTTCATACTGGTACGTTTTTTGAGACGCATCGTCCCGGACATTTAAAGTTCCCGGTATATTTCTTAACTGTTCTTGGATTTTTTCTGAAGCTGCATATAATTGATCCAAATCTTCACCAATCAATCTTAATCTTATTGGTGCTCCAATTGGCTTTGCCTGCTCTAATAGTTTTACTGTCGCTTTACCACCGCTAATATTCGTATCCAATAAATATTGAAGATGCTCAGCGAGTTCCTGTCTTGTACTAAATGTATCTGTTTTCTCAATATCAACTTTGACTAATGTTTGCGCTACATCTTTAGAATTTGATACCGTTGGCAACGTGACATAAAATTTTGGTAACCCGCCTCCGATCGCCGATGTATAGCCTGTAACTTCTTTTTGTGATTGAAGTACTTCTTCTACTTGTTTGACCAATTGGTTTGTACTGTCTAGGTCATCAACTTTTTCATTTTCTATATCGACATAAAGAATATCTTTATCGACATAAGGGAAAAATTGCATTCCCAACGTTTTAAATAAACCGACTGAAACTAAAAAGATCGCAATAGCTGATAAAATAACGATCGTTTTATGTTTTAAGGAAAATGTTAAAATGATGCGAAACATTTTCCGAATGATTCCTTCTTTTTCTTCCTTGTTTCTCTTTTTAAAAAACGCAGAAGAGATCGAAGGTGTAAGTAGTAAAGCTGAAATATAAGACCAAGTCACACAAATCATAACAACGAGTGGCAGAGCTTTTAAAAATTCCCCTACCGCTCCCGGAATTGTTAACAACGGTGCAAAGGCACCAACGATGATTAAAGTTGAAGTAAAAACAGGTACGAATAATTTCTTGATGGCATAAAACGCAGCCTCATTCCCAGGCTTCCCTTTATCGATTTCCACTTGGATGGCATCACCGATGACAATGGCATCATCTACCAATATCCCAAGGGCAATGATAAGTGCGGTTGTTGACACTTGGTGAACTTCAATTCCTAATACGTACATCGTAATGAATGTTAAAGCAATCGATATTGGGATAACTGAAGAAATGACCATTGCATTTCGAAGGCTCATGCCAACAAATACCGTAATGAGGACAAAGACGATCCCCTCAAGAAGTTTTTGCATGAAAAAATCTACTGAATCACTTACATCTTTTGGTTGAAAGATGACCTCATCCAACTGGATATCACTCGGAAGATTATTTTTAACTTCATCCAGTTTTTTTCTTACTTCTTCACCAATGAGAACAATATTTTTTCCATCTTGAAAATATCCAGCAAGAATAACTGCATTGATCCCTTGATTCGTGTATTTGTAGTCAGCGTCGTCATTATAGCCCATGTATACTTTAGCGATATCTTTTATTTTAATAGTTTCTCCAGAAATGCTTGAAACGCCGACAATTGTATTCTCAATATCTTGTAATGACGTAAAACTACCTGGAGCTTTCACCTTAATTTTGCCCGTTTCATAATTTAAAGACCCTGATGGGATATTGATGTTTTGAGCTTTTAATACCGCTGCGACTTCTTCAATAGAAAGATCATATTTATTAATTTGACTTAGATCGACTTCTACTTTTACTTGTTTTTCTTGCTTCCCGCTAACGTCAAATCTGGATATCCCTTCGATACTGCTTAATTCTTTTTTAATTTCATCTGCATAGTTCCCGAGCTCTTCATAGGAGTAATTTTCACCAGAAATGGAGATCATCATACCAGTAGCTTCCGTTAGATCCGTATTAATAATACTTTCTTGACATCCTTCAGGAAGTTCCGATTGGATATCATTTATTTTGTCTCTTAATTCCCTCCACGATTTATCAGGATCTGCATCGTTGTTTAAATAAACGATAACAGCCGATACACTGTTTTTTGAAAAAGACTCTGAATAGTCATATCCGTCAATTTCTTCCACTTTTTCTTCAATTTTTTTTGTTACAAGATTTTCAATTTCACTTGGAGATGCTCCCGGATATATAGTTGTGACCATCGCAAGTGGCGAGGAAATATCCGGGCTTTCTTGTTTTGGTATAATATAGTAGCTGTAAATTCCAGCAACGAGGGCGATTGCTGTTAAAAATAATACGATTTTTTTATTTTCTATCGCGGCCTTGATGAGTCTCATTTTTCATTTTCCTCGCTTGTTTGAACTTTGTAACCCGCTTTTATATTTTTCATACCCTCAATGACAAGTTGATCTCCAACTTTTAAACCTTCGACGGATACTTTATCTTCATGCGGCTCTCCTATCGTTATATTTTTTCGAACCGCACGGCCCTCTTCAACAATATAAACATAATCTTCGCCATCATTTAAAATGCTGCTGATCGGAATCCATACGGATTCTTTATTTCCGATGCCAAAATAAACTTTGACACTTTGGCCAATCAAATATTCACTGTTTTTTATAGGTTGCAATAATTTGATTTCGGCACTATAAGTACCTGTCTCAGGATCTGCCATCTGAGCGATATTAATAACCTCACCATCAGTCGTTTGACCATTAATTTTCACCTGTGCTTTTGATCCAACTTTTATTTTCGTGACATCTTGATCTGAAAGACCTACGCTGACGACTTGGTTTTCACTCCGAATAAGAATGACCGGATTTCCTGCTGGCCATAATTCTCCTTCTTTTCCTAGAACATCGACGACATAACCATCGATATCAGCCACTAGTGACGCATCTTGAACTAAACTTTCTTTCGATGAATAATTCGTTTTCGCTGAATTTAGTTGAGCTAAAAGAGCATCAATGTCTTCTTCTCTCGTTCCATTTTTCAGCTGTTGCAAATTTTGAATGGCAATATTAAGGGAACTTTGAGCATTATCTAATTGAAGCTTACTATGATCTAATTCTTGTTTCGAAATAGCTCCACTTTCAAATAGCTTTACATTTTTGTCATATAAATCTTTTAAAAAATTGTAATTATCTTGGGCATTTTTAACAGCAATTTCTGCTTTTGCAATGTCCTCTTTTTGGGCACCATTGACCGCTTTATGATACTGTGCAGCAGCTGCATCCATTTGATATTTAGCTGCTTCCATCGCTAAAATTAAATCTGTTTTATCAAGATCAACCAAAGGATCTCCCTTTTTTATACGCTGTCCTTTTTGGACATAAATTTTGTCTATGATTGCAGTGCTTTTAAATGATAGTTTTCTTACTTCACTTCCCCCTGTAATCCCTGCATATTCCAATGTAACTGGCAAACTTTCATTCTTAACTTCTATCGTTTTTACAGGGTATACTTTTGGTGCGGCCGTTGTTTCTGCATTTGATTCACACCCAAGCAACGTGGCAATAATGGAAAATATCAATAAAACGAACCATGCTTTCCTCTTCATAATTTTCTCCTTTCTTGTCTTACTTAAGAAGTCAGCTATTCTAGCAGAAAATTATTTAAAACTTCCAAATTTACTTTTCTTCATTTTCTGAGAGATTTTGACAATTCGCTTCCACATATTCAGTTAAAGACATTTTGTTCCAGTTTAAAGTAGGTATATTTTCTGTGCCAAAGCTTTCTTTTAGAAGATCTGCCGCCGTAATTTTTGAAAAATATTCAATAAGTAAGAGATCTGCTTGTTTAAATACATTCCGAAGAATGTCGGATCCTTTGTCTGTGTGCTTTCCACCTTTAAATACGGTTTCTATTAGTCCTGTATCAGAATAAATAGAAATAGGTCCTTCCATTGCTTCGATGATATCTAACATATTGATTTCTTCCGGGCTTTTCGCTAAACTAATTCCTCCACGATTACCGGAAACGGATGTAATAATTTTCTTTTTAACTAATTTGCGAGTAATTTTCTTTAAATACGATGGAGATACGTTCAGTTTTTTACTAATTTCATCCGTTGCCAGCGGTTCATTTTTTTCCTGAGTGACAAGAAAAATAAGTATACAAATGGCTTGTTCTACAGATTTGGTCAGTTTCAAAATTATACACTCCTAATTGTTTTATATATAGATATTTTATGTCTATTATGGATATTTAATGTCCATAATTATTTTAAACTTGCAGATTGGGTAAATCAAGTGGTTTTACAAACCGATTATTGAGCAGCAATAGTTGATATAGGTATTTAATCGTTGGAAGAAATGATGGCTGATTGGGTGAGGATTTCAGCTTCCTTCAAATTCCGCGTCACCACGGACACCCTTGCGTTAAGCTAACTGTTACTTCTTCCTTCACAGCATGTGACTTTCCCCTAGAGATTACACCCATGCCAGGCGCACAAACAGAAAAGACGGGATTCGATCCCGTCTCTGTATCGATCTAACGAGTAGATTTTCTTATTTCCACACACGCTTCAATTGAAAAACTTCTTCCATATATCCCCATAGAGAAATCGGGGACATGATTGCCTGATATAGCAACACATAAAAAACAAATCCAAATCTGTTTTTTCTAATCCTCAGATTTAATTGCTTGAAAACTTTCTTTTGATATGTGTACAAAATAAAGTTTTGAAGTAAAGCTAAAGGCAACACGAATAAGGTCATCGGTCCGGCAACCCAATAAATACCGAAGAAAGCCAATGCTACACCTGGCAACCAAAACAGAGTATACACAAAATCAAGGTATGGCATGATTAAGTTCATGGTTGTTGCATATTTTACGAAACCAAGAGGTTGTTTCCAAGGTTTTATTCTCTTGAGGGCTTCAATCATTCCTCTTGCCCAACGGCTTCGCTGTCTTTGGAAATGAATAAACGTTTCAGGTACTTCCGTAAAGGCAACTGCCAATGGTTCAAAATATACCTTCCATCCTTTCTCCAACATGCGCCATGTGATGACGATATCTTCTCCAATGACATCAGGAAATCTGCCAATGGATTTCAAAACCTCAGTTTTATAAAGGGAATATGCCCCTTGAGCAACTAATGTGCCTTGAAACATTCCCTGCAATCGTTTAATGCTCGCAATTCCTAAGAAGTAGTCCCATTCCTGAATTTTTGTCCAGAAGTTCTTACGACTATTACGGGTTAATACCGAACCGGCAACAGCACATACATCTTTCGGACTGGATAAAGCTCTTCGGATCAGATATTTGACGGAATCTTTCATGAGGATCGTATCTGCATCTAAGGTGATCAACCATTCGGTGTCTACGATTTTTAAAGCGGCATTTAGAGCGTGGTGTTTGCCTGGGTGGGATTCTCGAATTACCCGGATATTTAGTCCGAGTTCATCCCCTGCTTGTTGGGCAATTTCAAAAGTTTTGTCTTTAGAGTTATTATCAATCACAATCACTTTTATTGGCCCTTCATAAGTCTGCTTGGCAACATATTCTAAGGTCGTTCGAATCGATTTTTCTTCATTATAACAAGCAATTAAGACCGAAACGGGTATGGTTGGATTTTCTACTTTTAATGGAGGTTGTTTATCAAATAATAAACCAAAGACCATGAAAGCATTGATGTAACCTGGGATATATGCCACTCCTGCAATAATGAAAAGAGCGATAGGCAAGGTTGTCACTTCTCCTAAGTTATGCACCCAATTTTTTGATAAATAAATCGAAAAGAGCAACCAAAGAAAAGCAAACACATGGGCAAAATAGAGTTTGAGTTTTAATGGAATATATGGCTTTTTAATGAATTCTTTCTTACGTGCGATCTCTGAAGGTTTTTGGAATTCTTGATCGTTTATCTTAGGTGTTGGCATAGGTCACCTCATAACTCAAAGTAATCCTTTGATTTGATTTCATTATAACTGTAAGTTCTATACAGTCCAATGGAATTAGTTGGTTATATGCGTTGAGTTGCTTTCCTAACAGAATGCTTAACGGATATAGTTATCATGAATTTTCGTGGAATTTTGGCCAATTCAAGTATAGGAGAATGAGATGACGTTATGCACTTTTATTTTCTGAGAATTGTAGGAAAACCAGAAATTAATGATATTATAGAGCCTTATTTTTAATTCCATAAATTAACGATGATATTCGAAAAATAAAAAAACCATAAAACCTCCATTTGGAAATTTTATGGTTCTTGTTATCAATCATATTTACCACCAAAGTATGTATTGGTGGAGACGGTGGGAGTCGAACCGTATTTTAATACAAATATTGATAAATCAATGATTTCAAGTATTTTTCACACACTTTTTAAATGTACTAAATGCTAATCTAAATGCCATTTCAAAAAAACTATGTTGGGGGCAAGCTCTTTTATATTTAAAATTTTATATTATATGTCTATTTCTATCCCTGAATCGATCAACAGCCTCAATTCTTGAGATTTTTTTGAGTGATTGTGGCGTGTTCGGCCAATTCTTTTTGAGTTAAACTTTTTTAATTGCATTTTAAAAATTTCCATACCAATTTTACGTGATGAAGAGTCCAATTACCGAGCAGTAAACTGGTTTTCTCTCTCTTTTTTTAGTATTTCAAATTGATCCATTTGAATTCATCCTTTTCCATTGAAGTTTGAATGTCTTCATTTTCCTTTAGGATTAATTCAGTACATGATTACCTTTCTATTTACAATTATGCCTTCCATTATGGTTAGATACACTTACAATTTGTTACATATTTATTCTTGAAAAAGTTAAAATTAAACAAAAAAGCTGAAGCAAAGACACAATAAATGTACTTGCTTCAGCTTTTTCACCTTAAATTTTTATCCAACCATAATAGCCAGATAAAAACGACATCGACGGTTTTTTGATGCCTTTCGTCTGCAAATAATGTTATCATTAAAAAAAATAAGTGTCAAGATACTAACACCTATATTTTCGAATAAGACCATAAAAAAGTTTTAAGATATCGTTAAACTGATCTATTCCGCTATACATATTTCTTCTATACAAAGCCCGTTTGTAAACATCAAATAATTCACGTTTTCTTACTTTCCTTACAAATTTACCCTTTACATATTCATCATGCAAATAAATTAAACAACACAAATCATGTATCCTAAAATTAGTAATTAGCTCTGAACTTTTCTTTCTTTTCAGCATTTCCGTTTCCACATATCGTTTCAAATCCCGATGCGCTTGGCTCTTCTTTTGATTATGACTAGTATATATTTTATTAAATTGATCTACTTCCACAACATTTAATAATAGAGGTCTGCTATGAGCAGCCGAATCTCTAATATTCTTTGAATAATGTAAAAACTTATATGCTATATCTAATTGCTTAGACTTATATTTACCTTCATCCACATAAAATTTAATAAAGGATGATAATTGACCATAAGACATCATTTCTATAAGTTTCCATATTGGAAATTTACCTCTTGTATAAGTATCATAATTATAGTCACGTTTATTTTTTACTTCTTTAAAAATTTTATCCTTAACATGTATATAATCTTCAACTTTATTATCTATAATAGAAACAAATCGTTTTAATTCATATTCATTATAGTCGTCTATTATTGAAAACCCATTTTCACCAGAATCC
>NZ_JABTTE010000023.1 GCF_013303125.1 Calidifontibacillus erzurumensis | reverse complement strand
GAAAATTGACTTGGCCGTTGAATAAAACATTCAACATTGCCGCACGCTTGACATTTTGTTTAATTTTCAAAGATCACGCTGTTTTATTTCGTAATTGCGACATATTTTATAATAACATATCATTTCATAGAAGTCAACAGTCATTTTTTCATTTTTTTCTTCGATTTTTGTCGACTTCTTCAACAGCGACTTTTATAGGATATCATTCAGAAAACTAATTGTCAACCGTTAATTTTTTCTTTTTTTTATTTTTTTGACAACAAAAAGTACTTTATCATTAGATAACGTCAATTTCAAGTGATATTCCAATAAAAAATAAAAAACTGCCTCAAATCATCACTTGGAAGAATCCAACGTTCGATTTTAAGAGACAGTTTTTTACTTCACTATTTTTATTGAATCCAATCCTGATTATTTTTAAAAGAAAGAGTTACAGTAAGATTACATTCAGTTTTAGTCACGATGACGCATTAATGGGAATAATAATACATCTCTAATTGAAGGAGAATTTGTTAAAAGCATTACTAAACGGTCAATACCGATTCCTAATCCTCCTGTTGGAGGCATGCCATACTCCATTGCTTCAATAAAATCTTCATCCATCATATGCGCTTCATCGTTTCCAGCTGCACGTTCTCTCAACTGGGCTTCAAATCTTTCTTTTTGATCGATTGGATCGTTCAATTCTGTAAATGCATTTGCGTGTTCTCTTGCAACAATAAATAATTCAAAGCGATCTGTAAAGCGCTCATCATCCGCATTCTTCTTAGCCAACGGTGATATTTCAACCGGATGTCCATAAATAAATGTTGGCTGAATCAATTTTTCTTCAACTCTTTGTTCGAAAAATTCATTGACGATATGGCCAAATGTCATATGGTCTTCAATCTCAATATTATGCTCTTTTGCTAATGCACGGGCTTCTTCGTCGCTCATTTTCTTCCAAAAATCAACACCGACGTATTCTTTAATGGCATCAACCATATGAAGACGTCGCCATTTTGGCTCTAAGTTTATTTCATATTCCCCATATTGAATGGTAGTTGTACCAAGAACCTCTTTAGCAATATGTGAAATTAAATCTTCTGTAAGGTTCATGATATCGTGAAAGTCAGCATAAGCTTCATAAAGCTCGATCATCGTAAATTCTGGATTATGGCGAGTTGAGATTCCTTCATTACGGAAAACACGGCCAATCTCATACACTTTTTCCAAACCGCCAACAATTAATCTCTTTAAATGCAATTCGATAGCAATACGCATATATAATTGCATGTCCAAAGCATTATGATGTGTAATAAACGGTCTTGCTGCTGCTCCACCAGCAATCGAATGCATCATTGGTGTTTCTACTTCTAAATAACCTCTTTCATCTAAATAACGGCGCATGGATTGGATAATCTTGCTTCTTGTAATAAAAGTTTTTCTGCTTTCCATGCTAGTTATTAAATCTAGATAACGCTGACGATAACGCTGCTCGATATCTTTTAGACCATGGAATTTTTCCGGCAATGGGCGAAGTGCTTTTGATAGAAATGTAAAATCTTTCACTTTAATTGATAATTCGCCCACTTTTGTTTTAAATACTACACCTTTTACTCCGACGATATCTCCAATGTCAGCTTTATCAAAGATTTCATATTGCTCCTCACCAACAGTATCTTGGCGAACATAGATTTGAACTTGTCCATCTAAATCTTGGATGTGAGCAAAGCCTGCTTTTCCTTTGCCGCGCTTTGTCATAATTCGCCCTGCAACAGATACTTCTACTCCCTTTTCTTCAAGTTCTTCTTTTGTAAAAGAATCGTACTGTTCTTTTAAAGTTCTAGAAGTATCGGTTCTTTCAAAACGTTTTCCGAACGGGTCAATTCCTTTATTTTTTAACATGGCTAATTTTTCACGTCTTACCCGCAGTTGGTCATTTAACTCTTCAAGGCTCATTTCATCATCTCCAAATCTTTTTGTATATAAAAAGTTTTTAAACGGCGTAAACAATATAAAAAACTGCCAGTACGTACTGGCAGCAATTAAAAAATTAATCTCATCGGTATTATAGGTTAGAGTGTAGATTGTGTCAAATTCAAGTTTTTTGTTGCAATGTACATTTCTTATACTACTGCAATGTCTTGTTCAGACTTTGCTTCAAGAGTTGCAATATATTCTCTTAGCAAAGACTCTAGTTCTTCCCTTGTCTCACATTCATTTAAAGCATTGCGTACTTTTGCATTGCCTCTTAATCCCTTTAAATACCAAGCCGCATGCTTTCTCATTTCCATAATGGCTAGTTTTTCACCTTTTAATTGAATTAAACGGTCTGCATGAAGGAGACAAACTTCAATTTTTTCTTTTGGAGTTGGCGGATCCATTAACTCTCCTGTTTCCAAGTAATGAACCGTACGATAAATCATCCACGGATCACCTAATGCTGCACGTCCGATCATTACACCATCGCAGCCAGTCATTTCTAACATTCTTTTTGCATCTTCCGGGGTTTTCACGTCGCCATTGCCAATAACCGGAATGTTCACAGCTTCTTTTACTTGTTTAATAATATCCCAGTTTGCAGTGCCTTCGTACATTTGCACACGTGTACGTCCGTGCAATGCAACCGCCTTGCCGCCTGCCCGTTCCACTGCTTGGGCATTTTCAACAGCATAAATATGGTCATCATCCCAACCCATACGCATCTTTACGGTTACTGGTTTATCTACGGCATCAACGACAGCGGCGACAACCTCATAAATTTTATCAGGATCTAACAACCATTTTGCTCCTGCATCACTTTTAATGATTTTCGGTACAGGACAACCCATATTGATATCTATAATATCGGCGGTTGTATTTTTTTCTACAAACTTTGCAGCTTCTACTAATGTTTCAATTTCACCGCCAAAAATTTGTAAGCTTAAAGGTTTCTCTCTTTCATCAATATAAAGCATATCTAATGTTTTTTCATTTTTATATAAAATACCTTTATCACTTACCATTTCTGCACAAACTAATGCTGCACCAAATTCTTTTACAATTAAGCGAAAGGCTGCATTACATACTCCCGCCATCGGCGCAAGTACGACCGGATTTTTCAGTTCGATATCGCCTATCTTAAACATTTTTATCACCTCTTCACAGTTGAAGTGCCTTTTCACGATCAATGTATAATGATACACCTGGATCGTTTTTCAGATGATCTATATTGATGTTAAAGGATCCAAAGAGATCTTTATCAATCTCTAACAAAGGAATTACAACAAATGATCTTTCGAACATTCGTGGATGTGGAACGATTAAACGTTCTGACTTAATATTTTCTTTATTGTAAAGTAAAATGTCAAGATCTATCGTCCTTGGCCCCCACCGGACGTTCCTTTTTCTTCCAAGATCATTTTCAATTTTCTGGATCGAGTCAAGCAGTTCGAGTGCTGTGAGAGAGGTTGCAATTTTTACCACCATGTTTAGAAACAGCGGCTGTTCTGTATATCCGACCGGCTCTGTCTCGTAAATGGAAGAATAATCAACAATAGATATACAACGATGGGCAGCCAACATTTGGATTGCTTCTTTTAAAAATTTTTCACGGTTGCCTTCGTTCGTACCTAAACCAATAAATGCGATATTATTCATTTTTTCCACCTAAGTTATATTACTAAGACTTTATATAACAAACTCGTCTAAACTTCCCTATTCTTCAATAGTTTCTGTTTATAAACTGAACTCATTTTTGTTGTGCACACTTCTTTTACATCAAATATCATTTTGTTCTAATTTCAGCCTATCAACCTTTTTGACTAATTCAGCCAAGAATACAACCACCTCTAATTTGAACAATTCAAATACCTATCTAGGACTGATTATACTAAAGCATATTGTTAAAGCCAACCCAATAGTTACGTCTTTCACATTCTTCTTTGAGAATGGGAGTCTTAAAAATATTTATTTAAATAATAAACATTCCCGTCATTCCACTTATAATAGCTTACCACAGGCTGTTAAGAAAAAAAACTTTATTACCGCCCTCTGCGAATTTCAACCGCAACAGATTCATAGCAACCTGGAATCGGTGGATCCGGTTTAGTGATTTTCACGGTACAAAAATCAATTTTTGAAAAAGACTTTAAAAGAGCAGCAGCCAATTGTTCTGCCAAATGCTCTATAAGCTTGCTAGGCTTCCCTTCCACAATCGATTTAACAATTTGATATACTTCAGCATAGTTTACAGTTTCATTTAAGTCATCACTCTGTCCTGCTTTAGTTAAATCAAGTTCTAAGATGAGGTCAACGATAAAACGCTGGCCTAACTTATTTTCTTCAGGCATAACACCATGGTAGCCATAAAACTGTAGTTTGTTTAAATAAATTTTATCCATTGGCCATCACTACTGAAGCTGGTTTTCCTAACATAGCATCCATCATTTTCGCCATTCTAGCCATTTCTTTCACATCATGAACTCTTACGATATGGCATCCTCGTTCAATTCCAAGGCAGACAGTTGCACCCGTTCCTTCCATTCTTTCGTCAACCGGTAAATCTAACGCTCGCCCAATAAATCTCTTTCTAGATGTTCCTAATAAAACCGGATATCCCATATTTACAATCAAGTTTAAATGACGCATAACTTCTAAATTATGCTCATAAGTTTTCGCAAAACCGATGCCTGGGTCTAATATAATTTGTTCATCACGAACGCCGGCTTTTTTTACAATAGCAATACTTTCACGCAAATCAGCAATCATATCTTGCATTAAATTTAAGTAATTCATATTATCACGATTGTGCATAAGAATAATCGGAACATCGTAATGGGCAGCTACTTCCGCCATTTTCGGATCTGCTTTTGCTCCCCAAATATCATTTATGATGTCTGCGCCGGCTTCAATCGCCTGTCTGGCAACCTCTGCTTTGTACGTATCAATGGATAGAGGCTTTTCAATCGTGCTTTTTAATGCCTTAATTACTGGCAAAATTCGGCGCAGTTCTTCTTCTTCACTAATTTGCACGTGACCAGGTCTCGTTGATTCGCCGCCAACATCAATAAAATCCGCCCCATCTTGAACCATCCGTTTGGCCTGTTGAAGTGCGGATTCAAGATTATTAAATCGTCCACCGTCTGAAAAAGAATCAGGTGTAACATTTAAAATACCCATAATCCACGTTTTCTCGTTCATATCAAATTTCTTTGCAGAACATGTAATGTGTAACGTTTTGTTTCCTTCCATTTCCCGAAACCCTTTCTTTTCTAGACTTTTAATTTCATTATGATCATTCCTATTAGTCTTATACAATAAAACAAAGGGGTTGGATCTATATCAATACATTCTTGCTCAAGCCGCTTATTGTAAGCAAGATTCATATTGATAAAGACCTCAATCCCCTTTTTACATTTTTATTAAGAAAGAGAAACTTTTTTCCCATATGTTGTTATAAAATTTTGCAGTATTTCTTTACCATAGGAAGTAATAATGGATTCTGGATGAAATTGCACGCCTTCGATTGGCAAATTTTTATGACGAATGGCCATAATTTCGTCATCTTTCGTCCAAGCAGAGATTTCAAAACAAGATGGTAATGTCTCTTTTTTTACAATTAAAGAATGGTATCGTGCAGCTTTAAATGGCTGTTCTAAACCAGTGAATATTGTTTTCCCATCATGATATATTTCAGATGTTTTTCCATGCATTATTTGTTCAGCGCGCACAATATCTCCACCAAATACTTGGGCAATAGCTTGATGTCCTAGACATACACCGAATATCGGAATCTTACCGGCAAATGTTTGGATCGCTTCTAGGCTAATCCCAGCTTCATTCGGCGTACATGGTCCTGGAGATATCATTAAAAAGTCTGGATCCATTTCTTCAATTTCTTTTATTGTAATTTCATCATTGCGCTTTACAATAAGGTTTTGGCCTAATTCTCCTAAATACTGGACTAAATTAAACGTAAAAGAATCATAATTATCAATCATTAAAATCACTACGCTCACCTCTACTCATCATTTTCTATTCTCTGCTCATATCCATAATTGTAATAAACTTTAAAAGAAAAAAACAGTCCTAATTCGGAAAAGGACTGTTTTTCCTTTTATTTATTCTTCAAATTGGTAAAGAGCTGTACTTAAATAACGTTCTCCGTTGTCAGGCAAGATTGCTAATACTTTCTTACCTTTACCTAATTTTTTAGCAACTTTTAAAGCTGCAGCAATGGCTGCCCCTGAAGAAATACCGCATAAAATACCTTCTTCTCGGCCAGCACGACGTGCATGTTCGAACGCTTCTTCATTTTCAATTTTGATAACTTCATCATAAATATTTGTATTTAATACATCTGGTACAAATCCGGCACCGATTCCCTGAATTTTGTGAGGACCAGGTTTGCCACCAGAAAGAACTGGAGAATCAGCAGGTTCAACCGCAAAAATCTTAATGTCAGGGAATTTTTGTTTTAACACTTCACCAGCGCCTGTAATTGTTCCACCCGTCCCAATACCAGAAACAAACGCATCTAATTGATCCATTTGTTCAACGATTTCCTTACCTGTTGTTTCACGGTGAATTTGAGGATTTGCTTGGTTTTTAAATTGTTGTGGCATGAAATAGCCATGTTCCTTAGCAAGTTCTTCCGCTTTGCTAATCGCACCTTTCATACCCTCTGCGCCAGGTGTTAAAATAAGTTCTGCACCGTATGCACGTAAAAGATTACGTCTTTCTAAGCTCATTGTATCAGGCATAACAAGAACTGCTTTTAAACCTTTTGCTGCTGCAACCATCGCTAATCCGATACCAGTATTTCCGCTTGTTGGCTCAATAATAGTATCTCCTGGCTTTAATTCGCCTTTTTTGATAGCGTCATTGATCATTGCCATAGCAATACGATCTTTTACGCTGCTACCAGGGTTAAAATACTCCAACTTTACATATACTTCTGCATCATTTTCATCTGTTAGCCGGTTCAATTTTACGATTGGTGTAGAGCCAATTAATTCTTCAATGGAATTTACAACACGCATTTACGACACTCCAATCCCGAGTAATTATATTGATTTTTAAGTTTTTCTATCATTAACCTATCAAGTTTTCAGATTATTGTCAACAAAATTTACTCGACAATTCCAAATAATAGTTTTTTCAAGCAAAAAAACTTTTTATTCTTGAGCATTTCCGTAAAGGTGTTCCAATTCTTCTTTTGAAAAAAAGTATGATTGATTACAAAAATGGCAAAGAGCTTCCGCTTTTCCGTCCTCTTCTATCATCGCTTTTATTTCTTCACGCCCTAAACCAATGATGGCATCTGCAAATCTTTCTTTTGAACAATTGCATTTAAAAGACACCGGCATTTTTTCAAGTACTTTAATTTTTCCAAGCAATCTTTCTAATATTTCCTCTGGTGTAAGTCCCTCTTCGATTAGCTTTGATATAGGTGGAAGCGCTTGAATCTGATTTTCTATTTTTGTGATGGTCTCATCATCAGTTCCCGGCATTAACTGAATAATAAATCCACCAGCTGCTTTGATTGTATGATCAGGATTTACTAGTACACCAACGCCGACTGCAGATGGAACTTGCTCAGAGGCTGCAAAATAATAACTAAAATCTTCACCAATTTCACCTGAAATTAACGGTACTTGTCCTGTAAAATAGTCTCTCAATCCTAAATCTTTTACAATCGACAAAAATCCGTTTTTGCCAACCGCACGGGCAACATCCAGTTTTCCCTTCTCGTTTAATTCAAAATCAACATGCGGATTGGATACATAGCCTCGCACTTCTCCATGGGCATTTGTGTCAACGAGAATTACGCCAATCGGTCCGCCTCCATCAATTTTCACCGTTATTTTATCTTCACCTTTCAGCATCGCTCCCATCATCACCGCAGCAGTCATCGTTCTTCCAAGGGCTGCCGATGCTGTCGCCCAAGTGTCATGGCGTCTTTGTCCTTCTGCTACAGTTTCCGTTGAACGCACTCCATAAGCTCTAACTTGTCCATCATAAGCCAATGCTTTAATTAAATAATCATGCATCAAATTTGCTCCTTCCACTCGTTTGATTACGGGCAAAAATCATTTGCAGCCCTTTTAATGTCAAGAATGGATCAACAACATCAATCACATCTGATTCTTTCGCAATGAGTGAAGCTAAACCGCCCGTTGCAATCACCTTCGGCTCAACTAAAGCTTGTTCTTTCATTCTTTTAACGATCCCTTCAACTTGACCAACATAACCAAATAAAATACCTGCTTGCATTGCATGAACTGTATTTTTTCCAACAATGCCATTTGGTCTGGCAATTTCAATGCGGGGCAGTTTCGCTGCTTTCGTATAAAGCGCTTCCGTAGAAATATTGATTCCTGGTGCAATTGCCCCACCCATATACTGTTTGTTTTCATCGATGTAACAATATGTAGTTGCTGTACCGAAATCAACTATGATTAGCGGAGCCCCATATAGATGAATGCCGGCAACAGCATTTACAATTCGGTCTGCTCCAACTTCGCGTGGGTTATCGTATTTAATATTTAAACCGGTTTTGATGCCTGGTCCGACAATCATTGGTTCAAGATGAAAATATTTTTCACACATTCTTTCTAGGGCATGCATAATTGGTGGTACTACAGAAGATATAATAATTCCGGATATATCTGTTGTACTGATACCAACATGAGAAAATAGCGCTTTTATCAACATCCCATATTCGTCTTCAGTTTTATGACGACTCGTTTCAATCCGCCAATGATGTTTTAATTCCTCTCCTTCAAAAACACCTAAAACCGTATTCGTATTACCAACATCAAATACAAATATCATTGTGATCACCCTATTAAAATTAGATTTATAACATTTGAACAATTTCTAGCTAAAATAGGATGCCAAATGGCATCCTATTTACTAAAATTACTCTTTCGGTTCTGTTTCTTCGTTTTTTGAATTAATATGAACGATTACGTCATCTTTCCCTGACTCTTCTTTGGATGTTGAATCTGCATTTCCTTTTCCATTGCTGCCTTCTGGAAGAGTTCCATGTTCAAATAGATGTTTAATTTGTTCCGCATCTAACGTTTCAACTTCCAAGAGCGTTTGGGCAATTAAATGATGCTGTTTCGAATAATCTGTTAAGATTTTCTTAGCCCGTTCATAGCATTCTTTAATGATGCGTTGAATCTCCATATCAATTTCATAGGCTATTGTATCACTATAGTTTTGCTCGCTGTTAATATCCCTTCCAAGGAAAACTTGACCGCTTGTTGGATGACCAAATTGCATTGGTCCTAATTTGTCGCTCATACCGTATTCAGTTACCATTTTCCGGGCAATATTAGTCGCCCGTTGGAAGTCATTATGGGCACCTGTACTAACTTCCCCAAGCACTAATTCTTCCGCTACACGCCCACCAAGGAGGCCGGTAATTTTATCAAGTAATTCTGGCTTCGTCATAAAATAACGATCTTCTTTTGGAAGCATAACCGCATAGCCGCCCGCTTGCCCGCGAGGGACGATCGTAACTTTGTGAACCATATCGGCATCTTCAAGAACAACCCCGATAACTGTATGACCTGCTTCATGATACGCAACAATTTTTCTCTCTTTTTCGGAAATGACACGGCTTCGTTTTGCAGGACCTGCAATAACACGGTCAATTGCTTCATCAATGTCTTCAGCGGTAATTTGCTTTTTATCTGCTCTCGCTGCAACAAGTGCTGCTTCATTTAATAAGTTTTCAAGATCTGCACCAGAGAATCCTGGTGTGCGAAGCGCAATTGTTTTAAGATCAACATCTGGAGCAAGTGGTTTGTTTCGGGCATGTACAGCCAAAACAGCTTCCCGGCCTTTTACGTCCGGTCTATCCACAGTAATTTGACGGTCAAATCGACCTGGACGAAGGAGGGCAGGGTCCAAAATATCCGGACGGTTCGTAGCAGCTATAATTATAATACCTTCATTAGCACCGAAACCATCCATTTCAACAAGCAATTGGTTCAATGTTTGTTCCCGTTCATCATGTCCACCACCAAGACCTGCACCACGCTGACGACCAACAGCATCAATTTCATCGATAAAAATAATACATGGTGCATTCTTTTTGGCCGTTTCAAATAGGTCACGAACACGTGAAGCACCTACACCGACGAACATTTCAACAAAGTCTGAACCGCTGATTGAGAAAAACGGAACACCTGCTTCCCCAGCAACAGCACGTGCAAGCAATGTTTTACCTGTTCCTGGAGGTCCAACAAGCAGAACACCTTTAGGAATACGGGCACCAAGTGCAGAGAATTTCCGAGGATCTTTTAAAAATTCTACAACCTCGACAAGTTCTTGCTTTTCTTCATCAGCACCAGCAACATCTTTAAAACGAACCTTTTTCTTCTCTTCATTATAGAGTTTTGCTCTGCTTTTTCCGAAGTTCATCACACGGCTGCCGCCGCCTTGCGCTTGATTAAGCAAGAAGAAGAACAAAATAAATATGATGATAAAAGGGATAATTGAAGTAAAAAATGTAACCCATCCGCTCGTTTCTTCTGCCTGCTCAATATTCACGATAGCTCCGGATTTTCTTGCCATTTCTACAAAATCAGCAGCTGCCTCTGTTTGAAGAACATATGTAACGAAATATTGACCTTCAGTTTGCGACTTTAATTGGCCCCTTATTTCGTACACTAATCGGTCAGGCTGAAAGTTCATTGACTTAATATCGCCTTTTTCAAGGTGAGTGATAAATTGGTCGTATGTAAGCTGTTTTTGTTGTTGTCCTGTTCCACTAAAAAAGCTTACTACTCCAATTACAACTAAAAAAATCAATAAATAAAAGATTGTATTACGGAAGATCCGATTCATTACTTACCTCCTCCTGCGAAGCGAAAACACTATAGTAAATGGTAACATATAAAATAAAAAAAACACAACAAATTACCCTTATAAATAAGGATATTTTTTCTATATTTTGAAGGGATGTTTACGGTATGAGCCATTTCTATTTCTCATAAACTTCCGGCTTTAAAACACCAATATAAGGAAGATTACGGTAACGTTCAGCATAATCTAGACCATAGCCAACTACAAATGCATCTGGGACTTCAAAGCCTACTAAATCCGCTTTCAAATCCACTTTTCGTCCAGTCGGCTTATCAAGTAATGTTACAATTTTAATGGATTCAGCTTTTCGATATTGAAGGAGTTCTGCAAGGTAGTTTAGCGTCAGACCGCTGTCAATAATATCTTCTACAATAATGATATGGCGTCCTTCAACAGATGTATTTAAGTCTTTAATAATTTTAACCTCACCGGATGAGACTGTTGAGTTACCATAGCTAGAAACATCCATAAAATCCATTTCCAAATGAATATCCATATTTTTTACTAAATCACTCATAAAGAGCATTGCACCTTTTAATACACCAATCACAAGCGGAAAGCGGTCCTCATATTCAGCTGATAAAATAGCTCCAAGTTCTTTTACCTTTTTTTGTATATCTTCTTCTGAGATTAATACTTCTTTAATATCTGCGTTCATGCTTGTTCCTCCTAGAGCTCTTTGTTGTATAAAATATATTGCAATAATAAATAAACATGACTATTATTAGATGTACTTTCTCGTTGATCGAAAAAAAATCGTGATTTTTTTAAAAGCGGAAGCCAAAGAATTTCCCCATTGCCGTCCACTACAACAGGCCAACGATCCCTTTTTTCTCTTGGAATTTTCTCATCGATAAAAATATCTTTTAACTTTTTTGTTCCTACCATACCTTTTAACGTCATCCGGTCACCCGTTTTTCGAGTACGTATATGTATAGGTAATGCAATGTGATCACTTGTACAAATAAAATAATCAACACCGGACATCGTCTTTGGAATATCCTTTACCCATTCAGCTTTGATTGAAACATCATCAGTTATAAATACTTCCCCCGGCACCTGCAGCTCTAAAGGCAAGTAGTGTTTCTCTGTTTCCTCACCAATTGCTAATGTGCATTGATGATACGACTTTGTTACAATCAAGCCTTTTGGAAAATGTAATATACCTGAAGGATGTTTAGTTTTGAGCAAGGATAGTAACTGATCTATATGTATCGTAGCTAAATTGGAAGGAATACTTTTATAAAGATATTTTAATATTAGTTGAATACCTCTTCTTTGTAAAGAAATAGGAAGACTCTTAAACTCATTTATAAGAAATACAACTTTTTTTTCCGTTTTCTCAATCACTGCCTTTTCAATTCCTTGCGCTGCATATTCCTCTAAAAGCTTTTCATCCTCCATTAATAATTCACTTATCGTCTGAAAGCGCTCGGCTACATTTGGGTTTTCGCTTTTTAAAAAAGGAAGGACATAATGCCTAAACCGGTTTCTTTGATAATCATCCTTCTCATTGCTTGGATCAACTCGATAGGAAAGATGAAATTCATCTATATATTGTTCAATTTCATCTCTTGTCAAACATAAAAAGGGTCGGATTATCTCAGCACCATGAAAATCGCGTTTTACCGGGATGCCGGCCAATCCTTTTCCATAGCTTCCGCGTACCATCCTCATCAACATCGTTTCAACTTGGTCATCCCCGTGGTGGGCCAGTGCTAAGTATTGTGCGCTATATTTTTCTAACACTCTACTATAAAACTGATACCTGCATTCCCTTGCCGCAACTTGAGGAGTCAGTTGATGAATTTTTATGTATTCAGGCACATCAATCGAAGTGCCTTCAAACGTAATTTGAAGCTTTTCGCAAAAATCTTTTACAAACAGTAAGTCTTCATATGATTGTTTTCCTCTAAACATATGATCAACATGTGCAGCGATTAAGGATAACTCCCATTTATCTTTAAAAGTCCATAAATAATGAAGCAGGGCGATAGAATCTGGACCACCTGATACACCGACGACAACAGTTGAGCCTTTTTTTAATAATTGATGTTTTTCAATAAACTGCCGAACCTTATCAAACTTCATTCCAATCTTCCTCTATAGTTGATTGTAACAATTCTTCAATCTTTATTTTAGCAAATCTTTCACATGATATGTCCAGCAATATAAAGAAAGTAAGCAACGATTAATAAAATAGCAATAATCATTGTTTCAAAAATTCCTCTATATTTTTCCTTCCTTTTTATGTCTCTTTGTTTTTGCCTGAAAGAGGGCGCTTTCGTTTGTGTAATCGATGAAGGTGCTACTTCATTTCGTATCGGTTTCCTTTTATCAATCCTCCCATTTGCCACTTCCATTAATTCATTTCTCATATCTTGCGCGGAATGATAACGGCTTTGCAGGGCCTTCACAATTACCTTTTCATATCTTTTTAAAAGAGGTGCACTTTGAATGGCTTTGATTAACTGTGGCAGATGCCTGCTTTCGTCTTTTTTCGAAAAACGCTGCGGATAGCAAGCATTGATCATCACCATTGCAACAGCAAATAAATCATATGAAGGTTCTGCTTTCCTCGTTCCCAAATTCCAATAACCGCGATCATAAAATTCGGTAAATTCTTTAATAGAGCGACCCATTTTTGTCGTTCCGCCAACATCAAGCCAGCGTACTCTTGGTGGAGGCCCGACTACAATTAGATTATCCGGTTTTAAATCTCCAAAAATCCAGCCTTCTTTATGAAGTTTTTCTAAATCAGCAAGCAGCTGCAAAACGAGAACAATGAGCCATTCATTCCCATGTTTTTTTAAATAGGATAAAAAATCTTCCCCTTTTAAATATTCCATTACATAAAACGGTAAAGTTTTTCCGATGTTCCGCACATCCCAGTCATCGACATCAAGCAAAGAAGGCCCAAGGCAACCTTGGACCTTAGAAAAGTGTCGAAGCACATTTACTTCCGAAGTAATCGCCATATGATCCTCGCTTATTTTTAATGCAACAAGTCCCCTTTTCCCTTGGGCTAAGTAAACAGTTCCAGTAGCCCCAAACCCGAGAGTTTTTAAAATTGTATAGCTATGATGTTGCCATTTTCCTGTTATGATTGTGCCTGGCGTTATATTAAAAGCCGGTTTCTTCGATGTATTCATCATCATCAGAAATCCAGCTCCTTAATGTTCGAGATTTTTTCACACTAAACTGTTGAATAGCTGCACGAATGGCCGGACCTGTCGGAGTAATTCCACCTGATGTAAGTTTAGGGAATATACTTGAAATTGAATCGAGTTTAGGCGTCCAATCTAGTATTTTATCAGCATCGCCTCGCTTTCCTGGGAATGTGAAAATTGAGAAACGGTTTTTTCCAATGCGTGAATTTAAACTGATGGACAAATCAAACAATGCTTCTTTTACTGTTGGAATTTTATCTTTCATACTGCCGCTAATATCTATTAATATTAAAACTTCCAAGTCGACCGTTTCCCCAAGTTCATCAACAACTTCCATCACTTCGCCCCTCTTTTCAGGCGGGAGATCTTCAATTGTACTTGTTTTGCCGAGAATTTGCTTTAATTCAGCATTAACCACTCCTTGCAAAGTTTGCGTCATTGCTTTTCTTGTAACCATTTGCACAGTTTGTGACAACTGCTTCGTATATACAATTTGGCTAATACCACCTCCGCTTAAAGCAATCTCTTCAATTTCTCGTCTTCCTTCCTCTCCTACCGTATCGTTCTGCATTACACCGATCACATTGACGGTGATTCCTTGTTCTTTAGCTAATGCTGCCATTGCCACTGGATCTTCCCCAGAATTCGAACAGCCATCGGTTATTAGTAAAATTTGTTTAAGTGTTCCTTTTTTCATTCGTATCTCCTCCCAAAATGGTCTAGTACCATTTTTAACGAATAAAAAAGGAAATATACGCATATACTAGTCTTTCCTGGGAAATAATAAACCATTTCTTTTTTTATTTCCTTCACCGATGGCCTTTGGATCTTTCTAATTATAGATTTTAAATCGTTTCTACTGAGCTTTTTTGCTTGGATAAACTGGGATCGCCGCCCACTTCGGTATATTATGTTTAATTTTTGCAACAATGACCGTCATATCATCTTGAATTTGCCCGCTTGTGCGAATGACTTCTTCCAATATTATGTCTGCAACCGCTTGCGGATCTTCAGACTGAATTTCTTTCAATTTTCTCTTCATCCAAACATCGTAGTTTTCCACATGAGAGGGCCCTTCAAACACCCCATCGCTCATCATGATGAGCAAATCTCCTGATTTCAGTTGTTCGCTTACTACGTCAACTTCAAAATCTTTAATAATGCCAATTGGCAAATTGCTTGCTTCAATTTTCTTAATTTGCTCACCTCTTTTTATAAAACTTGGTGATGAACCTATTTTTAAAAACTTGACGCTAGCATCTTGTAGATCAATCATAGCCAAATCAAGCGTTGAGAAAATTTCATCGGTTGTTCGAAGTGAAAGGACAGAATTAACAGACTTAATTGCAACTTTTTCTTCAATACCTGATTGCAATATTTTTTGCAATAAAACTAATGTTTCATTGCTTTCTAGATAAGCCCTCTCGCCGTTTCCCATTCCATCGCTAATGGCAATGGCATATTTTCCAGCACCAAGCTCAATGGTTGAGTAACAATCTCCGGAAATAAGTGCCCCACCCTTGGCTGCATGAGCAACACCTGTTTCAACAACATAGGCACGAGCTGAACCTAAAGTTACATGGCAATACCCATGTGGATATGGAGCACATTCTTCTTTTTTAACAACGATTGTTTCACCTAAAATGTCCGATAACATCGGAGCAATGACTTTTTCCGCTTCTCCAGTTCCATGGCAATAAGGGATGCTTATTTCAATATCAACATTCCCTGATTTTAAGCTGTAAATATCAATTTGCCCCAATTCAATACCCATTCCAGCTAAAGCTTCTATAATTTGATCTTCTTGAAGCTGGTGATTTTCACGCTCACGTTGAATCTCTTTTGCAAAATCTTCCATTACTTGAGAAACCCCTAATAACTGATCAGCTACTAATCGTCTGCTTTCTTTCACCTGCTTTTTTAACCGTTGATTTGCATGATAAAAAGATAATTCTTGTTTAATTTCTTCATAAACTTTTGCAGCTTTAACACAATGGTTGTTCCATTCCCGCTGCAAAGAGCTGCTCTGTTTTTTTGGTTGATTTTCACATTCATGCATAATTTCAACCATGTAATCATATGTTGTATTAAAGTTTTCTTCCCAGCATTTCGATTTACGGAAACAAGTTTGACAAGTTTTTTCAGTAATATTGCTTAAAAAATAATCAATTTCTTTTTGCTGGTCGTCCTCCTCATGCCCATTTAGGCCATGGTAATTAAAACTATTGGAAAGCGCTTGGAACAACCTTGAAAACTGTTCGACCCGCTTTGCTGTAACATCTCTAATTTTACGCATATATTGCTGTTGCTCTTGTGCATGTTCATCCGTTCCAGGAATAAATTTTGCAATTCTCGAAATAAAAGATTGCGGTGTCAGGAAAAACATAAACATTGCTAAACAAGACTCGAAAATCGTTGGCATTAGTTCATTCGTTCCTTCTCCATATAAGCCAATGAGCAGCGTGCCTATCATAAGGCCTATTGCAACACCGTATTTTTTTCCGTCTTTTAACAATCCGCCGAGTAAACCTGAAAATGCAAGCAAGCTCATTTGATAAAGGCTGGCAACATTAGCAAGGCTTAAAATAAGACCTGTGACCACCCCTACGGTTGAACCAATTGCGGCTCCGCCGACAAAAGCAAATAACAATACCAAATATCTCGATAAAACATGTTCAACTGAAATATTATAAAATGACCAACCGATCGTACCTGTTAACACAGAAGCAAATAAAATAATTAAACAAATAATCTCTTCATTTTTCAAAGCTTGTTTTCTACGCCGTGTACTTAAAAGCGGCACACTTTGAATAAAGATAAGTGTAAGAATATAACCAAGACCCGCTTCAATAAAACTCATCATTACATCATAATATGTAATTTCATGCATCGAAATATATGTTAACGTTAGTCTTGTTACTAAACTTGCAACAAAAACATTAATCGGCAGCATCTTTAATTGATTTTTACTAATCTTTGAAAAAATGAGATGAAAGATAAAAAACGCTCCTATTGAACCAAAGGTAAAGCCTGCACTAGGTATGGACGTTGACAATGCTCCAAGCACTAAAGCGATAGCAGCTTGTCCGGTCTTTTCTTTCCGCATTAAGAAAACAGCTGCAAAAAACGGCAGTGCAAATGGTGCAATTTTCGCAAGAATTAAGGCTCGTCCCAATAAAAACCCAACAATAACTAATAAAAACCCTTTCTTCATAAATAAATGTTCAATCTTAGCGCCAATACGCTCGAAAAGACCCTCCATAACCCCTTGCGGCTGTGCTTGGAAAATCAACTCCCTTTCAATTTTTTGCATGCGAAACACTCCCCTGACAAAATGTAGTTGTTTTTTATTAAACCACAGCCTTTTTTCTTTTTTTGTCAAAACATCAGGGTAATTTTAAAAAAGTATTCGACGTATTTTATTATTCTTATGTCAAAAAATTCAGTTTTTTATATAGCCACTCCAGTCCTTTTTATAAATAGCAAGCATTTACATGTTAAATCGTCTATTTTCTTAGCCAAATTTGACGAAAAAAAGAATAGTTTATACGAATTTCTACAGAGTATTTTTCAAACCTGCTTTGTTTTGTTTATTAATAATGATATGTGATGTGAGCCAAAAGGTATACACCGTGCGCCCTTCTAAAAAATTAGAAAATATTTTGTACATGCACCTAAGCGGATTCTGGAAAATAAAAGCCTAGTATCGCGCCCCTCAATCTACTGAAATTAACACGAATTTCGAGTAACGAGTAAAAAGAAAAACAGCGATATTGAGAACCCATCTATTTCTCAATCCGCTGTTTTTTTTCGGTATTTTTTAGACAAGCCAAACTATTTTATACCCAACCTCTAAATCTTGCTGCCTCCGCCATTTTTCGAATACCTGTCATATAGGCAGCCAAACGCATGTTAACATTTCGTTGCTTAGATGTTTCGTATACATTATTAAATGCTTTTACTAGCATTTTCTGAAGTTTTTCGTTTACTTCCTCACTAGTCCAATAATAACCTTGATTATTTTGCACCCATTCAAAATAGGATACAGTAACACCGCCAGCGCTTGCTAAAACATCTGGAACTAACAAAATACCTCGTTCTGTTAAAATTTTTGTCGCTTCCAAAGTTGTCGGGCCATTTGCTGCTTCCACAACGATTGATGCTTTAATATTATGAGCATTTTGAGCTGTAATTTGGTTTGAAATGGCAGCAGGCACTAAAATATCACAATCAAGTTCTAACAGTTCTTTATTGGTAATTGTATTTTTAAATAAATTCGTTACCGTTCCAAAGCTGTCTCTTCGATCTAAAAGGTAATCTATATCAAGGCCATTAGGATCATGCAAACCACCAAACACATCGGAAATACCGATAACTTTCGCTCCCCGGTCATGCAAAAATTTTGCTAAATAGCTCCCTGCATTTCCGAAGCCTTGAATAACTACACGCGCCCCTTCAATAGATATGCCACGCTTTTTAGCGGCTTCTTCAATGCAAATGACAACCCCTTGGGCAGTAGCTCTTTCCCTGCCTTGCGATCCGCCAAGAACGAGAGGTTTTCCGGTAATGAAGCCAGGAGAATCATATTCGCGGATTTTGCTATACTCATCCATCATCCAAGCCATGATTTGCGAGTTTGTATACACATCTGGCGCCGGTATATCTTTCGTCGGACCTACAATCTGACTGATGGCCCTCACATAGCCACGGCTAAGCCGCTCTAATTCACCCATTGACATTTTCCGAGGATCACAAACGATCCCTCCCTTACCTCCGCCATAAGGCAAGTCAACAAGACCGCATTTCAAACTCATCCACATGGACAAAGCTTTTACTTCTTCTTCAGTCACTTCGGGATGAAATCGGATTCCGCCTTTTGTCGGACCTACTGCATCATTATGTTGGCACCGGTACCCGGTAAAAATTTTGATTGAACCATCATCCATTCGCACAGGGATTCTTACGGTTAATAATCTTAGCGGTTCTTTCAACAATTCATACATTTCTTCCGTATACCCTAATTTTTCTAAAGCCTCTTTAATAATCGTTTGTGTTGACGTAAATAAGTCCATTGATTCTTCTACATTTTGAACAGTTTTTTCTGCTGTTTTTGTACCAGACATCTTTCTAGCACCTCTTGTACTCTTATTATTTTTCTTAATTTGCTTTATCTTTTTCTAAAACTTTTTGTATCCTCTCAAATGCCCAATCAAGTTCTTCTTTGGTAATCACTAACGGAGGAGCAAAGCGAATGACCGTCTCATGCGTTTCTTTACAAAGGAGACCTTCTTCTTTTAATGCTTCACAATATTTACGTGCTGGTTCCGTTAGCTCAACACCGATAAATAAACCGCGTCCTCGGACTTCTTTAATGATTGGATTCTTGATCTCTCTTAATTTTTGAATAAAGTATTCTCCAAGTTTTAACGAACGTTCCGCAAGCTTTTCTTCAACTATAACATTGATTGCTGCGATGGAAACGGCACATGCCAATGGATTGCCGCCAAAAGTAGAGCCGTGTGAACCAGGATTGAACACACCAAGAATATCTTTATTGGCAACAACGCAAGAAATAGGGAACACCCCGCCGCCAAGAGCTTTTCCTAATATATACATATCAGGAACAATATCTTCCCAATCGCAAGCAAACATTTTTCCGGAGCGGCCAAGACCTGCCTGAATTTCATCGGCAATAAATAAAACATTATTTTCCTTACAAACTTCATACGCTTTCTTCAAATAACCTTCCGGTGGGATGACAATTCCCGCCTCACCTTGGATTGGCTCAATGATTAAAGCAGCTGTATTGTCGGTGATCGCATTTTTTAAAGCTTCCACATCTCCATACGGGACAATTTTAATGCCAGGGAGCATCGGTCCAAAGCCTCGTTTATATTCTGGATCTGATGACAAAGAAACCGCAGTCATTGTTCGACCATGGAAGTTTCCGGAACAAGCAATAATTTCAGCTTGATTTTCTGGAACGCCTTTGACATCATAAGCCCAACGGCGTGCTGCTTTAAAAGCTGTTTCTACAGCCTCGGCACCTGTATTCATCGGTAAAGCCATTTCTTTGTTTGTTAATTTACAAACCATTTCATACCAAGGCCCTAACTTATCATTATGGAATGCACGAGATGTTAAGGTAACTAAGTCTGCTTGATCTTTTAAAGCTTGGATAATTTTCGGATGACGGTGTCCTTGGTTAACAGCTGAGTATGCACTAAGAAAATCCATATATTTATTTCCTTCAGGGTCTTCCACCCACACGCCTTCTGCCTTCGAAATAACAATTGGCAGTGGGTGATAGTTCTTCGCTCCGTATTTTTCAGTCTGCTCTATGATTTGAGTTGATTTTTTGTTTTTTGAATCTACCATGTTCAATATATATCCTCCTTATCGTCTTCATACTCTAGTTTAAGAAGTTTCCACGAATCTCATTCCTTTACTGATCGTACTCATAATTTAATATATGCAAGAAATATGCCAACCTTGAACTATTGGTATATTAATCATTGGATGCAATATTTTTTTGCTTTTTATCAACATTAGAGCAAAAATTTTTTTCTTTATTATTTTGACTATAATAAATAAGTGCAAATTTTTCTTGCTCCTATTAGCTGTTTTGCTAAAATAATAGTAAATTTTATAAAGGGGACCCTTCTATGGCGGCTAAAAATAGTGGAACGATTCCTGTAAAAAATATATATTTCCAACGAATTCTCGATGAGATTGATGTAGGTATCCATGCGATTGACCAAAACGGAAAAACTATTATTTATAATCGGAAAATGAGCGAAATTGAAGGAATGCATATTGGAGATGTTCTTAATAAAAACCTTTTGGACGTTTTTTCTTTCAATCAAAACGAAGACAGTACACTTTTAGATGTTTTACAAAAAGGGCATGCGATAAAAAATGTTAAACAAACATACTTTAATATTCGCGGAAAAGAAATAACAACAATTAATAATACATTTCCGATTATTGAAGAGGGCAAAATCATCGGAGCCATTGAAATTGCCCGAGATATTACGAAGCTTGAAAAGCTTATTAGAGAAAATATGAATAAAAAAGGGAATACCCGTTATACATTTGATTCAATTATTGGAAAGAGCAAACAAATTCAAGAAGTGATTGAAGCAAGTAAAAGAGTGACGCGCACAAGCTCCTCTGTACTTATTGTCGGCGAGACCGGAACAGGAAAAGAATTGTTTGCTCAAAGCATTCATAACGGAAGTAACCGTTCGGGAAAACCTTTCATTTCTCAAAATTGTGCTGCTTTACCAGACAGTTTAATTGAAGGGTTGTTGTTCGGTACTAAAAAAGGAGCTTTTACTGGAGCAATTGAACGGCCTGGACTTTTTGAACAAGCTGAAGGCGGAACATTGCTTCTCGATGAGTTAAATTCCCTTAATCCCGCTTTACAAGCAAAGCTTTTACGAGTATTACAAGAAAAAACAGTACGGCGGATTGGTGATACGAAAGATCGTGAAATTGATGTCAGAATCATCGCAACGATTAATGAAGATCCATTCGAAGCCATTGCCCAAGGGAGGATTCGAAAAGACTTATATTATCGGCTAAGTGTTGTTTCCCTTTTTATACCGCCGCTCAGAGAAAGAAAAGAAGATATTCCTGAGCTTGTTCAATACTTTATTGATAAATACAACCAATTGTTTGGCATGAATGTGAAAGGTATTGATGATGAAGTTTTGAATATATTCCATCATTACGACTGGCCGGGCAATATTCGTGAACTGGAGCATATTATCGAAGGTGCCATGAATTTAATTGATCAGGAAGATCTCATTTCGTACATCCATTTGCCAATTCATTTCCGAAATAAAACACAATTGAAAAAAGAAGCAGATATTTTCTCTCAATCCAATCACTTGATTTCTCAAAAAGGAAAAAATATTAAACCATTGGATCAATATTTGAAAGAAGTCGAAACATATTACTTAACAAAAATTATGAAACATTATCAGTTTAATATTACAAAAGCAGCGGAAGCACTTGGCATGAGCCGCCAAAACTTGCAATACCGTCTTAAAAAATACAATATCAATAAAAAGTAAAAGTTCCATTATTATTACTTAATAGAAAAGGTTTAACTGGAAATTTAGCGCATAAAAAAAACTGGGTATGAAGCCCAGTTTTTTTCGTTGAATACGACATGGAACAACCTTTCCAAGTTTTGTACGATGTCCACTTTACATCCGTTTGCTCCAATTTCAACCTGCACGATCGATTAGTTAGGGGCAAACGCTAATTCACGCTTTGGCATGACATCAGCATCTTCGAAATCCGTAAAATAAATGACTTCGGATAAAATCTTGCAACCGGTCAGGTTGTCAAATTGTTTTTGAGCCTCCTCCTTGTTATCAAATTCGTACATCTTGATGCGGTCATGCGCATAAAGCGTTACAACCCACACAATCATTTCCCCCTTAAACAATTTTTACTTTCTAACCTCTACTATCATATGCAGGTATCAATACAAAATACTAAAAATAAAAAAATTTATAAAAGATTTATCTAAAAAGACTAAGAACTTACTCTCGTTTCTGCAATTTCATGTTCAATTTTCTCATCTTCACGTATATAGGCAATTTTAATTCCTAAGAAAGCAAAGATAATAGACAATATTGGTACGGTGAAATTTAAAATAGCATAAGGCGCATATTCAAATGGATGAACAGCGAGTGTTGATAAAATAAAAACACCGCACGTATTCCACGGAACTAACGCTGAAGTGACCGTACCGCCATCTTCTAAAGCACGGGAAAGATTTTTCGACTGAAGACCTTTTTCTTTAAACGCTTGAGCGTACATACGGCCAGGCAATAAAATTGAAATATACTGCTCGGCTGCCGTAATATTTGTTAAAAACGATGATACGACTGTAGTAGCAACAAGACTGCGTGCAGTTTTTGCCAGCTTCGAAATTTGAGCTACTATTGAACGGAGCATTCCGGTTCGTTCCATAACACCGCCAAAAGTCATGGCAACGATTGTAAGAGAAACAGTATACATCATATCATCAATACCGCCACGGTTTAAGAGACCATCAACTAATTCATTTCCTGTTTCAATTGAAAATCCGCCTTGCAATGTGTTCACCGCATCTGCAACAGAGCCGCCTTGAACAAAAACTTGGCAAAGCCAACCTAGCAATACCCCAACAATCAACGAAGGTAAGGCAGGAACTTTTAATGCAACTAAAACAATGATCAATACCGGAACAACAAGCAACCAAGGGGTTATAAAAAAGTTTTCATTTAATACATTCATCACTTCTAAAATCTTTTCATTGTTGAGTTCGCTTCCGCTATAATTTCTCCCTAAAATCCAATACACAACAAGGGCAATGACTAGGGCTGGTATCGTTGTGTAAAACATATGTTTTATATGCTCGAATAAATCCGTATTTGTAATTCCAGATGCCAAATTCGTTGTATCAGATAATGGTGACATTTTATCGCCAAAATAGGCACCAGAAATAATAGCACCTGCTATCATTGGCGCTGGAATTCCCATACTAATGCCAATCCCCATGCCGGCAACACCAATGGTTCCCATCGTTGACCAAGAACTTCCGATTGCTAAAGATACAATGGCACAAATGACACAAATGGACAAAAGGAACATCGAAGGGCTCAGAAACTTCAGACCATAATAAATCATCGTTGCGATAATTCCTCCGCCAATCCATGAACCAATGATCAAACCAACGATGATCACAATGACGATCGCTGGCAACGCCAATGTGATACCTTTATAAAACCCATCTTCAATTTCTTTCCACTTATACCCATATCTCCACGCAATGAAAGCGGATACAACTGCACCAACAATTAATGGAACATGCGGGCTTCCTTCAAATTTAATAATAGTAAAAGCCATTGTAATCATCATGACTAATAAAGGGATGATTGCAGCAGCAAAAGGTATATGTATTTCGTTTTTCTCCATAATCATTCCTCCTATAAATTTTCAAATATTTACTGTATTTCAACCTTTTTAATGCAAGGTTTATGCCAACATGGTAAAATATTTTAAATTTATAGAGGAAAATTGACCAATAAAATAATACAAGTCTTTTACCCAATCAATTATACTTTCCCTCTATGCAAAAAAAGTTGTCTACCGCTTAATATTTTTGCGCATAATATGAAAAAAATTTTTGCACTTTTTTCGTTTAAAAAACTAAAAAGCACCCAATCGGGTGCTTCATTTCTTTCGTATATATGATCTTGCCCTGATACAGACAGCAAGCATACTTTGAATAATTTTTGATATTAACCTCTACGCGCACCACGGCCGCCACGTTTTGATTCTGTATGGCGTTTTAATGATGCTAAGCGATCTTCACTATCTTTTAAGAAGCGAGCCATTTTTGACTCGAACGATTCGGCAGCACCACCACCGCGCTTTTCAGGTTTGAAATTTCGTGGGCGCTGTTGGCGTTGGGAATGTTCATTCACACCCGTTTCTGCCTGTTCTTTCGCTTTTTTAATAGATAAACCAATTTTACCATCTTTCTCAACATTTAAAACTTTTACAGTTACTTCATCGCCCACATGTAAGAAGTCGTTTATGTCTTTGACATAATTATCTGCAACTTCACTAATATGGACAAGACCTGTTGAGCCCTCTGGCAGCTCTACAAATGCGCCAAAATTGGTGATTCCTGTTACTTTTCCTTGTAACTTGCTGCCTACTTCAATTGACATAAAAAAAATGTTCCTCCTTGAATATAAACAAAATCATTTTATTTAATTATACTAAATTCAAAAATAACGGTCAATATTGTCAAATTGCCTCTTAAGGCAGCTTAAAAATAATCTCCCCTTCTTCAGATAAAAAATATTCACTTCTAGCAACTTTTGCGACATACTCCTCGTCATTCAGCTTTACAATTTCCGCACGATAATCCCTTTCTTGTTCTTTTAGTGACGAAAGCTCTTTTTCAAGCTTTATTTTTTCATTCATTTTTTCGTTAAGGATTTCCGATTGAGATAAGAGGACGGATCCAATTGTATAGCCGATGCCAAGAGCAAGAAGGCCGATAAATACAAGCCTGCGGTAAAGGCCGAGACGTTTCTTTTTCAAATCTTGCTGTTTTTTTATTTCTGCTTGGTTGTAGTTTTGATGTAATGCTGTAATTTTACGACTTCGGACTGGTTCCATCGAATTGGCTGCCCCCTTATTTACGGAAATTTTTCCACCATTTTACTATAATATTCTTCTTTGTAACATAAAAACCTTCTATTTTTTTAGAAAACATTTTGAACTTTTCTGGCACAAATCGCCATAATATTTTAAAAAACCACTTGATAGGTCGATAAATGATGTTGAAGAAGATGTGAAGAAGCTTCCATAAAAGCTTTCCTAACATTAGGAAAACATTTCCTATAAAAAGGACAATAGCTATTAAAAGTTTTATTAGTCCTCGAATTGGGCGTACAACAAAAAGCGTCAATAAACGTTTGATGAAAAAATACGTCCAAATCGATCCTTTTATTATCATTTCCAAAAATTTTAAATAAAGATTGCGGAATAGACTTTGATAGGCAGCATAGCCGCAAAGGATGGCCAAAATAATATAAAAACGAAGCTGTCCTTCATTCACAAGCAGAAGAATATAAAAAAAGAGTAAGGCCTGTACAATCCAAAATAATAAATCATATAGAAACAATACCCAAGAGGCGCGTTTAGGCCGCTTTAGGAAGCGACCATATGTATCCAATGCAACCCCTAGCCATCCTCCCATGATGATCATCGCAATCATCGTATGAAATTGAATGGCTAAACTCATTTGAACAACTTGCTAAAGAAACCTTTAGCTTTCTCCCCATGCTGATCATCAATATAAGTTAATGCGGAAATTCTCCCTTTAATAGCTACGACACCTTTATCAACGTCTAAATTTTTCATCTGCAAATTTTCACCGCGTATGACGAGAAAGCCCATCGTTGTTTCCAATAGAAATTCTTCATTATCAAAGCTTTCAACTTGCTTAATTCCTGATATTTCTAACGTTCGACGCCCTCTCATGATCACATCATGCTGAGGAGGTGTCCCTTTATTTGAAGATGTCATATCATAATAATGATCCATATCATACCCTCCTATCGTAAAAAATGTTTGAAGTAGTTGTAAAGAGACTTTTGTACCTTTCTTGAGTACATAAATCTTCTACTACACTATATGAGAGGAGCGCACGATTTAGACCAAGCTTAACAAAACAGAGACTCATAAAAAAAACCCTTTTTTTATAAAACAAAAGGGTTTTCTTCTTCACTTTCTTCTTCAACAGTGCTATCGATTTTTTCTTCTTTAATAACTGTATACATAGAAGCTGCATTCTCTTTTTTCGTCGTATCCTTTATTTCTTCCACTTTAACCGTAACTAATTTTTTGCCAAATCGAATTGTTAATTCATCGCCGACTTTCACGGTTGAACTTGCTTTCGCCCGATTTCCATTAATAGTAATTCTACCTTCATCAGCCACTTGCTTCGCTAATGTTCTCCGTTTGATGAGCCTTGATACTTTTAAAAATTTGTCCAAGCGCATCTCCATTTCAATGCCACGTCCTCTCTCTCATCCATTCATCTTAAAATTTTATCGCATTCCTAGCAATCATACTTTTTTGCCTCTTCCCAGATTGCATCCAATTCATCAAGCGACATTTCTGTAATGACTTGTCCATTTTCTTTCACTTTTTCTTCAATAAACCGGAATCGTTTATAAAATTTATTGTTCGTAAACCGTAGCGCTTCTTCAGGATCAATTTTATAAAATCTGGCCAAATTCACAAGTGCAAAAAGAATATCTCCAAATTCCTTCTTCATTTGCTCTTTCTCGTCACTAATAACCTCCTTTCGAAATTCATCGAGTTCTTCTTTTACTTTTTCCCACATCGGTTCAACATCTTGCCAATCAAAACCGACTTTTGCTGCCTTTTTCTGCAATTCATAAGCCCGATATAGACTTGGAAGTTCTTTCGGAATACCGTCTAAGATTGAAGCCTCTTCCTTGCCATTCTCCTTCTCGGTGCGCTTAATTTGCTCCCAATTTGTTACAACATCTTTGGCTGATTGTACCGTAACATCGCCAAAAACATGTGGATGACGGCGGATCATTTTTTCCGTAATAGCACGAATCACATCATTAATATTGAAATAGCCATCATCTTCACCAATTTGTGCATGAAGCATTACTTGCAAAAGAACATCGCCCAACTCTTCAATTAACAAATCAATATCACCATTGTCAATGGCATCCAACACTTCATACGTTTCTTCTACTAAATATTTTTTTAACGATTCATGAGTCTGTTCCCGATCCCAAGGACAGCCATTCGGTTCGCGAAGAGTTCTAATCACTTCACGCAATTTTTGAAAATCACCATAAACCAGCTCATCATCTTGAACAGGCGGCACATAAACGCTCGTTAAATTGTTGATTTCCACTTCCCGATCAAGTTCATATAATGGCAAGTGTTTAATCGTTTCACCCTTCGTTCCCGCTTGTGTCACTAGCACAACTTCATAATCATCCGGCAATCGTTCCATGAGGGTTAATTTTACTTCTGAGGCGATAAAACTGTCGTAAACTTGGCCGATAATAATATGCTGCCTTAAATTCAACTGACTTTCATGCAAATCGGTCCCGTCCAAAAACTGAAAACCTTCTATAGGGTCAATTTTCAGCGCCGTAAACATCGCATCAAAAAAACTTTGCCCACCTTCAATTGCCACATGATAACGATCCCCACGGGATCTCTCCAATAGCAATTTAACTGTTTTTTCGGCAACAAGCGGATGTCCTGGAACTGCATATGTAAGATCCGTTTCCTTTACTTTTTCTATTAGAGTTTCTACGATTTCCTCATAGACAACTTCAAAGCTATCATGTTTTTCATAAACTTTATCAAACGTTTCAAATTGAATACCTTCTTTTAACAAATCACTGACTACCGGATGGTCTTTTGTCCGCAAATAAAGATGCTGGGCATTTTTTAACTTCCGGTAAACACCGACTGAAAGCTGTTCTAAATCACCCGCTCCAAGCCCAAGAATCGTAATCGTATTTATCATTTTTACTCCTCCTTCAATAAACGCCGCTCTTTTCTTTTCATGATGAATACAAACTTTTCACCAAAAGGTAACATCCGTAATTCACTCTCTGTAAAAATGCCCATCTTCAAAATGGAATAAAGATATACCCATGCTCCCAAGAAAATGGCAGTTAAAGTTTCAACAGATGCTAGGAAACGATCGGTTGTAAGGCTTATTCCGAACAATTTATGAAATAAAATTTGGTAGCCAATTAAACAACAAACCATCCATGCACCAGCCAATAATGCTTTTATGAAATAAGATTTCAAGGATTGAATCTCCACCATATTTGACAGGTGCTTTATAAGCAACATCGCAATGACTAAAGAAGCGAGCACCGTTGCAGAGGCCGCTCCATACGTCCCGAACAGTGGTACAAACATATAATTAAGAAATAGTTTACAAATGACGCCAATGATAATACACAGTGCAGGTATGATACACGATCCTAACCCTTGAATAACCCCTGCAGCTGTCAATGCAAGTGAACAAAAGATGATTGTACATGCTAATATTGCCAATACATAAGACCCATTCATATCTGTATAGAGCATGAGATTGGCAGGTTTTATAATGGCCATTAACCCTAATGAAGCTCCAACGCCGGCAATAATGCAAATACGGAACGATAAATCAACTTTTTCTTTAATATTTTGAAAATCAGCTCGGACTTTAGCGCTTGAAATAAGCGGAACAACTGTTAATGACATAGATGCAGCCAACACCGTTCCTAATTGAATAAGTGGCTGGCCCCGATCAAAAATACCTTTAGCAATTTTTGCATCTGTCGCCGAAAAAAGTTTACTTTTAACCAATTGCGAATACAATGTCATGCTATCAGCGAGTTGTAATAATATTAATAACAGGCTGCTAATACAAATTGTTAAACCGTCCCGAGATAAAGTTTTAATTATCGATAAAGATGTGTATTTCATTACATTTCTCTTCGTACTTTGTTGAGGCTCATCTTTTTTTCTTTTTAGCCAATAAAAACATAATATAATCGCTCCACAACATGCACCGGCAATTGAACCGGCCACTGCTCCAGCCGCAGTCGTGTAAATCGATTGTCCATAGGCCACCAAAAAGTAAGTGATAAGCAAAATCGTCACAACGCGGACGAACTGGTCGACAAATTGTGAAATAGCTGTTGGACGCATATTATTGTGGCCTTGAAAATAACCTCTTATAACCGACACAATCGGAACAAACAAATATGTAAAAGCAACCGTTTTTATTGGAAGCGTCAAATGTTCATCCCCCATTAAGGAGGCAATTTTTTCCGCGTAAGTATAGAAAATGAAAAACAAGGCAATAAAGAGTAATGACAAAAAAATAAAGGAGACGAACAAAACCTTTCTTGCTTCTGCTTTGTTTGTTGGTGTCAATTCCGCTATTAATTTAGAAATGACTACAGGAAAACCATATGTAGATAAAATGAAAGCAACCCCGTAAAAAGGGTATACTTGCTGATATATGTAATAACCGATATCGCCAACGATGTTCTGAAATGGGATACGATAGACTGCGCTTAAAACTTTTATAATAATGCCGACAATTGTTAAAAGCAAAGCACTTTTTAATATATTTTTTCCCGTAAATGATTGATCGGCGTTCATAACCCTCTTCCTTTACCGTACACATTCAATGGAGGTATTATAACATATATTAGAAAAACACGTCATTTTCCCCAATGACAAATTATAATGTCTTTCTTAAAGTATAAAAAGGAGACAGCAACGCCGCCTCCTTTACGATTCTAAAAGTTATCTTCTGTAACAGTAATATACATAATGATGCAATATAATTATTGTTCCATTTGCCGTGCCAAAAAGCTTGATGCTGTTTCAGCCGCTTTTTGTTCGATTTCTCCTACAGGTTTTCCATCTCTAGATATAATGGTCACCGTTCCAATTGGGTCACCATTTGCAATAATCGGGCTGATGACAAAAGAGTTCACTTTTTCATCAATGCCATCAATAAATTCTACTTCTTTTTCTGTTGTTTCTAAATAAACTTGACGGTTTTCCATTGTCTTTTCAACAACTTGTCCAATGTTGCGATTTAAATATTCCTTCTTAGATCCTCCCGCAACTGCAATAAATGAATCCCTGTCGCTAATTAAAACCGTATGCCCTAAACTATCAAAAAGCGCTTCAGCATATTCTTTCGCAAAATCACTAAGTTCACTAATTGGTGAATATTTCTTTAAAATAACCTCTCCATCGCGATCAACGAAAATTTCAAGCGGGTCCCCTTCACGAATACGTAATGTTCTTCTTATCTCTTTCGGAATTACAACTCTTCCTAAATCATCAATTCGACGAACAATACCTGTTGCTTTCATTCTAGATGCCTCACTTTCATCTGATGATTGAAATTTATTGGTGATCTGGCTGTACAAATCCTTTGAATGAAGAAATCACCATTTTCTTGTGATTAGTATCTTACACCTTTTTAGTTCTATTCATCAGGAAAGTTAAATTTTTGCAAATGACAGGAAGGGAATGTTTTCCATCCCCTTAGCCTGTCACTTGTTCTTCTTTCATAGCAAGTTCTTTCAATAACTTTTCAATGAGATCTAACTGTTCCGCGCTAGATTTTCCATTTTGTTCAATAATAATTTTTAGCTTTTCACCTTCTTGACCGAGGCGAATATCTCTTACATATTTCGATGAAAGTTCAACCACTTTTCCAACGATTTCGGGTATGGCATCCATCAAAATCCAAATTTCTTGTTTCTTTTGAACAATCGACTCAACGCCGTTTGATTTCGCATATACTTTCAGTCTTGTTATCTGGAATAAATATTCTACTTCTTTAGGGAAATCACCAAAACGGTCAATCATTTCATCTTGCAAGTCTGCAATATCTTCCAAACTATCGAGCGCTCGGAATCGTTTATACATATCAATTTTTTGTTTTTCATCTTGAATATATTCAGATGGAATATAGGCATCTATATCAAGATTAATTTCAACATCTCGTGAAATTTTTTCTTTCGGCATACCTTTTCTTTCTTCGATGGCTTCTTTAAGCATTTGTGAATAGAGATCAAAACCTACTGAATCGATAAAACCATGCTGTTCAGCTCCCAAAAGATTACCGGCACCACGAATCGAGAGGTCGCGCATTGCAATCTTAAAGCCGGATCCTAATTCTGTAAACTCCTTGATCGCTTGCAATCGTTTTTCAGCAACCTCCGTCAACACTTTATCTTTCTGATAAGTAAAATAAGCATAAGCAACTCGGTTAGAACGGCCAACACGACCCCTGAGCTGATAAAGCTGAGAAAGACCCATCTTATCAGCATCATACACGATTAATGTATTAACATTTGGAATATCAACACCTGTTTCAATAATCGTCGTGCTGACAAGTACATCATATTCACCTTCTATAAATGATAAAATAACAGATTCCAATTCATTTTCATCCATTTGGCCGTGGGCATACGTAATTCTGGCATCAGGAACGAGCATTGAAATTTCTTCAGCTTTTCGTTCAATGTCGTCTACACGATTGTAAAGGAAATAAACTTGGCCATCTCGTGCTAGTTCTCTTTCAATTGCTTCCCTCACTAACGCCGGATTGTATTCTACAACATACGTTTGAATAGGAAAGCGATTTTCAGGCGGTGTTTCAATGACAGATAAATCTCTTACGCCAATCATTGACATATGAAGCGTCCTTGGAATCGGCGTTGCCGTCAATGTCAGCACATCAACATTAGCCTTTAGCTTTTTAATTTTTTCTTTGTGGGTTACGCCAAATCGTTGTTCTTCGTCAATAACTAGTAAGCCTAAATCATGGAAAACAACGTCTTTTGACAAGAGACGGTGCGTACCTACGACAACATCAATTGTTCCATCTTTAATCCCTTTAACCGTTTCCTGTTGCTGTTTTCTCGTCCGAAAACGACTAAGAATACCCACTTCGATCGGAAATCCTTGAAAACGCTCACGCATTGTTTCATAGTGTTGTTGGGCCAAAATCGTTGTAGGTACTAAAAAGGCCACTTGTTTTCCGTCCATTACTGCTTTAAAGATCGCCCGAATAGCAACTTCTGTTTTCCCATAGCCAACATCTCCACATAGAAGACGATCCATCGGTCGATCGCTTTCCATATCTCGTTTAATTTCTTCAATACAGCGTAGCTGGTCTTCTGTTTCTTGATATGGGAATGAAGCCTCCAATTCGCGTTGCAATTCAGTATCTTTTGAAAAAGCATAACCTTTGGAAGCCTGTCTCTCTGCATAAAGTTTTATTAAATCATCAGCAATATTTTGCACCGATTTTTGAACTTTATTTTTTACCTTCTTCCAATCATTGCCGCCAAGCTTATATAATTTTGGTTCTTTTCCTTCTGAAGCGACATATTTTTGAACTTGATCAATTTGTTCAACAGGCACATAAAGCTTGTCATTTCCTAAATAACGCAAATGCAAGTAATCTTTATGAACACCGTTAATTTCCAATGTTTCAATTCCTAAGTATTTCCCAATTCCATGATTAACATGAACGACATAATCGCCCACTTTTAATTCGGAATAACTTTTAATTCGCTCCGCATTGGAAAGTTTCTGTTTGCGTGGTGTTTTTTTCGCTTTTTTCTTAAAAAGTTCCTCTTCGGTAATAACAGCAAAATGCTGCATTGGCAATTCGAAACCGCTGCTTAAATCACCTTGCAAAATTTGGAACCTTGTCGTTGATAAATCAGCATCATTGGAAATTGCTTCTGCTTCAATTCCATAGTCTGCTAAAACATTACCTAGTTTTTTAACACGCTCTTCATTGGCAGCCAAGAAAACGACTGCATACTTTCCTTTTTTCCATCTTTCTAATTCACCTTTTAGCAAATCCATTTGTCCATGGAAATTTTGCATCGTTTTACAAGTAAAATTAATGATATTTTCTGGATGGGTATGCGGCACATGTCGTAGGAATAAAGATAAATAGAGTATTGGCTGCTTAGTTTTTCCTAATAAATCTTGAAAATGGTGGTGCAAAGACAAATCAACGATTAAATCTCCTCGTTGAATCAGTGCCAACTGCCATTCCGCTTCTTCCTTATCCAGATTTTGAGACATTTCTTGGATCCGGCTGATTTCATCCATCACAACAAGACTGCCATTCGGCAAATAATCTAGTAAACTAGCTGGCTTTTCATAATAGAGCGCCATATACTTGTACATTTCCTCAAAAGATTGGCCTCTTTTTAATTGTTCAATTTCATAGCTTATTTTCTCTGAAAGGGCTTCCCTCGCCTTTTGGTCTGAAACTTTTTTCAAGCTTTTTGCTAATCCAAGTTCCAGTTGGGCCGCTCCTCTCTCATAGTGTTCATCTAACAATAGGACTTCCGTAGCCGGACCGATGGAAATTTCGTTAATTTTTTCCAATGAACGCTGAACTTCAATATCAAAATAACGGATCGAATCAATTTCTGTATCAAAAAGCTCAATTCTGAGCGGTTGCTCAACTGTTAATGGATAAATATCTATAATTCCGCCTCGGATGCTAAATTCCCCAGGCGTTGACACCATTGAAGTTCGAACATATCCCATTTGGATGAGCTTTTGTAAAAATGTGTCCAATTGAATCTCATCGCCGACTTTTAAGTGAACCTGGTTCATCATCCATAATTCTTTTGGAGGTAAAATTCTCCTTAAGCCAGCAACCGGAGCAATAATGATGCCGTTATTGGCTTTGCACAAATAATTTAACGCATCAATCCGTTGCCCCTTCAGCTCTGGACTTGCAACGGCAATTTCCGCTGCAATTAGCTCATTGACAGGATATAAATAAATCTCATCATCACCGAGTATCTCAACTAAGTCATCATACATTTTTTGCGCTTGATAAAGATTATGCGTAACAATAAGCTGCGGCCGCTTCATTTCTTTATACAAAGCGGCAATAAATAAAGCTCTTGCCGATCCTGATAAACCGGCAACTAATTGTTCCCTAAGACCTTCAATAAACCCACTAGCAACCGTTTTTACTTCACCGTTCTTTAAAAAATATGATAACAACCTTATCATAATTGTCCCCCCCCGCTTAGAGCAAACAGAAAAACGCTTTGGTTTTCACCAAAGCCACTTTTTTCTATTGTATAAATGTATGCAATGAGTGAAAGTCTGGATTTCTCTCAAGCGCCTCTTGGCAATCTTCACAAATGGATTTAACAATTATATTACCATCGGAATCATAATTTATCATCTCTAAACGCTCTTCTTCACTTAATAGATGAAATCCAAGGCTTCTTGCATCAATCATATCTGAATCAACATCGCCAATATGAACTTGACAATGCCTGCAAAAATAGCGAATAGGCATAGGAAACCTCCTTAAAGTTACCTTTACACTTTATTATGTTCACCTTAAGGGGTTTCTATACTTTTCCATTTTACTGTTGGTTAAATTCATTCATGACTTCTAAAAATGTCTTTGAAAGCCATGTTTCACAAGCATTAGCCGCTTTTTTTACCGCTTCATCAATCACCGGTCTTTCCTCTTCTGAAAAGGAACTTAATACATAGTCCGTTACAGCCATGCCCGCTTTTGGACGATCAATGCCAATTCGGATTCGTTTGAATTCTTGAGTTCCTAAATGTTGAATCGTTGATTTAATACCGTTATGGCCGCCTGCACTCCCTTTCATGCGCAAACGTATCTTCCCAATCGGCAAATCAAGGTCATCGTAAATGACGATTAAATCTTCTATATCAATATCATAATAGTCAAGAAGAGGCCGAATTGACTCCCCTGATAAATTCATATATGTAAGCGGCTTTAATAATATGACTTTTTCGCCGCCAACCACCCCAACACCATAAAGACCTTTAAATTTTTCTTTATTTAATGGAATATTCCATCGTTTTGATAGTTCGTCAATAACCATAAAACCAACATTATGCCTTGTTTTTTCATAATTTTTCCCTGGATTCCCCAAACCGACAATATATTTCAATCTCCGTTCCCTCTCTTACTATAACTATATAATAAAAGCTCAAAAGACGTAACCATTTTATGGCTACGCCTTCTTATGTTATTTTTCTTCGCCAGTATCTTTTGCTTCACCTTCGTCTTGTACTTCACCTGAGCCGACTACAGCTTCAACTTTTGGCGGAAGGATTGACGCAATAACCGTATTTTCATCTTCAAGAATTGTATAATTTCCATCAACTTTAATATCGCCAACTGTGATTGTATCACCGATATTGTATTGAGAAACATCGATTTCAATCTTTTCAGGTATATCAGTAGGCAGACAGCGAACTGCCACTTTAAACAATGGTTGCTGTAATGTGCCACCTTCTTTTACACCTTGTGCTTCACCAACTAAGTTAACGATTACGTCTACCTCCACTTCGGAAGACATGTTCACTACAAAAAAGTCGGCATGTACAACTTCTCCATTAAGTGGATTGACTTGTACATCTTGAAGCATGACAGACTCCGGCTGTTCATTTTCAATTTGAAGTTGTATTATTCCGTTTCTGCCGGATTTTCTGACCGTTTTCATGAATTCAAGCAAATCGCAATAAATATGCTTAGGAGGCTTGTCTTTTCCGTAAACAACAGCGGGGATTTTTCCGCTGTGTCTAAGTTTTGTCAGCGCAGACCTTCTTAAATCTTCCCTTTTCTTTGCAGCAATTGTAGACAAGAATAATCACCTTCTTCATCGAATTTTTATTCCTATCTAACAATTTCTCCAAAAATCAAGGAAAAAAAACTTAAGAAAGTTAAAATATCGAATTAATCAAATAAAGTGCTGACAGATTGCTCTTCGTGAACGCGAATAATCGCTTCACTAATTAATGGTGCAACCGATAATTCGACAAGCTTCGGAATTTTCTTTTCCTCTGGAATAGCGATTGTATTTGTAACTACAAGCTCTTTAATTTTTGAATTCATAATTCGCTCCATTGCTGGACCAGATAAAACTGGGTGAGTGCAGCATGCATAAACTTCTTTTGCCCCATGTTCAACGAGCGCATTTGCAGCAAGTGTAATGGTACCAGCTGTATCAATAATATCATCAATAAGAATTGCTGTTTTCCCTTCAATGTTACCTACAATGTTCATAACTTCAGCAACATTTGGACGTGGACGGCGCTTATCAATGATTGCAATTGGCGCTTTCAAGCGGTCTGCCATTTTTCTTGCTCTTGTTACACCGCCATGGTCAGGAGAAACGACAACAATATCGTCTAAATTTTTCTGTTTAAAGTATTCTGTTAAAATAGGTACACCCATTAAGTGATCCACTTGGATATCAAAAAATCCTTGAATTTGCGGAGCATGAAGATCAAGTAAAATAACGCGTGTTGCTCCTGCTGTTTCAAGCAAGTTTGCCACAAGTTTAGCAGTAATTGGTTCACGAGCACGGGCTTTACGATCTTGACGCGCATAACCGTAATATGGCATCACAACGTTAATTGTTTTTGCAGATGCCCGTTTCAAAGCATCAACCATAATCAATAGTTCCATTAAATGTTCATTCACCGGTGAACTCGTTGACTGGATTACATAAACATCACAGCCACGGATACTTTCTTCAATGTTTATTTGTACTTCCCCGTCGCTAAAGCGAGAAACTGAACATTTTCCCATTTCAATTCCGATATGCTCAACAATCTCTTGGGCTAGAACAGGATTTGAATTTAAAGCAAACACTTTTAAATTTGGGTCCAGATATTGATTTGGCATTTTAATAAGAAACCTCCATCAAAATTTTAATTATTTATTATTCTTTTTTTCCATATATCCAACTTTATTCGTTTGCCGCATTCGGGCGATCGATAAGCTGCCTTCCGGAACATCATCTGTAATCGTAGATCCGGCAGCGATATAAGAACCTTTGCCGATTTTTACTGGCGCTATTAAATTGGAATTGCAGCCAACAAAAGCATGATCTTCTATAATCGTTAGATGCTTTTTCTCACCGTCATAATTAACTGTTATAGATCCACAACCGAGGTTTACATCTTTGCCAACTTCTGCGTCCCCGATATAACTTAGATGAGAAGCTTTGCTGCCTGTTCCAAGCACCGATTTCTTTATCTCAACAAAGTTTCCAATTTTAACTTTATCACCTAATGTAGACTGTGGTCTGATATGTGCAAATGGTCCAATGTTCACATCGTTTCCAATTTCGCTATCAAACGCTGCTGAATGGCGGATTACAGTCCTGTCGCCGACTTTGCAATTTTCAATTTCACTATTTGGTCCGATAATACATTCCGAGCCGATGATCGTTTTTCCTTTTATCATCGTTCCTGGATAAATAACCGAATCACGGCCAATCATTGCATCTGCTGAAATATAAGTGCAAGCTGGGTCAATAATGGTTACTCCATTTTTCATATGTAATCGATTGATTCGCATTTTCATAATATTCTCAGCCTCAGCAAGTGCAACCCGGTCATTAACCCCTAATGTCTCTTCAATATCATCTGTTTGATAAGCGGAAATTGTTTCGCCCTTATTTTTCAAAATTTCAATGACATCTGGCAAATAATATTCTCCTTGCGCATTATCATTATTTACTTCTTTAAGGGCTTGAAATAGCGCCTTATTGTCAAAGCAATAAGTTCCAGTATTAATCTCTTTCACTTTTAATTCCGCTTCATTCGCATCTTTATGTTCAACAATTTTTTCAACAAGACCATTTTCATTGCGGATCACTCGGCCATAACCAGTTGGATCGTTGGAAATAGCCGTTAAGATCGTCGCTTTTGCCTTTGTTTTCGCATGATGCTCCATGAGCGCCATCATTGTTTCGGGTGTAATTAACGGTGTATCTCCACAAATGACAAGGGTCGTTCCTTCTTCCTCTCCAAGTAAAGCTTCCGCTTGCCTTACCGCATGGGCAGTGCCAAGCTGTTCCTCTTGGAGGGCATATTCACATTTATTCCCTAAATACTCCTTTACCTTTTCAGCTCCATGACCTATAATAGTCACAACTCTTTTCATTTCCAATTTAGCAACATGGTCAATGACATGTTCTACCATTGGTTTCCCACATACAGGATGAAGAACTTTATAAAGTTTGGATTTCATCCTTGTTCCTTGACCAGCAGCCAAAATTATGGCATAACGATTCATTGAAAACCCCCACTTGGTCCCTTATTTACCAACTTCGAATATATCGCAAAAAAGGGTGTTTTTCAACATTTCCTACAAATTTGCCTTTTTTTTCATGAAAAAAGCTTGAAGTATGCGGACATCAATGGTAGCGAATTGGTTTAACTTATTGTGCTGTGAACACAATATCAAGAGGTTAATACTCTAACATTCCCCTATATACTCTCTTTGAAAATAGAGGTAGGCATTAGATTGTCTCTGTTTTTTTATCTTATGGAACACTTGCTTCTTTAATAAATTCATAATTTTATCTACTTTTGTCTGTAATTGTCCCATTGAACAATGTGTGTGTTTTTACCTTTATACAATTTCCAAGAGCAAGAATGAAAATGATCTCTCCATAAAAAATCACTGTTATACCTATTGATCGTAATGCAACAAACTAATTCAGTTTTCATAGTGTTCCCTCCAAACAGGAACAAAAACGATATGAGTCAAAAAGCCCAACCATTTTTCTGGTTGGGCTTTAACATTTAATATTAGGATGCTCCGGCCTCTTCATATTGCACTTCATCAAGCTCACCTAAACGATGATACTCGGCCAATACAGCATCTTGAATTTTTCCACGAGTAGTAGAATTAATAGGATGAGCAATATCACGGAATTCTCCATCTGGAGTTCGTTTACTTGGCATTGCCACAAATAAACCGTTATTCCCATCAATCACTCTAATATCATGAACAACAAATTCATGATCAAGCGTGATGGAGGCGATGGCTCTCATGCGTCCTTCGGTGTTCACACGGCGTAATCTTACGTCAGTCACTTCCATCAGTATCACCACCTTTTTCCTGAATAAAAACATATTACCAATAATTCAACAAATTTTTTTTAATTCCTTCCTGTTCACAAAAAATTTACAAAAAAAATCCAACTTTCAGAATAAAGTTGGATTTTTTGTGAACATTTATTTTACTAAGGCAACCACTTCAATCTCCACTAAAGCATCTTTTGGCAATCTAGCCACTTCAACGCAAGATCTTGCTGGTTTATGGTCTGTAAAGTATTGAGCATACACTTCGTTTAACTTAGAGAAATCATTCATATCTTTAATAAACACTGTCGTTTTAATGACTGTGTCCAAAGATGCACCTGCTTCTTTTAGTACAGCTTTTAAGTTCGCAAATACTTGATGTGTTTGAGCTTCAATATCGCCTTCAACCATTTTTCCTTCTGGTGTTAGAGGGATTTGGCCAGAGCTATAAAATAAATTATTGACAATAATCCCTTGAGAATATGGTCCAATTGCCGCTGGCGCCTCGTTTGTATGAATAGCACGCATATTTAATCCTCCTCTATTTGTAAAGGTTTTATAAATTGAAAATAATTTCCTTCTTCTACTTTTATTTGTTTTTCTTTGACATTGACCTCTGATAAGCGAATCAACGAAATATATTCATCCACTAGCCGCTCATCCGTATCTTCTGCTTCCACTAATACCCCAATGCCAGCTACTGTTGCTTTAAATTCTTCCAATAAGCTGATCATACCGTTGATCGTTCCACCAGCTTTCATAAAATCATCAACGATCAAAACATGGGATCCCTCAGCTAAGCTTCTCCGTGCAAGCACCATATTTTGAATTCTTTTCGTTGAGCCTGAAACATAATTAATGCTTACCGTTGATCCTTCCGTCACTTTGCTATCGCGCCGAACAATAACGACTGGTACACCTAAGTAAGAAGCAACTGCGTAGGCAATCGGAATTCCTTTCGTTGCCACGGTCATCACAACATCGATCTTTCGTTCCGCAAAAACTGAAGCAAATAACCGACCTATTTTATTTACGATGCGGGGATTCCCTAAAATATCATTTAAGTATAGATAACCGCCAGGAAGTAAACGATCAGACATGGAAAGCAGCTCTAATAGCTCACCGATCACCCGATGAGCCTCTTTTTCGGATGCATGCGGAATAAATTGAACCCCGCCAGCTGCTCCAGGTATTGTATATAAAGAGCCAATTCCTTGCTCTTCAAAAGTTTGCTTAATAATTCCTAAATCTTCACTAATTGAAGATTTTGCAGCCCCATAACGTTCAGCAAAAAATGTTAATGATACTAAATGGCGAGGATGATCGAGCAAGTAGCTTGTCATGTCTACCAATCTTCCGCTCCGCCTTACTTTCATTCGTGTACACCCCCTAAATCCGAATGTTTTATAGTTACTATACCACTTTTATACGGATTTAATCAAGGTGCCTCTTTCCTAACAACCGAACGGCATACACTTGGTCACAAAAGCCCCTTAATCCGTTATAAATTCGCTGCAGCCGTGACTGATATTGAACGAGGCCATAAACGGTCGGTCCGCTTCCGCTCATTAATACGGCATCTGCTCCAAAACGCTCCATTTTCGTTTTAATATTGTGAACTTCAGGATACATTTGAAGCGTTACACTTTCTAAAACATTTCCGACATTTTTGCAAATTCCATGAAAATCTTGGTTGCAAATTGCATCAATCATAGCTTCCGTATTCGGGTGTTTAATATTTTCTAATTTCAAATTTCGGTAAACCTCCGCTGTGGAGACACCAATCGTTGGTTTTGCTAATATAACCCAGCAAGGCGGCGGGGCAGGAAGATGTTCAATTTTTTCGCCACGCCCTGTTGCAAGAGCTGTTCCACCATAGACGCAAAAAGAAACATCAGAACCAATTTGCGCACCGAGTTCCGCCAATTCGTCGATGGAAAGCCCCAAGTTCCACAATTTATTTAATCCTCGAAGCGTTGCTGCTGCATCGCTGCTTCCTCCAGCTAATCCCGCAGCAACAGGAATCATTTTGAGAATAGAAATATATACGCCTTTTTTTACGTTATACCTTTCTTTTAAAAGCTTTGCTGCCTGATAAGCCAAATTTCGTTCATCATCCGGAACAAACCGGTTTTGGGAGGCAATTTTTATTTTATCTTCATTCAACTCCGCAAGCTCAATCCGATCGGCCAAATCGATGGTTGTCATAATCATTTTTACTTCATGATATCCGTCGTCTCTTTTATGCAAAACATCAAGAGATAAATTAATTTTGGCTGGCGCTTTTATGAGTATTCGTTTCTCCATTTTTCCACCTACTTCTTCCAAATACGCCTTATTATACTATTTACTGCTGATTATTGTACCATAAACATTCATTATAACCATTTTTAAAATTAGAAAAACACGTAAATTGCCCACAATGGCAAATTACGATGTAACAATTTATCCTTTTTTTAAGTAATAAAAAAAACCGGAGCTTGTATAAAGCTCCGGTCATCGCAGTGTTTTATTAGTAAAGAACTTTCTTTGGCTACGATTTTACTGTTTCTGTTGGTTCAACAAACTTTGCTGCGCAATTTCAACAGCACGTTTTACCATACTTCCGGCTTGTCTAGCGGTAATTCCGCCCCAGCCTTCCCTTTGAACAGTATCGTAAAATCCAAGTTCCTTTGCAAGTTCCTCTTTAAATTGCTGCGACATGATTCCTCTTCTTCTGCCCAATCATAATCGCCTCCTAAACACTGCGATACTTTTAGTATGTATAAATGTATATTCAATATGTAAAATAAAAGACAGTAAACATTTGTTTACTGTCCATTTATTGCAACATTCCCTGTATTATCATCTAAAAAAGTTAATTCTACTGTTTCCGTTAAAACATCTGCATAACTATAGGAGACCCGTTCAAACGAATTTTCATGTTGATCCAACTCAATAATAAATACTGAAGGATACGTTTCTGCTAAGATTCCAGATCTTTCAATCGTTTTGCGACGGCCACCATTTGCTCTAAGCGTTAGGCGTTTCCCAAGATTATTATCAAGAGTACGTTTAATCTCTGACAAAGTTTTTCCCATTCGCTCCACCTCACTATGTATAGTGTACCACAAAGCAAAACTATAGTCAAATCAAAATTAAAATTATATCAGTGGCCCCTTTTTACTGTCAATGGGTATATCAACAATTATTTTTTATTTTTTTTTACATCTATTATTTTACCACCGTTTAACAAAATTATTTATTTTTCTTTGAAAAAAAGCTGTTTCATTTTTCACTCGTTAAACCGAACGCTAAACGCTGAAACAGCTTTTTTAATCTATTTCATGGTCATGATAAGGCATGCCAATTCTAAGCAAACCTCTTGTTTCAACACCACCCAACCCTTTTTCCCCTGTCAAAGTATTGCGGAGCACATCCCACACATTAATATGCTCTTTAATAGGGGTATAGCTGATCTTAGCTACAATATAAACTGGGTCAAGCGCATGAATGTTAATGCGCAATGGTGAGCTTGCAAAATTGGCACCTGCTTTAATGAGCGATTCAAAATGGGATTGGCAAGCGCCGGCAAAGATTACGAGCTGATCTAAATGCGGAACTTTTTTCCTTGCCTCATAAACGGTCTCTACAAAATAACGGGAATGACGGTACGCTTTCAAATCGCTTGGCTTACCTTTTGATTTTAAATAAGCGTCATGCCCAGTGACGACTAATATGTCCGGGCGAACTTGGTCGATGTACTTCCCAACTTTCTCTGGCATTTCCTTTTCATTCATATGAACACCAAACATAGGGACACCTAATTTTTCATATAAAGCCCGGCATTTTTGTAAATAAACTGGATCACCATCTAAATGCAAGACCCGGCCCGGCATTTGAAAATACGATTCACTATGGCTATAGCCACCCGTTGCATAATATTCGTTTCGTTGCCGGATTAAATGATAATCTTGACGAAAAAGCCGGTACGATTTATCTACTTTTTCCTTTTCCTTTTTTTGTCTATGTGCATATTCATCATCACCAACAATGATTAAATCAGAGAGTGGAGCGTCAGCTATAAGCCGAAATTCTTCTCCAACTAAAACTGCTATATCCCCATGAATTTCCGTAACCCTGAAAAGCAAATCTTGTTGGTATGATTTACGGGTTACTAAATCTCCAACACGAATGCCCATTTTTCCCCTCCTCCATGTAGAAGAGATTTCATCCGATCTCTTATTCCTTCTTTTCATAGTAGCCTATGGCATGAAGGGGAAAAATGTGCTTACAGTTTTTAATCGGTATTCTTAAAAAAACGATTAAGCGAATCGCTTAAGTTTCCAAACTCCTCAATACTTAACGTTTCTCCGCGCCTTTTTGGATCAATACCTGCATCAAGAAGTGCTTTTTCGATTGTTTGCTTCTCAATGGTTTGTTTAAAGTGGCTTGTTAAATTATTAAAAATCGTTTTCCGCCGCTGAGCAAAACTTGCCCTTACGACTGTAAAGAAAAACTCTTCATTTTCTACCTTAATAGCAGGTGTTGGTCTTTTTGTTAAACGTATAACGGCGGAATCAACGTTTGGCTGCGGAATAAATACAGTTTTAGGCACTGTCATTACCATTTTTGCTTCTGTAAAATATTGAACAGCAATCGACAAAGAACCGTAGTCTTTTGTTCCTGGTGAAGCAGCAATTCGATCTGCCACTTCTTTTTGCAGCATCACTACAAGTCCACGAATAGGCAAATGGTCATTTAAAAGCTTCATAATAATGGGGGTTGTCACATAGTAAGGGAGATTTGCGACCACCATTAAATCTTGTCCATCTTCAAACTCTTCTGCAATAACTTGTTTGACATTTGCTTTTAAAACATCTTCATGAATAATTTTTACATGTGGATATGGTTCTAATGTTTCTGCTAAAATTGGCAAGAGGCGACCGTCAATCTCAAAAGCAACAACCTTTTTTGCCCGTTTTGCCAATTGTTCCGTCAAAGCTCCAATTCCCGGGCCAATTTCAATAACTCCGCTATTTTCAGTGAGCTCCGCAAAATCAACAATACGGTTTAAAATATTTAAATCAATTAAGAAGTTTTGCCCTAAACTTTTTTTAAAAGAAAATCCGTACTTCTCCAATATCATTTTCGTTCGTACCGGTGTTGCAATATCTTTCGTCATTGTTGTTCCTCCTGTAACACTTGAAGCATTGCTTCTAAAAAGAGCGATTTTTTTATTTGAAACATGTTTAGACGCTTATGAAGTTGTTTTCCATTTGTATAACCGATTTTTAAAATGATCCCAAGCTTTTCCCGACGTTCTTTTGAGCGAGGTTCGCCTATTAAACCGGCAGCTATTAAATCATTTTTTGTGATTTCCTCCTCAATCGCAACTGTTTCCTCATAAACAGCACTTAAAGCAGCTTGAATCGCTTCAATGGAAGCATGTTCAACACCAAGCCCTTTCCCATTTTTTGCGATTGCTTCATTCCGAGGCAAAAAAGCATGTTTGCATCCGGGCACCTTTTCAGAAATGATTTTTCGAATTCTTTCACCAGGAAAATCGGGATCCGTAAAAATAATAACACCACGCTGTTTTTGAGCAAGGCGGATCTGTTCAATCGTTTCTTCACTAATTTCCGATCCATTTGTTTCGATCGTATCTGCAAATACGGCTTGTTTTACCTTCACTGTATCATCTTTTCCTTCAACTACGATAATTTCTTTAATTTTTTTCATTTTTTTCCTCCAAAACTGAAACAAAAACGCATCTTTTTCGTCTATAAGTATAAGCGAAAGTAATAAAAATAAAAAACACAGAGGCTCCCCTCTGTGTGCATGATTATTCTAGTATTCTAGCAAACTGAAATTGCACATATAAAAACGTAAGATGCTTCTTGCTGTTTAAAAATTCATTTATTCTAAAATTTTAATCAGCACCGTTTTCTTGCCAAATTTATCAACTGTTTTTTTATCAGGGTAAAACAGATCGATTTTATTTCCTTTAATCGAGCTGCCTGTGTCTGCTGCAATGGCATAGCCATATCCTTCCACCCACACTTTTGAACCTAAAGGAATGACATTCGGATCAACGGCAATTACTTTTGCATCTGGATTTGCCCTTAAGTTAATTCCCGTTGATGTTTTACCAGAACACCCATTGCAATAGGCTGTATAGGCAGTCGCTTGAACATAAAATTCCTTTTTCACAGGACCATTATAACCGCGGGATGTCTGTTGCTTAATTGGTTTCGTACCTAAGGCAACAATTCGGTCTATGCTATCTTTTATTTTTTCTTTTTGAATGAGTTTTCTTGAAACTTCTTTTCCGTTTTCAAGAATGACTTCATAAGTCTTTTTTTCTAGACCTTTTTCGCCTTTCTTAATCACTTTTTCAACGCCTTGAGGTAACGATGAATCCTTTCGAGTTACAACCGCATAATCGATTGGTTCTTCCACCACATCGGTGACCTTTTCTACGCGTATTATCTTAATAACCATATTTTCAGTGACTTGGGTAGTAGCTTCTGGCTCCACGCGATCAAGTTCATTCAGTTTAATATCTTGTTGCTTCAAAAGGTCAACGACAGTAGTCGAAGTGGTCCATATTTGCTTTTTCTCATTTCCATCTTTGATTGTAATAGGAAAAGCTTTTTCTATAACAATTTCTGTCTTTTGATCAAGTTTTGTATCTCTACTCGGTCGAATGCGGTCACGATCTGTTAAGGCTATGTTCTGCTCTTCAATAAATTCTCCAACTGTTTTCGCGGCCGACCATACTGTTTTTTGCTCTCCCCAAACTGTAATTTGAATTGGCTTCGCCGGTTCCCAAACAACTTTCATGTCTTTTTCTATCGGCGTATCTAACGAGGGCTGGACTTTATCTTGTTTAATGACTTCGATGTCAAGATCAGCCAATAGCTCTTCTACTGTATCAGCATGGGTTCGAACCTTTACTTCTTTTCCATCAAGAACGGCCGTTACGTGCTGTTTCGTACCTTCATATGCTAGTACCGTTATTAGCAAGATCGCTAGAATACTAGATATAGCAACGATTATTTTCTTTTTCGAAATCAGCATCTATCTGCCTCCTTTTACTGGAGTGATTATATAAAGCTTTTTCCTTATTGTCAACTATGATTTACCATCCCACTCCCCCTTGACAAATCCTAGACATGTTACTTTGTCTATCGCTTCACATTATAAAGCTTATTTCTGAAAAAAATCTACCCAAAAATATCGACAACAACATTCGTCAAATCAGCATAGTAGTTGCATCGGATGATTTTAAACAATTTTGTGGCAAAACACACCCTGGGAAGAAGAACTAAACGACCGGAAGTATGTAAAAAATTGAAGGGACAAAATTATTTGACTTAAGCTGGATTTTACTGAATAAAAAACCTAGCGGATTGCTTAATGTCTCTCAGATTGAAAAAAGCATGCAAACTAACCGCTAGGTGTTTAGTACAAGAAGAAAGACTATCGTTATTTAAAGCCACTAAATAATCGATTCAATTTGTTATGGAATTTGGAAAAGTTTTTTTGCATTTAGACTTGTTTGACGGGCAACTTCTTCATAAGAAATGCCTTTTAGTTCAGCAATTTGTTCTGCCACTAGTTTTACATAGGCAGGTTCGTTCCGTTTGCCCCGATATGGATGTGGTGCAAGATATGGACAATCCGTTTCGATAAGTAGTTTCTCTAACGGTACTTCACTAGCAACCTCTTTTGGCTTTTTCGCATTTTTAAACGTAACTGGACCGCCCAATGAAATTAAAAAGTTCATTGCAATGCATTCTTTGGCTGTCTCAACACTTCCGCTAAAACAATGCATGATGCCGCCTACTTCAGCAGCCCCTTCTTCTTTTAAAATGGTGATAATATCTTGGGTAGCTTCCCGGTTATGAATAATAATTGGTAATTTGACTTTTTTCGCCAATCGAATTTGTTTGCGAAAAACTTCTTGTTGAACATCTTTTGGTGATTTATCCCAATAGTAGTCTAAGCCCATTTCTCCAAGGGCAACGACTTTTGGATGGTTTGCCAACTCTTCCATCCACTTTAAATCTTCTTCTTTCATATCAATGGCATCAACAGGATGCCAGCCAATGGCTGCATAAATAAAATCATATGTTTCTGCAATGCGAATCGCACTTTGAATCGTTTCTTTATCAAAGCCGACTACAACCATATTAGAAACTCCTGCTTCTTGAGCCCGTTTTATTACTTCTGCTTCATCTTCGGCAAATTGATGTGCATTTAAGTGTGCATGTGTATCAAATAACATAAAGCAACTCCCTCGTTTATTTAACATAGAAGGCCAACTTACCAGTTAGTCGGCCTCCAAGAAATTACTTAATTTTCGTACCGTTTGGAATAGATGAATCAATTGTTGCAACTTTCAATGTTCCATCAGTCTTTCCAGCTAAAATCATCCCTTGCGATAGCTCACCGCGAAGTTTGACTGGTTTTAAGTTTGTTACACAAATAACTTTTTGACCTACAAGTTCTTCCGGAGAATAATATTCTGCAATTCCAGAAACGACTTGCCGCTTTTCATCACCTAAATCCAATTGCAATTTTAAAAGCTTATCTGCTTTTTTAATCTTTTCGGCTTTGATGACTTCAGCAACACGCAGATCGACTTTCATAAAATCATCAATCGTAATTTCGTCAATTTCTGAGCCTTTTTCCTCTTTCTTATCAGTTTCAGGTGCTGTCTCCGTTTTTGTTGCAGGCGGCTGCATATCTTGTTTGATTGCCTCCACTTCTTTCTCAGTGTCCAAGCGCGGAAAAATCGGTTCTCCTTTTTTCACTTTCACTCCGCTTGGAAGTATGCCAAATTGATATAAAGATTCCCAGCTTGTTAATTGTTCACCTAGAATGCCGAGCTGTTCCCAAATTTTCTTTGGTGTTCTTGTTAAAAACGGTTGCAGCATGATGGAAATAAAACGTAATGATTCTGCTAAGTGGCACATAACGGAAGCAAGTTCGCCTTTTTTGGCTTCGTCTTTAGCGAGCGCCCATGGTTGAGTTTCATCGATATATTTATTCGTACGGCTGACAAGCTGCCAAATAGCTGTTAAAGCAACTGAAAACTCCATTCGATCCATCGCTTCTTCTACTTTTTTTACCGTTTCTTTTGCTATATCTTCCAGATCTTTGTCGAAATCAGTCACTTGACCATCGTAAGCCGGTATAACCCCATCGAAATACTTTTCTACCATGGCAACAGTGCGATTTAACAAGTTTCCTAAATCATTAGCCAAATCAAAATTAATGCGATCAACAAAACCTTCCGGTGTAAATACGCCATCTGAACCAAATGGAACTTCACGTAATAAATAATACCTGAGAGCATCCAATCCATAGCGATCAATTAACGTTACCGGATCAATGACATTTCCTTTTGATTTCGACATTTTTCCATCTTTCATTAACAACCAACCATGAGCAAAAACTTTTTTCGGAAGCGGCAAGTCAAGAGCCATGAGCATAATTGGCCAATAAATAGTATGGAAACGTACAATTTCTTTTCCAACTAAATGAACATCAGCTGGCCAATATTTTCTAAATTTCTCTTCGTTTTCCGTTCCATACCCTAAAGCGGTAATATAGTTGGATAAAGCATCAATCCATACATAGATAACGTGTTTTGGATCACCAGGTACTTTGATGCCCCAATCAAATGTTGTTCTTGATACCGCCAAATCTTCCAATCCCGGTTTTATAAAGTTGTTAATCATTTCATTTTTGCGTGATTCAGGCTGGATGAATTCTGGATTCTCTTCATAATACTGTAACAGACGATCAACATACTTGCTCATTTTGAAAAAGTATGATTCCTCTTTGACCATCTCGACTGGACGACCGCAATCTGGACAATTTCCTTCGACAATTTGCCGTTCTGTGAAAAATGATTCACAAGGTGTACAGTACCAGCCTTCATATTGATCTAGATAAATATCGCCTTGTTCAACTAATCTTGAAAAAATCTTTTCAACAATTTTTTTATGGCGGTCTTCGGTTGTTCTAATAAAATCATCATAAGAAATATCGAGCTTTTTCCAAAGTTCTTGGATGCCAGATACTATTTCATCGACAAATGCTTGAGGACTGACTCCTTTTTCAGCTGCTTTTCTTTGGATTTTTTGACCATGCTCGTCTGTCCCTGTCAAATACATTACATCAAAACCGCGCAACCGCTTATAACGGGCCATCGCATCGCCGGCAACAGTCGTATATGCATGTCCAATATGTAATTTGTCACTCGGATAATAAATTGGTGTAGTTAAGTAAAATGTTTTTCTTTCGCTCATAAAAAAAATGCCCCCTAAATGAACCATAATTATTCGTACTTTATATATTATCACCAAAATATACATAATCGAAAGTATACGTCAAGATTCTTCCTTTTCATACCTCTTTGAAATGGTCTTTTCTTGATATTTAGTATGAAAAAATTTTTATAGGTTAAGAACCTAATCTGAATTTACTAAATACCTCTCCAACGATTCTTCTAACCAACTTTTTTATTATTCTTATAAATGTAGAATTTTGTCGAATTTTTTCTGTCTAATGTGACAAAAATCACTTATAAACAATGTCATTTATTGTAAAATTAACATAGTAATTGCTTTTTCACTATTTTTAAAGGGTAATATTTAGAAAGTTTTAATATCAACATTTTTTCCTATTTACTATTTACATTTTATAAAAAATCTACACTTTTTTTACAAAAATAAAGTTGACGTTTTTGGGAAAAATTGTTATGATGGAAACAGACAGAAATTTGTCGAATGATGGCGAAGAAAAATATTAAAATATATTATTTTTATTTAAAAGGGAGATTGATCAAATGAAGTCTACAGGAATTGTTCGTAAGGTTGATGAGTTAGGCCGCGTCGTTATTCCAATTGAATTACGCCGCACATTGGGTATTGCTGAAAAAGATGCCCTTGAAATTTATGTTGATGATGACCGCATTATTTTAAAGAAGTACAAGCCTAATATGACATGTACGATTACTGGTGAAATCTCTGATAACAACTTTACATTGGCAAATGGCAAAATTGTTTTAAGCCGTGAAGGTGCAGAGATTTTATTAAAAGAACTGCAAGAAAGCCTTGCTGCCTCTAAATAAAACAAGCATTCAATTTTTAAGAAAGTCTAGAAAGCTAGTATAACAATAAAAATCTATAAAAGATCTAATTAATAATTATTTCAGCTCCTTGTGGTCATACAATAAACTGCTATTTGGCAACATTAATTGCCAATATCCTTCCTATGATCATCTCAGCGAACAGCCGCCTCTTTTATGCTGAGATTAAGATCCACTAAATTAAAAGAATTATAATTGATTGATTCCATTGCAGTTGGACTTTTCCGTACTACCACTAGGTGCTGAAATATGAGAATTACTTTCATTATCAACGCCGTTTATTGTTGCTAAACGCCATCACAAAATAAAAGTTCCTATTAAATAAGTGGAGAAAAACAATCTAGCGTTTCTCCACTTTTTTGTTTTTAAAACTTTTCTATTAAGAAAATCCTCTCAAACCAAAAGGTATAACGATAACCAATTACTAAGGTTTATATTTTTAAGTAATTTCCATGTCACTCATATGGAAAGCTTGATAGACCATTCTTTTCGGCATCTCCCGCTCTTCAGCAACCCGTTTAATTGCTTCTTTTGAACGCATGCCTTCTTTTTCAATATAATATTGAACATGATCTTTCAATTGTAGATGAGCCCACCATTTTTCTTCCTGTTCCAATTGTTCTTCACTTGCACCTTCCACAACTAAACAAAACTCCCCTCTAATTGTTCCAGCAGAAATCCACTCCAACAATTCATGAATTGTACCTCTAATATATTCTTCGTACTTTTTTGTCAATTCGCGGGAAAGAGAAGCACGTCGATTGCCCCAAGCTTGTTCAATGGCTGTCAGCGTTTCTTTTAATCGATGGGGAGCTTCATAAAAAATAACCGGATCTTTTATTTGTTTTAATCTTTCAAGTTCTTGAGTTCTTTCTTTTTTTTCTCTTGGCAAAAATCCATAAAAATAAAAATGGTCAGTTGGTAGTCCTGATGCAACCAAAGCTGTCAGCGCTGCATTGGCTCCTGGCAACGCAATGACCTTCAAATTTTCCTCAAGCGCTTCAACAACTAAATCATTCCCAGGATCAGAAATAACCGGCATTCCTGCATCACTAACAAGCACGACTTTTTTTCCTTGGCGAATCTCTTCTAAAATTTTTTTACCGCTTTCCCTTTTATTATGTTCATGGTAACTAATTAAGGGTTTTTTAATTTCAAAATGATTTAATAGCTTGATCGTCTGCCGCGTATCTTCAGCTGCAATTAAATCCGCTTCTTTTAACATTCGTATCGCACGTAGCGTAATATCCTCAAGATTCCCAATGGGCGTCGGTACTAAATAAAGGGCTCCTTCTTGTTCCAAATGGAAGCTTTTTTGCTCAGTTCTCACCTTGGTCCCCCCTTTTTCCACAAAGTTTTCTATAACGGATATATTCCTCTTTTTGCGTCCTTGATAGTCGTTTAATATTGTATTCTGCTTTAAGGGCCTCCGATTTAGAAGAAAAATTTTCCGAAAATAAAAGTTCGACAGGTCTTCTGCCTCTCGTATATTTTGCTCCTTTTCCAGCTTGGTGCATGGCTATTCTTTTCTCTAAATGATTTGTGTATCCTGTGTAATACGTGCCGTCAGAACATTCCAAAATATATACATAATGTTTATCGTTTTCCATACAAAATTTCTAGTAACTCCTCTGTATATTCATTGTTTTCTTTATATACAAAAAGCGGAGGCAATATTTTTAAACCAGCCTTGCCGTACTTTGTCCCTTCAATCAAAAGCGTATTTGCTTCTTTCCCCGCTTTTGGATAGACAAGCCGCATTCGTTTTGGCTCAATTTTATATTGTCTCATCAAAGTTACGATATCTAACAACCGTTCTGGACGGTGAACATAAGCAACTTTCCCACCGTGGCGGACAAGCTGGCTTGACACCCTAACGACATCTTCCAATGTGCAAAAAATTTCATGGCGGGCAATCGCCAAATGAGGATTTTCGTTGTATTGTGTTTCACTCGGTGTAGGGAAATAAGGCGGATTACAAGTAACAACATCGTAATTACCATGTCCAAGTAAATTCGGCATATCTTTTATATCACCGTGAATGACAGACAAGCGGTTCTCCAATTGATTATACCGAATGCTCCTTTTAGCCATATCATAAATTCGTTCCTGGATTTCAACACCTGTAATCGTCCCCTTTGTCCGCTCACTCAAAAGGAGAGGGATAACAGCATTTCCTGTACATAAATCAATCAAATTTCCTTTTTGAATCGGGACATATACAAAATTGGCAAGGAGCACTGCATCTAATGAAAAATTAAAAACAGAGGGACTTTGAACAATCTTCATCCGCTCATCCAATAAATAATCTAAACGTTCATCATCATATAATTCAATCATAAAAACCTTCCTTATTCATTGATGACAACATAACAAATGAAAAAGTACATAATATTACTCTTATATAAAACGATCATTTAGCTATCTATTTCCTGTAGTTTGATTGCATTTCCTTCACAAAGTATAAAAAAGATTCCTAGCAGATTAAAGGCATGTGCGATAGAACAAATATTTTTGTGAATATCATAAATTTTTGTGTCCTTTTTTGCCTAAAAAGCCTTTCCCTTATGAAGGAAAGGCTCATACATTTAAAATTCTATTTTTTATTTAAAAACGATAGGCAAAACAAACAATCTCCTTCTTGCCGCACACTTCCATAATGAACATTACATATATGGAAGCCTTCTTGATAAAGCCGGGCTAAGTTGTCATAACCTTCTCCTATATCAGCCACTGTTTTCTCTTGCTTACTTTTTTTCTTTTTGCCTTCTCCCTTTTTTACCTCTTTTTCAAGGCGCTGTCTAAGGTGATGGTTTTCCATTTGTAATTGGTGATTTTCTTCTAATAGTTCGGCCAGTTGTATTTTAAATTCACCTAATTGTTTATATAGATGGCTGATTTGTTCTTCAAGATGAATAGCTTGGTCAAATAATTGTTTTTTGTCCACTTGAAAACACCTCTATTTCGTGGCCTAAAACGACATCGTTCCCTGTTCAAGTAATTCACCAATTGTATATTCTACTACGCGTTCAAGTTCAAATAATTCTACTTGAACGACCCCATCTAGTATATTGATACCGACTACTTTTCCACTTCCTTGCGGTGTCATAATTGACTCGCCCAAGTCAGGCAGTTCTGCTTTAGCTGTTTCATAATCATCATTTTCAAATTTTAAACAGCACATGAGTCGTCCACAAAGTCCGGAAATTTTCGCCGGATTTAATGATAAGTTTTGATCTTTTGCCATTTTAATCGATACCGGGTCAAAATCCCCCAAAAACGTTGAACAACAAAGGATTCTGCCGCAAGGGCCAATCCCGCCAAGCATTTTCGCTTCATCACGGACACCAATTTGGCGCAACTCAATTCTCGTTCTAAAAATTGCAGCCAAATCTTTTACTAATTCACGGAAATCAATCCGTCCATCAGCAGTAAAATAAAAGATAATTTTATTTCTATCAAACGTATACTCGACTTCGACGAGCTTCATTTCTAGTCCATGCTCTTCAATTTTTTCCATGCAAATGGTATACGCTTTTTTTGCTTCTTTTTTATTTTCTTCTACGTTGAGCAAATCTTTTTCATCCGCTAATCGAATAACTTTTTTTAGCGGCAACACAATGTCATGCTCATCCACTTGTTTAGGATTCGTTACTACTTTGCCATACTCAATGCCGCGTACGGTTTCAACAATGACATGGTCTCCTTTTTGAATTTGCAACTCACCTGGATCAAAATAATATATTTTTCCCGCTTTTTTAAAGCGGACACCAACTACTTCATACAAGCCTTATCCCTCCTGCAACTTGAGTATCAGCTGCTCCATCAATAATGAAGGATTTACATTGGCATTCAGCCGCTTTTTAGCTTCTAAAATTAGAGCTAAATGATCGGCTATTTTCTTTTGAGAATAACCTACTGACTGTTCCTCAAGCAATTCTGTTTGATCTATATAAATGATGTTATTTTCTTTTCCTATCAGGATATATAATAAATCTTTAAACCATAATAATAATAAGTCCAAACCTGTATTCAGCTGCTCCTTTTCCTTAAAATGAGGCATCCATTTTTCTTGTAAAAATAATAGAGCCTGGGAGCCTCCTCGCTTTATGAGGAATTCATTTAATTGTATCACTATCGTTCGAGCTTGTGCAAACCATTCATCTGAAAGAATCCCAAGTGCTTCATTTAAATTATTGGTAAGAGATGAAACTAATTTTCCTAAATGGTTTGGAACCCCTTGCTCAATTAATTTTTCTAATAGCAAATCTGGCGGCAACGGTTTAAAATTCAAAATTTGGCATCTTGAAAGAATTGTCGGCAAAATTTGCTGCACTTGTTCAGTGAGAAGGATGGCAACTGTTCGTCCACTAGGTTCCTCAAGGAATTTTAATAAACTATTGGCAGCTTGCGTCGTCATTTTATCAGCATGTTCTAGTATATAAATTTTTCCTTTTGCTTCGACGCTCTTCTTTGAAAATTCACGTTGCAACTCTATAATTTGCTCTTTTTTTAATGATAGACCATCTGGTGATATAAAGAGAACATCAGGATGATTCCCTGAATCGATCCGCTTGCATTCAATACAGACATGGCAAGGTTCTGCTCCTGTTTTATTGTTACAAAAACAGCTTTTAGCAAATTGGATGCTAATTTCTTTTTTACCTGTCCCTCGGCCGCCTTCAAATAAATAAGCATGGGCAACCCGGTCTTTCAAAATACTATTTGTCAACATCCTTACTACATTCGGCTGTATTGTTTGTAACTGTTCCCACGTTTGCATAATGATCACCAATTTTTATAATTCACGTTCAATTTTTTAGAGCGTCATACACTCATTATATCATTAATAATTGTTTAATGATGGTTTTAACGTCTTCATAAACATCATCTTCTGGCTGCTCGGCGTTGATTGTTTTGATTCGTTCTGGAAAACGCTCAATCAACTGTATATATCCTTCCCGAACTTTGTAATGAAATTCCATAGTTTCTAAATCCAAGCGGTTAATTTCCCGCCCTTTACTATTATTGATTCTCTCAAGGCCTATTTCTGGCGTAACATCGAGATAAAATGTTAAATGCGGCATCCAACCATCTATAGCAAATTGATTAATTTGTAATACTTGATCAATGCCAAGTCCACGTGCATACCCTTGATAAGCTAAACTGCTATCAATGAATCGATCACATAAAACGATTTGTCCATTTGTAAGGGCTGGAACGATTTTCTCCACTAAATGCTGCCTTCTTGCAGCAGCGTACAATAATGCTTCTGTACGCCCATCCATCATTGTATGATTTTTATCTAATATTAGCGAACGAATTTTCTCGGCTATTTCTATACCTCCAGGTTCGCGGGTTATTACAACAGATTGCCCCTCAGAGGTCAAATATTTAAAAATGCGCTGGATGATCGTTGTCTTTCCCGCTCCCTCCGGTCCTTCAAACGTAATAAATAATCCTGTTTCCATGAAATTCTCCTACATCTCATTTGTTTTTCATACTCATAGATTACTACATTGCTATTCGGATGACCAATTGTTTTTATTTCCTTTGAAAAACTTCAATCCCCGTTTTCCAAATATCGTCGTTATTTTGAAAATAAGCACCAGCTTTACGCAATGATATAAACTGTTCGATATGGCCGGCGGTTATTTTTTCACCTTCTATAAGCAACGGAACCCCTGGCGGATAAGGAATAATAGTGGTTGCAGAAATTCGATGAATCGATTCTTCCACCGACATTCTTACTTTAGAATAATTTTTCATCTCACCGTATGTAAGAGCCAGTTCTGAAATTTCATTTAAAAAAATGTATTCTTCCTTATTTCGGTTTAAGGTCAGTCTAGGCTTGGCTAAAATCGGCAAGCCATCTACTGCTTTTTTTATTTTTTCAACAATGGTTGTCCCATTTTTTAGAGGAGCAAGCGGCATAACAAATACTACATTCCAACGATCGGCCATTTCTGTGTAAATAGACTCTGTTTCAAGCCTTTTTTGCAATTCAAACCCTGTTAGAGGGCACCTCGTTTGAACGATCACCTTTAATGGGTCAGCATAGCTTTGTGGATCGCTCTTAACAATTTTTAGCTGAGGCACCGTGTTTAACTGTTCTCGAAAATGTAGAATGCTATCTATTATTGCAATTTTTTCATCTTCTGTTATATGAGCCAAATAATATCGAGCTATATCCAATGAAGCCATAATTGGATATGATGGACTGCTAGACTGAATGACTTGCAAGTAATATTGTAATTTTTCTAAATCGACACGATGACTATTGAAATGGAGAAAAGAACCCATTGTCATCGCAGGTAATGTCTTGTGTGCAGAATGTACAACGATATCTGCACCAAAATGAATAGCAGAGGGAGGAAATGGCTCTCCTAAAGTTAAATGGGCACCATGCGCCTCATCTACAAGAACGATTAATCCTTTTGCTTTTGCATATGTAATGATTTGTTCCAGCTCTTTTGAAACAATCCCATAATAGTTTGGTGAAGTTAAAATTAAAGCTTTTGCATTATCGTATTTATTTAGTGCTTGTTCGACAGTTTCACGTGAAACATTTGTCGAAAACTGTCCTTCTTGATCATATTCCGGTGATAAAAAAACTGGACGGACTTTTGCTAATTTTAAGCCGTTTGTAATTGATTTATGGCAGTTTCGTTGGACAAAAACAACATCGTTTGGTTCACAAGATGCTAGGATCATCGCTAAATTTCCTGCCGTCGAACCTCCAACAAGAAAAAAACTCTTTTTCACTTTATAAAGAGCTGCCGTTAAATCTTGAGCATCTTTAATTACACCAATAGGAGCATAGAGGTCGTCTAAATTCCGAAGCTCTGTTTGATCTATTTTTAATAGTTCCTTAAATATATTTTGTTTTAATGCGGGAAAAACTGTGCTATTTTTATGTCCAGGCACATGAAATGAAATTGGATTCATATGACTATGTCTTAATAAAGCACTATATAAAGGGAGTTCATCTTGATTCACTGCTCAACCTCCTTTTTATATTTTCTATTTTACAAGATTACTATTTAAATAGTGACCTTTTTGCACTCCTCTGCAAAATTGCTATACTCATATGTTCTTCTTTTAATGTAACTCTATGATTTAGTAGAATATCAATTGAACTTATTTTTAAAATAAAAGAAAAAACAGATCCCAAACTTTATGGATCTGCCTCATTTTCTGTGAAGCAAAGGTTCTGTAACCTTTTTCAATTGATTGATATAATATTTGTACTTTTCGTCCTTTGTTTCAGTTGATACCATTTCTTGTTCACAATCGCTGCAAATAAATTCCGTAAATAAATGGATACCTTTTTCTTTTTTCTTTTCACATATTACACACGTTTCCCCGACAGAACCTTTACTTTCAGTTATTCGACTACCCATTCTATCCATCTTTTTTTCTATCTTTTTGTCCACCCATTGACTACATTGTTTCGTATTAATTGTTAATTTTTTATTTTCGTCCATCCAGTTTCCACCTCCACAGCAACAGTATCGCCAGTCGAAGTGAATTTTATACATAATTCAAAATAAAATGAATAGTTGCTACATTCAATATAAAAATCAGATTAAAGCATTATGATTGTATGAATTAGACGATTTTATTGTGTCTGTCTAGTATGAACAATTGTTTCGACTTTTTATGCAAAAAAGAAAAGCAGCATTTTATGCTGCTTTTTCTTTCTTGCTTGGCAACGTCCTACTCTCGCAGGGGGAGGCCCCCAACTACCATCGGCGCTGAAGAGCTTAACTTCCGTGTTCGGAATGGGAACGGGTGTATCCTCTTCGCCATCGTCACCAAACTATGTATTCAATTGAGGTTTGTTCCCTCAAAACTAGATAATCTTCATTCACATTTACTGTCCAGCTCCGGCCTTACGGCACCGGCCTACGC
>NZ_JABTTE010000022.1 GCF_013303125.1 Calidifontibacillus erzurumensis | reverse complement strand
CTGTGAAAAAAATTTTCATTATTGGTTGCGTGAGAAAGAACAAGAATATTTCTTTAAATAGATTGAGTACCTTTTACCAAAGTATTTAACACTTATTCATTTGGTGGATCGAAATTAGGGTATTAAAGGACGATTGTTTACTAGAAAGCAAAAGCTAAATATAAAACATGGATTCCAATTTACAAATTGCTTATTTTTTGGTAATTTCACTCATTCTAATTTCTGTAACATTATTGCCTATTCATGTGTATCATCGAGTTCTGTCAGGGCTCTTAGCATTGCCTTTTATTTATATAGTTTTTATTCTTTCTTATTCAGTTTACCAATTCGCAGCTTTTGGAGGGAATTATCAGTCAAAAATACATGATTTAATTGTTTCCAAGGTTAATTGGGATGGGAAAGGGAAATTTCTAGATATAGGTACAGGGAGTGGGTCGCTCATTATTAAATTGGCAAAGGCTTTCCCTGCATCTTCCTTAACGGGAATTGATTATTGGGGCGAAAATTGGGAATATCCGAAAGCTCAATGTGAACAAAATGCTGAACTAGAAGGAGTCCATGATCGGATTGTATTTTTGAAAGCAAGTGCTTCAGCTCTACCCTTTCATGATGGTGAATTTGATGTAGTTGTAAGTTGTTTAACATTTCATGAAGTGAAGGATAAGAAAAATAAAACAGAAGTTATTTCAGAAGCGTTAAGAGTATTAAAACCTGGTGGTGTATTTGTCTTCTTAGACTTGTTTATGGATGAAAAAGTATTTGGAGATGAAAAAAGATCTCATAAAATCCATAAAGAAACAGGGAATATCTGAATTGAATACCTTTAAACTTTCTGAAGTAATAAAATTGCCGAAGCTCTTATTAGGCAAAAAAATATTAGGAAATGCAATGATTTTGGAAGGAAGAAAGTAACTGTACTTATTTCCCAGTAAATATAAAATTCAAAGCAATTACATAGAATTTTAGACGCTGTTGGATTTAAAAACTGCAAGTAATAGAATAATTCTCCTTTTCTTTAGAGGGACTACAAAGATCCGTACCATAAATTAGGTACGGCTTTATTTTAGTTAATTTTAAATATAAAGGCATTACGATTTGTGGAAACAGCCTCGAATCCAACTTCCTTACTATCAATAGCATTACTAAAGTTTAGTCATACCGTTTGCATATGATAAAATGAAAAAAGATTTATTAGAATTTTACCGTTTAGATTCCAATCATGGGGAAGGGGGATCCGCATTGAAAAAGAATTTATTCATTGGTATTGGCTTAGTCGTCTTTATTGCAGTTGTTTTTATGGTCATACAAAATCAAACGAAATCAATGGATGTCATCGGTTATAAAATTGAAGACACTACATATAAGGAAATGATTAGCAGCATTGGGTCTGTTGAATATGATAAAATGGTTGAAATTAAAGCAGAGGTTAGCGGAACTATCAAAGATATTTATGGGGAAGTTGGCACGAAAGTCAAGACAGGGGATTTATTAGCGAAAATTGATGACCGCATGGCACGTATTGAACTTGAGGAGTTAGAAACAAACAGTAATGTAGCAAAAGCTAGATACGAAGATTATAAGAAATCATATTCTCAAAATGAGCAAGCGATTCATGACCAACGAGTATTACAAGAAAATGAAATTGCAACCCTTGAGTTAGAACGATCACAGTTACATACGAAAATTCAGGAAACAAAAACACTTGTGGAAGCTGGGGCTTTGCCTCCTAAAGACTTAACAAATTTAAATGAACAGCTGGCTGCCCTCGAAATAAAAATACAATCAGCGTATGACCGGTTAGAATCGCTGCGTTCACCGGTGAATGCTGACCAAGAACTGAAAGCATCGATCGAAGCGGCTGATGCTAAAGTAAATAAGCAAAAAATGTTATTAGATAAATACACAGTGAAAGCCCCGATGGATGGAGTCGTCATCGAGCGTTTAGTCGAGCTTGGAACGTTTGTTCAAGCAGGGGAAGCCATTATGAAAATTGCATCTGATAACCATAAATATGCAGTTGTTGATATCGATGAAAAATATTTAAACTTTGTGGTAGTTGGAAAAGAAGCTCAAATTACGACAGAGGCTTACCCTGATGATGTTGTGAAAGGGACTGTTGTGTTCATTAGCCCAGAGGTTGACAAAGATTCAGGCACTGTCCGGGTAAAAGTAAAGATAAACGAAAAAACGGATCTTTTCCTACAGAATATGTCTGTAAAAGTAGAATTCGTTGGCCAAGTTTATGAACAAGCCATCGTAATTCCGGGTGAATATCTCATTAATGATGAAACACCAGCTGTTTATATTAAGGATGAAAATGGAAAAGTTGTGAAGCAAAAGATTGTCGTAGCTAACAAAAACAGCAAAAATATTATGGTCTTAAAAGGGCTATCAGCGGGAATGGTCATCTTGCATCCTGAAAAATTAGAGGAGGGCATGGAAGTTAACGTGACTCTTTCTGAAGAAAGTGAGAAAGGCCTATGATTTTTGAATGGAAAGTTGCCGTAAGGTTTCTGAAGGAAGGAAAAGGCCAGACGTTATTTATCTTGCTTGGAATCACAGTTGGCGTCGGTGTAATGGTATTTTTAAATACTTTAATTACAGGTCTGCAAGAAAATATGATTAATACAGCCGTTGGTGATAGTCCGCATGTATGGATTTCTGGAGATGAAGATTTTAATAACTTAAAGACCTCCGATGAGAGCAGCAACTATATTAGAGGAAATTTTACTGAAAAAAATACAACTTTAGGAAACTGGGAGGCCCTTGAGGAAATTTTAATGGAGAGGGAAGATATTTCTGCTGTATCTCCGGTTGTGGAGGGAAATGGTTTTGTAATCAAAAGCGGGCAAACGACCCCGATTTTGGTACGAGGAGTAGATCTTGAAAAGGCGAATGAAATTTACCGAATCAATGATAGATTGATAGATGGCATGGGAACTTTAGAAGGAAACTATGTGATGATTGGAAAAGAACTGGCAGAAGAAAATGAATTAGCCATTAATGATGCGATGACTATTCAACTGGCCAATGGAACGATGCAATCTTTTGTTGTATCTGGAATATTTGACTTAGAAAATAAATCTTTAAATAGCAGCTGGGTCTTTATGGATTTAGCGAGAGCTCAAAAATTATTAGGCTTTAGAAATGAAGTTTCAAAAATTGAAATGCAAATTCACGATGTATTTGATGCAGAAATTGTCATGGCTTCGATTGCAAACCGATTGGAAGGTATTCATACAGACAATTGGATGGCAAGCAATGCTTCTTTATTAACAGGTCTTAGAAGCCAGCAGCAGTCATCCCTCATGATTCAAGCCTTTGTTTTATTGGCTGTAACTCTAGGAATTTCAAGTGTCCTTGCAGTTTCAGTCGTACAGAAATCTAAGCAACTAGGAATTTTGAAAGCGATGGGTACGAAAAGCAGGAGCGCAAGTCGGATTTTTCTATTTCAAGGTGGCTTATTAGGTGTTATAGGCAGTGCTCTTGGAGCAGGGCTCGGAATCGCTTTAGTAAAAGCTTTCCTATGGGGAACTTCTTTAAAAACAGGAGTACCACTATTTCCGTTGCACCTAAAGGCAGGAAGTATTGTCCCTATTTGTATCATTGCAGTCGTAGCTTGTACAATTGCAGCCTTTTTACCTGCACGAAAGTCATCAAAGCTAGACCCTGTGGAGGTTATTCGCCATGGATAATATTGTTTTAGAAGCTCGCAATATTAGAAAAGAATATGGTACGACTGTTAAAACAGAAATTTTACATGGCATTAATTTTTCGCTTACTGAAGGAGAATTCGTGAGCATCATTGGTTATTCCGGTTCTGGAAAATCGACGTTGCTCAACATCCTTGGAGCGCTAGATACACCAACAAGCGGTGAAGTTCTTTTTAAAGGACAAGAATATGGGAAAATGACGGAAGATAAACTTGCAGAATTCCGGAATCAAAATATTGGTTTTATTTTCCAATTTCATCATCTATTACCGGAGTTCACGGCACTTGAAAATGTGCTGATCCCAACTTGGATTAAAATGGGAAATGTAAGCAAAAAGTATGAGAACCGTGCGAAAGAGCTGCTTGAACTCGTTGGATTGAAGGATTATATTAATCATAAATCAACGAATTTATCAGGCGGCCAGCAGCAAAGGGTGGCTATAGCAAGAGCCTTGATTAATGATCCGGCCATTTTACTTGGGGATGAACCAACTGGAAACCTTGATACAGAAACAACAGCACAAGTATATGAACTATTTCGGGATATCAATAAGGAATTTGGAACGACCATTTTAATCGTTACCCATAATGACCAAATTGCAGAGAAATCGGATCGAGTCATTGAAATGAAAGACGGCAATATAAGCAGGGATTATAAGAATAAATTACAGTGATAGTGTTTTTAAAAAACAAAATGATTTTTTACGGACGCACGGATTTTTTCCATGCGTCCTACTTTTTTTCTTTTTATGTTTGAGTTCTTTGTAGGAGGAGATAATGAAGGAGGGTAGAATTTTAAATATAATTCATTTTCCTTTAAGGAGGCTCTTATGCAAAAAATAATTCCACATTTATGGTATGACAAAGAAGCCAAAGAAGCCGCATCGTTTTACGTTAGTTTGTTTGAAAACTCTAGAATTCTGAGCGTGAACGTTTTAGAAAATACTCCTTCTGGAGATACAGATATTGTCACTTTTGAATTGGCTGGCCAGCAATTTCAGGCGATTAGCGCCGGTCCTTACTTTCAATTTAATCCTTCTATATCCTTGATGGTCGCATGCGATTCTATTGAAGAAGTGGATATGAAATGGAAGGCTTTATCAGAAGGCGGTAAGGAATTAATGCCTTTAGGCGAATATCCATTTAATAAGCGCTATGGTTGGATTCAAGATCGATATGGGTTGTCTTGGCAGCTGATGCTTATAGAAGGTGATCAGCCGGCACAAAAGATTACACCAAACCTACTTTTCTCTGGTGAATCTTGTGGGAAGACGGAAGAAGCATTAAAATTCTATACGGAAGTTTTTCCGGATTCCGGAATAGAGTTTATTAGCAAGTATGGACCTGGTGAAGCAGCAACGCCAAAGGCAAAAATCAATTATGCTGCTTTTAAGCTATGTGGCATGAATTTTTCAGCCATGGATAATGGATTTGATGTTGATTACACCTTTAATGAAGCCTTTTCTCTCATTGTAAACTGTAAAGATCAAAAAGAGATCGATTACTATTGGGATAAACTTTCAGCCGTACCTGAAGCCGAACAATGCGGATGGCTAAAGGATCCATATGGAGTTTCATGGCAGATTGTTCCTGAAAACATTGATGAGTATTTAAGTAGTGGATCAAAAGAAGAAATTCAAAAAGTTCAACAAGTGCTCTTTAAAATGAAAAAAATCGATATTGCAACGCTAGAGAAGGTTTGTTTTGAAAAAGAATAAAATAATAAGAATGATTACGTCGAATTCCCAGCAGTAACGATTGCAGTTATAAAATTTTTCTGAAGCCATTGTTTGTGAATTTAAGTTTTTGTTCACCCTTTTTGAAAATCGGACATTGCATAACGAAGAAAAAGCCAGTTATCTTTTTAAGAGGAACTGGCTTTTCGTTTGCCTGTAAGTGAACAACAAGGAAAAGGTTGCATTCAAGTATTGTACTTCAATAACACTTTAATGCAACCGCTTACTAATCAAATTTGATTGTATAAGAATCTAATTGGCTTTTACCATATTTCTTCCATGATTTTTGGCGATATAAAGTGCTTGATCCGCTCGTTTTATTAAAGTTTTAGGTACGTCGTTAGGTTGGAGACAGGAAACTCCAAAACTAGCAGTTACTTTACCAACGAATTGAAAAGTATGATCTTCAATGATTTTTCTTAGGTTTTCAGCAAATTGAGTCACTTCTGTTAAAAACTGGTTTGTTAAAATGATAATAAACTCTTCTCCACCCCAACGTCCAAAGAAGTCACTAGGTCTTATGTGATTTTTTATTAATGAAGAAAACTCTATTAAAACGCTATCTCCAATATGGTGACCGAAGGTATCGTTAATTTTCTTAAAATAATCAATATCAAAGTAAATAATTGAAAAAACACTATTCGTTTCATTGCAACGTTTGATTTCGGATTCCAGCCAGCTATCGATGGACCTTTTATTTCCAATATCAGTTAAAGCATCATAATAAGCATTTTTTCTTAAAATATCAGACTGTATATAAACAGCAACAAGTTTTTGAAAATAGAATAAGATTAAAGTATATAAAATAGTGCTAATGTAAAATTGCGTTAAGGAATCAAAGGCTATTGGATTATGGAAATAAGGGAATCCCATTACTATAGTGATGAAAATAATGAAAAGTGAGTACCCTAGTGCATATTTTCTTTCAAGAACCATAAAAACATAAAAGAGGTAAATAGGAGACCAAAAGACATAGACATTAATAACTCCACCATTGAGTTGTTCAAATAAACAGTGAACTCTATACAGATGGTAAAAAGTGAATACGCCTAAACAAATAATCTCACACGTACGAAAAAAAGATTTTTATAAATTAGAACCCAAATAATTGCAAAAAATAAGCATACTAGGGGCAAAGCAATTCTCATGAAGTCGTCAACATATTGTGAAAATAGCCAATAGGCTCCGTCTGTTATAAAAAGTAAAGGGAAGATGACAAGATATATTTTTCGTTTAAGATTTACATATTTGTTGTTTCCCAGATAATCCTCCATACCTCTCATTCACTTTCTTACATATTCCAAATTGAATTACCATTAAAGGTATTAGATATATATTCTAATTATATAAAATTTTGAAATTTGAAAATAGTGAAAAATACATTCTTCCTTAAGGTATAAATTGTTGGAAGCTTCACCTCAACACGTAAAGATTATAATGAGGTGATGTTTAGTTGTATATTATTTAGCAGTAAATTGCTCAAAAACATTCAATTTCAGTGGAGTTTCTTTAAATAGCACAACGGGTTTTATGATATGATTTTCCTGAAAAACTAAGTTGTACATGGATGAGGTAATAAATACATTAATTGTAAATTTTCTAACAATAATTGAAGGAGAATAAGGAATGGAAAAATCACCTGAAGAATTAGAAAAAGAGCTGGAAAGCGCAAGCAAACATTACTCTGAAGAAAAATTTTGGGATAAACTAACGAAGTTTGCAAAAAAGGCAGGATCATCTGTTGTATACGCAGTATTGCTTTTATATTTTACACTTCAAAAACCTGAGGTTCCTGCAAAGACGAAGGCAATTATTATTGGAGCACTAGGCTATTTTATCCTTCCGTTTGACCTAATACCTGATGTTGCAGCAGCCGTTGGATTTACTGATGACCTAGGAGCTCTAGGAATTGCTTTATTACAGGTAGCTATGTACATTGATGGAGATGTAAAAAGCAAAGCAAAAGAAAAATTGAAAGACTGGTTTGGAGAAAATGTAGATACATCTGAAATTGATCATAAGATTAGTTAAATAATGAGGCTGGGGAAACCTTGCCTTATTTTTTAAGGACTAATCTAAACTAGTAAGCCCCCATCCATTTTGATAGAATAAAACGGACGCCTGTTGACTGGAAACTGAGAATGATATTCTTTTATACATAATCGTTACGAATCCCATTGATCAACAGGCTAATCGTTTTGATAAATGGATTGAAAAAACTAATGCGCGAGTTATGACAAAAATGTAGGTGATCATTTGAATAGCACGGTTTTTTATAAAACACCACTTGGAGCAGGGAGCCAAACGATTCCGATTGCACAAACTGCGAGTACGGAAACAAGTAAAGACTTGGTACCGAATACTGATCAAGATGCCTTTTTCTTTCGATCGTTGGAGAAACAAGGGATTTTTTTGAATGAACAGCAAATACAAGCAGTCCGTCATTTTCAAGGACCATTGCTTACCCTTGCAGGGGCAGGGACTGGGAAAACTTCTGTTTTAGTATGTAGGACAGGCTATTTGCTAGCGGTTCGTAATATTGATCCGAGGAATATTTTGCTTTTAACGTTTTCTAAAAAAGCGGCAGAGGAAATGCGTGAGCGGATCGCCCATTTGCCTGGAATGAATAAACAGATCACGTCAACCATTCAAGCACGCACGTTTCACTCGTTTTTTCTGCAAATCATTCGAAAATATGGAGTAACACAAGATATTTTGAGTGAAACAAGGTTTCAGCATATCATACTTAAACAAATTTTACGTGAGATGGGACTCCATGATGAGTATCAACCGGAGACTTTACTTTCATTATTATCCTCTTACAAGATGCAGATGATAGATATATATAGCTTGCCGGAAACAACCGAGAAGGAAAAGGAACTAAAGTCGATTTTTACTTTCTATGAAAAGTGGAAAAAGGAAAACTACAAGATTGACTTTGACGATGTATTACAGATCGCTTACCAAATGCTTCACCAAAAACCGGCGTTACTAGCTGCGTTGCAAAATCGATTTTTATATGTCATGGTTGATGAGTTTCAAGATACAAATATGCTGCAGTACGAGCTGGTCAAGATGATTGCCGAACCGCATCGCAATTTGATGATTGTCGGTGATGATGATCAAACAATTTACTCCTTTAATGGAGCAAGAAACGAATTCATCTTGAATTTTGATAAGTTGTATCCGGATGCTAAGACGATTACGCTCGATATCAACTACCGTTCTGCAAAAAGCATTGTAGGGCTTGGAAATGAAGTGATCCGCCATAACAAACAGCGGAAAAAGAAAACGTTGAAAGCAACACAGCAAAGCGAAACCAAGCCTCAATACATCCGACCAAAAAATACCGACGATGAAGCAAAGATTATTACAACATATATTTTGGATCAAGTGAAGCAAGGAAAACGTAAGTTTAGTGATTTTGCGATTCTTCATCGAACGGAGAGCAATAGACGTGCCATCATAGAACAATTTATTTTTGATAATGTTCCATTTGTTGATTATGGAAGTGAACAATCGTTTTACGATCATTGGTTGGTCAAGCCACTTATTGATCATTTTCGTCTATCTTTGAATTCGCGGGATTTTAATGCAATGGAAGGCATTTTGCCGACATTGTACATGAATCGGGAAAGAAGTATGGAATTCATCCTTCATCAAGAAAAAATACAAAAGAAAAAATGGCCGATGATTCATCTAACGTCTTTCCCAAATATAAGAGAATTTCAAAAAGAGAAAGTGGTTGAACGTCTCAAACAGATCAAATCGTTAACGTCAATGAAACCTTTTGATGCGATCCAATTGATGCGAAACGAGTTTTATGACAAGTATTTAGAGGCGCATATATTGACGTACCACAAAGAAATGATGCGTGAAATGCTGGATGAGCTGGAATCATCAGCCAAACGATTTACATCGATTGAAGAATTTGTTTCTTTTATCGCTGCAGTTGCAGAGAAGCGTAATGCAATAAATTATAGCCAGCACGAGAATGACGATAGAGTTTTTTTAATGACCATTCACAAATCGAAAGGACTTGAGTTTCCTGTTGTCTTTATCATCGGAGCATCGGAAGGCAATATGCCGCACAGTTCTATATTTGATGCGGACAAAATGAATGATGTGTTTACTGCGCATTCTGTAAAAGACAAAATCATTGCTGCCATGGAAGAAGAACGCCGGTTAGCCTATGTTGCTATTACCCGTGCAAAGGAAGAACTGATTATTAGCTCACCTGCATATCATCGAGGGAAAAAAACGGAAGTTTCAAGGTTTATACTGTCTGCATTTCCAGAACCTACAAAGAGCAGTGCTGAACCAAAACAAAAACATTCTTCCTTTATTTGCTCAGAAACAGAGTCTGTTTATGCATGGATATGTACGAGTGATACGTGCAATGCATGGCAACGCATTCTTACTTTTGAGGAATCGGAATTGCCGTCGAAAGAATGTCCATTATGTAAAGCTCCGATGGAAAAGGGGAGTAAGGAATTAGGTGTTTCTTGATGATATATCTTTTTTTCGAATAACATATCTTTAATAAAAAAAGCAGCCTTAAAATTGAGCTGTTCCTCTAAAAATCTTACAACTATTATTTTAATAAAAATGTAAAAGCAGCCTTTTAAGTTTGGCTGCTTTTTGAGTCCCTTAAAGACCGTAATGTTTTTAATTCATCCATTAATTCCAAAATTTCTGTGGAGGCATTATTTATTTTTTCGATATTTTGATTTAATGCGTCTAATTCTCTTTCAATTTGATGATTTTTTTCTTGGTTTTCTAACATGGAGTTAAGAATCAGTTCAAAGGAAGCGCTTGTTTTCAGGCTTATTTTGTTACCTGTTTGGACATGGTCTTTTACAATGTCCATTGATTGGACTAAATGATCCATTTTCTCATTTGCCTCGTTAATTAAATCTGAAATGCTAGAGGCAGATATTTTTGTTTGTTCAGCTAATTTTCTGACCTCATTTGCCACGACTGCAAATCCTTTTCCAGATTCACCAGCACGTGCCGCTTCAATGGCTGCATTTAAGGCAAGTAAGTTTGTCTGATTAGCAACATTCTCTACAATTTGTGTGATAGTTTTCATTTTCTCAAAATTGTTTTCTAAGTTTTGTAATTCTTTGGAAATGTTAATCGTACCATCTTCGACATGTTGTGAGTTCTCCTGCAGTTCTTCCATCTGTTTTTTACCTTCTAGCGCTTTATTCTTCGCCTTTGCCGAAAGTTTCGTTCCTTCTTTGGAATGAATAGCAACTTCATGGGTTTGATTGAGGATCTCCTGAATGGAAAGATTGGTTTGTTTTACTACTTCTCCTAATTGGTCTGCAGTAATTGTTATAGCATTATTAATTTCGTTCCTGTATTGAAAACTCTCTTCAATGACTCTCTTACTTTCCGTTTCATAAGCTCCTAGAATAAGAAGCATTTCAAAGTTTAAGATTTTATTTACAGCAGACATGATCGTTAAAGCATCTTTTACATCGGTTACTTTTTTTTCAACTAATTCAAGGAATGCATTATTTATAACTTGGATGGCAGAAATAAACCATGGTACTGATAAACCAACTTTCACATGTACTTGCGCAATCTTTCGTCGCTTGGCAATATATGCATCGTCAATTTGACAATCTAAAATGTTTATTAGATGGTTTTTAACAATTTCCGTATGTTTTTCTAGGTTGGAATGGTCAGAAATGATTTCGACCAAATTTTTATTTTGGGTTAAGTGATCATAAATAAATTTTGTTACAAATTCCAAATTTTCCTTAACGAGTGGGGCAATTGTTCGAATGATGGCAAGGTCTTGCGGTGTTAGATTCATCATTTCAACTTGTTTTCTTATCACAGGATCTGTTATTTGAAACTTTACCTGTGTTAAATGAGGTTGACTTAGCTCTAAAGTGCTTGGCTTTTTTTTAGTTGTCCGAAATGTAAAAAATGCCAATTTGCATTCCCCCATTTTACCTATTTCTAAACCATAGTAATTTGATTACATAATAGGGGGTGATCCCTATAAGTGTTGTCTAACTATAAAAAATGGAAACTTAACAAAATATTTACGCATTAAAAAACTCCTATTGTAGAAGTAAGACCATACTTGTTCCTGTTCTTCTACAAAGGAGACAAAAATGAAAAAAAGTATAGGTCATAAAAATGAAATTGTTTAATGTCTTTATTTTACCTACTGTTGATTTTGCTTGTCTACAGTTAATTTATGATATTGACAAGTTTAAAATAGATTTTTTTATTAAAAATTTTTATAATGATTCACCTGGCTAAACTGTGAATCTTAAAGTGACTTTGAAGAAAAATTAGACTTGATTAAAAACTCCAGTTTACAAATGTACTTTTTTGTTTTCGAAGGCCCTCTAAGATCTCTACTTCAACCATTCGAATAGAGAATTTAAATTCGAATTTTAAATAAATCCTTATTTTTTATAACGATGATAAATCAATAACATTTCGGAGAAGCTAAGGGAAATGTGAAAAAAACTTCTATTATGTAAGGAAGGATTGAGAGATATGGCTTTACACCAATCTTATCAGCCTGGCCAAATCGTGTATGTGATCATTCGAAACCCACATGTGCAAGATGTAGCAAATGTCCAACAAGCCGCTGTTGTTGAAAATCCTTATTCACCAGGTGAATTGGCATTGTTTGTTTATGACACGTATTATCCATTAACGGATGAAGTAGCGGTCTTTCCAACAGAGAGCGAGGCAGAGAATGCTTTCCGGGAAGCATTTGGGTATTTGGATGCGGAGGAATACTATGGTTAAACCATTTGTACCGCAACTTGTCTATGTGGAGCCTGGAGCTTTGGAATATTCCCTTGGAAGGGAACTCGTTGCAAAATTTCGGGAAATGGGAATTGAAATTCGAAAAACGACATCCCATAACCAAATTCGCAATTTACCTGGGGAAAATGATTTCCAGCGGTACCGCATTGCAAAATCGACACTTGTTGTCGGTGTAAGGAAAACATTAAAGTTTGATACATCGAAGCCTTCAGCTGAATATGCCATTCCTTTTGTAACTGGATGCATGGGTCATTGCCATTATTGTTATTTGCAAACGACGATGGGGAGCAAGCCGTATATCAGGACTTATGTAAACATTGATGATATATTTGATGCGGCTGAAAACTATATGAAAGAGCGAGCTCCTGAAATTACGAGGTTTGAAGCTTCTTGTACGTCTGATGTGGTCGGGGTTGACCATTTAACGCATACGTTAAAGAAAGCCATTGAATTTTTTGGAGAATCAAAATACGGGAAATTACGGTTTGTAACAAAATTTGCTCATGTTGATCATTTGCTTAATGCAAAGCATAATGGTCGTACTCGTTTTCGATTTAGCATGAACGATGACTATATCATAAAAAATTTTGAACCTGGAACATCGAGCCAAGATGACAGAATTGAAGCTGCTAAAAAGGTTGCTGAAGCAGGATATCCATTAGGATTCATCATTGCTCCAATCTATTTGCATGACGGTTGGAAAGAAGGGTACCGAGAAATGTTTGAAAAATTAGAAGCGCAACTTCCAAAAACAGCAACAAAAGATTTAACTTTTGAATTGATTCAACACCGTTTTACAAAGCCGGCTAAGCGTGTCATTGAAAAAAATTATCCAATGACAAAGTTGGAACTGGATGAATCAAAAAGAAAATGGAAATGGGGACGTTACGGAATCGGGAAATATGTTTACATAGATGAAGAGCAGGAAGATATAAAAAATACTCTTGGAAATTACATTAAAACTTACTTTCCTGAAGCAAAACTTGAATATTTTACATGATTGCAAATGACCTAAGCTGACGCATTTGAATAAAATCAAGTTGTTGGCATGTTCGACGAGTATTTTATTATGAAAAATGAAAGAAAGAGAAAGGGTGTTGTCCAGTCTAAAATATGATCGGGAGTGTTTCGAGCATAAAAAGTAAAAAAGGACAGAGAAATTTTTTCTCTATCCTTTGCTGCTATTAAAATCCGCTTTGTCCCCAATAATTTAGACCAAAGCCGCCGCTTGCACCGTATTTTTCTAAAATTTTCATAGCGTTCCATTGGGCATCGTTTAACCCGCCGTAAATTAAATCATTTGATTTTGAGTTTGACGTATTTGTTTTATAGTTTGATTTTTTACTTTGGTACGTCTTTGGATCTGTACTAAAATACCATTTATCATCGATAGTTACCTTTCTAGCTTTCGTATCATAATCCACTTTGTATCCTAATCGCTCGGAAACGAATCTTAATGGTACAAGTGTGCGGCCATCTTTTATTTTTGCAGGTGCATCTAAGGTAACTTTATTATTATTTACTAGTGCCGTTTTAGAGCCAATCGTTAAGACAATCGTAATATTCCCTTTCTTCGCAGTTACAGTTTGTTTTGCATTGTTCCAATCGACTTCGGCACCTGTCAAATCTAAGATTGTACGTAGAGGCACGAAAGTACGGCCACCCTCTACTAGTGGTGGTGTGTCAAACGAGACCTCACCAGGAGGCATTTCCAGTACGGAAGAATCGATCCAGGAGGTTGATTGGGAATCAACTAAGCTTTTCCAAGATTGCGTTTGTTGTACAGCTTCCCATTCTTTTGTTTTCACAACATCCATCCATTGACCAGTTTCTATAGCCTTTGACCATTGAGGTGTGTTCACTAAATCGGCCCATTGATTTGTTGTAACGACATCTGACCAAATTTCAACATATTCAGGTTCGGACCAAAGCTCTACATAAGTAGGATTCGTCCACAGGTCTTGTTTTGTAGTTTCTTTAGGTTCATGATTTGTTGTTTCAGTATCGTTCCAAAGATCTTCTGACCAAAGGTCCGTATAAGGAGAACTTTGGTTGTTATTATGATGATGGTTAGTCGGTGTTGTATTTGAATGATCTTCCCATAGACCTTCTGACCATAAATCTGTATAAGGAGTCTGATGGTAATAATAATTATCTAGGGTTGGTTGATCGTCCTCCCAAAGGTTTTCCGACCAAAGATCCGCTGCCGAGGCTGCTTGCACTGTACTGATGGAAAGCAGTGCTGACAATCCGATCATTCCTAATTTCTTTCTCATGACTTTCTTTCCCCTTTCTTTTTAATTTTTTAAATAAACTTTGGAAACGCCCACCTTGCTTTAGACAATAAAAAAATTCTTTGTATTTGCACCAGGACGGTTTTTTAATTGTTTTGAACTACAGAATATTAAACATGAAGCATCTTACAAAAAACTTACAAAAGATCTTACTGTGTTTTGCTGGCAATGTTTAAAGCAATTTTTTTCGGTTGTTACATGGTCTTAAAACGTTCAAATTGACAGTAAATACCTCATTATCGGCTTCCTATTTGCAATGTTTTTTTTGATGAAGCACATCTCTTTTCCCTCTTTCCAGAGCCAATAAATTCCGCTGTTTAATAACTTCCGATAATGGAAATTGTAGTTACTGAAGTTGGATTTTTTGCAGCTTCAGGAATTTTTTTATAAATGAGGTTGAACGTGGCCTTTTTTAAGTATTGGCCCAAAAAAGGGGCAGTGTTCCTTTCTCCTTATATTATTGAAATTTCTTAAGAAAGAAGAAGCCAGAAGGAGGGAAACGATGAATTTTTTAAAATCATTAACGGATAAAGTTTCAACAAAAAAAGGTGCTTGGATGACCGTTGTTATTTGGCTTGTGTTGATGATTGTTATGAGCGCAGGACCAAAATTGGGAGACTACAAAGTATCAAATTTTCAATCACTGCCTGATGAGGCGCAATCAATTATTACACAAAATCAATTAGATCAATATTTCCCTACTGACCAAGGAACACCGGGAATTTACGTATTTTATAAACCGGACGGAAAGCTTGCTATCGAAGACGTTATTATGATTATTGAAGAAATTAAAGAGGCAAATATTGAGGGGATCGAGAAAATCGTCGATATTTCTAAATTGCCACCTCATGCATTACGTGCGTTTTTATCAGAAGATGAAACGACAATGATCGTTCCGATGAATCTTAAAGCAGGTTTAGGAAATGCAGACTATGCAGAGATTAATGAGGAAACGACTGAGGTAGGACGAAATATTGCAGAAAAGTTAAATATCGAATTTTATATTACGGGTCCGGCTGGTATTGCAGGTGATACAGTCAGATTATTTGAATCTGCAGACTTGAATTTATTATTTGCAACCATTGGTATTATATTGGTTTTATTAATTGGAATTTACCGTTCTCCATTATTAGCAATGATCCCGTTACTTGCAACGGTTGTCGTCTATCAAGTCGTCAATCAAACGGTCGCTTTGTTAGGTGCGGGTGGACTTGAAATCAATAATTCAACAGCTTCGATCATGAGCATTTTATTATTTGCGGCTGTTGTTGATTATTCATTATTTGTGTTTTCCCGTTATCGGGAAGAGTTGAATCATTATGAAGATCAATATGAAGCAATGAAAGCAGCGATCGGAGCGACCGCAGAACCTGTGTTATTTGCAGGCGGTACGGTTTTTGCTGCCATGATTATTTTATATTTTGCTGATTTTCGTGAATATCAAAACTTTGCCCCAGTATTCGCAACGGCGATGGTAATTATTATGATTGCTTCTGTAACGCTCATCCCAGCTTTATTTGCCTTGTTTGGCCGTAAAGCATTCTGGCCGAAAGTACCGAAATATGGGGAGACCAAAGAAGTCAAACATGGCATATGGGGGCCTGTGGCCAAGTTTGTTGTCGGAAAACCGTTTTTAGCTGGTGGAGTGGTGCTGTTATTTTTAATTGTTACAGCACTAAATATATTCAACTTAAATTACGAATTTAATATGGTGAAAGGCTTTCCTGAAGATTTACCGTCAAGAAGAGGATTTGAAATTGTAGAAGAGAAGTTTAACAAAGGCGATTTAGCACAAACAACCGTATTGGTTTCTGGAGATCAATTAACACAAGAAGATTTACAAGAAATTTCTGCGGCTTTTACAGAGAATGAACATATTAGTTCATCAAGGCCTTCTGGCTTAACAGAGAATGGGAAATACGGAAAAATAACCGTTTCTTTAAGGGATAATCCGTATAGTATAGAGGCGATTGAATTTTTAGAGAAATTCCGTGAAGATTATTCAACTTTTCGTTTATCAAACAATAAAGAAGTTCAGTTATCGTATGCTGGAGTAACAGCCAAATTAGTTGATGAACAACAAGTGAATAATAGCGATATTAAGAAAATAGTTACTTTAGAAACAATATTGATCCTAGCGCTGTTATTCTTTTTAACTCGTTCCATTAAAATGCCAATTTATATGATGGCAACCATTTTAATTTCATATCTATCTGCTTTAGGATTAGGAATCTTTTTAGTAGATGTGATATTTGGCTTCGATGCGATTTCAACTCGAGCACCCGTTTATGCTTTTATATTTCTAGTGGCGTTAGGAATTGACTACAACATTATTTTAGTAAGCCGCTTTTTTGAAGAGCGAAAAACTCTAAAAGTGAAAGATGCTTTAGAGGTTGCAATCCGAAATACAGGAGGTGTCATTTCGTCAGCAGGAGTTATTCTTGCGGCTACATTTGCAGCTTTAATAACGATGCCAATTACTGATTTATCTATTTTTGGATTTATCGTTGCCATCGGAATTATTATGGATACCTTTTTAGTGAGAGGCATGCTATTACCTTCACTCATATTATTTTTTGAAAAGGATAAAACGAGACCTTTAAAGGGAGCGGTGTAAATAGAATGAGGTAGGAGGGAACCGTAATTGGGGCCCTCCAATTTTTTATAGCTAGGCATCGTTTACAGATTATCGCTCATTTATTAATAAAATATTGAACCTCTTGTCTATCCATCATTTGACCTAACGCATGAATGTCATATCTTTCAATTTTATCGATTAATTCCTTTTCTGTATTCAATAAAAGAAGACCTATGCCTTTAATAGATTGTAAGCCTTCAAAATTTGGATCCATAATCGATAGTAAGGATGAGTCATATCCCAATTGTAAACATTCCTTTTTCAAATGGATTGCTTGATGATAGCAATCTTTTGTGTGGTAAGGGATCCACATGATAATGGACCAACTTAATTTATTTTTTAGGATATCTTTTAAATGATCAATGATTCTCTTGCAGCCGTTCATATCTTTCTCCCATTCAGTATAGAAAGGATCTAGCATTACGATTCCGCTAGTATATTTTTCTATTTCATGCTTGTAATCATCAATTAAATGGTAAGCATTACAACAACAGAATTCCAATGGAACCTCATTTATGTCCTTTTGCGATTCATTAAAACAAAGGATGACATCCATTATTTCATAACTATTATAAATAACTTTACAATTCCCAAACCTACCTTGGCTAAAAACATCTCTAGCCAACTTTGTTGATCCTGGATAATGATTTAACAAACCATCATTACTTGCTTTAAGTAATAAATGATAGTACACACTTTTCTTCATATTTTCTGTGGCATTTGTAAAGAAACTTTTGGCTTCTCGCTGACAAGTTTTAGTAATATAATTTCCGCCGAATGCATCGTAAAAGCATACATCTTTATACTTTTCTACCTTTAGTTGCAGTAATTCTGATAAAATCAAATGTTTTGGAACATCACCAATGTTGCCCGCTTTGTTGTCCATTGTTTTATATAATCTTTTTAACATAGGTGTCTCCTTCTCTTACTTATTGAAATATCCTTTATCTTTTCAATTTTTTCCGACGCGGTTTTCTTCTGCATGTTGTTGAGCAATAACCACAAAAATATACTTATATAATGGTAAAACCAATCATAGCTGAAATAATACTTACTATAATTGAAGACATGACATAGATGGCAGCTAATTTAATATAGTTTGATTGGATTAAAGTCAAAGTTTCGTACCCGAAAGTTGAAAATGTTGTAAAAGCTCCACAAAAACCTACACCGGCAAATAGAAAGAGCCTCTTGTCAATAACGTTTGAAAGATAAAGTTGGGTCAGGAAACCGAGTAAAAATGAACCGATAATATTTATAACCCAAGTGCCAAGTGGAAAAGGGTATTTATTTTTTGTTTTTTTACTAATGAGGTTTCCTATTATGAATCTCGCTGCTGAGCCTAAAGAACCGCCGATTCCTATCATCCAAATCATATGACATCACTTCTCTTTTTTTATTATTGCTAATTTGTGTCCTGCATAAGCTAGTCCAATTCCAACAACAGTCGAGGCGAAGACATAGAGAATCGCTGTCAAAATAAGACCTTTTTGCAATAAATGTAGAGTCTCTACTGAAAAGGTCGAGAATGTTGTAAATGAACCGATAAAACCTGTACCAATCATTAGTGTAAATGCTGGTTTTACTTTATTCGTTTGGTTGGCAAATGTTAAAAACCATCCAAGAATAAAACAGCCAATCATGTTAATGAAAAAGGTACTTAAAGGAAATCCATTGTTGTTAATGATCCATTCACCTATCGAAAATCTACATATAGCCCCAAAAAATCCGCCAATCATTACTAATATTAGATTCAATTGAAATTACCTCTCTATAATTTTTAAAAAGTGTCTATTGCATAATTGATATCATTATTTATTAAATCAAGAATCATAATGGTTTTAAAGGACAAGCATCATTGTAATATAACAGAATTATCAAAATGTAAAGAAAGGCATTGACTTTTTACAATTTTGTGAACTATACTTTTCTTAAGTCATTTTTGTCTACTTTGTGAAAGATTCGAAGTGAAGGAAGGAATCATTCAAAGTAGGAATGTTCTAGACAGGGAAGGATATGCATAACTTTGTGAATACTTTAACAATTCCCTTTTCTTCTCAAATGATTGTTATCAAGTCTTTTTTCTTTTTTAATTAATTAAATCAGACAACCAAACTAGGTAAGCTCTATCTTAAATTCATCTTATATACTGATTTGGTTGAAAGTAGGATAAAATTGAAAAACTTACAAATTAAATTTTACACCTTACCAACTTTAAAAAAGTAATAACCTGTCATATAATTGTAAGTAAAGTAAATATTTTAATTGAAAAAAATTTAATAGTAAATAGATATTTTAATCTATGAAAAATTCTGATAAACTATAGGTTGGTTATTACAAATTTAGGATATTTTTAAAATTTATTGTGCCTTTTCTTGCTGTGGGGGGTAAGGGAGGCAGGTATCTAAAACGTTAGGGGATAGGGATGAAAAAATGAGCAGCAATCAAATCAAAACAGACGTAATCTTAATTGGCGCCGGAATCATGAGTGCAACTTTGGGGTCATTAATAAAAGAATTGGCTCCAGACTGGGAAATCACAGTTTTTGAAAGGCTCGAACATGCTGGAGAAGAAAGTTCTAACGAATGGAACAACGCAGGTACAGGACATGCTTCATTGTGCGAGCTTAACTACACCGTAGAAAAAGCTGACGGAACGATCGACATTTCAAAAGCGATCAAAGTAAATGAAGAGTTTCAAGTTTCTAAGCAGTTTTGGGCATATCTTGTAAAAAGCAATTTGATTAGCAATCCGCAAGACTTCATTATGCCGTTGCCGCATATGAGTTTTGTGCAAGGTAAAGAAAATGTTGAGTTTTTAAGGAAACGTTTTGAAGCAATGTCTAAGAATCCATTGTTCCAAGGCATGGAATTTTCTGACGATCCAGAAGTGTTGAAAGAATGGATTCCACTCATGATGAAAGATCGTGTCGTAACGGAACCAATTGCGGCTACGAAAATTGATTGTGGTACTGATGTGAATTTTGGTGCTTTAACTCGCATGTTGTTTGAACACTTACAAAGTAAAAATGTAACTATAAAGTACAAACATAATGTAAACGATATAAAACGTACAAGTGACGGCTTGTGGGAGTTAAAAGTTCAAAATCTCACAAACGGAACAGTCGAACGTTATGCTGCCAAATTTGTCTTCATCGGTGCTGGAGGCGGAAGCTTGCATCTATTGCAAAAGTCTGGCATCCCTGAAGGAAAACATATTGGTGGATTCCCTGTAAGCGGACTCTTTATGGTGTGCAATAACCAAGATGTTGTTGAACAGCATCATGCCAAAGTTTATGGTAAAGCAAAAGTTGGCGCACCTCCGATGTCTGTTCCGCATCTTGATACAAGATATATTGATAACCAAAAATCATTGTTATTTGGACCGTTTGCTGGCTTCTCGCCAAAGTTCTTAAAGAACGGCTCAATGTTTGATTTGATTACATCTGTAAAAGCTGATAATCTCATTACGATGTTAGCGGCTGGAGCAAAGAACATCCCATTGACAAAATATTTGATCGAACAAGTAATGTTGACAAAAGAACAGCGCATGGAAGAGTTGCGTGAGTTTATTCCAAACGCGAAAAGCGAAGATTGGGATATCATTGTAGCTGGTCAACGTGTACAGGTTATTAAAGATACAGAGGCTGGCGGCAAAGGAACTCTTCAATTTGGTACGGAAGTTATTAGCGCTGCTGACGGCTCAATTGCTGCTTTACTCGGAGCTTCACCAGGTGCTTCTACCGCAGTATCAGTTATGTTAGAGGTTATTAGAAGATGCTTCCCGCAACAGTTAAAATCATGGGAGCCAAAAATAAAAGAAATGATTCCTTCTTATGGCGTATCGCTCATGAACAACGTAGAGTTGTTGCATCAAGTGCAAGCAGAAACAGGAAAAGTGCTTGGTTTAGAGACTGTTACAGAAGAAAAAGAAGAAGTTCGTGTATTACAAGAAGCATAAATGTTTTAGGCATTTATGCTTCTTTTTTATTATTGCAGATTAAAAATTTCAATCGTTATATTTCTTAGAAGTGTGAATCTTGCAATTTATTTTAAGAAACTTACAAGAAGCAACAGACGGCCAAGCAGAGTACTGCTTTCGTAAAAATATAATATGACCGCCTTCTGTGTTTACTATTGAACTAGTCCGCTAATAGACGTTAAAATGTCATTTAATTTGTTATTTGCTGCTTGAACCCATCTGTTTTTATCGTCGATATAACCATCTTTATCAATTGGCTCTTGAAATTGTGCAAGTCCAGTTGTTGCTGTGACTAAAGAGTGTGCGTCATAATCTAATCCAATATTGACGATATGTTTAATAACAAACGGTGTTCCAAATTCAATTGTTGCATTTGGGTGATCTAAATATCCATTAACCACATATACCGGTATTCTTAAATAAATGGACTCTCCACCATCTCGCCATAATAAAGCATCAAATTTTCCTTGGTCGTAATCAAAATTGCTGCAAAAGCTGCATCCATGGGATTTTAAAATATTGTCAATTGCCCCAAATGTTGCCCTTTTCCCTTCAATTTCTGATTGCAGTTTAATCACGAAATTGCTCCACCTTTCTTACATTTATTTCCTAAATGAATTCTTTCCTAGTTTATCCATAAAAAAATGAAATAAACAGGTGGGGCTATTAACAGGTGAAATTTGGGATTTGGTGGTGAGAACTTTTTGTGGAGATAAAAAAATGTAAAAAAGGATCTGAAAGGGCAAAATGCCCAATCAGCAGTGGTAATGAAAAACGGAGTAAGATCTTAAGCAAAAGCCATGCAGCCTCCTTGCAGGACGTAAGTTAATCGAGTATATGGGAGGACTGGAAGATTTCTGTTTTATAGTAAATAGTTAATTCTTTGCTTGATGTATTAGCTTTATTACAGTTTTTCAATCACAAGCATGCTAAGCAAAACTCATTAATTAAGAACTTTTTTCTTGTCTGTACATATATGTTAAACAGGGGTAGGTACGACTCCTCTGTTTTTCGTTTTTATACATTTTGTAAACATAAGGTGATGTCATTGCAGAAATAAGTGCGCCGTAGTTTAAGAAAAAGCTAATTTCATCTCCAGGTTGTAAATGGATATGTTTTGAATCGATGATCATATGATCGCTGCTTGAACCAAGCAGTTCAAACGGTTCCATTGGCGTTAATCCAGATACTAAAATATCTTGCCGCCCAGCGTTTATAATTGCTCGCCTTACGTTACCCCGGTTTTCAAAGGACACGGATTCACCGAAGGCATTTTTTTCTACACTTCCAAATGGCACGGAAGGCTTTATGTTTGATTCAATTACTTCGGCAATGAAACGGAATGCATCCGGATGCAACTGAGGAATAAGCTTTCCAGTTGCAGTTTCCCGTCCTAGCCAAATCGATTCGCCTATTCGGATATGATTCACAGCCCCAGGATTTTTTGTTTTCATCAACCAGTTATAGTTAGCGGAATTGCCTCCTGAAACATATGATAAGTGCAAAGAAAATTTCTGTTCCATTGCCTTTGCAAATTCGGAAAATTCGTTCATTTTTTGCTCGGTTGGTACTACACCGCCAAAGCAAGCGAAGTTTGTGCCGATTCCAACGATCTCGATGCCAGGGCAGGCTAAAGTTTCTCTAATAAAATCGGGGGCATCTTTGAGCATAATTCCTTCTCTCAAATCCCCCATTTCAACCATGATGATTATTTTATGTTTTTTGTTTTGGCGTATGGCTTCGTTCGATAAAGCACGAATGACGCCAATTTCAGTATTCATGCTAATATCTGCATATTGTACAACTTTTTCAATCTCACTTGGCGCTGGGGTGCGCAATAATATCATCGTTGCTTTTAGATTTGCTTTTTTCAGCTTTTCAAGATTGGAAATCTTTGAATCTGCAAGACTAGTAATTCCAGATTCAAGGATTGTTTCGGCAATTTTAATATCCGCCGCCACTCCTTTTACGACGGCGGTCATTTGGATCCCTTTCTTCCCATATAAATCTTTTAAAATTTTGGCGTTCTGTTTTATTTTTGCTAGGTCTATTTCCACTCTTGGAGTAAGACCCATTATGAAACAACTGCCTTTTTTAATGACGGGAAGAAATGGATGATCGCATCTATGACCTTATCGCTGCCAGTTTTTAATACGTCAGTAACAGGTAGGCGATATTTTTTCTCATATTCATTGATTGTTTCAATGATTTCTTGATCAGTCATTTCTTCGTGGTTAAGTGTAATTGCTATCACTTTTGTATTGCCGTAATGTTCGATCAGTTTTATTTCATCCTCAACTTTTGGCATTTCTACAAACGGGAAGTCTCCCAATACTTTTCGTTTTGGTGGGTGCTGCAAAATAACAGCCTGTGGTCTTGCCCCTTTTAAAATAGCACAGGAGCTTGCATAGGCTGGATGGCTTAAGGCACCTTGGCCTTCAACGATAATAATGTCCGGATTTTCAATTTTATTGGCTCGGACAATTTCACGTTCTAATTCGCCGATCAAATATTGCAAAGGAAAGGCATCCATGGCAAAACCATATTTAGCTCCTTGGATGAGCCCCGTTTGTCCTGTGGCAATAAATGCCGGTTTATAGCCCTTTTTCTGAAGTGCTTTTTCAATCACTTTCGCAGTTGTTCGTTTGCCGACTGCCCCGTCGGTTCCTAAGACGGTAATAATTGGTGTTTTAATTTTTAAAATTTCTCCAGTAAATAACGTCCACTCTTTTTTCGGTCTCGGTTTTCGGATATCGCGGATCGCAACACCGCATTCTTGGGCAATTTTCACCATTTCCTCATCATCAGTAAGGAATTCTTGGAGCGGGTTTATAATATTTAATCCAGCTTTCATAGCTTCGATGAGCACATCTCTTTCTTTCTTTTTTAAGAAAGCATCAGCTGGTGCAATACCGAGGATAAAATCATCAATTTTTTGTTTTGAGTGGTTCAATGCTTCTTGCAAGTTTTTGCAAATTGGTATGCCATTAAATTTTTGATCTAATACGAGGCCAGCATCCTGTCCATGTTTTGTACTATCAATAACAGCAGTAATTATATAATTTCCCGGCTCGCGAACGAGTCCGTTGGCAGTCTTTCCATCCATTGAACCAAATTGATTTTCACAATAAATGATTGCACGTTTTTTCATAACATCCCTCCATTTAATTGTGAAATTTAGCAACGAAAAAAAGAACACCTAATCGCTTCATGAAAAGTGACAAAGATGTCAAAATTCAAAGAAGATAGCTGTTCATTTCAATGGATATGCAGTTGGATGGAAATGTAGACGCCTGCTTGATTCGTTTTTTAGTAGGCCTCTAGAGTTAATTATAAATTCAAAAAATTTAGTTGTGAAGTAAAATGCCTATGGATATAGGTTCAATATGTCAAAGTTTTCAAGATTTAGATATTATTTTTAGACAATTGAAAAAAATTTCGTGTAATTAATAGTTGAAGGTTCGCTTAGAATTTGGTAATATATAAACAAATTTAAGGGGCTATGTGTGACTGGCGAACGCGGAAATAACCGTGAGGGAGCACATAGCGACGTTGATAGCCGTTCGCCTGGGCTGAGGTAAGGGATGAAGAAGAACCCTTACCTCTTTATGTTTACAGGAGGTTGATGGAGGAAATAATTGAATGTCGAAATTTTGAGATGAATAGGTTACTATGTTGGTAGGATGAATTTTTTAATTATTTGGAATTTGAGATTACTATTAAAATAAAAAGGGAGTAATACGACGATGAATACAGTCACTTTAGACCAAGTCAAAACGATTAAAACATTGAATAATATCGCTGAAAGTGGACTAAGTGTTTTTAATACGGAAAACTATACAATCGATAATGACAATGAAAATCCAGATGCTATTCTTGTACGCAGCTTTAATATGCATGCGATGGAACTAGGCGATAATTTAAAAGCAATTGCACGTGCTGGCGCAGGTGTGAACAATATCCCTGTTGATAAATGTACGGAACGCGGGATTGTAGTATTTAACACACCTGGTGCAAATGCTAATGCAGTAAAAGAACTTGTTTTGACATCTCTTATTGCTTCTTCTCGTAATCTATTTGCTGGTATTCAGTGGGTAAAATCTTTGGCAGGCCAAGGAGACGAAATTCCTAAGCTTGTTGAAGCAGGTAAGAAACAGTTTGTTGGTAAAGAAATTAAAGGAAAAACACTTGGTGTGATCGGTTTAGGTGCGATTGGGGCACTTGTTGCTAATGATGCACTTGATTTAGATATGGATGTTATCGGATATGATCCATACATCTCTGTTGAAACAGCCTGGAAATTATCTAGAAAAGTACAACGTGCGATGACAATTGAACAACTTTTTGCAAATAGTGATTATATTACAGTTCACGTTCCATTAACAGACAGCACAAGAGGCATGTTCAATAAAGAAACATTCAGCCTTATGAAAGATGGCGTTCATATTTTGAACTTCTCTCGTGGTGAGCTTGTAAATGAAGCAGATATGGCTGAAGCTCTTGAAAGTGGAAAAGTAGGCAAGTATGTGACAGACTTCCCAAATGAAAATGTATTGAACATGAAAAATGCAGTGGCAATCCCACATCTTGGTGCATCTACAGTAGAATCTGAAGAAAACTGCGCAATCATGGCAGCTCGCCAGTTGAAAGAGTTTTTAGAAACAGGAAATATTAAAAACTCTGTAAACTTCCCAAATGCTTATTTGGAATACACTGGCAGACGCCGTTTTGCGATCTTCCATAAAAATGTGCCAAACATGGTTGGCCAATTTACAGCTGCTATTTCAAACTATAACTTGAACATTGCTGATATGGTGAACCGCAGCCGCGGCGACTATGCATACACAATGATTGACATCGACGATAAAGTAAACGGCGATATCGTTCCAAATATTGAAGAAAAAATTAAAAATATCGATGGTGTTATTACTGTCAATATTTATTAATTGAAAGCGCAAGGGGCGTTTAGAAGTCAAATGATTGATTTCTGAACGCCTTATTTTTATTGTTTCAGCGTGTTTAGGAAATAGGGAGATGAACTTAGCGAACAAGTACTGATACGAAAAATATAAAATTCATTCTTCCATGTATTAGTGAAAAAACTGTAAATACTAAATAGTGACTGAAATTATCCATATGTTGATCTACCATTGGGATGAGAGAAGGACGTTCCTGTATTGAAAATGCGATCCAGATATTCGTGTAGTCTTCGCCAAGGCTGGGCAAACCCAAGTGATGGGTAAAAAATCAAATTAATGTTTTCAATGAATCCAATAATTTTTTTATAATTAGACTTGTCAAGTTTGTTTGGAAATGATGTAATTTTTTCAAACGTGAACAAATTAAAGTAAAAAAGGCAGGCTCTGCATAATATATGGAATCTTACATTAAAACTCTCATTGTTGACGATGAACTATATAGCCGTGATGAATTGAAGTTTTTATTACAATCGTATCCGAACATTCAAATAATTGGGGAAGCTGAATCGGGGGAAAGTGCTATTATGAAAGCGATTCAGCTGCAGCCTGATGTTGTTTTTTTAGATGTGGAAATGCCTCGAATGAGCGGGATTGAGGCGGCAAAAGCATTAAATGAGCTAAAAAAACCGCCGCTCGTTGTATTTGCGACGGCATATCCGCAATTTGCTGTTGAAGCTTTCCGATATGATGCCATAGATTATTTATTAAAACCTTTTGATGAAAACCAATTAAAAGAAACGGTTGAGCGGATTGAAAGAAAGTTAGGAATGACTGTTCAATCCCAAGATCAAGGCGGTGGAAAGCCAACGGGCAAGCTTGCAGTGGAATCGGAAGGGGAAATATTTTATCTTGACCCGAGTGAGATTCTTTATATTTTTCGCGATGATAAAGTTACAAAGATCATTGCCAAATCTGGCGAGTACGAAATGAAAACACCGCTGAAAGACTTGGAATCAAGATTAAGCATGTATGATTTCTTCCGGATCCATAAAGGCTATCTCGTTAATTTGAAATATATTACAAAATTGACGCCTTGGTTTAATGGTGCGTATCAATTGAAAATTGAAGGTAGAAAAGAATTGTTATCGGTTAGCCGCAATTATGTAAAAGCGTTAAGAAAGAAGTTGGAGATTTAAAAGGACGCGCATTTTGATCCTTTTGTGGAGGCGAGTGAAGTCGGCTCTTATGTAAGCTAGCGGATCAACGTGATAGATTGTTCGACTCCTTATCATGAGGTCTGGGATGCCTTTTAACGATTTTTAAAGAACAGAATATTTGCATACTTTCAACCTGTATAGCAAAAGCGAGCATGATTTATTTTCTTTGCAAAAAATCACGCCCGCAAATTGGACAAACAACCTTTCATAAAAGAGCTGATGAAAAAAGTGTTCTACATGCTTTTTGCATCAGCTTTTTTTGCTGTTTCTACATATGGAATTGTGAAAGCAACTTCGGTACCCTCATCGGGGCTGCTTTTTATTTTTAAAGCAGCTTCTTCCCCGAACATCATCGTTAGTCTGCGATTGACATTGTATAAAGCAAGGCCGCTTCCTTGTTTGGATGATAGATACGGTTGACCAATTGATTCTGTCCTTTCTTTTTTCATTCCATGGCCATTATCTTCAACTTTAATGTGAGTGAAATCCTGTTCTTTTTTGATCGTAATTTTTATAAGACAGTTATTTTCTTTGTTTTTAAAACCGTGTTTAATTGAATTTTCAACGATTGGCTGCAATGTCAAAGGTGGAATGTTTTGACTTAGTGCGCCTTGGTCAATGTCGTAAACAACGGTTAATTTATTTACAAATCTCACTTCTTCAATGGCTAAATATGCTTTTACATGGTTTAGTTCCTCTGCAAGGGTTGTGATGCTTTTTGTTGTGACAGTCAAGTTTTGCCGCAAGTAATGAGATAAAGAAATTAATACTTTTCGTGCTTTCATTGGGTCGATCCGTATAAGTGAGCTGATCGTGTTTAATGTGTTAAATAAGAAATGCGGGCTAATTTGTGCTTGCAGCGCCTTTATTTCAGCATCTTTTGCTAGCTGGTAAGCTTTATCAGCATCAGCTAATTCCAGTTGGTTGCTCATCATGGAGCTAAGTCCAGATATAAGTTCCATGACTACGTTCGTTATTTCTTTTTCCGAACGGAAATAAAATTTTAATGTGCCAATGGTTTTGCCGCGTTGTTTTAGCGGGGCAATGACGACGGCGCCAAGCGGACATTCTTCTACACGGCAGTGGATGGCCCTTTGGTTTGCAACGACAATTTTTCCTTGTTTCAATGCATCCATTGTAATTTGTGTTTGGATTGGATTACGCGGACGATGGTGATCATTTCCCATTCCGACATGGGCGAGAATTTCAGTTCGATTAGTCATAGCAACAGCGAGAGTTTGCAATTCATGATGGATAATGTTGCAAACGGCTTCTGCCGACGTATAATTGAGCCCGTTTCTTAAGTATGTAATCGTTTGTTGGGCAATGCGCAACGTTTTCTGGGCTTGTACAGCTCCTGTTTTCTCTTCTTCATTGACCATGCTTTTAATAATTAACAAAAATAGGGCACAGCCTAATCCGTTAGCTAATATCATCGGTATGCCGATCATTTCCACTAATGTCCACGCTTTATCAAGTGGACGGGAAAAAAGAAGAATAATCCCCATTTGTATGGTTTCTGCAAGCGAACCAACGAAAAAAGCTGTTGATGTATTGACATGGCGTTCTTTCCGATAAAGGGCGCCGGCAAGAATGCCGGCAATAATGGTAGCCAAACCGCAAGAAAAAGCAGTAAAGCCTCCTAATGTAAAGCGGTGGATGCCGGCGATTAAACCGGCGCCGATTCCTACTTTATAGCCTCCAAGAAGCCCTGCTAATACAATGCCGATTACCCGTGAATTGGCAATCGCTTCATTGGCGGAAAGGGCGACGGACCAACGGCCAAATTGTTGGCTGACGGTATCGAGGCTGACGCCGGTATAAGTACCGATAATGCCGAAAAAACCGAAAAAAATAGTCGCTTTTATTTTTTGGACACTATTTAGTTCTTCTTGATAAATCATATCCCGGAAAAATTTAAATCTCGTTAAAATGAAAGCAATTGTAACAATGATCCCGAGCCTCTCAATCATTGTAATCAATAATTCAATCATGAAAGTTCCCCCTTTCAAACGGGTCCATCGACGAATAAGCTTGTACGTTTATCTATTCATTATCATACCAAGATTATGCTTATTCATCATATGTTGGGCTTCACGTTGAAAAGAAATTTTCATGATTTGTAGTAACTTTTGTACCAGGTGACGAAATTTTCAATTCCTTCTTCAATGGATACTTGTGGCTGGTACGATAGATCTTGAATGAGCTCGTTTATATCGGCATATGTTTCGGTGACATCACCGGGTTGGAGAGGTAAATAAATTTTATGCGCTTGTTTCCCAAGCTTTTTTTCAAGTGTTTTAATAAAGTCCGATAATAAAACGGGCTTGTTATGACCGAGGTTATAAATTTTATAAGGAGGGGTTTTGTCTGTTGGGGGCCCTTTTTTTACCAGTCGCATGATCGGTTCAATAATATCATCGATATATGTGAAGTCTCTTTTCATATGTCCATAATTATAAATTTCAATTGGCTGATCGTTTAATATTGCTTTTGTAAATGAAAATAATGCCATATCCGGTCTTCCCCAAGGACCATATACCGTAAAAAACCTCAGTCCTGTTGTAGGCAGTTTGTATAAATGACTATACGTAAAAGCGAGCAGTTCATTTGCTCTTTTCGTTGCTGCATAGACGCTAATTGGTTCGTTTACTTCATCATGAATAGAAAAAGGTATTTTTTTATTATTTCCGTAGACAGAACTTGAAGAAGCATATAGGAGATGCTCCACTTTCTTATCTTTACAACATTCCAATATATTCATAAAACCGACGAGATTGGATTGGATATATTGATGCGGATTTTTAAGGCTGTATCTAACCCCGGCTTGGGCTGCCAAATGAACAACAATCGGCAAGTTGTATTGTTCAAACAGGCTTTCTAGCAACTCAAGATTTTCAAGTGACCCTTTTATAAAAGTGAAATTTTTATATGCTTTTAAAATCTTTAAGCGGTCCCATTTTAATGTTGGATCGTAATAATCATTGATATTATCAAGGCCGAGTACATGATATCCTTCCTCTAACAATCTTCTTGCCAAATGAAAACCGATGAAGCCAGCGCTGCCTGTTACAAAAATATAAGACTTTGTCTGTTCATTCAAAATTTCATTTTCCCCCTTTCTTCAAACTGTCTCAAGAATTTTTTCTATATTCCTATGACTTCCAAACGCTTTTTGAATGAGGGTTTCGTTTAGCATCGACCTTTTTTGAACCTATTTTTACAAAAATAGGTAATCTAATTGAAATATACCTGATTTGGTTGTCTATACACGATTAGTTATTTTTCATAGCTTAATAAGGAAGTTGGAACAATCTGAGGAAGATTATTTTATTGTGGAGGAAAGTATGAAAAAGCAGCAGCTGGAAAATAGACTAATTGAACCATGGGTAGAAGAAGAATTGCTTAGGATGGAAGAAGGTTCAGAAGAAGATGTGTTCTATGTTCCTGATTACATCGTGCAATATGCGGAGGAAGTTTTAACACACTACCCATTTTCTGTAAAAAGCATGACAGTTGTGACAACGAAATCGGATAAAGGGGGGGCTATTTGGAGGCTTGAAACGAGCGACGGTCCTAAAAGTTTGAAACTTTTACACCGCAGGCCAACAAGAAGTCTGTTTAGTTTAGGTGCGCAAGAATATTTGGTCAATGTACAGAAAGCGAATGTTCCGCCAATTGTTAAAACAAAAGATGGAGCCAACTATTTAGTAGCTGGCGGCAAATGTTGGTTTGTTGCTGAGTGGATTGAGCCATTAATGCCTGTAACGAAAGATTTAGAAGGAGCAAAACATCTTTGCTATGCACTTGGGGAATTTCATCGTTTAAGTAAAGGCTATGTGCCGCCTGAAGGAGCGGAACGGCCAACCCGGCTTTTTAAGTGGGAGAAAAGCTTTAAAAAAGTCGTTGAAAAAATGGATTGGTTTCGGAATATTGCCAATGCCTATAAAGAAATGCCAGCCAGCTCTTTGTTGCTCAGTGTTGTTGACCAATTTGAAGAGCAGGCAAGAAAAGGTCTCGCAGAGCTCCAACAGTCCCGCTATTATGATTTAACGAAACTTGGCAACGAATTTTGGGGATTGGTCCACCAAGATTATGGCTGGTCAAACGGTCAAATGGGTGCTGATGGCATGTGGATCATTGACTTGGATGGCGTTGCTTATGATATTCCAATTCGTGATTTAAGAAAATTAATTACCGGAACGATGTCCGATTTATTTACTTGGGATATCACTTGGATTCGGGAAATGATTCAGGCCTATCATAAAGCAAATCCGATTTCACGAGAAGTCTATGACTTATTAATGATCGATTTAGCAATGCCGAATGAGTTTTATAAAAATATTAAAGAAGTCGTATATGAGCCGGAGTTATTTTTAAACGAAGAAACAGCGGCTTTAATTAATACAATTGTGGAAACGGATAAGACGAAATGGCCGGCATTAGAAGAACTGTGGAAAGACCGTGAAAAGTTTGAACCGATGAACATTGAACAGCTAATGAAAGATTTAAATATACAAGATGATGTTGTCGTAAAAAGTGCTGTACAGATGAAACAAACTGCGCTAAATGCTCCACAAATGGAAACAGCTCAAACAACCGAAAGCAAAGAAAGCAAGAAGAAAAAAGATGATGGGAAAAAAGATAAGAAGGATAAAAAGAATAACGATAAAGATAAAGGGAAGAAATCGAAGGATAAAAAAGATAACAAATCAGGTAAAGGTAAGGACAAGAAAAAAGAGAAGGAAGGGAAAAAGAAGAAATGAAAGTATTAATGATTTGTACGGAAAAATTACCTGTTCCTCCGGTCCTTGGCGGTGCGATTCAAACGTATATAGCCGGTGTTCTTCCCTATGTAAGCAAAGTGCATAATATAACGGTGCTAGGTGTTGAAGCAGATATTTTGCCAAAAGAAGAAACGGTTGATGGCGTACATTATGTGCGCATCCCTGGCGGAACACTTGAAAATTATCGGGATGGGGTTGTTCAATATTTGCAAAACAATCAGTTCGACTTAATTCATATTTATAACCGTCCTCGTTTAGTCCTTCCAGTTCGACAAGTAGCCCCAAATGCGAAAATTACGTTGAGCATGCATAATGATATGTTTAACCGCGAAAAAATTGCACCAAGAGAAGCAGAAGCTGCATTAGAAGAAGTTTCAAAAATTGTGACCGTCAGCAATTATGTAGGTAATGTCATTAAAGAGCTTTATCCGCAAGCAGCTCCGAAGCTTCGGACGATTTATTCAGGCGTTGATGTTGATCGCTTTTTACCTGCCAATCATCCGAACATGAAAAAGATCCGTGACAACATCCGGAAAGAGCACAACTTGGATAATAAAACGGTGCTTTTATTCGCTGGCAGACTGTCTGTCAGCAAAGGTGTTGACCGTTTGATTCGTGCGATGCCGGACTTGGCGAAAAAGCATAAAGATATCGCTTTAGTCGTTGTAGGAAGCAAATGGTTCAGCCAAAATGATGTAACCGATTATATTGCATATGTAAAATCATTGGCAAGAAGACTTTCGGTACCCGTTGTGGCGACAGGCTTTGTGCATCCGAGTGAAATTCAAAATTGGTTTGCAGCAGCGGATCTATTTGTATGCACATCCATATGGCAGGAGCCACTAGCACGCGTCCATTATGAAGCGATGGCAGCCGGCCTTCCGATTGTTACAACTGCAAGAGGCGGCAATCCAGAAGTTATTATTCCAAGAGAAAATGGTCTTATTGTTGAGAATCCAGAAGATCCTAGAAATTTTGTGACAGCCATTTCAGACATCCTCTCTGATCGGTCCTTAATGAAAAAGATGGGCATCAAAAGCAGGGATTTAGCTATTTCATTATATACTTGGGATCGAGTAGCGAATGAATTGCTTGATGTATGGAATCAGGCTTAAATGTTTATAGAATTTATTAGTCTGCGGGCATGTAGCAGGGCAAAGGGGGTTGAGAATGATCCGACTTAACTCCATTGGAAAGTCCGGTGAGAATGCAAAGGTAATGAAATTTTCTAAACCTAACGAACTTTACAGCTAACATTTTACTGATGCGAGAACACTTCCTACGCAATGAATGTGAAGGAGATGTATGTCCTTTGTTAAGGGATGGCTGCTTGCCGTCCCAATTGCCTGATAGCATTGAATTGGTAAAAAGTAAATTGAAACAACGTTTTCACCAACTGTTACTTTTTTTAAATAAGAATAAAATATAGCGGTTTTCGACTAATGAACCTAATTACAAAAGGGGTCTATATATTAGTCATATGCTAATATGTAGAACCCTTGATTTGTCTTTGTGAAAAATACTAAAATACTATGTCAGAAACAACTTGAGCAATTAATAGTAAGAAAATTACCGGAAATATAACTTGGATCCACCTTGTTTTCACATACGGGATGATTTTTAGTCCAATATGTGATCCGACTATGGAGCCAGCTGTAATTGGTATAGCAATTCCCCAATTGACAATTCCATAGAAGAAATAAAACAAAAATGCGCTCATACAGCTTGAAAACATCATGAAACGTGTCATTTCAGCTGCTTTTACATAACTGAATCGTTTTTTCAAGAAATATGTAATGTTTAAAAGCGCAGAACCCGGTCCCATTCCACCATCATAAATTCCAATTAAAAATGGAGCTATTAAACTACCTTTGTTTTTGATGTCATTTTCTTCTGTATGTTCCTCTTTTTTAACTAGACCGTTTTTATTATTTTTTAAAACTAAGAAAAACATAATAATTAATACGATACAAGCAATGATGTTTAACGTTTTTTCCATTAATCTTGTAGCCAAAAATGCCCCACTTACGCCACCGAGGCAAGCGACAAACATGAGAGAGAGCATTTTTAGTATTTGTACTTTCTTTTTTAACGTAAGAACTACGACGGTCGAAAATGAAGATAAGCCTGTAGCAAATTTATTGACTGCAACCGTTGTATGAATTGGTATGCCAATTAACAGCATAGCAGGAAGCAACACCAGTCCTGCAGCTCCAAACATGACTCCAATAATTGCTGCAAGCACCCCAATTCCAAACAATAAAAGACTATTAATGGATAGCCATTCTAGTAATAAACTTTCCAAACCAATCCCCCCTATATTAAAATTACTGCTATACTATTCATAAAACAAATATATAAATGTTGTTGAATCATAAAAATAAGTTATGGGTTGGTGGGGAAATGAATTTACATGCGCTACGGATTTTTACGATTGTGGCAAAACTTGAAAGTATAACAGAAGCAGCAAATTTATTACATATTAGTCAGCCAGCTGTCACAGCTCAAGTTCGTAACCTTGAGAGGGAGATTGGGGTAAAATTGATTTCTAGTAAAGGAAGAGGAATCCAGCTTACTTCTGAAGGTAAATTTTTGTATGAGCAAGGCTTGCGATTGTTTCAATTAGAGGAACAGATAGAAGAAAAAATAAAAACATTTTTAGAGAAAAAAGAAAAAATACAAATTGCATCTTCTTACATTTCAACCAATTATATTTTACCGCCAATCGTAGCAAGCTATAAGCAAGAAAACCCAGATGTTGAAATATATGTATCATTAGGAAATGTGCAATCAGTGGAAGAGCGTGTCCTCAACTATGAAGTAGATTTTGGCTTGGTCATTCAAAGTAACATTGGTCATGAAGATTTATATTTTGAGAAAATATTAGATGTACCGTTTTGGTTTGTTGTACACCCTACACATCCACTAGCAAATAAAAAAATATCAATGTTTGATTTAAGTGAATACGATTTTGTTTACAGAGAAAAAGGGAGTTCAACACGAGATTTGCTAGAGGCAATTTTTTATACGCATAATTGCCCTTTACCGAAATTTGGAATAGAAGTGCAAGGTGTGCTTGAATCGATTAAATTTGTTGAGGCAGGTTATGGAATAGCTATTGCACCAGCATGTGGCGTCGTAGAAAGAATAGAGCAAGGAAAGCTTGCTAGAGTCTTTGTGAAGCAGGCAGAAATTCACCAAAGTTTATTTATTTGTACGAGGAAAATAGAAAAGTGCGAGCATAAGTTCATTCAATATTTGAAAAAGAGTTTAATAGAATCAGAGACTTAACTGTCTATTTTTTACAAGTTAATCTGAATAATCTAGTAATTCTTATTTTTACTCTTACGTGATTTGTATCTTGCAGTTTTTAAATAACTATATTTTTAGCTCCGTCCTAAATTCGATCGGGGTTATGTTTGTTTGAGCTTATAAAGTTTAATGTAATCATGGCTAATAGTAGGACTCTTGTTGAATTTCTCAGTGAGGAAATGGAAAAGACCTTGAGGAAAAAAGGCGATTCGATTAAGTAAAAAACTGGTATAAAAAGGACGAAAACATTATAATGTTTCAAATGATATGTTGCAATTTCCAAAAAATTAGGAGGAGAAAACCATGGACTTTCTTTCTATAATATCTTTTTTAGGTATTGCCATTGTTCTAACTGTTTTGCCTGGACCAGACAACTTGTTCACGTTGGCACAGAGCATCGCAAAAGGGACAAAGGCAGGCATTTATACAACACTTGGAATTTGTACAGGATTATTAGTACATATTACGGCTGCTACGGTCGGAATAACAGCGGTGGTGTATCAATCTGCATTTGCTTTCACAGTCGTGAAATATTTAGGAGCGGCATACTTATTATTTTTAGCATTTAAGTCTTTTAAAGAAAAAAGTTCATTTATCAACCTAGAGAATGTAGATGCTTTAGATTACAAATCTTTATACAAAAAAGGGCTTGTCACGAACTTGTTAAATCCTAAAGTGTCATTGTATTTTATGGCTTTCATCCCTCAGTTTGTTAATTATAACAATGGCAATGTTTCTGTTCAAATGCTTGTCTATGGAATCTTATTTTTAGTGCAGGCTTTTGTTGTATTTTCATTCATAAGCATTTTTGCTGGAAGAGTAGGTGGTTTTCTTCGCAAAAACCATTCATTATCTAGAAGAATTAACATCATTCAAGGGTCACTGTTCGCTTTTATAGGGTTAAAAATTGCATTTAGTAAAAACTAATTTAGAAAAAAATATGGAAGGGTTGAAGGTACATGTCTGAACAGTATAAATTAGCGACGTTTGCTGGCGGCTGTTTTTGGTGCATGGTTGCGCCGTTTGATGAACAGCCTGGGATTAAAGAAGTCGTTTCCGGTTATACAGGCGGATATAAAGAAAACCCTACCTATGAGGAAGTGTGTGCTGGAACGACGGGGCATTATGAAGCTGTTCAAATTACGTATGATCCGGAGGTTTTTCCATATGAAAAATTGCTTGAATTGTTTTGGCAGCAAATCGATCCGACAGATCCAGGCGGCCAATTTAATGACCGCGGGGGGTCTTATCGGACAGCTATTTTTTATCATGATGAAGAGCAAAAACAACTGGCAGAAGCTTCAAAAAAGGAACTTGAAGCAAGCGGCCGTTTTCAAAAGCCAATTGTTACGGAAATATTGCCGGCTGGACCGTTTTATCCAGCTGAAGAATATCATCAGTATTATTATAAAAAGAATCCATTCCATTATAACTTGTATAAAGAAGGGTCAGGGCGGGCTCGCTTCATTCGTGAACATTGGAAAAAGGTGAAAAGCGACGAAGAGCTGAAAAAGGAATTGACTCCAATCCAATATGAAGTGACTAGAAAGAATGGAACAGAGCCGCCATTTCATAATGAATATTGGAACCATTGGGAAGAAGGCATTTATGTTGATATTATTTCAGGCGAGCCGTTATTTAGTTCCAAAGAAAAATTTGATGCCGGCTGCGGTTGGCCGAGTTTTACAAAGCCGCTGCGCCGGTCGGAGTTAGAGGAACGGTTGGATTTATCCCACGGTATGCGGCGCATAGAAGTACGTGCCAAAACATCTGATGCCCATTTAGGCCATGTATTTGATGATGGACCTGGACCAGATCGTGCCCGCTATTGCATCAACTCCGCTGCGCTTCGCTTTATTCCGAAAGAAAAGCTTGTAGAAGAAGGATATGGGCAGTATTTGAAGTTGTTTGAGGGGGAATGATTTTGGAATAATAGTTCTCCCTGCCCTTAATCATGTGAAGGGTTTAACTCGATGATCTGTGGATAAAATAAGAGGGCGTATCTTTCTTTGATTGGGTAGTTGCTGTAGCTATATGCCTTGAAGGCGCACGGTCGGGAGTTCGAATCTCTTTAAGGACGTATAAAAAATTTGTAACTGTTGTATATCAAAAAACCACTACAAACACCCTTTCAGGATGCTCGCAGTGGGCTTTTGTCTGCCATTTTACAGAGGCATGCAAACGAAATACTTTCTAATCTTTACCCTACAAAGCAGCCAGCGTGCTGCTTTCTTTTTTTCGATCCATTTTGTCTTTTTTGCCGTGCAAGAAATAATAAAGGATTGATGATAACATGGCTACAATGCCCAATATTCCGTAAAGGAAGCTGTATCCGGTTAACGGGATGAGGAAGCCGAGTAAATATGGACCAAATCCTAGTCCGGCATCTAAAAAGATAAAGAACGTTGATGTTGCAAGCCCCATTCGTTGGACCGGCGTTAACTTGACAGCAATCGCTTGGGTACAGGACTGAATATTGCCAAATCCAAGGCCGATGAGGATCCCGGAAATAAGAAAAGTAAACCCATTATCAGCCAAGCTCAAAAGAATCATGCCGGCAGCTAAAATAAAAAAGGCCGGATACATCACTACATTTGCACCTTTCACATCCATTAAACGTCCTGTGATCGGCCGCGAAAGTAAAACGGCGCCCGCATAGACGACAAAGAAAAAGCTGGCCGCTGTTACTAGATCTTTTTCAATCGCGTAGAAATTAACAAAAGAAAGTACGCTGGCGTAACATAGAGATGTAACAAGTGTAATCGTTGCGATCGGCAACGCTCTTGGCTCAACAAAATTCGAAAGCTTAGGCTTTTTGAAAACAAATAATTTTTGTTTTGCCTCTTCTTCACGAGCGGGTATAGCAGGTACATGTAAAAATAAACCAATGAGCAAGCTAATCAATCCAAGTGCAAGACAAAAGCTGAAAATCATTTGGAACGTTGTATGCTGGCTCATGTATAAACCGATAAAAGGCCCGAGGGCAGCTGCCAATGTTGCGCTCATGCTGAAATAACCGATTCCTTCACCTTTTCGGTTAGCCGGGATAGTTTGCGCAACAATTGTGCCTGTTGCTGTATTGGCCACACCTAATGCGATGCCGTGAAGAAAGCGTGTAAGTAGTAAAAAAGCAATGCCCGCATTAATAAAATAAAAAGAAGTTGTCACAAGATACATAATAAGACCGATGAATAATGTTTTTCTTTGGCCAATGATATTGATTAAACGGCCAATAAATAATCGGCCGATTAATGTGCCGATAATAAAAATACCTGTAATAAGTCCTGCCTCACTTGTAGAAGCATCGTATTTATCAACTGCATAAACAGCAATGGTAACCACTAACAAATAAAAGACCAATGCTAAAAAGAAGTTAATGGTAGAAACGATGATAAAATCTTTCGTCCATAATTTAGAGTTGTAATGTTCCATAACTCCCACCTAATATTTCCCTAAAAATCGTATCGAAATATTTAATAATTAAGTAATTATATAAAAACAACTAAAATATGTCTAGTATTAAACTTTACACCCCCTTCATTCTGGCATTTGCATTAGATCATTTTTTGCCAAAATGAAGGGAAAAAATTTTGCCTACAATCATATTACTTATGTGCTTTGCATCTCTCTCATTCATTTATGTTTTTATTAACTTAAAGGTTTATCGGTGCCGTAGAAATTTTATTCATATGCTTTTGGAAGTCAAATTTTAACCATCGAAAAAGTATCGGTGCCTCCTTCAAAGATTGGGTTTTTTCATTTTAAACGGACTAAAGGAAAGTCCGTATCGATGCCCATGTGTTTTTATGTACTGCTTTTAACTACACAAAATTACCGAAAATCTAAAGTTTATTAGACTGCAAGTTTTGCAAATATTAATCCATTTTTTTCACAGAAAATGAATAACCACTTTATTTATCTACTATTTATTAAAAGTAAAAATCGATAATTTTCTGTACGTTTTCCAAAGTTCTTGAATTATATATAGAGAGGCCACATTTTTGTTTTTAATAAAAGGTTCAAGTGATGTGAATCTTTTATAGGAGGGAGTGAAAAAAGTGGATACGAAAGAATTGAAAAAATACTTGAAAAGAATTACCGTCCGGAATGTTGAAAATGCTGATGTAGAAGTGGAAAATTATTCGCCACTTGAGATGATCGGAAAAGGTCGGCAAGGGGCCGTTTTTAAATTTACCGATGGGATTTGTGTAAAGGTCTTTGGTAATGAAGAGGATTGTGAGCGTGAATATTACGCATTGTTGCTTGGCCAACATACGAACCTTTTTCCGAAAGTATATGCGAAGGGCCCGGATTATATTGCCATGGAAATGATCAATGGTGTTGATTTGCGCGAATATTTACAATCCCAGCCATTGACGAAAGAGCTATCTGCGAAATTGATCGAGATGCTCATAACGTTTAAGGAAATTGGCTTTGAAAGAATTGATCATCATAAAAGGCAAATTTTTATACAGCCGGACGGCAACTTAAAAGTCATTGATGTGGCGCGGACGGTTTGGCGTGACCGCGTTTATCCTTATCCGCGCAAATTATTAACATCGCTTGGCGAGGACTATAAAGCGATGTTTTTGGAACATGTTCAAGAACTCGCTCCCGAATTATATGAAGAATGGCAACATTATATTAGGATGGAAGAACTTTCGAGACAAATTTACGAAAATGTTCTCAACGAGTACAGAGAATCTAGAAAAGACCAATTGAAAATTAAAAGCAAGAAACTTCTTACGACCAATGATGAAGTAAAATATAAAATTTCGCTGGAAGGATTAATGCACAAAGTATTTAAAGAAGAGTGGGTCAAAACGATGCTCGCTATAGGTTATGATCCGGAAAAAGTCATGAAAAAAATCGATGAGTATTGGGACCAGTATGAAAGAACTGAAAGAACCAAATTTGTTATAAAAGGGAAAGTGGTAGAAAACCCAAAACAAACAGAATCGGAGGACGAAAAATCAAACAAAAAAAATAAATGGAACAAAATTGAAAAGAACAAAAAACAAATCCCACGAAGACGAATTCGGTAAAACGGGGAGAAAGCGATGAAAGTACTAGTAATATGGCGTTTACTCACAGTTGGCGGAGTCAATGCCGGTTGGCGAAACCGCTCTATTTATTTTAAAAAACATAATATTCATACGGAGTTTCTTTATACAACGGATCACGGCGGACTGCATATCATGCAAGACGTTGCGCCTGTTTATTTAACAAAAGATGACCAAGAAATTATATCGATTATAAAAAAAAATAAGTATGATGCAATCATTGTCACTGATACGGGTGCTGCCTATAAATGGCTAACAAAGGCAAAATATAAAGGACCGGTCATTGTTGAAGCCAGAACTCCAGAACTGATTAAACTCATTCCCCATTTAAAAAATTTCCGAAATATTAAACCTTTGGCCATTATTGTTCCATCTCAATATCAAAAGCGATTAGTTTCAATTTTGATCGATGAATTACCAGTACATGTTATTTACAATGGGGTTGATACTTCATTTTTTAGAGCGTTGCCTGATGAAGCAATTCATAAAGACCGAATGCCTGTATTGCCGGATGATAAAAAAATCGTATCCTACATTGGTCGTTTGGATAAGAGAAAAAATTGGCCGATGCTTTTAGAAGTTGCCAAAAAAGTGAAACGGGAACGGAATGATGTTGAATTCTGGGTGATTGGTGGAGCACAAAGCATTCAGCGTGATGAGTTTGCAGCAAAATGGCAAGAGGAAGGGCTAACAGATATTGTAAAATGGTTTCCTGTCATCCCTTATCAAGAGATGCCCCAACTTTATGCGAAAATACGCAAATCAGGGGGCTGTACGCTGGCGACAACGCGCTCAGAATCATTTGGCAATACTTTTATTGAATCAATGGTTTGCGGTGTACCAGTTGTAGCTTCAAACATTATGCCGATCACAGAACTAGTAATAAACGGCAAGACCGGTTTGCTTTATTATGGTCAAAATGTTGATGATGCGGTTAAACAGCTTTATAAAATTTTGGACAATAAAGAGCTTCACGAACAAATGTCAAAAGATGCAATCGAACATGCGAAAGCGAATTTTGCCATCGATGTTGTTGCCTCCCAATATGCAGCTTTGCTCAAGTCGCTTGTCTATCCGGACAAAAGTGAAAGCGGCGAGGTGAATCCATCTTGATGGAACCGGTATCTTATCGAAAAAAATTGGAAGGAAAATCAAATGCCCATTTAATAACTTTTAGTGATGGCAAAGATTATGTAGTCAAATTTTTTCAACACGGTTTTGAAAAGTCATTGCCAAATGAATGGGTTGCGTATCCTCTTGCGCGCTTTCTAGGTTTGCCTACTCCTTTTGCCCGGATCGTTGATATTCCGCAAAACTTTTTAACTGAAGTTGAAGAGCTTGCCCAAATGAGCGATGTGAGATACCAATTTGCATCTCGGTATATCCCAAATTGCCGTGACGGTCATGAAGTGGATATAACGAATAAAAAAGTTGTGCTAACGAATGACGATTGGCAGCTTGCCAGTATTATTTTATTTGATTACTGGTTAGCAAATACCGACCGGACACGGAAAAATATTTTGTTGAAAGAAACGGCAGCTGATTCCTATCATGTAACAGTGATTGATCATGCAGAAATATTCGGAAACTACTTTTGGCTGATTGATGATTTGGAAAAATTGCCGGTGGACGTATTCAAAAGCGCAACACACCAATTTATCGCTAAATTTATTAAACAAGAACAATCTTTTTTCGATGTACTTGAAGTCATCCAACAAATTCCGGTATTATTGCTCGAAGAAATTGTTGAACTAATACCAGAAGAATGGAAAGTTACGAGAGAAGAGCGGAAAGCAATTGTTAGCACTCTTATTAAACGGCGGAAAAGAATTCTTCCGGAAATGATCGAGAAGTTTATTGGAAAAGTATATCGTCCTTTGAAAAAAGGGTAAAAACTCCTGACCCAAGCGGGTTTAAGGGGTTTTTATTTTGTTTGCAAACTCCTGTAAACGTACACTCATTAAAATCCTCAATTTATTTCATTGTTTTTCCATGAACAATAGGCCCTTGTCCGAGACAGATATCCATACTAGTGCATACCAATATAAAAGAATTTAGAAAGGAGGCAGCAGATGAAGATTCGAAAAGCGATTATTCCAGCAGCTGGTCTTGGCACCCGCTTTTTGCCAGCAACAAAAGCACAGCCTAAAGAAATGCTGCCGATTGTTGATAAACCGGCTATACAGTACATCGTTGAGGAAGCAGCAGCGTCGGGAATTGAAGATATCGTCATTATCATCGGCAGGGGGAAACGGTCGATAGAAGACCATTTTGACAAATCTTATGAATTAGAAGATGCACTTTTGAAGAAAAAAAAGCTCGAAATGCTTGAAGAAGTTCAAAAAATCTCTAACTTGGCCAATATCTTTTTTGTTCGCCAAAAAGAACCGAAAGGGTTGGGACATGCTATTCTTTGCGCCAAAAGCTTTATCGGCAATGAACCTTTTGCCGTTTTATTGGGCGATGATATCGTAAGGTCGCAAATACCGTGTATCAATCAATTAATTAATGTCTTTGAATATTGCAACAGTTCGGTAGTCGCTGTCCAGACCGTTCCTGAAAAGGAAGTAAGCAAATATGGAATCATTAAACCAAAATGTTCGGCCATTGAACCGAATCTTTTTTATATTGATGCATTTGTAGAAAAACCGAAAGTAGAAGAGGCCCCGTCTCGATATGCCATAATGGGCCGCTATGTATTCAGACCAGAAATTTTTTCTTATTTAGAACATCTGCCAGCAGGGAAAAACGATGAAATTCAATTAACAGATGCCATTCATGAATTAAATAAACATCAAGCTGTGCTTGCTTATCATTTTGAAGGAACACGCTATGATATTGGCGATAAAAATGGCTTTATACGTGCGACATTAGATTTTGCTTTAGAGCGGGAAGATATGAGAGAGGAAATCTTGGCTTATTTAGCCGATGTCAGCAAAAAAGAAAAGAATAGGGAGATCGATTGAAATGCAAATTGCCGTCTTAGGAACAGGATATGTAGGACTGTCCACCGGCGTATGTTTGGCAGAAATCGGCCACAATGTTTACTGTATTGATATTGACGAACGGAAAATAGAACTTCTTCGTCAAGGAATTTCCCCGATTTACGAACCAGGACTTGATGAATTGCTTCAAAAAAATATTCAAAATGGCAGGTTGTTTTTTACGACGTCTTATGAGGAAGGAATAAAGAATCGGGAAGTAATTATCATCGCTGTTGGCACGCCGCAAAGTGAAGATGGAAGTGCCGATTTATCATATATTAAGAAAGCTGTTTGTGATCTTTCATCATATCTTAAAGATGATGTAATCATTGCTGTGAAAAGCACGGTACCAGTTGGAACAAACGATGAACTGTATCAATTATTAAAAGACCGCTGTAATAAAAATATCCGTGTTGATCTTGTTTCAAACCCCGAATTTTTAAGGCAAGGATCTGCCATTCATGACACACTTCATGCCGATCGGATCGTAATCGGCGCTAAATCAGAAGAAGCTGCCGCAAAAATGAAAGAAATGTATCTTCCACTACAAGTTCCCATTATACAGACAGACATTCGAAGTGCTGAAATGATCAAGTATGCTTCCAATGCTTTTCTAGCAATGAAAATTAGTTATATAAACGAAATTGCCAATCTATGCGAAGTGCTTGGAGCCAATGTCAACGATGTTGCCAAAGGAATGGGCATGGATAAAAGGATTGGCGGAGCATTCTTACATGCGGGGATCGGCTATGGCGGTTCATGTTTTCCAAAGGATGTTAAAGCACTTCTCCATACGGCCAAATCCCATCATGTTGATTTTGCTATCTTAAAAGAAACGGTCGCTGTGAATGAGAGACAACGGCGCCTCCTTGTTAAAAAAGCTGTGAGTCGTTTCGGCGATTTGCGTGGAAAAAAATTTGCCCTTTTCGGCCTTGCTTTTAAGCCAAACACGGATGATATGAGAGAAGCACCATCTATTATCATATCAAAGCTATTAACTGAACTTGGGGCAAAAGTAACCGCCTATGATCCGGTTGCAACGGAAAATGCCAAAAAAATATTGGGAGATTCTATTTCCTATGCGCAATCAGCCTATGAAGCTGCTAGAGATGCCAACGCCTTATTTGTCGTCACAGAATGGCCGGAGTTTCAACAATTGGATGTAAAAGCGCTTCTTGACGTAATGAAACAGCCGATCATCTTTGATGGCCGCAACATTTTTGATCTTGAAACTTTAAATAGTAGTTTAAAAGCCTATCAAGGGTTTGAATATTATCCGGTTGGAAAACGTGCTTTCATTGTCGAAAAGAAGTAGCTTTCTTATTTAAGTCTCTAAACGAACACGAATGTCCTTTCAAGCTATTTAAGAGAGGAACATCTTTCGTGTTTTGTTTAGAGACTTATGTTTTTTAAATAACAATTATCCCGATGGGCTTGCCTATCTTAAAATGGTATTTTTTGCATAAAAATGTCAAAAAAAGAGTATCATAATATAGTTTTGTAAAAGATTAAAAAAATAGAAAAATAAAAAAATTTGCTAGACGAAAAACGATCTTTGATTTAAAATACTATTATTGAAATAATATTCTCAATTATTTTTTTATTCTGGCGCTCCTTGTGAATAAACAAGGGGAATGTTTAATAGTTTTATTATTGTCAGAATAATTAAATAATTAATTAAGGGGGAGATAAAAAGATGAAAAAAAGAATTTCAAAACTTCTTTTATCAACGGCTTTAGTTGCCGGTCTACTTGCTGGTTGCTCTGGCGGGGGACAAGATACAGCACCTTCAGGTAGTTCAGGTGGCGGCTCAGGTGATGCTGAAGTAATCAAAATTGGTGCCAACCTTGAACTGTCCGGTGGTGTTGCATCTTATGGACAATCTATCGCAGAAGGCGTTGATCTTGCAATTGAAGAAATCAATGCAAGCGGTGGAATTGACGGCAAAAAACTTGAAGTTGTTAAAGTTGATAATAAGTCTGAAGCTGCAGAAGCAACAAACGCTGCCATTAAATTAACAAGCCAAGATAAAGTAACAGCGATTATTGGTGCGGCTACAAGCGGTAACACGGTTGCACAAGCACAGATTGCAAATGACACTAATACAATTTTATTAACTCCATCTGGTACAAGCCCTAATGTAACAGTTGGGGAAGATGGCTTAAATGAATATGTGTTCAGAATGTGCTTCATTGACCCATTCCAAGGAACTGTAGCAGCAAACTTTGCAGCAAATGAATTGGGCGTTAGAAAAGCAGCGATCTTTGCTGACAGCGCAAGTGATTATGCAAAAGGTCTAGCTGCTTCATTTAAAGAAACTTTTGAAGCTGCAGGCGGAACAATTGTAGCAGAAGAAGCTTATGTTGCAAAAGATACTGACTTCCGTTCAACATTAACACGCATCAAAGGTCAAAATCCTGAGTTCGTATTCATCCCAGGATATTATGAAGAAGTAGGCTTAATCATTAAGCAAGCACGTGAAATGGGCCTCAATGTTCCATTCATGGGTGCTGACGGTTGGGATTCTCCAAAGCTTATTGAGTTAGCAGGTGCTGAAAACTTAAATAATACATTTATTACAAACCACTATTCTTCTGAAGACCCAGATGAAAAGATCCAAAACTTTGTAACGAAGTTTAAAGAAAAATATAATGGTAAATCACCAGATGCATTCAACGCGCTTGGCTATGACTCTGTTTATCTATTAGCTGACGCAATCAAACGTGCTGGCAGCACAGATCCAGTGGCAATTAAAGATGCTCTTGCTGCTACTAAAGATTTATCACTTGTAACAGGTATCGTAACAATTGACGAAAACCACAATCCTGTTAAGTCAGCAACAGTATTAGAATATGTAGATGGAAAACAAACGTTCAAAACGAAAGTTAATCCTTAAGAAATCCTTGAAGAATGGGGGGATTAATCCCTCCATTCTTTTTTAAAGAGTGACGACCAACAGCAGTATATGGAAGGAGTGAAATTATGGAGTGGATACAGCAAATTATCAACGGAATATCACTTGGTAGTATTTATGCCTTAATTGCCTTAGGCTATACGATGGTATACGGAATTATTAAACTAATCAACTTTGCGCACGGCGATGTTTTTATGGTGGGAGCTTTTATAGGGTTTTATGCAATTGCTGGATGGGGGCTCGGATTTTTTCCAGCACTCTTATTGTCAATGGCTGTTTGCGCTATACTTGGTGTACTTATTGAACGGATTGCCTATAAACGTCTCCGTAATGCAACTAGAATTGCAGCATTAATTACAGCCATTGGTGTTTCATTATTGATCGAGTATACTGTCATTTATCTTCGTGGTGCACAACCTGAAGCATACCCTACTGTTTTATCCAATAAAACATTCAACTTCCTTGGCGCTCAAATCAGCAGCCAATCAATTTTAATTCTTTCTGTTTCCATCATTCTCATGATTATCCTGCAATTTATTGTTCACCGGACTAAAATCGGCAAAGCGATGCGTGCAGTATCCCATGATGCAGAAGCAGCTAGATTGATGGGCATCAATGTTGATAATACAATTTCTGCTACGTTTGCGATTGGCTCTGCTTTGGCAGGGGCAGCAGGTGTTATTTTTGGGATTTATTACACAAAAATTGAACCGTTAATGGGTATCATTCCAGGGCTTAAAGCTTTCGTTGCCGCAGTGCTCGGGGGCATCGGTATTATTCCTGGGGCAATGGTCGGCGGGCTTGTGCTTGGGCTTGTTGAAACAATTGTCAGCGCCTTTGGTTATTCACTTTGGAGAGACGCCGCCGCTTTCATCATTCTTATATTAATTCTTATTTTCAGACCATCTGGCATCTTTGGAAAAAATATGAGAGAGAAAGTGTAGGTGAAAAATTGAATGAAAACCGGAAAAGGCTTTTGGATATTTGTCATTTTGGGCGCCATTTTTTATGGAGTTGTGCAATTTTTAATTAGCACAAACATGTTAAACCCATTTTATACAAATACATTAATCTATATGGCTATTAATATTATTTTGGCAGTCAGTCTTCATCTTGTCATCGGTATTACCGGACAGTTTTCGATAGGACACGCCGGATTTTTAGCTGTAGGGGCATACGTTTCCGCCATTTTAACGATGAAGCTTGGCCAGCCGTTTCCGATCGCAATTATAGCCGGAGGAATTATGGCAGCTTTGGCGGGACTTCTTGTCGGTTTTCCAAGCCTTCGTTTAAAAGGGGACTATTTGGCGATTGCAACGTTAGGTTTTGGCGAAATTATTCGGATTGTATTTTTAAATATTGACTATGTCGGCGGTGCGGCCGGGATGCAAGTAAAACATATGACGACATGGACTTACGCATTTGCATGCTTGATGATCACGATTATTGTTATTACGAACTTTACTAAATCGCGCCATGGACGGGCTTGTATTTCTGTACGTGAAGATGAAATTGCTGCCGATTCGATGGGTATTAATACGACCTATTATAAAGTTATTGCCTTTGCATTAGGTTCATTTTTTGCTGGGGTTGCCGGCGGACTTTATTCGCACAACTTCTATATTATCCAACCGACAAACTTTGGCTTCTTGAAATCTTTTGATATATTAATCTATGTTGTTTTAGGCGGTTTGGGAAGTTTATCGGGAGCAGTCATTTCTGCTATATTGCTTACGATTGTTTCCACATTTTTACAAGATTATCCTGAAACACGGATGATTATTTACAGTCTCGTACTTATAGTTGTCATGTTGTACAGACCACAAGGATTAATGGGGACGAAAGAAATTACAGATTATTTTGGCAAATGGAAAAGCGTGAAGGGAGGCAGCGTCAATGGTCAATAGCTCATCTTCAACAAATAACACACAAATGACAGTTGATCGTCCGTTGCTTCAAGTGAATAAAGCAGGAATCCAGTTTGGTGGTTTAAAAGCCGTTTCCGAATTTTCAATGGAAATTAAACAAGGCGAATTAATCGGACTCATTGGACCAAATGGTGCCGGTAAAACAACATGCTTTAACTTGTTGACAGGCGTTTATGTACCGACGGAAGGAGAAATTATTTTTAACGGGGAACGTCTGAATGGACTTCCGCCTTATAAAGTTACTCAAAAAGGAATTAGCCGTACTTTCCAAAATATTCGTTTATTCAAAGATTTATCTGTCCTTGATAACGTAAAAGTTGCTTACCATTCATTAGCGAAACATTCAATTTTAAGCTCTATTTTCCGCCTTCCTGCTCATTTTGCCGGGGAAAGAGAAATGGAAGAAAAGGCGATTGAGTTTTTAAAAATCTTTCAGTTAGATAAATTGAAAGATGAATTGGCAAAAAATTTGCCTTATGGTCAGCAACGACGATTGGAAATCGCCAGAGCCTTGGCTGCCGGTCCGAAGCTACTACTTTTGGACGAACCTGCTGCAGGGATGAATCCGCAAGAAACGCATGAATTGATGGAATTAATTGCGTTTATCCGTGAAAAGTTCAATTTGACTATTCTATTAATTGAACATGATATGAAACTAGTGATGGGAATTTGTGAACGCATTTATGTATTGGATCATGGCCAACTCATTGCAGTAGGCACACCAGAGGAAATTCGCAACCATCCAAAAGTAATTGAGGCTTATCTAGGCGAGGAGGTTGGTGATGATCATGCTTAAGGTTGACCAAATTGATGTCTTTTATGGAAATATCCAAGCATTAAAAGGTGTTTCTTTAGAAGTACACGAAGGTGAAATTGTAACATTGATCGGTGCAAATGGTGCTGGTAAAAGTACCCTTTTGAAAACTTTATCGGGTTTATTGAAGCCGAAAAACGGTGATATTCAATATTTAGGAGAATCAATTGCCGGTAAGCCAGCGCAAGCCATTGTTAAAGCAGGTATTTCTCACGTTCCGGAAGGCCGCCGTGTTTTTGCTAACATGACAGTTGAAGAAAATTTGGAACTAGGCGCCTTTTTACGAAAAGATAAAGAAGTGCGCAATGACATGGAAAAAGTATATGCAATTTTCCCTCGGCTTCTTGAGCGCCGTAAGCAATTGGCTGGTACCCTTTCAGGAGGAGAACAGCAAATGTTGGCGATGGGACGTGCGATTATGGCAAGGCCAAAGCTATTACTTCTTGATGAGCCATCGATGGGACTTGCGCCATTAATGGTTAAAACGATTTTTAATATTATTGAAGAAATTAATAGTACAGGTACGACGATTTTGCTAGTAGAACAAAATGCCCATATGGCATTGTCAATTGCAAACAGAGCCTATGTAATTGAAACAGGTCGTGTAGTTATTTCAGGTGAAGCGAAAGAACTACAAGCAAGCGACGAAATCAAACAAGCTTATTTGGGCGGGCTGTAATCGTGAAAAGGCAACATTCGAACGAATGGACAGACAAACGGTTTACATCGGATTTGGCAGAATCATTTCACTTACGATCTTGCAATAAAAAGTTTATTGGAAGGGCAAAAAAGGGGCGTCTCAATGTCATATATGGACGATTGGGACAGTCCCATTTTGTTTTTATTATATTTAAAATTAATAAAATAGAAACTATTTCAACTATACCAACAATGAACATTTTTGTAAATATTTAAGAATGGAATGTTGGTTGGTAGTTAGGGAAATATGGTAATTAGTATATCTAAAAGCAATTGCCCTAAATTTTGATAGAAATCCGTGCGATTAAAGTTGATTTACAAATTCTAGAAGAAACTGGACTTTTACCGCATACCAAAATAACTACGAACAAAAATATTTATAGAAGCATTCTAGAGGTTCTAGCTGCCAATCTATAAATTTAAAAAATTTTCTAGGAAATTATAGTTCAGAATTTTCCAAAATATATAGCAATGTTTATCAATTTTTTACGAGAACTGTCATTTTTTATTAACTATATTTTCCTATTTTGGATACGCGTTGTAGTATAATGGAAATACATAGAAGAATTTTATAAAATTTTGTTCGTTGGTTGATTTGGTTGCAAGGAGTGGTGGTATGCAAAAGCCTTCCGGAAAAAAACTACTCGATCTCGATATAAAAAATAAAAATGTTTCCCTATTAATCATTTCATTGGTCATATTAATGGTTGCCGTCGTTTTTCGTGAATCGCTTTATGGTGTCTTTGGCGAAGAAAACTATTTAACTATTCATTTGCTAATGGAAATTTTTATTATCACCACTGCTTTTATGATTGCGATCCAATCGTGGATGATATTTCCTCATATTTTGTCCAGTTTTCGCTTATGGATTGGTGCATTATTTTTCGCAATAGGGATATTGGAAGTTGTTCATACTATAAATTACAAAGGAATGCCTTTCTTTCTTTCAGAAAGTTCATCATATAAAGCAACATGGTTTTTTATGGCGGCTCGATTGACAGAAGTAATGGGGATGCTTGCAATTATTTTATCGAAAGATCGCTTAGTTAGCTCGAAGTTCCGCATACTGGCATACAGTGTGGCGCTCGTTTACTCGGTTATTTGGATCATAATCATCTATTCGCCAATACAGCTTTTGCCTGCTTTAGTTGTTGATGGAATCGGAACAACATCGTTAAAGAACAATTTGCAATATTTAGCTATATTAATTGAAATCTTTATTGTTTACTTTATTGCTGTACGCTTCCGCTCAAAGGAAGTTTTTAACAATATGTTAATGACAGCATCCATTTATTTAATGATCTCGGATTATTTTTTTACTACTTATAAAAGCGTGTACGATATTAATAATTTTATCGGCCACTGGTTTCAGCTGGCAGGCTTTTACTTCTTGCAAAGGGCTGTATATCATACGTCGGTTGAAGAACCATTTGAATTGCAAAAAGAGGCTGAAATGCGCCTTTTAAAAAATGAAAAGTTCCTTCAGACCATTACATCCAATATGGGTGAAGGGCTAATCGTTACAGACAAAGAAGGCTACTTAACGTATATCAATCGTGAAGCGGAACGACTGCTCGGTAGGACGAGAGATGAATTATTAGAGAAAAGAGTTCATGATTATATTCACGTTCGTGAAGATGGGACGCCTTTTCCGTTTTCAGAATGCCCTTGTTCAAAAATAAATGAAGTTTCACATACGTATCGCGTGAAAGAAGATTATTTTATACGCAAAAACGGTGAAATTTTTCCTGTTTCCTATGTGCTAACCCCATTATATGAAGAAGGACAGGCAACGGGAGCGATCATGGTATTCCAAGATATTACCCAAATGAAAAAAGATCAAGAAATTATTCATCATATGGCTTTCCATGATGAATTAACGAAACTGCCGAATTTGCGCTATTTAAAAGAAAAGTGGCCTACGTTCATAGGAAAAAACAAAGATCAAAAAGGTGCGTTTATCATTATTGATATCAACCGTTTTAAAAATATTAATGAAGCGCTTGGGCATGCCTTTGGTGATTTAATTCTTCAAGCGGTGGCTGAAAGGCTTCAGGGAGAGCTTTCCGAAGATATGTTTTTATGCCGCCACACCGGTGATGAGTTCGTGCTGGTCATCCCAAATGATGATCAAGAAAAAAATGAAACAAAAGCTGTTTTGGAAAAAATCCATTCAGCTTTTCAAGAGCCTCTTCAGGCACAACAATTGCAATTGAATATAGCTTTAATTGGTGGAGTTGCATTTTACCCACAAAACGGCACCGATTTGGAAGAACTTTTGCAACGGGCAAGTATAGCATTAATGGAGGCAAAACATCAAAATCGTTCGTTCGAGTTTTTCCAATTCGAAATGGACGGAAAAGCATTGGATAATCTTGTTATTGAAAATGATTTATACCATGCTTTGGAAAAAAATCAACTAGTTGTAGTTTTCCAGCCTCAAATTGACCTCTGCAAAGGAGAAATCATTGGTTTAGAAGCCCTCATTCGTTGGCATCATCCAACACACGGCTTTGTTTCTCCTGGAAAGTTTATTTCAATTGCCGAGGAAACAGGTTTAATTATTCCAATTGGGGAATGGGTATTGCGAACAGCTTGCCAGCAATTGAAACAGTGGCATGATCAAGGTCTTCCTCCATTTCGCGTTGCTGTCAACTTATCCATTCGGCAATTTTATCAGCAAGATTTAGTTGAAAAAGTGAAAGAAATTTTGGACGAGACGGGTTTAGCACCGGAATATTTGGAGTTGGAAGTTACCGAGAGCATGATGATGAATATCGATCATACGAAGAAAACATTGGATGCTTTGAAACAACTTGGTGTTCAAATTGCCATCGATGATTTCGGCACAGGCTATTCTTCACTGTCATATTTAAAGCATCTACCTGTTGATCGATTAAAAATTGACAGGTCGTTTGTGAGCGACATTGTTAGTGAACATAGTGATGTGACAATTATTTCGACAATTATTTCAATGGCACAGTTTTTAAATTTAGAAGTAATTGCAGAAGGGGTCGAAACTTTAATTCAAAAAGAAATTTTAGAAAGCAGACGTTGTATGCAAATTCAAGGTTATTTAACGAGTCCGCCGATGACTTCTGAACAATTTAGCGAACAGTTTCCTAAATTGCAGCAAAAAGTTCGCCTCTTAGTTAAATCAGGAATGGCTAAGAATCTTTAATAGAAGAAATTTAGAAAAAGCGACTTCATCCGACAAAAATTGAAGTTACTATATGTTATAATATTCTGAAAAAAGTGGGTGCTATTTGAGTGCCCACTTTTTTAAAAGAGTGGATGTCCAAGGTGCAGGAGGACAACCACCATTGCTGATTGAGCGCTCATTAACTTAAAAGGGGTGGATGGTTGGCACCTACCAGGGCTCATTGAGCACCCGCTTAATTTAAAAGGGTGAATGGCCAAGGTGTAGTTGACACCCACCAAGGCTGATTGAGCATTCACATATTTAAAAGGGGGATTTGTATATGGAAGAAGTTGTAACAAGGGCAATTCAAGATGATTATCCTGATGATTTTGCTTGGTGCTATGGCTGTGGTAGATTAAATGAAAGCGGGCACCATATTCGCACTGGATGGCAGGGAGAAAATACGGTAACCATTTTTGAACCAAAGCCTGAACATATGGCCCTTCCTGGCTTTGTATATGGAGGACTGATCGCTTCATTAATCGATTGTCACGGTACAGGATCAGCTGCACTTGCTTTGCATCGTAAAAATGGACATGAACCAGGCGATGGCTCAGAACCGCCTCGATTTGTCACTGCATCTTTGCATGTAGATTTTTTAAAGCCGACTCCTCATGGCGTACCGTTAAAAGCGATTGGCACGGTGGAAGAAATCCATCCGAAAAGATGGAAAGTAAATGCTGAAGTATATGCCAACGATACGCTTTGTGCCCGCGGTGAAGTTGTTGCTGTTGTCATGCCAAATACGTTTGTGAGAAAAGATGAATAGATGATAGGAAGATTCGAGGGCGTTTTATAGGGTGGATGGTTGCGCTCAATCATGGATGTTTTGGGGATTATGGAAGGGGCCCGATGCGCGGTATTTACATAAATGTTAAAATGAGAAACAAAGCATACATAAAGGGTACAAAGCGGCAAGCGTTTTTGTACCTTTTTTGTTTGGCTCTTAAGATTATTATAGATATTTGGCTTTCTGAAACAAACGTTTTGCAATAGAATAGAATGATTAGGTAGAGCAATTGAAATAAAAATTGAGTCCAGAGAATACCATCGATAAAGTGAACAAGTTAATTTCTATGAAATTAATACTAAACGTTAACAGAGACTTTAGTTTAAGGAAACACGAAAAAAGCAAGAACCAATCCATAAAGGAATGTTCTTGCTTTTCTTTGTTTTAATTTTCTTCTATTATAAAAGCTCTTTGCGCAATTCTGCTGCTGATTTTGGAGAAAGAAGGCCTGGTGCAACATCAAATACAGTTTTAGCTCCGTATTGACCGTCTTTGTTCATGCGATAAGCTGCACGTGCATATGCAACAAGAACACTTGCTGTAAATTCAGGGTTGCTGTCAAGTTTTAAAGAATACTCAATAACATGGTTTGTATTTTCGCTTGTTTGACCGCTGCGAATGACGAAACCTCCGTGCGGCATAGCTGAGTGGTTAGCTTTTAACTCTTCTTCTGTAATAAAGTTGACAATTGTATCATAATCTGCGAAATAGTTTGGCATAGTTTTGATAGCTGTTTCGATTTCTTCAAGATTTGCGCCTTCTTCAGGAACAACCCAGCATTCTCTTATATGTTTTTCTCTAGTCGTAAGTTCAGGATTTTCTGCATTGCGCACGCGTTGTACAGCTTCTTCAATCGGAATCGTATATTGAACGCCAGCTTTTACGCCAGGCACACGGCGAATAGCATCTGAATGACCTTGGCTTAAGCCTTTACCCCAGAATGTGTATGTAGATCCCTGTGGAAGAGCAATTTCTCCATAAACACGGTTTAATGAAAAGAGACCTGGGTCCCAACCGACAGAGATGATAGCTGTTTTATTATTTGGCTTTGCTGCAGCATCAACTGCTTCAAAATATTCTGGAATTCTTGCGTGTGTATCGAAGCTGTCAACAGTGTTAAATAATTTTGCAAATTGTGGACCTTGTTCAGGTAAATCTGTTGCAGAACCACCGCATAAAATTAACACATCAATTTTATCAGTATATTTTTCAATTTCATCGACATGCAAGACTTGAATGCTGTCATCGTTTACTTGAACCGTTTCAGGATTTCTTCTTGTAAATACATAAGAAAGAACCATGTCGCTATTTTTTTTAACGGCTGTTTGCACACCTCTTCCGATGTTACCGTAACCTACAATTCCTAAACGAATTTGATTTCCCATAAACTTTCCTCCTATAAAAATAATCGTGGACGTGTCATTTATAAATGTCATGTTGTTTTGTAAATATAGTCTAGCATCAGCCCAAAAAAATGTCCAAAAATGTAAATAAGTACAGTTTTTAGTATAAAGAAAAACACAAATTGACTCTACTTGTCCATTTTATTATGGATAATTGTTCGAAACAATATATTATTTGGATAAAAATAATGTCAAAATGAGAATGGTTTTTTGCTTTTAGCTATTTAAAGTTGCTGGAGAAGAATAATTTAAAAATAGAAGAGGTCGTGCTCTACAGTCAGTAAAGGGGGAAAAGGATGAGAGGAATGGGCTTATGCCACTAAAAAGATTCATTGGAGATGGGCGGCATATAAAATACCACCCGTTATTGTTTATTCACATTATGGAATGATCATTATTTTGACAAGTGATAGGGCTTGTATTTTTTCAAATTAAGTATGTTGGCATCATTAGGATATTTTATAGACTGTTGGCCGTTTGAAAAGGAGCATAAGTTTAAAAAATTTCGTGTTTGGTAAACTCAGCGTTATTTATGTCAATGCAAAATTTTGACGTCACTAAAAGCGGGATTTACTTGCTTCGTTTTGGATGATAGTGAGCTTTTGCCGGAAGTCTTTTTTCAGGTTCTCTATTGCCGCGTTTGCGGTTTTTCTCGTCTTTTCGCTGTTTGTCGTGGATAAATTCAACAAATTCATGTGTATTCATTTCATTTATATCCATTGAGATCCCTCCGTTTTTCAATATGCTCCTATTCTTTTTGTACTATATCCAATTACAGAAAAATCATGTAATAAATAAAAAAGTGGCAAAGAGGATAAATTAATACAAAATCATGATGTTTAAAGTGCATATAGGAATGAATATATGGTAAATTGAAGGTGGACCGGTTTACACGAAGGACTGATCATGATCTGGCATAATGTCTTGCAAAAAATACATACGAAAGGTGGCTTCAGTCGATTATGACAACACATGATCACCATATGTCTAAACATCCGCATCATGGACAGATGAACGGGGAAAATCACGAGTTACCGCCGAAAACATGTACGATTGATAGGCTTGTCACTGTTCCGGAAGATATTGAAAAAGTATTGCGCGGGCAAAAAACAGCGCAGCGACGCAATGGCAGATATGCTGATGTTGGAGAAATCATGACATTAGAGGGTAAAAATTTTGTCGTCGAAAAAGTTTATTCGCAGTCACTTGGGGAATTGACTGATGAAGATGCCAGACAAGAAGGATACGCTAACTTGGAAGAATATAAACAAGCTATTTTATCAATGCATCCAGGAATGCCTTGGCTTCCGCAAATGCGTGTATGGGTTCACGAATTTCGTCCTGTTTAAAAAAACTGGTGAATGGACATGGATTATCAATTATATCGCATTATTCTTTATCTCCATGTTTCTAGTGTAATCCTTACGATCGGCCCTTTTTTTATTCTGTTTCCATTTATTAAAAAACTTCGAGAAGCAAATGAAGAATTAACAAAAGCGTATTTAGATTTAATTAAATTTGCTGTTCAAGTTTCAAAACATGCCGGTCATGTATTATTTGTTACAGGAATTTTACTCGTTTGGATTACTTCATGGACGTGGACAACATCGTGGATCGTCATGACTCTTGTCGTAATGCTTTGCTCGGGTTACTTTATTGCTCGGGCTTTTTCACCGACGGTCCGTAAGTTTAATGATCCAAACCAAGATAGAGACGCTGCTGTTCGGAAGCTATATCGTTCTACATGGGCGTATGTCATTTTATTAATGCTCATACTTTGGTTTATGGTCGCAAAACCTACATTTTGGTAGAAGAGATCAAATCGTTTACGGTTTGATCTTTTTATTTTAGTTTATGTCAGTTTAACATGTTAAAGTATTAAAAGAGATAGGCAAATTATATGTTTTTCTAAAATTAGAAAATCATAAAAGTGGAATTAAAATTCATATAAATATAGACTATAATTATCAGATTATGAGATAGAAAACAATGTTAAAGGTGGCACTTTTTTATGAAATTTCTCCATAAATATATACGAAAATTTTGGCTGCCTTTTATTTTTGCCCTCTTTATTTTAATGGTTGAAGCCACCATTGATTTGCTTTTGCCAACGTTGATGGCATCGATGATTGATGTTGGGGTTGCCACACGAAATCTTGATGAAGTAATTAAAATGGGCAGCACGATGGTATTGTTAACTTCTGTTGGAATGGTAGCAGCTGTTTTGCGAAATTTTTTATCGAGCTATGTTTCCCAAAGTTTTGGGACTGAACTTAGGCTTGATCTTTTTCGGAAAATTCAGTCGTTTGCGTTTCAAACCATTGATAAATTTGATCGTGCTTCTTTAATGGTTAGGTTAACGAATGATGTTACACAAATTCAAATGTTTGCAAACGGCCTGATGCGGATCTTTGTAAGAGCACCTTTGCTTTGTATTGGTGCCCTCATCATGGCTGTCCGGCTTAATCTGCATTTATCTATTGTGCTTGCCGTCGTTGTTCCATTGATTGCAATTTTACTAATTTTAAACATGAAGCTTGGATTTCCACGTTTTATCAATGTTCAAAAAGCGATGGACCGTGTTAACGGCGTGATGCGCGAGTATTTATCGGGCGTTCGGGTTGTTAAAGCATTTAATCAGTTCCAATTTGAGGTGAACCGATTTCAACATGCGAACGGAAATCTTGTAGAAGCGGCCATTTCTTCGAATCGTGTGTTGTCTGTTTTTGGCCCGATGATGGTGACGGTCATGAACATTGGCATTGTTGCTGTTCTTTGGTTTGGTGGTTATGGTGTAGAACAAGGGCATATAAAGGTCGGGGAAATTATCGCTTTTACGAACTATATGATCCAAATTTTGTTTTCCCTCCGTATGATTTCTATGGTTTTTACAATGTATGTCCGGGCAAAAGCTTCTGCCGAGCGCATTAATGAAGTATTTGTAGAAGATTCATTGTTTGAGTCAGCCTCTATTCCTTCACTGAATGGTGAGAATGTTTTTCATGTAGATGAGGAGTCTAGGGATGAAAAGAGAGGACCAAAGGGGAGCATCGAATTTGAAAACGTATCGTTTACATATGATGAAAAACGGGGTGAACCTGTATTAAAAAATATTACCTTTAGCTTACGGCCTGGTGAAACGGTTGGAATCTTAGGATCAACTGGTTCTGGAAAAACAAGCTTGGCCAACTTGATCCCCCGCTTTTATGATGTCAGCGAAGGGTCTGTGAAAGTTGATGGCAAGGATGTTAGGGATTACAACTTAAAGGAATTGAGAAATAAAATTGCCATCGTTCCTCAGAAAACGATGTTATTTACAGGTACAATTGCTGAAAACATCCGATGGGGAAAAGAAAATGCAACGTTTGAGGAAATCAAACAGGCGGCCATGTTAGCGGAAGCGGATTCGTTCATTTCTGCTTCACCAGAAGGATATGAGACAAAACTCGGTCAAGGCGGCGTTAATTTGTCGGGAGGCCAGAAACAGCGGATCTCCATTGCCCGTGCACTCGTTAAACAGCCTGATATATTGATCCTAGATGATAGTACGAGTGCCGTTGATATGGCGACTGAAGCAAAAATAAAAGCATCTTTGAAAAAATATGCTCGCGATTTGACATGCGTGATCATCTCACAACGAATTTCCTCTGTCATCGATGCCGATTTCATTCTCGTATTAGACAACGGCAAGTTGGTTGGCATCGGTTCGCATGAGGAATTATTAAAAAACTGCCAAGTGTACCAAGATATTTATAGATCACAAACAGGTAAAGAAGTGTTGTTATGAGTATCGAGATCGGTAAAAAAACAGGTGCGAAGTTTGCGGGTCCATAGAATTTGTGGATTATGAAAGTTGCTAAAAAGAGTTGAAGTGATATTTTCGTGTTGGATTTCTCTAACATGTTTTACGGCAAGGGGGTGTGGGCATGTCTTCACATACAAAAAAGGAAATTGGAGCAAAAATGCTAGGACCGGTACTAAGGCCTGGCGGTGGCTTTGGAAAACATTTTCACGGTAAAGTGGAAAAACCGAACAACTTTAGCAAAACACTCAAGCGGCTTTCTTTTTTTATTGGGAAAGAAAAACGATTATTATGGATTGTATTTTTATTTATTTTGATAGAAGCGTTTCTTTCATTAGTTTCCCCCTACCTCATTGGTAAAGCAGTTGATGCCATGGGGGATGGCGGGTATGTCAATTTTCGTTTGTTAGAAATTTTTGTTTTTGTTTTGTTAATTGCTTATATTACAAGCGGTCTCCTCACTTTTTTGGAAGGATGGATTATGGCGGGCGTTTCGCAACGAATTGTTGCCAGGCTGCGATCAGCTTTGTTTTCCAAGCTGCAAAAGTTGCCGATCGCTTATTTTGACCGTCATACCCATGGTGAGTTAATGAGCCGGCTGGCGAATGATATCGATAATGTGTCCGTCAGTATTTCCCAGTCAATAACACAGTTGATGAGTGGCCTTATTATTATTATCGGGACATTGACCATGATGATTACGTTAAGTCCAATACTTACGCTTGCCAGTTTGATTACGGTTCCGCTCATGTTTATATTAACGAGGACGATTACAAAGCGGACGCGGGTTTTATTTTCACAACAACAAGAGCAGCTTGGGCTTTTAAACGGGCATATTGAAGAAACGATTTCCGGTCTTTATGTCGTAAAAGCTTTTAATCATGAAGGAAAAGTAATTGAACAGTTTCAGGAAATGAATGAAGAGTTGCGAAAAGTCGGACTAAAAGCTCAAATATGGTCTGGGTTTTTAATGCCTCTCATGAATGTCATTGGTAATATCGGTTTTGTCACTGTCGCCATTGTTGGCAGTATTCTAGCTGTAAAAAATATGATAACTGTCGGTGTGATCGCAAGCTTTTTAACATATTCACGCCAGTTTGTCAGACCGCTGAATGAATTAGCCAATATTTATAATGTTGTTTTATCCGGTGTTGCAGGTGCGGAGCGGGTGTTCCAAGTTTTAGATGCAAAAGAGGAACCTGCAGATACACCTGAAGCTGTACCGATGTCAGGAGAAAAAGGCGATGTTGTTTTTGAAAATGTCAGCTTCGGTTATCGGCCCGATGTACCGATCATAAAAAATATTAGTTTTGAAGCAAAATCCGGAACCCGTACAGCGTTTGTAGGTCCTACGGGTGCAGGAAAAACAACGATCGTCAACTTGCTGACTCGTTTCTATGATGTTACAAGTGGGCGGATTTTAATTAATGGCAGGGATATTCGGTCATACACCTATGATAGTTTGCGAAGCAGTTTTGGTATCGTTTTGCAAGATACGTACCTTTTTTCCGGAACGATTAAAGAGAATATTAAATATGGCAAACCTGATGCAACAGATGAGGAAGTGAAGGAAGCAGCAAGAATGGCAAATGCCGATTTATTTATCGAACGCCTTCCTGATCAGTATGATACAGTTTTGACAGAAAACGGTGCGAATTTGAGTGAGGGACAACGCCAGCTCTTAGCGATTGCAAGGGCGATTTTGACGAAACCGCTTTTTTTAATTTTAGACGAAGCAACGAGCAATATTGATACACGGACGGAGCAGCAAATTCAAGCGGCATTAGCAAACGTTATGAAAGGTCGGACGAGTTTTATCATTGCCCATCGTTTGAATACAATCCGTGATGCAGATCAGATTATCGTCATCGATGGTGGTGAAATTGTTGAAAGCGGAAGCCATGAGGAGTTGCTTGCGAAAAAAGGTGCCTATTATGAGTTGTATCGAAACAGTACGATGCAGAACGGAGCGATTTAGGTTTTACGTTAGTGCAAGAGTAGAAAATTTATGGGCGTATGAAGGGCATTTTGGAGAAGAATTTGCTAAAAACCCTTCATAGTTGCAATGAAAGACAGTTGGCAATAGATCTTGTATTAAAAAGTCTTTCATAAGTAAGGTAGATATGTAGAAGGAGTAGAAACAATAAATGCAATTTACTCCTTCTTTTTTTATCTCGAAAGAAATTGTTTCTTTCTTTCATTTCATAAAAGAACTAGACTTTTCAAAAGTAAAAAACCTCTTAAAATTTTAAAGATTGATTAGGGGAGGGCAACCAAGATTAAAAATCTCTTTCTGAAAAGCTTTTTTAATTGTGTCTATGCCCGCAGCTTTAAACCACTAGAGAGGTCAAAAATTCAGCCCCATCCCCGTAGTTTCATAATTTATATGACCTTTCTTAATCAATAAATTGCAAATAAACACCTTTTCCTTCTACAATCTCAACCGATTCAGGAACCTGCATATAAAGGACATGTTGGCCACTTATATGATTTATGCTACTAAAAATATGTTCGTCTGTATATTGTGGACTTGTAAATTGATTAATTGTAAATTCCTTCGTAAATTTTGTAAACTTTAATTCTGTTTGCGCTGGGTGGTTGATTTGAATCCCTTGTTGGTTCACTTTAATATTCGGTGGTTGTATATGATGAGAGTAATCATAATCATCTATAATGGACTTTGTCATATATTGAATGATATGCACTTTTTTGTCGTCATCCGTTTCCTTTTTCTTTTCTACAACGATCCAATCATCATTGCCGTCCATTCTAGTACTTGATACGATAAGACGATTATCCGGAATAGGAAAATGCCATTCTTTATTTATAAATACCCCATCAGTTTCAGACAACTTTCCCGATTCTATATAATGGTAGAAGTTCATCTGAGCATTCATTGCTTTTGTAATTTCTTCGGCAGATATACGTTCACTTACCATTTCACGGTCGTTAGTTATACCAATATATAGGACCGTTGCTATTAATATCAGAACAATATAAAAAACTAAAACAAAATTTGTGATTTTCCCATAAAAATACACCACTTTATTTTTAGCTGTTTTTAACACAACTCTAAACATTATGGCAACGGTGAGGATCAGAATGAAGAAAAAAATTCCTGTCATCGTCTGACCTCCATTCGGTTTGAAATAAGAATGGCACCAGCAAATAGGACCAAACTAGTTATGACCACTTTTATCGTAAATATGAACAAGGAAGTTTCTTTGTTAAAGAAAAATAAAACATTTTCCATTGTTACTCCAAAAATTATTGGTAAAGCAATAAAAAGACCAGCAAAAATAATAATAAATAATTTGCTTAGCTGTACAAGCATTCCGATAAAATAACCAATAGCAGCAATAAGGATTGTATATAAAGTTGTCGCAAGAATGCCTATGGTTAGTTCAAAAATTGTTATAGAAGATGAATATTGTAAAAAGATATCTGTATTACTAAAAAAAATTTTAATTACCCTTACTAAATTACTTGCCATCATCGAAGTTACACCGGCAATTAAACTGGCTGTCAGTAAAAAAGCTATATTTGATAAATTGCTTGTGAATCGGTTCGTCACAAAAGCAAAGTCACCATATCTTGCTTGTTTTGTTGTAAGGGTAATTCCGGTTACAAAAGCCCACATGAGTGTAAACATGATTAAGGAATTCCCGTCGAAATAAGTCACTTTGATCGAAAGGTCTCCGGAGGAGGTCGCCATCATTCCACTTCCACTAAGAATGGTTAATCCTAAAGCCATCCACTGGACAAACATCAACGCTACAAACGAACCGATAAAAGCACGTAGTTTAAAAAAATATTGCCTTTTAACGATTTCACTACTATTAGCGTTTGCTAAATACATCATCGACTCCACCTTTCCTTTTATTGGTCATATACATACAAACATCCTCGGCGGAAACAGCTGTAATTTGTAAGCCTTTTTGTTTTGCTTGCGTCAACATTTCATCCGTAAAATCATTTTTCAAGACAACATACTTTCCGTATGCTCCAACTTGCTTTTTATAAAGGATTTCTTTCCCAAGTGCCCATTCGTCAATTAGGTTCTCGGGTCCACTGACAGCAATGGCATATTGTTTTAAATCATCAACAGTCATATGAAGACGTTTTTCTCCTTCATCAATTAGCAATATATGTTCTAACAGGTCTTCGACTTCATTTAAATGGTGGCTCGATAATAGAATGGTCCTTGGATGCTCTAAATAGTCTTTCAGTAAGGCCCGATAAAAATCTTTACGAACAGCCGCATCCATACCAGTTGTTGGCTCATCGAAAATGGTTAATGGGACACGGGCAGCGATACCAATAATTGCATTAAATGTGCTTTTCATTCCTTTTGACAAATTCTGATGGTATTGCTTCGGGTCTAACGAAAAATAGTCAAAGAGCCCCTTTGCAATGGTCATGTCCCAATTTGGGTAAAATCGGCCAGCTTCTACTAAAATATCACTCAAGCTTAAAGCAGGAGGAAAGATTATTTGATCATCAATAAAAATCATATTTTGTGATACTTTAAGATTGTTAAAAGGTTTTTCTCCGAAAACCAGTATCTCACCAGATGTTTGCTTATAGAAACCGGCAATTATTTTTAAAAGTGTAGTTTTTCCTGCACCATTTCGTCCAATTAAACCTGTAATTGTATTTCTCTCAATCGAAAATGTTAGGTTGTGCAACGCATGCTTTTTTCGATATGATTTCGTAAGCTCCCTACATTCAATGACTGTCATTCTCTCTATCATCTCCTTTTGTACTAGCTTCTTTTATCATTTCAATTAAATCGCTTTGACTAACATGAAGCCTTTTTGCCTCGGCTACAAGTTCCAGTACCAACTTTTTCAATGTTTGTTCCTTTCGTTTGGTAAGGATAATTTCTTGCGCATTCTCAGTGACAAACATACCAAGTCCACGTTTTTTATAAACGATTTGTTCATCCGCTAGTAAATTTAAGCCTTTTGCTGCTGTTGCCGGGTTAATATTGAACATTTCTGCCAACTGATATTGTGAATAAACCTTTTCATTTTTCTTTATATTTCCTATTAATATCTCTGTTTCTAACCAATGGGCAATTTGTATATAAATCGGTGTTGTACCATCGTTATTAATGATCAATCTCTCACCTCCAGACCAATTTGTAATGGTATTGAAACTTTATGATCAATGCTTGACTAACATAGTACATTACTGATGTAATGTACTATACTATATATGTTAAAATTTTACAAGTGATACCGTTAAAAAAATAAAAAATAATATTTGCTTAAAAAGCAAAATCAGTGAATATTAAAATTTGCCGGTTCCAATACCAATTGTTTAGAAGGGAAAATTTCAATATCAAATGGGAACTAAAAATCTGTTCAGTAAGAAGCTGATGGCCTTTCTAAAACGTTATAATTAGAGGAGAAAAATAAAAATGAACAATATAGCATACTTGGAGTTGATGATGAAAAAGAAATTCATTAAGGAATACCTGCATGGGTTATTGTAGTGAACAGTTTTATTATCCAACAAGTATCTTCGAAAGCATAGAAAGTGGGGCTGTTTACCTTGAAAGTTCAAAATTATGAATTGGCAAAAAAACTGCGTCATGAATTGCATCAACATCCTGAACTTTCTAATGAAGAAGTATGGACTAAAAATCATTTAATGGAATTTATAAAAGCAAATACAAATCTAGAAATAGTAGATAAAGGGAATTGGTTTTATGCGATATATAAGGCAGATGCAGATAAGCCAAACATAGCTTTTCGTGCAGACTTTGATGCACTTCCAATGGACGAAGGCATCGAACTGCCTTGGGCTTCAAAATTTCCTGGAAAAGCACACAAATGTGGTCATGATGGCCATGCAGCAACATTAGCGGCTTTTGCGCTAGAAATCAATCAGGAAGGGGCAGATAAAAATATCTTTTTTCTCTTCCAACCGGCTGAAGAAACAGGAGATGGTGCGATTCAATGTGTTGAGTTCATTAAAGAACACAATATTGATGAAATTTATGCTTACCATAACATGAGTGGTTTCCCTTATAAGTCTGTAGCACTTAAAGATGGAACGATCATGTGTGCGTCTAAAGGGATGACGATTCATTTCGAAGGGGTTCCTGCCCATGCCAGTCAGCCGGAAACGGGGATCAATCCATCCTTTGCCATCGGCAATATTCTTGGTGCAATACCTAAATTTACGTCTCCTCAGAATAACAAAGGTCTTGTCCTTTGCACTGTTGTACAAATTGATGTAGGTGAAAAAGCTTTTGGTCTTGCTGCATCAAAAGGAGATCTTCGGATGACGATACGCGCTTTTTATGAAGAAGAGTTAAATAGACTACAAGAAAATCTTGAAAGGTTTGCAATAGAACAGGCAGAACAATTTGGTTTAAAAGTAAGTTTTGAGTATTGTGATGAGTTCCCGGAAACACTTAATCATAAAGAAAGTGCCGATAAAATTCGTCTAGCTGCAAAACATAAGGGAATGGAATTAGTTGAAATGAAAGAAGCATTTCGACCATCTGAAGATTTTGGACATTATACAAAATTAACAAAAGGTGCGTTATGTTTTATTGGAAATGGGGAAGATTATCCCCATATTCATACGACTGAGTATGACTTCCGTGATGAACTGATTGAAGTGGGTGTTGAACTGTTTAAGGGGTTAGCAAAATTGTAAAATCAATGTTGGTCGAATAGGTTGAACGAAACCCCTAGGGTATAGCAGGGTCCTTAGGGGTTTTTGTATTTCTACCAAATTTAAAGCATTTTATATTGAAATTATTAAATATTCCAAAGGAATTGTAAGTTTGCATCTTCTATAGTTGCAATATATTAATCAACAATTATTGAAACTTCCAAAGCTTCTAAGAATATCGATGCACTTGAGGCTTATGTTAAAGCAATGAAAGAGAACGGGATAGGTTATGGCAGTTTTAACGTTCCAGTTGATCGCTGTCTTCAATGTGGATACAACGGTGTTATATACAACGAATGTCCAAAGTGTCATAATCACGAAGAACGTAAAATGGAACGTATCAGAAGAATTACGGGTTACTTAGTAGGAAGTATGGATAAATGGAATAGTTCAAAACGAAATGAAGAAAAAAACAGAGTAAAACACGGGGGACAGCAATGAAAATTATGAAGATTGACACCGACTGTACGGATAATGGGAACGGTATACGCACTGTTATTTATGTATCAGGATGCAGCCATTATTGCGAAGGTTGTCACAACCCATCTTCTTGGAATGTCAACAATGGAATAGAATATAGCATAAATGAATTAATAAATATTATAGAAGATAATTCAATAGCCGATGTAACAATTAGTGGCGGAGATAGTCTTACATTCCAATATGAGGATACGTTAATGCTAGTTAAAGAAATTAAAGTTAAAACGAGAAAAAATATATGGTTATATACTGGTTATGTATTTGAAGAAATACCTGATTCTAAAAAAGAGATATTACGGAATCTTGATGTTCTTGTAGATGGAAGATTTGAATTATCCAAAAAGAATTTACAAATCATGTTTAGAGGTTCGTCCAATCAGCGAATTATTGATGTACAAAGAAGTATAAAAGAAGGGATAACAATTCTATGGAAAGACGGTCAATATATCTAGAAAAAATTAGCAGGAAGTTTTCTACATTTTATACATCTCAGACTAAATGAAAAATAAGCTAGGGAGCCTACTACTAAACTTCAGTAGCTCCCTAGCTTTTTCTCAAGACACTTTATACACATCGCTTGCAAATGCTATGTTTCTCTTTTTTTTAAAACAATAAATTATAAATCATCAAACCCATTCAAATCGGTTACCTTTGTATATTGACGATTCCTTTGTTCAAAGAAATCAGTTTTCGTTCCATCAAAGTTATCTACATAAGCCCGAATCCATTTCATTGGATTATTTACATGTTCAGGGTAAATTTCACTCAAGCCAATCATTCGTAACATTTTATTCGCCCTGTATTTAATAAAGCCTTCCATTTCCTCTAAATCTATACCTTCTACACCATTTAATACATAGTGGGACCATTCAATTTCCAAATCTACTGACTTCTGAAAATGTTCATATACCCAATCCGTGAAGGATTTTGTATTGTACTCGGGATTTTCAGCCAAAGTTGACCGAATTAATTCTGAAATATAACGCCCGTGTTCCAATTCATCCCGATTGATGTAACTAATCATTGTAGAAGTTCCAACCATTTTATTTTGCCTTGCCAAATTGTAAAAGAAAGCAAAACCGGAATAGAAGAATAACCCTTCTAAAAGTGTCGAATATACTAATATTTTTATTATATTTTCAATAGTTGGTTCTTCGACAAATTGGTTATATTGATTCATAATCTCCTGATTACGTTTCAGTAAAACCGGATCTTTTCTGCCAATCTCAAAGGCTTCATTCTGTTTATCTAATGGTACGACAGATGATAATATATAAGAATAGCTCTCGTTGTGTACTGCTTCTTGTTGTGCAATAACAGCCAAAATCGATTGTACAGAAGGGTCCGTTGCATATAATGAAGTCAGTAAAATTGTCCTTGTCTGTGAAGAATCCAAAGTGGCCAACAAACTAATTACTTTTAAATATGTTTCTTGTTCCTTATCCGAAAGCATCGGAAATTGCTTCACATCACTCGACATATTTACTTCATCCGACTGCCAAAAATTTGCCAATAGCCTTTTATAAGCTTTATACCAGTGCGGATACGCAATATCATTCCAATTTAAAATCCCACTGGATTTTCCACCAAAAAGCGCAGTTGCTCGGTTTGGATTGATTGGATCTAATGTTTTCACTTTTTCAAGTAAGTACTGTGACATCTTTTATAACTCCTTTAATCCATTTTTTTACTAATTTCTCCTGACTTCCTCTTGGAGATTGCTCAATTTTTAGTGGCTCCCAACGACTGTTATAAAACTTTGCCAATTTCACAGCTGCCAAACAAAACAATTCATCTCCGCCAAATTGGGTTTCACCCGTCCCAAACACCGCAACATTATCAGGTTTATACCCTATTTCCCAAAGAAAATCCTTTACTTCTTCAGGGGTAGCTCCCTTTGCCCATGTAAATGTCCCGATAAAAATGACATCATAGTTTTTTGGATCAATCGGAAGATCGACGCCAATACGATGCATGTCAACTTCAAAATTTTCACCTCGTAATTCCCTTTCAATAATCTCGGCAACTTCCTTAGTGTTTCCACTGTATGACAAATATGCAATTACAGCATTCAACTTTGACACCACTCACATTCTTCGATATCACTAGAAGTCGAACGAACGTAATAGGTCGTTTTTAACCCTTCCCTCCAGGCTTGAAAATGAAGGTCAAGTAATACAGAAGCCCGAATTGTATTTGGTACGTAAAAATTGAAAGAAATGCTTTGATCAATATGTTTTTGTCGGGCAGCATTTTGTCTAACCGACCATCTTTGGTCCACTATATAGGCAGAGCGACGATAAATATTGTAAGTTCGATGGTTTAAGTCCGGTGCTGTTGTCGGAATACGATAATCTTTTTTCTCTTCAATATAGAAAGGTTTAAAAATCGGATCAATACTTGCCGTAGACCCCGCAATAATTGAAGTTGTTGCATTCGGTGCGATTGCCATAAGGTAGCCATTACGAATACCGTATTTTTGAACATCCTTTTGGAGCTTCATCCAATTTTCATCTGAGTAACCTTTATTGCTAAAATAGGCCCCTGTACTCCATTTACTTCCTTCAAATAATGGATAGCTCCCCTTCTCCTTACTTAGTTCCATACTACTTTTAATCGTGTAAAACGCTATTTTTTCATAAAGTTCATCAGCATATTGAACAGCGGCCTCTGATTCCCATTCAATATTTTTTAAAGCTAATAAATGATGCCAACCAAATGTACCTAGTCCGATTGCACGATATTTTTTATTCGTTATTTCCGCTTGTTTGATCGGAAGTGTATTAATATCTATTATATTATCAAGCATGCGGACCTGAATTTTTATTAATCGTTCTAATACACCATCTGGTACGGCCCGTCCTAGATTTATTGAACTTAAATTACATACAACAAAATCACCAGTTTTATATTTTTTGACGATTATATTTTCATTTTCTATATATTCCTCTATAAATTCTGTTGGCGATTGATTTTGCGTAATTTCAGTACATAAATTCGTACAATAAATAATCCCTTGATGTGCGTTTGCATTTTGCCTATTCACTTCATCACGGTAAAACATAAACGGAGAACCCGTTTCTAACTGGGAGCGCATAATCCGCTTCATAATCTCTATTGCAGGGACTTTCTTTTTAGACGATAGATTGGCATTGATACATTCCTTATACTTTTTACGCCACTGGCCATCGCCCTTCTCTTCATCATAAAAGTCTTCCAAAGAATACCCCATCACTTCTTTTACTTCATTTGGGTCAAATAAATACCAATCTCCACGCTTTTCTACCTGTTCCATAAAATAATCCGGTATACAAACCCCGGTATATATATCGTGTGCACGTAGCCGGTCATCACCATTATTTAATTTTAAATCAAGAAAATCTTCTATATCACGATGCCATACATCTAAATAAACACTGATGGCACCTTTTCTTGTTCCTAGCTGATCAACACTAACAGCTGTATTATTTAATTGCTTTATCCACGGAACAACACCGCTGGACATGCCTTTATAACCTCTTATCGAGCTACCTCTTGCACGAATTTTCCCCATATAAACACCGATGCCGCCACCATTTTTGGAAAGCTGAGCTATATCACTATTACTATCATATATACCTTGTAAACTATCGTTTACTGTGTCAATAAAACAACTAGATAATTGCCCGTGGGTTTTTCCGGCATTAGCCAGTGTCGGTGTTGCTACCGTCATATACAGATTACTTAATGCCCAGTAAGCCTCTTCAACATGTGTCGTTCTTGTTGCCAAACTTTCATCCTGCATTAAGTGCATCGCAATAATCATCCAACGTTCCTGTGGTAACTCGTAAATATTCTTATCATAATCCGTAGCTAAATAACGTGTAGCTAATGTTAAAATTGCTGGATAAGTAAACACTTGATCTCGTTCTGGTTGAATTACTTTACCAAAATGTTCTATTTCTTCTCTTGAATATTTCTTTAATAGATTTTCTGTATAAACCCCTTTTTCTGTTAGTAGCTGTATTAACTCATAAAATGAGCCATATTCATTGCTAGATGCATAACTCCTGTTCTCTGCTGCTTTAAGATAGAGATTGTGTAAATAAATTCTTGCTGCTAGATAAGTCCATTCCGTATTTGCCTCGTCGATGTTTTCAAGGACGTGCTTGATTAATAAATCTACATTTTTTTCATCCAGGTGGTTTGTAACCCCAGCGTTCATAATTTTTTGCTTATATTCTTCAATTTGGAGATTTAGACCAACAGAAATACGATCGATAAACGTCATCATTTGCTCTTGGCTAACATCATGAATTGTTTGCATTTGCATTCCTCCTCTAATAATCAACAAAAAAACCGTCTATTCTCGGGGAATAGACGGCAAAAAACGACAGAAAAAAGTGTATAATCGTGACTTGTTATGTAAAAAAAATGGTCATTTTACAAATTAAAGCCAAGTCACTCTTAAGCAGCACACTTATAGTTTTCCTATCGTTTCTGCTTCTTACACCCCGAAGAATAGAAACTTCAAGTTATGGCAGGTCTCCTGGCTCGTGCTTCACCCTACTATAGCCCTTCCCATATCGTCACCTTTCAGCAAGCAAGCGATACAGTGGATTGCTAGTTCGTCCACACTTACAGTTGCGGGGGCAGCTTCAGATTCTCACTGAATTCCCTTTTAAGGTATTAAAATACCACCATAACTTTAAGTACTATATTTTGTGTTATTCGGTTATTTATTGTCAATATATAGGATATACTATCATATTAAAATGTTAATTACAATCCAATCTAAAAAATACTTTAAATTTTAGTACAGAGGTTTTACACTGATATTAAGTAATTTCTTTCACAATTAAATCAAAAATTAATT
>NZ_JABTTE010000021.1 GCF_013303125.1 Calidifontibacillus erzurumensis | reverse complement strand
TTACAAAAATCTTTGGCTCGCCAACCGACATTCACCTCCCACCTACTCATTGGGCTACACCCTGCACATTCCTTGAGGTTGGGAGACTTCTGTCGGAAAAAGTTAAAAGTAGCATTTTCTGAAGCCAAAGCGGTCCCAATATTTTTCAGAACTTGTTTAGTTTGCAGTTCCAAATCGTCCTTACCGATCAATTGTCCTTCAGCATTAATAGCATTTTGTCCGCCAATATAAATTGTCTTTCCATGACCGCTAACCGTTACCACTTGACTATAAAATTTTGAATCGTGTAATCCTTTTGGATTGCTATGTTTCACCTTTAATCTGCCCATCATTTCATCCCCTTCAGATTCATTTTACCCCTATTAAAGATTCCGTTTCTTACGTCTATACTAACATTTTATAAAACATATGTTCGTTTTACAAGTAAGATTTTTCTATAAAGAAATAGTTCTTACGTTCTTTTGGTGATCACTCAAAAAAGGTTCTTAAAGAGAAAAGTGAATGTTATTCTCCAACAATTAAGTCTCATATTAAATGTAGAAAAGCGAACAATCATTCAAAAATTCGACGTTTCACCAAATCAAAAAAACGCCGCTTATTGAGAGTTTTTCCTCCCAACAAGCGGCTATAAATGTAAGAGCAAAATATTGCACAGGCATTTTGAATGTTTTTCGGCCCCATTTGAAGCCTAAAATTCATCACTGTCGCGGTTTGACTTACCGAACTAAGTGTAATTTCTTATCTTTAATTTCATAAATGACATCAGCGACATTTTCAAGCAGACGTTTGTCATGGGTAACAAACAGGATCGTCCCGGCATACTCTTTCATCATCATTTCCAAAGCCTCTAGACTTTGTAAATCAAGGAAGTTGCTTGGTTCATCCATTAACAAAATATTGTACCTGCCCATCAGCATTTTAGAGAGCATCAATTTAACAATTTCGCCGCCGCTTAAGACAGATAATTTTTTACCAATATCATTCTGGTTAAAACCCATTGAATCTAAAACGGAACGAATTTCGGATGCGTTATAATCACAATCCTCCTGCATAAACTCCATCACTTTCAAATCACCGTTGTATTTGTAACCATTTTGAGCAAAATAGCCGATTTTAGCTTTCGGTGAAATAGAAAAACAATCTTCACGGTTTAAAATCATTTTCATTAAGGTTGTTTTTCCTGCACCATTGCCTCCAACCAGTGCTACTTTTGCTCCTAGTGGAATTTGAATAGACGCACTTTCAAACAAAACTTTATCTCCAACTCTTTTGTTAATGTCTTTCCCAATGATCGGATATGGATTATGAAGTTCCAATGCTTTGCTTTGCCGAAAACGGATCGTTTGTATATTTTCTGGCGCTTCCACGGCTTTCAATGCAGCAATTCTTTGTTCGATAGACTTAGCCGCTTTATACACTGTTTTTTGCTTACTTCCAATTGATTTCTGGTGGGCTAGACGTCCACCTTTTTTCGTTTTGTTTTTCTTAGAAGCACTTTTTGCTTGCTGTTCTATTTTTTGGGCTTGTTTTCGCTTTTCCTCTGCAGCCCTCTCCAGCCTATTGCGTTCAGCAAGGAATTGTTCGTATTCTGCAGCTTGTCTCTTCCGTTCTTCCTCTTTTTGACGAAGGTAATCCGAGTAATTTCCCCAATACTCAATGATTTTTCCATCTTTTAATTCCCAAATTTTATCTACGACCTCATCAAGAAAATAACGGTCATGGCTAACAACTAACAGTGCTCCTGCAAAATATTTCAGCTGGCCTATTAGAAAATCAATTCCTTCCCGGTCTAAATGACTGGTTGGTTCATCTGCGAAAATGCCGTGCACTTGTGCTGATAACGCTTGGGCAATTTTAAGTCTTGTCTCTTCTCCCCCGCTCATCGTATCCGTCTCTAGGTCATGTACGCCAAGTTTGCCTACAATTTTATAATCCTTATGCTCTTGCAAAACCGCTTCTTCTAATTGAGGGATATAGGAAAACTCTCCAAAACGGTTGATTTGACATCCCGGCACTGTTAATTTTCCTAAAAGAACCTTGAGCAACGTACTTTTCCCTGCTCCATTAGCCCCTACTAAACCAATACGGTCATAATCATAAATTTCTAATTCATCTATATTTAAAACATCTCGCCCTGCGAATTCCAAACGAATATCTTTTGCTTTTATAAGTAATTCCATAAGAGTTCCTCCTGTTTATAATCGCATGTTTCCGCTGGTCTTTTCGCAGGGAAACCCCTGCGATTACACAGGAAGAATTACATGAATACTATATACACCAATATCTCTCCATTCATATTTCACTTCATGGGATCGCATAAACAATCTTTCTTCAAACAAGGTAAATCAGCAAACTGCTTGCTTTTTTTGCAACTTACCTTAAACGCATTGAGGCTGTCATAGTATCAGTACCTCCAATTTTTTTATCAGAATCAACTACTATTTTAATACAATATGTAGAAATTAGTAACGTTTGCAATCGAAAAATTGTCAAGTCGGGTAACTAATAATCTAGTATTATTGAAAAAATAAATAAGCACATGATCCTAGATTTTTGAAGAATCATGTGCTTGTTTTCCGTACTTGAAAATCATTTTGTTACCAATAATAGTATTCAGATTGGATGGCTTCACCTTTTGTATTATGGACTGTTCCGTGTGGATGTTGTGGTGGTGCATAAATCGAATAAAGCTTTAATGGGACATTGCCAGTATTAATCACATTATGCCAAGTTCCTGCAGGGACCATGATAGCAGTATCGTCAGAAATTTCCCTTACAATATTTAAATTATTTCGATCTTTACCCATTTGAACGAGTCCTTGACCTTGTTCAACCCGTAAGAATTGATCAACATCAGGATGTATTTCTAATCCAATATCTTCGCCTACATTTAAACTCATCAAAGTAACTTGTAAATGCTGCCCCGTCCATAAAGCCGTACGGAACGTGTTATTCTGAACCGTTGCCTCATTAATGTTTACAACAAATGGAGCAGGTCCTGCATCTTTCAACTGCATCTGTCTTTGATACTCATTGTAAAAATTAGTTTCGTCAACTCCAGGATAAACAGGCTGTCTTACATAATAATTTTGATATTGATAAGGGTAAAAATAATGTCCATAGTACATTTTGCCACATTCCCTTCAACTAGACTTCCATCATATCCTATGCACAATCCATCGTTGAGGGGATTATTTTGCCTGTTTTTTTCAACAACGATCTCTGAATAATTTAATAAGGTGACATTGCATTTTGACTAAATCAACACCCTGCCTACAATCGTAACTTACTTTAAAGTCCGAACCTATGCTTATTGTCAAATATTTGTATAAAAATGATGCAGTAATAAAGGGAAGATCGTTTTAATCAATATATTTATTTTTTAACTGGTCTGAACCTATGCCACCTATGATCATGAAAGCTAATGGCAGGAAATTTGATAAAATTTTTGGTAAACCATCTGGAATTATAAAATTTGTACCAACAAAATAATTTAAACCTAAGATCATTAGTTTTATGACTAATAAAAATGCTCCTAATAAAACAAGGCTATCGAAAAACGCTTTCCACCTCGGATAGGCCAATTTCTTACTATCTTGGATTACTTTTTTCTTCAATTCATCGTCACTCCTCAACATTTCATCTATCGTAATACCGAATAAATCACTTAAACTAATGATTACTTCGATACTAGGATAGTTCTTACCAGTTTCCCATTTGGAAACAGATTGACGACTAACATGAAGTTTTTCAGCAAGTTCAGTTTGCGACCAACCCCTTTTTTCTCTTTCTTTTTTTAACCTTTCACTAAAAATCATGTTAATCAGTCCTTTCCTATTTCCAGTATTGATGGAGTGAGTATTTAAAGTAAAGATACTTTTAGGCGCATCAAGGGCGCAACCTTAGGTTGCCAGCAAAAAACTGATCGTAATCTCATTTCCGATTTAAACTTTTAATATATACTGTTAAATGAAGAAGAAACAACTTGCCAGCTGCAATGAATTGTTTCAGAATTTTTTTCAAACCGACGTCCGTTTCCATTTGCAAGAAAGTAGTCCCAACTTTAAAAAGCCGGGACTACATATATTTTTCTACTCTTCAATTTTGCTAATATTGATGAACTCTCCATCTTCAGCTAATTCTACAATAACCGTTGATAAAAACTCTTCAGATGGCACGCTAGTCTTTAAAATGAAATCAATTTTATAATGATTTTCATCAATTTGATTTATTTCATATCGATCTACCCATGGACTTGAAACCCCTGTTACAAAGGACATGTCTTTAAGTTCCTCATACTTTTCATTTTTTACACTGTCGTCCATTATCCCATACTGGATGATGCCATGTCTATTTTTCACTGCTTCTGCATACATCGTTACAGCTTCATCTTTATTCATCGGCTTTTGGAATTCAACAAGCTTATCATATGGATGTTTTGCGATAAATTCATCTTCTTTGCTAAAAACTTTCACAATTATTTCGTTACTTTTATCGAATCCGAAACTTACATACGCACCTAATACATCAGTGAAATATGAACGTGATACATAAGTGGTGCCATCAATTACCACAGATTGTACATCAGAACTTTTAACAACTTTCTCATTTACGATAGCATTGCCATTAGGATTCCAGTTAACTTCATAACCTAAAGATTCCGCAACAACCCTTAAAGGAATTAAAGTTTTATCATCTTGATTTATTATTTTTTTATCTGTATTTATACTTTTTCCATTGATAATAATATTGCTTCTTTCTTTTCCATTTTTCATTGATTGATAAACTTCTTCTTTTAAAATATGTTTGACATCCTCAGAATCGATAGCAATTTGAATAATTCCAGCAGCATATGGAGCTATTTCATATAAATCAAAGTAGACTACAATTTTATCGCCATCTATGTAAAATTTATAGTCTCCATTTTTATTCGCTATTGTTTCTTTATAATCTGAAAAATAGATTTCAGCGTTCTTTTCTAGCTCTTTAAGTATTAGTTCTTTGACAACTGAATTGTAATTCACATCATTTTTAAATAAATCCTTAAATTCATACATTTCTCCAGTTGAAGTATTAGAAGTAAACGTAATAAATTGCTCCAATCCATGTGCTCCGCCGTAATACACATATTGAATGAAACGAACAGATAATAAATCGCCTTCCTTCACATAATCATAATCCATATCTAAAGTTGCAACAGCTGAAATACCAGGATCTCCACTTTTCTTCATTTCTTCCCTTAATTCTTCCATCAATTGATCCATTGCATTTGTTTCACCAATCACATCCAATGCTAAATTCAACACTTTTTCGTTCAATCGATCTGCACCAGTAAATCCATTAAAAATGGGGATAACTACATTAATAGATTTCGTGTCGGTATTTGATTCAATGATAGAATGTTTAACTTGAATATGATTGTCCGCAAAAGCATTGGGGGAAATTGACAACATCAATAATACTACTAATAAAAATGGAACAAATTTTTTCATGGTTGCTGCTCCTTTCTTTTTAAAAATAAGGGAAGGGACCGCTTCCCACTGGTCGCCCAATTTTTCTCGTCTATTTTTATAAACTCCCTACTTCAGCTACCGTTTTCTTCACATCATCCAAAAGTTCTTCTGTCTTCTCACAGCATTCGTTCAGAGATTGGCCGAGCAAATCAAAAATTGTGTTAACCCTTTCGGTATAGTTTTCTGGCTTATATTGAAAAGTTTCAATCAGTTTCAAAGCTTTCTTTTCGTTGATGCAATACTGATTATTACATGCAAATAATACTTGATTTAAACATGAAACGACGCGGAAAACATGACCTGCAATATAATATTTATCATCCGAACTCAAATTTGCTTTTATGAACATTAAAGAGAACCCTGCCTCAAACAAGAAAAAGTCGATTAAACTTTTCCTCAAAGCTGTTGGATACCTTTCTGCCTGTTTTTTTAATTCGCGGAAACTATTATTTTTAGCATATAAAATTTTACTAATCGCTAATTCTCCCCGATACATGGAGCTAATATATCCATGAGGATGCCCCGTTTGATAATTGGCAGTTACGATTCCTTGCTCTGTATCTTTCATGATTTGTTCTACTCGTTTAATGTCGCGTAAAATTAAATCAACATGATACCCGTTAATGACTAGCCATCCACCGCCATTAACCCAATCTCCCCATGCTCCAGGCGGTACAACAAGGTTTTCTCTATGCTCATCATCCAACTCTTGGGCAAGACGATTTATTGCATGTAGGTCAAAACTTTGTGAATCGTAATAAATACCGATATCTATATCCGAATTTTCTGAATGATTGCCTCTTGCACGCGAACCTCCCAGTACAATTCCTTCTATAAAAGGCAAAGAAGATAATTTCTCTGCCACTGATTGAATGGTTTGATCTACCATACAAACACACTCCTTTTATCAATTTCGGTGATGTCTTTCGAAAAGTAAAAAACCGCAAAATTACATTGATCAAAATGCCGATCCCCAAAAATACAAATGATATTCTCTATAATTAAAATAAAAATAAAAAGAACTGCCACCCATTAAATAACTTTAATCCAAAATTCTACAAAATTGGATTGAAGTCCTTTTCTTTAAAAATGTTTACAACAAATCCTTGGAAAATTGAAAACCATTGAAAATAATATCGATTACTTGAAATCGAATATGGCAACAAAAAAGGATATTGCAATTTGGTTTGGCTCAAAAGATGTTCCATCAACACTTTTGAAAAAATATATAAAAAAAGGTTCTTACGCTTATTTGGTGACACATCGAGTTTTATGAGACAAAATGGTCAGAAATGACATTCATTTTTATAGTGATCACCAATAAACGTAAGAACCAAATTATTACCCAGACACCCTGGTATCATCGTTATACAAGTTTTTTCTTATTTACTTATTAAAACTTTTCTCGTCAAACGATTCAGTTCATCTATATTAACACTTTTAATGACTTTATTCTGTACATTGTATTTCTTTTTCAATTCAAGAATCCGTTCTACACTCTCATTGATTCTCTTTTCGGAAATTTCTCCTTTTTCTACGGCTTTTTTCAAGGCATCAATCACAGCCACAACTTTTTCATAATCATGCGCCACCATAATGATATCACTACCCGCTTTCACTGATTGAACCGCAGCTTGACCAATGTCAAAGTTATTGGTAATAGCCTTCATCGTCATATCATCGGTAATGACAACCCCATGAAACTCGAGATCTTTCCTCAGCATTCCTTGAATGATTTTCTTTGACATAGTAGATGGATAATTTGAATCTATTTTTGGCAGCATAATGTGCCCAACCATGACCACATCTGCACCATTTTTAATAGCCTTCTTAAATGGAATCAATTCAATCTCTTCAAGATCTGATCTCGTTTTATTTACGACTGGCAACTCTAAATGGGAATCAACGGAAGTATCTCCATGACCAGGGAAGTGCTTAATGACTGAGATTACATTTTGTGATTGGATTCCTTTCATCGTTTGAATGCCAAGTCTAGAAACAATATCCGGGTCATTCCCAAAAGAGCGGTCTCCAATAACAGGATTATTCGGATTACTGTTTACATCAAGTACTGGAGCAAAATCCATATGAAACCCAAACGCTTTCAATTGCTTGCCTAAAAGACTGCCAATCTCATAGGAATAAGCAGGATCATTGATCTTTCCAATCTCTTCATTCGTTGGAAGACTAAGTAGGTTACCTGGAAGCTTCGAAATTCTTCCGCCTTCTTGATCAATACCAAACATGATCGGAATCGGATTGTCGGCATTTAGGGATTGAATATGATTCATATAATCGATCGTTTGTTTAGGACTGACTATATTTTTTCCATTAAAAATAATCCCGCCAACTTTATAACGATAGATTAGTTCACTCGTTTTCTCATTAGGCTTAGTTCCTTCTATCCCTGCAAAAATCATCTGGCCAATTTTTTCGTCAAGTGTCAGCTGATCATAAGAGATAGGTGTTTTCTTAAAGGTTGAAGCAAGGACAGAAATATGATGCACCGCTGGATTCAGTTCATTGTCCGTCGGCCTCGGCAAGATCCATTTCAGCTGATAATTTTCATTCAACTGATACATTAAAATGATTTGGTCATAAATGTTGTCTTTGTAATAAGTAGTTTTATCCGGCTCACCCATTGCCTGTTTTATATCATTAAAACGGATTTCTTGTAACTCAGGATGATAAGACCGTACATCAAAAAGTATTCCATTCCGGTACCCAAAAGCTGCATCTTGATCAAGATAATTAGCATATGCCCCATTCTCTACAGTTTCTATATCTTCAGGATCTCCCAACTTATCTTTAACTTCTTCAAAACTAGTTTCCCCGGAAATAAATGGAAAATGAGGAACTTTACCTTCCATCGCATATTCTAAAACATCCGACACTGAAGTGATGGGAGCAGAAGAATTATCATTATTTGGAGAACGTTCCTCTTCATTTGGAGAATTTTCTATAGGGTCTATATTTTCCTTCTCTTTGCCATTCAAAAAATAAAATATTGCCACTGTCGCAAGTATTAATGCTAATATGAGGGTCACCTTTTTGAACATAATTGGTTACCTCCGTTTTTTTTATTGGATCACTTTCTGCTAAACTAGGAGTTCATAGTATATTTTATGTTATTATAAATTTTTTCGGGGTATGAGTAAAATTATTGCAGAAAAACTATCAACTCCAAGAAATAGTTTAAAATTTCCTAATAATATACTTTTTATTAAACCAAAATTTTCCTCCTAACTTCAAAAAAATATTGTCACACCTGCTCCTTCAATTAGAAATTTTTTCCCTAAATAAAACCTATCCAACAAGATATTAAAAAAAGAGTGGTTTTCTGCCACTCAAATTACTTATTCTTTAAGCCTCAAAGGCAATCGTATTTCACTCCACCCACTTACAACACATTGACCATATTCATTATCCCCCACTGCCATAACTGTTCCATCTGATTTAAGGCCAATGGTATGAGCACAACCTGCAGCTATCGCCACAATATCGTACCAGTCATTTACATTACATTGACCATATTTATTCCACCCAGTAGCCACCACCCTGCCATCGGATCGAAGACCAACTGTATGATAACTTCCCGCTGCTATGGCTACGATATCGTACCAACTACTTAAATTACATTGAAAATACTTATTCCAACCTACAGCAACTACAGTACCATCAGATCGAAGTCCTACAGAATGAAGGTAACCAGCTGATATCGCCACCATGTCATGCCAGTTGCTTACATTACACTGGTGATATCTATTATTACCTACAGCTACTGTAGCACCGTTTGATTTAAGACCGATCGTATGCCAATCACCTGCTGAGACGGAAACTATATCTCGCCAATTGTTCACTTCGCATTCGCCTTCGCTATTTCTGCCTACAGCCACAACAGTTCCATCTGATTGAACACCAACGGTATGACGCCAACCCGCTGCTATGTCCACAATATTGCTCCAATCACTAACATTACATTGACCATGCCAATTCCAACCTACAGCGAACACAGTACCGTCAGATTTTAGACCGATTGTATGAGTATTCCCAGTATTATTTGCCATATGGACATTACCAGCAGCAACTGCCACAATATCCCGCCAGTCGCTTACATTACATTGACCACATTTGTTATCTCCCGTAGCAATAACTGTTCCATCCGCTCTAATACCAACAGTATGACGGCGGCCTGCGGCTATAGTATTATTGATAACATTAATCGATGATAAATAATTCATGGGTTGATTCTTCTTTCAATTCATTTTTCGTAGTGATTTGAATCAATACAATGATTAATTATAATTTTTTAAGGATTTCAGTAACTTTTGATTGTTCGTCTACCTCATTAATAAAGAAGTAACCTTCATGTGAATTGCATGCGAGCCAAATCTTATCTCCGTTATAAAACATTAAATCTTCTGGCAACCCATTCATCCATCCAAATAAGGAATTACTTTTTGTTTGCAAAAATTGCTTAGTCTGTTCATTGAACTCGTAATAATATACATACGCTGTGGCTTCTAAAAGACTATTGACTACCCATTCCGATTGCTCTTTTACTTCAATCAATGAACTTTTAATATCTTTTAATAATTCATTGTAATGTTTCATAGCCAATTCTTCATCGTACATCATATCTTTTCTTATGACGAAGGCAAATTTATCGCATTTTTGTGAAGCCAATTCAATTAGCAACCGATAATCTTCCCCTTGTATATCTGTATAATACTCTACCATTTTTCATCCCTCTCTATAGCTCTCTCAATCCTGCTAATTTTAATACTTCTAAAGTTTCATCTAGAATCCTGTCTTCTGGTATATAAACAATAAAACCATCACGACCTCGTGTGAGTAAAACTCGATAGCTATTCAATCGTATTTGATGTGGATCTTTGCATTTAGATTTTCCTGCATACTTCTTCCAAGCCCCGTGAGTCCAAATGAGATCCTCACCCCAGCACACAATAGGCATATCAAGCTCTAATCCTTGGCAAGAAAACTCCGTAACCACTTTATCCAACTGACAACATGAATTTATATTTCCTATTGGTTCATTATACCAAGGTCCTACCATTAACGAAGAAGTTGTCTTATATGAATTGTCGATGCCATATTTCCGGAGAATATTTGCTTTAGATGAGCAAATTAAGCCATATCTTTTCATAGAATTATTTTCATATCTTTTTCTACAGTAATTTTTTGCACGAATAAAATTTCTCGTAACATACATATTAAATCCCTGTTCATGAATAACCTTGCTAATATTAATTGCTTCTTCAATATTTTCATCAAGTAAATTGGCTACCCAATTAGAGACATCATCAGCCAAATGAGAACGTAGGGAAACATTTAAATCCAGTTTATCGAATGTTTTAACTTCACAGATATCCTTAAATATATTTTCTAGTTTTGACGGACATACTACCACCCACTGTTTTTTTGCAGTTTTTAAAGCATCTCGCCATTGAACAATTCCAGCTTCTTCTCCGTTATGAATCTCTTGACCCTCTCCAACAAGCCCTAGCATTACTGACCAATCTGGAATTTTCTCAGCTATTTCAATAATTAAATCAGGCTCAGATTTATTGACAGAATGCTTTTCAAAAACTTGCCTTTTGTCCCAAGCTCTTTGTACTTCATCAAAAACAATGATATGTTCTTTAGGTACTCCTCGTTGGAGAATGCCATATTCTTTAATATAATTTCGCAGGGAACCGACAAATGTTTTACTTCTAAGAGCATATTGTAATACCTCAACAAGTGGACCATTTCCTGATAAGTACAGTGAATTTTGTTCAGAACTGTTGGAAGTTTTATGTACGAAGTCAAGCCCTAGTAAAGTCTTTCCAGATCCAGGTACACCCGTAACTAAAGCTAAAACTCTCTGACCATTTTCTTTTGCTTGTTTAGTAATAGCTAAAAGAGTCTCTACGGCTTGGGGAATACCTACACTATTAGCTTTTCGAATATAAGGCAAATCTTCATTATTATAAATTGTTTGAGCTGCACTAACTAAAGATGGCAAAGGCCTATATTCACCTGCTAACCAAGTCTCTAAATCTATCTTACGGCTATAGCTAAGAAATGGCAAAATAAGCTCTTCTAATTTATCAGGAGTACAAGCATAAACCTCATTGTACATGCGGTATTTACCATTTGCTTTTGTTGGTACGAGAATTGGTATTACTTCTAAATCATGTGAGGCACTATGGTAATGCTTTAAATCACGTGCATATGCGGAAACCTGATCAATGTCTGCTTGCGAGAATCGATCTTTCATCTTGTACTCAAATACAAATAAGTATTTTCCTGTTATCAATAAGACATCTGGCCGTCTTCCACCTTCACGCGGCATAAGATATTCAAAAATAATATCACAGTCATATTTTGAACAGGCTTTAAAAAATGATATACTTTTTTCATAACAATCATCCCATGCCTCTACCTGCTCTTTACTGGGAGCTTCACCGACCATCACTATATAAGGATCCCACATAGTTTTGTGCCACTCTTCTTTTGTCATTTTTATAAAGTCAGAAATATGTCCTGCATAGCAAAACATTAAGTAATTCACCTTCTTTTTGCTTTAATTCTTAATTTCTCTTTATCAGAAGGCAAGTTCAAAACATGCATCTTTCTATGGCAGTTTGGACATAAAGCTACAGTATTTTCAATAGTATCGCTTCCTCCTTCTGAAAGCCACTCAATATGATGGCACTCCAAATAAGGTTTACCTTCTTTCGTAGTGAAAGGGGCTTGTTGATCACATAAATCACATATGCCATTAGCTCTACGTTTGGCATATTCAGCTATAAAAGGATCTCGAATATATACATTGCTTGAAACTTTACGTTTACTTACTTTATCACTTTCATTTTGCTCGGCACGATTTTTCAACTCAGTAAATGATAATTTTTCAGCTACTTTTTCCTTTTCTTTAATGTATTTTTTAAAAGTCTCTTCAGGAATGGCTTGTGAAGTGCTTTTTAATTTCAAAGGAAACATCCACACTTTTCTTGGAACTCCATCTTCACCTTTTTGAATTTCCTGATATGGTTTATCTGCCAAAGTTACAAGTCCACGATAAATGTATTCAGTAGGCACAAGTACTTCGAACAAATGAACTTCAACGCCATTTGTATCAGATTCAGCTAACGTTTTATTCTGCATAAAATTTAAATCTTGATCCCCACTTTTCCCCATTCCTGTATAATGCAATACATCACCAATCCATTTATCTTCGTACAAACCTTTTGTATGGTCTGATATTATTATTAGAGAATTCGTTGCTTTTGACCGACGCATTCCACCCATATTTCCACATTTGAATTCAGCTATAATTTCTGAATTAGTTACCGTTTGACCAATTTTAAACTTACAAAAACTACTCATAATATTCCTCCATTACCTTTTTAGCTATTGGAATATCTGCTGGTAAAAGGTCGTATTTTAACAAATCAATTATTTTAACCCACTTATATTTGTCATGGACAGATATCTGAATTTCTCCATCCAGAATCGTGCAATAATAAGCCATTAAATGTATGTTCATATCACCGTAATCATGACATACTTCAGCACAAAAATTTCCAACAGAAACATCTATGTTAAGCTCTTCTTTAAGCTCTCTAGCAAGACAAGCTTCAGGGGTTTCATTCAATTCGATTTTCCCACCAGGAAATTCCCAGCCACCAACAAAATTTTCTTTTGGCGGACGTCTAGTGATTAGAACTTTGTCATGATCTGTAATGATTCCTGCTGTTACTTTGATTCTTTTCACAGTATTACACCTCTTTATTGCCTATGCATGATGGTATCTAGGTTTTAAATTTCCCTCCATAGAGATGTTAATGGCAATTAATTTTTGTAGTGTTTGGCAATTAAGGTTATACATAAATTTTTGCATATTTAACGCTTAACATAGAGTGGCGGGCATGATAGACTACTTTGCCTGGTAAAGCCATAATATAATTGTGGCTTGCCCTTTTGCAAGAAATCATGCCCGCAGAGGCTCCATGTCAAGCAGATATGAATAATTATTCAAGATATAGAATAAATTTAATTGCCATTTCATGCATTTTTTAATTGCCAAAAACAATAGACTAGATTCATTACCATAATTATACATCTTTTTTAATAGACAAAATATGCAGCAAAATTATCCTTATATAGAAACTCATCAAAAGCTAGATGATTAAAGACTTAGGAATCTTGACAAGGATTTCTTCTTTCAACCATCGAATATAAAAGTTAAAAATTGATAGTTTTTTATAAAATAATACATAAGAAAGGTGAATGAAGCATGTTAAATGTTGAAGGAAAAGTTGTTATTATCACCGGGGCTTCAAGTGGGATCGGTGAAGCGACCGCGAAACTGCTTGCTAAAAATGGCGCAAAAGTAGTCCTTGCTGCACGACGTGAGGAACGGCTGAAAAATCTCCAATCAGACATTGAAAAACAAGGTGGTACAGCAGCATATAAAGTAACAAACGTTGCTGTTCAAGAGGAAGTGGAAGAGCTTGCCCGTTTTGCCCTTGAGAAGTATGGAAAAATTGATGTTCTCATTAATAACGCTGGACTCATGCCGCTTTCTTTTTTAAGCGAAAAGAAAGTTTCTGAATGGGAGCAAATGATTGATGTTAATATTAAAGGGGTCCTTTATGGAATAGGTGCCGTTCTTCCGCATATGAGAGAACGACAAGAAGGACATATCATTAACATATCCTCTGTTGCAGGACATACTGTTCTACCAGCTGGTGCTGTTTATTCAGGAACAAAATTTGCCGTTCGTGCTATTACAGAAGGATTACGACAAGAAGAATTAAGAAATAATATACGTGCGACAATTATTTCACCTGGAGCAGTTGACACAGAATTAGTGCAATCCATTTCTAATGATAAAGTGAGACAAAGACTGGAAGAACTCTATTCAATTGCTATTCCTGCAGACATCATTGCTGAAACCATCCTTCAAGCGATTGCTATGCCTGACTATGCTTCCGTCAATGAAATTATTGTAAGACCAACAAAACAACAATAATTTTTGGTGCCCGTCCCGATACAAGGTACTTGAGCCGGGCTGTATTTCTTCCAGCTTATACTTCTATAAAAACAAAAACAGATGGTAATTCGAGAATCTATATAGATTTTCGTTACCATCTTCTACATTTTAAACTAGCAACGTCAAATTACTATTATAAAGTTAGAAGTCGAACCAACATGTTCAACTTGCAAAGCTTTGCTGCCAAGAACTAAAAAAATTTGTTTCGTTTCCCGTTCAAATAATCTAGGGAAGGTAGGATCAAATTCTATATTGTGCAGTTTTAGTTCACCAACCGTAAGCTTCTGAAGTTCTTCATCACTCATTAGTATAGAGCTATTTTCAGATAGCTTCATATCGCCCGCCTTTGCCATTTTTCGTTTAGGGTAGAAACTCAGTCCTTAGTTTTTCCAATGCTGTTGGGGTAAATTGTTCTCGTAAAAGTATCCTCTATACCGTGCAAACTCTTCCTAACTCAAAGAAAATATAAAGCTTGGATGGCTCCGAATGATATGTTTATCCAATTTGTTATACATAATATTTTCTCTTGCAAATAGTACTTCATTTTCCCAACGAATGCTTTTTCTTACTTTATAGACTGATCGCTTTGTCCATAAGTGCTATCAACTAGCTATCGAGGCAGGCTGTGCCTGGTGATTTGCTTTTGCAGCACTCATTTTCGAGTTTCAACTAAAAACGATATCATTCAAGGAGAGATTACAAATGGCTAGTTTGAAAAAAGAAATAGAATGGTAGAATTTCAATATTATCTGAAAGTCATAACACTTATCGTGTAGTCTAGAGCAAAATTCTTTTGATGGAAGAAAACAATCTACAATTACAAATAATAATCTCAAACAAAAAGTGCCTAACAATCAAGACTAGGCACTTAAAATTGTTCATTGAGAGATTCTTCCTTTTCTTCCTTTTTCCACTTTTTTAGAAACTATTACTAAAATTTCTATATCTGTTTCTGATTATTTAATCAAACAAACTCATTTGTTGTCGTTCTCCAAGTCGTTCTAAGCTTTCTGGTGCATGGTCCTGGAAGTAGGCATATTTCAATTGTTTTTCTTTCGTCAATACTTGTTTTGTTCCACCTTCCAAGTGACGCAATTTACAACTATAAATGATTGGAAAATAGTCGCTTAAAAACTTTCCTTCTGCATGAGCTGTCAATGCAATAATTTGAAAGCCTAATTGCTCTGCGATAAAGAAGACCGGGCTCAAGACGTGATCACTAGATGCTTTGCCAAAAGGGTTGTCCAGGATGACTGTTCGATGACGCTTGGCGTTGGACTGAGGATTGTAACTTTTTTCTGCAATAAAATTCAACAGTCCTAAAAAAAGCGCCATATTTTTACTCCACTTTTCACCGCCAGACCATTGATTGGACTGCTCCCACGTAAAATAGTTGTTCGAAATATGTTGGTCACTTTCAACTTTACGGCATCTCACTTTGATCGTTTGGTTGCCGATCACTTCTCTAAGCAGTGGCACTGTTTGTAATGTTTTTTCTAAAAATTGACGCACTTTGGCTGCATCTTCTTGTCCATGCTCATCTTGAAAAGTATCTCTTTCTATTTGTGATAAAATCCAATCGATATGTTCACGGATTTTTTCTTTTGCTTCATCTTCATCCCAATCTGGAACTTGAATTTGATATATCGTTTTCCAATCATCTTCGACTCGTACACGGGTTTTCTTTTGAATTTCTAGCAAGTCTTCTCGCACTTTCTGTAGATGAGTATGAATGTAAGTAATAAATTGTTGTTGCTCCTTATCATAGTCCTGAATGGTGACTTCAGCAATTTGGATTGTTCTTGCAATCCTTTCTTCCAGTTGTTGCTGATATTTCAGCACCTCTTCATAAGTTTTTTTAGATTCCACACCTTCAATGGCATTTTTTCGCATTTTTGGATCAGCCAGTTCGTTACAAAACCGTTTAAAAATTTCCTTTGCCTGTTCAAGCCTATTTTTCTCAGTTAAGACTGCTCTTTGCTTCAGCTCCAATTCATAGATCAGTTGATCAACAATAGCCTGACGTTTATAAGGAAACTCTTGTTTTTCCTCATCTGTTAAAATGGCTCTTTCCAAATTTGGATCATCTAATTTATGAACGAGTTCATGGCGATCAAATTTTTGTTTTAATGCGTCATAACTTGTCTTTTCCTTTTCAAACAACGTTTTCTGTTGTTTTAAATATTCAAGTTGTCTTTGGAGTGCTGTTTGTTCTTCTTCCAGTTGTTCTTCCACAACCGCTAAGTCTTCAGGGAAAGAAAATATCTCCTCATTCGAATAATGTTGTTGATAAAGAAGAATTCTTTGGTTTACTTGCGATTCTTGCACTCTTACATCAGTAATAGCACTACTTGCATGTTCTGACGCTTTTTCTACCTCTTTTTTTAATTCGTTCATTCGTTTAGCAAGTTGATTAATTTTTTCATCGCCATTGATTGGGAACGGATAATTTTCATCAAGGCTTTCCCATTCATTTTTCCATCTTGTTTGGAGCTTTCTTAAATCATTAATTCGTTGCTTACTATTTTCAATTCGGTTTTGCCATTCTCTTCTTGTTGTATGAATTTGATTGATTTGGTCGTTTAATTGCTTTTGTTGAAGTTTAATTGTTTCCATTGGTGAACTCGTTTGAACAATTCGGTACTCTTTTACCGCTTTATATAATTCATTACGATCTATTTCAAGTTTAAGCTGGAACTCTAAATTTTTAATTTCATTCTCCTTACTATTCAGTTCTTGATTAATATAATCTAATTGAGAAACAAGAGATTTCTCTTGTTCAACTAAATTATTAATTTGTTGGTTAAATTCAGTGATTTGCTTTTGCAGTTCTCGATGCTCTTTCTCAAGGTTTATATACTTAATCGCATTTGGAATAAGGCGGTTTTGTAAATCTTGAATTTCAAGTTCCATCGTGTGTACGGCATTTCGTTTCAACTTTAATTCCTTTTCCAACTCAATCAATTTTTCTTCAAGCTTTTTTTGTTCCTCTTGCAAGTTTTGGATATGATGAGAAAGCGACTGGATTTCATCTGTGATCATCGTATACTTTTCATGAGGATAATCTTGTAAAAATTGCCGGAATTGTTCTGCTGTTCTTTCCCACGTTTGAAGCGTTTGTTCCACTTCCAGCCGATTCAATGTTTTTCTTTCTGCTTCTTGTGCAATATGTTCCTTCCATTCTGAAAAACGCTTCTGATCAATATTCATTTGCCAAATAGCAGGCTCCACAACTTCTTCATAGCTTGATTCACCTTTGACTAGCTGTTCTGCTTCTTTAGTGGATAGTATAAAAATTGGATATTGTAACTGATGTTGGATAGATTTAATTTTTTCTCTTACATCTTTCTTATCTTTTTCAGTTGTAATGATCGTAAGCGCCCAGAATGGATAATTATTTTGATCAATTAAAAATTCATTACCAATGGATTGGAGATATTGAATCCCCGTTTTTAAATATTCAAATTGATTCCATTGCTGAATTTTCTTTTCAACATAAGGATCTGCAAAAAATTGGTCCTGTTCCAAATAATCATCAACGAATCGTTTCGCTTGTCGTTCCTCTTCCATCAATTTTTCTTTTTGTCGTTTTAATTTCGATATTCGTTCTTCCAGTTGGTTTTCAATAGAAGATTGGCGATTATAGACGCTATCAATGAAACTCCGATGAGGCATGATCTCTGTTATAATTGATAAAATTTTTTTATGTTGAAAATCAAACTGATTTTTCTTCTCTTCCAGTCCTTTAAGGTTAGCCTGGTTTTCAAGAAGTTGGTGTTCAAGCTGCTTCCTTCTCACTTTAAGTTCCGCAAGTCTTGGTTCAAATTCCTTGATTTGTTGTACGATAGCAACTTTTTCTTCATCTAATGTCTGTAATTTTTCAGACCATTGAGATAAGAGATAGTTTATCGACTCATCTTCATGCGAAACAAGTTCCGATTTTAGAGATTTCATTTGCTTCACATAAGAGTCTGCTAAAGCTTGAGTTTTAATCAATCGTTCCTTCCATTGTTCCTTGTCTTGTTGGAGTTTTTGATGTTTTTCTTTTAATCCATCTTGTTGATCAGCCAGTTGATTAAACTCATATTTTGCTTCACGAATTTGTTTTTCAATGTTTTCTTTCAATTCAAGAAATAAATAGTGTAGTTGGCCATTGACTTTTTCTAATTGAATAACTACGTCTTCGATATCTGAATCTTGATCAACCTTTTGCAGTTCTCGTTCAAACCATTCAATGTTCTCTTGTTCTTTCAAAATTTCTTCTCTTGCTCCAGCAAATTGTAATGAATAATATTCATGCGTGTTTTTTTGCAAAAGATCTTCTAATTCCACGAGCCTTTGCCAAATGGCATTGGCTTTTTCTTGCAAATCTTTTAACTTTTGTTGTTCTTTTCGAATTGTTAAGGAATCCTTTTTCATTGACAGACTACGATTTTGTTCATGCCACTCTTCAAAAGCGATTTCAATTTTTTCTAAATTGGACGTAATATGTTCTAATTCCTCAACTATATAAGTTTGATATCCTTTAGCCTTACGTCTTGCATACGTATATTCTTTTTCAGTTTCATCAACTTTTTGAAATTGGTTCACATAAGCTTGTAATTCCTTACTAAGCCGTTTGTTTTGATTAATCGTTTCTTTTAACTCTTTATATTTTTTAAATTGGTCACGTCGATTTTCAAACATATCCACAAAAACGTCTTTATGAAAGCCTGCTATTCCCTTTTCTACAGAAGGAATTAATAGACGATCAATTAACTCATTTGTTTTCTTGCAGTTTTCAAAAAATGCCTCAACATCCCCTTCGGCACCATTAATTCGTATAATGCTTTCCCATTCTCCTGCAATAATATGGAATGATTTTTCAATATATTCCCGATATGATTTAATCGATTGAGGAAAAGTTTTCGCATTCCTGCTATATTGATTAGCCATATAGGAATAATAGTCAGCCATTTCTCCACGACTACTTGGCCGTTTTTCTTTCCCTTCTCCTTGTACAAAGGGAATTTTTTCTATCGAATGAGGATCATTTTCGCCGTACTCATACACATAGCGAAGCGAATCAATACCATTTGATTTTTTAAAAAGGGTAACAGCAGTGACAGCATATCTTCTCGGCTTTTCATTTAACAACCATTCTATTGCAATATGAGCAGGACCTTCATCGAGAGTGATCGTATCCTTTGTTTTCCGCTCTCCCACCTCAGCATGGGGAAAAACAGCTTGTAAAACGGTTTGAATAAAAACTGATTTTCCGCCGCCATTTTCTAAAACAATCGCACCGTTATGTCCATCAAACAGAAATATTTCATCATGGTATCGTTTTTGTCCATATTCATAGACGACATTTGTTAAGCGAATTTTACTAATGGCCGGCATAATGTTCCTCCCTTTCTTCAAAGGAATATAAAAATTCCATGATTCCTCGATTAAATTCTTGTTCCATAAAATATCGGCCAACGATGACTTTCGTTTTTTCTGTTAAAGCATATTCTCCATCACCGATTTGTTCGATGAGTTCATAATGTTCTAAAAAGCGGCGAACCGTATCTAAAAAACTTAATCGACTTATTGTATTCCCCGCTTGTCTAGATGCTGTTTCTTTAACATCATCAAGCGCATCCCACTTCTCAATTAATGCTGTCCACCGATAGGAATATTCTTTTTCCTTTTCTTTCAACGTTTCTTCATCATGCTCTTTTAAACTATCCATTCGTTTATTGACTTCTAGAAGCCATCGATCTATCGTTAAAAAGTCTAATGTGGGCTCCTTCGTCGTATAACTATTGTAAAAACAACCGATAAACACAATCGTACAGAAATAAAGAAGATATAAATCTACATTTGTCGCCTTTGACGGCAAGTGCATTTTCTTCAACTGTTCATTACTAATATGAAAAGGTGATAGCTTTGATTTTGGAATTAAATACAATTCTTGTCCAACAACAATGCAGTCTGCATCATTCATAGAAACAAAATGATCTGTTAACGCACGGACAGCCTCTTCCACCTTGTACGATTTGACAAAGTCACCGCCAGCCACACCCTTTTGTGCTAGTTCTGTAAATATCGAAAAAGCTTTAAAAATATCTTCTTGATTATACCTCACGAATCTCCCCGTCCTTTTATTTATAAATAAATAGCATATTTTGTATCTCAAAGCGATCGTTTACTTTAATAAGTTCAGGAAGCTCTTGAACATCCAATGTTTTCCCTTTCAATTGCTCTAACACTTTGTCTAATAAATGCTGTGACCCCTCTTCTTCAACATGATGTCCGGCAGAAAGCGGACTTCTTTGGTGACAAAGAAGAATAAAATCATAAAACTGCCTTTTCTCTAACCAAGGGTGATGTTCTGCATTCAATTGATTTATCCACGTCTGTAATGTCCACTCCTTTTCCCCTTCAAAATCCGTCAGCATCCGTACCATCATTTCACCATATAAAGCTCGAATTTGTTTTGCATACTGTTCTTGTGCCTCTTCATCTAGGATTTCCGCAAATCTTGTACTCGTTCCACTCTGTTCTTCCTCTGACCATGATTGAGGGGCAAATATTGATAACAAGGACCACGTTTGTTTCTTTTCTAATGTAAGAAATGGAGCGACAATCCCCTTCATCGACTCTAAAGGAAGAGGTGTACTAATAATTGTTGATGTAATATCTTGATCAAAATTAAATTGATCCACCCCTACATAATAAAGAGCTTCTTCCGCTGCTTCTAGCGCATGTTTTTTTAGTAGTAATCCTTGATTGAATAAATCACGATGTTGACTATGGACAAGACTTAATTCTTTTTCAATTTGTAGAAGTAAATCATAGGCATCCTTTTCCTGACGTTCCGTTTGATAATACAGCATCTGTTTCGTTTCTTTTACAAATTGTTGTAGCTCTTGAAATTCTTCATTTTCGAGTTGAAGACGGTAGTTCCGATCTTCTATGACTTGTAAAAAGCGATTTTGTGTTTCTAAAGAAATAATATTTCGCTTAATTTCATGCTCCAATTGCAACATCCGATCAGAAATCGTTTCGACATCCATACGCATTTCATTAATTTGGCGTAACGCTCCTGAAAACTCTCCCTTTTCTAGCAACTTTCTCAACATCAACTGATGAATCGATAACTGGAATTCTTGAAAATATTCTTTTGTCGCAAACACTAATTCCAATCCATCATCATCAAGGGCATAAAATTGACGGTTCGTTTTCGCATCAAAATCTGTTGCTTTTATGTAAGAAAAAATGATTTCATCTTCATGCCCCGTTTCCCAATTATAAAAGGTGACAATTCTCTTCTTCCCTGTACCTGGTCGAAAGGTAGTCAAGATTAAACGTGCCATATCCTCCCACTGTTTCTCATCAAGCTTGTATACAGACTCCGTTACATGTTGTAAAAATTGAGCTAATTCTTTAATACCTGTTTTTCTTTCTCGCATCAATTTCATTTCGAAAAAAAACAGTAATGTAAAGAGGCCAAGGCTTTTTATATCGATGACTTTACCATTCCCATCGGTACGGCTTTTCCTTGCTAACTCTTCAAGAGGTTCAAATAGTTGAATCCTTCTAAAACGCTCTTTATAGTCTTTTGTTATGATTGGCTTAAGGGAGTGTTCCAATCGCTGTCCCTCCAAATTTCCCTTAACTCTTTTGAGGAAAGTACCTCTTGTGGTAAGTATTGGTTATTTTTTAATATTTCTAACATTTTCGCTTCTATTTTTTCATTTAAATAAGCAAAGAACGCTTTGTTTGCTTCTTGATTTGGATTTTGTTTCTTTTTCATTGGGATCGCTTGTTTCGTTAAAGCTGCTTCATAAAAAGGGATGGCTGGTATGACTTCAATTTTTTCACTAAGTAAATGCCATATCTTAATCCCTTCCCAATCAATATCGCCAAAATAATAAATTGTGTGATGACCAGATAGTGGCAGCTGTCTTGAAAAATGTTCAATACTTTTCGTAATTTTATACCCTTGACCATAAATTAGAGTAGTAAAGGGGGTATAAATGAGTTCACTTAACAATCCATCAAAAGTTGTTTTATTTTCAACTATAAGGTGGTAATGATGTTGTTTGTTAATCACTGTAGGATTTAATGCAAAACTAAGAGGATCATGAACAGGAATGATTTTTAGTTCATCCCAAATTTGCAAGTGTTCTAACAGCTTATCCCCACCCTTTTCTTGTATCCATTTTTCATCACCTACTAATTCCAAACTCCTTTCTGGTGCTGGTGCTTCCTCTTCCGGAAAACCATTTTGTTGTAGATATTGACTAATTTTCTCAATATACGGTAAATCTTCATTCCATTCTTTTGGTGATAAGTGAAAGTAAGAATCTAATTGAAGCGCTGAATGTAAGTGAAGGCGCGTTCTTTCAATTTCTTGATGAAGCTCTTGACGAAGTTTCCCTTTCTGAATTCTGTATTTATAAAAGAGTGAAGGTTCTTTCCCATTTTGTCCTGCACTAGCCACACGGATTATTATTCCTTCATTTTCAAGCTGCTGAATTTCTTTTGCAAATTCTAGGTAACTTGTCGTTGATGAACGTGATTCTAGTTGGTCCAATGTTATAAAAGTATGAGAATATGTAAAAAGTTGTTCTCTAAGCATAATCATCCCCTCCGATTTTTCCTTCTAATGTCCACAAGAATGGACACAATCTGCTAGTAGATAAAACCTTGGTATCCACCAGCAACCGGGTTATGATCCTTCTCTTTCTCACTATCTATCATATCGTATTATGAAACTCGGTTCAGTAATTAATTGCGCCAAGAGACCGGGTTTTCTAGCTTTTGCAATAGCTACAAAATAAAAAGAAATTGACCCCTTCACCAAAGGTTAGGATCTATTTTTTGATGCACTGTATAATAAACAAAAATTAAGAAAAAGATACGGTTAATCGTAATTTTCTCGGTCACAAACGACTAGAGCCGATAGCGATTAGAATCATTCAGTAGAGCTATACATCATTAAAATTGTAATCTAATTAATCCCTCTTAATTGCAAAATTGTTTCCTTTTAAAAACAAATAGAGATATTTGAAATTTTAAAAAGAGGTTATTATTTTAGTAATATACTTTTTGGAGTGTTTTGTAAATGGAATTAAATAGTATGTTCAGGGAGTAGTTTTAAACACCCCTTTTACGCTCTTCCCCCTTTCCGATGATGTCTAGTCGTCCCTTCTCCAATTATTAATTTCAAATCATCCCACACTCTAGTCTAATATGTTCTTGTTGTTTTACACATTCATTTGGATTAACCCCAGAATTTTGGACAATTACACACTTAATCTCTCATTTTCTCAATTTTTCATTTTTAATCTATCAACAAATATAAAACTTAATAGATATCTAAGAGTGGGGTTCTATTTAACATGCCCGAAAAATGAACATGAAGTACCTGTATATTATGACAAGATAACATCTTCAAAGCGCTTTTAAATTTTAGTCCTGACGATATTAGTTTTAAACTTTCCCCCCAAATTTTTTACCAATAAAATGTGTCGTAAATGTAAACAGAAATCGAAAGAATTGTATATTTTTCTCACTTTATGTAAAAATTTGTATTTTATTTGATATAATGAAAGAGTCAAGCCCAAGCCTCAGACAACTAGCCCAAAAATTTATTACTTCCCCATAGATTTACTTAAAAAAATAGTAGTCATTATATAGATAACGATGGAAAGGAGTAGAACGACTATGAACGCACTAAAAAACAGGTGTATTTTAGCAATTTTAATTTTACTAGTTTTATATAGTGGATTAGGAAATATGAGTGCTAACGTTTACGCTAATGACTCCGATGATTTGAAACATACCTTATACCCTGAACGTAGTGATTGGTATCCTATCAATACAAACGTTGCCAATGTTTCTCATTACATATACAACGATATCAATAAAAATGGCGAATACGATACGGAAGATCAGCCAATTGTAAATATTGCTGTTAAAATGACAAGACCTGATCATTCTTATATTATTCGGAGATCTAATCTCAACGGTTTTGTAAACTTTACAAATTCAATGAACGCCTCACCAGTTGACGTTAGTGAACCTGGTGAGTATACATTCGAAGTCATCCCACCTCCAGGCTGGGAAATAACAAGCAATAACGCTGTACAAAAAATTAAATATAAAGAAGCACCAGGCACTCGTCCTGGTATCATTGCTGACAAAGTTCCAACTCCAACTGGAATAAGTCCAATTCGAAAAATTAACGGCAAAATAGCAACTATAGGAGAAAATGGTTCTATTACAAACGTAGACCCGAAAAATATCAAAGTGACAGCTATTTCTCCTTCAGGGAAGGAACATGTTATTGCCTTAAATGAAGATGGTAGTTTTTCTGTAACTGGAGATGAAGGAATTTGGGAAATAAGAGTCAAATCGTTATCAAATGATGAAGTTTATCAAAGAAAAGTTAAATTAGGCCATGTGCCAGTTCAAATGTCTACAATTGTTTTAGGAAATATCAATGAAAATAAAGCTGCACCAAAAAATACCAAGGTTGTTACTTTTGAGGACATCACAAAATCCGAAATACAAAAAGTCCCAAATGGTGTTGCTGGTTTAAAATGGACGAACTTAATCATTACAGACAATAAACTCTATAGCGGTGAAGGCTATATTAACAATACTATTTCCGGTCGATATGTTGCCTACAACACGTCAGGATATCCAGTAACAATTTCAGATGATAAAGGATTTAATTTCCATGGAGCTTATTTTGGCGTTGCTTGGTTTAATGAGGCAGAAGGAGAAATTTTGAAAATACGAGCTTGGAAAGGTGATAAGCTAATAGCAGAAGATCAATTCAAACTTTCAGCCCTTGGACCAAAATGGTTTGATGCAAATTATTATGGCATCACGAAATTAGAATTAGAAACAGAACATTACTGGCAATTTGTGGTTGATGATATTATGGTTAGCCATTAATCTTTCACTAAATAAAATATACTTTGTTTATCTTCCCCACCTAAATTTAGTGTAAATTGGGTGGGGTATTTTTCTGTCCCATTGATGTTTGCATTTTTTAGAAACATAGCGTTTGTGTTCTGCCCTTAACTTGTGAGTTTTACTATGTTTTTCTCTTTTCCCCAAAGTTTCTCCATAGGTGAAACAATTATTCCACTCTATGAGTAAAGAAAAACCAAAGGCCTAAGGACTTTGATGTAGAGACCATAGGCACTAAAATAACAAAAATGAGGGAATATTATTCCCTCATTTTTATTGGTCACTTCTTCCCAATGTGAATACGAATATTGTATGCAACATTGGATTAGTAAGACCATGTCTTGCGTTTAATTGATCAACATATTGATTTTCCTTTTATTCATGAAAAAGTTCGTCCATAGTATAGTGATGAATCAGCCACTTTTTTGTCCATTTTCAATAAATTTGTTCCTTTATCCATGTTCCACCACGAATGGTTACGTCCCCATTTCATCCATTTAAAACAAACTTGTTTGTCCCCCGTATTTTTTCAACGAACCCACTTTGTTTCGGTTTGGACTTAAATCGTCCATTGATCATGAACAATCCCAACTAGCCGCCATATGTCGCCATCTTGTTCAAAAACAAGGCGCAAGCTCTTCCAATCCATTCCATTATATTGCTTGTCAAACCCGGTAAAATGAAACTCCACAAACACTCCATTGGGATATACTTCATGAATATTTTCCAGCGTATTTCCTTTCCCAATCACAATGTTGTTTCCAATCATATGCGGATTGGCAAAATCCACGTCATAAACAAACTTCTGAAAATAATCGCCAAACGTCATCATGATAGGCTCCCCAGACCCGTCAAACGTACCAAATTGATACATGCGGCTGCTTTCCATAAGTGAAGGGAGCTCGTCTTTTGCAAACACGATATCGCTGGATGGATCGACATGGCCATACGGACTGAAGCGCACCCCTTTGTCCGGATGGGCATACATCGCAAGCCGGTCCATATCCTTCGCCTTCAGCGCCTCAACAATCGCCAATGCAGCGGACAACACCTTTTTATCGTTTATTGTTTGCCACTCTGCCGCTTTTTTGGCCAATTCTTCGTTCTCCTGTTTCAGCCGATCAATAACCTGCGCTTGTTCTTGTATTTGCTTGTTTAGTTTGTCTAGATGCGCTTTGTCGTTCGCCTCGCTCGTGCAACCAGAAACTAGCAATAAAAAAACCAACCCAAATACCGATGTCTTTTTCATCATCTAGTCCCTCCTTTTTTCTTTATATACCACTTTATACATGCCTGATTATTCGGTAACCAAGTAGTGTTTCAAGCGTATCAGCAGCCTTTCTATAGGATGGCCCTGATATAGCCAATTCAAGCGCGGCTTCCTCCACCATTGGACTAAGGCCCCCTACTCCTTCAAATTCCAATGACCGATCAAGAAGATGGACATATTCCCCTTTTTCTTGGTCTTGATAGTAATTTCGTTCCAAGTGAATATCCCCAAAAAGGCTCTTGATGGTAATTGTAAGCTTTTCTTTGAGACGATAGCGCTTTTTATCACGTTCAAGGAGTAACCCTCTTTTTATGGAATTTGCTTTAATCAACTACCGCGCTTGGTGGCCACTTCATTTCGTGATTGATCTATTGCTCTCTCACCAAATGAAGGGGTTCAATTTTGCCCACAATAATTTTACTCATACTACCTAATTGTTTTTAAAGGAGCCTTCCAATCATTTAAATAGCTAACCAATCTGCGTAATTCTTTTGACCTCTGAAAAAAATTCATCTGCTTTATTGATACAATCTTTGCTTTCTAGTTCATCTATTTTTGCAATATTATAATCTGGTATCCATTTTTTTGTTTAACATATCTAAATGTATTTAAATAGCTTTGTGATATTATACCATTATTTACTAAAGTTATTCATTTATTCTCTAAAACACTTGGCTCCCAGTCAGAAAAAGCATTTTTTCTTTTTCAAATAATGCTTTTAATGAATGCATCATTGAATAATAAGACCTATTAACAGACTGATTATACAACTGTTCTTCATGTAAGGTTTGAGCAGCCTTCAAGTCTTCAACAGCTGATTGTATTTCCATTATAATTTACTACTGGTTTAATTAGTTTTTTTCTAATTGTAGTGTTTGTACAACTACGTTTTATTCATGTTAAATATTCAATAAAAAAGACCAAATCCTTTATACTTTGGATAAGGTCGTTAAGTAAGTGTATAAATAAATGATCAAGTATATATTAACCTCGTATGTCATAAAATGACCCGAAATGAGGGAATTGTTCACACAATTCGGGGCAAAATGGGAAGTTTATTATTGGAGTTACACTTTTAATTCAAGCTTAGCCACCGCTTCACAGTGCAACGAGCGGGGTGGATTGATGTCTTTTACATTGTCGGTAGTCGGAAACAAGTCAAAGGCACTTTTTGCACTATCGGTAGGCGGGAACACGTCATCTATATCCACATATTTGAAACAGATTATATTCTATCCCTAGCTCGAATTTGTCAATGAGCCTGCTAACTCAAAATATTACAGTAACTCAACCCCTTAACGGGGATGTTTATCTTTTATTCTTTTTTCTTCTACTACCCATTCTTTTTCGAACAATTCTTTATATTTATACGTGCCACCACTCGCATGTTTTCTCAAATAACCGACTTCAAACAATCCATCCCAACATACATGTATATGTTCATAATTATGATAATTAAACTCATTGGTACATATCGGTAGAGCTACTTTCTCATCATTTACTTTCATTAGATGGTATGGATATTGGTGCTCTAAAACAACATTGTTCTGCTGGATTTTCTTCGAATTTTTACTCCAGCACATCAACAAAAATTGTACGCTATTAAACCTAAATATGTATGAAAGTTGTAAATCAGGGAACTCCTCTTTTTCTACATTTTCATTAAGAAAAATCTGCCCTGTTTCATAATCGATATTTCTTATTGTACTATTTGAATAAAACAAAGGATTTTTGCACCAACGTAATTTCAAATTTCCAAACATGGCTTCATGCATAGGAGAGACATTAATCGCTAATCCACATAGTACTGTCACATTTTCCTTCGGAGCATTATCACATGGATTCATAATGTAATGCAGTATTTCCTTATCAAAAAAAGAGCAATCTTCTTTATGAGACCGGCTATCATTAAATGCATATTTTAATAGCATTTTCTGAATCATCACATAGTCATATTCTATCTCAACCGTATCGTCTTCATTATATCTTCTCGTAAAATATTGGCTAATAAATTCTTTTGCATAGCTATCAATATAGGCAATTTTATTATTATTGCAATCAGCACATACATCTTTAACCATTGGGTCTGCTTCGTGTATTACGCTTCTGGCATCATCAAATGTTAAAAAGCATTCTGGAAATAAATCTAGAACCGCACTTGAAATTATATGTTCTTTAGTTCCTTTCGCTTCTTTCCCACAATATGCACATTTCATATATTACCCCCCTCATATTACACATAGAGATAAAATCTCGTTTGAATCAAAGCTCGATTACGTAATATTTACGACCGTCACTTAAGTCCTGCCAGATAAAATCATATCTACTTGTTAATGCAATGCTATCTTTATTTTTTCCTACACCTGTTGGCTTAAAAATACAACCGTAAACAGAATATTCTTCTCTAAAAAACCTATATATACCTTCATTGTTGCGCCCTTCATAAAAAGGTCTATCCGAAACAAGAGCAACAGCAGCTGTTCTAGTAAATCCTCGGTTCTTAAGCTCCTCCATAAATTTAATATCCTTCACGAATGAATACATCTGTTCTGGATACTGGCCATTTAATGGGCACTTAAGTTCAATTGCATACTTCTCCGATTTATCTTCATTAAATATAGTGATATCTATTTCTTTTTTTATAGTTTTATTGTCTGGTGTGAAGTATGATACATTTCTTTCAAATTGAATACGATAATCCGGAAGCTTTTCACGTAGGAATATCCCCAGCTCATGCTGGAGGCTAAACTCATTATAAATTTCAATACTCTTAGACTGCACAAACAAGAAAAAGTCATCTACTAATTGCCTTAAATTAAGCAAAGCATCCACCCCATCCACCCTTATATAATTTATAATTCTTTATTACTTTTCATAATAGTTTTACTATATCCTCAAACCTTCTGATACCTCTGTTGATTAGATGAAGTCTTTTCAATAGCCTTTATATTACCTTCCATTTTATTTACGTAGTTTAAAAATAAAGTCCCAAGCAGAAGTCGATCCTTTCTGGGTATTCTATTCCATACATAACCCTTGAACAGGTCTTTAACAAGAAAGACTTCACCTGCATTCAAGTTTTCAGTTTCCTTAATAGCTTCTTCTAGTAGCTCATTAACATCACCCATGTTGTCATCTCCTTATCAATAACAATATCAACAACATTGTTAATAAGATTATATACCTTTTACCAATTCCAGTCAATAAGAAGAAAACCACCAAGCAAGAGAATATATCCCCTGAATGGTGGTCATTTATGAAGGCTATGTTTATACATCTACTTCTACACCAGATTTAAATTCAATAGTTAGTTTACCATCATAGACCGTTATTTTCTCTATAAGTCTCCTTACTAGTTGCTCGTCATACTTCTCAAGGAGTGTGGATTGTTCATTTAGGAATTTTTCCATATCTTCTAGCCTTTGCTTGGAGCCTTTTTTGCCAGCTTCTTCTGCTAAAGCCTTATGCCTTTCCTCTCTGAGCCTGTAAATCTCATCAGCAATGTCGTTATAATCCTCTTTGGAATTGGCCAGTCTCAAAAGGTCTTTTTGTAATTCCTCTAGCTTTTTATCTATCTCGGCAACAATATTATTGTCCGTTTCACTTATCACTGTTTCTATATTTTCCTTTAAGATAGTTAAAAAGCCATCCTTTTGCCCTATTAGTTTATTAATTGCCTCCACCGTAGCAAGGCCTATCATATCCTCCAGCACGGTTCGGGAATGACAAGTTAACCCTGTATTCTCAAGTCTACTGACGCATCTCCAAACAATCGATTTTTTACCTCGGTTATTCCAATGAACTCTACGGTATATTTCGCCACACTCTCCACAGAAGATAATTTGTGAAAATACATGATTTGAACTAAAGTTTCTTTTCTTTCCGCTAGTACTTATATGTCCTCTACTTCTACGAACTAACTCTTCTTGTACCTGCATGAAAATTTCACGCGGGATAATGGCTTCATGGTTATTCTCTACATAATACTGAGGTACGATTCCGTTATTCACAACCCTCTTTTTTGTAAGAAAATCTACCGTATAAGTTTTTTGGAGCAATGCATCACCAATGTATTTTTCATTGCTTAATATTTTCCTTATAGTACTGGTATGCCACCTTTTTTTCCCCGCTCCCGTAAGTATGCCATCAGCTTCAAGTCCTTTTTTGATTTTATCCATACTTGAGCCTTCAAGATACTCTCGGTAAATCCTTTTAACTATTTCAGCTTCCTCCGGCACAATTACTAATCGCTTATTTTCATCCTTGGTATATCCTAAAAACCTAGAACAATTGACCATTACCTCTCCCTGTTGGTATCGGTATTGATAGCCAAGCTTTACATTCTGGCTTAATGACTGGCTCTCTTGTTGCGCTAAGGATGCCATAATGGTAAGCATAATTTCACCTTTGGCATCCAATGTATTGATATTTTCTTTCTCAAAATATACCGCAACGTTTTTATCTTTAAGTTTTCTGATGTATTGTAGACAGTCCAAGGTATTTCTAGCAAATCGGCTTATTGATTTGGTAATAATCATATCAATTTTCCCAGCCATGCACTCGTCAATCATTCGATTAAATTCATCGCGATTTTTTGTATTTGTACCGCTGATGCCATCATCAGCAAAGATCCCTGCAAATTCCCACTCTGAATTCTTCTTGATAAACTCTGTATAGTGTTCAATCTGCTCTTCGTAACTACTAGCCTGCTCATCACTATCTGTAGAAACTCTGCAATAAGCAGCGACCCGAAGTTTTGGTGTTTCATCTTCTTTTCGATTGTTGCCTACACGTTTTATTGCAGGTATAATCATTACATTTTTACTAACTGCCATCTTGCTGCACCTCACTTTCTATTAAGCTGTATACAAATTCGGCTTGTGTAAAAGGATTTGTATAATTCTGAATTACTTGTCCTATGGAAAACTTCTTATAAATAGTAGGTTTATTGGATCGGTTACACTTAGTTAGACAAAACTTATAAGGGGTAGTACAATAAACAGACTAAACAAAAAGGAGAGCCAAAATGAAACGCCAACGTCGAACTTATACAGAAGAATTCAAACTTCAAATGGTCAAGCTCTATGAAAATGGTAAATCACGTGCAGATATTGCTCGAGAATATGAACTCACACCTTCAGCATTAGACCGTTGGATAAAAAATCACAAAGAAACGGGCTCATTTAAAGCTGAAGATAATCGCTCTTCAGCAGAAAACGAACTGATTCAGTTGCGTAAAGAAAACCAACGACTACGAATGGAGAACGATATTTTAAAGCAAGCCGCGCTGATCATGGGACGAAAATAGATGTGATTCGTAACAAGCTCACAAATATTCGGTATCAGCAATGTGTGACGTCCTACAAATTCCAAGAAGTACCTATTATCACCACATTAAAAAACGTGAAGATCATGAAAGACAAGCAGAAGAAGCAGATTTACAAGAACGAATTTTTAAGATTTTTAAGCAAAGTCGCAACAACTATGGTACACGTAAAATTAAAAAAGAATTAGAAAACCAAGAAAAGATCGTTTCAAGACGCCGGATTGGTCGAATCATGAAGCAGCTAAATCTTGTCTCCAATTATACAGTTGCTTATTACAAGCCGCATAAAAAACAAAGCAATGAAGCAAAAATCGCCAATGTCCTCAATCGAGAATTTCAACAAGAAAAGAAACTATCTGTCCTTGTTAGTGATTTAACATACGTACGTGTCGGAAAAAAGTGGAACTATGTATGTTTATTTGTCGACCTTTTCAATCGAGAAATTGTAGGGGCAAGCGCAGGTCCAAACAAAGATGCCAACCTAGTTTATCAAGCACTAATTAGAATTTCTGCTTGTGGGTCGGTTGTTATGCAATCATTTATTTGTAGGGATGCCCTTTGTATCACCTTGTTTTCTTTTGTTGTAAGAGAATTACAAAACATATTTTCGAAAGCAGTTGCTGTACATAACTCTTTTGCACTTGAAATCCGTGGAAAAACTCCCGCTGCATTTGTTTGACAGAAATATGTAATATTCAAAGGTGAAAACAAAACATCTTTATCAAGAACTATCACTACCCAGCTCGATCCAGGAAATTTATACTCTCTAAATGTGTAGAATAGCTTATAGTTTGGAAAAGAAATCGAACAACTTGTACAATCAAGTTTTGAATCAAAACGCTGCTCATCATTATGGACCGAAGGTATTTTCATTTTTTGCTGCATACTTACAGGAATTAGTCCGTTTTCAAGTATACTAGTTAAGTTATCTATACGAGTAAAATGCACTAAATACTCAATTTTTCTGCGTGTAACTATTTCCATAATTTTATCTGTTTGTTCCCTTTTTATAGATAGTAGTGTTTCCCTTTTTGGGAAAAAATCTTCCATAATAGAATTTAAGTCAAAAATATTATCCCAAGAATCGGCGTATTCAGTCATATTTTCATTTGTAATATCTTGTTGCTTTAACTTGTTCCGTTTCCTTTTATCAATTTCTAAATGTATAAATTCAGCTATTTTAGTATCATTCACAGAAATAAAGTTTTCAAAAACATCAGGATATACAAACTTCTTATCTCCCTGTGAAAAGCTAACAACTAGATAATTTTCATCACACTGTTTAATTATGCCTTCTCCGAAAACATTATGATAAACCGAAACCCCTCTCAAATTCATCTTAGCACCCCCAGAATACTTATAAAATCATGCGGTTATCCAACCCGACAACACAACCTCAAAAACGTCCAAGAAAACATCTAAATCGACCACTCGCGAAGGCTGACATCTAACCTGACCACTTAACTATCAAATATGGCCTTTATGGACTTGTCCCCGCAAAGCGAAAATTTCTCGTTTTAGCTTAATGGGTTTCATACCCATATGTGCTAAAACCCTTGATATATAAGGCTTTTTCATTCACTTACTCATTTACCCTTGACATCAACACCACGCACTCAACGTGGCTTGAGCCGCTCGGATTAATGTCTTGGGCTGATTTTTTGCACCTTACGTTTACGGGAACATGTCAATGGATCTTTGGCATTTTTCTCGAAAACGGACGTTCATGGAAACATGCAATGCTCATTAATGTCTCAGTGCATTTCATTTCTTTTTTTTCCAGTTAATCAGAAACAGAATACCTATTATAAATAACGGCCCCGCAATAATTAAACTCCATGATATAGCAAGATACCACTGTAATCCCGAATTTACAATATTGAATATCACAATTCCATTATATAAAAGGCCAGCCTCAAAATAACCAACTGCGCCAACGATCTCCTTCTTCCAAGCTATGACTAGCAAGACGGCCATAATAATAGATGGGATATTGTGCATAAGTAATCCTAGCATAATTTTTCCTGCGCTCATTCCCGGCTCAAACACATCAAGCGAAAACAACGCTAGAAAAAAATGAACAAAATCGATATAACTCTCGGTGTCCAGTACAGTATTTTTCCCATTTTGGTCCGCCCCTCTCATATGTCAATTCCAAAACCGCAGGCTCATCTTCAATGTTTTCATTGGGTTAAATCTGCTTGGCAATTTCTAACCCTGTTTCTGAGTTCGCCAATGGGTAACTATTTAAAATTTGCCCCTTTTTGTTCAAATAAAGGGACATTCGCACAAATCATGATCCTGATGATGCAGGATGACATACTTAGTTTTTTCCAGATGTACAATGCTTAAGACATTTTCCCAACACATCTGTAAAATCCAGGACTGAGCCTGGATCAATCAAAACAGCTTCTTCATCAACCAGAAGATAAGGATTACAGTATAAACCATCCTGCTGTCCCTTGCCCCCTACCCAGTAGATATTTTTGGCGATTTCAACAACTCTTGCGTTACTCATTGTCTCACTATACTTCTTCCTATTCACACTCATTCATACACCGTACACAATTCCTTCCGGCAGCCTTAGCCTCATACATCATGTTGTCTGCCTTATTCACCAATACTTTTTATCACAGTATAAAATGTGATCCATCTGTGTTTCCCCCCTGTATTTATTTCAATCATTGTGAATCAGCCTCAACGCTTCTTCCAAAGCGTTATTAGCGGAAATCTGTACATCTGGAAGAAGCGGCAAATTAGACTTAGATTCATCAGGTCGCATAAAATATTTATAGGATACGGTGAAGGCAAGCAATGCATTCGGCGTCTGAAAATGCAGAACATCACCATAGGAAGATGGCATATTGCCAGGAATCTCTCCAACCACCGTACATAGCCCGTTATCTGAAAGCAACGTCGCAAAGTCCATAGCTGCGCTAAAGCTGTCTGTACTAGTCAGCACATATACATCTCCTGAAAACACATGCTCCGCTTGCTGGTTTTTCTGTCGTCCGGGCTGGTTTTCCCATATAACCGGACCAAAGCGGACTGTAGATCTTCCGACCTGATAGCTCTCCACTGGAAGGTAACGAAGAAACTCGTTAGCGACCAGTGAATTTCCGCCGGGATTGCCTCGCAAGTCCACGATAACACTGTGGACGCCCTCATCACGCACAGATGTAAAGAAATCTTTCAGTGCAGTCTTGTATGTCTTGTCATAGATGCATTGACGAAGTATGAAAATCCCTACACCGGACGCTCTATCTACCGAATAGTCGTAGAAGGGCTCCGTTCCTATCGGCATAGCTATCGCATTCTCCTGCAGCGCAAAGGCTTTATTGATGGAGCTTCCGTCATTTTGCCGCTCCAGCGAAATTTCAATCTCCCGCCCAGTATTTATGCCTACAAAAGCCAGATAATCGCTGCGATTGATGCGTGAGGCAAAGACATAACGGCTCCAGATGTCAAGCTCATAGGAAAATTGTTCCTGAAATCGTTCGTAAAGCTGAGCAGCCGAAACACCACCTATCTTATTAACAGTATATCCGTCATATCCGCCGCCTGAACAAACCAAGCGTTGCCCTTCCCATGAAAATAATAACGGTAGAAACTTTGTATCCTCATAGTACGCCCGTACCATGGTATGGGAATCTTCAAGGCATGCAAGAACCCGAGATGCACTTTGCCACAGTGACAGGACCGTAACCTCTGTCGATTCGGAAAGCTTTGCATACTCCCGCTCATATGCCTTCTGAACTGCCGCAGGCAGGTCGGATATACAAGCCGGATGACGCTCCCGCAGACGATTGACAATAAACTTTAAATCCTCCGCAGCTTGCATCCCGGTAAGGACGGTATCAAGCTCTTCGGATTTCTCAAAGGTGCTTACCGTCCCCCGGTAAGGATCAAGCCATATCCGCCACACTCCATATAATGCAATAGCACATATAGCAAAAACGAAAAGAAAAATCCCTATATGCTTGGTCCATTTCTTTTTCATACTCATTCTCCGCCCTTTGAGCCGCTTCCCTTACCGAACAGCATTGACGCAATAAGGCCGATCAGCAAACCCGCAACCGCTCCCCCGATCATACCGGCCGCGATATGGAAGCTGTACAATATCGAAGCCAGCGCTCCAACTCCGGAACCGAATACAATGCCTAGCGCGGGTAATAGTTTTATTACGGAATTCTTATTTTTAGACATATTCTCACCTCCAACCTATTTCATTTTTTCGATTTTCACAATGACATTCTGCTCACGTTCATTGTTAAAGTACTGGATCTTAATAACCTCGCCGATACCAAGTTCCATACCGTCGAATTCTTTCTTGGTATCATCTAAATCGCTCTGGCATGATCTAAATCACGCCTTCGCACTTGTTCCCATGTAGCAATGTTTGTTCGATTTTAGTAGATGGTCTCGTTTGCTATAATTAGTACACAGACAAACTGGAATTTAACAGTTCCGAATAATTAAATCAGCAACTTGCACTGGAGTGATTTTCGATACATCTACTTTATATGTATTCAATTTTTTGTAAAAAGGTATGCGCTCTATGCTTCTACGAATCACATCTTCTGTACGAATACCAGCATCGACATCCTTTCTCAAACGCGCTTGCAATGCTTGTTCGCTGCACACCAAAGATATAGAATGAACCTTACAGTCCGATGTGTCAAGTCGTGAAACAATATAGTCAATAATAGTCTGTTCATGCATAACCCAGCAAAACACGATGTTTTCATAAGCAGAGCACTTAATAAAGCTATTCAAAAGGAAGCAGATATTCTCTAATACCATTTGCTTTGTTTCCTCTGTCACTTGAAAAGGGTGCATATCCCAACACCAATCCCCGTCGAGGAAAACGCAGTTATTTAATTTGTTTTTTATAATCTGGCAAGTAGTTGTTTTCCTACTCCCATTGTTCCGCCAATCAAATAAATGTTTTTCATGCTCAAACTCCTGTAAATTCCGACTTATCGCTTTAATCGCGACACATAGTTATACCAACATCCAACCTGACCACACAACCTCGAAAAAATCCGGAAAAACATCTAACCTGACCACTCACGAACGCTGACATCTAACCCGACCACTCGCGAGGCTATAACATCTAACCTGACCACTTAACTATCAAATACTGCCTTTATGGACTTGTTTCCGCGAAGCGATATTTTCATGTTTTTCGTTCAATGGGTTTTGTGCCCACGTGTGCTACAACCCTTGATATATAAGGGTTTTCAGCGCACTCAATCATTTTTCTTTGTTATCAATACTACCGTCTCAACGTGGCTTGAGTGGTAATCGCAGACATATTGATGTAGTAGTGTTTACCTTACAATTTCAAAGTAAATTGATAAAAGTCATGCACATAAATGTTTTATATAATTAAATCCCCACAAAATGGTGTATATAATTCTTATACGATAAGTTCAAAAAGAGCGGTAATACACAGCTTTTAACAAACAATGTGAAAATAGTCTTAGTAGGGCATAAGAAATTAGTAACACTATTTAAATTCCATTACAGAATGTTTGGGTTTCTTTTTAATTTTATTTTCTAGTTTCACGTCCAAGATTCAAAATTGTAAGTATTTCAACCTTTAATATCAGTTCTATAAATTAATATTTTTCACTAACATAACTTTTGGAATATAAATTCTTAATTACCGAGTTTGTACTTGGAGATGAGAGTATCTCCTGAAGATGATTTAAAAACTCATCTTCACTTTTTGCTATAAAATCAAATGATTCTGGGTCAAGATCCTCAAACTCTTCATTATCTTCAATAGTCCTATCAATCGCGACAGGATAATCAGATTCTGGTTTGGAGTAAAGTGTAAATAATGTATATGTATATCCATCTAACATTGGTGCAACTATTTCAAAACTTGTTGCCAATCCATATTCTATATCACTATTTTTTATCCTTTTGGTGTTTAATTTAATAAATAAAGTATCACCAACTCGCTTTTCAAAAAATTCCGCTTGCCTTTTTAAAATTCCATGCGGTGTACCATTCAAATCATCTTTACTTAATTTTCCAAACGTCCATAGATCCTTCATAGTTAATTCCTCCACTTTTTATTGAATTTCAAATTTTAAAGGTAAATGATCTGAAAATTCTCTAGCATTTGGAATTCCTTGTTTATCTAACAAGGTAGTGTCACCTATTCTATCTATAAGTGTTAGCCCATTGAAGTTAAATCTTTTTATTAAAGAAGGGCGAATTATCACCTGATCAAACATATTCCAGACAAAGCTTACAGGATTCTTATGATAAAAAAATGATCCCATTACATTGTTGTTAATGTTCCCATGTAAAGTCCACATAGGATTAAAAAAATATTTATACTTTTCTCCGTCAACTATTCTATGAATCTTCATTGCAACATCCTTACTCATGGTTGCATTAAAACCTAATGTAGATACCATATGCTCTGAGAATGGGTTTAAGTTAAAGTCTCCTACCACAACAGTATTATTAGTATTATGCTTTTCCTCTAATAACTCAATTTCCCTTTTTATCTCAACACATTTATATCCAATTTCATTATCGTTCCTGTATAACCTGCTAGGGAGGTGTAAAGAGATTAAAATTATCACTAATTCATTAAATTTTAATTTGAATGCTGAGAAATATTTCCCATCCTTAATCTTCTTTATTTGAGTATCCAAAGAATGGAATAGATGCGTTCTATTTCCGGGCATTGATAAATTATTTACAAATTTGACATCTGATTCATTAAACCTTCTAACAACATACTCTGGTTCAATGTTTTTAAGTTCTGAAAGTATTAAAATATCCACATTGTTTTCTTTACATAATTGAGGAAGATATGGAACAAGTTTAATATTGTCCTTCACATTCCAAAATATAATATTCATTATACTGTCTTTGCCTTTCATTTTAATATTTATAGTAAGTAACTATTTCCATTAAAATTAGTATGGCTTAATTTACTTATTAAAGAAATCTCTCAAAAACTTATTCTATATGGTTTTGTCAATTTATTTAATTTTAACATTAACTTATATTATTGTAATTTTATTTTTCCAATTATTTAAGTAACAATTTCAACTGGGGCGGGTTCTACAGATTCTTCTCTTTTCCATAATTGAGATGGTAAATACGTTTTTGATATTTCACTGTACTGTTCACCATCAATCTTTATCTCCATTGGAATTGAAAAAGACTCTCCTACTAACAATGCCACACCTGTTTTCAAATATGACAATCTATTAATTTGTGCATCATTAAGATAAGGTATACTTTTTTTCATTTGTTCTAAATCTATATTATTACGAATTCTATGTAATATAAAGTTGTTACATTGTGATATAACTGTTTTAGACAGTTCACTAGGTCTTTGACTAGACAACATCAAGAAAGTGCCAAACTTTCTTCCTTCTTTAGCAACTACTTCAAACATTTTTGTATAATTAACAATACTGTCTTTCTCTGATTCAGAAATATACTTATGAGCTTCATCAAAAATCAAATTATAAACTTTAGATATTTGTCCAGTAAGCATTTTTTCATCATATTGATTTTGAAATATCCTTCTTAGTATGTGACTTGTAAAGAATAACAAGACATCATCATCAATAAATGAACAGTCTAATATTGTAAAAGTTTTTTCACATTGTAAAGCATCTTCTAATTCCGCTTTCTTTGTAAAATCCTCTGAAAATAAATTATTTGAAAATGTTGCAATTAAGTTATCAAGGCGTGTCATTAAAGTTGAACAAAATGTTCGAATCTGATTGTTTCCTTTTGCCTCTTCAAGTAGTAACACAATATCCAAAGCTAATTTCAAATCATTTAAGCTATTAACCTTACACTCTGCATCTTCTAAGCACGATACTAAATATGCATGACAATCCTCATATTTACATCCCGTAGATTTTTCTATATATGACTTAATTTCTTTTCTAAATTTTTCATCATAATATTCCGGTTTAAAATTTCCATATTGTGGACTATAATGATTTAGGCATTCTTCAATCTCTTGTGAGTCAATGTTTTCTAACAAACCCTTAATTTTCGCTCTTTTAGCAACTGCATCTGTAGATTGGTTATTAAATAACTCTAATGCACAATACGCCTTAATCCACAAAATACTTTCATCATCAGAATCAATAATATTTGCTAATTTTAATCCATTAAGTAATATTGGTCTCTGTGCAGCGGTTGAGGGTTGAAGTAAATTCATCCAATCTTCCGTAACTAGGTCATTTAAATCTATAGAAATATCTTTAACCTTTACTACTGTGGTCATTTCAGAAGGAAGATCTGTATATTCACCATGAACATCAAAAATAATAAAATTTGCTTTTGAAATGTCTAAATTACTGTGATCTTTTAAATTAGCTATTTCATTTAAAAATGTACGTACAGTTGTTGATTTACCTGATCCTGTGTTTCCTAATATACATGAATGATTAGTTAATATACTATCTAAATTTATTTTAGGCATTACATTATGTGTAGTAAGTTTTCCTAATATAATAGATATGTCATCATCGGCTGACATTAATATGGTTTCTATCTCTTCATTATTAGCTAAATATACTTCTTCGCCTATAACTGGAAACGTAGCTAATCCATATTCAAATTTATTAAAGACAATCTCTCCAACTGGTACCGCTTCAAAAAATGCCTTTTCACTAAATTTAGATTGTTCCTCCTCAAATAGTGTTTTTTCCTGTTCATATAAACCAATAATTTGATAGACGTATTTACTAGCGCCATCTTTATTAATAATTACAAAATCATTTAGTCCGTTTAGTATGTATAATTCCCCTTGGAAATTATGCACTATATCACTAGGATTAGGTACCTCTATTACAATTTTATTAAAGAACACTTTAGTAATTATTCCAATTGCATTTTTAGTCATCACCTTCACCAGCTTTCATATAACCTAAAATATTACTAAAGTGATGACCATCTTCTGAGTCACTAGGATTTTCAGCCGGGATCATACGTCCTCCAATAAAATGTATATTGAGTAAATCTTTATGGTTCTCAAAAAATTCTTTGGCCTTATCTTCTAATAGACTACTAAAGATAATCAGCGTGAAATCCTCATTACTTAGAGCCTGTGAAATTAGTTGATTAATATGCTGGTCTGGAAAACCATATCCCATAACTACTAAAGTGCTATTTGGTTTTTGGAGATTTATAGAAAATTCCCTAAAAAGCTCTGAATAAGGTGTTTGCTGCGTTTCAATATGCTTATGAATTGTTGGATATATTAGAACATTTTCTGATTCATCTTCATTAGCTCTCCGTTGTACTACTTTTCCTATTTTACTATCATATAACCAGTCTATCGAACCATGAATTTTATATAACTTTACAAATCTACGTACAATGCTCCATTTATCTTTATAGCGATTTACATCATCAACCAACCTCAAATGAAACTCTGTAGGATCAAATATTCTCTGTATAGTGCCTCTAAATCCATTTGTATATCTTATATTTGCATTTTCCATCGCTAATTCATTAAATAAATCATAATTTGTAGTAAAAACATTCACTGGAGAAAAATCCCTATTATTTCTTATTGAAAATATTTCATTATAAAATTCCTTATAAAAATTCAACACATCTTTATGTTCGTAATAATTAATATCTATACTTTCAATTAGACCCTTTTTAGTTCTTTCGTAGTTTTCTTGAAATTCTCCAATATTCTCATAATCTATATCAGAGTTCTCAAAAAAGTTTAATGAAGTATGTAGCCAATTTAAGTATCCCTCTATATCATCGTTTTCCTCAGACCTATAATTACCTAGTGCTGCATCATGTAAATCTTTTTTCAATGATTTAAATGTTTTTCCCATGAGAGGAACAGCTGGAAATGAACAGCCAGAGCCAATAAAAAAATTTAAATTGGGAGATAATAACTGTTTTCTAATAAATGTTTTAATTGCATCTTTTTGTTTAGAAAAAGATAATCCATCATTCAAATTTTTATCTCCCCTGTAATGATATAAATATTGTGTAGTTGGTATCATCAAATCACCCTTTTCAAAAAATAATTAACGTCTATTATCTATTTGCGTACGCCTTCAAAAATCTTTATAAGTTTCTTTTCTCTTTTGCTTAACCTTTATATTCTCTAAAAATTCTTTCCTGTTCAAATTTCCTTTTATAAATATCGTCTATGTAAACACTAATAATTACTATTTCATTTATTCTACAATAATTAACAAGATTATCCAATATACAACAGTTTTTGAGTGCTTTTGGATTAATTCTAAAAAAATTTGACTAAACTGTTTATTGTTAGTGCAATTTGTAGTTCTGATATGGAAGAAATGCCCGGCTGCATTTCTTCTTTTTTAATTTGACTTGAAATCATGAAATATCAATACATTTGTTTTTTTTATTAACCAAATTATTTTAATTTTTTTAAATAGTTACCACAATAAACAAAGGTGCGCGTTTCTTTTTCGAATGCAGATCATAGCTGGGAGTTACTAGTATTAACTAACTTGAATAGAAATTTTTATGAATCCTTAAATTAACGGGTGTTATTCTAAATAAGGATAAAGAAGAGTAATCCTTATTTAAGGATAGTATGGGATTAATAACCAAAAATTGATTAACACAACATTCATCCTTCAGATTAGGAAAGGAGACTAACGGATTGAAAAAATCAGAAAGAAAACTTTCACAAAATAAAATACCTTTACCTGAACATCTACACTGGAAATTAGCAACAATCGTAGAAGTTATAGAAAGTTGGAGAGTCATCCATAATCTATTAAGTCGCGGACATCAACCAGAAACTATAAAAGCATTATATCCCACAATAGATGATGATTATTTTAAATTAATTACCAATTATTTTAAACAATACGGAGCTATTGATGTCGAAACAGTATTTAATTCCATATTGACAGATTACCATAAAAATGAACTTCGAATTATTTTGGAAAGAATGATTAACCTTAATGATTTTACTTTTGAAGATATAAATTCTATTATTCCTGATAAATTTCAAAAAGATTTGCTTTCTCCTGATAAATAGTTATTGTAAAAAGTCAGAGTCAACTCTTTTAAGGATTTCATAGAGAATAGGGAATTGAATAAGTAATTTTTTAATTCCCTCTTAAAATCCTTAATTCTAAAGCTATAATGATTTCTGATTAACCAATTTGTTCAAAAGTAAATAAAAGTAACCATAATAAGCGAAAACCGCGGTTTCATGATGTTATCTATCAGTGATAGCACCATGTGCCGCGTTTTTTGTTGGAGGGATGATCTATAAGTATACAAGGAAGCCAAAAGCAATTTCTTAACAATATTTTAGATTGCTGTGAAAAGGTTGGAATCTCTAAAACCGTCATTGAACGTTTTATTTTGTTCTACGGAAAGGAGGTTTTCGATAACCATGTCAAACCTACTCGATCTACTGAAAGAGTTAGGGGTTCCTACTAAGACTAAAATTTTCATTGAAACATCGAAACAAGTAAATTACGAATACCAATTGCAAATGGATTTAAATATGGATAACGACACCTATTAGTTTAAAAACTTTTCCTCCCGTCAATCCTTATTAAAAAGGCTACGTTGGGAGGAATGGTTATGTCACGAAAAGATATAGTAAAAGTTTCATTTGATGAAGACTTACAAGAGGAATCTTACTACTTTATGAAGAGGCTAGTTGAAAAGGTCTTAATCGATCAACTCGATTTAAAACCTAAAATGAAGGGGTTCCTACTTGCAGAAAGTAATAAAATTGTTGAAAAGGAGTAGATTCTCGTGTATCCAGCCCAATATTATGAACCCGATAAATACTATGAAGATTTTATTGCGGTTTATAGCAGGGTGAGTACAGCCCAACAGGACATTCAAAAACAAATTCTACTAGCTGAATCTTATATTCATAATAATCGTATTAATTTAGATAAAGTGATTTGGTTAAAAGATGATAATGTGTCAGCCAATAAATTAGCCATTGAGGAGCGGCCAAATTTACAAAAGTTACGATTACTTATTCAGCAGAAAAAAGTAAAAACAGTCATTGTATACAGTCGTGATCGTTTAGCGCGAAATTTTTATGAATACGTAGCAATAGTTAAAGAGTTTTATAAATACGGAATCAAGGTGATTTTCACATCAACAAAACAACCGCCGTTTTCTCCTAAACTTTCAATTGAATCGTTATATGGGATTTTTGCACAAGTCGAGGGCCAGAATATTTCCGGTAGAAGAAAGGATACAATGAAACAATTTCCTTCTTCTATATTTGGATATAAACGGATTGGAAAAAGAAAGGATGTTAAGTATATCCCCAACCCAGAAGTGGTTAATGACTTAAAATCTTTATTCTATGAAGTGGCTGAATCCAAAGAAGCAGATGATTTGTTCAATATTTTAATGAAATACAAAAAGATACTAAAATACAAAAGGTACGAGGATTTATTAAAATATCTAGAAAACCCTTTTTATTCAGCACATATGCAGACTTCGTACGGTTTTGAAGTTCTCCATCATGTAGAACCGATTATCTCACTAGAAGAACATCTAAAAATTCAAGAAGTACTTAAAAAATTGAAAGATGAAGTATTTCAAGCCATAACCAACGCAAAGGACCGTGGATACATTACTCCACAATGTATGCTTTGCAAAAAAGACATGACTTTTAAAATTTCAAAACTGGGAGAAAGCAGTTACTACATCTGTAAAAGAGGACACGAGGAAAACAGAATTACGGTGGAACAATTGAATGAGACTATTCAATCTAAACTTTCAATCATTGTAAAACATATCCCAGTTGACACAATCAAAAGCTTTGTATTTTCCCATTTATCTAGAATCGAAAAGGATTACAGTCTTGAGATCATTAACTTAAATCGAAAGTTAAGCTCAATTCATTCTACTATAGTAGAAAAATATGCGGCAAAGAAGAACATCGATTCACTCATTATTGAGTCAAAGGATATAAAAAATAAAATCAATCATTTCCATATCGAATTAGCCAAAATTGCGGAAGCACGAAATTCGGTAAATGATCTTGTCAAAACCATTAAGCAAAACTTAGAAACGGAAATTCAAAATTACAATTTATACTATTTATGCCATCTATTCCTTGAAAAAGTAGAAATCGGTCCCGATACATTTATTTATCATGTTCCCTTTGGAGAATTTATGAAGGTGGGTGAGCAGTATGCACTTTATGCATAAGCACACTTATTTAATAAATGGGGTTTACTTGCTGACAGAAACTCCTAGACCGAATCTTCAAGAGGTAAAGTTACCTTTTAATATTTTTAAAGAATCTATTCCTTTAGCAACATCGTATATTCGTTGGTCTGATGATGGACAAACATTCGGACATTCTTTGCATATCCAAGAATCTGAAATTGTTGCAAGAGCAAAAAGAGAAGGATTTCAAGTAGTTGTATCTTTTATTGAAGAAGCAAAATCTGCCTACCATATTCCTGCACAAAAAAGGGTTCAAATGCAAAATATGAAGCAATTCATTTTAAACAATGGAAATGTGAAAGCTGTCATTTTCTATGAAGAGTCACGAATTACAAGGCTAATTGAAGACTTTGTATTATATGTACTCGGACCAATTAAAGAAGTTCGCCCAAATTTTAAAGTGTACTCTTCGAAAATCGAAGGGGAGTGGAACGAAAATAATCCTTATGTTCAAGCAAGATTGTCTTTTGCTCATGAAGAATCGGTAGAGAAGTCTCAGAGAGCGTCTGATTACCATACGTCTGTAGTAAATTCATCAAAACCCGAACGTCCCGGATCTAGAAATCCTTATGGTTATTCTCTAACAACAAAGGACAATACGATTGAAACCAATTAAAATAAAAGCATTGTCATTCTTATCTTTTATTTATACAGTTACGGTTATAGCGATCGAAAAATTGCAAATTTATTAAATGAAGCGGATATTCCACCGCCAAGTATTGATGCAAAAGGATGGAATGATTCAACCGTACGATATATTTTAAACAATCGTTGGTATATCGGTGAATTAGCTTGGTTTACCCGCACCAGTTTTGAGAATAGTAAAAAGAAACCGGAAGAAGAAATTTTTCTATTTAAAAATCATCATGAACCTTTAATCGGGGCCAACTTGTGGAATACCACCCAATTTTTTAGAAATTATAAACAAAACAAAGATCACATGGATAGCCCGTATATTTTACGAGATTTAGTTTATTGCCATGAATGTAAAGAGAAACTGATAACAAGAAATTCGACTCCCGCAAAGTCCAAGAAAAAATATATGTATTACTGTTGCCCTTCATGTAAAAAGAAAATATCAATTGATAAAATTCATGAAAGTATTTTTGCTGATTTTTCACTAAGATGGGGCAGGGAATTGAAATATTATGAAAAGCAAACAGAAAAAATCTTAAATCGATGGAAAAAAGGGCTTGAACAAAAAATCAATGACTTGAACGAAAACCTTGAAAAACGTAAGCCCGAATTCAAACAACGCATATCAATCGATCTCACCTCCCTGTAAGATGGAATTAATCCAATTACAGAGGAGGTGTTCTTATTTGGCAACAGAAAAATTAAATATCGTGCCTGTAAAATTGGAATCCGATTCAACTCCAACCCAAAGGAATCGTGGCCCCCTCAGACCTGTTTGCGTTATTCAATCTAAACATTGCAAAATCTCTTTCTTCCCCGGTGTAAAACCCCAATTGCTTCAAGGCGTTATCAGGGAGTTGAATAGAAGTGATTCATGATTTTACAAAATGCAAAAATATCTACATCATTTGCGGACACACTGATATGAGAAAAGGGATTGATGGTTTAGCTACATTGATCCAGGATTCTTTCGAACTAGATCCATACAGTGATGCCATCTTCTTATTTTGTGGTCGTAGAAAAGATCGTTATAAATGTTTATATTTTGATGGAGATGGCTTCGCTATGCTTTACAAACGCTTGGATCATGGTAAACTCCAATGGCCAAGAAATGAAAAGGAAGTTCGGCAGCTTACACAACAAGAGCTTCGTTGGTTACTGGAAGGCCTATCCATTCAACAACCGAAAGCCATCAAAAAATCTCAAAAAGGTGTCTTCTAACCACTTCCGACTAGTGTTATAATCAAGACATTATGAAACTAGGACGGAATAGTGGTGAATGATTTGGATCAAACTTCAATATCTCCAGAAAAAGTGATTCAGTTGTTGGAAGAACAGTTGACATATGTGAAGGAACAAAATAAAGAACTATCAAAACAAATTGAAGTGTTGACGAATCAAGTTCGCCACTTAACAAAATTACTTTATGGCTCTAAATCGGAAAAATCAAAGTATCAAGTGCCAGATGGACAGTGTTCCTTGTTTGATGATGACGATTTTTTTTATGAATCTGAGCACACAGAAGAACAAAGCACAGACACTGTCACGTATACAGTTGTTCGTAACCTACATAAAAAGAAACGAAACAATTCCTTCTTAGAAGGTTTAGAAATTGAAGAAATCCATCATCATCCGGAACACTTACAATGTCGGTGTTGTCACTCTCCTATGACAGAGATTGGTAGCACCGTTGTCCGTGAGGAAGCAAAATTTATACCGGCTGTTGTGAAGCGTGTTCGCCATATTGAACACGCTTATGAGTGCAGGAATTGTAAAAAAGACCTTAGCAAAAACTCACAAATCAAACGTGGAAAAGCACCGCAACCTGCGATTCAACGTAGCATTGCAGGCCCAACGGTCTTGGCAAAACTGATCTACGACAAGTTCGTTCAATATTTGCCTTTATACCGTCAAGTAAAAGAATGGAATCGTTATGGTCTGTTGACAAACGATAAGAATTTATCGAACTGGGTGATTCGAATCGCTGAGGACTGGTTGCTTCCAATTTATCATCGAATGAAAGAATTCCTCATGAAAAAGTCGATTCTTCATATAGATGAAACGTATGTGCAAATACTCAAGCGTTCGGATGGAAAGTCAGCTCAGTCCAATGCTTATAATTGGGTATTCAGAAGCGTTGCTTATCAAGGACCGATCATTGTCATGTTCCATAGTGCTTTATCGCGAAGTCGTGAAGTTTTAAAAGACTTCGTGGAAAAATTTAAGGGAACCATTATTTGTGACGGATATTCTGCATACGCTGGTTTACCTAACGTGACATTCGCAAATTGTTGGGCACATGTACGTAGAAAATGGTTAAAAGCCGACAGCAAAAACGGAGAAAAAGGTGTGGAATATTGTAATCGACTTTACAAATTGGAGCGAAAGTTTAAGCATCTTTCACCAAGCAAACGTCGAAAAGCACGAAAGAAATATTCCAAACCAATCGTGGAAGAATTCTTACGATGGGTAGATGAATCTCCTTTTTACGGCAGAAGTGCCCTTGCGGAAGCAGCAAACTATACTTTGAAACATGCCGAAGGTCTAAAAGCATTCCTAAATGATGGTCGCATTGCGATTGATAATAACCCAGCGGAAAACGCGATCCGTCCAAATGTGATCGGCCGAAAAAACTGGCTTTTCTCAGTGAGCGAATTGGGCGCTGAAGCAAATGCCATTTGTCTGAGTTTAGCTGAAACAGCCAAAGCAAATGGAATCGACTTTTATCAATACTTAGTAAAAGTATTGACTGAGTTGCCGAATCTACCTATCCATCAACAACCAGAAATCATCGATCGCTATTTGCCTTGGAATAAAAATATCCGTGAAACATGTGCAATAGCAACATAGCCCTCAATCCGAAAAAAATCTTGATTGGAGGGCTATTCATCGTGCGTGCCAAAAGGCGTGCTTTTTTTATTTTCATTTTACCATTATTTCGGGCTTACTGAAAAACTAAAATATCTTTTATCCACACTAGATAAAAATAATGAGTACTTTCTGGAGTTAAAAGAAATCTTTGAAATGCAAATATTATCTACTACAAACGAAATACAGGAATACCACACAACAAGAGAACAGATTGATCTTTTGTCAGAAGATGTAATGCAAGCCGAATTAATTGGTCGATTCAAACAAGATATTCATAATTATACAAATGAAGAAAAACGCGCTATATTTCTTTTGGCAATCGAAAAGATAGGAATTAACTTTTCGAAAGATAACCATATAAGAATCGATTACCGGCTCACACCATATGTGGAAATCGAAGACCTAATGAAGCAGATAGACATCGAAATTGCGTAAACTGTTGTTCAAATAATTTGGACAACAGTTTTTTCTTTAATTAAACTAAAAGTTTCAGCAAAAAATTATGTCATTTATATTCTCTTAATCTTTTCAATTAATTCTTTTCGTTCTTCCAAAGGAAGTGTTTTAATTGCGATTAACAGAGCGTCAATTGTTAACCATTTGCTTTCCTTTTTCAAAAATAACCGAATTCTTTCTTTTAAAGAATCTGATACTTCTGTTTCAATCATCCCTGCTTCAATAAATAGTTGCACAATTTCATCTACTACTTCAGGAGTAATTTGCTTTTCTCGCTCTTGCAACTCTTCTTCGATTTCCGACAAATAATCTCTTAAAAATTGTTCCCACTGGTCATCCTCCAAGTAAAATAAATCTATATAATAATTCTGGTAAGTAATCTCTCCATCCTTTTCATAAAAATATCTTTTACCAAAGTTATTATTTTGCTGGGAATATAAAGCTTGTAGATTTTGAACTAACTGATTAAATCGCAAATCCGGTTGCTGCTCCCATATTTTGAACAACAGAGTTAAAATCCTTGGAATCCGCTTCGTGTCTCTCACTTTCATATCCCTCCAATACAAAAAAAATATCTGCTTACTTTACCGAATAATTTATCTTATCACTGCTTACTTTACCGAGTAATTCACCGGTTAGCTTATTGAGTAAAATTCAAGAACTGGTTAAACCCTTTGATATCAAGGGATTCTTGATAATAACATTCGGTAAAGCAAGCATCGAAGGATACTTCGATGAGTACTTTACCGAAAGCCTAATTTACAATCTGCTCATTATCCCGATTAAGGTATACTCCTGCAATCTAATATGTTAATCTTTTTACTTCCGATAAAAAGTTATTTGCCTTTTTCAAACAATCTTTACATTCTATTTCATCAATTTTTGCTATATTATAGTCTGCTATCCACCTCTTTTGCTTAACAAACCTAAATGAGTCCAAATAATCTAGTCCTATTTTACCATTACTAACCAACGAGGATAATTTTCTCTCAAGTTGCTTATGACTTTCCTTAACATTTAAAGCATTTGGCTCCCAATCTGAAAGCATATTTTCACTTTCTAATAATGCTTTTAGTGAATGCATCATCGAATAATAAGATCTATTAACAGACTGGTTATATAAGTTCTGTTCATATAAAGCTTGTGCAGCTTTCAAATCGTCACCTGCGGTTTGTATTTCCATTATATAATTAACAACTGGTTTAACCAATGTTTGTTCTAATTGCATTGTTTGTATATCCATATTTTTATGAAGGCTTTCCGCACCATTTACAATAGAATTTTTAATCATTTCCTTATCTTTCATATCCAACTCATCAGTTTCCAAAACGGCAAGCACTATTTCAATTAGCTCTTGTACCTGCAATCCTTTTAAATTATAGAAACTATCATATATAGGTATGTATTTAACTTTTTCACTAGACTTTTTAGTTTTCCATATTCCATATATAAGTCCAATTCTTTTTGAGAATTCGTTTTCAAAGAAGTCATAAAATGAGCTATATAGATGTCTATTATCTCCATACAGAAATCCGACTAGCGTAAATAAAAAAGCACTTCTAAATGAGTTTAATAACGATTGCTTTTCTTCATTAAATTCAGTTTTCCATGCACCTAAGTCAATTCGGATATCCCCAAAATCATATTTTGTAATTATTTGCTCATAGTTATCCTTTAACATATCCATAGCAATACATTCCCATGTTTCTTTTTTAATATAAGAAGTATACTCTTTAATTATTTGCAACTCTATGCTTCCATTTATTTCTATCATTTCGGCACCAAATATACTCAATAGGTCACTATTCTTACCACTACTATTTATTTTTGGTTTGTCAATTTTGTTAATAAAAAACTTAAACAATGTTTCTAATTCATTATCATTAAGTTTTTCTGCATTTGCATATTTTCTAAGAAGATCTTTTTCACAGTTATCTTTTATATTTTCTAAATATAGTAGATTGATACTTCTTGGTATATGATATACTTTAGAATACTTACCATTGATGTCTTTATCTTGGATACTCATTATCACAGGAAAAATACCAGAATTAATTACAATATCCTTTGACATATATGCCCTCCTAAAAATAAAGACACCTAAGATATTTATCCTAGGTGTCATTTCATGATTGATAATATTTACGCCCCTGTCACTTCTTCCGCATTTCGATTGATCTCATCAATAATGCCAATGATTTTTCTTGCATCATCCATATTGTCCTTGAACAGTTCAACAATACTGCCAACTGATCTGAATGGTTCTTGTTGCAATACCTTCTTATCGAGTGTTCCGTTTTTAATGACATAATCAACAATGTGTTTAACAAAACGAATTTGGTTTAGATTTAACCGCTCCTCTGAAAGGAATTCGGAAAATGCTTCGTTGGCTGCTTTCGGATCCAAGCCAACAATTTGCCGAACTAGTTTTGTAATCGGTGTGTCGCCAAAATCTTTTTCGTAATCTTCTCTCGTACCAAGTTCCTTCCAAAGTATGTCTTCAAGCATTTTTACATCTTGGGCTGTTAGCGGTTTATTATGATTCAGCTTGTAGATCGCCATCTGGTCTTTATGTTCGATTAAATAATGTTCTACTTTCTTCCGGTAATTTTGTAAATCATTCACATGAAACATTGGAGCATTTTCTTTTACTTCAATTACTTCATCTTGGAAGTTTGTATAATAAATCTTTTGTGTTTCTTTTTCGATAAACTTGATTAAATCCCTTAACGCTTCACGCACTTCATCTAATTCAAAGATATCAGCACTATCCCAAAATTCTTCCGTCAACACTTTATCAATGACGTGCTTTTGTTCCATTACTTGCGGAATCGTACCAAGTTTAGAAAGTGCTTCCGCCGTTTGAATGACGCTGCGAATTGGTTTTGTTGCATTGTTGGCTTGTAATTTTGCCAATTCAATCGTATACATTAATAAATCAAAACGTTTAGCAAATTCATCATCTTGAACTGGGACAATGATCGGTGAGATATGCTCTTTAATTTCATTCGTATCAAGAACAGATAACGTAACCCAATTGTCCTTGTTTTTAAATTTCTCCACATATTGCAGATGTTGTCTCACACGGAAATTTTCATTATCAAGCGCAAGAACATCTCTCGTTACTTCATGGACTAATTCATTGCGATGTTTGATATAATCTTCTGTTTGATAATTAGTTCCTTGTAATTCACGGATTATATCCACTTTGGCATTGAATAGTTTTTCTGTGAGGCTTTTACCAACTTGAGTTTCCATGCCCTTTGGATTTTCACGGAAAAACTCAAAGTTTCCGCAATAGTCAAAGATTAGGAAATGCGTTTTGTCTTGTCCAATTCCAAATAAATCTGGACAAAGCCGTGTTCCACGACCAATCATTTGCCAGAACTTTGTTTTCGAGCGAACCTTTTTAAAGAATACAAGATTAACCACTTCTGATATGTCCACACCTGTATCAAGCATGTCCACAGATACAGCAATTTGTGGCATTTTACTTTTATCTGAAAAGTCATCGATTAATGTTTGAACATATTTTATGCTATAATCAATGACTCTAGCAAAATCGCCACCATACTCTGGGAACAATGCGTCAAACCGTTCTACGATTCTTACGGCATGGCGACGATTTTTTGCGAAAATAATGGTTTTGCCTAGCTTGTCGCCACCTTCTACATGAATACCTTTGTTCATTAAATCTTTCAGAACCATATCGATGGTGTTGTCATTAAAGAGCCACTCATTTAAGGCAGAGCTGTCAATATCTTCAGTGAAATCTTCTTCATCAAAGGTTTCTTCATATTTTTCTTTATCTTCTTCCGATAAATCATCGTAATGAATACCTTCTTCTAGAAACTTTGTCTTTGTTTCAATTGTTCGGTAATCAACTAAAAACCCATCTTTTACAGCTTGATCCAGCTCATAAGCATAAGTCGGAACACCATTTTCCATTTCAAACACTTCATACGTATTTTTATCAATCTCATCTTTTGGGGTTGCCGTTAAGCCGAGTAAAATTCCATCAAAATAATCGAAAATGCTGCGGTATTTTTTATAGATACTTCGATGCGACTCATCAATGATGATGAGATCAAAGTGTCCAACGGTAAATAATTTTTTCCCATCTTTTCTTTTTGCCTCATCAATCGCATTCATCATCGTTGGATATGTAGAAAAGACGATTCGGCTTTCCTCTGGGTTATCCTTATTATCTAAAAGGTTGCATAAAGGTATACTTGGCAGTAAGTTATTAAAGTTACGATATGCTTGATTGATTAATGCTTTTCGATCGGCTAAAAAGAGAACATTTTTCACCCAATTATGACGAGTCAATACATCGACAATCGAAATTGCCGTTCTCGTTTTCCCGCTACCTGTAGCCATAACGAGAAGCGCTTTTCTTTGGTTACGACTCAATGCGTCACAAACGGATAAAATCGCTTCTTTTTGATAATAACGATTACTGATATCATCATTAATTTGAATATTTGTTAACGGACGTTTCATTTGCCGACGTTCGATCAACAAACTTAATTCTTCTTTGTTGTAGAAACCAGAAACTTTTCGTGGTGGATACGGATCATGCCAAATATATGTTTCAAAGCCGTTCGTATAGAAAATCACCGGGCGAACACCTGACATTTTTTCGATACAATCAGCATAAAGTTTGGCTTGTTGGCGACCAATTTTCGGATCTTTTGACGTTCTTTTTGCTTCTACTACAGCAAGAGGCTTCCCATTATCTCCAAATAAAACATAATCAGCAAACCCTTTACCTTCCTTATTTGGCATACCAACAACTGGATATTCCCGAATAATATCTTTATTAAACTCCCAACCGGCAAGTTTCAAATCTAAATCGATATATTTTAGTCTTGTTTCAAATTCATTTAATTGATCTACTTGGAAATTATTTTCTTTCGTATTTTGCTCACGCTTTTCTGTAACCTTTTTACGTAGATGTTGATTTTCTTTAATAATTTCTTCAAGTTTCCGGTCCTTTGCACTTAATTGTTCATATAAATCTTGTAATTCTTTCGGACGGACCTTCTTTTCTTCTCCAACCGGAAGCAAGGATTCATCAAATTCCCCGGCCGTAAATTCATCAGAATAACAATAATCAATCCATGCGATAAATTGAAATAGATGATGAAGGGATAACACCGCTTCATCTCGAGTAATTGGTGCATTGGTATGAACCGCTTGATTACCAAGTTTCACTACATACTTCATCATCGGTAATAACTCTTCATCAATAATTCCTAAAAATTCTCGGTCGTGAATCAGGCTGGAAAGATTATCTTGATAAGGAACTTCAAGCGCACTGTCATAACTATAGACCCACTTTACCGCCAGCTCCAGCGCACGTCGAGACTGAATCGCGCTGACAGCTGGGCTGACAACTAAACCTTTTTCCGCTTCAAAACAAGCATTGGCAAAACTGCGATACTGTTTTTTATCTTTTAGAAAGTTGAAATTTGACAAGTAGACACCTCCCTTTGATTAAGGCTTTCAAACTTTTTCTTCGGTAAATAATTCACCTTTGAAGGAAAGTTGCATAAGTGATTGGAAATTTGTATCTAAAATCGCTAGACTCTTTTTTAACATTTCTTTTTGACTATTGATTTTCAAAATAATTTTTTTGAATTCTTCCTGTGATTCTATCGTAGGTTTGTTAACTTTATATTTGTCAAAAAACTGTTTAGGTACACGTTTTTGACCAGCACTTCCGGTCATGTTTTTCTCAGCTTGCTGACGAAAATTGGGTAATGTTGTTAAATAATATAGCCATTCACTTGTAATTCCTTCTTTTGGTCTTAAAACATGGAATTCAGTTGAACCGAACCCGACTTCATTGGTTAAATTTTTCGCAATAGCACCTTTTCCGTTTTCCATGCAAGGTGTAATTTTTGCAAAAAGAACATCGTTTTCCTTAAAATAAGTAAATCCTTTATACACTTCACCAAGATTACGGGTTTCAGACAAATCAATTTCTCCGGTTTCTGAAACATTTGCCATGGGAATAAAAGAAACAATCGTATCCTCTTTTAAGTCAGCTACCTCTCTTTTCGGAGGATTTATTTCACATAACTCACTTAAAGGTAACTTTTCTCCTCGAATTGAACCAAACATCTCCAAAAACACACTTTGCGTTAATTGGTCTAATGCTTCGATTTGGGCATTCCGTTTATCAATTAATTCTTGAGCTTTATCTAAGGTATTTGCGATTTTAATTTGTATATCTATATTAGGTATATCAATTTCTATCTTTTTTAAATCTGTTACTGAAAAACTTGCTTGATTTACAGATTTTTTTATAATCTTGTTTAGTTTCATTTTAAAAAAATGTGTGTTGAAATAGTAGAAAACGTATTTTGGAAATATAATTTTGGGATTAGGTCTCAAACATAAAAGATTCATTCCATGAATTATCTTTTCTTCAGGATCTTTCTTTTGATAGATTGCAGACTTCCCCAAGTGAATTTCACTATTGATATGAGACATTAATATATCCCCATCTTTTAAAAGATAATCTTCATATTTCGATAGATCATATATCCCCGCATACCCCATTTTATTCCTATTTATGTATCTATCTGATATAGTTTCTATTCTTGTAATCGGGTAACCGCCCTCAATTCCCTGTTTAATATTGGCTCCATTTCTAATAAATTCGAACACTTCGTGTAGTTTATATTTCATTTTACTACCTCATTTATTATTTCTTTTAACTCTTTCAATTCTTCTTGTATTTCAGATTCAAGTTTAATAATCTTTTCAATTATGACACTAGGTGCTTCATACTCCACTTCTTCATATTCAATCTCTTTATATTTATTTATCGACAAATCATATTCGTTTTCCCGTATTTCTTCAACCGGAACAAAGAATGATTGTTCTGTCCGTTTCCGTTCTTTTTCTTCCTCTAAATTATTAAATCTTGCAATAATATCCGGTATATCATTTTCTTCAATTGGACTGCGTTTGTCGTCTAGAGAAAAACCGTCTGCTTTCATATCATAGAACCAAACGTTGTCTGTACCACCTGCACCTGTTTTTGTGAAAATCATGATTGCCGTTGAAACTCCTGCATATGGTTTGAAGACCCCACTTGGCATGGAAATAATGGCTTCCAATTTATGGTTATCAATGATTTCCTTTCGTATCGTTTTGTGTGCTTTTGAACTTCCAAATAACACACCGTCTGGAACAATGACCGCAGCTCGTCCACCCGGTTTCAAAATACGAATAAATAAGGATAAGAATAATAATTCTGTTTTCTTTGTTTTGGCTATTTTTAATAAATCATTTGAAACCGCTTCATAATCCAATGATCCTTTGAATGGAGGATTTGCCAGCACTAACGTATATTTTTCTTTATCTTTATTAATTTCAGAAAGAGAATCTCGATAGTCAATATTTGGATTGTCCACACCATGCAGCATCATGTTCATGGCACCAATCCGAAGCATTGTCCGGTCCATATCATTACCGTAGAACATGGTGTTATGGTAATGTTCTTTTAAGCCTTGAACAAGGAACATATCATTATGATGTTTACGTAAGTATTCGCTTGCTGCAACTAAAAATCCAGCCGTCCCCATAGCAGGGTCAATAATAATATCCTCTGGCGTTGGTTTCATAAGTTCAACCATCATTTGAATAATGTGTCTTGGTGTGCGGAATTGCCCGTTTGTACCAGACGTTGATAATTTGGAAAGTAGATACTCATATAAATCCCCTTGTACATCCCGATCATCTAAAGGAAGATTGTCAATTCCTTCGACAATTTTTGCCAACATATTCGCTGTTGGGATTAAAAACATCGCATCGCCCATGTACTTGGAGTATGCTGAATTATCTTTACCATGTAAATTTTTAATGAAAGGAAAAACTTCATCGGAAACAACACGATACATTTCTTCTGGGGATCCGAGCTGTTTAAAACGGTGCCAGCGCAAGTGTTGTTTATCTTCTGGGAAGATTCCTTCAAAAGGAATCCCTAAAATTTCCGCTTCCTTCTCTTTAATCGTTTCCGCTTCATCCAAACTTTTTATAAATAAAAGATAAGTAAATTGTTCAATAACCGTTAATGGATTTGTAATCCCACCTGTCCAAAACGTTTCCCATATTTTATCAACTTTATTTTTTATTTCTCCTGTAATCATATAACTTCCTCCTGCTGCATCTTATATATCTTCATTATACCTATTTATCTCATTTTATTAAAAGGATAATCTTGGAGACCTATAACTATTTACCCAATTGATTAATCCAAAATATCTTAAAAAATTTTAAAATCCTATTAAAATACATTGAATCGATAAGTATAATGTTTCAGAACAAATCGGTTAATCAAAAAATCAACTTAAAATTTTTTTAAAAAATTCCTTATTTCTCTTCAAATATGAAAAATCAAAGATACAATGCTTTATGCAAAACGAAAAATACAAATAACTAAGGAGATGAATTTGTTATGCAATGTGTAGCTTATATTCGAACTACAAACAAAAATCTTGCAGATGAAAATTTAAGAATTCAAAGAGAGATGATTAAAGATTTCGTCTTGAAAAAAAGGTGGGAACTCACATGCGTCTATTCTGATATCAGTTCTGGAATTGATAAAAATAAAAATTTGAAATTAATGATTGAAGATGTTCGTCACGGAAATTTGATATTATCGTTGCTACAGACCCATCAAGACTTTATAGAAATACTGAACTATTGATGGAATTAGAAAATCTTTATAACCAAAACAAAATCCATATCGTAACAGTGGATAATCAAATAAATACTATCCATAGTGACGATGATAAATTACTAAGAAATTTCAGTTCATTTAATAATGTTTTACAACAAAAAAACATCCGATTCCCTGCAGTCTATATTAGAACGAATAAACCAGTAAAAGAAAATAGATATTTACAGTATTTGATATCCTTAATGGAATATAAAAAAAATTGTCGATTCATTGAAAAACTACATTCATCTAAACGTCGTATTGAAGAATATTTATACAAAGTCAAATAAATAGTGTAACCCAATAAAAAGCGAGATCCGCAGAGGTTACGTAACCATTCAAATTGTTGGTTATGTAATTCTGCGGATTTTTTTATATTGAAAAATTATAAAAGGGAGAGCGATAAATCATGAATAGATCAGAAAACACCGTTGAGCGAATTTTTGCAGATACTTCGCTCACCTTCATGGATGTTATAAATTCAATTATTGATCATAAAATTGAAGAACTCGTCAATAATGCTAGTAAGGTAAACACTGCTACATCTCAAAAAGACGAGAAGGAGTATGATTCAAAATGAGATGTGCAGTATATGTTCGTGTTTCTACCGATAAAGAAGAACAAAAAGATTCCTTAAAATATCAGCAAGAACTGTTTTATAATTATATAGCGGAAAAAGGTTGGGATATTTACAAATTTTATATTGACGTTGAGAGCGGGACGACGGCAAAAAGAGAAGAACTTCAAAAACTTATTGAAGATGCTCAGGATAAGAAGTTCGATATCATTCTTGCCAAAGAGTTATCACGCCTTGCCCGAAATGGAGAATTATCCTATAAAATCAAAAACTTATGTGAAAACCAAGGGATTCACATCATTACTTTAGATAATGCGATCAATACATTAACAGGGAACACTCATATGTTTGGCCTTTATGCATGGATGTACGAACAAGAATCTCAAAACACGAGTAATCGTGTGAAAGAGACATTAAAAACTCGAGCAAAAAATGGACTTTTTAAAGGATCAAACCCTCCATATGGGTATGAAGTAAGAGATGGAAAATTGTATATCCGAAATGATGAAACACCAAATATTGTTAGACGAATTTTCAAAGAATATTTGGAAGGAAACGGACGACAAAGTATTGCAAGACGGCTATATAACGAGGGAATTCCTACTCCTGCTCAAATAGCTGGAAAAGCAAACGCAGGAGATAAGTGGCATGATTCTACCATTAGATGCATCTTGACAAATCCCCATTACGTTGGGGATCTTGTTCAAGGAAGAACAACGACAGTAAGTGTAACAAGTAAAAGAAGAAAAAACGTTCCTAAAGAAAAACAGTTTATTATCAAAAATGCACATGAGCCAATTATATCTAGGGAAACGTTTGATGCTGTCCAAAATCAATTAGAGCAGAGAAGAAAATATATTACAGCACCCAAATTACATCTTTTTACCAACATTCTCTATTGTGCTGACTGTGGTACGGGAATGTGGTATAGAAGTAATCGTCGGGGCTACATTTGTGGAAGTTATGCCCGTCATGGCAAAAAGGCTTGTACCGCCCACACGATAAAAGAGGATTTTCTAAAAGAAACGATCCTAGAAGACATCCAAACCTTAATTCAACAAGTTGATAAAGAGAAATATATAAAGAAGATGGAGAGAAAATCGAGAAGTACAAAATCGGATTCTCAAAAGAAAATCAATAAGATTAACAAACAGATGGATGTTTTAAAAAATCGAAAAAGAAAATTCATCAACCTGTTAGCTGACGGAATCATTACCCATGAAGAATATCAGGAGAGTATTGAAGCAACGAACAAGGAATTAACTGAATTAATGGAACAAAAAAATAAACTTCTTACATTGATGGAAAACGATGATGTAATCGAAACGATTGAAAAACTCAAAAAGGAATTACTTCAATTCCTAAATTTCGATGAATTAACGAAGGATATTCTTCACCGACTAATTAATCGAATTGAGGTAAAAAAAGACGGTACACCGATTATTCATTACCGGTTTGCTACACCAAAAATTGCATAGAGGCAAGAGAAAAACCTTATCTTGCCTCATTTTTTTATTTTAAAACTATCTGCGAAACGCACTCCACGTGGCTCGTATGCGGAAACATATCAAAAGGCTGTATATATTTTACTTCATATTCCTTGCTTAAAAACTGAATGTCTTTCGCTAATGTAGACGGATTGCAAGAAACGTAAATCAATCGTTTCGGTTTTACTTTTAATACGGTTTTCAGAAATTGCTCATCACAGCCGGTTCGTGGCGGGTCAACGATGATGACGTCTGGATGCCAACCTTCCTTTTGCCATTTCGGCAGCCAATATTCTGCTTTTCCGACAACATAAGTTGCATGATTAATATTGTGTTTCGCTGCATTTTTCTTTGCATCTTCGATGGATTCAGGGATCGTGTCCATCCCCCGGATTTCAGCGGCATCCCTTGCCAGCCATAATCCAATCGTTCCTACGCCGCAATAAGCATCGACTACTTTTTCGTTGCCAGTTAATTGTGCCGCTTTTTTCACCTCATCATAGAGCTTCACCGTTTGTAAAGGGTTGAGCTGAAAAAATGCCCGCGCTGACAGCTCAAACGATAAATCGCCCAATGTTTCTTGAATCGTTTCCTTGCCAGCAAGATGAATCGTTTCGTCTCCAAAAATAAGCGATGTTTTTGCACCATTGATATTTTGCAAAATGGATTTCACTTCAGGCAATCGTTTTTTCACCTCCGCAACGAAAAGGTCCTTCTTCGGAAACTCTTTTTTCGAAGTAACAATAACAAGTTGAATGTCACCAGTTTGGAAACCGACCCTCACAACAATCGTTCGTATAAGTCCTTCCCGCTTTCTCTCATTATAAATAGGTATATTTAAATCCTCTAATATACTTTTCACGATTAGTGTTGCCCGGTTTGTGCTTGGATGCTGGATCAAACATTCAGAAATGTCAACGAGCTCATGTGAGTTCATACCATATAATCCCGCTAACACTTTTTTGCCATCTCGTCCGACTTGAAGCTGGCTTTTGTTGCGATAGCGCCATGGATCTTCCATGCCGATCGTTTTTCGAATATCGAGCTTTTCAACATTCAATGTTGCATGCCGCTCTAACGCTTGAACGACAATGTCGCGTTTTACATTGAGCTGCTCTTTGTAATCTAAATGTTGCAGTTGACAGCCGCCGCATTCTTCGTAAACCGGGCAAAGCGGCTTAACGCGATACGGTGATTGATTACGGATCTTTTTGATTTTTGCCTCAGCGTAATTGGGATGGACTTTGGTTGCAACAGCGGTAACGACTTCACCAGGCAAAGCACCAGGTATAAAAACCGTTTGTTTTTTAAAAAAGCCAACCCCTTCTCCATTGATGCCAATTCTTTTTATCGTAAGCGGAAATTCTTGTCCGACTTTCAACGGTCCTTCGTTTTGTGTTAGATTCGTTTGTTTCTTTTTTAATTGTTTTTGCTTTGACATATGTATTTCTCCATTTCATTTTTTCTGTTCTTATTATAGTTTTTATCACAAAAGACAAGCAATTAGTTGTTTCCTCAAAAACAAATACTACATGAAAAAAGAGCAGTTCAGAAAGCTGAATTTTCAACTTTGAACGCTCTTTATCTTCTGTAGTTGCATTTGAAAATTGTTTGCGGATGAATAATGCCTTTCTTTTCATTTTGTTTACATTCTTGGACAAAGTTTTTTCACTTAACCGTCCTTCTCTTACCAATGAAATATCCTTTGCTATCACTCTTGGGTGTCTTTTTTCAGATAAAAATATTTCTCATACATAAGCGGTTTCGGCATTGTTTTCTCGAGCATTAAATCATCTAGGCTTTTAAACGTGTAGCCTTGGTCTCGAAGTGTATCAATAACCTTTGCAAGAGCTTTAGCGTTGTCTTCCGATACAGTATGTAACAAAATTACTGCACCGGGATGAATTTGTTCCACAATATTATCATAAGCATACCGCCACCCTTTTTGGTTATTGACATACCAGTCGACAAAAGCAAGCGACCAGAACACATTGACATACCCAAGGTCTCTTGAAAGTTTTAATGTTCTCTCACTAAATATGCCTCTTGGCGGTCTTAAGTACATCATATCATCTTTGCCAGTAATCTTTTTGTATTCTTCCTCAACAAGTTGAAGTTCTTTTTTTAAACGAATATCACTCACTTGGGTTAAATCTGGATGGTGCCATGTATGGTTACCTACAATATGCCCTTCATCAACCATCCTTTTGATAAGATCTCCATTTTTGCTTATATAATGGCCAGTTACAAAAAACGTGGCTGGCACTTTTTTCTTTTTAAGTACATCCAATATTTCCGCAGTATAGCCGTTTTCATAACCATTATCAAATGTTAAATATATATCTTTTTTCGAAGTATCGCCAATATAAAATGAGCCGTATTTCGCTAATGTCTTTTCAAATAATTCCCCAGCTTCTGCAGGCTGGTGATTGCGGCTTCTTTTCATCCCCCAGTGTAGCGGATGGTTCGAAACAGACTCATCAGCTTTTATAGGCAATGAACAGCTTAATAGAAATACAATCGCTGTTGTAATTTGTAAAAAAACTTTAACAGCACCTTTCATCATTGGAATCCTCCTATTTTGCCAATTGTTATTTATAGTTTTTGAAAGGTGCTTGCTTTCATACGAAACATGATTTTCCAATGTAGCCGTACTTTAATGTGTGAACAAATCAAAATAAAAAGGCGTCCTCAAGCCTACATTCGACTTGAAGGACCCCTTTTAAAATACGACCGATCAGCCGTCTTTACTAAATGAGATTGTACGTCAAATATTAAAACACTCTTTCTTTAAATTGAGCAAGTTTTTCAAGGGATGATTTTTCAACATCTTGGTGCAAGCTGTTGCCGTGAGAATCCATTGTAACAACGGCTTTAAAGCCTTTGACACGCAAGTGCCACATTGCTTCTGGAATTCCGAATTGCATGAGGTCAACGCCGTCAACAGCTTCAATACAGTCAGCATAGTATTGCGCTGCACCACCGATGGCATTCAAATAAACGCCGCCATGTTCTTGCAATGCTTTTAATGTTTTTGGACCCATGCCGCCTTTACCGATGACTGCACGGATGCCAAATTTCTTCATAATATCGCCTTGGTAAGGCTCCTCGCGGATACTTGTTGTTGGACCAGCCGCTTTTACATGCCATTTTCCTTCTTCGTCTTTCAACATTACCGGACCGCAATGATAAATGATTTGACCATTTAAATCAACCGGTGCGTCATGTTCCATTAAATAATGGTGGATAGCGTCACGGCCTGTATACATTCTTCCGTTGATTGTTACAACGTCACCAACTTTTAATGAACGGATTTGTTCTTCAGTAATTGGTGCTTCTAGAACTACTTCACGAGGGCTGTCATTACCTTCAACTGCTGCAGGTGCTTGTTCAACTTTCTTGCTGAAATCAACATCGTCTCCCTCTTGATAATGCCATTCTAGAATTGCTCCAGTTGCTGGATCAATTTTCACACCTTGACGGCGGAATGCCCAACAGTTATAGGCAACAGAAACATAGAAGCTAGCTGGAATGCGGTGCATGACACCGATTTTACAGCCTAAAAGCGTAGTCTCACCGCCAAATCCCATTGTACCGATGCCAAGTTTGTTGGCATTTTCCATAATGTATTCTTCTAATTTACGCAAATCTTCATTTGGATTTACATCATCAAGATTTCTAAATAGTTGTTCTTTCGCAAGATCATAACCGGAGCTGCGATCGCCGCCGATGCCAACGCCGATAAAGCCTGCAGAACAGCCTTGGCCTTGTGCTTGATAGACAGAGTGCAAAATACATTTGCGAATACCGTCTAAATCGCGGCCTGCACGTCCCAAGCCTTCCAATTCACATGGCAAGCTATATTGAATATTTTTATTTTCACAGCCGCCTCCTTTTAAAATAAGGCGAACATCGATATAATCTTTATCCCATTGTTCAAATTTAATAACTGGTACACCATCGCCAAGGTTGTCCCCGCTGTTGGCACCAGTTAATGAATCAACAGAGTTCGGACGAAGTTTACCATTTTTTGTAGCTTCTGCTACAGCTTTGCGGATCACTTCTTTAATTTCTAATTGATTCACGCCAACAGGTGTTTTAATTTTAAAAGTAGGCAAACCTGTGTCTTGGCAAATTGGCGAAATATTTTCTTCCGCCATGATGATATTTTGTGAAATTGTATCCAATGACATCGCTGCCCGAGTGCCAGCGTTTTCGCGCAATTTTGCTTGGTAAATAGCACGTCTTGCATCTTTTGGTAATTTTGTAGAAGTTTCAACAACTAATTGGTACATGCTTTCAAATAGTTTTTCCATTCTTTTCCCCGTCCCCCTTTTTGTTTTTTGGAAAAGGCTCTACCATCCATTATTATAATGCTTGTCTTTTTTTTTAGAAACCCAAAATATAAGGAAATAGTGCAAAAAGTGAAAATAATTCAGTTTATCTTGCAAATAGTAAATGTTTAATAAGTTTATTTATTGCACAAAAAAAGACCGTGCAATGTTTATTAAAACAGAACGGTCCTTCATAAAAATAATTTATTCTCATCAAGCCCCAAAGAATCTGAACCGTTTATCGAGGTGTATCCGTCGTTACAAACTTAAATGATAAATGGTCTTGTACCGGGATCCACGCACCTATGCCTTGTTGAGTTATATTTTTTATTTTTAGCCTTACTTTGCTGCCTTTAAATTCTAAATAAACTTCACCAAATGTTACTTTTCCTTTCTCATTTACTGCAGGAGCATAAGCATATAAATACCCTAACTTTTTCGGAGCGACATTATACACTCGATCTTTTTTCGTTCCTTGGCCAATCACTGTTTCAAATGCTAGCGGCAATTCTGTCTTTTTCGCAGCTGTTAACATCATCATTTTTTGCACTTCTTCCGCATTGTTAATTCTTGATGTTAATCCGCCTTTGATCACTGCTTCGTCTTCTTGTATATAATGAATTTTTTGCGGACTATTACCACCGCGATTATCAAATTTATTTACATTGGCCTGTTTATATTCCCAGTTAATATTTGTTTCTGTTGATTCATAGCTTAACGGCCACTGACCTAGATAAATGGTTGCCCGAAATCCGAATTGCGTTGGTGTTGTTTGGATCGTTGATTCATTTAAAATACGAATAAGATCAGGGTTCTGAATTGGAACATCTGCGGTTTCCAACAATTTTTTTGCTAAATCGCTCGGTTGAAGATAAGGCAAATCCTGAGTCGGATTTGGGTACGTATTTTCCTTCGTAATATCTAAAACCGAGTCAGGCACTTTTATTTTGCTTTGGTTATTTACTTTTGTACTTTCAGCTGCGCTCGGATAACTTTGAAAGTTAAACAATGAGATAAAAAATGTCATAACTATTATTATTGTTAATTTTAGCGCCTTCAAAATTTTGACCTCCTTCTTATTGCTTATTTGTATTTTTTTCGAAGATTTGCTTATTTATCCATTGGACACATTGGAAATTTATAGTTGATTAAAAATCACTTCAATAAGCTAATAAAATCCGTTCGGCCGCTTGAGCAAAAATTATTGTTGTGTCCGAATTTTTAATAAGGAGGTGCAATTATCTCTAGATAACACATTTGCTTTGGCGAACATTTTTTGCAAATCATAAAATAAAAAACCCTTTTCCAGATGTATGTCTGAAAAAGGCATCTTGAGCTTACATAATTTTTTTCGCACAGTCATTGAAGTTACAAATAATAGGATGGTGATAATAACTAGAAGTAATACAATGATTCCAGTTCCAAAACGGGTTAAAGAAACATTCAACTTTAACTAAAATGCAACATTAATAACTTTGCTTAGTATAAATTTACAATACTACTAAACTATTATGTTCATGAATCTTGTTGTTTATAAATCACGTAGGTCTTGCATATTTTATCATGCAATCCTTGTTTTTTCTTTGTTAGTCCAACCATGATAAAACCGATCATAAAAAAGCTGGATAAAATATAAGAAAAATACCTTCCAATTGCTCGTGCAAAAGTGATCGCACGCCCATCTTCTCCAATGATTCGCAGCCCGACGATCAGCTTACCTAAAGTTCCTTGGTATTTGGAAGTCATCCAACCAAAATAGATAGCACAAAAAATGGTGGACAACAGCGTGCTCAATGTATCATAAGAAGTCCATGTTGGCGTATTCAAATTAAACTGATAAGCCCAATATCCCATATCCATTGGTTTTGCAATTTGAAAAGATAAATAATCAATAATAATACTTGGAATAAGAAGAATTAAAAAATCAAGAAACCACGCCCCTACGCGTATCCAAAATCCTGCATAACGTTTTTCCATTTTTACACCCCCTTTCTAAAATATAACAGAAATTTAACGATTATTACCATTTACTTTTTTACAATATGAAAAATCAGGATGGGAGCGGATTACTAAAAAAACCCTTTTCCAGCTTATCTGAAAAAGGGCTTCTCTTTTATTTTTATTTTTATAAGCTTTTTACTTCTTTTAATACAGCTTGTGGTTCTTGTGATTTTAATAATTTTTTATTCAGCGCAAAAATTGTAGTTATCGTTTTAAGTTGGACATACCAGAATGGTGCTAATAACAAGAAGTAAACAGTGGAGAACTGTTCAACGATACCAGTTCTAACAAAACCATAATGAACGAAAAACATGCCCATAACTGTAAATGCAACACCTGGACAAATTAACGAATAGCTTCCCGGACTTTTGCCGGAACCTTTTATATCTACAAATTCCCTGAAATAACCAATGCTTTTCAATACTTTATATCCGAATAAGCCAAAAATGATTTGTACTGATAATAATCCAGTTAACACTAAAAAGATTGGTACAACGGAAGGATCTTTCACATGCAGCAAATTATGGTTTACACCCATATACAATCTTACAAACGTAATCCCTAATATAGTTAATATCGGGATGATAATCCAAATACTCGGGCTTGCTGCTTTATCAATGCCTTGTTTAAGAATGGATTGAAATCCTACTACCATCTTTACAACTGCTAAAATTACCGCAATACTTCCAAAGAAAATAGCGCCTACAAGACCGATTGTAGAAGTTACTGTTTCGTGGCTCATGGCTGCAGATGATGAATATCCAACACCAATCATTGAAAATGCAAAGACTGCTAATAATTGGCTTAAATGGTTATTATTTATAGTATTAAGCGATCCATGAATAACAAAGCGTGAAAAATAGTCAGTAAAGATTCGCAACGCATAAATACCTATAATCGTAAATCCAGCCAATGCACCAGGAAATAAGTATTCAACAACATTCCACAATCCAGGAACATAGACGCCGCCTAAAATAAATAATACGTTTACACTCATGCCAATCGTTAATGGAATAGCCATCAATTGTACGGCTGCAGCTGAATTTTTTAATTTTTCATAAGCTCCTGTCTGTTTAAAACCCCGATACTCCCTTATGTTCCAAAGCAATAATCGGAAATGATTAATGGCAAAGAACAGAATGCCGATGGTTGCAAATATGATGAGCGCACTAAGAGCAATATTACCGCTGTTAAATGCTGCTGATACATGTTCAAACGTTGGAATTGGTGTTTCTGGGTGTTTGACCATGAACATCAATAATAGAAAGAACGCTACCGTCATCCCTCCGTTACCTAAGGCAGCAAGAAAATATAATGGGCTATATTGCTCACCTAAGTTTTTTCTCATATAAAAATCTCTCCTTTTATATACCGTATAGGGTATTTGATATTTTGGTTATATTTTATACCCTTTGGGGTATTTTTTCAAGAAAAAAAAATATAAACATTTTTTATTTTTTATTATCAATAATTTCCTTTTTATTATACCCATCTAGGTATATAATAGATAATAAGAATAGAATTTTTATAAATTATGAAATATTGTCTAAAAGGGGGATTTACTATGGCGAAAGTAGTTATTTTAGGAGCTGGTTTTTCAGGGCAAACAGCAGCTTTGTATTTAAGGAAAAAGTTAGATAAAAAGCATGAAGTAATTGTTGTAAATCCATGGCCTCGTTTTACTTATATTCCATCATTAGTTTGGGTTGGAATCGGTCGAATGAAACCTGAGCAAACCATGTTTGAACTTGCACCCGTTTTTCAGAAACAAGGGATCACATTCATTCAAGCTTGGGCTAGAGAAATCCACCCAGATAGACAATATGTTGTGACCGAATCGAAGGATGGAACAAAACAAAAGATTGAGTATGATTATTTAATAAATGCGACAGGACCTTATTTAAACTTTGAAGGAACAGAAGGTTTAGGTCCGGACAATGGCTATTCCCACTCCATCTGCAACATCCATCATGCCAAAATGGCGAGAGATGCTTATCTAAAGTTGGTTTCAAGAATGGAAAAAGGAGAAAAAGTAAAAATTTTAATTGGAACCGGTCACGGTCAAGCAACTTGTCAAGGGGCTGCTTTAGAATACATCACGAACATTCATAACGATCTCGTTAACAGGGGACTAAGGGACAAAGCGCAGCTGATGTGGATCTCTAATGAACCAGCATTAGGCGATTTTGGCGTGGGTGGAATTTATGCTAAAAAATATGGATACATTATGAAATCGGAAGCTTTTCTTAAATCCCTTTTCGCTGAGCAAGGCATTTATTATCAAGTCCAAACAGCGGTCAAAAAAGTCGAAAAAGGAAAAGTCATTTGGGAAAATTACGAAGGTGAAATTGGCGAAACTGAATTTGATTATGCCATGCTTATTCCGCAGTTTAGAGGAATGAATATTAAATATGTAAATAAAGACGGTGAAGACATTACTTCAAAACTTACAAACGCAGGTGGATTTATGTTAGTAGATGGCGGATACGGGAAAAACTGGGAGAATCTTCAACCTTCTGATTGGCCATCAACATACCAGTCTCCTTTCTATCCAAATATGTTTGCAGCAGGAATTGCTTTTGCTCCGCCTGGCTCGATATCAAAACCATTTACAAATAAAAATGGAACCGTTATCACAGCCACTGCACCACGGACTGGCATGGCAGCCGGAATCATTGGAAAAATTGTCGCTTTTAATATCATTGACATGATTGAAGGCCGTTCTCCATCCCATCGTGAGTCGATGGCAGAAATGCCTGGCGCCTGTATTGCATCAATCGGAAAATCAATTTGGAACGGCTCGGCTGCAACGATTTTAATGTATCCTGTCGTACCGGATTTTGATAGGTATCCTGAATACGGACGAGACCTTAAAATATGCGATATGGAAATTGGGCTTGCTGGTGCTTGGATTAAACGGACATTGCACTCAATGTTTATTTATAAGATGAAAGGCAATCTTGGATGGAGCTTAATTCCTGAATAATACATTTCTAACGATCAAGACGTTTCCTAAAAAATGTTGCATGATGATCGATGAAAAAAAGACGTACCATAAAAGATTTTATACCTTTTGACAGCGCTTATATACCCCCTATACTATATTTTGTATTATGCTGTCTTTAAAGGAATTTTTTTATAAAAGATGAAAACATATATTAAGTTGAATAATAAAGTTGCAGTCGGTTTTTATAATTGAGGAAAAATATAAATCAAACTTTATCATACTAGGGGGTTGTTTACTAATGAAAAGAATATGCAACCAATGTCAAACGGAAATGATCAATGATTGCAGAGTGACTGTTGAGGCAGATATTTCTGGAATTAAAATCACCCAAAAAGGAAAAGGACTTTTTAATAATGTATCGGCAAAACTTAAAGCTTCAGTGTGTCCTAATTGTGGCAATGTTGCTTTATATGTTGATGATTTTAATAAATTCAAACAGTAAATGAATTTGAAGTTTCATATTAGACTACTTTTTTCCTTTACCCACAACTATATTCAAAGAAAGGAAAATGCATAATGGAAATTATTAAAGATATGGTCCCAACTCGTAAAACATTATTTATTAGAAAGTGTAAAATATACCAATTTTTCCGCTTTTTAGTTCTTAACGCTAAAATTTTAAAAACGGCTTTATTCCCTCCGCGTCATTAAATAACCATACAAACTTTTTAAAGGCAGTTCGTAGTATGAACTGCCTATTTTATTAAATTTTCAAAAAAATCATTGACCTTTTTGAAATAACTGTTATATAATACATAACAAATAAATATTCTGTATTATCACAGTGTCACTAAATTATTTTTATAAATGGAGGAATGAAAAATGAGCCGCCAAGAACGGAAAAATATGATTGAGTTTATAACAAAAAATCGTGAGTTTAATTCTGAAAAGTTGATGTATATGACAGACGATGAAATTGAACACATTTACAAAAACATTTACTACCATTGTCAAGAATTCGTTGAAGATAACATTATTATTTAATTTCATCTAACAACTTCTTTGCTAAATCTCCCCACATCACTTTTCACTTTACCTCCTCTGTAATAAAACAGAGGTTATTTTTTTGCCTCCATTTTCCCCTTTACATGACTTAAAGCCAATCGATCTTTCCTATATTTTTATTGAATTATGAAATTATTACTTTTCATCAAAGGGGTCCTATGCTATAATCAGTTTAGAATTATTTTAATTTACTACTTAAAATAATTTTAATATTTTTAGACATGCAACAGCACTAAATTCCTTTAAAATAAAGGTATTGATGATGATTATAATTATCAATTAGATAGTTGAGGAGGAATAAAATTGCATTCTCAAACTAAAGTAATAGATAAACATTCTCAATTAGGGGTTGTGGTTCAAGAGAAAAACTTCTTAAATAAAATAAAAGAACATATCGAATTGATCGCTGCATTATTTAGCGGGGTGCTCATTGTTGCCGCTTGGATTTTAGGCAACTTAAACAAGGAATCTGCATCCATTGCGGTTTTTATCCTTGCTTACGTCATTGGCGGCTATGCCAAATCAAAAGAAGGCATCACAAAAACATTTGTTGAAAAAGAACTTAATGTTGAAATGCTGATGATTTTTGCAGCTATCGGTTCTGCCATCATCGGTTATTGGGAAGAAGGAGCTGTTTTAATTTTTATATTTGCTTTAAGTGGAGCACTTGAAACTTATACAATGAATAAAAGCAAAAAAGAAATTTCAAGCTTGATGAGCCTTCAACCAGAAGAAGCGCTGCGCATCACAAATGGATATGAAGAGAAAGTCCATGTTTCACAATTGAATATTGGCGATCAAATTTTAATAAAACCGGGTGAGCGCGTTCCATCGGACGGAATCATTGTCCGCGGTGAAACGACTATAGATGAAGCAGCTATTACAGGTGAATCCATCCCTGTCAACAAAAGCATGAAAGATGAAGTTTTTGCAGGTACAGTCAATTTAAATGGTTCTATTGTCGTAGAAATTACGAAAAAAAGCGACGAAACTTTGTTTCAAAAAATCATTCATCTTGTACAAAACGCTCAAAGCGAAAAAGCACCATCTCAATTGTTTATTGAAAAATTTGAAGGGACTTATGTAAAAGTTGTATTAATAACTGTTCTATTCATGATGTTTTTACCGCATTATCTATTAGGATGGAGCTGGCAGGAAACATTTTACCGGGCGATGATTTTATTAGTTGTTGCTTCACCATGTGCATTAATGGCTTCCATTATGCCAGCAACTTTAGCAGCTATCTCTAATGGCGCAAGACGCGGTATCCTTGTTAAAGGCGGTGTTCATCTCGAAAACTTAACAGTGTTGAGAGCCATTGCATTTGACAAAACTGGCACATTAACTTTGGGAAAACCACAAGTTACCGATTTAGTTATTCGAGAGGATTTAAATGAGGAAAAACTCCTTCAAGCTGTTGCATCGATTGAAAATCATTCAAATCATCCTCTCGCTCAAGCCATTGTTAAATATGTAAAAGAGAAATACGACTTTTCCCTTGTTGAACCAGCGCAATTTAAAGATGTATCCGGCTGGGGTGTTGAAGCAAATGTACTAAATAAACAATGGAAAATCGGCAAAAAAGATTTTGTCGGCCGCGAAGAAGCCGAACAGTTTCATGATGGAATATCGAAGGTACTTGCTAGTGAAGGAAAAACCATTGTTTTTATAAAAGATGAACAAGGCATTGCAGGTCTATTAGCCCTAAAAGACGTCGTACGTGATGTTACAAAAGAAGCCATCCAAACATTACATGAACAAGGAATCCATACTGTCATGTTAACAGGCGACAGCAACTATACAGCTCAAGCCATCGCAAAAGAAAGCGGTGTGACCGAATACATCGCCGAATGTCTGCCTGAAACAAAAGTTGAACATTTAAAAAAGCTTAAAGAACGTTATAAACATGTCGGAATGGTCGGTGACGGAATTAACGATGCCCCTGCCCTAGCAACTGCCACTGTTGGGATTGCAATGGGAGAAGGATCCGATGTGGCACTTGAAACAGCAGACATCGTTCTTATGAAAAATGATCTTACAAAAATCGCAGATGCCATTAAACTTTCAAAACGAATGACGAGAATTATTAAACAAAATATTATCTTTTCAATTACTGTGATCATGCTGTTAATCGCATCCAACTTCCTGCAAATTCTCGATCTCCCATTTGGAGTGATCGGTCATGAAGGAAGCACATTATTAGTCATTTTAAATGGATTGCGCTTGCTTCGATAATTTTAAAATAAATAGCTCAATTTACACCATCAAATCAATTGCACACCAAAAAGAAAAAAGGGGATTCAGGCGT
>NZ_JABTTE010000020.1 GCF_013303125.1 Calidifontibacillus erzurumensis | reverse complement strand
CTAAGAAAGCTAAAATTCATTCACACTATCATTTTCTGTCATATCCAAAGTATTTCTTCTTGTGTAGGTCTAGCTATTTTTGCTTCTATCATTGAAATCGAATTGTTAGAAATAACATTATTAAAAGTTATAATAAAGGGATTTTTGCAAAAATGCATCTAGTAAGGAAGTAACAAATGTACCCTTAATTATAAACCATTTTTTTACATTTGTTAATTATTAAGAATCAGTATTTTGAGTTTTACAGTATCATTTTGTGAGAAAGTGAATGGTTGTATTTTCAATAATTCCATCGAAGTCTTAGATTAATCTTCTTTCATTTTGCTAGAAACAATCTGAGGCCTTAGTAATGAATTAGTTTGGTAGCAGTTCTTCATTTTCAGGCTGGGAAATTACCTGAAAACGAAGAACAATGAGGTTGTGAGAGAAGCAGGATTATTTACTTATGTCCATAATAGTAATAATAATGATGATGTTTAAGGTCTTTTCCATTTAAGATCGTGCCCAATAGTTTTGCTTTCGTGTTTTTCAATAATTCAGCGGCTTTAATAGCCATTTCATATTCTGTTTGACCGCTTCTTATAACGAGAATGATACCGTCAGCTATATTTGAAAGAAGTTGAGAGTCGGTAACAGCAAGAACTGGAGGTGAGTCGATGAAGATCATGTCATATTGCACTGCTGCATCTTCCAACAATCGTTTCATCGCCTCAGATCCTACCATTTCTGCTGGATTTGGTGGGATTGGACCGCTTGTTAAAATATCTAAATTTTCCACTTGTGAATGTTTGACCGCTTCTTCTAATTTGGCTTTTCCAGTTAGGACATTTGTAAGCCCAACCGTATTATCTAGTTGGAATGTATAATGGATCGTTGGCTTGCGTAAATCGCCATCGATTAATAGCACGTTTTTCCCTTGTTGGGCAAAAACAACGGCTAGATTGGCAACAGTTGTTGATTTTCCTTCGCTAGGACTAGCAGATGTTACAACGATTTTCTTTATATTTTGATCAATGGAGGCAAATTCAATATTCGTTCGAATTGTCCGATATTGTTCAGAGATTGGTGATTTTTTATCATAGTGAGTAATCAAGCTACGGTTTTTTACGCTGCTAAATTTTGTTTTTTTTGTTCGTCTAAGCTTCAACATTTTCACTTCCAATCTTTATATCAATTGTAAGCCTTTTTTCTTTTTTTTAATTCCGCATGATCTTGAATGACAGTGACAGTTCCTAATATTGGAAGATCTAACACGCGAGCAAGATCTTGTTCCGTTTTAATTGTCTTGTCTAAATACTCAAGTAAAAAGGCAATTCCGACTCCAACCATTAAGCCGACAACAATGGCGATTGCAATATTTAATAGCGGCTTCGGTTTAATAGGTGTTGGATGGTCGCTAACTTCTGCTTTAGCCAAAATGCTCACGTTGTCGACATTCATAATATTTTTAATTTCCCGCTGGAAAACAGAAGCTGTAATATTGGCAATATCGGCTGCTAGCTTAGGGTCAGCATCTTGAACAGTGATCGAAATTACTTGTGAATTTTTTTCACTGCCAACAGTAATTTGTCCATTCAGTTGTCCATAGGAACGGTTAAGATTCAATTCTTCAGCGACTTTTTCAAGAATTACTGGGCTTTTCATGATGACATTGTATGTATTAATAAGTTGAATATTTGTTTGAATATCATTTACGTTATAGACCATTTGTTCATTTTTTGATTGATTGACTAAAAGTTGTGTAGAAGCTTGATAGATTGGTGTTAAGAGAAAATAGCTAACAAGACCGCTAATAATGGCTGCTAGAGCTGTTATTGAAATCAATAACCACAGCCTTTTTTTCAATAGTTGAAAAATCTCCACTAAACTAATTTCCTCGATCGTGTCTTTCATTTGTTTTCCCCCATCAAAATTTGTCAAAACTAGTTGCTATTATACCACTTTAACAGTAATTATAAATGACATTTTTACAGTTTTCTACAAAAAACCTATTTTATGATAATCTAACTGGTACTTTTACTAGGTTAATAGTGGAAATAAAATAGGTAGGTAATCCTAAGTTAGTAGTCATATTTCTTTATAATTCGACAATTTTCTACAAAATTATCCTAAAAATGTATTAATAATTGGTACTTACTGGTACCCTTTATAAAACTATTGACAAAAACTAGCGTAAATTAAGACTATCCGACTTGATGTGACGGATTTCATTAGAACTTATTGACCAAAAACGGCAAAATAAGTAAAATAAAATTCAGATATTGTGATATTTTTGGAAAAAAATAAAGACTTTGGTAGGTTAGTTGTTAGTTGAAAAGCCTGGAAAATTGGTAAGTTGGACTATCGGATAATAAGGTAAATTGCCGAAAAATTAGTCCTTTTGTAAGTTGGTTTGGTAGTTTGTTTATGCACAGCAATGTTCTATTGCTGTGTGTTGTTTGTATATTGGTGATGTCTCCTTACCATTATCAATGGAGGCACTCGGTCACGCTGTGGGTAAGGTAAATCTTACCTTAGACGCAGGTCGTCGAGGGTGTGATGTGAGGGGGGGTTCGATGCCCCGATTTTTGTTTAGTTTAATTGTTTGGTAGTTGGATAGTTTGATATTTATTGTATAAAGCTGGTTCGTTAGTTTTTTTAGGCGTGAAATTTATTGTAGTTTCCATAGTATTTAAAGAAAGTAAGATACATATTGCTACATAGTTAAACGCGATCTTTTCAGGCTGATTCTCAAGTGAATAGCTAGTTGTGTGAGGACAAGCATTACTGAATGAGGTAGTTACCTCGCTGTACGAATAAAAGTATTTCCCTTCCTTTAAACTACAATCCACCTATTCTACTAATTGCAGAAGTGATGGAATTAAAAATCATTAAGTATCAAATCTCTTTCTACAAACTAAAAGTACAACCTCCCAACCTATCACTAATAAAGATTCTAGATGGGTTATTTCGTTTGGAATGATCGATCTAGAATCTTTATTTTTTTGTTCGTTTGGTCATTCTTTTAGAAGAAATTTTTGAATGTGGGGGAATAGCGTTGACTTATCAAAAAAGGCTTTATTGTTTGGTCGGATTGGATTCATTTATTGTATTAACGGCAATTTTCATTAGTCAGTATATCTTGAATACGAAACAACTTTTTACGCAATTTATGATCGTGACGTCCATATCGCTATTAATCGGTCACCATATTTTTGCATTTATTTATAAACTGTACAGGAAAGTTTGGCAGTATGCTAGTGTCAGAGAGCTTTTTAGTCTTTTTCAGGCTATTACGCTGACGATTATATTTGCTGGTTTTGTGCAGTTTGTATTGTTCCATGATGTTTATTTTCGGGCACTTGTAATCACGTGGATGCTCCATTTGTTGTTAATTGGCGGGGCGCGCTTTTCGTGGCGTCTATATCGTGATACTTTTGTGAAGAAGATGGGAGATAAAAAGCGGACTCTAATTGTTGGTGCGGGCAGCGCAGGGACAATGGTTGTCAGGCAATTGTTGAAGAGTCATGACGCGGAGCTTTTACCGGTGGCATTTGTAGACGATGATGTTCGGAAGCACCATTTGGAAATTTTGGGAGTTCCAGTACTGGGCGGTATTGAATGTATTGAAAAAATTGTAGAAGAAAAAGAAATATCGAATATTGTTATCGCTATTCCTTCGTTAAGTAAAAAAGAACTAAATAAAATTTTCCTAGAATGCAGTAAAACGAGGGCAAGAACGCAAATTTTGCCGATGATTGAAGATTTAATGTTAGGAAAAGTGTCTGTCAATCAGTTTCGTGATGTCGAGGTGGAAGATTTGCTAGGCCGTGAGCCTGTACAACTTGATACGGAAAGCATTGCAGGAACATTGAGCGGAAAAACGGTTCTTGTGACAGGCGCAGGCGGCTCAATTGGTTCGGAAATTTGCCGGCAAGTATGTAAATTTTCACCAAAACAGCTAATTCTTGTCGGTCACGGGGAAAATAGCATTTATTCAATAGATATGGAGCTCAGGGAGCTTTATAAAGATAAAATTGAGATTATTCCTGTAATTGGCGACATTCAAGACCGGAAGCGAATGTTTGCAGTGATCGAAAAATACCGGCCGGATGTTGTCTATCATGCTGCTGCTCATAAGCATGTACCGTTAATGGAATATAATCCGGTTGAAGCGGTGAAAAACAATATTTTTGGGACGAAAAATGTTGCAGAAGCTTCTGATATGTTCGGTGTCGATACATTTGTGTTGATTTCTTCTGATAAAGCGGTCAATCCGACGAATGTGATGGGAGCTACGAAACGTTTTGCGGAGCTTATTATTCAACAGATGGCAAAGGAAAGCAAGACGAAATTTGTAGCGGTGCGGTTTGGTAATGTGCTCGGCAGTCGTGGAAGTGTCATACCACTCTTTAAAAAGCAAATTCAAGCGGGGGGTCCGGTGACGGTAACACATCCGAATATCACTCGCTATTTTATGACGATTCCGGAAGCGTCAAGGCTAGTTATTCAAGCGGGTGCTCTTGCTCGCGGTGGTGAAATTTTCGTTCTTGATATGGGAGAGCCGGTGAAGATTGTCGATTTAGCAAAAAATTTAATTAAATTGTCAGGTTATAGTGTTGATGAGATAGGTATTGCATTCACTGGGCTTCGCCCTGGAGAAAAAATGTATGAAGAACTCTTGAATGAAAATGAAATACATCAAGAACAGATTTTTCCAAAAATTTATATTGGAAAAGCTCTGTTAATTGAACGGAAAGTGCTCGATTATTTTATGGAACATTACGAGCAAATGACTGAAGAAGATATTCGGGAGTACCTGCTTAGGGTGGCGAATAATAAAGAGGGCGATGAAGCTTATTTGATGGCTAGTTCGACAGTTGTTTAAAGTTTAGTTTTTAATAGGCGTTAGTTGGTTTGTTGGTTAGGGGGGTTGTTCAGTGCTTTTTTGAGATCCGATTTTGGTAGCAGTCGTGTAAAGAGCAAATTCTAATCAACAAACTAAAACCTCTAAAGGACAAAAATAATTTTTCAGGAGGTTGTTAGATGAAAAAGATTCGCAAGGCCATTATTCCTGCTGCTGGGTTAGGGACGCGGTTTTTGCCAGCGACGAAAGCACAGCCGAAAGAAATGTTGCCGATCGTTGATAAACCGACCATTCAATATATTATCGAAGAAGCAGTCGCTTCAGGGATTGAGGATATTATTATTGTGACAGGCCGAGGGAAGCGAGCCATTGAGGATCATTTTGATAAGTCTTATGAATTAGAAGAAACGCTTGCGAAGAAAGAGAAATGGGACTTACTTCAGGAAATACAAAGTATTAGCAATCTCGCAAACATTCATTATATTCGTCAGAAAGAGCCAAAAGGTTTGGGGCATGCAATTTATTGTGCAAGCCGTTTTATTGGCGATGAACCGTTTGCGGTGCTTTTAGGTGATGATATTGTTCAGTCGCAAGGAAAACCAGCGTTACGGCAGTTGATGGATGTGTATGAAAGGTTTAATTCATCTGTTATCGGCGTGCAGCAAGTGCCGGTTGAAGATGTGTCAAAGTACGGTATTATTTCGACTGCCGGGGGGGAAATTGAAAAAGGTGTGTATCGGATTGATGATTTAGTGGAAAAGCCAAAGCAGGAAGAAGCACCGTCAAATTTTGCAATTATGGGACGTTATATTTTACGACCTGAGATTTTCTATTTGTTTGATCAAGTGAAACCTGGTGCTGGCGGTGAGATTCAATTGACGGATGCCATCAAGCTTTTGAATGAACAGCAAATTATCTTAGCTTACCAATTTGAAGGAAAGCGCCATGATGTTGGGGATAAGTTCGGATTTATTAAAGCTACGATTGACTTTGCACTCGAGCGGGATGATTTGCGGGAAGATGTTTTACGGTATTTGCGTGAAGTAGTAGAGTTGGAGATCGTTGGTTAGTAGTAGGTAGTTGGTTAGTGAGCATTTTTGGTCTAATCAAAACTATCCTAGTCCAACTATCAACCTAATCAACCAAAAAGGAAGGATGTTCTAGATTATGGCTGAAAGGATCTATCTCTCCTCACCTCATATGAGTGATGAAGGTTATGAGATGCAATATATAAAAGAAGCATTTGATACGAACTGGATTGCGCCTCTTGGTGAAAATGTGAATGGGTTTGAGAAAGAGTTGGCATCAAAAGTTGGTGCGAAGGCAGCTGCAGCGCTTTCGTCCGGGACAGCAGCTATCCATCTTGCGCTGAAAGCAGCTGGTGTTGGTGAAGGGGATATTGTTTTTTGTCCGACGCTTACGTTTTCTGCGACGGCAAATCCTATCATTTATCAACATGCAACTCCTGTTTTTATAGATAGTGATTTTCAAACATGGAATATGTGTCCGAAAGCACTGGAAGAAGCGTTTGAGAAGTATTCGAATGTGAAGGCGGTTCTTGTAGTTCATTTATACGGTCTATCTGCAGATATGGATCCAATTATGGAGATTTGCAGGAAGCACGGTGTTCCTGTAATTGAAGATGCTGCTGAGTCTTTAGGTACATATTATAAAGGAAAACATACAGGGACGATCGGTGATTATGGCATTTTCTCTTTTAATGGGAACAAGATCATAACGACATCTGGCGGTGGAATGCTTATTTCTGATAATGAAGAGAGGATTGCGAAAGTTCGGTTTTGGGCGACGCAATCAAGAGATCCTGCTAGGCATTATCAGCATAGTGAACTTGGATATAATTATCGCATGAGTAATGTGGTCGCTGGGATCGGTCGTGGACAATTGAAAGTATTGGATGACCGTGTTGCCAAGAAAAAGTACATTTTTGAGTTTTATAAAAGAGAGCTTGGAGAGCTTGAAGGTGTTACATTCATGCCAGTCAATGAGTGGAATAAACCTAATTTTTGGTTAAGTTGTATGACATTAGAGGGGCCAGTTAAGCCACTTGATGTAATGATTGCCCTTGAAAATGAAAATATTGAATCAAGGCCAGTTTGGAAGCCTATGCATATGCAGCCGTTTTTTGAAAAATATGATTTTATAGGTTCAAATGTTGCAGAAACATTGTTTACAAATGGGGTTTGCTTACCTAGTGATACAAAAATGAAAGATGAAGATTTGGAGCGGGTTTGTAAGATTATTAAGGGGTTGTGGTTAAAGAAATGAAGTCTTCTAAAGGAGGATTTTATAGAAGATTTGTCAAAAGGCCAATGGATATCGTTTTGTCACTATTGGCTATCATCGTTCTAAGCCCAGTTTTTTTGCTTGTGGCCATGCTTGTAAGAGTGAAATTGGGTAGTCCAGTCATATTTAAGCAAGAAAGACCGGGGTTGAATGAGAAGATTTTTACTATGTATAAATTTCGTACGATGACTGATGAACGAGATGAAAATGGGAAACTGCTCCCCAATCATCTGAGACTAACCAAATTTGGAAAAATATTACGTTCAACATCATTAGATGAATTACCTGAATTTATAAATGTATTAAAAGGAGATATGAGTTTAGTTGGTCCCAGACCATTATTAGTGGAGTATTTGCCACTTTATAATGAAGAGCAATCACGTAGACATCATGTTAGACCAGGTATTACAGGGTATGCTCAAGTGAATGGTAGAAATGCAATTTCATGGGAAGAAAAATTTAATAAAGATATATATTATGTAGACCATGTTAATTTTTTATTAGACATGAAAATTTTGTTTCAAACAGTTATTAAAGTTTTTAAAAGAGAAAATATTAATCGCAATGAAAATGTTACCATGGAACGATTTACAGGAACTAACAAAATGGATTTTTTACATAAAAACTAATTTTTTAACCATAAAAAGGCACAATAATTTTTTGAAATATCGACGATTGTAGAGGTTGAAATATGTACAATAATTTAAGAAAATGGTGGGACCAAAGTTTACCAGGAGAAAAAATTATTGTTATAGGAGCAGGTAGTTTAGGTAAGCTTACAGTGGACTGCATACTTCAGAATAAAGAATGTGTTCCGAATAATATAGGGATCCTGGACGATGATATTAGTAAACATGATACTAGGATTCTAAATATTCCAGTACTTGGTCCAATTAGTTTAATAGACTCTTTAAGTGAAAAAAAAGATGTATCATTTGTTGTTGCTATAGCAAATAATAGTATTAGGAAAAAAATAGTGGATGAAAATCCGAAACTGAATTATCGTTCAATAATAAGCAATAGGGCCATTATTTCCCCTCTTTCTAAAATTGGTAGAGGTTGCATTATTTTACCTGGTACTGTAGTTGATCCTGAAGCAATAATAAATAATCATGTAATAATTAATAAATTAGCAACTATTGCTCACGATGTAACTTTACATGATTTTTCACAGGTATCACCAGGTGTTAATTTTGGTGGTTTTGTTGATTTTGGAGAATGCTCTTTTATAGGACTTGGTGCTGCTATATTACCAAATGTTAAGATAACGAACAATGTCACAATTGGAGCTGGAGCTGTTGTTACTAAGGATATTAATGTTCCATATTCTGTTTATATAGGAAATCCAGCGAAATTGTTGAGAAAAAATAGTTAAGTGTATTGCTTGTATGGAGAGATAAAAAATTTTTTATTGTTATATGGAACCCGATTTAAAAAGTCGTTTAAATAAAGAAGATATAAATTTAATGTTTAGTCGATTTAAATATTAAATTATTCAAGAGTTTATGGAAGGACCTAAAATTGGTGGAGATGTTTATATCGATATCATTACTAATGAGCTTATGGGTATTTTTACCAAACAAGAGTTTATAAAATTAATTAAAAAAAATTGTAATAAGCAGGATTTAAAGATAGCATTGATATTTTTAATAGTAGGTATCATATTTCAGAGGTAAACCTGAGATTTGGTGGAGACTAACCACATTCATATGAATGTGGGGTAAACGTACCGAAGATGATAATAAATAATTTAAATGGAATTAAGAACATTGATCAGATTGGAACCTATGATGAAGGTGTTTATATGATGAAGTATAACGAAATAAAAGTATTAAAATAAAAAATTAGTGTTATGAATTTTGAGGGTACTTTTAAAAAGGTATATAAGAATCAGGAATTTTATTGGTGTACCGTTGAGGAAGGTAGATTAAGATAGTACTGATATTAGACTGGGGAGTTAAATTTGAAGATATTATTTGTTACAACAATTTCTAATACAGTAAATGCATTTCTAATCCCACATATTAAGATGTTAAGAGACCATGGGCATCAAGTGGACGTTGCTTTTAATATTGTTCAAGATGTTAAACCAGAAATCTTGGAAATGGGTTGTAAAGTTCATAATATCGAATTTCAAAGATCTCCTGTGAGTAGAAAAAATATTTCAGCTTACAAGAGGTTAAAAAATCTAATTATAAGTGAAAAGTATGATCTTATCTCAACACATACACCGGTTGCTTCTGCTTGTGTTAGGCTAGCTTGTCGGAATATGAAAAATGTAAAAGTGGTTTACACAGCACATGGCTTTCATTTTTACAAAGGAGCCCCATTAAAAAATTGGTTGCTCTACTACCCAGTTGAAAAATGGCTATCTAAGTTTACAGATATCTTAATTACTATAAATAAAGAAGACTATGAAAGGGCAAAATCTTCCTTTAAAGCTAAACGAATAGAATATGTGCCTGGAGTTGGCCTTGATACAAAGAAAATTCAAGAAGTGGTAATAGATAAGCAAGCTAAAAGGAAAGAGTTAGGGGTTCCCGAAGATGCATTTTTATTACTTTCTGTAGGAGAGTTGAATATAAATAAAAATCATGAAACAGTAATCAAGGCAATTGCAAAATTAAAGAATCCAGATATTTTTTATGTAATATGTGGTCAAGGACCATTGGAAAGTTATTTGAAAAAATTAATTTTTGATATGAACCTAGATAACCAAGTAAAATTGTTAGGCTTCCGAAAGGATATAATTGAAATATGTAAAGCATCAGATATATTTGTATTTCCTTCCTTTAGAGAAGGATTATCAGTTGCACTAATGGAAGCAATGGCTTGTGGGCTACCAGTGGTTTGTTCAGATATAAGAGGGAATAGAGATTTGATAAAAGATGGACACGGAGGTTTTTTAATAAATCCAGGCAATGTGGAAGGATATGGGGATTCTATTCAGAAATTTTATAATAAATGTTCATTGATAGATCTTTTTGGAAAGTTTAATAGAAAATATGTACAGCATTTAGAATTGCAAAATGTAATAGAAGAAATGGAAAAAGTTTATTTAGAGGGATGTAATGCTAAAGGTATTACTTAATAACCTTGGGATAAAAAAGTCTTTTTATTTCAATGGGTTGGACTTAAAGGAAAATCCGATGGTCTATGTGGTAGTGATTACGAAATTTGTTTTATAAATCATGATGAATAGCCAACCACTAGTATTGAAGAAATACAAACATACCTGCATATAATATCAATCAAAAAAAATGCTGAAGTGTAAGCTAAAATAAGCTATAGTGTGGTATTAGTTACAAATGAATTTTATAAGGGGAATTTGTAAATGTCAAAGCCTATCAGAATACTACAAGTCTTTGCCAATATGAATAGAGGCGGAGCAGAAACAATGATTATGAATCTATACCGAAATATTGACCGTTCCAATATACAGTTTGATTTTATCGTTCACACCGAAGATCATTGTGCATATGATGATGAAATTCATGAATTAGGAGGCAGAATTTTTCGGATACCTTCATATAAAGGTAAAAACCATTTACTCTATAAGAAAAAGTGGTACCATTTCTTTAAAAACCACCCAGAGTACAAGATTATTCACGGACATGTTGTAAGTACGGGATCTATTTATTTAAAAATAGCAAAAAAATTTGGATTAGTAACAATTGCACATAGTCATAGTACATCTTCTGGAAGTGGATTTCCTTCGGTTGTAAAAAATGTATTGCAATTTCCATTGCGATATATTGCTGACTATTTATTTGCATGCTCATATGCAGCTGGAGAATGGTTATTTGGAAAGAGAGCTTGTGAACAGGATAATTTTTATTTGATGAAAAATGCTATTGAAGCAAAACAATTTATTTTTAATGAAAACATCAGACAAATTAAGAGAAAAGAGTTTCAAATTGAGGATAAATTTGTTATTGGCCATGTTGGAAGGTTTAATACTCCCAAAAATCATTCATTTTTAATTGATGTTTTTAAAGAAGTATGTGAATTAAATCAAAATGCCGTTTTAATGTTGGTAGGAAATGGTGATTTACATCCAGTCATTGAGAAAAAGGTTAATAAATTAGGTTTAACCGATCGTGTAATTTTTACAGGGGTTCGATCAGATATTCCAGAATTATTACAAGCAATGGATGTATTTTTGTTTCCTTCTTTGTATGAAGGTCTACCAGTTACCCTTGTTGAAGCTCAAGCTACAGGACTTCGTTGTATAATTTCAGATAGAATAACTAATGAAGTAATAGTTACTGATTTAGTAGAACAACTGTCATTAGACTTATCAGCAAAACATTGGTCTAAAGAAGTATTAAAATATATGAATAGCTATGAACGAAAAAGTACGTTTGAAGAAATAAAAGTAAGTGGATATGATATTAGTGATACTGCTAAATGGTTAGAATTATTTTACATCAGTAAAATATAAACTATATTACTGTAGTTGAGCTATTTTAGTGAAAAATTTACCATAATAAAAGCAACAGTTTATCCCTTATGCCACATGGAGCTGTTTTTTTACGGCATCAATGGGAATATTTTGCTTTGCTGCACGATAAATAAACTCTACAAGGCTATGTCCTTTCTTTTTGCGTAAGAGATCGAGTCCACTAGAAAAATCGCTGTTGGCCTCGAACATGCTATACACATAAGCTAGCTGCACTAAGATCCAGTAGCGTTCCACCGCTCGATGCTCTCGAATGCGGCACCCATCGAGCTTTAGCTGGTCTTTCGCTTCTCGGAAAAAGCATTCGATCGACCAACGCTCTGTATAGTAGCGTAAGATGTCTTCGTCCCTCAGTTCCCGATCGGTACTCAAAATACAGTGAAGATGTTCAGACATCATCGGTTGATCAGCTTTTCACGTGAGCTGTATCACGGCATCATCAAGGACCTTTGAAAGCTCCTTCATAGGATACATACGATAACGCTCTTCTCCCTCGTGACGAGGTGAGTGTCTTTCGGTTCGATGTATTATGCCAATTTCTTCGCTGATGGCTTCCTTTCAGATAAAGAATTTAATTTGTCTTGAGCATTGCGATCACGTGGAATCCCTTTTTTTAGGCAAGAATCGACTAGTGTCTGCGATGGATACCAAGAGTCAATTACCACATAAACGAGTTGATGTACATTAAAAGAAGAAAACATCTCTATCTCAAGATCATTTGCTTTTCCCACTTGCTTTATCATAGAGGTGGAAGGGAAAAGGGGAAGGCTTGGGACATAATATGAACCATGAGACAAACGAGAGAATGTCTCTAGGTCGACTTTTTATCAGCGTGAGAATAATGTCAATCACATCCTTGAATGACGTGTGCCTTGCCTGTGGCGAAGGCCTTGTTTTTTGGCAAATCCTATAGTTGGTTGAAATAAAAATGGGTTAATTCTCATTTTTAGCAGTGTGTTCCACACAATGAAGCATCCACTGTTAAACAAATAATTGAAATAACTAATTTAATACAATATGTAGAGGTATATGATGGAAAAATTAGTTGATAAAAATTGAGTATCTTTGTGTACCAAATAAAAATAAAATTATGAATTATAGGAGATTAAGAATGATTAATAATATTCAAGTGGTAGAGAGATCTTCCTTAAAAGCAAAGATATTAAGTATATTTTTTTTCTTAGCTATTAGTAGTTTATATCTTTTTCCAAATACAATTACTAACATGTATAAACCAATTTTAATAATATTATTGACTTTTATTTTAATATTACAAAATAGTAAATTAAAAATTAATTTAATTTCTGTAATAGTAACGATTTCAGTAGTATATTATTCAATAGTTTTTTTAATGAATATTTCATTTAGAAGTTTCATACCATTTGCTTCAACATTGTTACCTTTAATTATAATATTAATTCTATCAACTTTAAAATTTTCGAGAAAAGATTTAGAAGTAATTATTAATTCAATTTACATGGGAAGTGTTTTTTTTGCATTTTGTATATTGGTTTCCAATCCAGATATTACAGCGATGAGTGCTATGTATAGAACGGAAATAAAATATTTTAATACTACTATTAATGCTAATGGAATATCATATATTACCGTTCCAGCCATACTAATAGGTTTTCATAAAATAAACTTAAGTAGTAATAGAAATAAAATAAAACATATTATTCTTATGTGCATTTTGTTGTATCCAATTTTCTATAGCATGTCTAGAGGAGGATTTTTATCTTTATTTTTAGGGACACTGTTAATAATCATTCATTATATTAAGTATTATTCAATAAAAATTAATATAACAAAAATAGTGTCTTTAATTTTTTTTGTATGTATATTAGTACTGTTGGTATATAATATTTTGCCTCAAAACATTGGGGATAGACTATTTAATTTTTCTTCCTACGAATTAAATAGTAGAGATATTCTTTGGAAACAAGCTTTTGATTTAGCAAAGAATAATATTATTTTCGGAAGTGGTTACACATATTATTGGGAAAAAACTGGAAATGACTATGGATCACATAATTTATATATAGATTTACTTGTGTCAACAGGGATAATAGGTTCTGTACTAATGCTATTAATTTTATTCATTATAGTTATAAAGTCAAAAAATAATTTTATATTATTTTCTTTTTTAGTAACAGCATTTGTTAATTCTATGGTTGAGTCAGGAAGATCATATAGCTTTTGGATACCAATTATGTTAATTATAATGATTATTAACTCAGAGGATAATAATAGAGATATAAAAGAAATATTTAAACCAAGATATAGAAATGTTAAGAAAATAAATGCATGAAAGTTTTAAAAAAAGTATTAATAGAATCTTTTTTAGTTTTCTTAAATTTCGTTGAAAGGTTTTCTTTGTTTATGGAAATTAATATTTGTACTGTTTGGCAATTAAGGTTATGCATAATTTTTTGTATATACTACGCTTTACAAGGAGTAGTGGGCATGATAGGCTTTAGTTGTTTTGCAAAGTCCTAATGTAAATGTGGCTTGTCCTCTTTGCAAGAAATCATGCCTGCGGAGGCTTCATATTCAAGTGAATAAAGGTGCGAATATTTATACATATTATTGAATATTTTTGTTTTCCATTTCAATACATTTTTTAATTGCCAAAAACAGTTTTCTTTTACTTTAAATCGTTTTTAGACAGAAAATCATATTTAAGAATAATATTAGAACCCCAGAATTTGTAGAATTGTAAGCTTTTTTTGTAATATAAAGTAGAATTTTGGAGTTGAACTATGAAACCATTAATTTCAGTTATTATTCCAGTGTATAATCGCGAAAGTAAGATTCATATTGCATTAGATTCTTTAATAAATCAAACTTTTCAAGACTTTGAAGTAGTTATCGTTGATGATGGAAGTGTTGATAGAACTGCACAAGTAATTGAAAAATATACTAATACTGATTCAAGGTTTAAATATATTTATCAAAAAAATGCAGGAGTTTCTAGTGCGCGTAATAAAGGAATAGAAAAAGCAAAAGGAAATTATATTAGTTTCTTAGACTCCGATGATTATTATGATTCAACTTTTTTAGAAAAAATGTACTCAAAAATTTCAGAAAAAAAAGCTGATGTTTGTTATTGTAGTTTTTATAATGTAACCGCTAAGGGCAAATCCCCTTCTATAACAGTTTTTAAAGAAGGGGATATATTAATTGATTATATTTTAGAAAATGTAAAAATTAATACAAACTGTTGGTTAATAAAAAAGAAGTTGCTACATTTAAATGACTTGCATTTTCCAACAAATGTATCATGGGGGGAAGATGTAGAATTTTTTAGTGAAGTGTTATCAAAAACAAAGAATGTTTGTTGTGTTAAAGAATTTTTAACATATTATGTCAGAAAGGGTGATGAGTCTAACTTATCCTCTTTTTCTTTAGATAAATTAGACAAAGATTTTTCTTCAATAAGTAGAATGTGTCAAAACCTTGGAGCTGATAGCGATCTTAAGTTAAAAAAGGCATTAATTAACTATCGCCTTTCAGCTGTTATTACATATAGATTATTAAATGCCATCAAAAAGAATTGGGATAAAACAGATATTTTAAATTATTTTGAAAAATACAAAGATTATATATTAACATTTAGTTTTAATAATGGTTTACGCAGTGTTAAATTAAATCTAAGTAAAGTCTTATTGATTTATAAGTTAAACAAATTGAAAAAGTCATAATCTATAGCCTTTGAACCAAAACAATTTATTAAAATGTCTTGAAGGGATAGACTGGTTGTCAGTATATCTAGGATAGCATTTTAAATAGTATAAAAATAACATTTTTATATAACTATGGATCTACGTCAAGTTTTTGGACACAAAAAGATTAAGTTTTTTTGCACAACAACCATTCATGGATTGTTCCACGTCCCAAGTAGATTGTCAAAGTGAAAAGAGCCTTTGACAATCTACTTGGGACGTGGAGAAATAAACCCATGGCTGTTGTGCCAAAAAAATGTGAAGGGGGAAGTGTTCTGTACCCCATGTTTTACGCTGCTATTCGGCACATTTTTTCGTATTCATCCGGTGTCAAATAACCAATGCTTCCATGAATTCGTTTGCGATTATACCAACCTTCGATGAATTGAAATAACGCAATTCTCGCTGTCTTAAAGCTTTCGTATTTGGTTAGATACACTTCTTCTTTTTTCAATATGGCATGAAAAGATTCAATACAAGCGTTGTCATATGGACATCCTTTTCGACTAAATGACGGAACCATTTCATGTTTTTTTAGTAGTTTTTGAAAGGCTTCACTTGTATATTGTGTTCCTAAATCTGTATGCACGATAAGACCAGGATCGGGCTTTTGATCTTGAATCGCATTCTGAAGTGCTTCCAGCACAATTTCTGTTGTCATGGTACGAGAGAATTTATATCCGACCACTTTTTTTGTATGTAAATCAAGAACGGACGCTAGATAACACCAACCATCACGAAGCGTATGGACATATGTAATATCAGCTACCCATTTTTCGTTGATTGTTGTTGTACTGAAATCTTGATTTAATACATTTTCTCGTTCTTCTACGGGTTTTTGTGTTGGTGTTGGGCGGAATTTTTTTACAATACATGATTGGATGCCTGCTTGTTTCATCAAACGTTGAACTCGATTGATACTGCCTGTATAGCCTTCTTTTTTAAGTATTTCAAAGATTTTAGGGGCCCCATAACGACCCTTACTTTCTTTATGGATTGCTCGAATTCGTTCAAGCAGTTGTTCGTTGGAGACATGATAGCTATTCGGCTTCTTGTGAAACGATTGATAATACGTACTTTTAGGCATCTTTAAAACACGACACATCATTTGGATTGGATGATGTTCGCTTTCTTTTGTAATCAAGTCAATCAGTTCTTGCTCATCTATTTTCTCGCGAATATGGTCATAGCCTTTTTTAAGATTTCGATCTCCTGTTTTAATCGAAGATTTTCCTTTTGAATGGCTTCTATATCAGCCAAAGTTAATTCCTGTTCACATTCAATTGGAGAGAGTTGCTTAATCCATTTATAAATCGTTACTTCTGAAACACCATATTCGCTAGAGAGTTGACTGACTGGAGTGCCTGAGCGATAAAGCTCAACTACTGTTTGTTTAAATTCTTGATTATACCGTTTTTGACTCATGATTCGGACACAACCTTTCGTTAGTTTAATATTAATGACTTAACCAAGTTGTGTCCATAAATCTATACTACATCTAATTTTTCTAAAAGTTTACTATTGAAAATAATCAAATTTGTTAATATCATAAATTATTTTAAACTTAAACATAAATAATAAAAATAGGAGATTATTATGACTAAAATTAGTATTATAGTCCCTATCTACAATGTTGAAAAGTACCTTAGACGCTGTATCGAAAGTATTCAAAAGCAAACACTAAAAGATATTCAGATCATCTTAGTCAATGATGGATCAAAAGATAATAGTTTAGCAATTTGTAAGGAATATGGGGCAGTAGACGAACGAATTGTAGTAATTGATCAACCAAACGGTGGAGTTTCTTCTGCTAGAAATGCTGGCTTGGAAGTTGCTAAAGGTGAATATATAGGGTTTATTGATCCTGATGATTGGATTGAAGCTAATATGTATGAAAGTCTTTACAAGCAAGCAAAAAATATTGATGCAGATGTATGTATGTGTGATTACATTATTGAAAAAAACGGGAAGTCAGTACCTATTAAAATGAATATAAATAAAGATAATCTAGAAGGGGAAGAAATTATTAAAAAAATAATTGCCAATATGATTGGAAGTTCCAATTTAAATAGTGGAAGCCAAACAATCATGGGAAGCGTGTGGAGGATCATTGCAAAAAGAGACCTTCTAGAGAAGAATCAATTAAAATTTAAAGTTGGTATTCCGCTTATGGAAGACCTTTTATTTTGTATAGAAATATTACTAAAAAGCAAAAAAGTAGGAGTTAATAGAGGAGCATATTACCACTATTTACAGCATGGTCATTCAGCTGTTGCTTCCTATAGGAAGAATATGTTGGAACTTCAATTAAAAGTGTATTATTTTATACAGGAAATATTGAGCAAAGAAAATATATATCCTATTGTTAAAGAAAGAATGGATGTTAGGTATGTTAGTATGTATTTAACTGCTATCGCAAATGAAGCAAGAAAAGAAAATAAAAAAAATATAATTGATAAAGTTGCATATATAAAAGAATTGTGCAAAGATCCGTTATTAAAAAATATTTTAAAAGAAATTAATACAAATGGATACACTTTTAGAAAAAAATTGATATTAAAGGCAATAAAAAATGAGTTTTCTTGGTTTTTATACTTCTATTATAGTGCATTACTGAGGCTTTTGAAAAAACAATAAAATCAAATTCTAAGACAAAAAGCGAAAAAAGCTTCCTTTTATGGGTCAAATTTAGAAAGATTAAGGAAGGTAAAGCATGAAAAAAGTTGCGATATTAACGATAAATGATTATTCCAACTACGGAAATAGACTACAAAATTATGCCACACAAGAAATATTAAAATCAATTGGATTTTCCGTTGAGACAATTATTCATGAAGTTGTTAAACCGAATCCTTGGCATAACGTAAATAAATTTTCTAGATTGAACAAAATCAAAGAAATGTCAGTGGCAGAAATTTTATCAAAAACAACAATAAAATTATCGAATTATTTTAACAAAAGGAAACTTTCTAATCTCAGAGAGAATAGAATTCAAAGTTTTAAGGAATTTACAAATACCTTTATTAAAGAAACAAATTTCTCAATTTCGGATAAGAAACTTCCAAATGACTTATCCAATCAGTATGACTTCTTTATTACAGGAAGTGACCAAGTGTGGAATCCTTATTTTCGTTATGGTTCATCCATTGATTTTTTAGCCTTTGCACCTCAAGATAAGCGAATTGCATATGCACCTAGTTTTGGGATTTCACAAATTCCGCCAGAATATGTAGACCGCTATAAACAATGGTTGTCTGATATTCCTTATTTGTCAGTAAGAGAACATGCAGGTGCGAAAATTATTAAAGATTTAACTGGACGAGATGCAGTAGTTTTGGTTGATCCTACATTGATGTTGACAAAGGAAAAGTGGCTTTCCATTGCAAAGCCTGCTAAAACAAAGCCTAAGAAAAAATACTTATTGACCTATTTTCTAGGTGGAATACCGAAAGAGTACAACAAAAAAATAGATCGCATTGCGAAAGAAAATGAATTGCAAATAATTAATTTAGTTGATATAAAAGACCCGGAAACTTATATAACAGGCCCAAGTGAATTTATCGATTTTATTCATTCGGCGAGCATTTTTTGTACGGATTCATTTCATGGTGTCGTGTTTTCAATATTAATGGAAACTCCATTTATTGTTTTTGAGAGAGCAGGGGATTTGCCATCAATGAATTCCAGAATTGAAACGATATTATCAACTTTTAAATTAGAAGCAAGGCATGTGCAAAACATTCGCAAGGAGGAGATTTTTGAAGCGGATTACACACATGTGTGGCCCATTTTGGAAGCTGAGAGAAAGAAGGCTTTTGATTATTTAAAAGAGGCTTTAAATGTACATTAAAAATTGTTAGAATACACCACATTTTTAGTAGAAGGAAGTTGTTGTAATGTGAGTCAACTGAAAGCGGGGGCAATTCTATCCTACGTTTCCACTTTTATAACGATAGGGATTGCTCTTTTATATACACCAATTATGATACGATTACTGGGCCAATCGGAGTACGGTTTATACGCGATGATTGGCTCTATTTCTGCTTACCTTAGTATTATGGATTTAGGTCTAGGCAATGCTATCGTTCGTTATGTTGCAAGGAATAGAGCGATTGGAGATAAGGAATCGGAAGCAAGGCTCAATGGAATGTTTTTATTTTTATATTCGATTATAGGTGTCTTGACGATACTTGTTGGTGTTGTTCTTTATCATACAGTTCAAAAAATATTTGGAGAAAGTCTAACCGCAGCTGAACTAGAAAAAGCAAAGCTTATGGTTGTCATCTTAATTATAAATTTTGCCCTTTCTTTCCCTTTATCGATATTTGGCTCTATTATGCAAGCATATGAAAGATTTATTGTAGTAAAGGTTGCAAGTATTGTTCGGCACTTATTGAATCCTTTATTAACCTTGCCTTTATTATATTGGGGATATGGTGCTGTAATGATGGTTTTAGTGACTACGGTTATCAATATCTCAATTCTTTTTTATAATGTTTTTTACTGTTTTAAATATATAAAAATAAAGATTCATTTTGGTAAATTAGATTTTCAATTGTTGAAAGAAATTCTTGGTTATTCTTTTTTTATTTTTTTAGGAATTATAGTTGATCAAATTAATTGGAACACTGGTCAAATTATTTTAGGAGCAGTTTCAGGAACGATGGTAGTCGCAGTCTTTGCGATTGCTTTACAATTTGTAAAACTCTATTTAACTTTTTCTACAGCTATCAGCGGGCTTTTTTTACCAAAAGTATCAATGATGGTTGCGAAAAATGCAAGTCATGAAGATTTTACAAAATTAATGATTAAATTTGGTAGAATACAATACATCATTTTATCCTTTATTTTGTACGGCTTTATTTTATTTGGGCGTCCTTTTATTGAATTATGGGCTGGGAAAAATTACAGCAGTGCTTATTATATGGTATTAATTATTATGATACCTATTACGATACCACTTATTCAAAATTTAGGGCTTTCGATTTTACAAGCAAAGAATTTGCAAGGGTTTCGCTCAGTTGTATTAATTTTGATTGCTGTTTTTAATGTTATCATTTCAATACCGTTGGCTAAACTGTATGGAGGGATCGGTGTAGCGATTGGTACAGGGGCATCATATCTAATCGGAAATGCAATTGTAATGAATTTTTATTATTTTTATCGAATTGGAATTAATATCCCTCTCTTTTGGAAAAATATTTTAAAAATGTCCATACCTGCATTCTTTTCATTAGTTGGAGGATTTTTGTTAAATATTTTTATACCACAGGTAAGCATTTTAATGTTAATTTTGAAAATTATACTTTTCTCAATTATTTATTTTACATTCATGTGGTTTTTTGGATTTAATTCATATGAAAAAGGATTACTACTACCTATTTTAAAGAAACTGAAAATTATAAGGGTGATAAAACCAAATGGTAGTATTTCATGAATTAAGATGACAAGGATGTGTCCTAATGAAAGAACAGTTAGATGAATTAATAAATACGGTGGTAAAAAATGATTATTGTATAGGCTGCGGAATTTGTGCATCAATAGAAGGGTCACCTTTAGCCATGAAATTAGATGAGAACGGTAAATATAAGCCATTAATGAATATAAAAGATTGCATGGATGAAATAAATATCGACTTTCTTTCAATTTGTCCATTTTCTTCACATAGTATAAATGAATCAGAGCTAGGGAAAAAATTATTTGATGATTATGAAGGAATTTCATTTAATGAATACACAGGTTATTATTTAAAAAATTACGCTGGATATGTTAAGGAAGGGGATTTTCGTAAAAAAGGCAGTTCCGGTGGAGTGGGCAACTGGATTGCATCAAAGCTTTTACAAGAGAATTTAGTTGACGGCATCATTCATGTGAAGCCGGCAAACCAAAAGGACGAAGTATTGTTTAAATACCAAATTTCTTGTGATAACGATGAATTATCTAAAGGCGCAAAATCCAAATATTATCCAGTAGAAATGTCTCAGGTTCTAAAGTTCGTCAAGGAAAATGAAGGAAGGTATGCATTAATTGGGATTCCTTGTTTTATAAAAGGCGTACGTTTATTGGCTGAACAAGATGAAATCATACGTGAAAGAATCAAATTTTGTATTGGATTAGTATGTGGACATTTGAAAAGTGACATGTTTGCAAAATCAATTGGCTGGCAATTAGGAATTGAACCGAAATATTTAAAGGGAATAGATTTTAGAAAAAAATTAGAAAATCGCTTGGCAAGTGATTACGGTGTTGAAGTCATTGGCGAGAAAGATGGGAAAGAAGTGATACTTAATTCCCCAACACGCCATTTATATACAACAAATTGGGGGCATGGATTATTCAAATATAATGCATGTGAGTTTTGTGACGATGTTTTAGCGGAAACTGCTGACATAACAGTAGGGGATGCATGGCTGCCGGAATATACAAAAGATAGTATGGGAACGAATGTAATAATTGTCAGAAACCCGGTTATTCAACAAATTATTGAGAATAATAAAAATAAATTATGGATCGATGAAATTAGTGTTGAAAAAGTTTATCAGTCCCAAGCAGGGGGATTTCGACACCGTAGAGAAGGACTGGCATATCGATTATATCTCAAGGACCAAAATAATGAATGGAGACCACCCAAAAGAGTAAAATCAAACAACAACCTTCCTTCGAAAAGAAAAAGAATTTATGAGGAAAGAACAAAACTTTCACAAGAAAGTTTTAAAGCTTTTAAAGCTGCAGAACAGGTAAACAACTTCCAAGTTTTTATAGATTATATGGATCCAATGATTAAAAAATATAATAAACTCTCAGCACCATCAATTGTAAGAAGAGTACTTTCAAAGATTAAAAGAGAAATACTAAGGAGGATTGGAAGATAGATTTCTGCATTGGGACATCTTGAAATTGTCGAATTGAAGAGCTATAAATTTTAGAAATTAAGTTTTTATTTTTTTTCTTTGCAAAAATTGTGGTGACACTGTAATTATCTTCATTTTTCTGTGTGACTTTTCATTTTTAGTAAAATCATATAAAATAAAGTAAAGTTAGCTAGAGTCTAGTTTAAAAATTCTTAGATTGGACAACCTATCATATATCAGTATATAAGTAATGTTTATATGGAGGTGTCCAATGAAAAAAAAGGGGAATGATGAAATGAACGGAGTACTAAGACCTCAAACAACTGATCGTAAAAAGAAGATTCTTTCTAGCTTTGCTAAAGCTGTAAAACAAAACGATAAAGCTCTTAAAAAACTTAGTAAAAATTAGATATGAATATAGAGTACCTTACAGTAGAAGATGTAGAACAATTACATGATTTAACCTTAGAAAAATACGGTGGATTACCCGGTCGTGAAATAGGTAAATTAGAAGGTGTTTTAGCTCTGCCAATGTCTGGATTCGGGGACATCGAAAGATTTCCTACCCTTGCAGAGAAAGCGGCTGTATACCTTTATTATTTAGCAATAGGACATTGTTTTGTTGACGGTAATAAGCGCACAGCTTATTTGTCTACTTTCACATTCTTAGACCTCAATGGATTTGATTTAATTGTTGAGGACGAGGAATTATTTCGTTTTATGATTCTTCTTGCAGATAATGATACAAGGCCTCCATTTGAAGTTGCTGTGGAATGGATTGCTTATCATATGTTCAAAAGAGAATGAAAAGGTCATTTTGCATAAAGCGAAATGGCCTTTTATTGTTAAAATGCAATCACAGTATATGTTTAAAGTTACCTATTGAGGCGAAGTAGATTATAGATTTTATCCGTATCCCCCGCTGCCATGCAGTACATGGTAGCGGGATTTTATTAAGATTTTTGTTTTAATATGTTTCCATCCTGATCAAAAATAATCCACTTAAATTCTTGTTCGTTATTGTAGTATTTATAAACACTTTTGAATGTTGGAAATTCATTATTAATAAAGTGATTAATATTTTCATCCTTAGAAAGGATTAGACAAAGATATGCAGTATTGTTTGTATCGTACATTAACCAGTCAAAATAATAGAGCTCATTATTGAATTCATAATGAACATGTCGCCGGTTTTTCCACCCTTGCAAAATAAAATGTTGTGCATACTTTATTTTCATTAACTCATACATTAAGTGGGATTGGTAAAAACCTCGATCATGTAGGAGTTGCAAATAGTAATCGCATTTTGTTAGTAGGTCATTATCTGTTGGGTTAGCAAGAAATTCGAATAATTCTTGAGCATATTCCCCAAGCCAGCCCCTACTATTTATCATCATTAATCCTTTGGTTTTCGAATAATCAAAAGCCTCTTTGTCCATAAAACTATAAAAAAGAATAGGAGTAATCCGTGATCCTGTCGTATTATTTTTGAGTCTTGCACTTTGCATTTCAATTCTTGAAACAAAACCCTCAATGTCTTCTAGGTAGGTTTGGCGGTGGAAAATAGACTCAATAAATACAAATGAAGGTATCTTTGTCAATTGATTGCTTTCAAATTTTGCTTCATAGTGACCATATAAATAAGTAAAACCTACTACATCCCATAAATGACCATTAAAATCCACCCGCCTTTGATTTGTATTAAATACTTGGCTTTGGTTCCATGCAAGAAGATTTGTTTGCTCTAGCCACCTTATAGCATCTAAAGTAAAAATTCTATTTATCATATGACGGCGAATTGATCCAAAATTAATTTCTTTCTGCCCAAAAAACCTCTTTGAAGCTTTTATAAATGAAATATGGTTATATGTTTCTACATTATCAATAATAGTAAGTTCTTTTAAATCACGAAGAGTTTTGTCAGTAGTTTCGTTTTTAGGAAAGAAATTATTATTTGTAACACTAGCAGCTATTTTATATGCCTCGTCTTGCAATATTTCTCCTTTATTATGAAGTAGGCTTGAAAATACACGATTTAACCCTTTGCGGTGTTGTTTTAAAAAATTTGGCAGTATGTTGGAAATATTATGGTGTTTTAAATAATATAAAAATTGTCCATGTCGAAAAGAAACTGGTTTAGTAGAAAGGATTATTCCTTTGGCATTAGCGCGTTGTATAATCTTTCTAGCATATACAGCAGATACTTGTAACTTATTTTGTAATTGCTCATTTAGTTCGCTCCCTAGAAGCGGACCATTTTCCTCAAGTATTAATTTGCAATGTTCTTCAGGAGAAAGTTTTTTTTCCATAATGTTTAATCCTCTTTCAATTAAAAGAAATAAATTTGTCACTCTTCTTTTATTATAATAAAAATAATAGACATATTCTATAAATTTCAATTAGGTTTATTTTTAGTAAAAAATCTTATTTTTCTAGGTGTCACACAATCTTTTAAAATTTGACATAGAATTAAATTCAGATTATAATAAAAATTAATTTAAGGAAAGTTTTTCCTTTTTAAAAAGTAGAATTTGAGGAGGTGATAGAATGGCAAAAACAAAAAAAGGAAAAAAGATTGTACCAGTTAAGCCTCATGTAAGAAAGGTTGGTAATACTACTGTGAAAGTAAGAGGGCATCGTCGTTCAACACCAAATTAAAAAGCCCATTGTTGGCAGAAACAATGGACTTCATGGAATTCGGGAAAAATTTCATCCCATATATGTATTTCGTTTATTAATAATATTGGATAAAAGATCCCGAATTCCTCCTAAAAAAATTAAAAAGGAGGAAAATTTTTTGGCAAGTAAACCAATAAATTCTTTTTACCCAATTTATAAGCTTTATTATGGAAAGACGTCAAATGCTACTCAAAAGCAAAGAAAAACATTTGGAATGGCAATTAATAATGCAGAAAATATAATTTGTCAAGCGTTCGTTCATCAATCTTGCTTACCGATTCAAAAATTCCTTGATTTAGAACAAAAGAATGGATTAACTACAAGTTTTTTGGAAAACTTTCTAGGGATTATTGGTGATGATCAAAACCTTTTTCGGGAACTTAAGCACGAGCAAAGAAAACTATTAATTCCAACACCTGGCTGTCGGTATGATAAATTAAATGTAAGATATGCATATTTGTATGATAAAAAGAATAGTCGATTAATAATTTTAACTTATGGAAAGAGCCAAAATATTGGTGAAGAATTTGGTATAGTTAGAGTTTTATGTGATAATTTCAGTGAAGTTCCATTACCAGCATCAATTCAAAATTATGAATATTGGGATTTATCAGAGGGTAAGATTGAAACAGTTGCTTCAAATGATGTTATTGAAATAAATATCCAGAGGTTGGATTCTGTAATAAAGAAGTTGGCTTCATAATAATATTCCAAAAATTGGTTATAATTCTGAAAATACCAAAACTATTTGGACTTATAAAAGAAGATTTAATCCCCTCTCGTAGAGCATGGGAGGGGATCTGAAAAGGTAATACTTTTGATAAAAAGTGAACTTCTATTCGGTTTGTTTGGTGCTGTTACAATAACATTTATTGGATTTTAATTAAAGAGTTTACAAGAATGTATATCAAACTATTAACAATTTCAAATGTGACATTACGTTTAGTAGTCTCTCGGAAACTAGGGTTAAAAAAGCTGATGCTACGTTTGAAAATATCAAAAAAAGAAGGTTTTAGCTGTTTCTCATAATTATTTTCAAAAATGCATATGTCAAATAACTTTTTCAAGGGCATTTTTAATATATGGAACATACTTTAATTTTTTTAAATTTTGTAATTAATGAAATTCACATGTCCATTGTTCAATCAATATTGTCATATCGACTTGGTCATTTTTCACCCAAGCATATTTGTGTAGGTACATTGATAAAAGATTGGCTTCTATATATTAATTTCGCGTATTACGAAGCTTTTTATCTTTAAAAAGATAATCATCTTTCAGTCGCTTGTTGGTTGATTCAACGGTCGTTTTCCGTTTGTAACGTTTTTCCAAGCATTGGATCACTGAGGGATCCGGGTAAATTAACGAAGAATTTCGGATTCATAGGTATAGAAAACACGGTCGTAAGCCGAATTGGAACATGGTGTATTACACGTTACATTCCAACAAGACTTACGTTTCAAAGGGCAACACCATAAATGTCGCTTTGATCTTTACAAAATCCATCGTAAGCCATGATGTGCCTTGCTTGGAACTTTGAATCCCTTCCTTTGTGAAGGTAAATTCACTTTTTTGTTTGTTTTTTCCTGTATTACGTTAGGTTAGTTCGATGGTCGCACTTTTATCGAAGTGTTGGAGAACTTTGTAAATGGAATGGGCATCATGCGTTAAATCCAATAAGCACTCTTTGTTTGTAATTCAGGATACAAATGCTTCATTTAAAACAGTGAAGGTACAAAACATGTACTATCGTGTCGATCAGCGTAGAAAAGTTTAAATAGACCTGCAGCCATATGGGCTATCTGATGCGGTAAAAACATAAAGATTTCGCCCGTAGTAATACTGCTCACAGTAATTATCCCAACCCCAGGAAGCATCGGGATCACTGAAATAGCGTGAACAGGAATAATTAAATATCCGATTCTTACTTCAGTCGCATAATGTTTTCCGTATCTGCTTGCACTGGTACGAACGGATGTACCGTCGATTAAGCTGATTCGGATCACCTAATAAGCTTTTTCAAGTGAAGGCATAACAAAACAAGTTTTAAAAATCTGCTACAGCAAGTGAAACGGATACTTCGAAGGGATCGTGAGATGTTTCAAAAAGTGATCCGGCAGCCGTTGGACAAATTCTCCGCTATGTTAAAGGAGACCTCTTTCATTGGGATATCTCAAAAGCAGTTGAAATTGTCGAATTGAAGAGCGATAAATTACCGAATTGATTTGTAATTGTCGTTGTGTAATAGGGCATTGAAGCGGGAATTCTTATTTTTTGTTTTAAGTAAGTCTTCATTTTATCTAAATATCATACAGTTAATTTTTTGTTTATTATTCATTATTAAGGTCTACCTGTATTTATTAGCAGTTTTTATGGACAGCATTAAATAAACGTGAGCTGCAAATGTAATAATTATTGTGTGCAAAATTGTCCCTTTATTTAGTGATTGAGCAATAAATAAACATCAATTAAAGGAGATATTTAGGGAGATCAAGGTGTTATTTAAGGGAATTAATTTCCTTAATTGGAATCCAAGATGACTAAATACTGGTGCATTATAGACAGTTATAAAATAAAAAGTTAATATTGCAATATAAGTATTAAAATGGTAAAATTTTCTTAAATAAGGCTTAGGCCTCCTTTAATACTTTTTTAGGTTTAATGAGTATAAGTTAAAGGAGGCTTATAATAATGAAATTAAGTTTGAAATTAACAGTAAAGTTAAAAGTAAAATTTTATTTGATTGTAATATTTCTAATAACAATTTTAATTGTAGTAGCCTTAAAGTGTTAAAGGGTTTTAGGGTGCTACTGATGTAAATCCAACTAGGCGCATCTTTGTTTACCACAAATTTTGAAACGATTAGGTCATACTCGAACTTTTCAAAACTGTTTTAATATCAACAATTCAAATTATTGATACAACGTTCTTTCAGGTATTTAAAAATATAGGAGAGCCTAAGCCCAGGTACCATATATGGTACCTGGGCTTGAAAATAAAATAAATGAAATTTTCTTTATCCATATACTTCACGTTCAGCTTAGAGGTATCTTTAAAGTTTAAGAGCAAAATCCAATAAGTCAATAATCATGAACTTTACATCGTTTATTTTATGGGGCTTATTGCAGTTTTGATAATTCATTGTCATTAGTATTTATGGATCAGAACTCAACAATGTAGGAGAATAAGGACTATTAAAACACTAGCTAATTAAACGATTCTTATGGCAAATTTCAAAATACTTAAGAAGCGGCATTTTATGAAAAAATGATTGAAAGTAAAATAAATAAAAAAAACTTAATTATGTTATGATCTTACGAATGGTCCTTCAATTGGAAATTAATTTGTGGATGGATTTAGGTTCTATTTACCTTTGTAAAATTGGTTTTACTTGTACTTGCAAATATAAAAATAATTAAATATACAAATGGATTTTTACGGGAGAAAAGGCACGATAAGCAGTTTAATTGCTACCGTGCCTTTTTATATTGTAAAGGGATTTTATTAAAGTTGGCGTCACAGGAATATCTAAAAAACGAATATCTAAAAAACTTTTTGAATTTTTTAATCAAAAAGGTTTAAATTATTTTATTTTCATTGGTAAAAGCTTGCCCAGGAAGGAATATATTGTTGATTTACCAAAGTATAAATGCATGAGCCTAGGATATGTTTGCCGAACAGCAACTTTCAGGTCAACAAAAAGAATTTTATGTTGATTGGGAAATAACAGCATGTAAAATTTTTATGTAATTTATTTTTTTGCTGCTTAGCGTACAATATGTTGTTTACCTTGCAAACTTCAGCAGCTCTCCCGTTGTAAATTGCTTCAAAGAGACACAATGTAAAGTGTAATGGATATGAACATTTATCAGGAGTATTGAAAATCCCTTATTTACCGTATGATCTAAATTTTAACTGAATTGCTAAACAATAAATTTATAACTTAAATCTCAAAGTTACCCCTTGTAATTCTTGAGCTAATCGGCCTAAGGATACACTTGATGCAGTGACCTCTTCCATAAAGGCTAAATGTTCCTCTGAAGCTATTGCTACTTCATGTGCTTGATCTGATGCATCTTTTGCAATTTGTGCTAATTGTTCAACTGCAGATAATACTTCTTCTGAATTGGTAGAAATTTTTTCGGTTGTTACAGATACCTCATGAACTTGAGAGTTTACTTGTTCCATAGAATTTAATATTTGTTTAAATATGACACCAGTTTGATTGATTAGTTTTTTACCTACCATTATTTCATGAGTGCCTATACCTATTTCTTTATTTGCTGTTTCTATATCGAGTTGAATATGTTCAATTAATTGAACGATCTGATCAGCCGACCTTTGGGACCGATTTGCTAAGTTTCTTATTTCCTCGGCTACAACTGAAAAGCCTTTTCCATTTTCTCCTGTACGGGCTGCCTCTATCGCAGCATTTAGAGCTAATAAATTCGTTTGACGCGCAATATTTGTGATTACTTCTATAATTTTACTGATTTCTTCAGAGTGTCCATTTAATTGTTGGATGGCTGTCATTGCATTTTTAGCTCCGCTTTCAACTAAATTCATTTGTTGAATCGAATCATGCAGTGACTGGAAACCTTTATTGGATAATTCCACTGCCTTTTGTACAGAATCCTTAACAGAAGCTGAAGATTCAGTAATGGTTTGGATGCCAATAGATATATCCTCCATAGCTTTTGCGCATTCCTGAGTACTAAATACTTGTGTTTCTGAACCATGGGCTACTTCATGAATAGCAGAAGTTATTTGTTCTGTCGCTTTGTTTGCTTGTTCACTAGTTTTTTGAAGTTATTTCGATGCTTCTGCTACTTGTTCAGCACTATTATTAATATGGTGTAAAACCCGCTTGAGTTTAAAAGTCATATCGTTAAAAGCATTTGCTAAGGCTCCAATTTCATCTTTGTTATTTATTTTTATTGTATCTTGTGTCAAATCACCATCAGCTATTTTTTCTGCTATGATTGACATTCTTTTTACAGGATTAGAAATCATTCTGCTAATAACAAATGCTATGCCAATCCCAAGCAATACAGTAATGATCCCTAGTATGAAAAAACTTCGTTTAATATCTTTTATCTTCTCATTCGTTATGTTGCGAACTTTTTCTAACTGAGAAACTTGAAATGCAATCATCTCATCAGCTTTAGTAAGGTAAGCTTGAACAAGGGGATAACCTTTTTCTGATAAGATATTTATAAAAGTTGGGTTACCTTCTTTTTTTAAGGCAATCATTTCTTCAGCAGCCTGAGTATATTGAGTTGTTAAATGATTTAGTTCTTGCAATAACGCTCTTTCTCTTTCTTCTGTTATCAAAGATTGTAATTTTTCACTTATTTCTTCTTGCTTATTTAAAGAATTTTGATAGAGGGCGAGTGATTCATCCTCTTCAATTAATAGAAAGCCGCGGATAGCTAGTTGCATATCTTTTGAAGAAATGATTAAATCTTTGATTAAACTAACTTTTTCGACGCGGTTATCAAGAAAATTGTCATATGTCTTTATCGTCTTTTCAATTTCCATAGATGCAAACTTTCCTAAAATAATAAGTAAAGCTATAATTGCCCCAAATCCCAAAAACATTTTTTTTGAAACCGTTAGTTTCATTGTTAATGTTCACCCCAGATTTTGATCTGAATCTTTATTTTTATCAAATAAAAAAAATTAATAATAATGAATGAAGATACAAGAATTATTGCTATTATAATTATAAAAGATACTTTCGCAATAAATTTTATAACATCGGCAGACCCACTAGAAATGCTCTGTCTTGATGATTTGTCGATTCATATTATCATACATTTCATGTCAGAGTAAAGGTTACCTATATTAATCCCTATTTTTTCTAGAAATGATCCTATTATAACGACGTTCTACACTAATAGAACTTCGATTCATTAATATGCCAATCTCTTTGTAAGTAAGGCCATTTTGACGGAGTTCTAAAAGTATTTCGTCCTCTAAAGTTGTCCAATTCTTATAGGTTCTCTTCTTAGTCATATCTTGATCCTTTTGTCTTTCTTCATCTACCCAACTAGGCTCAGGGATAATGGTGTTTTTTTCAATATCAGAGAATTTTACTTTGTCTTTATGAACTTCTGCCCATTTCCAAAACTCTGAAGGATTTACAAAATAAAATACTTTTGATTTCCTTGTGACCCTTTTGATACACGGTAATCCATATTTGCGAACCCAACATTTCACAGTATTACGATCTATCTTTAAATATCTGGCCAATTCCCCCAGTGTAATGAAACCAGTATGAATTTTTGTATTTGCTAGTCCCAGTCGATTTATTTTTTGGTTAATGGATTCATACGAGCGATTGAGTTTTTTTGCAATTGTTGCTATTTTATATATACCAACGTTTTCTTTAAGATAATTTAATTCTTCTTGCGACCATTCCCTTTTCAACTTACATGAACCTCCTAATAACCTACATTTTGATCGTTTTTAAAAAATTCTGAAATTTATTCCGTAAAATTGTAGTTATAAAAATGTTATTGAATATATGCCTGAAATAGATGTTTGTTGTTTTTTCTAATTCATAAAGGTTATGTAATATATTTTGTCTGTATATTAAACATTAGGTGTTCCAAAGTCTGAACATCATTTCCCCTCCAATTTCTTTTCAAAGTGATTGTATAAACAATCTTGGAGTGAAGTGGTAAAACCTTTGAAAATTTGTTTCGTAACACTTTCTTTTCTCTTCTTTTTTTATTAGGACTTAAAAACACGACCAAATTTTAACATTTTTAAAAATTTTTTTATGTGATATATATCACGAAAAATGTCATTCTTTGTCGAAAAATCATACTTTTAACCTAAAATAACATAGGTTTATTAAATGATTTTAGTAAATTTTTAATAATATATTTAAACTGAAATTAAGAAATAAATCCTATTAAAACCGAAAACTTTAGTTTTTGTGCATGTCACCTATTTGGCTGTGCCAAGATGACTCCCCAATAATTTAATTTTGGGGATTTTTCAATAGCTATAAAAAAGAAAAACCATAAACAAGAGGGTGCTGGATATTTAGATTCTCTAAAAAAGTGAATTTTTTTAACAAAAATGGTGTAATCCTATCATTAATTGGAGATAATCTTTGAAAGTTCGGATAAATACACATTGTGTATAGGATGAGTTGTTTCCCATATGTATTGGAGTAATAATTATATATGTGCTTAGCTTTTTGATTATCGGAAATTTCTGGGATTAATTTAGCATCGAAACTATTGCCCTGAGTCATGTTCAGGGTGTAGTTTTTTGTATTCCCCAATGTCCCCTTCTGCACTTGTATGTAACGATGGTGTTCTAAGTGGTGGGTCATGCAGATTTTCTAGCATTATTACTTTTCGTAGCTTTTATGGAACAAGACCACGCACATCTCCATTAACAAAAATTTCACATTTTTTTCACGTTTTAGAAAAAAGTATTATAAAATTAGTGATAAAATAGACCTATGGTAGTATTTTCCATATTACTTTTTGCATAGTTGGAACAAATTTAATAATTTTCTACTGGTACTTTCCGTATGTTTTTTATTGATTAGTGGTGGGGATCAATATGACGGCATTCCCTTATTTGATAAAAAATTTGGAAGAAAGCAAGGGAATTGCTAGGGCGTGTTTAGGGGGAGGGAGCACCATGAATAAATCGCTTTATGTGAAACTAGCCGTATTTTTCTTACTTATTTCAACTATTGGTTCTATCGTTTACCTTATAGTCACGAATTCTATGGAAAAATCGAAGAATATTAGCGTAATGATCAATAAAATTGCATATGAAAGAATGCTCACTGAAAAAATAACCAAAAAAGCAATTCAATATATTATATTAAATGATTTTAGGGCGAAAAATAGAATGGAAGCACTCATGCGTGAATTTGAGGATCGTTTTCATAGAGTGAAGGATGAAATGATCAACTCAAAATTTCTGACATCGTCCGAAGAGATAAAAACAAATATGGATTTTATTGAACGGGAATGGCATTCGTTGAAAATGGATATTGACAAGTTTATTTCCGGAAAAGAAGAGCCAAGTCTAGCCATTCGGCAAATGGAGAAAAAAAGTGATAGTCTGATTATTTATCTTAATAAAACCATTTTTTTGCTTGAACAAGAAGATCAAAAATCTTTGCGAGGTCTTACACTAGAAAACATTTTATCGCTTTCATTTAACATCATTCTCATATTAATAATATTTGTTATATGGCGATTGCTTGTTAATTTATCCATCAATGAAAAAAAATATCGCATCCTTTTACACAAATCACCACTAGGTATTATGATTATCAAAGATCGTAAATTTAAATTTTTGAATCAATATGCTTTGCAAAGCCTCGGGTTTAAAAATGAAAAGGAAATCATAGGGAAATCTGTTCTTTCATTTATACATCCAAACTATCATGATCTTGTATTGGCACGTTTTCATACGGTTTTAGAACAAAAACTACCTGTAGACATCGCAGAAGAAGAATGGATCAATGCGAATGGGGAAACGATTACTGTCGAAGTGTTATCTATACCTTTCCACTTTATGGGCGATCATACGAATTTAACAATTTTTGTTGATATTACAGAAAAAAAACGATCCAGCCACTATTTTCAAGAGCTTATTAACATTAAGGAAGCATTGGAAAAATCAAGTATCGTTGAAATTATCGATGAAAAAGGGATTATTAAATATGTAAATGATAAGTTTTGCAAAATTTCGAAGTACGAACGTAGTGACGTCATTGGGAAATCGTATCAACTTACGAAATCCGATTTCCACACTGAACAATTTTATAATGAATTATGGGATACGCTGAATCAAGGAAAAGTTTGGGAAGGAGAAATTCAAAACAGGGCTAAAGATGGTACGTATTACTGGGTTCAAACGATGGTGATCCCTTTTATCAATAATATCGGCCAGCCTTATCAATTTCTCATTATTAAAAATGATATTACAGACAAAAAAGAAGCTCAAAAAGAAATCCAAGAATTAGCAACAAAAGATCATTTAACGCAATTGTTAAATCGTCGAGCATTTGAGGAAAACTACAGGAATTGATGAATGACAAGGTGGACTCAGCGGTCTTCTTTTTAGACTTAGACCGGTTTAAATATATTAATGATTCATTAGGCCATAGTACAGGGGATATTCTCCTAAAATTAGTTGCAAACCGTTTAAGAACATTAACAGATTTGGCCCCATTTGATTTGGATATCGCTCGCTTTGGTGGGGACGAGTTTGCGATGTTAGTGCCGTGTAGTAATAAAAAACTGATCGCAAATTTTGCAAAAAATATTATGAAGGAAATTAGCCTCCCATATAACATTGACGGAAAAGAATTGTTTATTACGTGTAGTATAGGGATTAGTTTTTACCCTGACCATGGTAATGATCTTGGAACATTAATGAAAAACGCTGATATCGCCATGTATTGGGCAAAACATAATGGAAAAAATGATTATTCCATTTACCAAAATTATATGACAAAAATACCAACCGAAATTATGGAGTTGGAATTGGAACTTCGCAAGGCTGTGGAGAAAAAAGAATTTGAACTTTATTACCAACCCAAAATTGATTTATTTACTAAAGAAATCGTCGGTTGTGAAGCGCTCATCCGTTGGAATCACCCTTGGAAGGGGATTGTTCCACCTTCTAAATTTATACCTTTAGCTGAAGAGACAGGGCTTATAGATTCCATTGGGGAATGGGCACTAAGAGAAGCTTGTCAGCATAGTAAAATATTACAAAATGCCGGATTTCCGGAATTGCAGATGGCAGTGAACATATCTGTTCATCAATTTAGGCAAGAAAATTTTGTTGAAATGATTCAAAAAGTGTTATTGGAAACACAGCTAGAACCGAGATTATTAGAGTTAGAGATAACAGAAAGTTTTTCCATGGTATCCAAAAAAGAGAAAATAAAAAAACTCTATGAATTAAAGAAACTTGGCGTCAGTATTGCAATTGATGATTTCGGTTCCGGATACAGTTCTTTAAAGTATTTAACGAAATTGCGTGTTGATACATTAAAAATTGATAAATCGTTCATCGATGAAATTGGTAAATCAAATGATACTGCAACTGTACTAATGGTTAATGCCATTATTTCTATTGCAGAATCTTTAAACTTAGAAGTCGTTGCCGAAGGTATTGAAACAGAGGAGCAAATGCATTATTTGGCAGCTCATCATTGTGCTGTTGGGCAAGGGTATTATATTAGTAAACCATTGCCGTTCGATGAGTTTGTACAATTTTTAACGGATTATCGAAAGAATTCTCTAAAAAACGTAAAGGACGCAGGTTAATAAGGGGTACCGATTTAGTTTCCGATGTAAAGGAATGCGAAAGGCGTAGGTTAGATCGAATCCTGCTTCTCCGCTCTGAGAAAAGGCGCAACCTAGTACGTAAATGGGATTCGACGAGCCCCGCCTAATGAAGATATTTGATTGAAATATTTTTTTAAGGGATATGGGGTTCATGTGAGATAAAATCAATGCAAAAGAGCAATAGATTTTGTACAATTTTCTTAATCACTTTTTAAAATTTTTAGGGGGAAAAATTATATGCACTCTGAAAATGAATTAATAAGTCTTATTAATTCATTATTGAACGAAGAGGAACATTCCGTAAAAAGTATTGATCATGATCAACTTAAAGAACCATTCATCAAAGAGAACGTTCATGATCCTATTGAAGAAGACGGTTTTATTGAAGTTCGGAACAACCGATTATTTATAAAAGATCCTGATATAGGCGGACGTATTCCTGTTCTTGTTTATAATAAAGAATTAAATATTTATATCAATGGAAAAAAGATGACAAAAGATACCCCTGTAAATAGTCTCGATGAAATTTATTGGGAAATAGCAAAACAACAAGAACCTTTTATAATTACTGTTTCAAAAGATAAAATGAAAGTATTTTTTAAATTGTCACCTGAAACAGCTTCAGATTATCGATTAAAAAACAAAAGTCGATCTGTAAGATTTTTGTTAGAAATCGAAACGGTTCGAAAAAAGATTGATATTAAAGGGGTCCTTTCATCGATTATTGAGAGTCTTAATGAAAAGGGAATTAAAGCCGATTTAAAAATGGACGTCGTTTATAAGGAACTCATTGATCCGACATTTGAGGAAATTGTGATTGCAGAGGGCACTCCACCTATCAATTCCAAAGATGCTTCGATTGAACTATTATTTTCAGAGAAAAAAGAAGAAAGTTTTGAAGAAGTTGAGGGGCGAATTGATTTTCGAAATCGTGTGAAAATCCCTTCCGTTGATGTTGGCGATTTAATTGCCATTCTACACCAGCCAGTGGAAGGACAAGCTGGTATGAATGTTTATGGAAAAAAGATCTATCCAAAGCCTCCTAAGAAAATCATTCTGAGAGGAAAATCAAACGTCAAAATAACGGACGATGGGAAAGTTTATGCTTTAAGTAAAGGAAGGCCATCCATTACAGGGAAAACGGTGAAATATATTGATATCTTGCCTTACTATGAGATTTTTAATGATGTGAACATGTGGACAGGAAATATAATCTTCCACGGTGATGTCATTGTCCATGGAAATGTGACAGAAAACATGAGAATTGAATCTTTAGGAAATGTCATTATTTATGGAAATGTTTATTCCGCCACAATCATTTCTGCTCAAAATATTACTGTAAAAGGTGTAGCTATCAATAGCAGGCTGTACGCAGGAAGGCATGGGGTCTTATTTAGCCAGATTTATGAAACGGTACAAAAATTAGAAGTAGATATGAAAAAAATCCTAACAGCCTTTCAGCAAATTATGAATGTTGTTAAAAAAAGAGGACTGTCGATTCGAAAAACGTATATTTTCTTCTTATTGATGGAACAAAAGTTTAAAAACACAGTCAATGATATAAATAAGTTGTTAAAAATTATTTCAGAGATGGAACGTTTAAATATGAACATTCCAATCCAAATCAATATTATGAAAAAAATTTTATCGTCAATTTTTATGAATCGGGGAACTTTTCTAGAGACCAATTTGCCACATGTTCTTAATTGCCTTCTTCTTGCTTTTAAAGACGTGTCCATTTTCTGTGAAAATTCAATCAAAGAAGACAGCAATATAGAAGTCGGCGAATCCGATTTTTCTGAAATAAAAACGAACGGAACCGTCAGGATTAAGAAAAACGGGGTTATTCATTCCAATATTTTTGCCGGCAAAGATTGCATATTGGAAAAAAATGCAGTCGTAAGAGGAGGAAGAATTTACGCATCAAGACAAATCATCGGCGGCATCATCGGCTCGAAATCAGGAGACACCCCTCACTTAATCGCGAAAAAACGAATCTATGCGAAAGAATTTTATCATGGAAGAATTTCTCTTAATCATCAAACCATCATTGTGGATGAATTTTTAAATAATGTAGAATTTTCAATTGATCCAACAACAAAAACAATCTCTTATAATTCGTTGGACAATAAAAAAGATACAAATAGGAAAGATATTTAAAGGAAATTTGCAGCTTGCTCATCATTGTGGGGGATTCCAGATCCAATTGACAATGAATTCTCCCCATGTATGATAGGCAGTATGTCTTTAGACTACCGTTGGGAATAGACAATGACAGGGCTATTCTAAAGCAAAAATTGAAGGAATGAAGGGTTTTGTTTTATAAAAAAGACTCATCTGATTATATGATGATCAGGTTGTAAATTCATTTACGCTATTTCAATGAAAGGGCATATCCATATAGGAATCTTTTAAAAAACATTGAAGAAAGGGAGGAGAGCGTTCAGATGTCGAAAGTACGACGTTCTGGTCAGCTCTTAATTTCCTTTTAATTTTTTATGTTAGATACAAAAAGAACGAACCACGCTATATGAGTGTTTTTTTCCTCACGTTAGGCGAACCAATATAATTTGATTGGCCTCTATGATCCCCGGCATTTTGCAAAATAGAAAAATAAAACTACACGGATCAGCCATCACTAATAAACTTCGACTTTAATAGAATCTAATCACCTCCTGAAAATACTGGTAAAGCAGGAATAAGAATGACGGTTGTCAGAGCAATATGAAAACCCTATGATTGTGTCAACAGGAGGGATTAGGTGAAAAAACTATTCATTTTACTCATATCATTATTTTTAATGGTTCCGGTTGTATCAGCGGAGCAGCCGATTACCGTCTATATCGATGGGAAAAAGCAAAGTTATAGTCAACCGCCAGTTATTCAAAAAGGAACAACGCTTGTACCATTACGCGGCATATTTGAAAAACTCGGTTCTAAAGTTGATTGGAATTCAGGTACAAAAACCGTAACGGCTGTTAAAGGTAATACAAAAATTGTTTTAAAAATTGGCTCAACAAAGCCGACCGTTAACGGTGTTACTAAAACAATAAGCATACCAGCCCAAATCTTAAATAGCTCAACAATGGTTCCATTGCGTTTCGTGAGTGAAACGTTGGGAGCTAATGTTCATTGGGATGGGGCTGTAAGAAAAATAACGATCATTTCATCTAACGGAATGGCGTCTCTTTATGATGTAGTTTTAGAATTTCCGGCTAATTTATATCCGGAAACGGCAGCTCATATAAAAGCTGCAATCGCTAGAGGTGAATCAGCGATCTGTACAATTGATCCCGATGGAGCAGAGGAAAACCGCAAAGAATCACTAAAAGGCATCCCGACAAAAGCTGGCTTTGATCGGGATGAATGGCCGATGGCGATGTGTGCGGAAGGTGGAGCAGGGGCTGACGTTGCCTATGTAACTCCGAGTGATAATCGTGGTGCAGGGGCTTGGGTTGCAAATCAGTTGGAGAAATACCCAGATGGGACTAGAGTATTGTTTAAAATTGTAGGCCAAGTAACGGCAACACCAAAGCCAGCTACACCAAGTAAGCCGTCTGTTGATTTAACGAAAGATGACTATAATTGTTCAGACTTTAAAACGCAAGCAGAAGCTCAAGCAGTGTATGAAAAATCTCTGAAATTGTATGGAAAAGATGTTTACAAACTTGATAATGACGGAGATGGACGTGTTTGCGAAGGGTTGAAGTGATTGTTGGTGAATGAAAGAATGCGGTTATTAGGTTATATATCCACAGTTTACACACAATTTATCCACAAATTCTAATAACTCTTCTTAATTCTGTATAAAAAAGAAGGCAAGAAGTGTCGGGTAGATGTACGAAAAGTAAATTATTTGGAAAGACCATATTAAATGAAATAAAATCGAAGCAACTTCTCACTGATCTTGGCGTGTGGTGGGGAGTTGCTTCTTTTCATAATAAATATTAGTTAACAAATTTTATCCTATATTAAAGGTACCTTTGAAAATTTCAGTATGCATAAAGCTGTACGTTGCATTTGTTTTTCCAAAATGAACCGAGATTCATCTAAAATGATTTCTTGTCCATTTTTAAATGTAATAATCGATTGCACCACTTGGTGTTCGGTAGTCTTGCGTGTTGATATGTATTTAACATGATGGTAAAAAATCCAACTGCATTCAAAAGATTTCGGAGATTGCGTTGGGAACGCAAAGATTTGATCGATTTGGTCAATGGGAATGGGTACTTTTTGGCGGGCACCAATTGCATGCATAACGGCAATACGTCTTCCGTCATAGGTAGAGCCACCTTCTATGCAAGCTTCTTTAATAATCTGAGTCGGTGTTTTTCGAACGTAGATTTGCTGGTTTTCTTCGAGTATAAGCGTGGAGTAATCAATATGAGCAACAGATAATATTGCCATAGTACTTTTGTTTACTTCATAATGATCAAATACTTTTATCATGGCTAAACATCTCCTATTTTAATATATTTTGATCGTTTTTATATAACAGTTAATATATTAAAATAATTTAACTGATGTTAGGAAACGGTTTCAAAATATAATAAAATAAAAACTTGAAAAACTTATTTATGTATGTGGAAGTTGGTTCCGTTTTTCTTCAGTATTTCTATTTGCATATAGACATCTTTGAATATTTCGTCGATGCTAATGCCGAGACCAATAAATAATTGAAAAATAGTATGTACGGAAGGAAGTTTTTCGCCTCGTTCAATTCTCCCTAAATAATCCTCGTTTAGGTTTGTTAATGATGCAGCTTTTTTTATCGTAACTTTTTGATCCATCTCCAAACGTTTTTGTCTCAAATTTTCACCAAAAACTATTTTGAAGAAATGTTTATCGTCCATTTTATCCCCCCATTTCACTATTTCTATATACCTATTATGTATGAAAATTTTAAAAATTTCCACGTCCAATAGGTCGCTTTTTAAAAATTTTTTAACAATTGATAAAATTTTTTGTCGGTAATTGAAACTTTAGAATTTATAAATTGGAAACTTTGGAAAATTCCGTCGAGATTCGATTGTTCGACAGCCGCCTTAATAGGATTTAAGCCCTGTGAGAAAATTGGTAGGAGAAAAGATACTATTTGTAGTACCCTTACAAAAAAAGATTGCAAACGGAGCAGAAATAGACGTTTTATACACGGTGCAGGAAATAGATGTTTAGTTTCTCTACTTGAATAGGCGGGGGCAAGTGCCAAGCGGAAAATGGTAAAAGAATTGTACATTGATTTTAGGCAAAAAAATAATCCAAGGCAGGATATAAATATTATTCTTTTTCAAAACATCTAGAATATATTCAATATCATTTTTTGGTTAATTAGCCTTAGGTAAGTGGTAAGTTTGTTGCGGCAATTCCATAAAATATGTTAATGTAACTGTAAAGAATAATAAACCACTATTCCTAAGAGACAAATCAAACTACCATAAAAAATAGTTAGGGTTTGTTATTGGATGAGCCAATAACTCCCTAACTACCTGTTTTTTTTCAATTAATGATTAGATATTAAAACTAAAGTATCTATTGATAGATGTTGTCCCTTCAATAAATTAAGTTGGATTTATTGAAGGAGTAATACTAAAGGAAGGCATGTGTTACTCATCCAATCATGTATTGGATAGTGGTATATTTTATAAAATATAATTCCTTCATGATATAAGTAAAGAAATGGTTGATGATATATATAAAGAAATGATTAATGATATTTATAAAGAATTGATGAATAATCATTAAATCAGTAAAGATAACCGCTTACAATTTTTAACATAAAATATGTTTTATCTAGTCTTTAGGCATTGAATTCATATAACAGGTAAATAAAGAAGTCCCATTTCCATTCCCTTCATAACTGCACCAACCCTTGAATTGACGCCTAACTTCTGGAAAATAGATGAAATATGGTATTCAACAGTCCGTTTACTTATATGTAACTCTTTCGCAATTTCTTGGTTATTTTTTTCTTTAGAAATTAGATGCAAAATTTTTATTTCCGTCATCGTTAGCGTATTTAGTGGATCATCGGTTATGAAATAATGGTTTGGCAGTAGTATATTCCCTAAATAGCTTTGTCTGATAGCATTAATAATCTTTTCAAAAGAATCAACTTTTAACAAAAAGGCACTGACACCCAAATTGTAAACCATTCGAACACATTCACAGCATTTAATATTTGAAAAGACAATAATTTTTACAAGATCTTTATAAGCCTCTTTGATATTTTTAATGAAATCCATTCCTCTACTGTCATTAAAAAATGGATCGATGACAATCACATCAGGTAATTTCTTTTCCAGCGCTTTATAAGCGGTGTCTACGTCATTTAGTTTGCTCGTTACGTTGAAATCTTCTACTTTGCCTAAACATTCTCCTAAAGCTTCTAATATGAAAGGATAGTTATCTATGATCATTATTTTGATCTTTCCGTTCATTTGAGCACTCCTCCATCTTTATTGTCAGCTTCTCAACTGACAACCAATTTTTTATTTGGCATTAGAAATGATGGGACACTCTCTTTCTATTATGAACTCAAACTACTAATTAGGAAATACAAATACATCTAATAATGTATAATTATACCATTAACATACTAAAAATAAATAAAAATTACCAATTTTGTAACAATTTTAGATAAAAATACCTATTACTTTTGGACTATACCAAAATTATTTTTGATACTTTTTTATTACAAAAGTCTTAAAAATAAATAATTATAAGACTTTATTCCTGATATTAGGTTTTTAATAAAGTAAAAATGAGTCGTTAAGAGTAGAACTTTGGATATTAAATCTAAATTTTTTCGTATTAACTAAAAAGTCATGGCGAAGAGGAGAGGTTATTTCTTTTGAGTGAAATTTGTTCAAAAATGCGTCTTAGATTTTAAAGGAAATAGGTTAGTATGTTTAAGTAAAAATAAGGGTCACCGAGGCGGAATGTTTTTTCAGACTATGTGTTCCGTTTGAAGGTGCAATATAGTGGGCAGTGTTGAATATTGGAATATTCGGGATAACTGGAAAGATGACCATTAACAGAGCAGATAGCGGGGCAACAAATTATTTCAAAAAGAAGCATATTAACATTTCAAGCACCTGCTATAATCGCAGTATTTTTTATCTAGAACAAATGAAATCTAAAAAATCCAAACCTCCAATCTGGCTCAAAAAGCAAACATTCACTCAACCCGAACCTCAATATCACTATTAAAATGAAAATATATGGAAACCTATTGAACTTTGTTATTGCCTATGTAAGATTGTGTGGGAGGTAGGACAGTTAGTATAATGGCTTTCGCTGCGATGTATTAGGAACAGTAAAACCGTCCAATCGATCCTAGTTTCTTGTTTACCCTTGTTATTCAGGAATGCTCATTTTTTCAGGAAGTTGCAAAATGGATTGGTTTAGCGTATCCAACTTCGCTTCAATGCGATGGAGCAAATAAAACGTAACGACAACCGGAAAACCGTAGTCTTGAATAAATGGCAGCAGTTGTTCCAAAAGGTTTCCTCCTTTCCCGTGGATCACTTGGACGGTTCTTGTGTTCCATTTTCCGTTTGGATCTACGTAAAATTTTTATTCGAATCCAGCTTTGGCCTGCTATGGTCACCATCAAAATTCAACTGGATTTCTTTATTGCTTCACTGAGATTGCCCCAGTGCTCTGTTTTATTATTTACTTGAAAAGGGAGCTTTGAAGCCCCCTTCTCTTGATTTAAGCTCCTAATTCTACTTCCGAGACATTGCGCTCCACGATTCGTGCCCCTTTTTTAGCAACGAGGTCACCGCCAGATGTTGCGAAAATATTGGCGGCAATAATGGTATCCATCGCAGATGACACAGCTGCTGGATCTACCGGTTCAATCGGATTATCGATGGAAATGGTGGATGTTTTTCCCTCGAAATTAATAAACTGCATTTCTAACTTTTTGCTCATTTGGTTTCCCCCTTTCTAGCAAACTAGAGTGTCTTCTATTTGATTTTTCCAAAGATTTAGCCTGCAACAATGTCATAGTTGTTTGTCCGTTGTACACGCATCAACTCATGCTGCTGAAGGTCTGCGATGGCAAGGGCAACATTTTGGATGTTTTCAGGCGTTGCCGTTGTTTTCAAGTTGTTAAAAGTTTTCGTTTTGTAGATTGGATTGCCATCCAAATCCATCCCTTGAAGAAATTCCAAACGAAGTTGACTGTCGACTAGAAATTCAGAAGCCATGCTCTTCACCTCCCTTCACCCTATAAATAGGCTGTTTTGCGAAAAAAGGGGACAAAGATTTTTAAAAACTTTTTGCAAGAGAGCTCTTCTGAAAATTTTAATTGTCCATAGGAAGTGAACTAGCAAAAGGGAGCTCCAGAAAAATGATCATATCATGGGTTGAAGTAAAAGAGGGGAGGGTTCAGTGATTCATCATGCGGCCGCACTGAATAGCTCCTCAACCTAGACTATCCTAACCAACTATTTCAGCTTTCTAAAAGCTCTTTAAAGATTGCAAAATAGTATTTTCCACGATTGGCAGCTTGACTCCCAAATTCAAGTACAGTTTGCTGGTTTTTCTGAAAAGGCAAAATCGTTTCTTTTTTACCAATTTGTTGTTCAGGATGTGATGAATTACCATCTGGATTACAAATTGGTTCTTCATAGAATGACAAGTTTGTCCTCAAGTTCGATAAAGATTGATCTTGAAAATGAGTATCTGGGGTTTCAACTGGAAAGCCCATTTCATATAACTCTTCAAAATAAAGGTCTTTAAATTTTTTTGAGACAGTGCCGTAGAAATAAGCGATCGGCTTTTTAATCTCTTTTGTTGATTTTAGTTTTCGAATGAGTTGTTTAAAAGCATCGATGGCAATGTTTAGCACTTGTTCATGTTTCGTTTCCACGTTGTTTTTGTAGGCAGCGATTAAAACCATTCTCCAATATTCTTCAATGGTCTTGGCATTGTTAAAGAAAATTTTTACCCATTTTGCGAAAGACGCAGGAACATGATCGTTTGTATATGTATAGTCTAACTGTTCAGTTTGACGGTTCGTTTCTTGGTTCAATAATTTGGGATTTTTGCGCTTTATTTCTCCATTTGGATCTAATAACTTCCAGTAAGAAGGCCGATCATCTATCTCATTTGCTTGTATTTCGTTTTTGCTTTCTGTGCATTTGTCTGTTGTAGAAATTGCTTGTTGTGTGTGTTCGATTTTTACATCTGCTTTCATGTCACTTGGACGCTTCTTACGTTTATTAAAAATATTTTTAATAGTTTCTAATAAATATTTAGTTTTATTTGGCTGGTTCAATTTCTCCTCATCCGGTAGTTCATTAGTTGGAAATCGATTAAATACATACAAGTTGCTAGATTGGGACCCGTCATTTCTTGAAGTTTCATAGACTGTTAAAATTCCAAGTTTTTTTGCTTTGCCAATCATTCGTTTAAATGTTGAGCGGGAAATCCCATTGCCGTGATATGCTTCATGAATCGCCTTTAAGACAGTGCCGATCTTTGCATTTGCCACTCCAGGTACTTTAGCCGCAAACCGAGCGAGCCACATTAAGCCGATGAGTTCTCCTTTTGTAAAGTTCCGTTTGTGTTTTTCGCACCACTTTTCCATATGGATGTTAAATTTTTCCAGATTGGAAAATTGAGAGTATTGTTGGAATTGTTCAATTACGCCAGATTTTATCTTCATAATTTTGCACCACCCTTTCACCTTAGAAATAGTGAGTTTGAGCAAAAAAGGGGCATGGGTGTGAAAATTTTTTACTTTTTTAAGTTTGGGGTAGGGTTCACCTTGCCAAACATTTCAAATCGGTGTAGGAAACTTTAAATTTGGCAATGCATGATCGTTTCTTTTTTGAAAAATGGAGATATGACGAAAGGGATTTATTTCCGTACAGTTGAAATACCGCGGAATATTGGAAGGTGCGCATCTTCGAAAGGACGTTTGAATGGGCATTCAACATATGTCGATAGAAGATGTGTTAGTGAATTATGAACCGCTTGTTAAAAAACAAATTCAAGCACTTGGTATTTATAAAAACAAAGAAGATTTTTATCAGTTGGGAATGATTGGTTTATGGGAAGCCTATATGCGTTTCGACGAGAAACAAGGAACGTTTCCGTCCTTTGCTAAACGTACTGTTCGTGGAAAAATGCTCACACAATTAAGTAAAGATGTTCAGTTAGAGATGGGTTCGGTGGCTTTTACTGAAGAAATGGAAGAAGTGATCGCTGATACAAGAATTGATGATCCTTTAGAACGCGAACTCGTTTTATCTTATTGTCAAGGATTGAGTAAAAAGCAATTAACATGGGTGATTCAAAGTATTATTGAAAATAAAAAGCTAAAAGAGATTGCTAAAGATGAAGGTGTTTCTGTTGAACGGGTGAAAAGCTGGCGTAAACGAGCGTTGAAAAAGATATTGAAAAATTATGAGAAGATCCATGGTCAATCGTTTTTGTGAAAATGGGAGGTGCCGATCATTTGAATAAATGACTTTATGAAAGGTTGAAGTATAAATATTAGTAGACTTATAGCAAACAGTTTTTTTATAAGTGATGAAGAGTAAGGGAAGCTAAAAGATGGATCACCATTAAATAGGGATTTGTCAGTAGAAATTGTAATGGGGGCAGGAAACATCGACCCAATATAAGCTTAATTAAAGCCGTATTTGTCTATATACGAAACCAAAAGGGGGGGCAAAAGTCGTAATTCTGACATTTGAACCTCCTCTCTTTTGATCCTATGAAATTTTTGGACGGAATCTTAATATATTCGACGAAATATTTGGTGAGGAAAAATAGTGATAGGAAAGGTTCGTTTTCAATCTGAAGATTAGTCTTCCTAATCTATCAATATTGATATTTTCTTGAGATTTTGCGCTAAAATGAATATATAGCGTGACTTATTTATTTAATAGGTGTTTGTATGTTGGTAAACGAATAAAAAGGTGCCAAAACAAGGTCCAAGTTACCTATAGGATTTTTTGCGGATTACCCCATTTTAATACATCAGTTTTAAAAGTTCTTCACGTTTTTCTACATAATTTAGGAGGAGATATTGTGAGAAAAATAGGATTTCTATTGTTCGTTATGTTGTTCGTAATTCCGCAAGTGTTTTATGCCAATGATCAAATCTCGGTTTATATCGATGGCCAAAAACAAAGTTACAGCGAGCCACCGGTTATCAAAAATGGTTCAACGCTTGTGCCTATGCGGGCAATCTTTGAGACACTAGGGGCTGAGGTGAATTGGAATCAAGCGGAGCATACAATTTTTGCAAAGAAAGATTGTATCGACGTTGTTTTAAAAATCGGGTCAAATTCAGCGATTGTAAATGGTGTTAAGAAGGACATTTCTGTACCAGCTCAATTGATAAAAAATAAGACCTTTGTGCCTTTACGATTCATCGCACAATCACTAGGAGCAGATGTCAATTGGAATGGTTTAACTAGAACGATCACGATCCAATCAAAAGATTTGAATTGTGGAAAAGGTTCCGATAATGGCGTTCCAGTTAGTGAGGATCAGCGTTTATCCAATGATAGCGGAATTGGTGATTTTGAAAGAGAAGTATTTCTGTTAGTGAATGAAGAAAGAAAAAAAGCAGGTCTTCCTGGACTCGTATTTGATGAAGAGTTGAGTGTTGTCGCTGAAGAGAAAAGTAGAGATATGGCAGAGAACGATTATTTTGACCATCAATCTCCAACGTATGGCAGTCCGTTTGAAATGATGGAGTTTTTCGGTATCAAATATCGTACTGCAGGTGAAAATATTGCAGCCGGTTATCAAACCCCGGAAAATGTTGTAAAAGCTTGGATGAACAGCCCCGGCCACCGTGCAAATATTTTAAATAAAAATTTCAAGCAAATTGGCATCGGCTATGTAAAAGTGCCAGGCAGCGAGTATGTTACATATTGGACGCAAATGTTTCGAGCAGAGTAGAAATGAATATGGAAAAGGTTGGTTTGTTATGCTTGGTAAAATTATATTTCCCAAACTGTGCCATCAAATCATCAACATAAATGACTATCCCATAGTGCTCTAGCTAAATAGCCAGTCTTTGATAGAAAAAATTGCAATTTCTAAGTGGGGGAGTGCTTCCTTTTTAATGCACTAGTGCAAAAGTTTTAGTAAAATAAGGTTAGGAAATTTATTTCCATTTGCTCTGTTTTGCTATCAAGGCATGTCCCCCTTTTTGTTTTTATATAATTTTTTGAGAAGTACATACACTTTTGTGGGGCGACGATAGTTTTCGTATCTAAGTAGGAAGCGTGACCGCAATGTGCCGAATTTTATGGAGGAAAAAGTAATAATAGGTGAAAGTACAGACTTGAGCCATCAAAAAAGAAGTTTAAAGATTTAGAGGAGGAATGTTTTTGGCTATTTTAGTAACTGGCGGAGCAGGTTATATCGGCAGTCATACTTGTGTGGAGCTGCTTGAGGCAGGCTATGATATTGTAGTAGTCGATAATTTATCTAATAGTAAAGTTGAATCATTAAATCGAGTAAAAGAAATAACAGGAAAGGACTTTCCCTTTTACAAAATTGATCTTTTAGATAAAGCTCAGTTAGAGGTTGTTTTTTCTGAACATCAGATTGATGCTGTCATTCATTTTGCAGGGCTGAAGGCTGTAGGAGAATCTGTGCAAATTCCCCTTCATTACTACCATAATAACATAACAGGAACTCTTGTACTTTGTGAAGTAATGCAAGCGTCTGATGTTAAGAAAATCGTATTTAGTTCTTCTGCAACGGTTTACGGGCTTCCTGAACGGGTGCCGATCTCGGAAGATTTTCCACTTGGTGCAACAAATCCTTATGGTAGGACAAAATTAATGATTGAAGAAATTTTACGCGATCTTTATCAGTCGGACAATCGTTGGAGCATTTCGCTGCTTCGTTATTTTAATCCGATTGGCGCCCATGAAAGTGGTAGAATCGGCGAAGATCCAAATGGAATTCCGAACAACTTGATGCCTTATATTACGCAAGTAGCCGTTGGAAAGTTGCCGGAGCTGCGTGTATTTGGCAGTGACTACCCAACGGTAGACGGCACAGGTGTCAGGGATTATATCCATGTTGTTGATTTGGCTAAAGGCCATTTGAAAGCATTGGAGAAAGTGTTGGCGGGAACTGGTATTGATGCCTACAATCTTGGCACAGGCAAAGGTTATAGTGTGCTAGAGGTTGTTGCAGCTTTTGAAAAAGCCTCTGGTCGAAAAATTCCTTACAAACTTGTTGAGCGCAGGCCGGGCGATATTGCCAGCTGCTATGCCGATCCGACGAAAGCGAAAAAAGAATTAGGCTGGGCTGCCGAAAAAGGAATAGACGAAATGTGTGTAGATTCGTGGCGTTGGCAAAAAAATAACCCGAATGGATATGAAACGGAAGCAAAGGTGTAAAAGAAGGTAAATTTTTTGCACAAGTCTTTTTTAAGAAGAAATAGAGTTTTTCTAAATTGATAAAAAACCGATATTTTTTCGGAAAAAAGTTCAACAGATTTCTGATCGAAAAATCGAACACAAGCACAAGGTTACTAAGTCTACGAAATCGTTAAGGCTTTCCAAAAGCAAGTCTCCCGCCTGAAAGAGAAAATCGTGGTCCAAGTTCAGGTAGGGGATGAATTTCAGCCTACTAAGAGATCCTTGGTTGTAATATGTATAAAGAAAAAAGCTCGATTCGATTGTTCTTTTGTCACAAAGAATTGAGACCATATCGATTAACAAAGCATAGAAAAAAGCAGCCAGCGGCTGCTTTTTTGCAATTTTATTAATCTATTAATTTTCAATTTTAAATTGAATTGTATAATTGGTAGTTCCACCACTATTCGTTAATTCAGCTCCAACTGTTAAAGTGCTATTATCGCTGTCTCCGTCTAATTGCGCAAGAATTGGGAAGATATTTGTTTTAAATCCAGATGTACCTCCCATTGCATTAATGATTTTTTGTAAATCGATCACAGCCGCATTAAAAATTTGATCACGTGGCACGTTGGAAACAGCTAAGATACCAAACACTTTAATAAAATCATTTTTAGTAAATTTCTCTAATATTACATCATAATCTCCTTGCTCATAAGCTTGCCATAGAGCGTCTTTTTCATTATGGCTATTAATTACACCTTTTAACAAATCTTTCGTATCCTGATCCTTCTTAATTTCGTCTAAAATTTTGTCAAAGTCAATAGCTTCATAAACCTTTGACTTACTCACATTAGGATTTTCTAGTAAAGTCTTAATCGTACCAAAGTTGAGATTATCTACATCCATTTTTGAAATATCTATTAAGTTTATTGTATTTGTGCCTTGTACTAATTTAAAATCTCCTAATGTACCTAGATTTGGTATATTTATTTTGAAACTGCTGGCTTGGGTTACATTAAGAGTTGCTGAGAAAAGATCATCTTTATTATCATTAATATCTTTTAAGTTTACACTGAATGAATTACCAGGCTGGTTGATTTTGTAATTGCCAATTGAGATTTCTGCGATCGTTGCTTTTGGAGTGACAGTTCCGCCACCTCCACCACCGCCTCCACCACCAAATACAGGTACGTCAGGGTTTTGTTTGTCATTGATTTTAGTGATGGAATTTTTCACTTCATCATAGTTTGTAATGATATCTTTTACATCCACATTTTCTGGAATGACGAGATTTTCAATTTTTGTTCCAGGAGCTAGCGTTATTTTTACTGGTTTCACTAATTCAAGATTACCAATGCTTGTTCCGTCAATAGAGATTTCTTTTGTTGTATCAACAACTACATGTTCTACTTTGACCTGTAGATTTAGTTTTTCAACGTCACCTGTTACAGTAAGTTTAGGAAGAACAACATTTTCATCGCCCACAATGGTAGCATTGCTCGAAACGACTAAGTCTTCCACTGTTGAATTTCCTGTTATTTCTACTCGAACCTCTGGTTTTCCTACTTCTACGTTTTTAAATTTACCATTTAAGACGACTGTATTGCTATCCCCACCATTAATGATTGTTTTGCCTGCAACGGTAAGGTTTTCAGAGTAAAAATCGTGCTGCACTTGGTTCGTAATTTCAAAATCGCCGCCAACTTTAACATTTTTAACAGTAACAAAGTCTCCGGCGATGATTAAGTTGCCGTCAATCGTCTGATTTGCTCCGTCTAAAACAATGTTTCGGCTGAATTCTTTTTCACCGCTTTGGGCAGCTTGTCCACTCGCTGTAATTTTTAAAGATAAGATTTTTGTAATTTGTTGGTTTGAAACAGAGAAAGTGACAAAGGCATTTTTTAAGACTGTGCTATTGGCAGCATTCAAGATGCCTTTTACTTGATCAGAAATTTGATAAGTTACGCCATTAATTGTAACTCCTTCGTTTGTGACAGCCTCAATTGTACCTGTCTCTCCTTGAGCTAATAGACCTTTACTGTCAGCACGATGTAAAAATACAACTGCTTCCGCCCGCGTTGTATTGTCGTTTGGTGCAAATGTTGTTTCTGTTTTACCAGCAACTAGTTTTGATTGATAGAGAGCTGCAACAACTTCTTTGTACCATGCATTTTCAGGTACATCTTTAAATGGCAAAGGAACAGAAGGGTCAGCTGAAAGGTTGCAAACTCTAGTAAGTAAAGCAGCAATTTCAGCACGTGTAATTTTTTTATTAGGTTGGAAGGTTCCGTCTTCATAACCTTTTACAAGTCCCATATTAGCAAGTGCTGCAACGGATTTATAATACCAAGCATTTGTATCTACATCTTTGAAGTTTGGATTATTTACAGAACTTGTATCTAAGTTTAATATTTTTACGAGAAACGCTGAGAACTCTGCGCGTGTAACAGCTCCATTTGGTTTAAAAGTACCATCAGGATACCCGCTGACAACACCTTTTTTCACAAGGTCTTGTACTGCTTCAAAATAGTAGGCATCTTTTGATACATCTTTAAAAGAATTTTCAGCTGCATCTGCCACAAAGCTTCCACTTACTGGTGATACAACAACTGCCGCAGATACAGTTGAGGCAATCAATTTCTTTGGATCTAATTTTTTTGAAGATTTATTGCCCATTTTACCAATCACTCCTTTTTATTCTTTGGAATAGCATTCTATTTTTTTTCTACTAGAAAAGCTGTAGAAATTCAGAATATATGTAAGTTTACTTTGCGATTCCAGGAAGTCTCAAATTGTTCAAGTTTTGGGAAAATCAATACTTATTCAGGATTATACCATAAAATAGTATAAATGTAATATGTATTCTAACATATTCTACCTATATATATTACTAAAGGTCTTGCATAAAAAAAACAATGCTCCCCAATATATGAAAGGGGAAGCATTGTCGTGTTTATTATTATCTAAGTAATACGAATAAGGGCCTACGATGGAATCTATTCCAAGAATTTGGAATAAGGTCCTACTAATGAATCGAATGTATCTTTCACAACTTTTGCATGATCTTCTGAATAGCCGTTACTTTTTAAATCATTTACTAACTCATTATAAATATTGTTAAATGAGGATTCATAATATTTATATTTCTCTTTTCCTTGATTTAAAGCTTCTGAGAATTCTATTTTATTATAGACAAAGTCGGTTAACAGATTGTTAAAATCAGTTTCTGCTTTATTTTTTAATTGTTCAAAATCATCTTTATAACTATTTAGGATGCTATCGGCAGATGGTTTTCCAACCGCACCACCTCCGCCGCCTCCACCAGGTGTTAAGCTAGGATCTTTGTATTCAGGGTTCGTTTCATTATTTGTTTTTTCAATATTATTTTTTCTGTCATTAAAGTTCGTAATGACATCAGTTGCTTGTATGCCGTATGGTAATTGAAGGTGACCGATGGCTGTATCGAAGCCTAGGCTAAATTTTGCACCTTTTTCTACTTTTAGCTGTGCAATTTTATTTTTGATTTGTAGGGCAAGATTGGCATTTTGCTTTAATTGCAGTTCTTTTATGAATGCATTTCCTTTAATTGTTGCTGCTTGATTATTTTGGACTTCTACCATTTCAAATGGACCGTCAAGTTGAACGTCATTTGAACCGTTTTGAATGATCGTTTTTTGGATTGTAGATTGTTCGTCCGCTGCAATATGGGCATTTGTATGAATATTTAATTGATTAATCGATGTCTTTCCTTTTGTTTCGATTCGCACGCCTTTTTTATTGACGGCAACGATGCCAAGTTTTGCATTTTTGAATACAACCGTATTGGAATCACCGCCGCTTACGATCGTTTGACCTTTGACTGTTATATTTTCAGAATAAAAATCATTTGCAAGGTTTGGTGTGATTTCTAAATCTCCCTCAATGGTCACATTTTTGATCGTTATATAGTTGGCATTTACTTTCAATGTGCCAGCAATCGTATTTCCTTTTCCGTCTAAAACAAGGTTATTGCTGAACTCTTGTTGACCGTTTGCAGCAGGTTGTCCACTTGTGTTTAGTTGCAAATATGTAATTTTCGTAATGGTACCATTGTTTTCTTCGAGCTTGATTTCAGCATTTGCTAATATTTTTGCATTCTCTTTGTTAAAGATACCGGATAGTGAAGCAGGGATTTTATAGGTAGTACCAGCAATTGTTACAGTGTTGTCTTCATTTATTTCAATTGTAGATTTTTTAGTTTCGTCACTATTGTTTTTTGCTTCGTTTACTTTTTGAATGAATGCAGCAATTTCCCCGCGTGTAACTGGATCGTTTGGTGCAAATTTAGTTTGTGATTTGCCTGAAGTAATATTGTTTTTATAGAGTGTTTGTACTGCACCAGCAAACCAGCTAGTTGGCGGTACATCTGTAAAAGGTGTTTGTTCACCTTCAATATTTGCTTGTATTCCGTATGCTTTTACGAGCATGCTTGCCATTTCAGCGCGGGTGATCGTTTTGTTTGGCCCAAACGTACCATTTTCATAACCGCTGATGCCGCCTGCTTGTGAAAGTGCCATCACTGGTTCATAATACCAATCACCTTTTTTGACGTCTTTAAAATTGGTAGAGGTTTCTGTTGGTGCTTCAAGGCCTAAATCATAAGCTAGCATTTTGGCAGCTTCTGCTCTTGTGACAGCTTTGTTCGGTTTAAATGTGCCGTCGTTATAGCCACCGATGACACCTTTTTCTGATAGATGCTGCACTGCTTTTTCATAGAATGCTCCTGAAGGAATATCTTTAAATTTAGATGCCGCTTGAGCATTCTCTGAAAAGAAAGGCGTAGCGGCTGCAGTAATGAAAAAGGCAGAAGCAACAGTTGTCGCCAATTTCTTTTGAAAATTCTTTTTATTTTTCATTGAATACCTCCTGAATGGTAAGATTTGATCTATAAGTAAAAAAATAGAGTAGGGGACGAACAATTCGTTCCCTCATCTTTTTACTATTCTACCAGATTTTATATAGTAGGAAAATTGTAAGTGTATACGAATAGTATAAAAGATTGATTCCTTTCGGTCTGTGATATTCTTGTTAATATTTTTTGCAGAGGGTAATTGATAGATTGGAAAAGTATTGACAACAAATAGTGATAATGCTTACAATCTTGGGACAGGAAAAGTTGGCGTGTGCTAGACTTTGCGCTAAAGATATAATTACGATGTTGGAAAATGTAGAATAAGCAATAATTGGTTATACCATTAACAGTAAGGTTTAAATGTACTTTGTTGAAGAAATATTGAATAAGCCGTTGATAGGAAATAGGAATTTTTTACGTTAGAAGATTTTATAAAATAGCAGTAATGATGTGCGAACACCGATAGGGAATAGATGCGTTTTGATGAGAGAAATTGTAGAATTGCAATAGCAGCGATACGACGAATGAGTAGAAGTAAGTGCTTTTGCCGAACAATCAATAGCTATGACTGCGCGATCTATCACAGTAATAATTTAAAAAGATTGTAGGGATCAATAGCAACGGTCACACGATCGATGATAGGGAATTGGGTTTATGTTTCTAAAAAGGAATAAGAATTTGGTATCTATCATTATGTGTTGGAAAATGAACCATTGTGTGCTTAAAAAGTTGAGGCGGGGGAGAGTAAACGATGAAAAAATTAATTTGGACAATACTGATTTTATTAGTTTTGGCAATTGGTGGCTCAGCCTATTATTTTTTAAAGGTAAAAACTTATGATATTAGTCAAGATAAGGAACTTGAAGCCATCACTGAGGAAAATTATGAGATTGCCTTGCCTACGGATACGAATAGTAATACTTCAGGAGAAAATGATCCAGTGGAAGGAAATACGGAGGAAGACAAGGAGAGTATTGATTCTGGAAATTCGGATGGCACTAGCCAATCATCAGCGAATCAAAAGGCTACTGTAGCATCTATTAAAGAAAAATATCGTCCTGCGTTTGAAAGTTTGCAAGCGCAAGCCAATAGTAAAATCAATGCGTTAGTAGCACATGCGATTCAAGAATATAGAGACATGAGAGCGAGCGGAGAGGAAATTTCTTATTCTTATTTTCTAACAAAGTATAAAACAGCAGGAGAAGCGTTGGAAGCGAAAACAGATCAAGCTTTTGAAACGATTTTCTCCGCATTGCAGAAAGAGTTGAAAGAAAACGGTTTTGATCCGAACGAAGCAAATGATGTGCGTGATGCTTATGAAGCAGCGAAAAAAGAAAGAAGAAAAGCTTTATTGTCAAGTGCATTGGAGAAATTTTAATAGAGTTGTGGCGGGGCTTTCCGAAAAGTAGAAAGCCCTTAATGTTTATATACGAATGTAAAAAAGGAAAGAGGGGCGCTGCAACATTTTAGCCCCCCGATAAAAAGCAATAATTGATTTTGATTTTCACGCTGTCAATAATTGACTGGCTGACTTTCGGTACTCGATAAAAACCAATGGTTGATTTTAATCCATTTGCGCATCATTGATTGTTATGGACGTACTGGCTTGCCTTATTATGAAATGTATCATCGTTTAGTACTTCTTCATACATTTGCATCGCTCTGATTGCTTTCGGGAAGCCGGCATATGGAACGCAATGGATGATAATATTCTTTATTTCGTCTTCTGTTAGTCCAATATTGTGAGCGGAGTGAAAATGCACTTTAAGTGCCTCGATTTCTCCTTGTGATATAAGAGATGAAAGGGTAATGAGCACTTGGTCTCTCTTTGACAAAGCTTTTAAAGAATATATATCTCCAAAAGCAAATTCAGTAATAAAGTTGGCTAGTTCCAAAGAAGTATCTGCCAATTTTTCAACGGCTTTTATTCCAACTTCGCCTGAAATGGCCCGTAAATTCTCTAGTCCGCGTTCTTTTCGAGTAGTCATTTTTCGTCACCTTCCAACATAAGACGATAGCTTGAACAAAATTTCATCAATAGTCGACAAGAATCCTTTCAATCTATCGATTAAAATTTACAAAATTTTACAGCATAAGAGCCAAAACGAGGTGGCCATGAACAGAATCGATCAATTCTGGCAAGTGTAAATTCATATCTTTGATAAATGAGAGTGGTACACAAATGCAAAATCATGTTTTTTTACAGCAAGCAGGAACCTGCCATTTGAGAAAAACCACGAGTTCCGCTATTTATTCTTCTCTCTTTAATGTTGGCGGTATTTCATCAGGGTCAACCATAATTTCAATGATTGTTGGCAATTCACTTTGCAAGCCGTATTGGGTTGCTTTTTCAATGTCTTTTTCATTTAAGCAGCGGAAACCTGGGCATCCCATTGATTTTCCAAAAGAAATGAAATCAACCGCACTTTTATACATCGTATAGTCTGGGCAGTTTAGCCAATACTTCATACCAGTCTCAACCATATGTAATCCACTGTTATTGAAAACATAGAATAAAATCGGGGCACGATGTTCCACTGCTGTCAAAATTTCAGTTCCGTACATGAGCATGCAGCCGTCTCCAGTGATGCACGCAACAGGCTGAGTTTCGTCATTCGCACCGATTTTCGCTCCAATGGCATAGCCAATACCGTTCCCCATAGAGATAAAACGGTCATCAAAATAGAACGTATCTGGCTCGTAAACATCAAAATGTTTGACTGCGAAGTAAGCATGACTGCCAACATCAGCAAAAACTTTCGTATTCTTAGGCAAAAGTTTTCGAATGACTTCGATTGCCTTCGCTGAAGAAATATAAGTTTCTGGCTTATGTTGTTCTATTTGTTCGTTTGTATTTTCGGTGAAAGCCTTTTCAAATGATTCGGAATGCACTTGCCCCTGTTCGTGGAGCATGCTGTTTTCGATCTTTTGAGAGGCTACTTTTTCGACTGTTGCAACAACTTCAGAGAGGACGCTTCTATTGGCATTTTGCATAAGACGTGCATTTTCATTATTCTCGTTAATGAATGTTGCAGTCGTATTGCCTCTGTCAGGAGCAATTGCAATGTGATCTGTAAGGGCATTGTCATCGTTTTCTACTTTTACTGTCCTATATTCGTTTTCATGGGCAGTTGCAATAGTTCCCAAAAGGGTAGGGTCAAAGCTGCCTTCTATAGTACTTACCACACGTTCAAATGGGTCGTTCTCTTTGATTTCGACATCTACAGCAGCTGCAACTTCAAAGAGAGCATTTTCATTTTTCTTTTGCAATCCTGCTTCTTCAGCCATTTGCAAAATTTTGTGAAAATTACTTTTTAAATCGCCCGGTACATACAAAGTAGGTCGGGGGATCGATTTGCCGACAAAAGTAGGATCATAATCAAAATGAATGACTTTTTCAGGATAAAACTTTTCTTTAAATCCTGCTAAAGCCATGTCATGTAAAGATGAACCTGCAACGATCATGACATCAACGCCAGATTCTAAATAACGGTCTGCTTCAATAGAGCCGCCAAGCCCATATACCCCTAATGAAAGCGGGTGGGTTGTAGGAAATGTTCCTTTGCCGCCTCCTGTTGTAATAACTGGTATATTCCATCTCGTTGCAACCTCGAAAATCTCTTTATAGCTGTTCGATGTACGTACGCCTTTTCCTAAAAGGAAAACCGGCCTTTGCGCTTCGTGTATGAGGTGCAATACTTCCTCAAGATTTGCTGCAATCGTATGTTGTACTTTAGGAAAGTCTATGTTAAAAGGCGTAATTTCTTCAAATAAAACATCGAGCGGTAGGGAAAGGTGAACCGGTCCTTTCACACCTGTAAAAGCACGTTCAACCGCATACCTTAAATGACTTTCAAATGAATCTCCTCGTTCGACTCTAGCGCTGTATTTCGTCACAGGCTCGAACATTTTCACTAAATCTGCTCCAAAAATAGAAGAATCTTGACTGTATGATTTGCCAATCTTTCCTGCCGACATTTGTCCAGTAATAAATAACACTGGTGCTTGATGCGCCATAGCTTGTCCAGCTGCAGTAATCATATTCGTTCCGCCTGGTCCTGCTGTTGCAAAAGCAACACCTAATGTTTTTCTTTCTAGGGCATAGCCTCCAGCTGCATACCCTGCGCCGGTTTCGTGTTGGTTTAATACAAATTTGATGCCTTGCCTTGTCATTTCTTTAATAAGCGGCCCTACAGGTCTTCCGGGAATTCCGAAAATATGCATCACATTCCAGGTTTTTAATTGTTTCATTAACATTTCTAAAACTGTCGCCATTAAAAATCCCCCCGTGTATAAAAACAAATTAATTGTCCTCTTGGACTGAAAAAGGCAATTTGATTGTAAAAATTGACCCTTCATTTTTTTTCGTTTCCACGGTGATTTCTCCATGATGATTTTTAATAATTCGATGACAAACAGATAAGCCAAGGCCTGTCCCAGATTGTTTTGTTGTTACGAAAGGTTTAAAAATATTAGCAAGTACTTCTTCATCAACTCCTGAACCTTGGTCAATTACGGAAATTTCGATCTGTTTAGTTTCATTATTTTTCATTAAAGTAACGTGAATTTCACCACCTCCGCTCATTTCTTCAATAGCATTTTGCAAAAGATTGATTAACACTTGTTTGATTTGATTTTTATCAATATTTATGAATATTTCTTCTTCATTGTGATCTGTAAAAAAGATCGATACATTATGAAGAATCGCTTCGCTTTTCATGAATTGAATCGTTTCTGAAAGCAAAGTTTGGATATGAACTTTCGATTTGCATGGTGCTTCTGGTTTAGAAACAAGGACAAAGTTGTTAATAAGCTCTTTTACTCTTTCAAGTTCTTCGTTAATGATTTTGAAATAAAGGTTCGCATTTTCACAATTACAGTTTTTCTCTAACAATTGCAAAAAGCCGCTAATCGGTGTTAGAGGGTTTCTAATTTCATGGGCAAGGCCAGCGCTTAATTGCCCGATGATGGATAGTTTTTCATTAGCAATGACTTGTTGTTCAAGTTCATATCGGTCGGTTATATCTCGAAATTGGCAAAAGACACCGATGAATTGATCGTCATCGTAAATGGGCAAGGCATCGAATAAACAAACTTTATTTGATTTATCGATATGAAAATGTAATTCGATATTTTCATATTTGGTGTTATCGGTTAGAACGTTTTCAATGTAATGGAAAAATTTATTGAAAGCATCTTTGAATAAATAAATATGATTGCCAATGACATCATTTTTTGTGCAGCCTGTGTAGTTTTCAGCTGCTTCATTAAAATCTGTGATAATCCCGTTATGATCGATGATAATAATTCCATTTTTTGTTGAATTCAAAATAACTTGATTGAACAAATTTAATTTTTTATTTTTTTTATTTAATTCGATTTCTCTTTCAATCGCATCTGTCACCGAGGATACAAGTCCTAAATGAAAAGCTGAAGATTGCTCGACTTTTGTCATTAAAGTGATCGTTCCAGAAATTCCTTCTTCCAATGTGAATTTACAACTGGAACAGCAGTAATTGTAAAGAGCTTTATGGTAATGTTCTTTTCCTTTTACTTGAATGGGCTGGTTATGGTTGAGACATAGATAAATAGAGTTGGTCCCTGTATATTGTTCTTGGAAGCTTACACCTTCCTTAATTTCGATATTTTTCCTCATATCTTCATTGCCCATTACTTTTAGAACATTACACTCATCATCGGTGATAATAACGACTGCTGGTATGTCTTTTAAAAAGAAGAGTAGTTTTCTTACAAAAAAATCTGTCAAGCGAATCAAGTTGGCATAAACTTTTGTTTTCTCTTCAAGCTCTTTCGGTGACAACAGGTGTCTTTGCTGTGGTAATATGTCAGGATTCAGACGATAATTATTTTCGCAATTATACTTAGAGTTTAATAAATACCAAGAATCTGTTATCATCATTTATTTTTCCCCTTTTTCGCTCTATGGAAATACCACCAGTTATAGAATAATAGCAAAAGTAAAAAGATTGTGTCGAAATTTGCTTTTATTCCAAAAATAGTAATATAGTCCTATTATTACTAATTATTGTAAATTTTTTTGTGTAGTTTGTCTATGTGAAAAGTTGTTAAGCTGTTTTTGAAACAGATTATTGGATAGTTGAATGGGTTGGTAAGGTATTTGGGTTTTTTGCCGTGTTGTATGACAGATGGTTCGTCATGTAGTAATACAGTAGGTGGTATAGGATGCTAGGTAGTTGGTTATTACGATGGGGAAGTTAGCGAGGTAATTGGCTGGGGGAGGGGCTGCGCTAATTTTTTGGATACAAAATAGCTTTTTGAACACTGGCCTACCAGGTATTTCGCCTGCCGTCAATAAAAAGGATTGGCGGTTCTGTTCTGTAGGAGGAGTGGTATAATAGGGTATATGACTGTAAAATATGCTTGTTAAGGATTCTGAGTAGTTTCTACGAATTAAATAACCAAATCTTTTAATGTTTCATAAACGAAAGAATAACGATTAAGGAATAGTCTATGAATGGTATACTAGTGTCATAATATAATGCTAGTTTTTATTGAAATTGTGACTAAAACTTTTAAACGAAAGGGTTCGCTCTTAAAGTGGCTAAACTTTTTCAACAAAAGGGCTTGCTCTTTAAGCGGTTAAACGTTTGAAACTGAAAGGTAGATATGTGGAGGGTCGTTTGCACATGGCAATTTTGAAAAATGATTGGGCGCCACTCCTTGAAGGGGAGTTTTCCAAACCTTATTACCAGCGGTTGCGGCAAATTTTAAAGAAAGAATATGAAACGCAAATCGTTTATCCGGATATGTATGATATTTTTAATGCTTTGCATTTTACTTCTTTTGAAGATACGAAAGTTGTCATTATAGGACAAGACCCATACCACGGCCCGGGCCAGGCTCATGGGTTAAGTTTTTCTGTCAAACCAGGAGTGAAAATTCCTCCGTCTTTACAAAATATTTATAAAGAATTGCACGACGATCTAGGCTGTTCAATTCCGAACCATGGCCATTTAGTGGAATGGACGAAACAAGGTGTGTTGTTGTTGAATGCGGTGTTAACTGTTCGGGCCGGATTGCCGAACTCTCATAAAGCGTTAGGATGGGAAATGTTCACGGACAAAGTGATTGAAAAATTGAATGAGCGAAAGAAGCCGGTTGTTTTTATTCTTTGGGGGCAGTTTGCACAGCAAAAGCAGCAGTTGATTACGAATCCGTGGCATTACATTATTAAATCACCACATCCAAGCCCTTTTTCAGCAGCACGGGGATTTTTTGGCAGCAGACCATTTTCTCGAACGAATGCTTTCTTGCGGGAAAACGGTATGGAAGAAATTAATTGGCAGATTTCAAATATTTAAGATGGACTGATTGATGCGGATATAGTTATACCAACTTTAGAAATGTGCTCAAGTTGGCTTTTAAAATAAAAGGAGCAAGGAGAGGTTAGAAATAATCCTCTCCTTTTTTGTTTCATGTTTAGCTAATCAATACCGCCTGTTCAATGTTTACCATTGGACGGGCATTTTTTCGTTGTTAGGCATTTTTACAACATTGTTCTTCTTTTACACCAAAGGCTTTAAAAAGAAAAGAAATTAGGCAAATGCCTGTCAATGAAGAAATAATCAACATAAATCCTATAAATGCACTAAGATAAAGCCAATTCGTGTTAACAAACAAGCCTAACAGAACACTCCCTAGAACTAAAATTCCTGCAATTAAGTTAACAATAGATCCTTTTGTAGGAAAAAGATGCATATATAAAACACCCCCTAGAGTATTTGTATAAATGTATTCGACAAAAAGCTAGTCATTCCTGTTTTTTTGTAAAAAAATGAGGAAAATTTTTTTAAGAGTTGGAGGCGAAAGAACATGAAAATAAGATACATTCAGGGTTGTGAAAGTTGTTTACGTAAGGTCATGAGTGTTTTTGGATTAATTTTTTATTTGGAGCTGAGGATCGCGGACGGAATTAATTTGTTAAATAGATTGGTGTGCAAGTAAATGAATTCTAGATGTTTCATTTAGGAACCAATTGTGAACTTTTTGGGTAAGGGTAGAATTGAATTCACTTTGTTATGGGAGAAAAAATATAAAATTTTTTAAGAAAATAGCAGGAGTCGCATTAAATATTATAGAAAAATTATAAAAAGTTTCTTTTTATTTATATAAGTCTGGAACAAGTTTTAATCAGCTTCAGCCGCTCATGAATGATCGGTGTATGTTAAATATGTACAAAAAAGGAGAAAAAGTTGAAAAAGTTGCTACATGAAATGAGAAGTGATTGCCTGAAAAATCGCTCCTTAAAAGATTTGTACTTTTCAGAAAACAACAGTGGGTTTGATAAAGTGGATCTATGAAGAGAGAAGCGATTGTCTAAACAATTGGACCCTAGAAGTTTAAGGGGTTTTTTATTGAAAACGGTATTCTTAATTAATAAGGTAAGGTTTTGTCTTAAAACTAGATCTACTGCTTGAAATAATTCCCTTTGAGAAATAGAGGAATACTTAAAAACAAGGGTCAAATATAAATAAGGTAGGAGTTTACTAAAAATAAGCTGAGAGATTTGCTCTCATACATGATTTGTGTTTTTTATTAAATCAAGCAGCGAAACATAAGAGACTTACCTTAAAATACATAATCATTATGAAGGGGGAATCACCCGAGATTTTACCGACCATTTGATAGGATTCACAGAAAAATTATTTTAGCATGCTATTTTATATATTTTTAGAGTTCATGACATATTAACGGCTCAAACGTCAAAGGCGGTGACAGAATGAATAATGGAAATCATTCATTTAAAATGAAAAATGAGTTATTGGCTGAAGTCTATAATCATATGGTTTATGGCATGTGTGTTACTAATTCGAAAAATAGAATTTTATATGTTAATCAAGCTTATACGAAATTAACTGGTTATAGTGAAGAAGAAGTAAAAGGAAAAGATCCGAAAATCTTAAGTTCTGGGCTTCACGATAAAGCTTTTTATAGAGAAATGTGGCGAAGCATTCGTCAAAAAGGAATGTGGAAAGGAGAGATTTGGAATAAAAGAAAAAGTGGTGAGTTATTTCTTGAAGAAATTTCGATCTATGTCATAAAAGATCAAGACGGTCGCATCAAAAACTATGTATCTGTATTTCTTGATATTACAGAACGTAAAAAACTAGAGGAACAGCTGAAGTTTTTAGCGTACTATGATAATTTAACGAAATTGCCGAATAGAACTTATTTTTATCAGATCTTAAACGAAACGATGAAAAAAACTACCGATACAAAGTCCATGTGTGCCGTCATTTTTCTCGATTTAGACCGTTTCAAAGATATCAATGATACACTTGGTCATGGAATGGGTGATCAATTGTTGAAGATGGCAGCTAAACGATTGACGAAAGTAATAGGCAGCCATGGAACCGTAGCCCGTTATGGCGGCGATGAATTTGCTATTATCCTTCATGACGTACCTTCCAAATTTACCTGCATGCATGTTGCAAACAAAATTATCAAAAGCTTTTCTAATCCATTTGCATTACATGAATTTGAATTTTTTGTAACACCCAGCATTGGTATAAGTTTGTTTCCGCATGATGGAAATGATGCTGAAAGCCTTGTAAAAAATGCTGACTCCGCAATGTACCATGCCAAGCAAGAAGGAATGAATAATTACAAATTTTATAAGAAAAAATTTATGAAAAAATCGGTTGATCGATTAATTCTCGCAAATGATTTGCGAAGGGCAATCCAAAAAAATGAGTTTCATTTATGTTATCAGCCTCAATTTTCATGCAAAACTGGCGAACTAATTGGTATGGAGGCTTTAATCCGTTGGCATCATCCGAAAAATGGAATCATTTCTCCTAATCTATTTATTCCGATAGCTGAAGAAACGAGAATGATTATTCATATTGACCAATGGGTTTTGAAACAGGTGTGCAAACAAATTAAAGATTGGATTGACATTGGCTTTCATCCGCCAAAAATTTCTGTAAACCTTGCGATGCCTTTGTTTCAACATAAAAATTTGACAAGCATTATTGAATCTATCTTATCGGAAACGGGCATTGATCCATCTTATTTAGTGATTGAACTTACCGAGCGAATTGTGATGGATAACCCTGATGTTGCTTTGGAAAATATTAAAAGGCTAAAAGCAATTGGGCTTAAAATTTCAATGGATGATTTCGGTGTCCATTATTCTTCTTTAAATTATTTAAAATTATTGTCTCCTGATTATTTGAAAATTGATCGAACGTTTATTAAAAATGTTTTAATGGATCAAGACGATCAAGCGATTGTAAAAGCGGTGATCCAGTTAGCTCACCATATGGGATTAACTGTTATTGCAGAAGGTGTGGAAACAGAAGAGCAATATCAATTTTTAAAAGATTATGAATGTGATGGGGTTCAAGGTTTTTATTTTGACCATCCATTGCCATCTAAAGAAGCCGTGAAATATATTTTATAAGGAAGTTTTTGGAGATTATCATACTTCATGTACAAGTACAAAACTGGTATTATAATCTAATTTTTATAAAATATTGGAAAAATAGTAGGGAGAATTTTCATAAATTTCGATATCAAGTATTTTTGTAAAAATTAGCCGGTGGCGGTGAGAACGTATTTTTAAGATCGCGCTTCGTACTTTAATTTCAGCAATATGTTTTTAATTTTGGTTTGGTTTTATTGTTTTGGAGAAAAGTGGTTGATTCTAAGAATTGTAATTTTTTGTGTCTTTCATATTTGTTTGCAGTTCTTAAAAAAGTTATGGAAGACGTTCATGGGAGAACACGATTTAGTACTTTACGACATCGAAATGGTTGAAAGTCAGTTTAAACAATCGTTTGTATTTCTATGTTCATAGATTTTCGGTTTGTTGAAGGTAAGGAAAAGGAGGCCAGGATATAACATCTTTGGCCTCTTTAATATGAATAAAAAATGTGCGATGATCGCACGTTGGTTCTCTTGCTTCATAGATCGGTGTAAAGCCAAATGAGCTAGATTTCGCATCTTTGGGCTTTAGATCCAAATATGGGGCAAATGAGTTGCACTTTCCAAAAAGATGCATTTTTAGGCTCTGGTTCCACGCGCCTTTTAAGATTGTAGGAATCGCATCCCAAGTTTTTTGGATGATGCATAATCAGGGGTTTTCTTTTGCATATTTAATAGTTGAGAGAATGCATCTAACGCTTTTGAGTCAACAATTTGCTCATCAACAATTTAATTTTGATTAAATAGTGCCGATCTGCATTTTGGGCGTTAATATTTTAAGCAAGGCTGCTTTTTTCCCAAATTACTTTTGCTGTCATTCGGGCATTTTTTTTAAGGTGGAATTTTGATTAGCAGAAACCATTGGGATTTCTTTGCACTCCATTTTTAACTTTCTGATTTCGTGGAACTTAAACTAGCAGTAACCATTGTCGATCAAGAAACGGACCTCGATTTAATATTAAAGAGGTAGATTTTCGACCGGTTGAGTCAGGTAGTCGCAAGCTTTCCGCCCCACCATTAAAGTGGCGGGTTTTCGACACCAATGTGAATCCAATCTTCTTTTGGCGGTCCATAAACTCCAAAAGGTTTTAATCCTGCTTGGCGTATTAAGATTGTAGCTTGTCCCCGATGATGAATTATATGTTTAATGAGTCCCATCAAAATTTGCGCATTTGTTTCTTCTCTTCCAAATGCAATTTGAACTTCCTTCAATGTTTCGTCTGTCCATTGTTCTTCAATGGCTTTTGCTGCAGAAGAACTAACTTGTTTAAATGTCTCTACAATTTCTTTAGCTGAGGTAGGGACATTTTCTGCATTTTTGACTAAATCTATTTTTAACCCGAAATGAGCTAAATAATCTGGAATATTTGTTGTTAAATGCCAAACAATTCTTCCTAAAGTACGCCCTTCTGGGTAAACTTTTTGATTTAATGATTCATCAGTGAGACCCTCCAAAACTTTTTGAGTGAACATTGCTTCCCAATTCCACTCTCTAATAAAATCCGCAATCGTTACATACATATTTAAAACCTCCTATTGTCTTCACTCTAATTTTTTCTTAGGGGACTATTATAAAACATTTGTTCGATTTGATTCAAATTTTTTAATTATGTCTGTCATTAACCGAACTAGTCTTGTACGTATTGTTTTCTTAATTTTGTTCTTTTATAGCTGTATTAGATCCGAAACATTTTGCTAATTTTAGTCCGTCTATATATATTTTTTGGCACATATATCTCGGGATTGTTTTGTCTTTTTGTTTAATTGCAAGTTTTAGACTTGGGATATGAAAAAATAAGGGAAGGGTGGGAAGCATTTAGGAAAAGTCGAATTCATCGCCTTCGTGTTCCGATGTGGGAAATGAAGGAAGGGTGGGAAGAAGTCTGTCTACATTATTTTATATCGCAAATTTTTCCCTGTTGGCGGAAAGGGCTATTTAAAATTAAAACCGGAGATAATCTTTTTTAAATCCGATTATTCCAATTGACATTTATATATTAAATGATTAATATTTTATAATATATGAATATAACAAAATATTAACAAAATATGGAGGAATTTTTAGTGGACACTGTTTTTATTGTTATTAATATAGCAGTTTTCTTCTTGTTGTTAGTAGCTTTATTTTTTATGCAGAAAAAACATGTCTCATTTTCAAAGCGTGTTTTTGCTGGATTAGGTTTAGGGATTGTTTTTGGTTTTATTCTGCATCTAATTTATGGAACACAATCAGACGTAATTACAACTTCAATTGATTGGTTTAATATTGTGGGAAGCGGCTATGTGAAGCTTTTGCAAATGGTCGTTATGCCGCTTGTGTTCATTTCAATTGTTGGAGCTTTTACACGTCTAAAAGTTACGAAAAACATTGGAAAAATCAGTTTTCTAGTTATTGGTCTTTTGTTATTTACGACTGGTATTTCAGCTGCGATCGGCATAGGGTCAACGCTTGGATTCGGTCTTGATGGCGTTCAGTTGACAGAAGGTGAAGCGGAGGCAGCACGGAATGCTGAACTTCAAGAAAAAGTTGTTTCAGTAGAAGGTTTGACGATTCCGCAGCAAATTCTTCAAATGATTCCAAACAACCCGTTTGCTGATTTAACGGGAGCGCGCCCAACATCAACAATTGCTGTTGTGATCTTTGCAGCTTTCATTGGTGTGGCTTATCTTGGAGTGAAAAGGAAAGAGCCGGAAAGTGCAGAGTTTTTTGCAAAACTAGTTGATTCTATCTATTCAATTGTCATGCGTGTCGTTACGTTAGTATTGCGTTTAACACCATATGGAATTTTTGCGTTGATGACAAAAGTGGCAGCAACAAGCAACTATGAAGCGATTGCGAAGTTAGGTACATTCGTCATCGCATCTTATGTGGCATTAATTCTTATGTTTGTTGTGCATTTGTTGTTAATTTTATTTGCAAAGTTAAGCCCGGTTCATTATGTGAAAAAAGCATTGCCAACGTTGACATTTGCTTTTACATCTCGTTCCAGTGCCGGAACTTTGCCATTAAATATTAAAACGCAAACGAAGGATCTTGGCGTTTCAGAAGGGATCGCCAACTTTGCAGGTCCATTCAGCCTAACAATTGGCCAAAATGGATGCGCGGGCATTTATCCAGCTATGCTTGCAGTGATGGTAGCACCAACAGTAGGTATTGATCCAACAAGTCCGTCATTTATTATTACGCTTATAATTGTTGTGATGATCAGTTCCTTCGGTGTTGCTGGCGTCGGCGGTGGAGCAACTTTCGCATCCTTAATTGTATTGTCTGTTATGAACTTGCCAATTGAAATTGTCGGTTTGTTAATTTCAGTAGAACCGCTTATTGACATGGGACGTACAGCATTGAACGTAAGCGGAAGTATGACAACAGGCGTCCTCACAAGTCGCATCGTCGGCGAATTCGACGAAAATGTTTATACAAGAAAAGAAATCGTAGAAGCATAACCAAAGTGCCAGAGAAGGTGCCAGAGACGGTACATGAGAGGGGTCAGGCCCCGCCCTGTAGAAGGTGCCGGAGACGGTAGAGGAGAGGGGTCTGACCCCGCCCCGCAGATGGTACTCCAGAGGAGGCAGGCACCCCTGGGGAGGAGTACCGGCAGAAGTGGAAGTTGGGGGTATGACCTCTGCGGGGAGAGGGGCCGGCAGAGGTGCCTGACTCCTCTGGAGTAAAACCGCAGTCTGGGGGTTCAGGGATCAAACCTCTGTTGGGGCAATTTTTTGAAACACATATAATTGCCCCTCATTTGCAACGCAATTGACTTCATCATTGATGTTAACCTTTTCTTTTATCCGTCCGGTAATTCGGACACCATCTTGTAAATCAACTAATGCAACTGTGTAAGGGGTGAGGTGTGCTTGTTCTTTTGCAGCTACATGAATTGTTGTAAAGGAATAGACTTTGCCTCTCCCACTAATTTTTTTCTGTTCGAATTCTGTGTGATGGCATTTAGGGCAAAGCCACTTCGATTGCACGAATTTTTTTCCACAATGAACACATTCATGAACTATAATTTTCTCCAATCAACTCACTCCTTCCAAAATATGAACGACTGAATAAGCACCAGTTCCACCTAAGTTTTGAGCCAACCCAATCTTAGCCCCTTCGACTTGATTGCAGCTGTTTCCGCGAAGCTGTGAAACAATCTGGATGATTTGAGCAAGCCCGGTTGCTCCAATTGGATGACCTTTTGAAAGGAGGCCGCCGCTTGTATTCACAGGGATTTTCCCACCATGCTTTGTCAGACCTTGTTCAACAGCTTTCCAGCCAGTTCCTTTTTCAAAGAAACCTAGCTCTTCGATGGCTAGAATTTCTGTCATTGAAAAACAATCATGCAGCTCTACCACATCGATGTCTTCAGGTCCCAAACCTGCTATTTCATAGGCTTGACTAGCCGATTCTCTAACAGCAGGCAAGCTTAATAAATCTTCCATTTCCTGCATCTGTGTTATTCCTGTTGCTTGAGCTGAAGCTCTTACGACAACCCCGTTTTCTCCTTTTGAAAGCACAACCGCAGCAGCTCCATCCGTTGTAGGGGAACAATCAAACAAGCCTAATGGATCGGTAATCATCCGAGCTGACATGATTTCTTCAATAGTAGTAGGACTCCTAAATTGTGCTTTTGGGTTGTTCATTGCATATTCGCGATTTTTTAGAGCAACCATTGCTAAATGTTCTTTCGTTGCTCCAGTTTCGTAAAAATAACGATTGGCCACAGTTCCGAAAAATCCCGGAAACGTTAAACCTGCAACTTTTTCATTTGAATCGTTATCCATTGCAGCATTAATGGCTTTTGTTGTTTCTTCTGTCGTCGTATGTTTCATTTTTTCAACGCCTGCGATTAAAACATTTTCATACTCGCCGTTTTTTACGGCTAAATAACCTTGGCGAAAAGCAATTCCACCTGATGCACAAGCACCTTCTACTTTAAATGCAGGCACAGTGCCCAGACCAAGTTCATTGGCAACAATCGCCCCTAAAATTTCTTGGTTACATAAAGAGCCAGACATAAAATTCCCTATATATACAGCGTCAATCCTAGGGAAATTTGCATCTTTTAAAGCTTCAAAGCAGGCCTCCAACAGCAATGTTTTTAACGGCACTTCATGTTTTCCAAATGCAGTCATGCCTACTCCAACAACACTAACTTTGTTCATAAGGTTGTCTCCTTTAAAAAATTTTTACTGAAGGGAAGGGGATTTCCGACTAGTGGAGATCCCCATTAAAATGCTCACGCTTTAAAAAATTTAAGCACTGATGTGGTCATCAAGATAGCAACTTTCTAAACCATTAAATGACACGCTCTTTTCCTTTTTCATAGTTTTCTATAGTATCTTCATATTTTGATATTTTTCTAGTATCAGGAACAAATAGTGCGAGTACAAGCGATATCGCAAGTCCTGCCATCATAAAGCCTCCGAAAACAGCTGGTGATGGTCCATATTTTTCTGCCATTGGCGTCCAAATCATAGGTCCGAAACCGACAATAGCAGCTGCGATTTGATAGCCAAATGATAAGCCGGTATAACGGACTTTCGCTGGGAAAAGCTCAGAAAAGATCGTTCCTTGTGTTGCAAAAATGGAAGCCCAAACAACTCCGAGCATTACTGCCTGCCCGATATAAAACCATGTTGGACTTTTTCCAGCCATTGAAAAATAAGGAATGGCAAGCAAGAGCAATAAAACTAAACCAGTAATATAAATGGATTTTCTGCCGATAAAATCAGATAAGTATCCGATAATTGGAATCGTAAGAATCATCGTTGCACATCCAATTGTTAAGGCTGTTAATGCAATTTCCTTTGAATATCCTAAATAAGTTGAAGCAAAAACAAGGACAAATGACATTAAAAATACATTGAAGAAACCGTCGCCAAGTTTTAATCCAATTACGTGAAATACGCTTTTTCCATTTTCACGGAATGTTTCTACGATTGGGAACGAAGCAATTTCTCCTCTTTCTTTCTGTTGCTTAAAAGCAGGGGTGTCTTCAATTCCGCCGCGGATCCATAAAGCTAATCCGATAAGAACCACACTAAATAGGAAAGGAATTCTCCAACCCCAAGCTATAAACTGTTCTTCTGATGTTAAATAGCTGATAAATGTTAAACTAAACGAACCGAGTACTAAACCTAATGGTACCCCTAACTGTGGGATTGACCCGTATAGTCCGCGCAAACCTTTTGGTGCATATTCAGTTGCCAATAAAATGGCACCACCCCATTCGCCGCCTAGAGCAATCCCTTGGATAAGCCGCAAGAGCACCAGCAAAGTAGGAGCAACAATTCCAATTTGTTCATAAGTAGGGAGGCAGCCAATCAAAAAGGAACTTCCGCCCATACCGATTAACGTCAACATTAGACTAGCTTTACGGCCTAACTTATCGCCAAAATGGCCAAAGATAATACTGCCGATTGGTCTTGCTGCATACCCGACCCCAAAAGTTGCAAAAGCCAACAATAGGGCAATGGCAGGATCTGAGCTAGGGAAGAAAAGGGTTGAAAATACTAAGCCTGTTGCAGTTCCGTATAAATAAAAGTCATACCATTCAATTACTGAACCAGAAACACTAGCAAACAAAATACGGCTCTTTTTCATAAAATAGACTCCTTTCTAATATGTTTTTTATAGATGATGAAAAATTTGTTTAATTTTATATATTCCGAAAATAATAGACACTTTTCTGTTTCCAAATGTTGAGGTACTATTTTTGTACAAATTCAACCATTGAGAAACATAAGCAAATTAGCATTTAAGAGACCTGCGCAATCCAATCATTAGTAGGAATTTTTAGTATCATAATCCAGTGACCTTCATTTGAGAATCCAGCCTATTTAATCATTGAGAAATAAGGGTAATTCAACATTTAATAGTCTTCAAAACTCAAATCTTTTAATTACACGGTGGCTGCTTTTTCTAGATGCATTTGCCTTATGATGTGTTTTTGTATTTTTCCTACGGCTGTCCGTGGAAATTCATTGACAAACACAATTGAATTTGGAACTTTAAATTTTGCCAAACGATTGCGGCAATATTCAATAAGCTCTTCTTCCGAAATGTTGGCGTTCTCCCGCGGAATGACATAAGCAACAATCGCTTCATCACGCATATCATCTGGAACTCCGATAACTGCTGATTCATAAACGCCAGGGTGGTCTGCGAGTACACTTTCAACCTCATTTGCAGCCACATTTTCACCAGCACGCTTAATCATATCTTTTTTTCGATCAACAAAGTAAAAATATCCATCCTCACCTAGACGACCATTATCTCCGGTGTATAACCATCCGTCAATTAATGTTTCAGCTGTCGCTTGTGGATTTTTGAAGTAGCCCTTCATTAATGTTCTTCCTGGAACCCCTTTTACAATGATTTGCCCCGTCTGTCCGGTAGGAACTTCATTACCATCATCATCAACGATTTTGACTTCATAACCGATGGTTGGTCTACCAATGCTCATATTTTTACGAACTCCATCTATTGGATTCATGAGTGGTACGCCAACAGTTTCTGTCATTCCGTACATTTGCAATAGAGGTACATTAAATTTTTCTTCAAACTCTTTCAGTTGTTCTTCTGAAACTGATTGAGCAAACCATACAACCCTCATGTCATTGTTTCGATCTTCCGGGTCATATTGTTGTGCCAAAATCATCCTAATTGGTGCGGCAAATAAAGAACCAACGGTTGCTTTGAAGTTTTTCGCTTGTTTAAAATACCTTGAAGCGCTGAACCGTTCGGTAATGGCGATACTTGCACCGACAGTAAGTGCCGACATCGTTGAGTAGTATTGCGCATTACCATGGAATAGTGGAAGCACAATGAGCTGCCGATCATCTGGCGTTAGGCGAATCGATTTTGACATTAATTCTCCTGTAAAAATGTAATTGGCATGCGTGATTTGTACGCCTTTAGGTTTGGATGTTGTGCCAGATGTGTATAACATAGCTGCAACATCTTCCGTGTCCAGCGGTACATTTGGCATGTCGCTATTCGCATTTGCCATTAATTTTGCTAAATCAAGGTGTGCATATGTTTCTCCACTATAGCGGGCAAGCAAGATCTCACGCAAGTTTGGAAGCTTTTCACGTATACTTGAGAATTTTTCCAAGTATTGTTCTTCTGTTATCAATAGAACAGATTCGGAATGTTCTAGAATATACTCCATTTCATCCGCAGTCGATAAGATATTCGTTGGCACCATGATTGCGCCAATATTGGCCAATGCAAACCACGAAACCATAAATTCTAAGCAATTTGGCAAATGTAAAGTGACATGCTGTCCTTTTTTAACACCTAAATTGGTAAAAACATTGCTTAAACGATTTACTTGGTCCGCAAATTCTTGATAGGTTAGTTCGAATCTTTGTTGCTTAACATCTTCAAAAAGAAGAAATGTTTTTTCTGGATACATATTCGTTTTCTCATACAATAAGTCGCGCAATGTTCTTTTTCCGATAATATCCATAGTTTTGCAAATCCTCCTTCAATAATTAATTGGTTTTAATGAATAGAAATGTAGCGCTTACAATTGAAAGTATAGGGAAATAATGGTAAACTTACTTTACTGACCGAAGTCGCAGACTGTAGTCACAAACTGTAGTCTTTGAAAAACATTTTAGGTAATTAAAACGTTTTCGTCAACAAAAAAATTTAAGAATTTTATAAAAAATATTGATTACTATATTCGTTTGAATTTAAAATGAATGGAGCTTTTATTCGTTGGAGACGTAGGATTTTAATTGGGCATACGGCATTCTAGGGGAATGAGATATTGGAAAAAGGAGGATCTAGTATATGACATCGTTGACACCAAGGCAAGTGAAAGCCCAGCAAACAAAGAAGAGAATTTTAGAAGTTGCTTTAGAGCTTTTTAGTAAAAAAGGTTTTGACCAAGTGACTGTGGATGAGATTGTCAGTGCATCAAATACATCAAAAGGTGCCTTTTATGTGCACTTTAATTCCAAATATGAAATCTTCTTAGAGAAATTTAAGGAGATTGATGATTTTTACGAAAATTTTATTGAAACATTGCCAAAAGATATGAAATGCAGCGAAAAAATTATGAATTTGGTAAAATCTCAAATGCTTTATTTAAGAGATGATTTAGGAAGAGATTTATTGAGAACCGTTTATATGAGCGCCTTAATTCCAAACCAGCCAAAAACATTGTCAAACACTGATCGCAAGCTCTTCAAGATTATTCATTCCATTGTTCAAGAAGGACAAGAAAAAGGAGAGTTCACCAATCATTTTTCTGTTAAAGAAATAACGATGCTCATTACACGCTGTATGCGCGGCACTTTATATGACTGGTTAATCTTTAATGATGAAAATTTCGACCTCATAGAAGAAAGCCAAAAATTCCTCCGCCCAATCATTGTTAGCATTCAAAATGAAAAATAAAAGCCGGAGATGGTACCGGAGAGGGGTCAGGCACCGGATGGTAGATGGTGCCGGAGACGGTGCAGGAGAGGGGTCAGGCACCGCATGGTAGATGGTGCCGGAGACGGTGCAGGAGAGGGGTCAGGCACCGCATGGTAGATGGTGCCGGAGATGGTGCAGGAGAGGGGTCAGGCACCGCACGGTAGATGGTGTCGGAGACGGTACACCAGAGGGGTCAGGCACCGCACGGTAGATGGTGTCGGAGACGGTACACCAGAGGGGTCAGGCACCGCATGGTAGATGGTGCCGGAGACGGTGCAGGAGAGGGGTCAGGCACCGCA
>NZ_JABTTE010000002.1 GCF_013303125.1 Calidifontibacillus erzurumensis | reverse complement strand
GACTTGCATACTGTGCAAGTCATTTGTTAATCATTGTATATTTTTACCCATTTGTTTAATGGCAGCTTTTTCCAACCTTGATACTTGTGCTTGTGAAATTCCAATCTCCTCAGCAACTTCCATTTGTGTTTTTCCTTGGAAAAATCTTTTGGTCAAGATGAGTTTTTCTCTTTCATTCAGGCGCCTCATTCCTTCTTTCAGAGCAATTTCTTCGATCCATTGCATATCCCTGCTTTTTTCATCGCTTAATTGATCCATCACATAAATTGGATCTCCACCGTCATTGTAAATCGGTTCAAATAAAGAAACCGGATCTTGAATGGCATCTAAAGCAAAGACAATTTCTTCATGGGGAACATTTAGTTCTTTTGCTATCTCTTCTGCAGTTGGCTCTCTTGATGTTAAACTCATTAAACGTTCCCTTACTTGCAACGCTTTATAAGCGATATCTCTTAATGATCTTGATACCCGAATCGGGTTATTGTCTCTTAAATAGCGGCGAATTTCACCAATAATCATAGGCACAGCATAGGTTGAGAATTTCACGTTTTGACTTAAATCAAAATTATCAATTGATTTCATTAAGCCAATACAACCAACTTGAAATAAGTCATCAACATATTCCCCTCTGTTGTTGAAGCGTTGAATTACACTTAGAACGAGGCGCAAATTTCCATTTACAAGTTTTTCTCTTGCGCTCATGTCCCCGTTTTGCATATCTTGGAACAACTTGCGCATTTCTTCGTTATTTAGTACTGGAAGCTTTGATGTGTCTACACCACAGATTTCTACCTTGTTGCGTGTCATTTTTTCCCTCCTAGTTGAGAGGTTGCTGTACAAGTAAAGTATGTCCTCATGAGGGAAATTTATGCATGAAGTTATCTGTGATGTGTAGACAGCGCTTTATACCATTTTATTAAATTCTTTACGTAAACGTTTGATAATTCTTTTTTCGAGACGAGAAATATAGGATTGGGAAATCCCTAGCATATCAGCTACATCTTTTTGAGTTTTTTCTTCTCCTCCTAATAATCCAAATCTTAATTCCATAATTTGTTTTTCACGTTCATTTAATTGTTCCAACGATTTCAACAATAATTTTCTGTCAATACTTGCATCTAAATCTTTTGTAATGATATCTTCTTCTGTTCCAAGAACATCAGATAATAGCAACTCATTGCCATCCCAATCGATGTTGAGCGGTTCATCAAAGGAGACTTCTGCGCGAATTTTATTATTTCTTCGTAAATACATTAATATTTCATTTTCAATGCATCTTGATGCATATGTAGCAAGCTTGATTTTCTTTTCCGGATTAAATGTATTGACTGCTTTTATGAGACCAATCGTCCCAATGCTGATTAAGTCTTCAATATTGATGCCTGTATTTTCAAACTTTCTAGCTATATATACAACGAGCCGTAAATTTCTCTCAATCAAAATCGATTTCGCTGCTTTATCACCACTTGGCAATTGTTTTAATAAATGTTCTTCTTCTTCTTTTGTCAATGGAGGAGGGAGTGCTTCTTTCCCGCCAATATAATAAATTTCATCTGCCTTTAATCCTAGTTTCATTAATAGTTTGTACCATAGTAGAGTCAGCTTAATTTTTATTGTAGCCAATGTTTCCTTCCCCCTAACTTCAATATTTATGCTGATTGATGATTGCTATGAGTGAGCATCCTTGGATGAAGGATGCAATTATAATCCTCAGACGAAGATAAAACAGAATGACTAATACCGATAAAGACTTTTTTTGTTCGTATTTCTTTTTCATTTGTTAAAATACATACTTCATCAGGCCTAATTGCTAATAATAACTGATGATCAGAACCAACCCCGCGAAACGGAATGATTCGAATTCGTTTAGCCCATTTTAAATCAATATTGTCAAAATTAAACGTTTCCAGCTGGTTGATTTGAGTAATGACCGATTGTGGAACACATTCTAATGCTTTTTCGTAATCAAGAATCATAACAGGTGTTTGTGTAATTGGATCATAAAGTTGATTTCCGCTATCAATAAGACCCTTTACTAATATTTTTTTTTCGTTAATGGTAATTTGAACATCAACGATTTGTTCATAATGAATTTTCGTCATTTCGATTTCTTCCATGTTCATCTTTGAAAAATACCAAACAAGTGGAAATCCAACGACTACCGTAATCCAGCTAACCGGATCTCCAAAACCACTCGTCTTTGTTGCTATTACACTTTTAACAATAGCTATATCCGTTTGAAAATAGTAATGTAATCCAAGCATTCCCCCTCCGATCATAAATGTTATAAAGTAAAAGGTTATAAGATTTTTTAAAAAGTAACGAAATTTCAGGAATCCAAATGCCGCATAAACAATAATTATAGAATAGAACAGCTTTCCTACAGGGTGTGCCACAATTGATACGACCGGTGTAAAATAAAACAGAACAATTAGCGAACCAATGAACGCTCCTAAAAGAATCCGCCATTTATTTACTTTTCTTTTTACAACTAGGGATGTTAATAAGAGTAACAGGGCATCAAAAAAAAAGTTTAATAGCCAAATTACATCTAAATAAACGGTCAATAAGTTACCCCTTTCAAAATAGTAATTATTTATTAAAACTCAACTTTGAATCTAGTATATAGCATATGTATTTTTGAAGTCTGTCAGACTATGTCTCCTAACCGATAGAGTTTTTGACATCTTTTTGGAAAAAATGTCGTTTGAAAATAGGTCTGAAATGCAAAAAAAAAAGCATATGCTTTTAAGTGCACATGCTTTCATAATTTTATAGATTTTAACGATTCCTTCTACGATTCCGTAAAAACGTCGGAATATCGAGTGTATCCTCAACATTAATTTGACCAACATGACCTAAATTAGTTTCTTGCTGCTGAACAACCTGTTCTTCTTTACGTGCTATACGGTTTGGTTGAACGCCTAGACGATTGCCAACAGCTGTTGGTCGGATTGCTTGATTCGGTTTATTCGCTGCATTTTCTTTAAAACCAGTAGCAATAACTGTAACGACAATTTCATCTTTTAAATTCTCATTGATAACTGAACCGAAAATCATATTTACTTCTTCATCCGCTGCAGATGCAACGATATCAGCAGCTTCTTGAACTTCATACAAACTTAGGTTTGTTCCGCCTGTGATGTTCATCAACACACCTTGAGCTCCACCAATTGATGTTTCAAGAAGCGGACTGGAAATCGCTTTTTTAGCTGCTTCTGCAGCTCGGTTTTCACCAGTGGCAATACCGATTCCCATGAGTGCAGAACCTTTGTCTGCCATAATTGTTTTTACATCGGCAAAGTCCAAGTTTATAAGCCCAGGTACGGCAATTAAATCTGAAATACCTTGGACACCTTGTCGAAGAACATTGTCTGCCTCACGGAATGCTTCCAACATCGGTGTGTTTTTGTCAACAATTTCCAATAATCGGTCATTTGGAATAACAATTAAAGTGTCGACATTTTCTTTAAAAGCTGCAATCCCGCTTGCAGCTTGTGTTGCACGTTTTCGCCCTTCAAACGTAAATGGGCGAGTAACAACTCCTACTGTTAATGCTCCAAGTTCTTTTGAAATTTGTGCAATAACCGGCGCAGCTCCTGTACCGGTACCACCGCCCATTCCGGCTGTAACGAAAACCATATCAGCACCCTTGAGTGCTTCTTCAATTTGTTCCCGGCTTTCTTCGGCCGCTTTTCTTCCTACTTCCGGATTCGCACCCGCTCCAAGACCTCTCGTAAGTTTTGCTCCTATTTGAAGTTTTATTTCAGCTTTTGAAAGTTTTAAAGCTTGAGCATCTGTGTTAACAGCGATAAATTCAACCCCTTGTACACCATGCTCAATCATTCGGTTTACAGCGTTGCTACCGCCGCCGCCGACGCCAATAACCTTTATGGTAGCTAATTGATCTATCTGTGTATCAAATTGCAACATTACAAAATCCTCCTATATATCCAAATTGCCATCCTAATTCTCATTCAAAAAAGGATTTAAATAATTCTTTCGCTTTTTTCATGACATCAGTATTATTTTTCTTTGGCTTTTTAACGACTTGTTGTTGTTGTTTTTTCTGCGGCCGGTCAGAATCATGATTTGAAACAGCGGCGGCAACCTCAGCACCTTGAAGTTTTGCATTTCGATATGCGTATTGAATCAAGCCGACACTCGTTGTATATATAGGATCCCGAACGCCAATATAATCAGGTTTAGCAATTCGTAGATTATGTTGGAGGACAAGTTGTGCCAGCTCCAACAACCCCGGCATATTTGCAACTCCACCGGTGAAAACATAACCTCCAGGCAAATCCCGATAACCGAGTTTTTTTACGGTTTCCTGAACCATTAGAAGGATTTCTTCTAATCTAGCTTCTATTATATCAGAAAGATCAAGCTGGCTATATTGTTCCATACGATTGCTTCCGATAACAGGTATTGAAAAAATCTCATCTTCTGAAGCATGATCATAAAATGCATACCCATGCTTTACTTTTATTTTTTCTGCTTCCTCTGTAGATGTACGTAAACCAATTGCAATATCATTTGTAATATGGTCTCCGCCTACTGGTAAGACGGTTGTTACTTTCAAATGACCATGTTCAAAAATTGATACTGTCGTTTGTCCTCCGCCTATATCTACAAGAGCAACGCCAATATTTTTTTCATCTCTTGATAAGGCAATCGCACCAGTTGCCAAAGGCTGTAGACAAATATCAGTTATATGAAGACCTGCTTTTTCTACACACCGTAGCAAGTTATGTAAAATCGTTCTCGATCCGGTCACGATCGTTCCTTCTACTTCTAAACGAACGCCAATCATCCCACGGGGATCGTTAATTCCTTCCAATCCATCGACAATAAATTGGTGTGGAACAACTCCGATGATTTCCCTTTCAGGAGGAATCGACATGACTTGAGCGGCATCAATGACTCGCACGATATCTTCATAACTGATTTCACGATTTTCACTAGAAACTGCAACTACACCATGGCAGGGGATAAGCTGGACATGATTTCCTGCAACACCTACTACCACGTGGTCAATATTCATTCCAACCATTCTTTCAGCTTGATCAACAGCTTTTCGAATCGATTGTACAGTTTCATCTATATCAACAATTGAACCTTTTTTTATACCTTCAGATTTTACATTTCCTACACCGATAATGTTTAAAGAATCGTTCAATACTTCCGCAATGATTACCTTAACATTGGATGTACCGATGTCCAAACTAACAATTATTTCACTGTTGTTCATACTTTGGCACCTCCTTTTAGAGTAATAGTTTCATAAATTTTATTTTTTCATAAATTTGGTTAACATTAAAAATATTCAACATGAACAGCAGTTTCCCTTTAAAATCAATCAATATTTTTTCTACTTTTCTCGCGATGTTGACCATTTTGACAAAAGTATTCGTCGAATCACCGCTATGTTTTGGAATAAACGTACTCCAAAGGCAAAAACTGCGGCTAAGTATAAGTCTACACCAAGATGGACACCTAGAAAAGATAAACTTGCGGCAAGTAAAATATTGGAGAAAAATCCAGTTACAAACACTTTATCATCATAAGTATTTTGCAAATGGGCCCTGATTCCTCCAAATAACGTATCAATAGCTGCTAAAACTGCTATGGAAAGATAACTGGAGTATTCATTTGGAATTCTAATATCTGTTAATAATCCTAAAAATATACCAATAATTAATCCTAATACTGGTAACCACATGTATAGTTCCCCTTTACCTAGCTCATCTCATTCCCTTTATTCGCAGATTCAACTGGTTTCATGTACGTATTTCTTATAACTTCATCATAAGCAGGTAAAATAACCTCTTCTTGTAAAGTCGATGTTAACTCCAAGCTCTCTAAAGCAAAAAACTCATCAACGAGTTGCGAAACTTGCATTTGATTATGCAGCTTTTCCGCATTCTCAGCAATGACTTTTACTTCGATTGGAAAAGGACCTAACGGTGTGTTGTTTATATAAGTTTGCCCATTAACATCGCGAATTGGCGTTGTTACAATGATCCTTTCATTATCGATGGCAACAGCCAACGCTTTATATCGGAATAATTCATTAACTAAGCGAATAAGCAACTCTGGAGGAACAGAGTGATAAGGCTCACCTATTAATGATTGTGTAAAGGATGGTTGAATCGTTAAAATAATTCCTGGTCCTTTCACTTCAGTCAGGCCAATTTTCTCCTTCAATTCTTCCAATTGTTTCGTAATTCCCTCATATTTTTTATTATAAGCTGCCTCTTCATATTTCCTGAGCACTTCATCTTTTGCACGGATCTCTTTATATAATTCTGAAATTAACCGTTGTTCATGTTCAATATCTTCGCGGATTTCCCAAATATCTCTCGTATCCCGTTCAATCGGTTCTCTAATTGTTTGAAATTGAACAGCTAACATGAACCCCAATATTATCGTGATGATTGTGAGCGTGCCTTTGCGTTTATTACTCATAAACTCACCCTTCAAACAAGCAAACATTTAATCTTCGGTTACACCAAAGTATGGCTCAAAAATTAATTCATTTTTCTTTTCAATTTTTACTTCGATATTTTCCATCACAAGTTGATCTCTCACTCCATGCAATATCGTCAAAGCACTATATAACACTTCGGGATCACCAATAGCAGAAATGATGAATGGGGCGCTATGTTCATGCCCGTCAACGCTAATGACAGGACCAATGCAAGCAATATAGCTATTTTGGACAAGTCTTTGACCATTTATAGCTATCGCTTTTGCACCAGCGGTTAGAAGCTCATTAATGACTTTATGTACATGACCTTCGTGGACAATATAATTATTAGCATTATCTACAGCTTTCACATAAGAAGCATCTGATAAAGTGACTTCAACACCTGGACCTTTAACCTTCACTTCACCTGCGAACATTCTTAATTTTTCTACATCTTCCAGTAATGTTTTAAACGATTTTTCCTGATTGGCTAATTCTGCTTCAATTTCACGAATGCTTTGTTGTTTTTCTACCAGTTCTTGTTGAAGCCTCTTTGTTGTTTCTTCTAGTCTGATCAGTTTTTCCCGAAGCTCATATTCCCGTTGCCATTGTTTTCCTTCGACGATCGTCCCTGACTGTTTATTTGTCAATTGATAGGAGAATGAAATTAAAAATCCAAGTACAAGTGCTACTAAAGAGAGAATTGCATATTTACCGTTCACTCTCAATTTCTTCATCTCCTGACTTCCCGTAAGCTTCGAAATAAGAGCCGACCTCAAGGTGAATAATACCAGCTTGTCCTTTCGGCAAATGTTCAATGATCATTGGATAATTTTTTATTTTGTTGGCGAAATCACGAATCGTTGCACTCACCTCATGGCCATCGTTCATAAAAAGGGTGATATGAAGAGGATCTGCTTTTTCAGGAGTCAGATGAATTTCGGAAATACGATTTAAAATACTCGGTGGAACAAGTCGAAGCTCAGCAGCCATTTCTTGAAGTTCCTCACTTTGATCCCAGTTCATTAAGTAAGGTGCGTCTACAGGTATATTTTCGAGCTTGTCCTTTTTTAAGATTTTTCCCGTTTCTAATATCGGAAAATAGTGTGTCCCTTTTATTAAATAAGCAACCCTTTCATATTCTTTTACAACGATTTGTATTTCATTTGGAAATTTCCTTGTCACTTTTACTGAGGAAATTTCCTCATGTTCCTTTACTTTTTTTGTAATATCATCAAGATCAATTTTCCAAAAGTTTGTGCCTATTTGAAGACCGCTTAGTTTAATAATTTCATTTGAGCGAACATGAATATTTCCGGACACTTGAATGGATTGCACTTTGCTTAAAGGAGATTGGAAATAAATTATAATTAACATAAGTACAAAAAATAACGAAATATATAAAATAAATCTCCTATTTGCTTTTTGCCTTCGCATTTGTTTTAGTTTAGGAATTCGATCTTCGATGGCAATAACTTTGTTATTCGACATTCCAGTTCCCCCTAGCGTGAAATAACCTTCACACTAAAACAAGATAAACGGCACAAAAAATATGCCGTTTCTATTGGTTATAAACAATAAATGTATAGTAGTATTATTATAACAAAGTTTATCCATTTTTGTTATTAATTCTGCTTAAGTTTTCCAATAAATTCTACTTCTGTTTCTAAACGAATAGAAAATTTTTCAAAAATGACATCTTGGATATATTTTATTAATTGAATAACATCATTCGCTGTTGCGTTTCCAGTATTTACAATAAAATTCCCATGAAGTTCAGAAACTTTTGCCCCGCCTATTTTATATCCTTTTAGCCCAGCTTTTTCAATGAGTTGACCAGCATAATTTGGTAAAGGATTGCGAAAAATACTCCCGGCACATGGATAATTCCATGGTTGTGTTTCACGACGATAATCTTTATTTTTTTGCATCTCTTTTACAATCGTTTCACGGTCACCGGCCCTAAGTTGAAAAACTGCTTCAACTACAACGCCCGGTCTTTCTTTCTGCAAAACAGAAGTACGGTATGAATATTTCATATCAGTATTGGAAAGCCATTCACAACTACCATCACGAAATACTACAAGCGCCTTTTCAAGAATTTTTGAAATATCCGAACCATGTGCGCCTGCATTCATATAGACAGCTCCGCCAACAGATCCTGGAATGCCCCCAGCAAATTCCAATCCAGATAACCCTTTTTTGCTAATTGTAGTTGCCAGTGAGACTAATGAGTATCCTCCGCCTACCCGTACTTTCGTTCCTTCTACTTCTAAATGGTCTAATCCTTCACCAATCTTCATTACCACCCCGCGAATTCCTTCATCAGGAACAAGTATGTTTGACCCGCGGCCAATCGTGGTCATCAACGCCCCTTCTTCATTAACTATTTTTATCGTATTTATTACACCATCTATACCTACTGGTTCAATAAAAATATCCGCAGGGCCACCAATCTTCATTGTTGTATGATTTTTTAAAGGCTCGTTTTCTAATACTTTCCCAACATTTGCTTCCTTAAGCTTTTTTAATAATCTTTCCATGATGTCCTCCTCACAATCCTCAATCCAATTAGCAAAAACAGGTATTTCACCGGTAACACAGTATTGCCATAGTAATATACACTATGCAATAGGACCGTCTCATGTACGCTTGTTAACTAATTGTTTCGTTAATTGATAAAGATTTTTTGCAGCAAGGGGAATTCCAAGCTTTTCTGAAGAACGTTTCATGTCAAGGAGCAACTTTTCATCTAACAAAATGCGATCAATATCATCAAGAAGAACATTTCCATTCATTTCTTTTTCTAAACGAACGATTGCTGCACCTTTATCACCTAGGGCTCTTGCATTTTTTTCTTGGTGATTGTTTGTTACATATGGACTTGGAATCAAAATGCTAGGTAAACCAAGTGCAGTGATTTCTGCTAAAGTTGTTGCACCCGCTCTTGCGACAATCAAATCAACTGCAGACAATACTTCTGGCATGTTATGGATAAATGGCTTTATGATTACATTTCTTGGATTACCAAACTTCTGAACCTCGCGTAATACATCTTGATAATGAACTTCTCCAGTAACATACAGCACTTGGTAGTTTTTGCTGCCCACTTTTGGTAAAACTTCTAGGAAAGCATCGTTGATCGGCTTTGCCCCTCTGCTCCCTCCAACTATTAGTACAATTTTTTTGTCTTCATCAAGACCTAATGATTGTTTGCCTTTTGAGCGGTCATTTCCAAGAACTTCCGTTGCCCTTGGATTGCCAGTTAATACCGTTTTTTCTTTCGGAAAATACGAGCTAGCTTCCTCAAATGAAATAGCTATTTTATCAACATACCTGCTCAGAAACTTATTCGTTAAACCGGGAATGCTATTTTGTTCATGGATAATTGTCGGTATCTTTAACTTAGCAGCTGCGTATACGACCGGTCCACAAACATATCCTCCCGTGCCAATTACGACATCTGGCTGAAATTCTTTAATATACTTTTTACTTAAAGCTGTACCTTTTATAAATCGAATGATCGTTTTTACATTTTCAAATGAAATTTTTCTTTTGAATCCTGTAATTTCAATTGACTTAAATGGAATATTTTCGCGTTCTACGATCGCTTTTTCCAATCCTTTTTCAGTTCCAATATATAAAACTTGTGCATCTGGTTCATGTTTTTTAACTTCTTTTATAAATGCAATAGCTGGATAAATATGGCCACCAGTGCCTCCACCGCTGACAATGATTTTCATGGCAGAACCCCCTGTATGAAATAAGGCTGCCTCATATTGTGTCCGATAATAAATGGCAGACACTAGAAGGCAGCTTCCAATCTACTTTATTACAACGAATTACAAATCAATTGTCAATAAATTTTCTTAATATCTTGCATAGCGGCTGATGTTTAATAAAATACCGACAGCCATTAACATAAGCGTCAGCGATGAACCACCGTAACTTAAAAATGGCAACGTAATTCCTGTGACCGGAATGAGGCCAGTTACAACACCGATATTTATTATAACTTGAATGGCAATCATCGCAATAATGCCGATTCCTAAAAAGCTGCCAAATAAATCAGGAGCACCAAGGGCAATTCTAACACCCCGCCAGAGAAGTAGGCTAAACAATAATATGACAAAAGTCCCTCCGATAAATCCAAGCTCCTCCGCTAAAATAGAAAAGATAAAATCAGTTTGTGGCTCGGGTAAGTAGTAGTGCTTTTGTCTACTCTGCCCAAGACCAATTCCAAAAAGACCTCCAGGACCGATTGCATATAACGACTGGATAATTTGAAAACCGCTTCCTAAAGGATCTTGCCATGGATCAAGGAATGCTGTTATACGCTTGATTCGGTAAGGTGCTGAAAGGATTAAAGCAACAAAACCGATTACGCCTAACAAGCCAAGCCCAATAAAATGACTGATTTTTGCACCTGCAACATAAATCATAACAAGGCACGTGCCTACCAGTACGACACCTGTTCCTAAATCTGGCTGAAGCATAATTAAGCCAAAAGCTAAAAAAACTAATGATAACGAAGGAATTAAACCTTTTCGAAAAGAGGTGACCAATTTCTGGTTTTCTGATAAAAATTTAGCTAAAAAGGCAATCATCGCAATTTTCATAAACTCAGATGGTTGGATCGAAAAAGCGCCTATTCCAAGCCAGCTCCTAGCACCGCCGCGCACAAGTCCCACACCAGGAATAAGTACAATGATAAGCAAAGCAAAACAAGTAAGTAAAAGTACTTTTGACCATGAACGCCATGTCCAATAATCAACATTCATAATTGCAAACATGGCAATAACACCAACACCTGCAAATAACAATTGCCTTTTTGCAAAAAAGAAAGAATCATTAAACCGGAAATTTGCCCAAACCGCGCTTGCACTATAAACCATTATCATTCCGATAGCCAATAACGCAAGCGCAGTAAGAATAAGTATAAAATCAGGCGTAGATTTATTCGTTTGCAACTGGCCACACCTCAAATCTTTTTCATGCAAGAAGTTTCGGACTAGTCTACTTTAAGTTTATGCACTAAATTTACAAACATGTCTCCCCGTTCTTCAAATGTTTTAAACTGGTCCCAACTTGCACAAGCTGGTGATAAAAGAATGACATCTCCTTCATCAGATAAGTCATAAGCGAGTTTTACCGCCTGTTCTAAATTATCGACATGTTTCATGAGGTGTAGTCCTGCTTTTTTGGCCGCATCCAAAATTTTTTCAGCCGTTTGACCGAATGTGATTATTCCTTTTAATTTTTTTAAGCTAGGAATTAATTCATCAAAGCTATTCCCTCTATCAAGTCCTCCTGCCAATAAAATCGTCGGCTCAGAAAATGCATCAATCGCTTTTTGCGTTGCTAAAATGTTTGTTGCCTTTGAATCATTATAAAATTTCCGTCCTTGTATTGTTTCCACATATTGGAGCCTATGTTCAACCCCAGTGAAAGTTGTAAGCACTTTATTTATAGCTTCATTGGATGCACCATAGAGTTTCACAGCGCTTATGGCTGCTAAAATATTTTCGAGATTATGCTTTCCAGGTAATACAATATCTGCCGTATGAATAATCGGTTCGCCTTTGAAATAAATAGTTCCGTCTTTTATACAAGTTCCATTTTCTAATAATTGTTTCAAAGAAAAAGGAACGAGCGTTGCTTTTATATTTTTTGCAATCTCCATTACGAAAGAATCATCGGCATTGACAACGGCAAAATCTTTTTCATTTTGATTTTTAAAAATATTTGCTTTTGCTTGGGCATAAGCTTCTTTCGTACCGTGATAATCTAAATGTGCATTAAAAATGTTTAACAATACGGAAATTTTGGGCTTAAACATATTTGTACCCATGAGCTGAAAAGAAGAAAGTTCCATGACAATCACTTCTTCTTTTTTAGCTTTTGAAGCCACTTCACAAGCAACTGTGCCAATATTTCCTGCAATTAGAGGACTTTTTGCTGCAGTTTTTAAAATTTCATAAATTAATGTAGTCGTCGTTGTCTTGCCATTTGAACCTGTAATGCCGATAATATCCGCATCAGATATCAGGTAAGCAATTTCCACTTCAGTAATGATCGGAATTTTCTTTTCCATTGCTCTTTGTAGTATCAGATTTGAATATGGAATACCCGGATTTTTTACTACAATATCGAAATGGCGGTCCATTAATGATTCTGGATGTCCACCTGTAATAACCTCAATATCTAAATTGAGAAGCTCTTTTACTTCCGGGCTGTCATCAGTACTTTTTTTATCATTGACTGTAACGTAAGCACCCATTTTTTGCAGTAACTTTGCAGCGGCAAATCCGCTTTTTGCAAGTCCCAAAACTAATACGTGTTTCCCTTTAAACTCTGTTTTCATTTTCAATTAAATCCACACCTCTAAATAAATTCCTATACAAGCAAATAACAGCCCAATAAACCAAAATGTTGTGACAACGCGCCATTCTGACCAGCCAAGCAATTCATAATGGTGGTGTAATGGACTCATTCTAAATACTCGTCTTCCGGTCGTTTTAAAAGAAATGACTTGAATGATTACCGATAGGGTTTCAATAACGAAAACACCACCAATAATTACAAGTAATACTTCATGTTTTAATAGAATGGCTACAGCTGCAATCGCACCACCTAATGCTAAAGATCCCGTATCCCCCATAAACACTTTTGCGGGATGGGCATTAAAAACTAAAAAGCCTAATACGGAACCTACTACAGCAATGGAAAATAGAGCAATTTCATATTGGGACGAATGCCAAGCTAAAATCGCAAAAGCACCAAAGGCTATCGCTGCTGTTCCAGCCAATAAGCCGTCCAGACCATCTGTAAGATTGACTGCATTGGATGCTCCTACAAGGATAAAAAAGAGCATAATAATATACAGCCAACCAATATCAATCGAAAAGTGCGTCCCCGGAATATTGATATATGTAGAAAAACCCATTTTATTTAAAAAGTAAAAGAAAATGATAGCAACAATTAGCTGTCCTACTAGCTTTTGTTTTGATGTTAAGCCAAGGTTTCTTTTCATGACCACTTTAATAAAATCATCAAGAAAGCCTATGATCCCATAACCAATCGTTACAAACAAAAGCAAAAATGTAACCATTGTCGGGGATTGAAATTTACTCGTCATGACGATGGTTGTAACAACTATTGAAAGAATAATCATAATTCCACCCATCGTCGGTGTACCTGATTTCTTTTGATGTGATTTCGGACCTTCCTCGCGAATGCTTTGCCCAAATTTTAAACGTCTTAAAAAGGGTATAAGAATGGGTGATAATAAAGAAGCGATTAGAAAAGCCATCACAAGCGTCATTAATATGCTCTTTTCAAGCACCTCTAATCCTCCTTTCTACAAGCATCAACTAAAAATTCAAGCTTAGCTCCCCTTGATGCTTTAAAAAGAATTACAACGTCTTTAGATAATAACTCAATAATAAAAGGAAGCGCTTCTTCCTTTCTTAAAAAGCTGTATACTGAAATAGAAGTTCCACGTTTTCGAACTTCATCAGAAATCCAGCTGGCTTTTTCACCTACAGTAATTAAATCAGTAATTGGCGGAGTGATCTTTTCAGCTACACTTCGGTGAAGTTCTTCTTCATTGGCCCCTAGTTCAAACATATCACCCAAAACAACTACTTTTCGGCTGTACTCATCAAAATCTTTAATCGTTTCAACCGCAGCCTTCATTGAAGTCGGGCTGGCATTATACGCATCATTAATAATCAATGCTCCGTTTTTTCCTTCTGCTTGCTCAAGCCGCATACCAGTGAGCTTAATTTCTTTCAGTCCAGTTTTTATTTGTTCTTCAGATAGACCTAACGTGCGTCCGACAGCTATTGCATAACTTGCATTTTTCACATTATGGCGCCCTAATAGAGGAAGCTCATATTTTTCCCCGTTAATTTGGAAAAAATGGCTTCCCACTTCAAATTGCACGTTACGGATGACAAGGTCATTGTCTTCATTAAAACCGCAGCGGATAACAGCGATATGGTTAGGTATCCCTTGAAGTAAAGGTTCGTCTCCATCAACAATTAACTTGCCATTAGAACGAAGGCCTTCGATCATTTCAAGCTTTGCTTTCGCTATGCCTGTGCGATCCCCTAAAAACTCAATATGTGCTTCGCCAATATTTGTAATGACAGCAATGTCCGGTTCGGCAATTTTGCTTAATAAAGCAATTTCACCAAAGTTGTTCATCCCCATTTCTAATATAACTACTTCGGTTTCTTCTGGCATTGTTAATATTGTCAGTGGCAAGCCAATATGATTATTGAAATTCCCCTTTGTTTGATGGGTTTTAAAATTCGTTTGCAAAACGGAAGATACTAAATCCTTCGTTGTTGTTTTCCCGTTAGAACCAGTAATACCGATGACAATCGGCTTTATCTTTTGTAAGTAATATTTTGCAAGCGTCTGTAAAGCAGCCGTCGTATCTTTAACAATATATAAAGGAAAATCATTCGGCAAAAAAGAAGGACGTTCTTTATCTTCCTGCCAAAAACTGGCGATAGCTCCATGATTGATCGCATCTTTTAAAAATTCATGCCCATCAAAACGTTCGCCAACGATTGGAACAAACAGCCCTTTTCTAGCATATTTTCGGCTGTCTGTCATTACTTCTTCGATAATTAGCAGCTCCTCTTTTGCTGCTCCCAAGTTTTCAGGAAAAATATTTGAAATCTCCGCCAATGAAAGTTTCATCGACCTCGCTCCTTTATCGCGTTTCTTGCCACTTCGCGATCATCAAAATCAAACATTTCTTTTCCAATAATTTGATACGTCTCATGACCTTTTCCTGCAATTAGGATGACATCATCTTTTTGTGCATTTTTCACAGCATAGGAAATGGCATCTTTTCGATCAACAAATATTATGTAATTATCCTTTTCTCCAGCAACTCCTGCTTCCATATCTTTCAAAATTTGAACAGGGTCTTCTGTTCTTGGGTTATCAGAGGTAAAAATTGCTAAATCACTATAATTTGCCGCAATTTTAGCCATGATTGGACGTTTCGTTCTGTCGCGGTCGCCACCGCAGCCAACAACGACATACACCTTCCCTTTAGCAAATTGCTTCACAGTCGTTAACGCGTTTTCCAAACTGTCAGGTGTATGTGAATAGTCGACTATTACAGTAAAATCTTGGCCCTCATTGACTAATTCAAATCGTCCAGCAACCCCTTTGATTTTCTCGACAGTTTCGATAATTACCTTGAGCGGAATATTAGCTGCAATGGCAGTTGTTACAGCAGCCAAAACATTATATACGCTAAACTTGCCTAAAAGTTTGATCGATACATTTTCTTCGCCAATTGGAGTAGTTAATGTAAACGACGTTCCTTGTTTATCCATTTTAATATTTGTTGCTCTTACATCACTATCTTTATCAATTCCATAAGTCAAAATATGTGCTCCCGCTGTAATTTTTTTATACATTTCGGAAGCAGGATCATCATTATTTAAAATTGCAAACTTTGGTTTTTGATAGTCAATTGAATTGCCTAATTGAGCAAACAGCAAACCTTTAGCTTTTGCATATTCCTCCATCGTTTGATGATAATCTAAATGATCTTGTGTTAAATTTGTAAACACGGCAATATCATAATCGCAACCACGTACGCGGCCCATATCAAGCGCATGGGATGAGACTTCCATAATCGCTGTCGAAACATGATTTTGAACCATTTCATGAAAAGTTTTTTGCAAAACTAATGATTCTGGTGTCGTATTTTTTACATCATATTTTTGGTCGCCAATTTTAATATACATTGTTCCAATTAGACCAGTTTTCTCCCCGTTTGTTTTAAATATCTCTTCAATGATATGAGTTGTCGTCGTTTTACCGTTTGTTCCTGTAACACCGATCAACCGCAGTTTTTTCGTAGGTTGACCATAAAAATAATCAGCCAATTGTGCTAATACTCTTTTTGTATCGCTGACAATTATATATGGAATGGCAGGATCAATATTATCGATTTTCTTTTCAGCAATAATGGCACTTGCACCATTTTTAATTGCTTGGGAAACAAAGTCATGTCCATCGACGGTATACCCTTTTATACAAACAAATAAACTGCCTTTTACCACCTGCCTTGAATCCATTTCAATAGATGTAATTTGCGGATTTCCATTATGTATTTGTTGAAAATGAGGTAAACAGGCAAGTAAATTCTTTAATTCCATGTTGGATTTCCTTTCTATTAAAAGTTAATAGTTATCATAATAAAATATAAAATCACTTTACCCATTATAGCAAAAGAAAGGTTGTCTGAAATATATGTTTTAAAAAAAATGGCAAGCGCCTAGCATTTCCTTTGGCTAGGCGCTTCCGCTATTCTTATTCTCCACCCAGTAATATGCGGATTGTCGCACCAGATTCAACTTTTTCTCCAGGTTCTGGTGTTTGGTCAATGACAATAGGTCCTTCACCGCTCTTTTCTATTTTTAAATCGACTAAGTATTTGTGCAACTCACTCGTTTTTAATCCAACGATGTTTGGAACTTCCACCATCACCGGATCTGGCCACGTATACTCTTTCGGAATTTGCCCGGTACGTTTCTTCACACCAAGCGCCCGTAAACTATCTTCCAAAATATTTCCTACAATCGGTGCAGCAACAACTCCACCAAATTGAATCGTATCTTTCGGGTTATCAATAGCCGTATAAACGACGATTTTAGGATCATCGGCTGGTGCAAAACCTATAAAAGAGACGATATGGTTATTTTCCATATAGCGTCCATCTTTAACTTTTTGGGCTGTACCTGTTTTTCCACCGACTCGATACCCATCAACAAACGCACCCTTACCAGTCCCTTTGGCAACAACACTTTCTAATGCATAGCGAACTTGTTTCGATGTTTCTTCAGAAATAACCCTTCTCTTCATAACTGGCGTATTGCGGCTTATTACTTCACCTGTAATAGGATCAATCCACTCTTTAGCAATATATGGCTGATAGAGATAACCACCATTGACTGCTGCCGCAACCGCAGCAACTTGTTGAATTGGAGTAACAGAAACACCTTGGCCAAATGCAGTTGTTGCTAATTCAACTGGACCTACTCGATCTAATTTAAAGAGAATTCCTGTACCTTCTCCTTGCAAGTCGATTCCAGTTTTTTGTCCAAAACCGAAATCTTTAATGTATTGAAATAAACGATCCTTTCCTAACTTTTGGCCTAAATTCACAAAACCAGGGTTACAGGAATTTTGTACAACTTCCAAGTACGTTTGAGATCCATGTCCCCCCCTTTTCCAACAATGCAATGTAGCCCCTTCCACTTTAATGGCACCTGGGTCATTAAAATGGTCTTTATCAAGATCAACTAATTTTTCCTCTAATGCTGCGGCAAGGGTTATTATTTTAAAAGTCGAACCTGGTTCATATGTCATCCATACCGGCAAGTTGCGATTGTATACTTCTGGAGGTACACTTTGATAATCTTCTGGATTAAAGTTCGGCCTTGATGACATACCAAGAATTTCCCCAGTATTCGGATCCATTGCAATTGCAATCGCTCCATCTGGATGATAAGTTGCTTCAGCAATATCCAATTCTCTCTCAATGATCGTTTGGATACGGGAATCAATGGTCAGTTTCATATTTAAACCATCTATTGGTGGACTGTATTGGTCCGTTGAATTCGGCAGCTTTCTCCCTTTCGCATCGGCTATGTATGAGATATGGCCGCGAGAGCCTTTTAACTTATCATCATAATAGAGCTCAAGTCCCATAAGCCCTTGATTATCAATCCCAGTAAAACCTAATACATGGGATAAATAGCTCCCATAAGGATAATGCCTTTTTGAATCCTCAGCTATATAAACTCCTTTTAAATTAAGTGCACGAATTTCATTTGCCTTTTCATTAGAAATTTTCCTTCCTTCTGGAATGCGCTCATTTAAGGAGTTTTTCGTTAGAATTCGATATATTTTTTCTTCCGGTGCATCCAAAACAGCTGCAAGCTTTTTTGCAGTTTCTGCAGGATTTTCAATTTGCCTTGGAATGACATAAACCGTTGGAGCGCTGACATTTGTTGCTAAAGGAATGCCATTGCGGTCAAGAATTTCTCCTCTTTTAGGCTCAAAAGGAATATTTCTCCCCCATGAATCCATTGCTTTTTCACTTAACCAATCGCCGATCACAAGCTGCACATAGCCTAGCCTAACATCTATTATGAAAAAAAGTAGTAAACCGACCATGAGAACTGTTACTAATCGTTTCCGCACCGTAACATTTGAAACTCTCAAACCGCTGAACCTCCTTGATATAGCTTGGTTCATCTTATGCTTGTACGGAAACGATTAGAACTTATTGCGCTTATTCATCTTAAGATGTGCTCTTTCTTAACTATTTTATTAATCGCGGATCAGACCATTTAATTGTTGATACAGTTGTTCATCATCTTTATTTTTGAATTTAATTTCTTCATCTTTTACCTCTTCTTCTACTGGGACTTCTTGCGGATTAGGCGGCAGTAACTCGACAACTAAATAATCGTTTTCTTTTAACTCAGATCCTGCTTCAATACTCTGTTTGTTCAAATAACCGCTGCCAATAATGTTTAACTTTAAATGAGCCATTTGTGCAATCTTTGTAACATCCCTAAGCGCCCAACCTGATAAATCTGGCATTTTCATTTTACCGTCCGCCTTTAAAATGATTTTTTCGTTAGGTAATACTTTTGTTCCTGGCATCGGAATTTGCTGCTTAATCTTACCAGTTTCATTGATTTTAATAATAGATAATCCTAGTTTTTCAAGTTCTTTTTCCGCTTCATTTACAGGTAAACCGACGACATTTGGCAATTGTATTCCTTCTTTACTAACCGGCTTTTCTGTTTCGCTTTTTTCAGACGGTGCAATATTTAAATAATGAAGGCTGTTTTTGGCAACTGTTTTAAATATATAGCTAACTGGGGCTGAACCAAGTTCAGTTGGTTCTAGCTTCGGCCGTTTGACAGAAACATATACGATCAATTTTGGATCATCTTTTGGGACAAAACCTAGAAATGAAAAAATATTATTGCCATGACCAGTCAAATATTTGCCGGTTTTAGGATCAGGAATCTGCGCTGTTCCAGTTTTTCCAGCAATTTTATATCCTTCGATCGCATACGGTTTCCCTGTTCCTGCTTCCGATGAAACAACCGTTTCTAAAATATTTAATACTTGCTGTGCTGTATCTTTTTTGATAGGTTCATTCACTACCGTCGGATTTTGCTCTTTTATGACTTCTCCTGTTTTTGGATCAACAATTTTTTTAATTATATACGGTTTCAGCATTTTACCTCCATTTGTAATTGCCGTTGCTGCCTGAATTTGTTGGATCGGCGTAACTGTAGTCCCTTGGCCGAAAGCTGTTGTAATTTTTTCAATCGGATATCGGAACAAAATATTTCCTGCAACTTCATAAGGCAAATCTATTCCCGTTTTTTGGTCAAAATGAAATCTTTGCAAATAATCAAAGAATCGATCTGTACCGAGTTTTTCGTTGACAATTTTCGCAAAAGCAACATTGGAAGATCGTTGAACACCCTCTAAGTAGGTAATCGTTCCCCATCCAGAACGATTATGGTCCCTGATCGCTTTTACTTTGTCTGATATCCTGTACGATCCTGACTTAAATGTCTCATTTGGATTAAAAACTCCAGCATCTATTGCAGCTGCAAGTGTAAATACTTTCATTGTCGATCCTGGTTCATAGCGGGATGAAATAGCTTCGTTCATATAATTCGAAATTTCTCGCGTATTTGGGTCGAAACTTGGCCTCGTTCCCATTGCCAATATTTCACCCGTTTTTGCATTAGCAACAATACCTATTATATTTTCCGGCTCATACTCTTTTTCGACATAATTCAATGCCCCTTCTAAAAATGTTTGGATTTTTTGATCTATGGTTAAATAGACATCCTTGCCATTTTCTGGAGGTATTATCATTTCTTTTGGATCAGGAAGTTTAATGCCACGGCGGTCGCTTTGATAGGTAATGCGGCCATCTTTTCCTTGCAATAAATCATCAAACGTTTTTTCAATCCCCATTTTTCCAACTAACTTTCCATTTTCATCAAGTTGAGCAAAACCGATCACATGTGAAGCAAAAATACCGTTTGGATATAAACGTTTTTTCTCACGTTTAAAATAAATTCCAGGGATATTTAACTCTTTTATTTTTTCCATTAATTGATGGTTAATATTTCTTCCTTTTGGACCTAGTTCAACTTGAAATAGATTCGGTTTAGAAGGTGTTAATCTTCTCTCAATCTCTGAAACTTCCATATTCAGTAACGGTGCAAGCTTCTTGGCTGCATCACGGGCATCTACAATATGAAGAGGTGTTTTTGAATTTTTTGAATAATTTTCATCAACTACTGCGTAAAGTGTATATGTAGGCACATCTTTGGCAATTGATTCCCCATTTCGATCTAAAATTTGTCCTCGGGATGCTTCAATTGTCCGTTCTTTTTCCCACTTATCTACCGCAAGTACCGTCAAATCATGCCCATCCACTTCTTTAGCCGTCTGTAAATAAAGAAACCGTCCTGCTAAAATAAAAAAGAGCAGGACAAAAAATAACGAAAGAATCCTCGCTCCAATTTTAATATGTACATTTTTCCCTTTGCTCATTGTTCCACCACACCTATGACTAATCCCCAATCACTTGAACATTATTATTGATCGTCAAACCTTGTTGTTTGGCTATTTGTAAAATTCGCTCAGGCTTTGATAATTCAGTAATTTCTTCATACAATCCGCTGTTTACTTTCTCTTGCGCAGTAATTTCGGATTCCAAAGCCCGTATATCATTATTCATTTGTATGATTGCAGCTTGTTTGGAGATAATCAACATACAACCTAATGCACTCATGAATACCAAAAATGTGATAAGAAATTTTTCCCCTACTGTTAGACTACTTTTCTTTTTTAGGCGTGCCTTTACTTTTACATTTTTATGCTGATTTTTTTTCGGGCTCACTTGATAGGCAAGGTTGCTCACAAAAATACCTCCTTAAATCGACTGTTATAGTTTTTCCGCTACTCTTAATTTAGCGGAACGGGCACGATTGTTAGATTCAACTTCTTCCTTCGATGGAAGGATCGGCTTTTTAGTAATAATTTTTAATTTTGGTTTATATTCTTCCGGAATTAGAGGCAAGCCTGGCGGTAATTCTGGGCCTTTGCTCCATTTGTTGAAAATTGTTTTACAAATGCGGTCTTCTAGTGAATGAAAGGTGATAACTGCAATCCTACCCCCTGGTTTTGTAATTGAGATAGCATCTTCGAGCGCTTCTTCAAAAGCTTTTAATTCATCGTTGACAGCAATCCGAATCGCTTGGAAAACTCTTTTTGCAGGATGCCCTCCCGTTCTTCTCGCTGGAGCAGGAATTGCTTCTTTAATTAATTCTGCCAACTCAACAGTTGTTTCAATCTTTTTCTCTTTTCGATAGCTTTCAATTTTTCTAGCTATTTGTTTTGAAAATTTTTCTTCACCATATTTGAAAAAAATTTTCACAAGATCTTCATAATCCCAATTGTTTACAACATCATAAGCAGAAATAGGTGCAGATTGATCCATTCTCATATCTAGCGGTGCATCTTGATGATAGCTAAATCCCCGCTCTGCTAAATCAAGCTGAGGTGAAGAAACCCCTAGATCAAATAAGAGTCCATCCACTTCTTGAACGCCTCGATCCTCCAGCTCTTTTTTCAAGTAACGAAAATTGCTTTTAATTAATGTTACTTGGTCTTTATAAGGAGCAAGCTTCTCCTTCGCATATTGTAAAGCCATATCATCTTGGTCAAATGCGTACAGCCGCCCAGAGTTTGATAGTTTGGACAATATCAATTCACTATGTCCCGCACCACCAAGTGTACAATCTACATAAATCCCGTCTGGCTTAATATTTAATGCAGAAACAGCTTCTTCTCTTAAAACTGTTACATGTTCAAACATCTAGACACCTACTCGTTTTCGTACTTTATTTCAATCGTATTATTTACTTCTTATTTTGCGTTTATATATCAAAATCAACCAAACTTTCTGCAATCTCCGCAAAAGTATCTTCTGATAATTCGCAATAAGATTCCCAACTTTGTTTACTCCAAATTTCAAACCGATTGGATACGCCAATGATGACGCAATCCTTCTCTAGTTTGGCATATTCACGAAGCGGTGCAGCTATCGTTACTCTGCCCTGCTTATCAAATTCACACTCAGTAGCACCCGAGAAAAAGAACCGGGTAAATGCGCGAGCGTCTTTTTTCGTGAAAGGGAGCGCTTTTAATTTATTTTCAAGCATTTTCCATTCTTCATGGGTGTATCCAAACAAACATTGATCAAGGCCTCTCGTAAGGACAAACGTCTCCCCAAGGAGATCTCTATACTTAGACGGTATGATTATTCGGCCTTTTTGATCAATCGTATGGTGGTATTCACCCATGAACATATGCTACTCCCCACTTTCTGACACTAGAATACCACAACCCACCACTTTTCACCACTCACTTAAGAAATTATTCGTGAAAAAAATAAAAAAACCTGCCTTTAAGGCAAGTTTTTGCTCGACAAATCTATATTTTATATTTGTTATTTCTCGTCATACTGTGCTGAAAATCGTTATAAAAAGATAACTTTATGATTTCCGTTCCATCGATAATCCAAGTGCAATAATTGCTCGATAAATTCATATCCATACTCATTTAAGTAATAATAAATATTCCAAATCCGTTCTTGGGGAGCTTGAAGTGGCTTTAATGAGTTTTCGATATGATTAAATTTATTCATTTCAACTTCATATTTCAATCGAATTGATTTTTCTATTTTTTCTTTTAAAAATTGAATTTGTCTTTCGATGATAGCTGCATTTTTTTCTGCCAAATCTTTTAAACCTGGGTCAATTTGAATAGCCAATTCTTTCAATGGATCATGCGCTTTTTTTATCGCATTTTTCGTTTGTAGAGCTGTTTTGTCGATTGAATCAGGTCTTCTACTTTCAAACCATTTCTCTTTCATCTGTCCGCAGCCTTTTTGCAGTACTTCTTCAAGATCCAATTTGAATTCTGTTAAATATTTTTTCGTCTTTCGATCAACAATTGACATCATTAGACGAGGTACAATAGGCGGAACTTTTAATCCAAATAAATGGAAAGCTTTTTTCAATAAAGACCAATAAGCAACTTCACCGGGACCTGCAATAAATGCTAACGTTGGAAAAATATATTCTTGTAAAAGCGGCCTTGTTACAACATTGTTGCTTATTGATGACGGATTTTGTTCAGCAATTGTCAATAATTCATTTTCGGTAAAACAACATTCATTATTTTTTCCAACAAATTTTCCATTTTTTCTTTCCAGTAAAATCCTATCACCATCTTTAACGTAAAAAAGATGGGCATTCTGTTCATGAATTTCAATTGGTTCACCAAATCCCAATTCAGAAACCGCCAATTGGCTCGTGAAGACTTGTTTAGCTAATTCGTCATTTTGTTTTATAAGCATTTTAATAAACGGGAGTCCGATTTGACGAAAACCAACATCACCTGAATCAACAATGACTAATCCTTGATTTTTAAACAAGCGAAAAACAATTTTTATAAAAAAATCTACATATGTTTTGGAACCTCTTAAATCTTCATCAAGATGAATTAAAAGGTCGTTCGTATACTCTGTTTCAGTTAATGTGCTGAAAACTTCCTTGATCCATTCTTTTGCTTTCTGTTGATCAATGTTCAAAATAGATGCCGGACATTTTTTAAATACCTTTTGGCCAATTATTCGTTTTTCAATCTTTCCATTTTTTAAGACAAATGTATGGTTGATCTCGGCAAAATCATGATCTTCCCCTGCAACCCAAAAAATTGGTACAACAGGAACTTGTAATTGTTTTTCAGCTTTTTTAGCAAATGAAATGATCGAAATGATTTTATGTATCGTATATAGCGGACCGGTTAACAAACCAGCTTGTTGACCACCGATAACAACAACCGACTTTTCATCAGCCAATTTTTGAATGTTTTGCAAAGTTTCTTTATCCGCTGTAAATTTTTTATTGTACTCCATCAAATAATTGACTAATTTTTGCCTTGGGAATGTCTTATGATATAACTCATTTAAACGATTTATATATGTCTCTTTATTTTCAATATCGGGATAATCAAAAAAGTTTAGAACTGCATCATTTTGTTTCATATAATGCGATGCAATTTTATTCGTCGGCAAAGAGGAGACATCCAATAATTCCATGTATATACTTCCTTTCTAATATACATCAATAACAATGACTTTATTTAAGAGTATAACAGACGAACGGGCACTCCCCCAATATTTATGCCTATGAAATTTGCATCGTTTACAAAGTGGTTTATAAATCTGTTAACCGTTTAAATAAACCGTATATGATTAACGTAAAATAGCCGAATGAAAAAACCAAAAAATTAAATCTCCAAAAACCTTTCCAAACTTTTTTAAAAATAATTTCATTATTCATTTTCCATTGTAAAAAAACAAAAACAGAAGCAATTACAATTAGTAACAATAAAATGATCCATAGAAACGATTGACCCCAAATCGCAATAATTAAATAGTGGACAGCTGTGATAAAAAAGAGGGTGGAAATGTCAACTGATAAATGAAACGATTTCTTTTTACTATGAGTGATCCAGCGGGTAACCCAATAGACGATTAATATTGCAAAAATTGGAATGGTGATAATTGTTGCGATCATTGCAGCAATGAAATCAACCATTTCCCTCCCCCTCTCTTTTATTTTCCATACCTTTAATACTGTTATATAGAAAAGAAGTTAACGGCATATTCATACTATTCTTTTTTCCTTCCGCAAGTAAATACCCTAATATTGAATCAATTTCTGTTGGACGGTTGTTTTCTATATCTTTATACATGGATGAAAAATTTTCACTAGTTTTTTTACAAATCGCAACCACTTCATCCCATACTTTCGAAACGTCCTTTAATTCTACCGCACAAGTAACTTCCTGAAAAATAGCTATCATATTGTTGTAAAAAGATTGATTGGTTAACAGCGCCCCATTTTTCACTTTATAAAGTGCAGTTAATGGATTAATAACTGCATTAACAATCAATTTTTTCACTAAGACTGGATACCAATTTTCCTCCATTATTGTCCGAAACCCTATCGCATCTAATTCTTTAACAAAACGGTCAAAAGAGGCTGTCTTTTCTTTAAAAGGAGCAACTTTAATTTGACCTTCACCTGTATGAGCAATACAAGTGTCTGAATATCTCAAAACGCCATGTTCAACAATTCCTACATATATAGAAGGTGAAGACAGTTCACTCAAATACGTTAGATGACCCATTCCATTTTGTAAAAATAATATTGGCTTTGTAATTTGACTGTTAGATAAAAAATCAATCACTTTTTTTACATCATACTGTTTTACTGTGACAATAACAATCTCTTCCTCGCCGCTCAATCCTTTAGAGATTGGCAAAGCTTTTATTGCAAAATTTTCGGCAATGCCGTTTTTATACATTTTCAATCCTTGTTCATTTAAGGCTAATGCCTGCTCTTCTCTTCTAGTATAAATAATCGGTTCCATTTTAGCCTTGCTAATATATGCTGCTATTAACAAACCGACCGCTCCACCGCCAATAATTGCAACTTTCATTGTAACCTCCTAATGCAAGACATGCTATAACATAACCTTATTTTAGCAAAGGCTTCGTCAAATAACAGCTTTGTTTTATTTTGATTAATTTATAAATTTATAGAAAAATGAAACTTTTTTAAAAAGACCATTTATTAGAAGAATTTTTCTTTACAATATATTATAATGGATGTAGAAAAGCGTGGAAAAGGAGGATTCTCTTATGGAATTCGTACCAATTGAAAGGTTATCCATTAATTTTAAAACTCTTGAAGATTTTAAGAGTTTTAAAGAATTCGGAGACCAAGAATTGCAAATGATTGATGATCTGCAAGGAAGCATTATTGAAAATGATTGCAATTCGCCTTTTTATGGTATTTATTACGGGGATAAATTAGTTGCACGGATGAGCCTCTATCATACAGATAAAAAATTTGACTATCTTTTTGAACCGAAAAGAGAACATCTTTATTTATCGAAGCTCGAAGTTTTGCCCCAATACCGGAACAGAGGTTTTGGTAAACAACTGATTGATTTTGCCAAAAGCTTTAACCTTCCAATTGTTACTAAACCACGTGTGAATTCTGAAGGTTTTTGGGTAAAAATGGGTTTTATGCCTTTTAAACCAGTTAAAGATGTTGGTGAAAAACTATTAGTTTGGTATCCTGAACATTTATCTGATTCTAAAATTAACTAATAAAAGCTGACATAATTGTCAGCTTTTATTTTTGTATCCTTTCTAAATTTCCGTTTTTATCCATTTGGAACTTGAATTTTGTCCCTTCATCCTGCAGAACTACCATTTTACGAGCTCTTTCCATAATTTCGATTAATGCTTTATAGTCTTCTTCAATTAAATTATAATTTTCGGTTAGTTTATCAATTTTTCCTAATAACTCATTTTTTTCTTCTTGTAAAGCATTTATTTGACTTTTCAATTTTTCATTTTCTAACTTTAAATTTTCTACATTTTTTATTGTAGATTCAAGTGATGACAAGAAACTGATAACACCTTCAAAAGTGATTCCTTGGATATTTGCCTGGTTATGATCATTATTTTCTTTTTCAAAAATATTTTTTCTTTCATCATTGCCTGTTGAAACCTCGTTTAAAGGCCGATCTTGGACTTCACCTTTTCTCTGTTTTTTTGCTAATTCGATGGCAGATTTATATTGTTTTCTAATTGTTGAGTTCCATCTAAATCCACATGCCGCTGCTGTTCGAGAAAGCTTTTTTCCTACCTCATCAAAAGCAGCCAATTGGGTGCTCCCTTCACGAATATGCCTTAAAACTACTTCCGCCAATAATAAATCTTCATCTTCCGTCCATGCATCCTGTCTTATTGTAGACATCTCTCTACCTCTCCTATTGTTTTTTTTACTATATTTATGCAAACAATAGAAAAGATAGAATCTAAAAATCTAGTGATTGCAAATAAATTTTACTTGTTTTCTAAAAATGCTTTGACGGCCTCATGGTGTTCATCAGATTCCCACAAAACAGCACATTGCTCAATTTCTAAAAACATTCGCTCCCGCAAGTTTACCTCTTTCCATTTTCTAATAGCAGCATTTTTATAAGCTTCTAACACACCTGTACTTTGGGAAAGATAAGGCGCAAGGTAAGCTTCGCATTGTTCGCGAATTTCATTTTCATCAAAAAGTTTATGAATAAAGCCAAGTTCATATCCTTCACGGGCGGAATATTGTTTTGCAGTCATCAATAACGTCATCGCTTTATCGTAAGGCAATTTCTCGAAAAGCATGGAAGCGCCGCCCCATCCAGTCGTAATTCCTAACTTTCCTTGCACAAAACCAAATTTAACATTTTCATTTGCCAAGCGAAAATCACATGCTGTCGCAACTTCACAACCTCCTCCAATAGCTGTGCCGTTTAACAAAGCAACAGTCGGCTTCGGAAGTGTCATTAGAGAGTATAAAATTTCTCCCATTTTCGAAAGCATGGCATATGCCTCATCTTTCGTATGCAAGTTATGAAAGACGGATAAATCTCCTCCTGAACAGAAAGCACGATTACCTGCCCCTGTAATTACTAACACTTTATCATCTTTATTGGCCGCAACTTCATCAATCGTTGCTTTAAAAATATCCATCACTTCATAATCAATCGCATTTCTTTTTTCCATACGGTTAATCGTTAACCAAACAATACCTTTTTCATCTCGTTCAACTAAAACTTTTCCCATTCCCATGCCCCTCTTTCTAATTTTTCAACACCCTTTTATTATTTTTCATTTCCATACTTTTTTCCTGCAAAAATTAAAAAAACACGTAATTTACCCACAATGGCAAATTGCGATGTCTTTTCTTTTATTTTAAACCTTTAATGAGTCAAGTTTTCTTAAAATATAAAAAAGAAAAAACGCAGAGATTAATTCTCCGCGTTTTTTCATTAGTTATTTACAACTTGATTACCTTTATAAGTACCGCATACTTTGCACACACGGTGAGCAATTTTTAATTCTCCACAGTTCGGGCAAGCAACCATGCCAGGTACTTGTAATTTATAGTGCGTGCGACGTTTTCTTTTTGCAGTTTTTGAAGTTCGTCTAAAAGGTACAGCCATTATTCCCACCTCCTTAAAAGGTTAACTAGTCATTTTCTTTGTTTTCTTTAAAGAAATCTTTTAAGGCTGCAAGACGTGGATCTATACGATCCTTTTTTGCTTCCTCTGTTATTAATTCCCAGCCTTCTCCTGATTGTGGTGCTCCACCTTCTAAAGAGGCATCATCACAAAAAATTTGGATAGGTATCTCTAAGAGGATATTTTCCTTGATCATTGGGAATAAGTCAAGAACTTCTCCCTTAATATGATGAATATTTTCTTCATCATGATCGCAGTAATCCTCGTCGGATAAAAGATACGTTTCTTTTGTGTCAATCGAAAATGAATAAGGGACATCTTTTAGTGTCCGAGAACAAGGAAGTACCATTGTTCCTTCAATTGTCAATGTAAAAACAATTTTATTAGCGACAAAATCTCCGTGCCCTTTCACTTGAACCGGGGAAATTTTCCGTATTTCAGAAATTCCCGTTAGTTCACTTACATCAACAATTTCATCAACAATCATTTGTCCTTTATTCCTGTATTGTTGCAATTGATTCAAATACCATTTCAATCTTCTCACCTCAAGGCAACAAAGGTTATTATAGCTGTCAAACAGTTATTTGTCAATATTATACCTTTACACTACATCTATTAAGAATTAAAATCCCTTTGGAATTCCTACGTGGCTAATATTTCAGATGAAGTAAAAATCAACTAATAAAGAATTTTTTACTAATAATACTACTTTAAAGTACAATAAATAAAAAAGTTTATTTTTCATATAAAAAATTTAAAGAAAGGATGCAATATGAAAGCTGTTGGTATTATTGTAGAATACAATCCCTTCCATAATGGACATTATTATCATGTCCAAGAAACTAGAAAAGTTACAGGAGCAGACGTCGTTATAGCAGTGATGAGTGGGAATTTTTTGCAACGCGGTGAACCTGCACTAGTATCAAAATGGACTAGGACGAAGATGGCTCTTGAAGGCGGAGTCGATCTTGTTATCGAACTTCCGTATGCTTTTGCTACACAAAAAGCTGAAATTTTTGCATATGGTGCTGCTTTCCTTTTAGATGCCCTACAAGTTGATTGTCTTTGTTTTGGCAGTGAAAGTGGCGATATTAATGCTTTTAAACATACCGTAAAAATGGTAAAAGCGAAAAAAAAAGAAATCGACGACTATATCCAAAATGCCAAAAAACAAGGAAAAAGCTATCCACGACTCGCTTCAGAAGCTTATCAATCATTGCAACTTTCAAATAATGTCGTCGACCTTTCACAACCGAACAACATTTTAGGGTACCATTACTTAGAAGCGCTCGATCGGCTTCAAAGTCATATTAACCCGTTTACGATTAAAAGGAAAAAAGCAAATTATCATGATCACGAGTTTGCTGATAATAGGTTTGCGAGTGCAACAAGCATCCGTAAGGCGTTAATTGCTAATGGTAGTTATTTAAAAGAAATTCAAGATGTCGTTCCAAAAACGACGTATAATCATTTACAAAATTATTATCAAGATTTTGAAATGTATCATTTTTGGGAAGATTATTTTCCTTTCTTAAAATACCGGCTTCTCTCAACTACAGCTGCTGAACTAAGGCAAATTTATGAAATCGAAGAAGGACTAGAACATCGATTGATCCATTTAATTTCTGAATCTGCTACTTTTCATGAATTTATGACAAAACTAAAAACAAAACGGTATACATGGACAAGATTACAACGCATATGTGTGCATATTTTAACAAATACAACAAAAGAACAAATGAAGGCAGTTGCAATTCATCCTACTTACATTCGTTTGCTAGGCACAAATTTAATAGGTCAGGCATATTTAAACAAAATTAAAAAAAATATTTCTTTGCCTATTGTATCAAGACTAGCATCTTTTTCTAACGAACAAATTGCCCTTGACATTAGAGCAGCCAATATATACGCATCATGTTTACGTGAAAAGCAACGTTCAAAAATGATTAGGAATGAATTTGCGCAACCACCGATCCGCTATGATCAAATAAACAGCCGTTTTTTATAAATGAAAAACGGCTGTTTCAATCTTTTGGCTGTAATTTTTGAAGATAAAGAACAGCTTCATCAAATGTATCAACCGGTATAATTTTCATTTGTGAGTGAATTTCTTTTGCCGTCTGTAATGCTTCCTGATAATTCGTCAGTATAGGCTTTCCAGTTGGATCGACTCGTTTTTTTCCTTGTTCATTAGGTGCAAAAAAGATTTCAATTCCTGCTTTATCGGCTGCAACAATTTTTTGAGCGATTCCGCCAATACGGCCGACCTTTCCATCATATCCAATCGTTCCAGTTCCAGCAATTTTATACCCTTTTGTCAAATCTTCATCGATCAGCTGATTATATATTTCAAGTGCAAACATTAAACCAGCAGATGGGCCACCGATTTTATCCGTATTAATTTCAACAGGTGGGTTTACAGTAACTTTTCTGTCAGTAACAAGAATGATTCCTAATCCAACTTTATCTTGTCCGTCTCCAGTTTTCTCTTTTGGAAAAACAGCGATTGGGATTTTAACTTCAATAATTTTTTCATCGCGTTCTAATTTAAGAGTAACAATATCACCTTTTTTCTTTTTAGATAAATAGTTCGTAAATTCTTCCGCTGATTTCATCTTTTGCCCATCAATAGAAAACAAACGGTCGCCAACCTTTAGCTTTTTTTCCGCAGGCATACCAGCAACAAGGCTCATGACATAAACGCCATTATAATCAATTTTTATATCTTTTTTCGCTTTCGTATAGGCAACAACGGTTGCTTGTTCCTTTGAATTTTCCATCATATGAAGCTGCCTATGGGAATAATCATCTTCTGACTCACCCTCGGGGATAATATAACTTTCCGGATAAATTTCATAGTAATTATTCATTTTTGCCCATGCATATTGAACAAAGGTTGCTTTGCCAATTCGTACAGTTGTTAATGAAAAACTGCCCCGTTCCTTATTTCCACCCTCAACTTTCACAATTTCATTTAATTCCATGGCTGATCCAGGTGCTGAAATGTAATAAGGCAATGGAAAAAATGTTAGAAAAAGCGTTACGATAGCAAAAGCTATGAACGGTTTTAAAATCTTTTTGCGCTTATTCAACGCCGTTGCTCCTTCCATTTCTGAATTGCATTTAAAATTAACGGAATTTGCTTTTTCGCTTCTTCTTCCCCAATACGGATAATGTCTTCAGTATTTGTAAAAGCCTTAGCACTATATTGCTCTACACGCGGCTTGATTAAAACATCTGCATCAATTTGCTTAATGCGAGCCAACTCATCTTGCAAAATGTCAATACTTTGGAGGATGACATCAAAGATTGAAGTAATTTCAGCAGCTCCTTTAATTTGAGAAACATCTACAGCAATTACAATGTCCGCCCCCATTTCCTTTACAACCGATATTGGTACCCGATCCACAACACCTCCATCAACAAAAAGACGATCACCGATTTTTTCCGGAACAAATATACCTGGTATCGATATGCTCGCTCTAATAGCTTCCGCAAGTGGTCCTTCCTTAAAAATAAATTTTTCGCCGTTTTTTATATCTGTTGCAACAATCCAAAGTTTCGGTGAAAGTTGATCGATCGTTTTCCGCATTGTAAAGATACGTATAAATTCCTTAATTTTTTGTCCTGCAATAAAACCCATTTTCGGAATTGTAAAGTCAAGATAATACTTTCGTCTAAAAGCAGCTGCTAATTTATATAGCCTATCAAGATCGTGTCCTGCACAATAAAAACCACCTACCAATGCACCCATACTGCTGCCAGCAATGAAATCAATCGAAATATTTGCTTCACGCAACGCTTTTAATACACCAAGATGCGCAAAGCCTCTAGCCCCTCCAGAACCAAGCGCCAAGCCTATTTTTGGTCTTTGCAAGAGCTTCCCCCCATCTATCCTTTTCCTTATTTTAGGTCTATTCCAGCCAAGCTATCGTATATTAGTAACAGACAGGATTTAATTGACCTTATTTTACCATTCTATATTCACCAAGTATAGAAATAAGAACTCAAGATTCGTTGGAGGGCTATACGTGACGCGTTCTAAACTTAAAACTATTCTACTTGCAATTTCCATCTCCCTTGTTGCATTTGGCTTAATTTTTTTTCCGAAAGAATCTTTAGAAGCCTCAAAACGCGGTCTGCAAATGTGGTGGGAAGTTGTTTTTCCATCGTTATTGCCGTTTTTTATCGTATCCGAATTATTAATCGGCTATGGTGTCGTAAAATTTATAGGATTTTTATTGGAACCTTTTATGAGGCCGTTATTCAAAGTTCCAGGCATTGGCGGAGTAGTTTGGGCAATGGGGATGGCATCCGGATTTCCGGCTGGGGCGAAACTAACCACGAGGCTGCGTCAAGAAAAACTGTTGACACGAATTGAAGCAGAACGATTAGTGTCATTTACGAATTCTTCGAATCCTTTATTTATTTTTGGAGCTGTATCGGTTGGTTTTTTTAATAATGCTAATATTGGCATTTTGTTAGCAATTTCTCATTATTTAGGCAACTTTTGTGTTGGGTTAATGATGCGATTTTATGGAAGAAACGAAAAAGAAGAAGATGTTTCTATAACAAAAAAAACTTATTCCCTTAAAGAAGCTTTTAAAATCCTTCATGAAACTAGAATGAAAAATCAAAAACCAATCGGAAAAATGTTAGGTGATGCAGTTACCTCTTCTATCCAAACATTATTATTAATCGGCGGGTTTATCATTCTTTTTTCAGTATTTAATCGCTTGTTATACATAGTGAATATTACAGAACTGGCTGCACACTTTCTTGGCTTTGTTCTTGCCATATTTCATTTTTCAACTGAACTTGCCTTGCCACTTTTTTCAGGCATGTTTGAAATAACATTAGGAAGCCAATTAACAAGTCAGGTAGAAGATGTTGATTTGTATTATAAAGTTGTTATTACTAGCTTTATTTTGGCTTTTAGCGGTTTTTCAGTGCAAGCTCAAGTTGCCAGCATTTTGGCACAAACAGATATCCGTTTTCAGCCATTTTTCCTAGCAAGAGTCATGCACGGTTTCTTTTCAGCATTTTTTGCCTATTTGTTATGGAAACCTCTTTACGTTGATATGTATGTATTCGGAAACGACAATGCGGTTCCTGCTGCAGGTGGAATGGGACTTTCTATTGTTTATTCCTATTGGGATTTTATCTTGCAATATGGAGCCCTTGTAACGATATTCTCTTTAATCATTTGTATACTAATTTCGATAAAAACTGACAGACAGACAAAGGATAAAATTATAAAAGGCTGAATGGATATTCAGCCTCTATCTTTATATTTTTCTCTTAATGCTTCTTCCACTTCTTTAGGTACAAGCGTGGAAATATTCCCATGATACTTTGCAGCTTCTTTTACAATGCTTGAGCTTAAGAAAGAATATTGATTATTCGTCATCATAAAAAATGTTTCAATGTCTTCCCCTAATGTCCTGTTCATTGATGTTAATTGCATTTCATACTCAAAGTCTGATACAGCACGCAATCCCCTTAATATTGCTGTAGCATTTTTCTTGCGTGCATATTCAACTAACAGGCCATTAAATGATTCGACGATTACATTCGGAATATCTTTCGTTGCTTTTTTAATAAGATCGATTCTTTCTTCAACAGTAAATAATGAGGTTTTTGCAGAGTTATTTAAAACACCTACATAAACTGTATCAAACACTTTTGCTCCACGTCTAATAATATCTAAATGTCCATATGTAATTGGATCAAAACTTCCTGGACAAACTGCAATACTAGCCATTTAGTCCTCCCCTTTCAACAAGCATTTTGAATTTTCAGTTTATTATTCATATTTAAATAATGAAATCGCTGTCGTACTGCCATAGCGTTCCCTTCTGACTAAACGCAACCTGCCTATATTTGATGGGAGTTCTAAATCTCCCTCATGTTCTGCAATAATGACACCGTCTTCCGTTAACAACCCCCCAATATCTATTACTTCAATTAATTTTGGCAAATCTTTATGTTTATATGGCGGATCTAAAAAAATATGTGTAAATTGCAATCCACGCTTTATAAGCGCTTTTAAAGCCCGATTGGCATCATTGCAATAAACTTCTGATTTCTCTTCAAAACCACATGTCTTTATATTATCTTTAATTACTCCAACTGCTTTTCGGTCGTAATCGACAAAGATAACTTTGTCAAGTCCTCTGCTTAGGGCTTCTATACCTAATCCGCCGCTGCCTCCAAATAAATCTAGTCCATTACCGCCCTCAAAAAAAGGGCCGATCATGTTAAAAAGTGATTCCTTTATTTTGTCTGTTGTTGGTCTCGTTGTCATCCCCGGAACAGCCTTTAAAGGTCTTCCTTTGCATTTTCCAGCAATCACTCTCATTTTTTATCACCCAGTTTATTTTTCTGAAACTTTGCCCTGTATTTGTAATAATTAGAAAGATTCACTTTATCCTACCATAAAAAAAACATAGTCAACAATATATGTAATTAAATTTCTATGTATAGTAAAAAAACTTTTGGTCATAATTAATAGTAACAACATTATTTGGTGAAATGATGTTGTTGCCAACCGCGGAGAAGACTTACGTTTCCCCATAAGTTCTTCCTCCGGTTTCTCCTCTCCCTTTTCCTTCTTCGCTCTTGGATGAAGTTTAGCGTCCAAGAATATGGAAGGACCCTGCGAAAGCAGGGATTTTTTATTTTCTTCTAATCAAATCCTTTGACGTTTTCCTATTCAATTGATAAAGTGAGAATGGCTGCACAATGTTTATTGTTGGGAGTGGGGGTTTATGATTCAACGCTTTATAGAAATTGGACAAGGTTATTCTGATATTTATGAATTATTAGAAATTGCAAAAACTAATAAACATAGAGTTCTCCATTTAATGGAGTTTCATACAAAAATTAATAACAATGACGTAACCTCTCTTGCCATTGTCCTACAACCTGCTGAATCTGGTGACTTTCAACCTATCTATATTTGCAGGGAAGGCATTCCAAATCCTGCAAAAAAACTTACAAAACGGTACGAATTATTTACAGATTTAGCAAAAGAATTGAACAAAGAAATTATTTCATTACAAGTAAAACCATCAACATTTTTTGCAGAAACCGAACTATATTATCAACATTTAATCGGAATTCTTCGTATGAATCGCTACATTCCTCCTTTGGGATAGTAGAATTTAAAAAACCCCCTTGCATCTATCATGAATGCAAAGGGGGTATTATTTTAAATGCCAATTTTATAATCATATTCTTTTGCTTTATCCGGTTTTGAGTTTTCAAACTCTGTTTTTAAGAAAGGCTTATATGAAAGCTCTACTTTTTTTACAAATGGTAAAGATTCAATTTTTTCGACTGTTTCTTCCACTCGTTCCATATCCATATAAATGACTACATATTTCAACTTTTTGGATACGTAATGAATATTTCCAAATTTTTTCAGGTGTTTCACTTGTTTTAACGAATGGATCCACACGATAACACCTTGTCGATTACTAAAATTCATTTTTATCACCCTTGTTCAAGAACACTATTGCCTTCATTAGTCAGAATAGCATGAAAATGAATAATATTGCAAGCATTCCTATGAGGAACACCCATGGTTGCCCGAACATCCTCCACACCCCGAAGATGATTCAAAATACGGATTGCCAGTAGGAACTTTAATATGAGGCGAAACGGCATGGCCAATTAATACGCTGATTTCATCCAATAAACTTTGTAGTGCATTTTCAGCTTTTTTAAATTCATAAACGCTCTCTAAAAGGTCCACTTGCCTTTTTAATTCCCTCGTCTCTTTTATGACTTTAAAATAATCGGGATGATACTTACCAAAACGGTGAACTTCCTCATATTTTTCCTTTTGTTTAACAAATTTTTTAATTAAACGTATGGCTTTCTCGTCATTTCTTAATTTATATAAACGTTGATAATATTCTTCAACGACATCCGACTGAAGAATCATCATCGATAGTTCATCAGCTACATTTAAAATATTTACCCTTTCTTCCGTAACTAACATTTTTCCACCTCCAATTTTATCATATCATGAAAGAACATCTAACACTAATAGAAGAGACCGACACACTTTAAATACTTGTCGGCCTCTTAATTAAGCTAAATTGTCACATCAAATTCTTTTTTAATATTGTATGGTGTTCCGTCATTTTGGACAAGCTGCAAAGTAATTTTGTGATTACCTTTTGACAAACCTTTAATAATAAAAGCTGCAGTATAAATATCATCGATTTTTTTGCCATCTAAATAAAGCTGCAAATATCCATAACCTTTTTTATTAATTTTATTGTCATTCCGTTTTGAGAATACAAAATTTGAAATAACACATTCCACATAAATATCATTACCTTTTACAAAATGTTTGACGGTAATTGGATCATTTTCAATCCCTCTTTGCCAATTACTCATTACAGCAGACTGTTCCCAAAGATTTTCTGCATCAACAGTTATATGATTTATGAACAAGAAAAACGAACCAATTAAAATGAATAATTTAGTCATATTAATACCCACCTTCAACAAGATTTTGTCCATTTTTTATTTATCCATATTGTGACCTTCCCTAAAAAAAATAATCTTTCATAAAAAATAAAAAAGGGCACTTGGCCCTTATGAATGATTGTCGTTGCCCATTACTTGGAAAAGACTAAATATCATATGAACAAAGTCCAATTGTTCTTTTAAACGATCGATTCGTTGAGGAAATGTTCTACCGTAAAAGATTTTTGCTTCTTCCTCAATTTCATATATTTTTTCTGGATTGCGTGTTAAAACGCGATACCAAAAAGGGTTCTCCCTAATAAACGCTAGCAAATCTGGCCGGTGAGCCAAATAGTTTTGAATTTCACGACGCATTGCGTTAACAACTCCAAAAAGGATTAATCTTTATGATAAAAAAACGGCGGCCTAGGCCCTGGTCCTGGCAGTCTCGGATGATTGTTCGGTTGTTTAAATCCTTGAAATTGTTCAATGATTTGTTGTACATTTGCAATTGCATTGCTCACATTCGATAAATGTTTCTGAACTTCATTCATATCTATATTTTTTAATAGTGAAAAAATTTGAGACATAAAATCTGAGTTATTTTTTTTGAAGGAATCTTTACTGGAATCAGCAGGTAATTCAACATCAGTTGATTTATATTTATCCCACATACTGTCATCTTCGCCAAACATGTACCAGTCTTCAAAAAACTCTTGCCACGTTTTTTGTTTAGAGCGAACTTCCTTTATAATACCTGGATGACGTTGTACAAATTTTTTGAACTCGGACACTTTCGGATGCAATTTTCCCATCATGTTCACCTCGAACAAACTTCATTTGAAAAAAATTGCTTGTTTTGCCTACTATATAGGTTACTATCTGTTGCTAGAAAATGTCCGCCCATTTTTTACCATGCTTTTATAAAATTTTGTGTATAATAATCTCCATATACACCCACACCTAAATGTGTAAATTCTTTATGCAGCAATGTTGTACGATGTCCTTCACTATTTTGCCATCCTTCAACAACGGAAATTGCATCCACATACCGGGCGGCTATATTTTCGCCAGCCGCTAAAAAAGTAACACCTCCATTTAATAAACGGTTCGTTAAGTCACCATGATTAGGGGAGACATGAGAAAAATATTTTTCATCATGCATTTCTTTTGAATGGCTATAGGCCACATCAGCCGTCGCTTGATCCCATTCGACAGGTGTTAATCCATTCCGAATGCGAATAACATTGGTCATATCAAATATTTGTTGCTCTTTCCCTTTTTCGACGATAGAAAGTAGATCTCTATCCAACTCTTCACTTGACAGCAGTTTGCCTCGGTAAATAAGGGCATATGGTCTCATTTTCACGAGTGTTTTACCATCAAGAAACCGAATGCTTGAAACCTTGTCGCTAAACTGATCGATATAAATTTGTGCAAAAAAGTCCTTATAACGAACAAGGGGAACCGTTGCCAATTCTTCTTCAGTAAGCTCGAACTGATACAAATTTTGGTCTACTTCGAAATCAACTTCTTCATTTATATCCACAATTGATTGAAGAGATCGAACAGACCCTCCAATTTTAAAAGGTGTGATATCTATTTGATCCCCCATCACAAAGACTGTTACAACTTTCCCATTTTCAATTCCAATTTGACAATATTTTTCAATCGGCTCATTATAGATCCACCATTCATAATCATATTCCGACTGATCAATTCGAACAGGCTTGCCGAATAGTTCTAAAACCTTCTTAGAGTCTTTACCGATCAAATCATAAATTATTATTTTGTCATTGGGAAAAGATTTATTTTTTTCAGTCTTTAATGTCATTATTTTTGATACAGAACTATCAATCATATCTTTATCTTCGTTCGAAATTTGCGATAAATTCTTTTGAAAAATATTTGCCCCTACTATGATTGCTAAGATTACAAATACAAATATAAAAGAATATTGGATCGTTTTTTTCCTCATTACAAGTCCCCCTGCTTGTCCGTTTTTATACCATATATATTTACGAGCATTATTAATATGCCTATTACAAATAAAAAAAGGCACCTTCCTTTAGGAAGGTACCTTCTTTCAACTACAAAAAGGTATATGATTTATTAAGAGTGAAGTTCTGGTGGCTCGGATATTTCACTTAAAGCATAACCTGCTTTTTGATCTGATTCTTCTTCTATTGCCAAATCTCCTAATGAAACGATACCGACTAATTGACCATTTTCAACAACAGGAAGACGGCGAATTTGCTTTTCTGCCATTAATCGTGCAGCTTCTTCAACAGTTGCTGACGGGGAAATGGTTACGAGTTCATCTGTCATTAAATTCGTTACAGCATTGGATCCTGATCTTTTTTCAGCAATTCCCCTTACGACTAAATCGCGGTCAGTAATCATTCCAATAAGTTGGCCATTTTCAACAATCGGGATTGCTCCAACGTTTAAATCTTTCATTTTAGAAGCTACTTCATAAGCGTTGTCTTGTGGCGTACAATATTCAACATTCGTAGACATAATATCGCGAACAGTTTTCATTGTTTTCCCTCCACTCATTTTTTTGCGAACATTTGTGTCCAATAATGACCATATGTTCCACCCTTAGCATAACCAACACCTATATGGGTCATACGCGAATCTAAAATATTTCGACGGTGTCCAGGATTTTGCATCCATTCATTAACAACTTGCTGAGGTGTTACATGTCCTCAAGCATATTTTCTGCAGCACAAGTGTAGTGTATTCCAAAGATTTTTATCATTGTAAAAGGTAAACCATAAGTTGGAGATGTATGGCTAAAATAGTCGCGATCCCTAATGTCTGTCGACTTCAATCGTTCAGTTCTTGATAACTCCCAATCAGTTTTTAAGGCAGGTAATCCATATTTGGCTCGTTGTAGGTTGGTTAATTGTATTACTTGTGCTTCAATATTTTTAAGACAATCGTACATTGGAACGTAATTTTGTTTTAAAATTTTTATTTGCCTCTTCGCTCTGGTATGCTTGTTCCACTCAATTAAATTTTTAACAGCAATTTTCCACAAGAAATCACCTGGTTTAACGACGAATATTAGTAAATTTTTGTAAAGGTTGAAACAGCAATCGTCCTTATTAAATCTATTAAGGGAACTAAGTATTTTACAAAAATTAACGTTATTATTATGACCAATTAAACAAAAAACTAACATTAATATAATATCTATTTTCTTATTTATCCAATTTTAAACAAAAATAATAGAATAGCTTTATTGCATCTTCTACTCTTTCATACTATTATAGAAGTTAGAGTGTTTTTGAATATTAGGAGGGATTACAACGTGAAATTTGAAGGTACGGGTCTTGAAGACAAAGTATACGATATTACACTTTTGCAAAAAGTGCTTGGAGAATTCCATTTGCTTCAAAGAGAACAATGGGATTATGAACGAGTTTCCTTTGACCGCAAATTTGAACTTGTGGATACGAAAGAAGTATATTATTTACGTGTTCAAGGTTATGCAGTTGAAGGAAATGTTGATTCTAAACATGCAAAAATCAAATTATTGAAACCAATTCTTGGAAAACATTACTATCCACATGGTGTTGAATACGGTGAAGATGAAGTTTTCCCTAAAAACATCGTTGAAAAATCAAGATCTATTCTTGAAGCTGTAAGTAAAAAATTAGCTGAAGCTACAAAATAAACGCATGGGTTACCCATGCGTTTTATATTTTAATTTTCATCTTTTAAACGGACAGAATCGACAATTACATTTACGCCCGTTACTTCAATTCCGGTCATTATTTTAATTTCTGCGATTATTTGTTTTTGCAATTGTTTGCATACTTCAAGAATATTTTCTCCTAGATAAACTGAAACTTTAACGTCAATGTACAGTTCATTGTCATTTTGATGAACTGCAATTCCTCTTTGATTTCCTTTTTTATGGACAACCCGAATAAAATCATCTTTCAAATCAGAGACTGTAGAAGCTATACCATCAATTTCATTGATTACGATGGATGTAATAATCGCAAAAACATCTTCAGAGATGTGCAATGCCCCTTTATCCAACATTTTCATAATCATTATGATTCCTCCATCAAATGATTTAATAAAAAGAATTTTTTTATAAAACATCCCGTTGTTATTTGGGGCTAGCTGTTTGATTCAATGAATTGTGCTTCCAGTCTCCGTATTCTATTATTTACTCGGTTGTGGAGATGGAAAAGCAGTCGTTTGTTGCTGTTCTTTCTTTTTTTCTTCACGTACCCATTGGAAAAATACATAGCCAAGTGTAATTCCATAAGATATCTCTTGCATTATTTTCATGATGACTCCTCCTAATTGCTGATCATTTTTTGGAGACAACCATGAAAACATTTGCGGACCTCCACCAATATCAACCGCCGCTAACATCGAAGACGGTACGCACAATTCAAGTGCTTTTAGCCATGCAGTATGGTTTGTATATGTTTCATATAAAGCAGTATCTGCAAATATAATTAGTGCACAAGCAGGTGTCAGCAAAACGCCATCAGCAAAAATATACCCCAACTTCTGCAAACCTGATAGTTGCCTGTATTCCGGAAGCGGACATACAAGCGGCCACCACATAATAAACGCAGCAATAAAAATAAGGACCGTAACTGTTGCGTGAAGTACTATATTTGTTTTTACAATATCGAATATAAACGGAAAATGGTAAAGCGAAAACAAAGTATTAAAAACAAGCAGTGCGATCAATGGCTTTGTAAAAAAATTAAAAGGGCGTTGAATCATCTTAAATGTAATAATTTTTCTCCAAATCCAATTTGGAATGGAAATCATAAATAATGGTGGCAAAAATAAATACAAAACTGACATTTGCACCATATGGATGCTAAAATTTAAATGACCAAGCAAATCAACAGGGCTTCCCTTAACAATATATAATATGAAAAGGGAAAGTATGAATAAAAACATTTGTTTTTTTGTAACGGCCTCTTCATTAGGACTACGCAATTTTTTAAAATAGCCTTTTACTGCCATTATATAAATAATCCCAATTGCGACTATAAAAATAAAAAACAAAGGACTCCACATTGCTCGAAATCCAAAGATGGACAGTTTCTCCAACATTTTTTTCACCTCAATGCAAGGGTTTTATATTCGAAAAGGGACCTTGCATAAAGCTAGGTCCCAATTTTTGCTGTTACCACCATACAATTGTTGACAAGCCAGCAATAATTGCAGTTGCGAATAAAATGCCTGAAAAGATAAATAACGCTGGTGCTTCATGCCCTTTGTGGCTCATGTGCATGAAATAGAATAATTGAAACATGACTTGTACGATGGCTAACACTAAGATAAATGGAGCTATAAACCACGTGTTAATTGTGTCAGCAAAAAGTACAGCTGCAAACGCAAGAATTGTAAGGAAGATTGTCAGTGCAAATACGATAAATTGCTGCTTCATATCTTCCTTATTCATCTCTTTCCGTACTTCAAACTTTGATTGTGTGTTTGAATCCATTGTCATTGAATTAGCCCACCTTTCCCATTAGGTAAACGACTGAAAAGATGAAAACCCAAACAACGTCGATAAAATGCCAATAAAGACTTGCTACATAAAATTTTGGCGCAGTATAAAGACTAAGTGGCCGTTTGGCATTTCGAACTAATAAAGTGATAATCCAAAGCAATCCAAAAGCAACGTGCGCACCATGAAATCCAGTTAATGTATAAAAAGAAGATGCAAACGCATTTGTTGTATACTTTAACCCTTCATGGACATAATGATTAAATTCATAGATCTCAAGGGCTAGAAATCCTGCACCTAAAAGAACTGTAATCCACATCCATGTTAACAGGCCTTTATAATTATTATTTTTCATTTGGTAGATCGCATACACACTCGTCAAGCTACTGAATAATAGAAACATTGTTGCTAAGAATACTAAAGGTAAAGAGAACAATTCTTCTGGCGTTGGGCCATTCATTGTTGAATTACGCAACGCAACAAATGTTCCGAACAAAGAGGCAAACATTACTGTTTCGCCGCCAAGGAACAACCAAAAACCGATAAACTTATTTTTCCCTTCCATCGTTGCCTTTTCAGGCTCAGCAGGGAAATTTTCAGTTGTCAATACTTGTTCTGCTGCCATTATGCTTTTAAACCTCCTTCACGTTCAAGGTCTTCTTTATGAATGTGATAGCCATGGTCATCTTTAATTGAACGGATAAACATTGCTCCAAATGTAATTAATCCGCCGATGATCGCTACAGCCAATGCAGTTGTATTCGTTCCAAGATCATGGTACGTGACCCCTAATCCTGCGATAAACAATCCAACTGACATGATAAACGGAAGGATTGAACTATTTGGCATATGAATATCTCCAAGCGGTTCAGCTGGAACCATTTCTTTATTTCCGTTCATTTTCTCATACCAAGCTGGATCTAGGCTGCGAACTAAAGGTAATTGTTTAAAGTTGTATTCAGGTGGTGGTGAAGCAACCATCCATTCTAATGAACGGCCATCTCCCCAAGGGTCTGGTCCAACTTCCTCTTTGCTAAAGAATGACATAATCATATTAACAACGAGCAAGACAACAGCAATAGCCATCATAAATGCACCAATTGAACTTACAAAGTTCGCTGTATCCCAACCTTGATTTGGCAAGTATGTGAATACACGGCGCGGCATACCCCAAAGACCTAAGAAATGTTGAATAAAGAATGTTAAATGGAAGCCAATATAGAAAATCCAGAATGTAATTTTTCCTAATGTATCGTTCATCATTTTACCGAACATTTTTGGCCACCAGAAATGCATACCTGCAAATAAACCTAATACGATACCACCGACAATAATGTAATGGAAGTGTGCTACAACGAAATATGAATCATGGAATTGATAGTCGGCAGCAGCAGAGGCAAGCATGACACCTGTAACCCCGCCCATAACAAACGTTGGTACAAACCATACAGCGTAAAGCATTGGTGTTTTGTAATTAATATTGCCTCCCCACATTGTAAAGAGCCAGTTAAACACTTTAATACCAGTAGGGACACCAATTGTCATCGTTGCAACCGCAAAAATTGAGTTAGCAACTGGACCCATACCTACTGTAAACATATGGTGTGCCCAAACCATGAATCCAAGGAAACCGATTAAAGCAACGGCAAAAACCATTGAGTTGTAACCGAAAATTCTTTTTCTTGAGAAAGTTGAAATAACTTCAGAAAAAATACCAAATGCAGGCAACACTAAAATATATACTTCAGGGTGTCCGAAAATCCAGAATAAGTGCTCCCAAATAATTGTATTTCCACCTAGTGCGATATCAAAAAACTTTGAACCAAATAAACGATCAAATGTCATTAAGAAGATCGCAACTGTAAGCGGTGGGAACGCAAACAATATTAATGCTGATGAAACAAAAATTGTCCATGTAAACATCGGCATGCGCATATATGTCATACCGGCAGTACGCATTGTAATAATTGTTGCAAGAAAGTTAATCGCAGAAATTAACGTACCAAAACCAGAAATTTGCAATCCGATTAAGTAAAAATCAACACCATGAGTTGGATCGGCCATTGCGAGTGATGCATAGTTCGTCCAACCAGCTGCAGGCATTCCGCCTAAAAACCAACCTAAGTTAAAAAACAAAGCACCAAAGAAATAAAGCCAAAATCCAAGTGAATTCAAGAATGGAAAAGCAACGTCACGCGCACCGATTTGAAGCGGAACAACCGCATTCGCAAACGCAAAGATAAGCGGCATCGCTACAAAGAACAACATTGCTGTTCCGTGTGCAGTCAATGCTTCATTAAAGTCCGTACCGACTAAAAAATCATTTTCCGGATACATTAACTGAATACGAATAAACAGGGCTTGTAAACCGGCAATTACAAAGTGCAATAATCCTGCAAAAAAGTACAGATGTGCAATTTTCTTATGGTCTACTGTTGTTAAGTAGTCCCAAATGATTGCACCAATACCTCTTTTTTGTGCCAAAGTACTCACTACCTATACCTCCCTAACCCTATTGATTTTCCTTAGAAAGCGTGAGCAAATATGCTGTTACTGCATCGATTTCTTCAGCAGATAAGTTATAAGTTCCAGTCATTTTATTGCCCGGCTTCATTGCTTCAGGATCTGTTAGCCAAGCTTTTACATTTTCCGGCGTTAAATCCTTAATTCCAGCTACACGCTCACGATCAGCGAAATTAGAAAGATTTGGAGCAATTCTAGCCGCTTCAGGACGTGGATCATTTGAATCAACAGCATGGCATCCTACACAGCTTTTCGCAAAAATTTCTTGTCCAGCTTTTGCAACTGCATCTGTAGGTTCTTCTGTTGGTTTTTGCATATTAGCAATCCACTTTTCATATTCTTCTTTTGATACTGCTTTCACTTTGAAATCCATCAATGCGTGAGACGGACCGCAAAGTTCAGCACATTTTCCATAATAAACGCCTTCTTTATAAGCATGAATCCACATATAGTTTTCATTATCTGTATTTGTATCAATTTTTCCAGCTAATGCAGGAATCCAGAATGCGTGTTTTACATCTCCAGCTTTAAGCTTCAAATATATTCTCTCACCTGTAGGAATCACTAAATCTTGAGATGTGACAATTTGTTCATTTGGATACTCAAATTCCCACCAATAAAGCTTTCCTGTTACATTAATTTGAATAGCATCTTCTGGAATTTTTTCTTGGTTTACATCCAATTTAAATGTTGCTGAAACTGTTGGTACAGCAACGATTAGCAAAATAATGATAGGGATTACAGTCCAAGTAATCTCCAATTTGTGGTTTCCTTCCACTTGCTTAGGAATTAAATTTTCCTTAGCTTTAGTTCTACGGAATTTAGTTGATACATAAATAAAAATAATAACAACAACAATTGTTACTAAAGACATGAGGGCCGTTGTTAACAACATCAAATCCAACAGCATTTCGCCATTTTCACCTTGTGGCGTTAGAGTCGATAAATACGGCTCCCCACTGCAGCCTGCTAATAGGAGCATTAGCAAAGCTAATCCAACAAACAAACACCTTTTACCTCCTAGTCGAATCATTTCATCCTAACCCCTCTTTCTTTTTTCTAAAATTTATTTAATAAAATACCTCTCAACAGTATGAACAAATTGAAAGGTATTTTATAACAAATTATGTAAAAAGAATGTAAATTAAAACCATTTAATATTTTGTGGACTATTAATTATTTTATATTTAATAAGCATAAATGTTTAAAAAATTTGTCGAAAAACAGCTAGTGAGGAAACCTCACTAGCATTCTATTAAATTGTAACTATAACCATTAATACAAAAATAATCGTTAAATAATTAAGAGAATAAATAAACATCCATTTAGCCCATTTTAAATCATCTTTCATTATAAAACCATAAAGACCTAGAATAAACCAACCTACGCTTAATAAAATGGATACTGTTAAAAAGACGGTGCCCAGTGATGCCAAGAAAAACGGTAAAGGAAGCAGAGCGGCAACAAAGACTACAATATGCTTCTTTGTTACAGCAAATCCGCGCACGACTGGCAACATAGGGATGCCCGCTTTCCTATATTCTTCACATTTTTTCATTGCTAACGCATAAAAATGCGGTGGCTGCCAAATAAACATAATTAAAAATAAAATGATTGCTTCAATTGAAAGATTTGGATCAATCGCTGCCCAACCAATTAAAGGTGGAGCTGCACCAGAAAAACTACCTACGATTGTGTTTATTGGATGGCGGCGCTTTGTCCAAAGGGTATAAAGGACAACATACGTAAATAAACCAAGAAATCCATAAACGGCCGCAGGAATTGAAGCACATAGCAATAATATTAAACCAAGCAATGAAAAAGCAAGACCTATTAATAAAATTTTTATAAGACTAATGCTTCCTGTTACAGTAGGTCTTGTTTTTGTACGCTCCATTATATGGTCTATATCTCTATCAATGTAGTTATTTAATACGCATCCTCCTGCAATAACAAACGCATTTCCTAACATTCCTAATAAAACTTTATCTATACTATCAATAAAATTTTGATTCGTGAAATAAAGCGCTAGCCAAATGCCGGTAAATGCTGTTATTAAATTTGAATTCACAATCCCAATTTTAACAAGAGATAAAAAATCATTCCACAAGGAAGTTGATTGAAGATCTCGTTCTGTACAGGTAGTTGTTTCAAACACGGGGCTTGTGGGCCCATTTATGATTCTCGAGTTGTCCATCAACTCTTCCTCCTTTAACTTAATGCTAAACCACCTCTATCGAATTATTAATAGTCCATCCCTTCAAATTTTTTATCTTGTGATAAAAATCATAGAAAAAATCCTCACCATATATTAAACCACAAAACGTGAAGATTTTGTTAATTAATAATGAAATTATTTTTACAAATCGTCAAGAATCTTAAAAACCTATATTATATATTCACATATTTGACAAAAAGTCAACCTGTTTCCATCTCTTTTAGTGTGATATATTTTACATTAAGAGTATATAAAAAGGGTTTATCATTTAATATATTATTTTAAAAGAAGGTGAAATGAATTTGAATAAAGGATTAAAAATTTTGTCGGTTGCTTCTACAATAGTAATGTTGTTCGTATTAATCGGCGGCGCCCTTGTTACAAAAACGGGGTCTGGCATGGGCTGTGGAAGATCATGGCCGCTCTGTCATGGGAAATTTCTTCCTACCGAAATAACACAAGAATTAATAATTGAACTTTCCCATCGTCTTTTTTCCGGTTTATCCGTCATTCTTGTGACTTGGCTAGCCATTTGGTCATGGCGTAAAATTGGCCATATTAGAGAAACTAAGTTTCTTGCGTTTTTATCTGTATTTTTCTTAGTCGTCCAAGCATTACTTGGTGCAGGTGCTGTTATTTGGGGACAAGATCCGGTCATTATGGCTCTGCATTTCGGTGTTTCCCTCGTATCTGTAGCAGCTGTTTTTCTACTAATGTTGCTAATTTTCGAGGTAGACAAAAAATTCGATGCCGAATCATTAATCCTTGACAAAGGTTTACGAAAACAAATATATGCATTAAGCATTTATAGTTATGTTGTTGTTTATACAGGTGCATTGGTCCGCCATAAAAAGGCTCATTTGGCATGCTTAGATTTTCCTTTTTGTGACAATGATGCAATTTTCTCTTTGCCAGGAAACCAGTACCAATGGGTGCAAATGGCACACCGATTTGCTGCACTAATTATCTTTTTATGGATTGTATATCTTTCAATTAGAATGATTAAACAATACCGTACGAAACGTGTTATTTTTTGGAGCGCTATTTCGATTACAACGTTAATTACATTACAAGGACTTTCTGGTGCTCTCATTATCTTTACAAAGGTTGATTTATATGTTGCTTTAGCACATGCTACTTTTATTACAATTTTATTCTGCGTACTTTGTTACCTTGTTCTCCTATCAACGAGGAGTAAGAAAAATGAACAAATAAATAAAAAGATTGCCTAAGTCCATTAGGCAATCTTTTTTATTTATCAATTGTTAATTGATGAAATCTCGAAAACATCGCAATATTATTTAAAATTCCCATAGAAATCATTAAAAGTAGTAAAGAAGAGCCGCCATAACTAACGAATGGCAATGGAACACCAGTAATTGGAAGTAAACCGGTGATGGCACCTAAATTAACAAATGACTGAATACCGATCATTCCCGAAATCCCAATCGCCATCAAACTTCCAAAAGGGTCATTAATTTTAATAGCTGTACTAAATCCTTTCCAAACAATGAAGGCGAGCATAAATAATACAAAGCCAACTCCAAAAATTCCTAATTCTTCCGATATAATTGACATGATAAAATCGGTATGTGGTTCAGGAAGATAACCAAATTTTTGGATACTTTTACCAAGACCTTCTCCAGTTACTCCTCCATTAGCAATTGCAATATAAGAATTAATTAATTGGTATCCGTCACTTTCAGCAATTTCCTCATCAAATGGATTGTAGGCTGCTGCAAACCGGTTTAATTGTTCTTCTGTCAACAACGGATATAAAAGAAAAGCACCAATGACAGCAACGAGGGCTAAGCGACTCAAGTGTTTTATACGTATGCCTGAACAGATAATGATCAATCCAGAAATCGCCAAAATCAATAAACCTGTTCCCAAATCCGGCTGCTTATAAACAAGAAAAAATATGAAAAAGATAAAAAGGAGCGGTGGCCCAAATGCAGGAAGAAACTTTTTAATATAAGATTGTTTATTTGAAAAGACTCCCGCTAAGTATATAATCACGCCAAGTTTCATAAATTCCGCTGGTTGAAAGCCGATTCCACCAAAATTAAGCCAAGATTGCGCATTATTAGTCGCTTTTCCGAAAAGCAATACAAGACCTAAAAGCAATGGTGCTCCAAAAAAAATAGGTTTCAATAATTTTTTATAAATTTTATAAGGAAAGACTAAGGTAAAAATATATACAAAGATTCCAAGTAAAAACCATTTCAATTGTTTTATAAAAAACAAATCAGGAGTACCTTCATATTTATCGACGGCAACAACCATACTGGAACTATAAATCATAATAATTCCAAATAAACTTAAAATAAGCGGTGCTAAAACTAGTGCATAATCATATGATTTAATAATTTTTTTCCTCATCTTTCCTCATTCCTACTAAACTCTTTAAAAGAAAAAAGACTGTCTTTCAAATAGTACCAGCACTATCCACCACGATCTTCATTTTTTTTTTTAAATCATGCAGGTACTTGTAAGACAGCCCTATTCCTTATTTTTTAAAGAAGCTTCATGAAGGGCTGAAAGCTCCCTTTCCAACGACTCAAGCAACCTTTTTCCATCTATTTCATCAACTAACCCAAGTCGAACGGCAAAATCTATTTCCCTTGATAACCCAAACATTTGGGTATCTAATACTTCTTCATATAAAGGACATTGAGGCATTGTTAAATGGTCCATTTGTACTTTTATTAACTTTAAAATTTTATCAGCATCAGCCTTAAGAAGGGCATATGCCTTTTCTCTGTGATTTAAGGCAACATCTGAAGACACGTACATCCCTCCAATAAAAAACAAGTCCATTCTATCTTTAAATCTTATCGTTTTATCGGTAAAATTGCAAGAAATAACGTTTAGAAGGCGAACTTTGCCATCATAGAAAAAAACAAGAGGGAAGTACTATTTGTTGATGTGACAAACAAACATATTCATTCTATACTTTAGGAAGAAAGTATTTTAAAGAACAAATGGAGAGTGGGGATTGACAGTGGAAAATATCGTTTTAATTCAAGGGAATGTTAAATTTAGACTTACGATTGATCCAAGCGTATGGATTTTCGATGATCGAAAATTCGACCTTGGCCAATATTTTAATGATGAAAGTTTAAAGGATCATTTAGGAATGGAGTTTAAACCATTTTTCAATAATGCTGAGCCGCTTGAAAATGCCAGCAGCGTCATTGTTGAAACTAGTTCTGATAAAACTATTGAAGTACCGATCGAAAAAATTCAAAATTCCATTCTCTGCTTTGCAATAAACGGTAAACCATTAAAAGAAGATGGTCCAATTTATTTATATTACCGTGACGGTTCCAATTTAAATGACCCAATTAAGGAAATAAGAAAGTTTATCGTAAAGTAAACTTATGGTTGACTCGCGCTCACGGGAAGGAACGACTGCCGCTTCTTAGACAGCAGGCGTTTCCTCCACTTTTCAAGACCCAATGTTAGCGGCCATTTACAGTAAATCAGCTGCCAATTGAGCCAACGACGATCGCTCACCTTTTACGAAGCGCACATGACCGCTGATCTTTTCTTGTTTAAATTTTTCGACAACATAGGTTAAACCGTTATTATACTCATCCAAGTATGGATGGTCAATTTGTTCCGGGTCACCCATTAATACAATTTTACTTTTCTCTCCTACCCTTGTTAATATTGTCTTTACCTCATGTTTCGATAAGTTTTGGGCTTCATCAATAATAATAAATTGTTCAGGTATGCTCCTTCCCCTTATATAGGTGAGGGCTTCCACTTGGATAGAACCCATGCCAGCCAATATGGCATCAAGCTCACCCGGTTTTTTTGTATTAAATAAGTATTCCAAATTATCGTAAATCGGCTGCATCCACGGCCTTAATTTTTCTTCTTTTTCCCCCGGCAAATATCCGATATCTTTTCCGACTGGGACAATCGGCCGAGCAACCAATAATTTTTTATAAAGCCCTAAATCTTCAGTTTGGTATAATCCAGCTGCTAATGCTAGAAGCGTTTTCCCTGTACCAGCTTTGCCTGTTAGAGTAACAAGCGGGATATCCGGCCTAAGCAATAATTCAATTCCCATCACTTGTTGAACATTTCGCGCTTTAATACCCCAAACTTGCTCTTTCTCGTACAAACATTTTTTCACTAATTTCACATTTTCATCAATCACACCAAGTGCGGATTGTGATGTCCCTAAAGCATCTTTCATAATAATGAATTGATTAGGATAATAATGAAACGCAGGAAGTTTACCTACTTCGATTTGCCCTTTTTCATAAAACTCATTCATTAAATCTTGACTAATATAAACCATTTGAAAACCTGAATAAATATTATCATCAAATTCTACAACACGGTCGCTTAAAAAATCTTCTGCCATTAATCCAACTGCGTCTGCCTTAACCCTAACTAATACATCTTTGCTAACAAGGATAACAGGCCTCCCATTTTCTTTTTTTTGCTCTTCCAAATATAAATTTAACGCAACTGCAAGAATGCGGTTGTCGTTTGTTTTTTCATCAAATATTTCCTGTAACTTTATAAACGACCGATGGTTTAGTTCGATACGAAAACTCCCTCCATTTTCAAGAGGAATCCCTTGATGGATTTTTCCTTGAGTTCGAAGACGGTCGATCAATTTGGATACTTGTCTAGCATTTCTTCCAATTTCATCCATATTTCTTTTTTTAGAATCAACTTCTTCTAGAACAACTGCTGGAATGACAACTTCATTATCTTCAAAAGAAAAGATTGCACGTGGATCTTGAAGTAATACGTTTGTATCGAGGACGTAAATTTTTTTCAATGCTTCTCCTCCTGACCATCTGTTTTCTATTTTCGTTTAAAGGAGATCTTGTAGACGGACGCTCTCGTTAAAATATATGAAAACTTGAATAAACTTAGACGAATTATTAAACACTAAACCAAAACCATTATTATTTAAATTATATGGAAAGGTTGGAGAAACGGTGCAGAAATTATGGATATTAGCTTTAGCGCTATTTATCATAGCTGGTTGTGCCCAAAACGAATCAAAGGAATCTGTAGGGGAAAATAACCAAAATTATGCAATGGAAATTAGCCAAAAAACGAATAATGCCAATCGCCACACATTAAACGGTGAAGAAAGGGCGGAATATTTAGCAAATTTAGCAGCAAGAGTTCCTGATGTGAAAGATGCAACTGTTGTTGTGGCAGGCGACTATGCGGTTATTGGGATTGACGTTGATAAAGATTTGGATCGGTCACGGGTCGGTTCGATTAAATATTCAGTTGCTGAAGCTTTGAAAGACGATCCATTAGGTGCAAACGCAGTTGTTGTTGCCGATCCCGATACTGTAGAAAGACTTAGGGAAATGAGAGATGAAATTGCAAATGGCAGACCGATTGAAGGCATTATCAATGAATTAGCGGCTATAGTCGGAAGAATGATGCCACAAATTCCTCAAGACCTCAATAAAAATGAAGATCCGCTTGAACAAAATGACAAACAGCTGTCAAACAAGCAGGAAAAACAATTAGAAAATATTAAAAAAGAACAATCATCTTCTAAAATGTAAAAAGAAAGCTTAGATTTGTGTGTCTAGGAACACCCTAGACTACACAATCTAAGCTTTTTTCATTGCTTCCATGACTTGACGGTCTAATTTTTCAGCAGCTTCTTTATCATATGTTTTTTCATAAGAAACATCTGCAGAAATTTTTGAACCGTAAAACATTACATCACGAACTTCATGAATTTTGATTTCAATCAATGCCAATTTTAGAGGTACACCCTCAAGTTTTTCAACTTTAACATTGGCATCACCACTAATTGAAAATGTCGTACCAAAAGCAATTGTTGTCAAAACAACTTTAGGATTATTTTTAATATTTTGAACAATTCTAGATCGATTATCAACAGCAAAATAAATTTTTTCTGGCCCAGGTGCATATACCCAAGAAATTGCATTCACATTTGGACCGCCAGTTTCAAAATCCACTGTTGCAATCGTTGCATATCTTTCCTTTTGTAAAATACCCAAAAGTTCACTTGTTAATTGTTGTTCTACTTGTTGTGCCATAACCTTACCTCCACAAAATTTGTACATTTACATACTATACCTTTTTTGCCAACAAATAAAACCATTTGCTTAAATTTCTTATTATTTTCACTTATAATAAAAACGAGGTGAACAAAATATGAGAGTAAAATGCGTTCTTTGCGATAAAATAGATATCCTTGACGACGAATTACCGCTTGCAAAGAGATTAAGAAATAGACCCATTCATACATATATGTGTGATGAATGCAACGAAAGAATTCGAATAAAAACGGAAAACCGTATGAAAACTGGAAAATTTAATCTTTACAAACATCGGATTGATAAAGAGGAATGGTAACATCATTCATTCTTTAACGCATAAACAAAATAATAGAGAAGTTCTTTTACTTTGCCGGAATTACGCTAATACAAAATTTGCAAAACGAAGTCCAACTAGGGAATAGAGGAAGCAATGAAGTATTGAAAGGTGGCGGGCTTACGAAAAATAATATTTTGATTTTTATTTGCTGGATCCCAGCTTTAAATATATTATGTTCATTTATTAGTTCAAAATTTGAAATAAGAATATTTTCCTAAATTATTTTTTCTTTACTAATTTTTAGTACGTTACTTGTTTTTTTTGACAGCAAATTCTATTATTACAAGATTGCTTTTATGCCGCAGTATTTTAACCGCTTATAGTTTATCGAATGGATGATTATTAAAACCCAACCCATATAAAAAGCAATTTCTTAATCCAGTTGACTTCCTTATTCCCTCAAAAAGGATTTTGATTTTAGTATTGTTGTGTAAACTCATCCTATGATGCACCCTTTTTAGAATTTCCTGTTGCATGAGTATTTAAAGTGGTTACGTGCTTTCTTTAAATTCCTTCAGCAATAACACCTTTATTTACTGCTAACTCAGCCTCAGACTTTCAATCTTTAGACTAAAAAAGCTGGCAGACCCAAATTTGCGCCTGCCAGCTTTTATTATTCAATAATAGGGTATTTATGAGGTTCTTTTTCTATCGCTTGCAGCATGAAATCAACCAATTCTTTCGGAAACCGCATCGATTTTTTTTCACCTTGATGCATGTAATGAACATAATATAAATCTTCTTTTTCCTCTATCTGAAGAATTTTTTCTACATGATAATCTTCCTTTAAAACAGCGTCAAAATATGCAAGTGTTTCTTGGGCTGCTTTATCATTTGGCCTTGCATTGCTAACAACTTTTATACTTAACCAGTTGTAAAAAGCATCTTGTAAATTTTTCATAACAAAAACTCCTTAGCAATTTTAGGCTTTATTTTGATCTTTTCTTTGAAGGTGCAATCGATATCTATAGATCCCTAAAACGATGGCTGTAATAAATAAACCTTCAGCAACTGGCAATCGCACACCTAATAAAGTAAGGGGCGCACAACCGATCAGTAATAAAATATAAATAATAATTGTTTTTAAAATCGGAAGTTTTTGGGCAAAACCAAGGTTAAAAACGATAATTGACAAAATGACAATCGCAATATAAAGGAGAAGCATTCCCCTTTCAATATTTTGGTGGACACCAACGAGTTCCGCAAAAGCCGACAACATCGAAGGATCCAATTTCGTTACTTCCTCCATCTCCACCACTCCTTCCTTTTCCCAAAATTTATTTACTCTACTTGAGCATATTTCTTTTTCTTAGCAGCTTTTTCCCGCTCGTTTTTATCTAATATTTTTTTACGTAGTCTAATTGACTTAGGTGTAACTTCACAATACTCATCATCATTTAAAAACTCTAGCGACTGTTCTAGGGTCATAATTCTTGGCTTTTTAATATTTTCCGTTGATTCTTTCGTTGATGAACGAATATTTGTAACATGCTTCGTTTTTGTAATATTTACGGTTAAATCATTTTCACGCGTATGTTCACCAACGATCATTCCTTCATATACTTCCGTACCTGGTTCTACAAAAATGACACCACGATCTTCAAGGGCAAGGATGCTGTAAGCAGTTGCTTTACCTGTTTCCATCGCCACAAGAACCCCTTGTCTGCGGCCCCCTACTTGACCTGGAATAATCGGTTGGTAACTGTCAAACGAATGGTTTAAAATACCTAAACCGCGTGTGAGACTCAAAAATTCAGTCGTATAACCAATCAATCCTCTAGATGGGACGATAAATTCCAACTGAACTTGTCCATTCCCGTCATTTGCCATATCTAACATTTCGCCTTTTCTTGAACCTAATGATTCAATAATAGCCCCAGTGAAGTCTTCGGGTACATTGATTTGAACACGTTCAACCGGTTCGCAAAGGGTGCCGTCTATTTCACGAATAATAACCTCAGGTTTGGACACTTGCAGTTCATACCCTTCCCGGCGCATATTTTCAATTAATATTGATAAATGGAGCTCTCCTCTTCCGGAAACAATCCATGCATCTGGTGATTCCGTATTTTCGACACGCAAGCTAACATCCGTTTCTAGCTGTTGGCGCAGTCTTTCTTCCAGTTTTCGGCTTGTAATCCACTTCCCTTCACGGCCAGCAAATGGACTGTTATTTACTAAAAAGGTCATTTGCAAAGTCGGTTCATCAATTCTTAAAGGAGGCAGCGCTTCTTGATGTTCAATTGGGCATACTGTTTCTCCAACATTAATTTGTTCCATTCCGGAAACAGCAACAAGGTCACCCGCATAAGCTTCGTTTATTTCAACCCGTTTTAAACCAATAAAGCCAAACATTTTCGTCACACGGAACGTCTTAACTGATCCGTCTAGCTTCATTAAAGCCACTTGTTGTCCAACTCTCATCGTTCCGCGGAAAATACGTCCAATTCCAATTCTTCCTACATAATCATTGTAATCTAAAAGCGCAACTTGAAATTGAAGAGGTTCTTTTCGATTATCAATCGGAGCTGGTATATATTTTATGATCGCTTCAAATAACGCTGTCATGTCCTCATCTTGTTTATCAGGATCCATACTTGCTGTCCCATTTATAGCAGAAGCATATACGACCGGAAATTCAATTTGATTTTCATCAGCACCAAGCTCAATAAACAATTCAAGGACCTCGTCCACAACTTCTTTCGGTCTTGCAAAATCACGGTCAATTTTATTGATAACAACAATTGGCGTCAATTTTTGTTCCAACGCTTTTTTCAATACAAAGCGCGTCTGCGGCATACAACCTTCAAAAGCGTCTACAACAAGCAAGACACCATCCACCATTTTCATAATCCGTTCAACTTCACCGCCAAAATCAGCATGGCCTGGTGTATCTAAAATATTAATGCGCGTATCTTTATAGTGAATGGCCGTATTTTTTGCCAAAATCGTAATACCGCGTTCTTTTTCTAAGTCATTAAAATCCAAAGCCCTTTCTTCCACTTGCTCATTGGCACGAAATGTTCCGGATTGACGCAAAAGTTGGTCTACTAATGTTGTTTTTCCGTGGTCTACGTGGGCAATAATTGCAATATTTCTAATATCTTCTCTTAATTTCAAACTAGTCATCTCCTATATATTCATACAATTTTGTGTTATAGTTAAAATTACATTGTTTGATTATTTGCAACTAAAAAATTATAACATAACATTAAAAAAATGTACTAACTGAATGAAATGAGGAGTTGACCAATATGAAAAATATCAACTTTTTATTTTTATGCTTGGCAATCATTGGTGTCATTTCGTTAGGATCCATTGGTGTTGCTATTGCAGAAGGAAGCTTCTTTGGAATTATCATTTCTTGTTTGGCATCCATTACCATTATTGGATTTGGTTTTATGTTAAAGAAAAAAATGCGCCAAGCCAATAAATTATAAAAATGGGAGCTGTTCAGATCACAAATGGATCATGAACTGCTCCTTTTTTACTTTTCTATATTTAAGAAGAAACTCCCTTATTTTATTAAAAAATTTTTCAATATGGATTCATGTAACCCCGGCTTTGCTGCAAATACAGGTGATTGTTTCGTTAATATTGTTAAAGGGTCCCCGTTGATCGTACTTATTTTTCCTCCCACTTCTTCAATTAAGATCTTTCCAGCAGCATAATCCCATGGTGATAGGCGCAATGAAATATAACCATCAATTTTCCCTGAAGCAGTATAAGCCAATTCAATAGCAGCGGAACCGAATGACCGAGTCCCTCTTAAATTATTAATAAGGTGCGGAATAATGCCTTCTTTAATCCGTTTTTTTTCAAAAACCCAAGCAGAATTGACTCCAATTACCGCATCTCCTACGTCAATTGACCCCAAAGCCGGAAGCTTCCGATCATTCAAAAAAGCGCCTTGACCTTTTACTGCATAATAAAGGTCTTTTTGAGCAACATCATAAATCAAACCGATAATTCCTTCACCATTATGATAAATCGCTACGGAAATGGCAAAATGGCGCTGCATATGAACAAAATTCATCGTTCCGTCAATCGGATCGATAATCCAAATCGTACCATCGAGAGAAGTAATTTTATCCCCAAACCCTTCCTCACCTAATATGCGATGATCCGGATAAGATTTTTGAATATTTTTTATGAAAAATCTTTCTATTTGCTTGTCCATATTCGTAACAAGATCAGATCTATTTTCTTTAAAGTCGACCGTTATCTCTTTCTGAAAAGACGTTCGAATTTGTTCCCCAGCATCTACTGTCAAATCACGTGCAAATTTAAAAAGATGTTCAAAATTGCGTTTTTGCAAAACTGTTGCCTCCTAAATCGAATTTACCATTAATTCTCATTATATAGGAAATTTTACGATATGTATAATCTTTCACAGATCAGTCCATAAAAAACGAACCATTTTTAGGTTCGTCAAAAAATGTCTATGCTTGTAAACGGAGCAATTCTTGCCGGAATTGTTCCAATATTAGTTTTGATTTTCTAATTTGTGCCTCATCATTCGCCATCATCGCATCATATAGTGTTGCCAATTCATAATCAATCTCTAACTTTAACACTGGCAGTCTTTTTTCCGCTTCATTTCTTTTTAAAACCCTAACCACTTGCTTCACCACGCAACACCCCTTTTCGAAAAATTATTGACTATTCATGATTGCCGATTTCTTATGAATACTTTTTTTCTTGATATATAGTATGAATTTCTACAATGATTTGGAACAAAATTAATGGATTCACCTATGCCGATTCCTTTTTGGATCTTACTAGAATCATTTGCAAGTGGTGATCGTGGGACAATAGAACCATTCCTTATTATCAAATTTAATATTGTGAAGGATAACGTCTACATAATTGTAGGGATTGAGTAGGAAGGTTTTTCTAAATTCAGAAGCTGTTTTTTAGTACAGAATAGGGAAGAATCGAATATGAATCTGAACATAAAAGAAATTTTTTATGAAGTTCAAAAAGCCGCTTGTTTTTCGCAAGCGGCAATCTTTTAAGTGAATAAATAATTCATATTCATTTCTACTTTAAGCAGACATCGAAACTTTATATATTGGTAGTAGTGTAAAAAATATATTTTTTACCGTGTTTATAAATTCATCCCCATTTTGTAAGATAGGGTCATCAGTAGAAAATAGTTTTCCAATTAAAAATTCACCTTTTTTAATATCTCGGAAACGTTCCAAAGCTTTAACCATCTCATCTGCATTTGTAACCGGAAATGCATCCTTTTGTGTATGATCAACAGAAATAACATAGTCTTCAGGAAGTTCTTTAATTAATTGAATTTGATCTAAGAGAGCTTGACCAATTTGTTTTTTATTAGGTAATTCATAAATAAAAGCAAGCCACACAAAGACATGATCATCAAATAAGCCTACTTGAAAATGAGGATGCTTTTTGTATCCTCGTTTATCATGGGCAATTGCAAGCCACGTATCATTTGGCGGATTAACCGTCCTTCTTGCATGTTTGGCAATATGTAAATACATATCATTTCCCAATTTCATTTCGAGCTCACTAACAAGATTGGAACCAATTGCTTGAAATTTCGGCTGAATATGAGAACGGATCAATTCCATTCTTTGTTCTAGGCCTGGTACAGTAAAAATTTGAAAATCATCTTTTGTAAAACTTGGTAAACTCACTTTTTCACTCCTTCTTAAACTTCCATTTTAATTTTTTGTCCGTCATTTTTTTCTCTAGCTTCTTTTATTGTATGGTAACAAGAGTATCCTGTCGCCTTATCGAACTTTCCGCACAATTGTTTTTCTTCCCCTTTGGAAGGCACAATTTCTTTAAAACGCCTATATGCGGCAAGCAGTTTTTCACGAATAATACCTTTTTCATACGCTTCTTCAATACATTGAAAAAAATAAATAACATCAATCACTTCCTGTTTAGACCAGTCTTCCGATAAAGGATAACTATATTGCTGCAATGATTTCACCACGCTTTTAAAATTCTACTTTTTCTCATTGTGCCCAGACTTTTCGAATTGATTCAGCTTCTGCTATCATCCGTTTAAATAGTTCGTCCACTGTTGGAATATCTTTTATTAATCCCATCACTTGACCTGCCCAGCCGAAGCCTTCTTTTTCATTTCCTTCATAGATATACCGTTTGTTAGCTTCACCGCTAATATAATCTTTTAAATGCTCATAATCACCGAATTTTTGTTCAAGTTCAAGAATTTTGTCAGTGAACTCACTCGCTATTGCTCTTGCCGGAGCGCCAATTGAACGCTTAATAACGATTGTATCATTTTCCGTTCCTTCAACAAGCTTTCTTTTGTAATTTTCATGGGCATGTACACATTCTTTCGTTGCAATAAATCTAGTTCCCATTTCAATTCCTTCTGCACCTAATGCTAAGGCTGCCATTAAACCGCGGCCATCGCCGATTCCGCCTGAAGCAACAACTGGAATGGACACTGCATCAACGACTTGCGGTACCAATACAAATGTTCCCGTATCATTTTTGCCAAGATGCCCCCCACCTTCTTGACCGACAACGATAACAGCATCCGCTCCTAATTCTTCTGCTTTCTCTGCCTGCCTTCGTGCAGCAACTAATACAAGCTTTTTGACTGATACACCTTTTAACATATCAAACATTGGTGCAGGATTCCCACCCGTCATCGTGATGACAGGGACCTTTTCATCAATAGCTACTTGAAGCATATGATCAAATCTTCTTCCATGTTGGCCAATTGCAAAATTTACTCCAAAAGGTTTATCTGTAATTTTTCTAACTTTTTTGATTTCTTCTCTTAAATCATCTGGAGTTTCAAGAGACATTGCCGTAATTTGCCCTAAACCGCCGGCATTCGATACAGCAGCAGCTAATTCAGAATACGCCAAATATGCAAGCCCACCTTGGATAATTGGGTATTGAATTTCTAACATTTCTGTTATTTTTGTTTTCCAGTTCAACTTATTGGCCCCCTTTAAAATTCAACTATAACAATTTTCTCTTTAATTGTTCTATATGTATATAAAAATTCCTTTCATGAATTGTATTTCTTACCATTTCTTAAAAGATACATAGAGGAAAATAATTGTTCTTGAAAATTTTATTGCATTTGATAAAATTTATTTGTTTTATGTAACTTGAACGTATTGAGGTGTCTAACTTGAATCAAAATGAAACTCCCCTTTTTACAGGACTATTAGAACATGCCAAAAAAAATCCCATTCAATTTCATATTCCAGGTCACAAAAAAGGAACTGGAATTGACCCTGAATTTAGAGAGTTTATCGGTAATAATGCACTGTCAATTGACTTAATCAATATCGGACCTTTAGATGATTTGCATCATCCGCATGGAATTATTCAAAAGGCACAAAAACTTGCAGCTGAAGCATTCGGTGCAGACCATACTTTCTTTTCCGTCCAAGGGACAAGCGGTGCAATTATGACAATGATCATGTCTGTGTGTAAGCCGGGAGACAAAATTATCGTACCTAGAAATGTGCATAAATCAATTATGTCAGCCATCATTTTCTCTGGTGCGACCCCTATTTTTATCCATCCAGTCATTGATAAAAATTTGGGAATATCCCATGGCATCACAACAGATGCAGTTCGAAAAGCGATTAAAGCTCATCCAGATGCCAAAGGTCTATTAGTCATTAATCCTACTTATTTTGGCATTGCTGCTAATTTAAAAGAAATTGTTGACATCGCCCATTCTTATAATGTTCCAGTATTAGTGGATGAAGCGCACGGTGTTCATATTCATTTTCACGAAGATTTGCCAATGTCAGCCATGCAAGCTGGTGCAGATATGGCAGCAACAAGCGTTCATAAACTTGGCGGCTCCATGACACAAAGCTCCATTTTGAATGTGAAGGAAGGTTTGATTTCGGCCAAGCATGTTCAAACAATCATTAGCATGCTAACAACTACATCAACTTCCTATATATTATTAGCATCTCTCGATTGTGCTCGCAGGCAGCTTGCAACAAGAGGAAAGGAACTGATCGATAAAGCGATTCGTCTTGCTGAATCAACAAGAAAGCAAATTAATGAAATACCATATCTTTATTGTGCTGGCAAAGAAATTCTTGGAACGAAAGCGACGTACGATTATGATCCTACTAAACTAATAATTTCTGTTAAAGATTTAGGTATGACCGGTTATGAAGCGGAAATTTGGCTGCGAGAAAATTACAATATTGAAGTTGAACTTTCAGATCTTTATAACATTCTTTGCATTATTACAATAGGAGATACTGAAAGAGAAACTGAAATTTTAGTCAAGGCATTAAGAGACCTATCAGAAAGTCGAAGGTCTTCGTCAAAAGAGACAAAAGCGATTGAAGTGCATGTTCCAGCTATTCCACGTCTAGCTTTGTCACCTCGGGATGCATTTTACGCGGAGACAGAAGTTGTGCCGATAGAAGAATCCATCGGAAGAATTAGCGCTGAATTTATTATGGTGTATCCACCTGGAATCCCAATTCTCATTCCTGGAGAAATTATTACGAAAGAAAACATCGATTATGCCAAAGAAAATTTAGAAGTAGGTTTACCTGTACAGGGACCAGAAGATGAAAGTCTGAACCATTTACGTGTAATTAAAGAATTTAGTCCGATTAAATAAAATAAGAGTATGGCAGGTTTCGCCATACTCTTTTTATTATTCTAAAAACAAGTTTTAATTTTCTTCTTTTTGTTCACAACATCCGCAACTTTTCGCATAAAGAGTCGTTACTTTTTCATCTTCAAAATGTTCGATTGTGCTTTCACAATTTTGGCAAACGATTGTGCCCATGAATTCATCCCCTTTTAGATGGAAACGTTTTAATATATCATATTTTCATGATATTATGTCATACTATTTATTGTCAAGGCCATTTTTCGTATAGCACATTTTATAAATGTTTCCATCTAAAGTAGGATTTATATTTAATCATACTGGGTTTCAAAACGAGAAGTCGGTAAATTTTGTTCAAAAAATACGGCTAAATCCATTGCTTGTTTATCATTTTTTAAGCGGAAAATCTTTTTTAACTGTTCGTAATCTTGAATATCTTCTCCATCAAGAAGAGTAGAACAACCAGACTGCATACATACAACCATTGGTTTCCCAAAAAATTGATTGGTGTATATAATGCCAAAATCATAACGGAAATCATCAGTTGAAAATCCAATGAATCGAACTTTGGTCGTTTCACTTTCATCATAAAGCCTTTCAATGGTAGCCATTTTGTTCCCCCTCCTTTATCAATTTGTGATTTTATTCACAATGTTTTTATTTTTATTGTAACGATAAAATTTTCAATATTCAATACATTTCACATTGTGAATGTTTCTATTTTATGAACTTTTAAAAAAATATATGTTTTTTTGACAAATCACTCGTTCCTAATTCCCAGTTGTAAACAGCATTGAAAAAATGCTATCATAGAAAACGGAGCGTCAGCTAACGGTTTTGAGGGGGATAGGATATGTCAAGAACTGCATACATAAAACTAGTACCAGCATCCATTAAGCAAGAAGTAACATTAGAAGAACTGAAAGATTATTTCAATTATTATAAGGAGATTACAAGTAAAACTGGAGAACAATTGGGTTGGGAATATGAAGAAAACGCTTTTCCATATGAAATAAAAGAACGGGAAGATGCAAACGGCCAATGGTTTTACTTAAAAGGAATAAAAGATCGCTATAACTTTATTTTATTAGGGGTTGGTTCAGAAGAAGTTGAAGATGAAAATGGCACACGCCAGCAAAATTTTATTCAAATTGCTCTCCCAGAAACTGCAACTTACGGAGATAAAAATAAAGCAAATGAATTTGCCAAATTTTTAGCCCGAAAATTGAATGGGGAACTTCATCTATTTAATGGAAGAATTATGTATTTTTATGATAAAAAATAAAGGCTAGCCGATGGACTAGCCTTTTTTGTTGGAAAAAACTGCTTGTAAAACTTCTTCGATTTCTTTTGTTGTCAGCCCTTTCCAAAACAATTCCCCTTTATATAACAAATCTAAATGAAGATGAAGTTCCGATTGATTTCCTTTTACCTCACCGCTTGTCCCAGAATTGCCCACATAGCCAATCAAAGTATTTGCATTTACAACGTCCCCAACTTGAAGATCTTCATTAATTTTGTCTAAATGTGCGAATCGTGCCTGAAGTCCATTCTCATATTGAATCCAAACTTGTCTTCCCCTTAAACGGTCTAAAATATAAGCAGGTGTAAACCCCGCTTTTGCAGCAAGTTGCAAATCATTATTTCTCTCTCTTTCAGACTTGTATGGCTCATATTCGTGGTCAGCACGAATTACAATTCCATCATACATAGCATATACTTCTGTTGCACGGTCAATCGGCACCCCTGATGCATATCCATACCAATCAATCCCTTCATGAACACCATGACGATAGGTTCTTTTGGCGCCAGGTAAGTGAGTAGGAATGGTTGCCACTTGCGCTCCTTTGATCGGCTTTTCCAGTACGTTTAACAATTGGATAACATTTTCCACATTACCAAGTACAGTCTGATTACTTGCTTCATCAATCATTGTTTCTTTTGCCATATCAGGCATTTTCACGAAAAAGCGATTATTCTCCATTTTTGTTGTAAATCCGACCGTATCAATAAGAAATTGCTGTAATATCCATGTATTATTATTTCGAATGACAAAAACATCTTTTGGACATGGCAAAAATAGTCCATCCTTTTCTAAAACTGGAAGTCCTAAAGTAAAAAAATAGCGGTTTTCTCCAATTTTCAGTTCAAGTGTTTGATTGACATTGTCAAAAAGAGCATGTCCTTTCATGAAGTCAATGAAAGGACGCACTTGTATATACATTTGATTGTTGATCATTTTATGAGGGATTTCCCCCCATTTTTCCGACAGGTCAATTTGAACAAATTGTTCGTCTCTTTCCTTTGCTCTAGTTTGATCATCATTCGTATTTTTGCAAGCGCTAATACATAATAGCAACACTAGAATTAAGAGCAGTTGCCTCAAAATACCACGCTCCTGTCATCTCTTTTCAACATGACATTTTTTCCTGTTTGTGCCTTGAATATACAAATAACAAATGCCCCCTAATGGAGGCATTGTATGTATCTTAAATTAATGAATCGTTTCTATCACATGTGGATCGACTATTTCAAATCCTTTGTTCTTTAAACCGATCACGATATCTTTTAAAGCGTCCTTTGTCCATTCTCGGTCATGCATTAATAAATTAGCGCCATCTTGAAGCAAATTTGTATTTACCATTATCTCTCTAATTGCATCTTTTGTCATATACGGTTCCAAAAAATCATACCCATAAGTCCAGTTCATTAAAACCATTTTTTCTTCAAGTACAATTTGCCTACTAAAATCTGTATTTGCTCCAAACGGGGCTCTGAAAAATTTTGGTCTTTCTCCGGTAATTTCTTCAACCAAATCATTTAACTTTACAATTTCTTCATATTGTTTTTCCTTTGGTAATTTTTTTAAATTTGCATGAGTCATCGTATGATTGCCAATCATAAAGCCCATATCATATATTTCCTTTAAGACCGCTTTTTGTTCGTCAGTTTTCAAAAAATGCCCATTCACAAAAAATATCGCTTGTACATTTAATTGTTTTAAAATTTTTGCCATTTCTAGTGCATGTTTATCCGGAGCATCATCAATGGTCAAGAGCACTACGTTCTCATTGCTTTCATTCAAAGGCTCAACAGCAAATGAAGTTGGGTTTACCCTATATTTTGGCTTTTCTATTTCGATCATTTCATTATTTTGCATATCCTCCCCCTTATGTTCATCTTCATCTTTATTATTCTCTCTATCCTCTGCGCTAGTCTCCATTTTATGATCAACACTAGTATTCTCATCTTCTATTAAAGAATTAGAATCCATTTTATACGCACAAGCTGTAAGAAGTAATAATATTAATATTAAATAAAGATAAACTCCCCATTTCATTAAATATCCCCCATGAAATTTTACGTAATGTCAAAACTTTATATAGAAAATAAGTTAATAAATCCTATAATAGAGGGCTTTTTGAGCAAAAAAATTGCCACTCCCTAAATTTTAGGTCATAGTGAGGTTACCACACCAAACACCAACCTAAAAAAGGAAGTGGCAAGTTGTACCCTCACATTATAACCTATTTACTAACATTTATAAACTATCAAGAACAAATCATTCGAACATTGCTTACCCTTTTGACAGGGAAAAGTCTTTTTAATAAACCAGAAGAAACACCTGTAAACAAACCATATCGTAAACTGCAGGTGGATGATCTTCCGATGATCGAAACTTATGAGAAATTGGACTATCAACTACTTTTACAAGAATTCTTAGAGACCAATGGAAAGCCCTTAAAACCTGTAAAAAGGCGAAAAACTTCGACCCCAGTGCCAACCTCACTAAACTGTCCACGGTGTGGTGCTCCATCCGATTATCTTTATGCTAATAACGGTGGAAAAGGACAGTATCAATGTAAGGTGTGCCAATGTCTATTTAGTAAAAAGAATCGCTTTCTTAAAGAGCTAACTCTGAAATGTCCTCATTGTTCAAAGCCTCTTGAAAAGATTAAGGAACGGAAATATTTCAACGTGTACAAGTGTAAAAACAATAATTGCTCTTACTACAAGAACAAGATAACTGGAATGTCCAAAAAAGAGAAAAAACAATTTAAAAAGGATCCTCAAGCATTTAAGGTAAGATACATTTACCGTGAATTTCGGATTGATTATAAACCTTTATCCAAGGAATCACCAAAGAAACCGAAAGTGGATTTATCTCGTATTTATGTGTCTTCTCATACCTTGGGACTCATCTTGACTTATCATGTGAACTATGGCTTATCTGCCCGTAAAACAGCTGCACTCATGAAGGATGTACATGGCATTCATATTTCTCATCAAACCATTTTGAATTACGAGAAAAGTGTAGCTCTCACGTTAAAACCTTACATAGATTACTATCCTTATGAGCTTTCAGGTCAATTCTGTGGCGATGAAACCTATATCCGTGTAAATGGGCGCTGGCATTATCTTTTCTTCTTCTTCGATGCAGTAAAGAAAAGCATCCTGTCCTATCCGGTTTCTCCAAACCGGGATACAGTATCAGCTATTCGTGCGATAGATGAAGTGCTTGTGAAAATGAAGAAGATTCCAGAAGACCTCACATTTATTGTCGATGGGAATCCAATATATCTACTAGCCCAACATTTCTTTGCCCAACATGATATTTGGTTTGATGTTAAGCAAGTGATTGGGCTAACAAATGAGGACCCTGTTTCAGCAGAATACAGACCGCTAAAGCAAATCATCGAAAGACTGAATCGCACTTTTAAGGGCAATTATAGGTCGACGCATGGCTTTGGATCTGAAAATGGGTCTGTTGCCTTTGTAACCTTATTTGTAGCTTACTTTAACTTTCTAAGACCACATTCAGCACTTGAAGGTAAAGTACCTGTTGTGAATCCAGCACTTGAGAAAATAACTACTATGCCTGGACGTTGGACAAAACTCATTGAATTAGCCCAACAATGGATTATCGAGCAAACAGCCTAACTTTTGTTTTGCAGAGCCCTTAATCAGTAATCGGCGTAGCGAACTCTTGACAAACTGAACGGAGAAAAAGGTTAAAATTGGTAAATGTCAAGGGTTATTTGTCATGCCTATCTTTTGTTCCCTTCGCCCTTGTTACTCTTTTCGCAACCTTTTTCGACTGTTTGTCAAGAGCGATTACGGGTATCACCGCCAATCCAATTTGGTAGCATCTGTTGAAAAGCTTCAGTTTTCATAAAACTTTTGACACTACCAAATTTTACTTTTTTTACATTATAGTATAGGTATGAAAAATAAAGCACTAGTTTATTTCAATACAATTCCGTCATTTTTATTTCACAACTATATCTAGTATTTCTAAATTTTTCATTTATGTAACAAATAGATGACAAACCTTCCACTTTTTAAAATGAATGATAAAATATGACATAGGCATGGGTGTTCTAATTTCTCTTTCAGAAAGAAGTGAGCAACATTATGAAAAAGAAACTTGGATTGATATTTTTATCCGTGTTTTTTTTATCAGCCTGCAACACAGTCGATAGTGATGCAGTATCTAAAATCAAATTGGACAGTGAAGGCTATACTCTCTTGTTTTTTTCTGATGAAGAAAAAATTAGGCTAGAAAATAATTATTATGATGTCCTACTTGATCTTAGAAAAAAGTTTCCTAATGAAATGGCGGATGTAATCCTTGTACAGTCCACAAATAAAAATGAAAAAATTAAAAAGTTCAATGTAAGTGTCTACCCTACTTTAATCGTTATAAAAGATGGAGAAGAAAAGACACGGATTGAAGGCAAGAAAAGTAAAAGAGAAATTATGAATCACCTAATGAATGCCATTGAATAATAAAGAAAAAACTTATAAGTAATTTAAAAAGCTGTTTCAATCACTTGAAACAGCTCTTTTTTTGTTTAAAAACTCATTATTTTATTATGTGAATAGGAGTTCCGAGCGCTACTTCTGCAGCTTCCATTGCCATTTCTCCTAAAGTTGGATGAGCGTGGATCGTTAAAGCAATATCTTCAACCGTCATGCCTGCTTCAATGGCTAATCCTAGTTCCGCAATCATATCAGACGCATTCGCACCAACGATTTGAGCACCAATCAACAAACCATCGCTCTTTCTTGAAACGAGTTTTATAAAACCGTCTGTTTCGTTTAATGCAAGCGCACGTCCATTGGCAGCAAACGGGAATTTAGCAGTCATAACATCTATTCCTTTTTCTTTAGCCTCATGCTCGAAATAGCCTACAGAAGCACATTCCGGATCAGAAAAGACGACCGCTGGAATCGCCCGATAGTCGATTTCAGACGGTTGTCCTGCAATTGCTTCAGCAGCAATTTTCCCTTCATAAGAAGCTTTATGGGCAAGGGGAGGTCCGGAAACAATATCACCTATCGCATAAATATTCGGAATAGACGTCCTGCATTGTTTATCAATCTCGATGAGACCTCGTTCGGTCATTTTAATACCTATATTTTCTAAACCAATTTCTGTTGTATTTGGTTTCCGTCCTACAGTAACGAGTACATAATTGGCTTCAACTGTTTTACGATCTCTGCCAGCTTCAAATGTTACTTTCACACCTGTTTCCGTTTCTTCTACATTTTGAGCTAAAGCCTTTGTATATATTTCAACATTGCCTTTGTTTTTTAAACGTTTTTTAACAACAGCGCTCATTTGTTTTTCAAAACCTGATAGAATTTCACCGCCTGCTTCCAAAATCGTAATTTCAGTGCCAAAATTAGCAAAGACAGTCCCAAGTTCGATTCCTATATAACCGCCGCCAATCACAATCATTTTTTTCGGTATTTCCGCTAGTTGCAGTGCACCAGTCGAATCGAGAACACGTTTGGAAAATTTAAAGTTAGGCAGTTCGATTGGTCTTGACCCAGTCGCAATGATCGCATGTTTAAAATTATACGTTTGAGCCGATTTCTCGCTCATGACCCGTACTGAATTTGCATCAACAAAATAAGCTTCTCCTTTAACAATATCAACTTTATTTCCCTTTAGCAGCGCTCCAACGCCATTGGTCAGTTTATCAACAATGCTCTTTTTCCATTCTTGAACCTTTTCGAAATCAACTTTTATATTTTCAACATAAATTCCTATGTCTTTTGAATGTTTCGCGGTTTCATAGCGATGGCTTGCTGAAATAAGCGCTTTTGAAGGGATGCAGCCAACGTTAAGGCATACCCCCCCTAAATTTTCTTTTTCAACAATCGTTACTTTTTGGCCAAGTTGGGCAGCCCGTAAGGCTGCAACATATCCCCCAGGACCGGATCCTACAACGAGCGTATCTGTTTCAATTGGAAAATCACCTACTACCATCATTAAGCCTCCATTAATAATAATTGCGGATCATGCAACAATCGTTTAATATGGTTTAATGCATATTGGGCAGTTGCTCCATCGATCATGCGGTGATCAAAAGTTAATGACAATGCTAAAACAGGACTAGCGACAATTTCACCATCTTTTACAACAGGTTTCTCAGCGATTCTGCCAATTCCTAATATAGCAACCTCAGGATAATTAATAATCGGGGTAAACCATTGACCTCCTGCAGAGCCTATATTCGTAATCGTACAAGTACTTCCTTTCATTTCCTCAGATGCAAGCTTTCCTTCACGGGCTTTTATTGCAAGTTCTTGAATTTCCTCTGAAATTTTCAAAATCGATTTACGATCAGCGTCTTTGACTACTGGAACAAGGAGCCCTTTTTCCGTATCAGTAGCGATGCCAATATGATAATAATGTTTATAAACAATTTCTTCTGCCTTATCATCGAGCGATGAATTTAATACCGGGTATTCTTTTAAAGCGGAAACGAGAGCTTTAACTACATAAGGCAAGTATGTCAGCTTTATACCTTTTTCTTCAGCAAGCGCTTTAAACTTTTTCCGATGATTCACTAAATCGGTGACTTCTACTTCATCCATTAATGTTACATGCGGCGCCGTATACTTTGAATTCACCATTGCTTTAGCAATCGCTTTTCTAATTCCGCTCAATTTTTCCCGAGTCTCTAAATCAGTCGTAGCCCGAACCCCTTCAACAACAATTGGATCGCCTTCCTCTTTCACATCCTTTACATTAGTTTCATCCACTGTACCCCCAGCTAAATAGCGGTCAATATCTTCTTTAAGAATCCGTCCGTTTTTCCCAGTACCTGTCACTTTAAATAAATGAACCCCTTTTTCCCGTGCGTATTTTCGAACAGATGGCATAGCAATGACGAGTTTTTTTTCTGCCTTTTCATCAATGGAAGTTTGACTTTCCTCGGTTACAGCCTTTTCTTCAATTTTCGGCTGACCAGATTCCTCTTTTTCAGGGACAGGGCTTGGTGCAACTTCCCCGCCTGCATTTCCTTCGGCATCAATGGTAATAATTGTGTCCCCAACAACGGCAACAGCGCCTTCTTGTACTTTTAATTCGAGTACTGTTCCATCAACAGGGGAAGGAATTTCAACGACCGCTTTATCATTTTGCACTTCACAAAGAATATCATCCTCTTTAACCTTATCACCCGGTTTTACAAACCATTTGACAATTTCTCCTTCATGTATACCTTCACCGATATCCGGTAGTTTAAATTCAAATGCCAAAATTTTTCCCTCCTAAGTTAAACACTTAACTCTACGGAAACACTAGAATTTTAAAGGCTTGATGCTTTAACTGCAAAAATTTGTGAATGAAATTTCCTGCTGGCAAATGTGATTCACCTCAATAATCAATGGAAGGCATTTTTACAATGCCTATTCACAAAAGGTGATGATTCATTTTAGAAACTATTCACAATCGAAAAAACAACTTAAGGATCTCGATTTCTCAATAGATAAAATCCTCATCTAAAAATTAAGAACGGTTTTTGCTTTCTCAATGATATCTTTGTAATTTGGCAGCCAAACATCTTCTGCTTGAGAAAATGGATAGACTGTGTCAGGTGCACAAACTCGCAACACTGGTGCCTCTAAATGTAAAATTGCCCGTTCCGTTATTTCTGCGACCACGTTGGCAGCTATTCCAGCTTGTTTCTGGGCTTCTTGTACAACAATCGCCCGATTCGTTTTCTTGACAGATTCAATAATCGTATCTATATCAAGAGGGCTAACGGTCCTTAAATCTATGATCTCCGCGCTAACACCTTCTTTTTCCAATATTTCAGCCGCTTTTAAAGAAGAATGCACCATCGCTCCGTATGAGATAATCGTTAAATCTTTTCCTTCCCGCTTTACATCAGCTTTCCCGATCGGAATTGTATATTCCTCCTCAGGAACTTCTTGGCGGAACGAACGATACAGTTTCATATGTTCTAAAAAAATAACAGGATCGTTATCACGAATCGCTGAAATTAAAAGACCTTTAGCATCGTAAGGAGTAGATGGAATAACGACTTTTAACCCTGGCTGCTGGGCGACCAGCCCTTCTAAACTATCCGCATGAAGTTCAGGTGTTTTTACTCCTCCCCCAAAAGGGGAACGTACAGTAATCGGGGCATGGAAAGTTCCGCCGGAACGGTACCTCATTCGTGCCATTTGTCCATTGATGGCATCCATCACTTCATAGACAAAACCAAAAAATTGTATTTCCGGAACCGGTCGAAATCCCTCTAAAGCTAAACCAATGGCAAGACCTCCGATGGCAGATTCTGCCAAAGGCGTATCGAATACCCGTTCCTCACCGAATTCTTGTTGCAATCCTTCGGTTACCCGGAATACGCCGCCGTTAACTCCTACATCTTCGCCAAAAATTAAAACATTCGGATCATTTCGCAATTCATTTCTTAAAGCATCAGTAATTGCTTGTACCATCGTCATTTGCGCCATCTTTTATTCCGATTCCTCCTTTTTTGCATATTCATCCCTTTGCTCTATTAAGTTAAAAGGCAACTTTTCAAACATAATATTTATTAAATCGGTCACTTTCTGTTTAGAAGTTTCATCTGCTTTTTTTATGGCAGCTTTAATGTCTTCTTTTGCCTCTTCGATTACTTTTTCTTCTTCTTCTTTTGACCATAAATTTTTTGTCTCTAGATATTTTCGAAAACGAACGAGGGGATCTCTCTTTTCCCATTCTTTGTCCAAGTCTTCTGTCCGGTAACGGGTAGGATCGTCTCCAGCCATCGTGTGCGGTCCATAACGGTACGTTAATGTTTCAATTAATGTTGGTCCTTCACCATTTATCGCCCTCTCGCGTGCTTCCTTGACAGCTTTATAGACGGCCAATACATCCATTCCATCGACTTGAATTCCTGGAATACCTGCTGCAATTGCTTTTTGAGCAATCGTTTTTGATGAAGTTTGCTTTTCTATAGGTGTTGAAATGGCAAAGCGATTATTTTGAACTATGAAAATCACTGGTGCTTTAAAAGTGCCTGCAAAATTTATTCCTTCATAAAAATCTCCTTGGGAAGAACCGCCATCACCTGTGTATGTAACTGCTACTGCTTTTTTTCCACGCTTTTTCAACCCTAAGGCAACCCCTGTTGCTTGAGTAATTTGTGCTCCGATAATAATTTGTGGCGGCAAAGCATTGATTCCTTCCATTTGATTTCCGACAAAATGACCTCTAGAAAATAAAAATGCTTTATATAGCGGTAAACCATGCCAAATCAATTGTGGAACATCTCGGTAACCTGGTAAAATCCAATCTTCCTTTTGAAGTGCAAATTGGCTTCCTAACTGTGAAGCTTCCTGACCAGCAGTCGGCGCATAAAATCCAAGTCTTCCCTGACGGTTTAAAGAAATTGATCTTTGGTCTAATATACGCGTATAAACCATTCGTTTCATTAATTCTTTTAATTGATCGTCCGTTAAATCGGGCATTTCCCTTTCATTTACAATTTCCCCATTTTCATTCAATATTTGATACGTGGGAAACATATCTTCTATTTTTTTCACAACCGTTTGATCAATCATTTTTCCACCTCTTTTATCCTAATCACTGTTTAAAATGATAAAGAAGAAACTATTTTACTTTCACGATTTATCTTACCCATTCATACTATTTGCCTATTCCCAAATGGATAAATGTTTATACAAAGGAAAAAAATAAAAGCTAGGTCAAAAGTGTCACCACTTTTAGAACCTAGCTTCCTTACTTGTTTTCATCTGAAGAAGCGTCATTTTCAAATACGACATTTAATCCAGACGCTATATAAAAATCCTTTTTCTTTTTATTATAGTTTTCTGTCAACTCATTAAACGTTTTGCTTTCTTGTACAACGAGATCATACATCTCATTAATTTTTTTAATTTGTTCTTCTAATTCTTCCAATGTCAATTCCTCTTCTTGAAACATTTCGTATAAATTCCGATCTAAATCAATTGCTTTTTTATAATACGTATAAAGTTTTTCATAAGAATCATACCGTTCATTCATGACGGCAACTAATTGTTTTGCTGTTTCTTTTGCTTTTTCGTCTTTTAATTTTTCAATTTCTTTTTCAACTAAACGAAACTGTTCTTTTGATTGGTCAATGCTTTTCTTTTCTTGTTCCACTCTCGTTTCCCGATCATCGACAATTTTTATTGCTTCTTGTGATAATGCTTTTATTTCATCAAATTCATCCATTCCAAGCTTAATAATTTTTTCATAAATCATTTGTTCTTTTTTCTCAAGTTCAATTAGCGGTTCTTGTTGCTCTTCAAAAGCTCCTTCCAAGGACACTGCATTTTCTAAATGTGTAAAAATTTTCTCCTCAACAGATTTCCCACATCCACCTAAAACTGTAACAGTCATAATAACGATGAATATTTTGATTAAATTTTTCAATGAATGCGCCTCCTCTAAATAACAAAAATCGAAAGCAAAAGTACATTATTATCAAAGCATGTATTGATAAGCTGAAAAAATGGTACTATTCAATACTATCGTATGCGCTTGTCCAAATAAATAGTCTTTTTTCTAAATCTAAAAAATATGCTAAACTAAAATTAAATTGTAATAAGGCAATATAGAGGAGATGAATGCGTTGATAACAATGAAAGACATTGTCCGTGAAGGACATCCTGCTCTACGAGCGAAAGCTGAGGAAGTAGTATTGCCTGCTTCCGATGAAGATAAACAAACATTGAAAGCGATGATCGAGTTTGTGATTAATAGTCAAGATCCGGAAATCGCTGCAAAATATGGTTTAAGACCAGGCATAGGTCTTGCAGCCCCACAACTTGGCATTTCAAAACGAATGATCGCTGTTCATGTTGTCGATGAAGATGATAAATTATACAGTTATGCATTGTTCAATCCTAAAATTGTAAGCCACTCCACAAAAAAATGCTATTTGGCTGGCGGAGAAGGTTGCCTTTCTGTCGATCGGGATGTTCCTGGCTATGTACCTCGTTATTTTAAAATAACAGTAAAAGCTACTGATCTTGAAGGCAAGGAAGTAAACCTTCGTTTAAAAGGTTTACCTGCTATTGTATTTCAACACGAAATCGATCATTTAAATGGCATTATGTTTTATGATCATATTAATAAACAAGATCCGTTTAAAGCACCTGAAGATGCCATTGTGATTGAATAAAAAGAGGCTGCCCACACGCAGCCTCTTTTCCACATAATTTCCATCATCCGCCATGAAATAAATCAAAAACAATACACATACTAATAGCAACCATAAATGTTATTTAGTATAAAATACGGAAAGATGGAGATGACTGATGATGTTTAAAAGACTAAAAGAAAAAATTCGAGAACAAATGAGAGGTTTATTAAGAAGAAAAACTTTAGCATAGTGGAATTTTTTCACATTCGTCTCCCAAATTTAATCGAAAAACATGAAAAAGATTTCAATATCCGCTATAATGTACAAAGATACTATTAGGAAGGCAAGGAGAGATTGAAAGAATGATTTATAAAGTTTTTTACCAAGACCTTAATAATGAAGTACCGATCCGTGAACGAACAAGAGTAATTTATCTTGAAGCGGAATCGGAAAGAGATGTACGGAAAAAATTAGCGGATCGAAATCTTAATATTGAGTACATTCAAAAGCTAGAGGGAGCACATCTAGAATATGAAAAACGTTCAGAAAACTTTGTATTGGAGAATGTATAGTGTATGAAATTTTTAAAGGAAGATCAAGTTGCAGTATTTGCTTTAGGTGGAATGGGTGAAATCGGAAAAAATACGTATGGGATTCAATACAGAGACGAAATTATAGTTATTGATGCTGGAATTAAGTTTCCTGAGGACGAACTATTAGGAATTGATTATGTAATTCCAGACTATACGTATTTAGTTAAAAATGTAGAAAAAATAAAAGGGGTCTTCATTACTCACGGCCATGAAGACCATATCGGTGGAATCCCTTATTTGTTAAGACAAATAAATGTGCCAATTTATGGCGGCAAGCTTGCCATAGGACTTATCAAAAATAAACTGGAAGAACACGGCCTTTTAAGGCAAGCAAAATTAATCGATATTAAAGAAGACGATGTAATTAAATTTAAGCATTTATCTGTTGAATTTTATCGAACAACCCACAGCATTCCTGATGCTTATGGGATCGTTGTAAAAACTCCACAAGGAAACATTGTTCATACAGGTGATTTTAAATTTGACTTTACACCTGTTGGAGAACCAGCTAACTTAACAAAAATGGCGGAAATCGGAAAAGAAGGTGTCTTATGCCTTATGTCCGATAGTACGAATAGCGAAATTCCTGATTTTACAATGTCAGAAAGACGCGTTGGCGAAAGCATCCATGATATTTTCCGAAAAGTGGACGGCCGAATCATCTTTGCAACATTCGCTTCTAATATTCATCGCTTACAACAAGTAGTTGAAGCAGCTGTGAAAAATAATCGCAAAGTTGTCGTATTCGGAAGAAGTATGGAAGCAGCCATTGAAATCGGATTGGAATTAGGCTATATTAAAGCACCTAAAGATACATTTATTGATGCATCACAAATTAACCGCCTACCAAGCAATCAAGTGACCATTCTTTGTACAGGCAGCCAGGGAGAACCGATGGCGGCTCTATCCCGAATTGCCAATGGAACCCATCGGCAAATTCAAATTAACCATGGGGATACGGTTGTATTTTCGTCTTCCCCAATTCCTGGAAACACGATTAGCGTCAGCCGTGTCATTAATGCCCTCTACCGTGCCGGAGCTGAAGTCATTTATGGTCCATTAAGTGATATCCATACATCAGGGCACGGAGGTCAACAAGAGCAAAAATTAATGCTTCGGTTAATGAAACCGAAATTTTTCATGCCAATTCATGGTGAATATCGAATGCTAAAAATGCATACAAAACTTGCAATCGACTGTGGTGTCAAACCAGAAAATAATTTCATCATGGATAATGGCGATGTCCTTGTTTTAACAAAGGATGAAGCATACATTGGAGGTAAAATTCCTTCCGGCTCTGTTTATGTGGATGGCAACGGCATCGGCGATATTGGCAATATCGTCCTCAGAGACCGCCGCATATTGTCTGAAGAAGGATTGGTCATTGTTGTCGTCAGCATAGACATGAAAGAATTTAAGATTAAAGCTGGTCCTGATCTAATCTCAAGAGGCTTTGTTTATATGAGAGAATCAAGCGATTTAATCAATGATGCACAAAATTTAATCGCTGAACATCTTGAAAAAATTATGGAACGGAAAACAACACAATGGTCGGAAATTAAAAATGAAATTACGGATGTTTTAGGACCGTTCCTCTATGAAAAAACAAAGCGAAAACCAATGATTTTGCCAATTATCATGGAAGTGTAAAATGAGAAAAACCGCCTTTTTAGGCGGTTTTATTCATGATCTACAATATTCTTTTCAAAGCGGTTAATATCTTTATCTGCTCCAATCACAATTAAAATATCTCCTTCTCTAATCACTTCTCTTGCCATTGGAGAAACGATAATATGGGTTTGCCTTTTTATAGCGACTACAGTACAGCCGTACTTAGCGCGAACATCCAATTCAAGCAATGATTTCCCATCCATTTTTTTACTTGCAATCAATTCAACAATGCTATGTTCATCAGATAACTCCAAATAATCAAGGACATTCGTAGAAATCATATTGTTGGCAATTCTACGCCCCATATCTCGTTCCGGATGGACGATGTGGTCGGCACCGATTTTGGCAAGCACTTTTTCATGATAATCGTTCTGCGCTTTTACAGTAATTTTTTGGACGCCTAGCTCTTTTAAAATGAGCGTTGTTAATATGCTTGCCTGAATATTATCGCCAATTGCGACGATTACATGATCGAAATTACGAATACCTAAATCTTTTAGGACTTTTTCATCAGTTGTATCGGCAACGACTGCTTTAGAAACAATGTTGGAAAATTCATTGACTCTTTCTTCATCAATATCAATCGCTAATACTTCCATCCCTTCTTGGGCGAGTGTTCTACAAATGCTTCCTCCAAATCGCCCAAGACCTATAACCGCAAATTCCTTCTTCATACAATATTCCGCCGCCAAAACCTCATTAAACTTGTCCGATTTTTTCAACCACTAATTTTCGGACCGACGAATATTTATATTCATCAAATCAAACAAGGTTAATGGATTTTCACTCAATGTTTCCATCAACATAAGTGTTCGTTTAATATTTGAATCACTATGTGTTTTATGTTGTTACGGGGTTTTGACGGATCGGTCTCCCTCCTTAATAAACAATATTCAATTGTAATACATCGATTATTTCATTCCATTAATAAAACGAATCGTTGAATTAAAAAATTTAACAATAATGAGAAGTTGTCCAAATTTTTCATTGACCAAACTAACATGAATTTCATCAATTATCAAGTAGATGTTATCGTTCCTGTAGGTTCATTTCAATCTTTTTTCATGAACTTTAGGTTATTTATAAATTTAAAAAAATAGTTCAGAGCCAAGTACAATAACGGGGTTGACGGTTTAAGAGGGGTTTCCTATGGCAACTTTAAATCTATCGCAGATCGAACCAGTACATATAATAAATATTTTACCACACATTGAGATACAAAAGTTTTAGTTGAAGAATCTTAACTGAAATAAACAATAGGAGGAGCAAATTAATGTTTAGGCGTATGATTAAACGAAATTACATGATTTAATTACAATTCCCTAACAATTGCTGGCAGTATTGCTTTGAGCTTCGTCGTTTAAATAGGAACTTCCGTGATCAATAATAAAAGGAACCCCTATGGTTCCTTTTCCTTCAATGATTCCACTGATTAAATTTCTTTAACAAAGTAGTCGATTTATTGATTCACCCGTTGATCGATTTCTTGGCAAATTTCTTCGGCGCTTCTTCCGCTTGCCTCAATGACAGGACCTTTGATGACAGTGTTGGCAATCCCCATCACATTTGAATCTAATCCAGTGACTACACAAGCATCACAACCTTGTGCGTCACTTTCTTGTTTTAACGGAACAACTTCATACCCTTTCTGTTGTAATGCTTGTTGTACAGCAGTTAATGATTGTTCTACACCAATTTTCGCCATCTATCATCCACCTCCTTACTCCTTCATTTTTTCCTAAAAAAATGAAGTTATGCAAAATTTAGAGGTTATGATCTCTCCATTTGTTCCTCCGTTTCTGGCATAAAGAAAACGAGGAAGAGAGTTAAAATTGCGATGATGACGACTCCCCAATAAACAAAATTCAATGCAATTGAAAGGCCATCTTGTAAAAGAATTTTCATTGATTCGATTAAGGATGCTCTTTGTTGTTCATCTAAAAGTAAGTTAAAAGTTTCAATGGTTATTTCGCCTTGCAATCCTTTCTCTTCAATAAAAGATTGCAAGCGGCCATTAAGTAGGCCACCTAATAAAGCTGCACCGACGGCACTACCAAGCGTCCTCATAAACATATTGGAAGCTGTTGCCACTCCTCTTACATTCCAATCAACCGTACTTTGAACCGATACGATGAAAGAAGTTGTTGTCAGGCCCATTCCTGCCCCTACTAATAAAGATCCTAACGCTGGCCAAACAGGACCTTTATCAGGTGACATTAAAATAAAGATGATGGAACCAATAATAATGGCACAGGCTCCAGCCACGGTCAATTTTCTATAGCCGACATTTACGACCATTTTCCCAGCAATTGTCGAAGCAATCGGCCAGCCGATTGACATCGTTGTTAAAGTAAAGCCGGCAACCATTGGCGACTGCTCCAATACCCCTTGAACAAAAGCAGGAAGAAAGGTTGAAACCCCCATTAAAATCATTCCTGTCGTAAATGAAGCTGTATTTGACACAGTAATCGCACGATAGCGCCATATGTTAAAAGGCATCATCGGTTCAGGAGTTCTTTTCTCTTCACGCACCCATAAAACAAATCCAATTAGGAATATGGCAAGTAAAGTTAAAATTTGCCATGAATTCCAAGCCCAATGGACGCCACCTTCAACTAATACAAGCATAAAAGCAGATATAGAGAGCACTAATAAAATAGATCCTTTATAGTCAATCACATGTTTTTTCCGCTGCACATCTTCATGAAGGAAAAATACAACTCCTGCAATCGCTAGTAATCCCAAAGGCAAATTCATCCAAAATACGTAGACCCAACTTACATATTTCACTAAAATTCCACCTAATACTGGACCAACTATTGCAGAAATTCCCCAAACACTTGATAAATACCCTTGGATTGAAGCTCGTTCTTCTTTCGTGTAAATATCACCAACGATTGTTGTAGCAATGGGCATAACTGCACCCGCCCCAATACCTTGGATGAAACGATAAACAATAAGCTGCTTCATCGTGCTGGCAAAACCACATAAAAGAGAGCCTATTAAAAAAATAATAACACCGGTAACAAATACCGGTTTCCTTCCAAATAAATCAGCTGTTTTTCCATAAATGAGAATTGTAGCAACTTGCATTAATAAATAGGATGAAAACACCCAGCTATATAAAGAAAAACCTCCTAACTCAGAGACAATGCTTGGCATAGCTGTTGAAACAATTGTTGCTTCTACAGCTGACATGAACATGGCAACCATAACAGCTGCCAATACAAATGGTTTTTTTGTTTCTTTCTTCGTCAAGATCGTACACTTCCTTTAAATATATGTCTTGTTCCATTTCATTACTTATGTAAGTTTTTCGTAAATAATTTAATAATTGCTCTTCTCGTTAAAATTCCTTTAAACAAGCCTTCGTTATCCTCGATACATACAAATGGATGGTTGATCGTTAGTCCCAATGCCCTCATAAAATCAGCATCCAATTTTAGCTTCGGAACATTCGGATTCATTACTTCTGCAACTTTTAGCTTCGTAAGTTTTTCCATTTCAAAAGATTCGATGCCTAGCACTGTATCCATAATCATTGTAGTACTTATAATACCTCTTAGCCTATATGAAAGGTCTAAAACCGGTACTGCAGAATAGCCGGATTTAATTAATACTAACAATGCATGTTCTAGCGGATTATCAATTTGCACGTGGGCAACTTTGTCGGAGCTTACCATCAGATCTTCGATTTTCGTATTCAAAATAACATCTCTTGGAAAACTATACATTGCCCCATCCCCTTTTTCCAAACTAAAATACCTCTATTTTACTGATTATGTAATCGTTTACGCTCAATAGTTATTGTAACATTATTAAATGCTTTTTTTCATCAAAAGTGCTTTCGCTAGGAAGGAAAAAGACCATCTCATCGTTGAGATAGTCCCTTTGATTATTAATCTTCTGCTGTCATAATTTCAAACACATCAATAGCGACCATATCAATATTATCGAATTGATATGTCTTTGGTTTTTCTCCTGGCTGGTAAACTTCAAGTTCAAACATCTTTGTATTGTCAAAATATTTTACACTACATTTTTTCTCACCATTTTTTTCAAAAAACCGCTGCTTTGGTTCATTATTTTGGTGATCCTCTTGCAAGGTCATTAATCGTTTTAGTATTCCATGAAGTAGCGACATCCCACTTCTCCTTTCAAAAACCGTTTTTTCGTCACTTGAAGAGTTATCCATCCTGTACTTTTTTATTTTGACAAAAAACGTCTCTCTTTACAATCGAAACTGTATTCACTTACAATAATTTTTAAAGGAGGAGACTAATTTTGAAAAATAAACCGGTAAATTTAGGTCATCAAATTTCTTTTTTTGATGTTTTTGATTTGGGATTTGAAAATCGAACTGGAACCTTTGTCATTCATGACGAAAAACTTACGATCGTTGAAACGAGTGCCAGCCCTTCAATCCCATATCTTTTAGACGGTTTAAAACAACTAGAAATTGACCCTGCAGATATTCAATACATAATCGTTACTCATATCCATTTAGACCATGCAGGAGGAGCAGGCTTGTTGCTAAAGCATTGTCCCAACGCAAAAGTCGTTGTACATCCAAGAGGGTACCGCCATTTAGTGGATCCGTCCCGATTAATCGCTGGTGCAAAAGCAGTCTATAAGGAAGATTTTGAGAAATTTTACGATCCGATCTATCCAATTCCAGAGGAACGCTTGATGATTAAGGAAAACGGAGAAGTTCTTGAACTTGCCAATCGGACATTGACTTTTTACGATACGCCAGGACATGCGAAACACCATTTCTCCATTCATGATAGTTTATCAAATGGTATATTCACCGGAGACACGATTGGCGTTTACTATCAAGACATACAAGAATTTGATTTCTTTTTGCCTTCAACATCACCGAATCAGTTTGATCCTGATGAGATGCTTAGGTCGCTAGAACTTATTGAAAACTTAAATGTTTCACGCATTTATTTTGGCCATTTTGGCATGTGTCAAAATCCTAAAGAAGTTTATGCGGAAATCAGAAAGTGGCTGCCAACCTTTATGGAAACTGGTGAAAGTGTCTTTTTGCAAAATAAAGACAAAACGATTGATGAACTAACACCATTAATTTCGGAGAAACTATATGATCGCATTCATTCATACTTAAGCGAGCTTAATATTCCGAATAATCATAAAGTTTATAGAATTTTAAAAATGGATATTGATATTTGCTCTATGGGTTTAGCTGATTATTTTATTAGAAAAAATAAGGAACAAAAACGATAACCGGGGCTGCTACGATAACCCCGGTTTTTGTTCGCTTATTTGGTAATCACTAATTCTCCAACCATCAGGAGTTTTTGAAATCGTAATGATTTCATAATGAGGCTTGTCCCAAATGACTGGTCCTTCCAACTGAGGCAAGAAATATTCGTACACGATGATTTGATTTTTTTCAAAGATGGTTTTTGTATTGTCATCATAAGAAAAATAAGGAATAAAATAATGACTTTCATCCGTTCCGCACAAAATTATACCATCAGGTTCTTTGCAAAGTTGTTCATTAGTAAAAATTTTCTGATAATCGTATGTAAAATATGGTGATAGGATCGTGGTGACTTCAGCATTCGAATAAAATTTATCACCCAAAGAAAGTTGGGCTTCAAAAGCTTCTTGCAAAAAAATAAATGTATCTTCCCGTGACATTGAGTTTTCAGCTTGAATAAAATGAACTTGTCCAATTAAAAGCAACCCGAAAAGCACCCAAATTTTCTTTTTCATGAACCCACCCTTTCATGATCACACCTTTTTAAATGGGAGGTGAAAAACCTCCCATTATTCAGTTCTGAAGTTTATCTCCTTCGTTCCTTTGTGAATATTAATTTCAATCGGAACAACATGCTCCTCTTCATTACAAACCGGGCAACTCATAAGACTCTGCATAATGTTGCAGCATTTTTTGCAAGTATATTTCAACAATCAACATCCTCTCCTGTTTTGTATTGTTATATAAAATTTTATCAATGTATGGTATGTTGTACGACAGTTTTCGTTCGTAAAATAACTTCATGATTAGACAGTGATTTATGCGATTTTTGTACAAAAAAAGACAAGGCTAAAATAAGCCTTGTTTTCCAAATCTACAAAAAATGATAAAACATATAGGCAAAAACGATCCCTAAACCGATAATATATGCCCAAAAAACAGGATTTCTTGCATATGGGTGTGCTTTAACAACACCGCTTATTTCTGAATCAATTTCACTCCCATTTTGTCCATTTTGAGTTTGTCCGACACGAATGGTCTGAATAAAACCAATGATTAAAACAATTGTAAAAAGTATTACCAATCCTAAAGATAATGGAGACAAAAAACCACCCCAATTATTCGGAATTTTTATTAATACATTTTCCGAAAGGGGCACTTCTTATGCATAGCTAAAGAAGATTTTCATGTTCAAATAAAAAATTATAAGAAAGGTCGACAAATAAATATAATTGGTCAGATAAAGGATATGAAAAAGTACGTGTGATTTCACCTGTTTCAATATCACTATATAAATCCGACAAGATTCCACGTTTATCATAGTTCATTCTTACAATTGTTTCTAAAAAATACGGACGCCAGCTCCAATTTTTATCTTTATATTCTTTTTGTAAAATCCATTCATTGTTTGATTGCTTATATAAATTTGCTGACTGTTGATATCCTTCTCCATCACAAATGTAAATTCTAAAACTTTCTTTATCAAAAGTTTGAGCAACATGATATAACAGTTGGTCAAAATCTTTTGTTTTTAATTTCGTACCAATTTGGTTTAAACGGTTTGTAAATTCTTGACAAATTTCATATTGGGCTGATAGCTTTTGTTTTTCATGGGAAATAAATCGATGAAATTGTTCTTTCAACAAGTCTTTCCGAAATTTTTCATCAATTAAATGGGCGGCTGGTTTTGCTAAATAAAAACCTTGATAATAACGTCCATTGTTACGCCATGCATATTGAAGTTGGAAATGCATTTCAATATCTTCATAAAGAAGGGCGGCTCCTATTTTTCTTGCAAGGAGAGAAAGAGAATATAAAATGTCTAAATAAGATTGAGCAGTAGTCGTCTGCCGCAATAAAGAAAGGTCCACTTTTATTATTTCGGGATTTAAAGCCCGTAAACGATCGAGATTGCTCCCTTCTTTTCCAACATTATCAATTGCAAGCTTAATACCATATGTTCGAAGATAGGTGAGTACATGCCCTAATTGATCAATATTCCCTCTAAAATTATGTTCAGTTATTTCTAGGACAATTCTTTTTAAATCAAGTCCTTGTTCTTGAAATGATAATAATAATTGTAAGAGAGATTCACCGCGATCGACCATTAATAAATTTGGATTGCGGTTAAGAAAAATTAATAAGTTTCCTTTATCGATTAATTGTATTAAAGCTTTTTTCGTTATGTAGTCATCAATTTCAATCCGATACTCCTCTGGAACAGATTCGTCCTCAAAAAAAGATCCAATGCTTTGGAAGTCCTGATCCACTTCCATTCTTCCAAGAACTTCATAACCGATGATCTTATGGTCATCTGCACTAAAAATCGGTTGGAAGAAAGGAAGTAATTGATTTTTATTTGTTAATATTTCCAATGGATCCACAAATCCCACCTCAAACTTTCTCAACTCATTGCTATTGTTATCTTAACATAATTATACATTTCTACTAGGAATTATAAAAATAAAAAGAACTTGGGCCCATCTCCCAAGCTCTTTTATACATTTATTCATGATCGCGAATATAACGGTTTGCCGCTTCAAGAGCAGCACCTGAAATAAAATGATAACCTTGTTCCCGAAGGACATCTTCAAGCGCAGCCAAGGCAAAGACTACATTTTCATGACGGGCATTATAACCCATTAATCCAATGCGCCAAATTTTACCTTTTAACACTCCAAGGCCACCGCCAATTTCTAAACCGTATTTCTCTAGCAATCGTTTTCGAACTTCCAAATCAGAAACATTTGCTGGGATTTGCACCGCTGTTAATTGGTGAAGCCTATGTTTTTCAGAAACTAATAATTCAAGTCCCATGGCCTCTAAACCCGCTTGCAGGGCTCCGCCATAAAGAGCATGACGTTTAAATACTTGTTCTAATCCCTCATTTACGATCAGACGCAATGCTTCACGTAATGAATACACCATTGAAATCGGTGCCGTGTGATGATAAAACCGTTCCTCATTCCAATAGTTTTGAATCATAGAAAGATCTAAATACCAACTTTGTACTTTATTCTTTCGTTTTGCCAAAACATCGACAGCACGCGGACTTAATGTCACTGGAGCAAGACCTGGAGGTGCGCTCAAACATTTTTGCGTACCGCTATATGCTGCATCGATCTTGTATTCATCTATTTTTGTTGGAATCCCTCCCAACGATGTAACCATATCACAAACGAACAACGCATCATATTTATGAACAATTTCACTTAACTCTTCCAATGGCTGGCGGACACCTGTAGATGTTTCGGAATGGACGACGGCTACCAATTTTACATTATTATGTTTTTTTAGTGCATCTTCAATTTTTTCAGGCTCTATGATATCTCCCCATGACGCTTCCACTTGGATGACCTCTGCCCCACATCTAGAAGCGACATCAACCATTCTTTGGCCGAATAAACCGTTAACGCCAATGATTACTCGATCTCCTGGTTCAACTAAATTTACAAATAATGTTTCCATCCCTGCGCTTCCAGTCCCTGACATGGCCAATGTGACTTTATTTTCGGTTTGATATACATGTCGTAATAAGTCCATTGTTTCATTCATAATTTCTAAAAAAGCAGGGTCAAGATGACCAACGAGCGGGTTTGCCATCGCTTGAAGCACTTTTGGATGGACATCGCTCGGTCCAGGTCCCATTAAAATTCTCCGAGGCGGGTTTAACTCTTTGTACATGATACTAACCTCCTTATATCACTATATAATTTCCATATATTTTTTAAAAATCCTGCTCTCAAATTAAAATTGTCTATTCAGAAAGTCATGATATAATGAAAATTATGTACTTTTCTATGATTTATCGTATCACTTAAAAGATAGGTTGTGCGTTATGAAAATTGAAAGTGAAAAAATATCAAGACGATCGTTTCTAAAACAGCTTTTCAAATTTAGTTTTGGCACCGTTTTACTTTCTTCATTAGGGTTAACCTATGCCCGCTATATCGAACCGAAACAGCTTAGAATTTCAAGAATCCAATTACAATCTGAAAAAATACCGAAAAGTTTTGATAAAATAAAAATGATCTTATTCAGTGATACACATCTTGGATTTAACTATTCTGTTGAGCAATTTTCCAATCTCATTGCTTCTATAAACGAAGCGATGCCTGATATTGTTCTCTTTACTGGAGATTTAATCGATGCCCCTAACAAGTATAAGGAAATCGGTCCAGTTACACAGCTATTGAAAGAATTACGCGCACCTCTTGGAAAATTTTCCATCTACGGAAACCATGATCATGGCGGGTATGGAACTGAGATTTACAAAATGATCATGGAGGAGGCAAATTTTGAATTATTAAAAAATGAACATAAAAAAATTTATAATAAAATGAGTGATTTCATTTATATTAGCGGCCTTGACGACGGAATGTTAGGAAAACCGAATCCAGAAAAAACATTCGAAAATATAGACACAAATGTTTTTACTATTTTGCTTGCCCATCAGCCGGATTTAGTTGAAATGGTTAAAGATTATCCGATTGATGTTCAACTCTCAGGTCATAGCCATGGCGGTCAAATTCAATTGCCTTTTATAGGCCCTATTTTTACTCCATCTGGATCTACAAACTATGTAGAAGGGTTTTATGAGGTTGGTGCAACACAGCTTTATGTGAATCGGGGGATTGGAACAACAAGGGTACCATTCCGCTTTCTCTGTCCTCCGGAACTGACAATTTTTACACTAAGATCTCTTCAATAAATAGGGATTGCAATCCAATTAAAGGGTTATACGATCAGCCATTTGGCTGATCGTATATTGATTTATAAGAATCGATTACTCCTCATCATCTTTCACATGGTATGCCATCTCAAATAAAACCATTTGACTTTCAATTTTCTCTTCATTAGGTCCCCGTTTTACATAATGATAATTTCCAAAACAGTCCATTTCACGTGCCTTCACATTATCTTTATTAATAATTGTCAATATCGTTTTTATTCTGTCTTTAATACGCTTATCAAGAATCGGGAATAAAATTTCCACCCGTCTTTCCATATTTCTTGTCATCATATCTGCAGAAGATAGAAAAATTTTCTCATCACCGTTATGGTAAAAATAATAAATACGACTATGTTCCAAAAATCGGCCGATAATGCTTTTTACTCGAATATTTTCACTAACCCCAGTAATTCCTGCTTTTAAACAGCAAATGCCGCGAACAAACAAATCGATTTTCACTCCAGCTCTTGATGCTTCATAAAGTTTCATAATTAATGCCTTATCTGTCAAAGCATTCATTTTTAAAATCATTTTCCCGTTTTTGTATTTTTTATGAAAATCGATTTCTGCATCAATCAGTTGAATAAAATCTTTCCGAATATTATAAGGAGAAACCGATAGGTGATGGTAGACAGGTCTTTCGGTATAACCACTTAGATAGTTAAAAAAATTTGTTGCATCAATGGCAAATTCCCGATTCGCAGTTAAAAATCCTAAATCTGTATATATTTTTGCCGTCACATCATTATAATTACCGGTACTTAAATGAACAAACCGCTCAATCTGCTGGTTTCGTTTTCTGACAACGAGAGTGATTTTGCTATGGGTTTTTAAATGTGTCATACCAAAAATGACATGACAGCCTGCCTTTTCAAGCTCTTTTGCCCATTGGACATTTTTTTCTTCATCAAAACGCGCTTTTAATTCAACGAGAACTGTAACTTGTTTGCCGTTTTCAGCCGCTCTTTTTAATGATTCAATAATTGGTGAATCACCGCTAACTCGGTAAAGGGTTTGTTTAATAGCTAAAACATCAGGATCTCTAGCAGCGTGTGAAATAAAATCTACAACGGCTTCAAACGATTCATAAGGGTGGTGCAAAAGAATATCTTTTTTTGCAATAGCTTGAAAAATATCATCTTCGCCGATTAAATCGAGTGGCGGTTGGGGAATCAAAGTTTCAAATACTAAAGTGTCTTTAATCGCTGCCATTTCTTTATAAAAGCTGAATAAAAACGTTAAATCTAAAGGCCCTTTCAGGGTATAAATATCTTTTTCATGGATTTCAAGTACTTCGGCCAAATAATCCAACAATTTTTCATCGATCGAATCAGCGCAAACCTCTAGCCTTACAGCTGCTCCCCATTTTCGTTTTTTCAGTTCTTTCTCAATTTCCATTAACAAGTCACGTGCCCCTTCTTCATGAATCGTCATGTCGGCGTTTCTAGTTATGCGGAACTTTGAAATAAATTTTACAACGTAACCTCTAAATAAGCGGTCAACATAATGGCTAATGACATCTTCCAACATGACATATACAAGGGATTGATCGTCCGTCGGCAATTTAATAAAGCGATCCAATACCGCGGGAACTTGAACGATTGCAAATTTTTCCCTATTTTTTTCATCGGCAAGCGGATCATCTAATAAAATGGCTAAATTAATTGTTTTATTAGCTAGAAGTGGGAATGGCCGATATGCATCAATAGCCATCGGAGTTAAGACTGGAAAAATTTGTTCTTCAAACATATTTTCTAAATATTTTTCTTGTTTATTATTGAGTTCTTCCATAGTCCGAAAGAAAATATTTTCTTTTTCTAATAAAGGTAATAATTTCTTTCGATATGTTTCATACTGCAACCCGACAATTTGGTGGCATTTTTTTGAAATGGCTGAAAGCTGTTCTTTCGGTGTTAAACCTGCTTTATTTTCAGGCTTGTTGAATCCTGCTTTTACTTGGTCTTTCAAACCAGCCACACGCACCATAAAAAACTCATCGAGATTCGAACTGAAAATAGCCAAAAATTTCAAACGTTCCCCTAAAGGGTTCGATTCATCTAAAGCTTCTTGCAAAACTCTTTCATTGAAGGCGAGCCAGCTAAGCTCACGGTTGTTATATAGCGAGGGGTGCCCTAAATCGATTTCTTTATTGTCAACTGGGTTCATTATGTTGAAACCTCCTTTTTGCACGTCCTCTTCTTACATTTTACTAAAATATGGAAAAATTTTCATAATACGTATACCTTATTTCATAGCAATGAACTGAAGAATTATTTTTCGTTTTAGCGCTTTTTCCAAATGTCTTTTTTGTTTTTCAGCTTCATACAATTCTGCTTGCCAATTATGTGTACAAATGATGTTCATCGTTAAATTATTTTCTTCCTCAATTATTTGAATGGAATTTACAACATTCCGTTTTGTCGCATTTAACGCATATGAAAATCTTAACACCGCTCCCAATAATCGAAGTTCGTGTAATTCTTTTTTCGAAAACCAATCTTCAAAAGGTTCAATATATTGTTTCAACAACGCTTTAGACTTAAACGACGCAATTGCTGCCAGACGCAGCCGATCTATATGCATGATGCCATCAATGGTTCGATTGGCGAGCAAATAAAAGGTATGTTGGCTGCTTGCTTCATCATCAATATAACGTCCTAAATGAAATAAATAGGCACCTCGCCTTGTTTCGTTAAAATGAGCATCGGTTAATGAAACAACTCCGATCTTTTCTAATGAATGAAGGATGTTTACGGCTAATCGTGAAACTTGAAAGGCATTATCGATATTGATTTTATATTCATACTCCAACTCGAATAGACTTTCCTCAATCACATTCGGAAACATTGTCATTTCATATGGTTTTAATAATTGTTCAAAAAATACCCCATCACGAAGCCCTTTCCGGCATAAAATGAATGAGGTTGCATTAATAAATTGATAAAAAATTTGAAAAACTTCAACAGCTGGAATAATAATATCGGCACGATCTGTCGATAATCCTTCTACTTTTTTCAGTTCATCAATCGTTAATTTCGTTAAGTGATTTTTCACAATCCTAAGATCGTCGCTGTTCATTTTATATTGATGCAATCCTCCCAAAGGATAATTCTTCAATCTTTGGTCAACTTGGGCAATATTTCGTGCACTTCCTCCGATACCTATAAACGGAACTTTTTTATCTTTTAACCATTCAAGTTGACTGATTTGATCTAATAAAAACGTTGATAATTGCTTTAACTCCTCTTGTGTCGGAACATCTCCTTTCACAAATTGCTGTCTTAAGGAAAGAACACCAAACGGAAAGCTATGGTATTCTATAAGCTTTCGATCTTTAAAATAAGTAAGTTCTGTGCTTCCGCCTCCAATATCGATCGTGATCCCTTCAGTAATTGAAGTTGAATTAACGACAGCTAAAAAGCCATAATAAGCTTCTTCATATTCACTGAGTACTTTCACTTGCAAATTTGTATTCGCACGAATTCTTTCCAAAATTTCTTGTTGATTTTTGGCTTGGCGTATAGCTGCGGTAGCAACTGCTTTAACAGTTTCAACCTGGTGGTAATTTGTAATTTCCTCATAATTTTTTAATGTATCAATTAATAAATTCATTCCTTCCTCATTCAAGCAATGATTCTCATCTAAAAAATTTCGGAGCCGGGCAACTGTTTTAATGTTTTCAATTTCCTTAAAACTACCAATTTTTTCATGACGATAAATCACAAGCCGCATTGTATTTGAACCAATATCAATAATTGCAAATTTCTGTTCCATCCTAATCATTCCTATCGCCCATTATTTAGTATTCATCATTTGCAATCTGATTTTTGTTTCCTTCATTATAAAAAAGCAGTAAATCTTTACGCGATTCACTGCTTTAAATACCTTATTATATTATTTTACTCCGGCATTGGTGTTGGTGTTGACTCAACTCCATTATTACCATATTTTTTATCAATTAATGTACGAATCGTTTTAAGATCTGTACCTTTTTCGAATTCTGCTTTAGCCTCCCGGGCTATATCAACACAAACTTGTCAGCCAAGGCCCATGTTGTCTAAAATCGCAACATTACCATTGATGGAATCTATAAAACAAGCTGTATTATTTGTATGGCCATCTGATTCATAACAGCCACAATAACACGGCATATAATCTAACACTTCTGGATGTTCCGCAGCAAAAGCATAAGCTTCCAGTTCTTCTTTTGAACCAAACTGTGTCATTACCGGTGAAAATTCTTTTGTGTCAAGATTATATTCCATTTTTATTTCTTCTGAATGTTGTGCTGACTCTTTTTCAGAAGAATTGCATGCAGTTAATGAAAACAAAAGGACTATCATTGCAATAAAAGCGATCGATTTATGCATTAAATAATTAATTCCCTCCTTAAACTATAGGATTACACTACGTTATAGTAACATTTTTTCTCTATCAATGCCTATATTTTATTTATTAAAAATCAATTGTTCATAAAATTGTAATAATAATCATTCTCGAATTAAGGGTGATAACCTAGTTGTTAAGTTCACTTTCAAAACCCATCCCGACCACCAACAACGACCTGTAGAGACAACCTACTAAAAATTCACCTCAAAGAGGCTTTTAACTATAATTACTTGTTTGGATTTCACCGCAGGTGTATAATAATACCATAATAATGAAAGGAGCTTACATATGGACCATCCTGAGTATTCAATAGAAGAACTCTCCCATGCGCTCTTCACCGTGAATCGACATGCAAAAACTGCCCCTAATCCAAAATTTCTCTATCTCTTAAAGAAAAAAACGTTAGAAAAATTACTTGAAGATGGAAAAGCAAAAAAAATCGGACTTCACTTTTCAAAAAATCCAAAAAATAGTCTACAACGTTCTGATTTACTCGTATCTGTAGGTGAATATTATTTCCATATTCCACCTCAAAAAAGTGATTTTGCTGAACTGCCGCATCTCGGCGAGCTAAATGAAACGTATCGAAACCCCAAAACAAATTTACCACTTTCAAAGGCTAAGCTTATCTTGCAAAACTACACTGGTATAAAAAGTCTTCCAGATGAAAAAAAACAACAGCCTCCGTATCCAAAAAAGAAATATACGAAGCCTGTTTTTAAAAAGCTCGGACAATCTTATTTTTAAAAAAATATTGTACATTTTTTTCGAAATTTTTCATCAATAACTATTTCTTTTCATCTCCCCTTTAAATTTGGGGAGAATTCCCGTTCAAGAATGTTGTTTTTCCAAATGTTCCGATTTTGTCCATGGATATGTTAATTTTAGTTCTTTTTTATTTAAACATTTTGATGAAAGAGGTTTCACTTGAAAACTCCCGCCTCTTCACTGGGTTGGCCCCTGTGAGGTTGCGGGAGTTTTTTTAAGCGGATAAATTTGACCGTTTTTATAAAATATGCTCGTCAATACGTTTCACTAATTCAACAATTTCCGGTTTGCTTACTTGTTCCGTTGCACCGACAACTTCCCCTTTATGGCGTAAATCATCTGTGATTAAAGAAGAGAAAATAATGACTGGTAATTCTTTTAAGTCCTCGTGCTCTCTAATTTTTTTCGTCAAATGGTGGCCATCCATTTTTGGCATTTCAATATCAGTGATGACCATTTGCACTTCATCGGTAACCTTTTTACCAGATGCTACAATTTCTTCTAGATAATTCAAAGCCTCGTGGCCATTTTCAAAAAATGCAAGTTGATTGTACCCGGCTTCTTCCAATGTTTGCTCAAGCAGCCGCCGGAGTAATGCAGAGTCTTCAGCAACGACGATTTTTTTATTAGAACGCTCCCGTGGTCCCAATGTCTTTAGCCGATCCGTATTAATACCAGATTCGGGATTAATATCTACGAGAATTTTTTCATAATCCAATAGAAGAACCATTTCATCTTCCATTTTTATAACACCGATGATTTGTTTTTCCATTCCAGTAAACATTTCATTCGGCTTCTCGATTTGGCTCCAAGATATACGATGAATTTGTGTAACTTTATGTACATGGAAGACTATTTTCGTTTTATTAAATTCACAAACAATAAATTTATCATATTTCGGATTTTCTGAAGGTGGAAAACCTAGAACTGTAGACATGTTCACAACTGGCAATACTTCCCCACGGAGTGTAATAATTCCCTCCACTGAAGGATGAGTATGAGGAACGGTTGTTACGGGAACAGGGTTAATAATTTCCTTTACTTTTATAACATTGATGCCAAACTTATTTTTCCCTACACAAAATTCAACAATCTCCAGTTCATTTGTGCCGCTTTCAAGTAAAATGCCTTTATGATTTTGACTCATCCTCATTCGCCCTTCCATAAAAAATATTACTTTCATTATATTTTATTTTACTCTATTTTAAAATAGGAAACTATGAGACACGTAATTTACAAACGGCTTGATAATACACAATTAAAAACGTTCTAAATATTTAGATAGTTGACTTCCTATTTCTCTTTTTAAGTGGTATTATTAAAATATTATCATTCAAGGAGGATTAGAGGTGGCAAAAAATAATAAAAAAACCGAAAGCGCTTACAACAATCGAAAAATCATCTGTTTCCAAACGAAAAAAGAACAACTTCAACGAAAATTTCATATTGAAGTTAAACAATTAATAGATGAACTAATGGATCGAAAACAGCAAACTGTTGCTTGGCTGCTCTATTATTCGATGAAAGATCAATATCCCCTTGATGCGGTAGGCTTTTGTCTGGAACTATGGTGCAATTATTGTGATGAAATTGACCCAATTATAGATGATGAAAGAAAATATGCCGCATCAATAGAGTTATTTGTTTCTAAACTATTGAATCGCAAAGAAGAATCAAAATTTGATATTTTGTATAAATATGGATTACATAAAATGTATGATCCTCTCACAATAAAAATTTAAAAATTGAAAAAGGGGCTGCAAAAAGCAGCCTCTTCCATCACTTAATAATCATTTCTTCAAACCAATGAATTTTTTCCCTTAAATTTACGACATCACCAATGATGATCATTGCAGGATTCGTAATATTTTCCTTTGCACATTTTTCTGTAATATTGTCAAGAGTACTGATCACTGTTTTTTGCATATTTGTTGTGCCCCATTGAATAATCGCAACTGGTGTCGTTTCAGGGCGGCCATGCTTTTTTAATTGATCACAAATATATTGAAGATTGCCAACTCCCATATAAAAGGCGAGCGTATCAATTCCTTGAGCCAATGCTTGCCAATTTAGATGGTCTTCATTATTCTCAAGTTTACCATGGGCTGTTACAATAGCGAGACTTGATGCATAATTCCGGTGTGTAACCGGGATCCCTGCATAAGCTGGAGCTGCAATTCCAGCAGTTATTCCAGGAACAATTTCATAAGGAATATGATGATTTCTTAAAACTTCCGCTTCTTCAGCTCCACGTCCAAAAACGAACGGGTCTCCACCTTTTAATCTTGTAACAATTTTTCCTTTCTTCGCATGTTCAACTAATAAAGTATTGATCTCTTCTTGAATCAAACCATGTTCCCTAGGTACTTTTCCACAATAAATGAGTTGGCAATGGCTAGATGCATAATTTAACAACTCTTTGTTGATTAGCCGGTCGTAAATGATTACATCCGCTTCTTTAATACATTCCATGCCGCGGATCGTAATCAGTTTTGGATGGCCTGGACCTGCACCAACGATATAAACTTTTCCCTTATTCAAGACGACCTTCCACCTTCCTGATTACCTCTCGAAGATGCGTTTTACATTTTGCAATGTTCCCAGCTCTTATATATTCCAAATAAATTGGATCGAGTAAATGCTCAAAAAGTTCTCTTCTTCTTCGTATATCAATAATTTTCATTTTAATTTCTTTCCTAGCTTCATCTAAAAAGTTTAAATATTGTTCATAGGAATCATCTAATATTTCTTCTAAATCTAGTTTTATCTTTTTCGCTAAAAGCGGGCTGCTTCCTGAAGTTGAAATGGCAATGGTGAGCTTACCGCGATGGATCGTAGTCGGCACTATAAAATTACAGAGTTCCGGATGGTCGACAATATTAATAAGTTGATTTGGATTTAGAGCGTCAAAAACTTGTAAATTAATTTGCGACGAGTTTGTTGCCGCTACGACAAGAAAAGCATCCTTCACATCATCAGTATCAAAAGGTTTCTTTTTAATTGATAATAGATTTGCTTCGTTCCATTGTAAAATTTCTTTAGTAAATTCAGGACTTACAACTGTAATATTCGCCTTTGCCTGCATGAGAGAAGCTATTTTTCTAGTTGCTACTTTTCCTCCACCGACAACAACACAATTTTTATTTTCTAAATTTAACATGACGGGATAATAAACCAAAGTAAGCACCCCTTGCACATTTCAATCAGTCCATTTGAAACTGCCTCATTTTTTCATAAATATATGAGAGATCAATATGACGTCTAAGATGATCAGCTAGTTTATCAAATGCTTGTTCACGTAGTTTATGAATAGAAACACGTTCAACAATAGGTTCAAGTCCTTTCTGGATACGTAAGTCATTTAAATAATCATGGCGGAACTCGTCATTATGAAACAGTCCATGGAAATATGTGCCGATGATTTTATCATCATCTCGTTTACAACCGTCCGTTCGATTTTCCAAAGCAATTAAAGGTTTACTCGTTAAACTAGATTGTCCCATATGAATTTCATATCCTTTTACCGGGTATTGACGATTTTTAAAGATAAGGGTTCCTTCCGATAAGACTGTCATTTTTTCAGTCGTGATCACCGTTTCAACAGGCAACAACCCGAGCCCGTTGATCGATCCTAATGTTGTTTCGACACCATTTGGATCTTCTACTTTCTTTCCCAGCATTTGATAACCGCCGCATATCCCTACCACTTGTATATTTTTTTCTTGAGCGAGCTTTAAAACACTTTGAGCTAATCCGGTTTTCTTTAAATAGTTTAAATCTTCTATCGTGTTCTTGCTGCCTGGAAAAATAATAAGGTCCGGCTCCCCCAACTCTTTTGGATTTCGAACAAAACGGACATGGCAATCCTTTTCAGCAAAAAAAGGATCTACATCGGTAAAATTCGATACCATCGGATATCGGATGACGGCGATATCAATCTCTTTTGTTACGTCTTCTTCATAAGGATACTTATCTAAAATAACCGAATCTTCTGCTTCGATATTCAAGTTATGTACATAAGGAACAACCCCTAATACTTTTTTGCCGGTGTATTGTTCAAACCATTCAATCCCAGGTTCAAGGAGTTTTTTATCACCGCGAAATTTATTGATGATGACACCTATGATGCGTTTACGGTCTTCTTCTGATAAAAGCTGAAGAGTCCCAACTAAACTGGCAAATACACCGCCTTTTTCAATATCACCGACAAGAATAACTGGAGCATTTGCCATTCTTGCTACACGCATATTAACGAGTTCCCGATCATTTAAATTAATTTCAGCTGGACTGCCCGCTCCTTCAATGACAATACATTCAAATTCATTTTCCAAACGACGGTAAGCTTCTTCTATAATTTGTAAGCCAGTTTGATAAAAATCTTGGCGATAAGCGGTTGCTTTCATATTTTGATAAGGCTTGCCGTGGACAACAATTTGCGATTCATTTACGCTGTTTGGCTTTATTAATATTGGATTCATGTCGGTTGTTGCTACAACTCCGGCTGCTTCCGCCTGAACTCCTTGCGCTCTGCCGATTTCTTTTCCATCAACTGTTATATAAGAGTTTAAAGCCATATTTTGCGATTTAAACGGTGCAGTTTTGTATCCATCCTGATAAAAAATGCGGCACAATCCGGTCGTAATCACGCTTTTTCCAGCATCAGAATGGGTGCCTTGAATCATAATTGGCATTGCTTTAACCACTATTTTTCCACTCCCTACATTTTGTAAGAAAATTTCCGACCACCTCCGGACATGAAGCAAAATGAAAGTGGGTATAACCGGCTATTACATTTTTGTTTATAATACCTTCTTTTTTACTTCCTTTCATTCCTTTTATACTATAAGCAAATCGGATGGGGCCATTTGCTTCGTACGTCGAATAATGAAATTCATGTCCTTTGGCAACTAGTCCGTTTGTTAATAAATAATTCCCATTTTCACCAGTAATTTCACGATACCCTAAAGCCGCCAGTTTATTTTGCATTTTTATACGCCCAGGCAAAAATCCGACCATTGGGAATATATTTCCGTTCGTTGTTTCAATGGATTCGGTTAAATACATAAAGCCCCCGCATTCTGCTAAAGTTGGCATTCCATCTTCCATTGCCTGCTTGATCGATTGTTTAACTATTATCATGTCAGAAAGCTCTTTGGCATACTCCTCCGGAAATCCGCCGCCAATATATAAACCATGGACATGATCAGGCAGTTTTTCACCTTTTAAAGGGGAAAAATATACAAGTTCTGCTCCTTTCGCTTCGAGCAGTTCAAGATTTTCCTTATAATAAAAGTTAAAAGCTGCATCTTTAGCAACAGCGATGCGAACATCCTTTTTATTTGAATGAGCAAAAATGGAAGACTCTGAATTTGGTGCAACCAATGGATCAGCTTTTAAAACTTCTAATAACTTGTCCAAATCAACGGTTTCTTCGATCAGTTGACCAAGCTGATCAAAAAAGGAATTCAACTCTCCACGTTCAATCGTTGGAATGAGACCGAGATGCCTTTCAGGAATCTCAATATTTTGTTCTTTAAGCAAATAGCCAATAACCGGAATTTGACACTCCTGTTCAATGGCTGTTTTTACTAGATTAAAATGTCCGATGCTGCCGACACGATTAGCAATACAAGCAACAATATTGACATCTTGATCGAGCGCTTGAAAGCCTTTAACGACGGCAGCTGCACTTCTAGCCATGCTTGCACAATTTACAACGAGAATGACCGGTGCGTTAATAATCGTGCTTATTTCTGCTGTACTTCCTTTATTTGTTCGTGGATCTTTTCCGTCATATAAGCCCATGACACCTTCAACAATGGATAGATCTGCATCTTTGCTTGCGTGAATGAAAATTTCTTTTACAATTTCAGGTGAAAGCATCCAACTATCGAGGTTGCGGGATACTCTTTTTGTGACGGCAGTGTGATAAGTTGGATCTATGTAATCAGGTCCACATTTAAACCCTTGGACGTTTAGTCCCCTTTTTTTATAAGCAGCCATTAATCCAATCGTGATGGTTGTTTTTCCTACTCCACTTCCTGTTCCGGCAATGACAAATCGATGTGTTGACATGCGCACCTTCCCTTTCAATTATGTTGAACAATTCCTACAGAAATCGTTACATTTCCTGATTTTTTCTTAGTTAATACAAGTTCGTCTGCACCACTGTAAAGTTTTGCAGCAGGCTCGCTCACTCCATAAGCTCCCGTATACTTAAAAACTGTTTCAGATGGCTCGCTGATTTCAACAGTATTTAATTCGGTTTGTGAATATGTAACAAATTCCCATCCGTACTTATTTACAACATCGATGAGTCCTTGTTCATCTTTTTTAATATCTATTGTACATAATGCTTTAACGCTTTTTATCGAAAACTTTAATTCTTGTAAGGTTTCAATGATGACTTGCTCTATTTCAAAAGCGTTCGTTCCCCGGTTACAGCCGATTCCTAAAACGATCACTTTCGGCCGGTACAAAACACCGTTTTCAAGAATAGCAGTTTCTTCTTGTGTGAGCATCCGATGAGTGACGACGAGCGCTGCTTCTGATTTGTCAGCTAAGGCATCTTTTATAGAAGAATAAACAAAAATATTGTCAGGAAGCGGACTTGAATGATTCCACCAGTTCTTTTCTCCTGATTCTTGAATGATAGCTACTTTTTCTTGATTAACTACCGATGCGCTGACCGAAGTGATTTTTTCTTCTGTTTCATATTCCCAGCCAAATTGTTTGCCAAATAAGTCAACGGCTATCGTCTTTTGTACATCAGAAGCCGTTGTAATAATGGGTCTTCCGTTTAATAAAGATGCGATTTCCATTGTTAATTCGTTCGCTCCACCTAAATGCCCGGACAGGACACTTATGACATTGATGCCTAAATCATCAATAACAACAACCGCAGGATCTGATTTTTTATCTTTAAGAAGCGGCGCTATCATACGGACGACAGCACCTAATGAGACAAAGAGAATAATACCTTTATACGTTTTAAAAAGATCTGACAATATTTGGCTAACCTTCCCTGAAAATAAGTGAATGCCGATTTTTTCTTCATCCCCTTGTCTAAATTTTTCAGGATAAAATAAATCAGCACGGACAAATTTTTGATGTAATGACCTAGCAAGTTTGACCCCATGTTTTGTAATAGCTACAATTGCATAGGTCTTAGCCAATTTTTCTTCTATTTTAATCATCGTATTTCCACACCTTTTCGGTATCCGTGTGTAAATGTCTCATCATAAAGTTTCGAACGATAATTTCTGTTATATATTTGTTCATCAAGCGCCCATCCAGCAAGAATCATCGCATGTTTTCGAATTCCATTAGCTTTCATCGCTTCATCAAGATTTTTTAATGTAGTCCGAACGATTTTTTCATCAGGCCAAGTCGCTTTATAAACGACAGCGACAGGTGTTCGTTCATCCCAACCGGCTTCTAAAAACTCAGCAACAATTTTCTTTGTTAACGTACCACTTAAAAAAAGCGCAACCGTACAATGATGTTTCGCAAGATCTTTTAATTTTTCCAATTCTGGTACTGGAGTCCGCCCTTCCGCTCTCGTTAAAATAACAGTCTGTGTAAGTTCAGGAATTGTTAATTCGGTTCCTAATCTAGCTGCTGCAGCAAAAACTGAACTGACACCTGGAATAATTTCAACTTCAATCTCTTCTTTTTTTAGAAACGAGATTTGCTCCAAAATAGCACCATATATTGCTGGATCGCCAGTATGTACTCGAATGACTTTTTTCCCTTCTTTTGCATTTTTGACCATTACGTTTACAATTTCTTCTAAATGCATACCCGCTGTTTTTATAAGTTGAGCACTTCGTTTTCTCCTCTCAAATAATTGTTCATTAACGAGTGAATCGGCATAAAGGATGACATCTGCTTCTTCAATGAGGCGCAACCCTTTCACTGTAATTAATTCAGGATCGCCAGGCCCTGCCCCGATAAAATAAATTTTCACTTTCTCACCACCATCAAGGTTAAATATTCAAGCTTAGTGTCAGGCAATTCGTGTAAATTCCAAATAATTTCTTCATCAGATGTTGCCTTCGTAATAACATTGGCGTTGTTTAGCAACTGCAATTCTTCCAGCAACGACAGCATCTTTTTTATCACTTTTGAAACTTTTAAAAAAACAACACAATCATTTTCTAGTAGTACTTTTCTCATCGCTTCCGTATCGTCAGTTGCTGGAACGATTGCTATTTTTTCTTCTCCATCAGCAAGTGGTAGTCCTAGTCTTGCAGCTGCCCCATTAATGGATGAAATACCAGGAACCGTTTTAATAGGAACTTGTGGGTATTTTGATTTCATAAGTTTCATCAGGTGAATGAATGTACTATATAATAGGGGATCGCCTTCTGTAATGAAAGCAATATCCTTTCCTTCGGCAAGTTTCGAATAAACAGCTTCAACAGTATTTGCCCATTCTTTTTCTAAAACGACTTGATCTTTTGTCATCGGAAAGATGAGCCCAAGCATCTCTTTTTCAATAGGGTTTACATAAGCTTCAATAATTTTATAGGCATAGCTTTGTTTTCCTTTTCGGCTTTTTGGATAAGCAATGACAGGTGATTCTTTTAAAACCCGATATGCTTGAACTGTAATCAACTCTGGGGCACCTGGTCCGACCCCAACACCATATAATGTTCCAACCATCTTTTTCCCCTCAATTCTTTGACGCTGTAATAATATAAATTGGATTTAACGCTTCAAATCTGGTTAAATCTAAAATTGGCTTGCTTTTTGAAATTTGCACCAACGTAATTTCCACATGAAATTGATTTCGCTTTAAGCACTCTACCGCTTTCGATAAAGTTTCTATTGTAGCTGCATTTAAAACGATGCGACCATTTTTCCGCAAACGTCCAGCACAAATATCTATGATAGCGTCGATATTTCCTGCCGTACCACCTATAAAAACGGCATCAGGATCAGAAAATTGTTCCAATCCATCCGGTGCTTTTCCATGGATGACGGTAAAATCAGCCCGGAATTTTTTCATATTTTCATAGCAATTTTCAAGATCTTTTTCATTTTTTTCAATGGCAAAGACGGCACCATCTTTGGCAATTCGAGCAGCTTCAATCGCAACCGAACCCGTACATGTACCGATATCCCAAACAACAGAATCTTTTTTGATTTTCAATGCTGCTAGAGATAATGTACGAATTTCTTTTTTCGTAATAAGTCCTTTGTCTGGTTTTCTTTGGAAAAACTCTTCATCCTCAATACCAAGCGGCCAATCTGGACTATTACTAACTTTTTTTAAAATTACTATATTTAATGGAAGAAATTGTTCATCAGCCATTTCCTCTATCGTCATTTTGCGGCATCGTTCCTTTTCACCGCCAAGATGCTCACAAACAAACGCCTCATATTCGGATATACCAAAATTTAATAAATATTTGGCGATCAGAGCAGGATTATTTTCTTCATCGGTTAAAATAGCAACTTTATCTTCACCATCTATTTTTTGTGCCAATCCTTTTATGGAGCGGCCATGCAAGCTAATAAATTTAGCGTCATGCCACCGTTCGCCTATTTTGGCAAATGCTAACTGGATCGAACTCAAATACGGAAAAATTTCTACATTGTGCAACTTGCTAGCTAAATAGCTGCCAATTCCAAAAAATAATGGATCACCGGAAGCTAAAATGACCGTATTTCTTTTTTCGTTCGACAGTTGGTTCACCAGTTTCGATAGGCCATTTTTAATAACTATTTTTTCTCCTTCATAATCAGGAAAAAAAGCTAATTGCCTTTCGCCCCCCAACAAGAGTTCACTTTCATAAATCCATTTTTCATAGATGGGGAGAAGGCTTTCTTTACCGTTGTCGCCAATTCCTATAATCTTAATTGAACTAGCCATGGTGCATTGCCCTTCCTAAAAACTCTCCTTTTAATGTGAAGAGTACAGTTTCTATATTCATCCCGCCTCCAATTGTTTTATGAGCTGACTCGTTACAGAGGCGGCAAATATTTTCAAAAAAAGTGTAATTTCCGATCCCTACCATCATATCGCCGACTTGTGAGGCTGTATTAGCTTCTTTAATTTCTTCCACAATATGTTCAGGTGCACCGGACATTTTTGCTACATTTGCCAAAAAGGAAAAATCAACTTTGGAACCTTTGGCATGAACCATCATATCCCCTTTGGCAATTTTTGAGAATTTGCCCATCATACCAACCATTGTGACTGTTTTTACTCCTTGTCTCTTGCACTGTTTGAGCGTAAATCCAACAAAATCGCCCATTTCAATAAACGCTTCCTCAGGAAAATTTGAATACAAGGACATAGCATATTTTTCACTGCGGCCTCCAGTTGTAATGACAACATGATCACATAGATTTGCCCGGGCAACTTTTATATATTGAACAATGCTTGCCATATAAGCTGAGGAAGAAAATGGAACGACAATCCCCCGCGTTCCTAATATGGAAATTCCACCAACGATACCGAGACGGCTGTTTAATGTTTTTTTGGCAATTTCTTCTCCATCTGGAACCGAAATAGTCACAGCTACCCCACGGCTAATCTCAAATTTTTCAACCAATTGCTGGACGGTTTCTTTAATCATTTTCCGCGGTACCGGGTTAATAGCTGCTTCTCCTACTGGTATTTGCAAACCAGGTTTTGTAACTTTGCCAACCCCTTTACCTCCGCTTAATTGGAACCCTTCCTCTTCCATCCACTCAACAGTTGATAAAATGAGAGCTCCATGGGTTGCATCCGGATCATCACCGCCATCTTTAATGACTCCGCAAGTTGCCTTATTTTCATGAAGCGTACATTCAACAATCTCAAAAGTGACATATTCACCAGCAGGAATAATAATTTCCACCTGTTTAACTGTTTTTCCAGTAATCAAAGTTAATAATGCTGCTTTAGTTGCTGCTGTGGCACAAGCACCAGTAGTATACCCATGACGCAATTGTTTCGTTTTTTCCGCTGTTTCTCCCACGGTACTCAAATCCTTTTATTTGGAATATGCTAATAGCGAAAATGCATTAACTGCAGCAACAACAGCGGTACTTCCGCCTTTTCGCCCAATATTCGTAATAAAAGGAATATCGAGCTTCGCAAGTTCTTCTTTTGATTCAGCAGCAGAAACAAATCCTACAGGCATACCAATGATTAAACTAGGCTTGGCCACTCCTTCTTTAACTAACCTTATCAACTCCAAGAGTGCTGTCGGAGCATTCCCGATGGCATAAATTCCGCCTTCACTTTCCCTTACACTTTTTCTTATTGAAACAATAGCTCTCGTTAAATTGAGACGTTTCGCTTCTTCAATTACATCTGGATCAGAAATATGAACCTTTACTTTACATCCATATTTATCTAGTCTTTGCTTTGATATGCCAACATGGATCATTTTTACATCTGTCACAATTTTTTCTCCATTTTTGATTGCTTGAATTCCAGCCTGTATAGCGTCTTTATGAAAAACCATGCTTTTACCGAGTTCGAAGTCCGCAGTTGCGTAAATAACCCTTTGCACAATCGGATATTGTTCTTCTGTAAATGGATGGTCGCCAATTTCAGCTGTAATCGTTGCTAAACTTGTCCTTTCAATTTCTTGTGGTTGAACAGTCATCGGTTTAAAATCAGTATGAAAATCCATGACCATTGAAATCCTCTCCTTTAAGATATGTAATCACTTCATCTATATTTGAAAAAGACGTTCCGTAATGAATATTTGGCCGTTTGATTATAATAGTTTCAATCCCTAGTTCTTTTGCAGCTTCAATTTTTTCATCGACGGACCCTGCTCTTCCGCTTTCTTTTGTAATCATTAGCGTGATATTATATTGCCGGAAAAGAGCGATATTAAGTTCTTTGGAAAACGGCCCTTGAATGGCAATAATGTCTTTTTGCGGAATCTGCAAATGTTCACATTTTTCCATATTATCTTTTCGCGGCAACATTCTTGCTATTACTCTAGTATTTGGCAAATGGAGCAATTTTCTCGTAAATATTTCAAGCGTTTTGCTGCCAGTTGTAAGCATAATATTTCCACGTTTTTTTGCTGCCACATCTGCTGCAGCTTCATATGAGTCAACTTCAATAATTAATTTATCTCGAAACTTTTGAGATGGCCGCTCAAAGCGAACGTAAGGAATTTTGGCAAGTTTGGCTGCTTTCATTGCATTTTTGGAAGCTTCCTCGGCAAAAGGATGGCTTCCATCAACAACTACATCAATTTGATTTCGTTTGATTAATTCGAAAAAATCAGAATCTGTAAGTCTTCCAACAATTACTTCAAGCCCTGCTTTTTTGAGTTCCTTTTTGGCGTTTTCAGTTACAACAGTCGTGATGACTTGAAAGTGTTCCTTCATTAATTCGATGGCAAGTTGTCTTGCATCACTAGTTCCAGCTAATTGCAAAATTTTCAAACCTTTTTTGCACCTCTCACAACTGACCTCATCTAGTAGATTGATAGATATGACCGGAATGATGGTCATAAACGTGACAGTGATGATGTTCATGACTATCATGATGAACGCAACGATCATTGGGATGGTGGCTATGATGATGGTAATGACCATGATGATGGTGCCCAATATGTTCCATTACTCCTAGTCTGTATTGGCAAGTATCACAATTCATTTTTACTTCACCATCTAAAGCTTCTTTCACGCGGTCCAGAAAAATCGTTTTTAACTTTTCGTGAAATCCAAAATAATGAGCTAAGTTAAAATCGCAGGTTGGGTATTGTTCTTTGAAATGGTGAAGCATGTTCTCCATCCGCTTTATTAATATCCCGGTGAACAAAAAATAAGGTAAGATTACTATTTTTTTTGCACCTATTAAAACAGAGCGGCGAACAGCTTCATCAGCTAGCGGCGTTGTAACCCCCATAAAAGCAGGTTCAACGATTGGAATATTTTTTAGTCGTTCCCGCAATAATCTCGCAATCTTATAAAGATCGCTATTAGCATCAGGATCGCTGCCGCCTCGTCCAAGAAGTATGATTCCCATTTCAGGATCAGCATTCTTTATATCAACGCCTCTTTCAACTAAACGGTCTAAGCAAATTTCCAAAGCAGCTTCATGAATGCCAATTGGTCTCCCATAGATGAAACGGATATTAGGAAATTTTTCTTTTGCTTCATCTATACAAGCTGGAATATGAATTTTTGAATGTCCCGCTGGAAGCAACATCATTGGGATGATATAAACTTCTGTTACTCCTTTTCTGACACATGTTTCCAATCCTTCATTAACCGTAGGACGCTCAAATTCTAAAAAACATGTTTCAACAAGCAATCTTTCATCTAAGAGAGGCTTCATTTCATTAATAAATTGGCGCACTTCCTCATTACCTTCAGGATCTTTACTGCCATGACCGACAAACAAAATTGCTTTCATCTTTCTCCCTCCAAAGTTTAATCCCCGCAGACGGCTGGTGGTATTTCAAAATCCGGGGTCATATCTTTATATGGATAGCCGCACAAAACTTTTACGCGCTTAAAAAACTTATATAATCTTTCATTCGGATGTGCTTTTTCCTTGTATTCTTGCAAAATTGCTTCAATAATGCCGATGACTTTTTCCGGTTCAATTCCTTCTTCCACTAATTGACCAGCATGAAAAGTACGGCCAACAGGTTTCGCACCGATAAATAAATCAAATTTCCCTTGCCTAAAAATCAGGCCGATATCTTCCTTTACCGCGCCATAACAAGCCATTCCGCAGCCGTTGATGCCTACTTTTAATTCTTTCGGCAATTGGATGCCATTTAATCTTTCGTAAAGTTGTTCAGCAATCGGAATCGCTCCCGTTTTCTCTCCATCACAAAAGTCGCAAGCTTTCACTGTTAATACATCACCAATAGGAGATAATAGAAAACCTGCATTCCGTAATTCTTCTACTATATGGTCTGGGTTTGAAGTAGGTATTTGTAAATGAATTTGATGGTCTGTCGAATATTCAATGATTCCTTTTTCACCGGCCACTTTAGCTAAAACTAGTAATTGATTAGGTGTAAAACGTTTATTGGCTACACCTGGACTTACAGCTACCATAAAGATATCCTCAAACACTGGAGTAATCGGTTTATTTATTTTGTTTAGAGCTTCTTCAGCAAGAGTTGCGGGAGTCTGTATTTTCTCTTGTCCACCATGTAGAGCCCATGGTTCATTTTCTTGTTTTAATCGTTCATGTAACCGAAGCTTTTGTACTTCAGCATTTAATGAATATTTGCGTTGGTAGCCGCGCGGTGTGATCATTTTGCCGCTATATACAAAAGTTGTAGAATTTCCTATAATGACAGTTGTCAACATACCAATCTCATGATTAAACATTTCTTCTAATGTCGTAATGACAACATGTTGCCTTTCCCTATATGCACTTTTTACTAGCCCAACTGGTGTTTCACGGCTGCGGTATTTTAATAAAATTTTTTGCGCTTCTTCAATTTGTCGCATTCTGCGCCCGCTTTTAGGATTGTATAAAGCTATGACAAAATCAGCCATGGCGGCAGCTTCAATTCTTCTTGCGATCAACTCCCATGGTGTTAAATGATCGCTAAGGCTAATTGTGCAGGCATCATGCATAATAGGTGCCCCTAGTAATGATGCGCACGAATTAATAGCAGAAATTCCTGGAACGACTTCCACTTCAAATCCTGTTTTAGGATCCCAGCCTTTTTCAGCGAGCACTTCATAAATTAAGCCTGCCATTCCATAGACTCCCGCATCCCCGCTTGAAATAACAGCAACTTTTTTTCCTGCTTCAGCTATTTTGACAGCTGCCTGCGCTCTTTCAACTTCCTCAGACATGCCTGTACTAATAATCTCTTTATCTTCGATTAAATTTTTTACAAGATCGATATAAGTTTTATACCCTAATATACAATCGCATTCTCTAATCGCTTCCTTCGCCCGTTCGGTAAAATGTTTTTCACTTCCTGGTCCAAATCCGATAATGATCAATTTACCCGCCAATTGTAATCCTCCTTTGACCTAGCATTTCTTTAATTTTTGCAACCGCTTCTTCTTTAGAAACTGCCTGTAATTCCAATACATCTTTCAGTAGTTGTCTTACTTGAAACAAAATTGGTACGATTAACCCTTTTTCGAGAACAAATGACTCATTAGAAAAAAATTGGTCTGGTTCCCCTTCAAATACGAGCTGTCCATAATCAATTACATAAAATAAATCTGCCCATTCATAAGCAAGGTTCAAATCATGGGTAGCCATGACAACGGTTGTACCTTGTTCGTGAATTTTATTTAGTTCATTCAATAAATTTTCCGTTTGGACCGGATCAAGAAAGGAAGTTGGTTCATCCAAAAGCAACAGCTCTGGTTCAAGCGCCATAACTCCTGCTAAAGCAACCCTTCTTTTTTCTCCAAGGCTCAAATGGTGGATCGGCCTATCTTGCAAATCGTTCAGGGCATATCGTTTAATTGTTTCCATTAACCGCTTTTCTAGCAAATCTCCTTTGTAGCCTGCATTCAAAAGTCCGTATGCTATGTCTTCATAAACGGTGGGGGAAAGCAGCATTTCTTCCGCATTTTGAAAAACTAGTCCGGTTTTTTGACGAAACTCTATTAACCTTTTTTTCTTAAAAGAAAGCTCTTCTCCTTTCCAAAAAAGCTTGCCTTCATTAGGACGTAATAATCCATTAGCCATTGATAAAATGGTCGATTTCCCAGAACCGTTCCGTCCTAGGATCGCACATTTTTTACCAACTGGTATTTTCATTGAAAAGTTTTGCAACACCGCTTTGCCATTTCTTTCATACGTAAATGTAATATTTTCAAATTCAAGTAAAGCTTTCATATTAACGATTTCTACACCACCACTCAAATGCAATTAATAAAATTATGAAGACAAATACATAGCACATTTCTTTCCAAGGAGTCAGTTTTACTCTTCTGTCAGGAAAAAATAATCGGTCTGAAAAACCTCTTGATTCAATAACGAGCGACATTTTTTTATATCTTTCAAACGTTTTAAAAAACAATTGAAAAAGAACGAGACCTGCACTATGAAGGATCCGCTTCCACGTCAAATTTCCTTGCCTCGATAAAACAACTTGATGCATCTCAGAAATGGATTGCAAAAATATAAAAATAAATCGGTACATACTAACAAAAATGTCCAATAACACTTGCGGCACGCCAATTTTATGGAATACGTGCAAAATTTGGTGAAATGGGGTCGTGACCAAAAGTGCAAAAACACATATAAAAACGCTTAAAGATCTTGTTATAACCTCCAGTGCAGATTCCAAACTGCTTATCGAAATATACACGTGCCACTCGTTCGTTTTTATAATCGAAAACCATTCATCAAATTCTAAAGCAGTTGGTGAAATGTTAATCAATAATGCCGGTAAGCTGACAACTAAAAATAAACAAGGGACAAGAAGCCACTGGCACAAAAAACGAAACGGAATTTTTGCAATCAATACTAAGAAAATAACGGTGCTGAAAAAAACGATCAGTTGAACTTGAACATGAGAAATAAATGCAATCAATCCTACGAAAAATGCCGCACTAATTTTAAAACTTGCGGAAATATTCCGAAACCTATTTTTATAGCTAATTGTATCGAGCTTAAGATTCATTCCTTTCACTACTTTCCTTCCGGCCTTTTGTTAACCCGATAAAATATCCAATAAATCCTGCACCTAATGCTGCTTGAAGAGCAAATAATAAACTTTCGACTTCACCGCTTGGCGCTTCAAATAGTGGATCAGCCCATGGATCATAATCCGGATTTCTTTTTTGGATTTCTTCCTCTGCGAGACTATCAGCCCCTAGAAAACTTGCGTCCCCAAGGAACAACAATGGGCTAAAAGCAACCAGTGCTGCTAAAATTAAGACCCATTTATTTTTCATGACCGAACACCCCTTGTTTTAAATTCTCTAATAAACGAATTTCTTTCCCATTGTAGGCAGCAATCCAATTCCAAACGACAATGGTCAACAATCCTTCGACAATGGCTAAAGGCACTTGTGTAACTGCAAAAATAGTTATAAATTTTAGGAAACTAGTTACAACCCCATTTGTTGGAAATGCCAAAGCTAATTGAAGAGAAGTAAAAAGATACGTCACCATATTAGCCATAAATGCTGCGCTGAAAATGGCAATTGCTTGTTTATTCGTTAAACGGTTCATTAGCTTGTATGCATAATAACCTGCCAAAGGTCCAACGACTGCCATTGAAAAGGCATTAGCCCCAAGTGTAGTAATACCACCGTGAGCTAAAAGAAGCGCTTGAAAAAACAATACAAACGTCCCTAAAACCGTCATCATTTTCGGTCCAAATAAAACGGAACCAAGTCCAACCCCCGTTGGGTGAGAACTGCTTCCTGTAACTGATGGGATTTTTAAGGCAGAAAGAACGAAAACAAAAGCCCCTGCCAACCCGAGCATTAATTTGAGCTGCGGGTGTTCTTCCGTTAATTTTTTAATTTTGACTAGTCCCATAATAAAGAACGGCAAAAAGACAACCCACCAAAACAATGTCCAACCGATTGGTAAATATCCTTCCATAATGTGCATGGCAGCCGCATTCGTCGGCACATTAACCACAAAGTAAACTATCAATAATAACAAGAAAGCTAATAACCGCTTTTTCATCAACGCTGCTCCTTTCAATTTTTAAATATAGGAATCCGTAAAATAAACATAAGACAAATAAAAAACCTTATCTCCGAACGGAGATAAGGTTCCTTGTTACAGTCAAACTCTTGTAATAGACAAAATTAGACACAAATAAACATCTTGAAACCTCATTCCTCCCCTCCGAAGGCATAAGTGAGCAAGCTTTAAAAGCAGGTCTCCTGGCTCGTACTTCATTTTACTCTTGTCCCTTCCCAGACATTTGTCCAGTGGATCATGACAATTTCATCCGTACTCACAGTAGCGGGGGCTGCATCGGATTTTCACCGATTTCCCTATTATCTATACAAATGTATAGCACTTTTAAAGCGAACTATTTAGTTTTAAATATATTTACTATATAACATACAAATTTTCTAATTTGCAAGGAAAATTTTTTTGTTTTGACTAAATCATACCTTCTTTGACAAAATTAAGCACAATAAAATTGCTCCAAAAAAGCCGCTTTTGAATCATTATAATAAATTTTGTTAGGGTGATTGTAATTTGAAATTAATATCAATTTTTTACAAATAGACAAATCTATTTTCGATAAATTGATTTGTAGTTTTTTGACTAAAGAACCCGTAAATAGCAATCTATACTATTGTTTGAACTAAAAATTAAACATAGTATTGCTCCCAAGGGAAAAATTACTAATTTTGTATCGATTACACTATTTAACTTCTCTCTTTTGTAGTTACAAATTTCAGAATATTTGATAGAATAGTTTTAGCTACGAATTTTTTTATTATTTTTGTCTATAGGAGGAGTTCAGATGAGTAGAGCCCAGACAGAACAATTACAACAAAAAGGATATTTCGGACAGTTTGGAGGTAGTTTTGTTCCACCAGAATTACAGGAAGCATTAGATTATTTAGAAGAGCAATTTAATAGATTTAAAGATGATGAAGATTTTAATAATGAATTTAGATATTATTTAAAAGAATATGTCGGTAGAGAAAATCCGTTAACATTTGCCCGTAACCTAACAGAAAAACTTGGCGGCGCCAAAATCTATTTGAAACGTGAAGATTTAAACCATATGGGTGCTCATAAAGTAAATAACGTGCTTGGGCAAATTCTACTAGCAAAACGTATGGGGGCAAAACGAGTAATTGCTGAAACTGGAGCTGGCCAACACGGAGTTGCAACAGCTATGGGCTGTGCGATGTTTAATATGGAATGTGTCATTTATATGGGAAGCGAGGATACAAAACGGCAAGCCCTAAACGTATTCCGTATGGAAATGCTAGGTGCAAAAGTCGTTCCTGTTTCCAAAGGCCAAGGACGCTTAAAAGAAGCGGTCGATGAAGCGCTAAATGATCTTGTTGCCAATTATAAAAATACTTTTTATTTGCTTGGTTCTGCCGTAGGGCCACACCCATATCCTTTAATGGTGAAACACTTCCAATCAGTCATTAGCGAAGAGTCAAAACGTCAAATTTTAGAAAAAGAAGGACGTTTACCAGATGCTGTTGTTGCTGCAGTCGGTGGTGGCAGCAATGCCATCGGTGCTTTTGCCCATTACATCGATGAGCCGTCTGTTCGTTTGATTGGTGTAGAACCTGAAAAAGCAGCAACTATTACAGAAGGAGTTCCTGCGATTATTCACGGTTTTAAAACATTGACTTTACTTGATGAACAAGGTAACCCAAGACCAACTTTCTCAATAGCAGCAGGTCTCGATTATCCAGGTGTTGGTCCTGAACATAGTTATTTAAAAGAATGTGGCCGAGCTGAATATTATACTGTAACGGACGATGAAGTACTTGATGCTTTCCAATTGCTATGTAAAACAGAAGGAATTATTCCTGCATTGGAAAGTTCTCATGCGCTTGCTTACGCTTTTAAACTTGCTCCACAAATGGAAAAAGATCAAATTATAATCGTCAATTTATCTGGACGCGGCGATAAAGATGTCCAACATGCTTATAACCTTTTTCAAAATAGAAAACAAAATAATTAGCTCTTTAATTTCTAGTGTTGGTGAATAAAACCAACACTTTTTTTATACAAAAAAATGAGGCAAGCACCAAAACTCAGGCTATAAAAAAGCTTAGAGAAAGTAAACTCCCTCTGAGATATCCGATTACATATTACTATTAAAGTTCACAAGTATATTACCAACACCTTTTGACTAAGAACCTCTTAATCTTTAGACGAAACGCTTCATATCTAAAATATCACTGGATATTCGTGGTTTTATCTTTAACTATTGAAAACAGGAATTCATCAAGAGCCTTTTCTAATCGATGATGATTTATAAGATCAAGGTAATCATCAGGAATGATCAAATATTTACAGACGTTCGTTTTTAAGTAACTGTAAATAATATTAGCTTCATCAATTTCTTCTTTATTTATACAATCTCCCGGGGAACTTTCTCTAATTTTAAAAACATGTAAAATATTTGCTTTTACTAATTGGCGAACCTCTTTTAAATTTTTGATGTTCAAATCATAAATATAATTGTAAAGGACTTTGTTTCTATGGATAAAGAAAAGTTTCATTTTTTTATCATTTAAAAACTCAATCACAACAATATTTAGATTTGCTTTTGTGAATTCTATAACCTTTTCTTTTTTTAATAAAGATTTCAAGGCTGATAAACAATCCCGAATCTTTGCTGCTTTTTCAAAATCAAAATGAATCGATGAATCGTTCATTTCTTGCTCCATTTCTTGAAGGATCCTGGTATCTCTCCCTTCTAATAAAGCAATGATGCGACCGATAATTTGATTGTGTTTATCAATGGCGGAACTTTGAAAACACATACCCAAACATAATCCTAATGAATAGTTTAGGCATGCGGATTTTCGATTTCCTATATGATTGCATTCTATTTTATAAATTTCTTTTAAGCCCTTGATTGCTTTCTCGACTGTATTCTTGCTTGAAAAAGGTCCAAAGAATAGACTACAGCTATTCTCGTTAATTTCATTTGTTAGTTTGATTGTATGAAGCTCATCCGTCATATCAAATTTGATATACGTATAGCTTTCGGGACTTTTCATTAATTTATTGTAAAGAGGCTTTAATTCTTTTATGAGCTGACATTCAAGCAAAAAAGCGTCGAATTCAGTGTCTGTGATGATGTAGTCAAAATCCTTCAAGTGGCTGACAAGTTTTTCAACCTTTTTCGAATGTTTTTTGAATTCTGAAAGTATGATAGAACCCGCTGATTTAAATTTTTTGATTTTCCCACATAGAGGACACCACCAGAAGAATCCTTCATTAAATAAATACCTGGGGAAGATGGTAGTTTTTTTGCTTTTTCTTTAAGATTCATTTTTGATTCCCCCCACCACAGCTCGCCCCTTTATTTCTAAATAATATTTTATGGCTCTCTTTGATTTTATCAGAAAAAATAGTTTTTAAAATTAATAATCTATACATCTGTTTATTCAGCATAGATGTATTAAATCAGGTAAAAAAGAAAATGCAGAAAAAATCTAAAGGATTGTATTCAAGGGGGATCGTGCAGGAGCAGCAAAGACTTTGGAGTTTTTATTGCACTTTTATCCTATTCATCCATATTATGTATTGATGAAATCACAAGCACGGGGGGATTTTAGTTGCCGAAATATATCTGGGGAGTTGATTCAGCCCAAAAAGTAACCCAAGAGCTATATAATTGTGTTGTCAATAATTATAGTTACCCAAACTTCTGGGGACGGTATTTAACAACTGTACCTAATGCTTCAGAAGGGTTAACGGCTAATGAAATTCAATTTATGAAATCAAAAGGGATTAAACTTCTACCCATATATAATGACTTCAGAAAGGCAACGGGTTATCGCGAAGGGCAAGTTGCAGCGCGAAATGCAATTTTCCATGCTAGAAGATTGAATCTTGTGGAGGGCACTCCGATTTTCGCAAATATCGAACGTTTTTTTGAAGTTGATGAGGCTTGGATTCGCGCTTGGGTAGAAACAATGTACCCTAGTGGTTATATGAGTGGATTTTATCACGACCCTCAAGAAGGATCTTTTAACGAAGCATTTTGTGAAGCAGTACAAAAGAACAATCAAGTGAAAACGCAATCGATCTTGTGGAGTGCCGAACCTGCACCCGGTGCCACTGATAACAAAAAAGCGCCAACCTTTAATCCTAAAAAACCGAATTGCGGCGGAAACGTTTGGGCTTGGCAATATGGTCGTGATTCAACGGTTTGTCCAATCGATACGAACTTAATTGATAACAGGTTATTTATGAAACTTGCTTAAGGTATTAAAAACACGTAAGTCTCATTAAGGACTTTTTACGTGTTTTTCTTTTTAACATATTTATCGTAAAAAATCAAAAAAGTTAATAAAATGATTTTGAACTGAACCCAAAGGAGATAACGAAAGCTGGGGGAGAAATTATTAAAAATTACAGCATTTTACTTTTTGCTATCCGTATTATTAGGAATGTTCATGTCCATACTTAAGAATTTTGATTATACACCTGTTCATGCTCATTTAGCATTACTTGGATGGGGAAGTTTAGGCTTAGCTGGCTTCATTTATATTTTGTATTCAAAAGCGGAACAAAGTAAGCGCGGAAAAGCGCATTTTGGGCTCCCCATCCCCAATATTGGATTCCCATCATGATGATCGGCTTATTACTTTATCTCAATGGTTTCCTTACCGAACCGATAATCGCAATCGGATCAACCATTACGACAATTGGAATTATTTTATTCTGTGTCAATGTTTATAAAAACGTATCTGCTGCAGATCGAAAGGTATAAATATAGGTAATCGGGCTAACACAAGCAACCCCTCTTGAAGTTAGCCCTTTTCTTCGCATCAAAAATGAAACCGCTTAGCAATTGTACTCAAATTTTTTGCCTCTTTAGATAAAATAGCAGCATCTTCTGCTAATTCATGAATTCCTTCGATTTCATGATCCACGGTTGTTGTTGTTTCTTGAACCATATTCGTAAAGTCTTTGGCAATAACATTGATTTCATCAATGATTTTTTGCAGTTTCCTACCATTTTCCGTGACAGACAACGAGTATTTTCTGTTATTTGACACAAGCTCCTTCATTTTAATAGAAGCAGTTTTTAATTTATCAATCGCAACTCCTGCTTGGCTGACAAGCTCTACCCCGTCACCAATCGTTTTTACGTTAGCTTCAACTTGGTCCACTGCAACCTGCAATTCATCCCTCGTATGTTGTAATAAAGCAAGAATATCGTGTGCGAACTCATTTGTTCCTTCTGCCAGTTTTCGAACCTCCGATGCAACAACTGCAAAACCTTTGCCGCTTTCACCAGCGCGTGCAGCTTCAATCGAAGCATTTAAAGCTAGCAAGTTGGTCTGTTTTGCAATATCTGTTATCAAAGAAACCTTTTGCATAACAAGATCAGCATCATTGGAAATCGTACGAATTTTTTTCGCAGTTTCTGTCACTGACTCTTGAATTTCTCTCATCTGCTTTTGGGTGGAGAATACCGCTTGCTCGCCCTCTTCAGATGTTTGCAAAGCTTCGTCTGCACCATGAACTGCTTTCTCAACTTCTTTTTGCATTGTTTCTACAAGCTCCACCATGATATCAACCATTTCTTGCGCAGCAATGACAGAACTACTTTGTTGTTCAGCTCCTCCCCGAAAAGATTGCATCGTTGCTGAAACTTCATCGAATGCTGCAGCTAACTTTTGTGCGGATTGTTCTTGATGAACACTAATTGTACCTAATGAATGAGCGGCTTCCTGAAATTTATTGATAATCGAACGGATTCCGATGATAACTTTATTTATTTCATAGCCGATTTGATGAAATTCGTTCCTAGCACCTATTGTTTTGACTTCTGCACTTAAATCACCGGAGGAAATCGTCCTTGTTACTGCGTACCAGTCCCGCAGCCGGCCTCTAATATTTAAATAATAATAAAGACTAATGATGGCAGAAAATAACGCTGTAACGAAGAATGTAATCAAGCTTTGAACAAAATCCAATCCAAACAAATAAACGAGAAAAGCTGCCAATAAACTAGGTGCTATACTTAATAATATAAACATCGGGCCTATAAAAGGACGGTGGATCAGCCGGCCCAATCTTAAAACATATTTATTTCCAGCATTATCTTCAATAATTGGACAGGAAGCATCAATAAGCACTTCCCCTGTATTTCTCTGATACAGCTGCAACAAAGGAACGGATGTTCTTGCTGCTTTCATTCCTACTTCATCTGTAAAATATCCACCTTCCCTCAATCGATTCGTATGAACAAAACTGCGTCCGCTTTGATCTACAATAACTAAAAATTCGTCGCTTTTTAATTCCCTATCTAAAATTGAACGTAAATGCTCAACTTGATCTTCAATTTGAACGTCAATTTTCCAATTATCTCTAATAATAGTAGCAACTTCTGCTGCTTTTTGAAGTGCTTGTCTAGCAGACTTCTTTTTTAATAAGCGGCTCATTATTTCCCCCCCAAACTCCCATTATAATTTTTTGAAAATTATTTAAAATAAAACATTATAGCTATATATTACGACAAGAATTTGAACTTTTCATCCAAAATTTTAATATGAAAGCTTCTTTCTGTAAGCAAAAAAAAAAGCTATGTTAAACGTTTAAAATTGAAAATTATGTAAAAGAAAAGGCAGCTAAATTTCCCCAATGAATTTTGAGTTAATGGGGAGGGTTCTTGCCAGTATTAAAGATGATAATAAGAGTACTTTACCTTTTCACAAACTCGTTTTGAAAAGATATGCTAGCCAAATTTATGGAAAGTCGCTGTCAACCCATCGATAGGCACCCAAAGCATGTATTATTAAAAGTACAGTTTCCCCTGCATGACCGATATTCTTGCACAATTTACCGTATACGCTATCATTTCTTTTGGTAGTGCAAGTATACGTAAAATAGTTTGTTTAGCTCGGCGCATTTTGTTTTTTCCCCTTGCCCTAGCTTCACAATGATCCAAACAGGTTCTTGGTCTTATTAGCGTATATTTTTCTTCAAATTGTTTTAAAGTCATTTTTGACAATCTAATACCCACATCAAAGGTGTTTTGTGGTTTTGTCATTGAATTATTTTTATAAATTCTTCCAAACAAAAACTCTCACTAGAAACCTACAATTTTCTTCTTTATTTTGAGTTCTAAATATGAAAACATCTTACCTCTCCTTATTTCATTATCCTTCCAATAAATTAAAATAGGACTACACAACCCCTCTTTGTTTGGACTTCCAACCATTGAAAATTCAGATAAACCAATGAAAAACCGAATTTTTTTGTGGTGTTTATCAATGTGTATTAACAAGTTACTAAACGCTTTCCTCCCATTCACACCCTTACGAATATATGTTCTTTAAATGGTCATACTAAGATTTCGGTAAGCTAATAAATATCAACACTTACCTTTAACAGAGAAAAAAATAAAAAGGCAAGTGATGGAAAGTGGAAAATTACCGTCACTTGCCTTTTCCTATTCAAATGATGTTTATCCAAGAGCGACATCTAAAATCATCATGATTGTAAAACCAATCATCAAACAGATTGAAGCTAAATCATTATTTCCATTTTCATGGGAGCTTGGAATTACTTCTTCAGCAACAACAAATATCATTGCACCAGCAGCAAAACTTAGTGCATAAGGGAGGAGCGGCTGTATGAAGCCAACAGCAAGAGCACCAATGACAGCCGAAATCGGTTCGACCATCCCGGACAATTGCCCATAGCCAAAACTTTTCAACCTGGACATGCCTTCTCTTCGAAGCGGCATCGAGACGGCAACTCCTTCAGGAATATTTTGAATCCCAATACCTATGGCTAATGCTAGCGCTCCAGCCAATGATGCAGAAGGAAAACCAGCAGCAACCGAACCAAATGCCACTCCAATCGCAAGTCCTTCAGGAATATTATGCAATGTAATTGCCAGTACTAATAATGTGCTTCTCCGCTTTTTTTCTGGGTTCAAACCTTCCGCCTGCTCGATTGATGACATCGGATGTAAGTGGGGAATCACTTTATCAATGGCCATTATGAAAAGACCGCCGCATAAAAAACCGATAGCTACAGGTAGCCATGCTATTTGGCCACTTTGTTCAGACATATCAAGCGCAGGTGACAATAGTGACCAAAAGCTGGCAGCTATCATAACTCCCCCAGCTAAGCCAAGCATACCATCAAGCATCTTTTGATTATATTTTTTTGAAGTAAATACCATTGCCGCTCCAACTGCTGTCATTAGCCACGTAAACAAAGTAGCAAGCAAAGCCTGAAGAGGCGGTTGAAACTGTGACAAATATTCGACCATTTCCCGTGATCCTCCTACTAGGAACAATTAGTTTATCATCAACATATGCAAATTTAATAGGAAATGTGCCCATAAAAATTGTATTAATGCAAAGTAGTCATTTTTTTATAATCCGCCACTTTAATAAGCATCGCCGTTTCGTCACAATTTAAAAACTTCGGGCAATTCAAACAGTCTTTCCAAATTTTTTGCGGCAAAATTTCTTTATCTACAATTGTAAATCCACATTTTTTAAAAAAATCAACTTGATAAGTCATTGCAAATACATTTTCTACACCAAGTTGTTCCGCTTCTTCAATTAAATGATACACCAATTTTCGACCTATACCTAATCCTTTGGCTTCTGGGGCAATGACGAGCGAACGAATCTCAGCTAAATCACGTCCTAATACGTGCAAACTCCCCGCTCCAACGATTTCTCCATCCTGTTCAGCGACACGTATGCACTGGATATTTTCATATAATGACAAATGTGTACGAGGCAATAGGAGATCCTCTTTCGCATATAAATCTATTAAATCAAATATGGCATCGACGTCATGTATATTAGCTTTGCGAATGATCATTTTCCTGTCTCCTTGTATATTCAAATTTCTTTTATGTCTTTTATCATGTTAGTTTCTAATTTGCCCCGTTCCTTTAACAATATATTTGGTAGATGTAAGTGCTGGAAGTCCCATCGGTCCTCTTGCATGAAGCTTTTGCGTACTAATTCCGATTTCTGCTCCAAAACCAAACTCGAAACCATCCGTAAATCTTGTAGAAGCATTATGATAAAGTGCTGCAGCATCTACGTAATTGAAAAACTTTTCTACATTTTCAGGAGTCTCGGAAATGATCGCTTCTGAATGAAGGGAGCCATACGTGTTAATATGTTCAATTGCTTCCGTTACATCATCAACAACTTTCATAGCGACAATCAAATCTAAAAACTCCGTTCCCCAGTCGTCTTCCGATGCTTCAAGAACATCCGGGGCGATTTCTCTTACCTTTTGATCCCCGCGAATTTCAACTCCTTTTTCTTGCAGTGCTTCCACCAATTCAGAAAGGTGCTTGTTCGCCCACTCACTGTGGACTAATATCGTTTCACAGGCATTACACACAGAAGGGCGTTGTGTTTTCGCATTGACACTAATTTTAATCGCCATCTCTTTATCTGCAGTTTCATCAATATAAACATGGCAGTTGCCCACGCCTGTTTCTAAGACAGGAATTGTTGAATTTTCAACTACGCTTTTTATTAAACCTGCACCACCGCGGGGGATTAATACATCCAAATATTCATTCAACTTAAACATTTGACTGGCAGTTTCCCTGCTTGTATCCTCTAATAATTGCACAGCACTACTTGGAATATCTGTCTGTGCTAACGCCTCGTGAATGACTTGGACAATCGCTTTATTAGAGTTTATAGCAGAAGAACTTCCGCGCAGAATAACAGCATTACCTGTTTTTAAACAAAGACTTGAAGCATCAACGGTCACATTTGGTCTCGCTTCATAAATCATACCGACAACGCCCAACGGGACTCGGACTTGTTTAATTTTCAATCCATTTGGTCTATCCCACTCTGCCAACACTTCCCCAACCGGATCTTTAAGGTCAACCAGTTGAAGAAGGGCATCGGCCATATCTTGAATTCGCGATTTCGTTAAACGAAGACGATCTAATAAAGATTCTGACAAACCATTCTTTTTACCGGCTTCAATATCTTTTTCGTTTTCAGTTAAAATATAGTCCATTTGTTTAATTAACTGTTCGCTAATTTTTCGCAGCGCTTCATTTTTTTGTTCAGTTGTTTTTACAGCCAGTTCACGAGTAATTGCTTTTGCCTTTTTTGCTTTTTCCAATAATTCGCTCATTTTCTCACCTTCTCCTTTTTTAATGCAATCCAATGGTCACGATGGATGACTTCCTTTTCTCCATTTTGTAAAATTTTCTTTGCTTCACTCGTGGATAATCCTTTTATTTTTATTAATTCTTCCGCATGGTAATTTACTTCGCCACGGCCGATCACTTCACCTTTATGATTAACCACTTCAACAACATCGCCAGCAACAAAATTCCCTTCGACACGAACTACTCCTGCTGGAAGCAAACTACGTCCTTTATTTAAAAGAGCATCAACAGCGCCAGCATCAATTTCAATTGTACCGGCTACATTCGAATGAAGGGCAATCCATTGCTTTACATTATTTATACCCGAATGTTTGGCATTGCCTATGTAGGTGCCATCCCCTTTTCCGGCTAAAATATCGATCAGTTTTTCTTTGCCCGAGCCTGTACCGATAAATACATTTACCCCTAAAGAAAGAGCTGTTTTCGCGGCTTCAATTTTTGACCTCATTCCACCGGTGCCCATTTTTGAACCGGATGCTGAAGCAGCTTGAAGCAATTCATCCGTAATTTCCGGCAAATAATTATATTTTTTCGCATTAGGATTTTCATTCGGATTTTGGTCGTAAATCCCATTTACATCTGTTAAAATGATTAGAAAATCAGCATGAATCAGTCCGCTAACTAAAGCGGATAACATATCATTATCACCGAAAGTAAGCTCTTCTACAGCCACTGAATCATTTTCATTTATAATCGGCAGAACATCCCGTTTTAATAGTTCTGTCAATGTTGCATAAGAATTATTGTATTGCTCCTTATTCATAAAACCGCTTCTTGTTAACAATAATTGGGCTGTTACAATGTTATGGGCTTTAAATTTTTCAATGTACCCTTGCATTAATAACCCTTGGCCAACTGCAGCAGCGGCTTGTTTTCCAGCGATTGTAACGGGGCGGGTCGGATAGCCTAGTCCTGTAAAACCGGCTGCCACTGCACCCGATGATATTAAAACTACTTCATGCCCTTTCTTTTTGAGGAGAGCAAGTGCTTCAACATGTTCCGAAAGCTTCTCCATCGATAGGCCGCCATTTGCGTTCGTTAATGAACTGCTGCCAATTTTCACAACAATTCGCTGTTTTGCCAAAATAGATGCTCCTTTCAAAAAAATGATTGGAAGAAGTAAGGAATGAAAAACAAAAAAGTTGTACTAATAAAAAAGACTCTTGACCATCCTTGAAAAGGACGGAAGAGTCATATCTTTCGCGGTACCACCTTTTTTGGCCAACATAGCCCACTTTTATCCGTAACGAGGATTTCAATCGGTTAGCTTTTAACTAACAGCTCCGGGGTAGGTTCGCATGGTTCTGTCACGATGGAACCTTTCAGCCTGTGAGTTCCACTCTCTTGCGGACGATCTTCCATCTACTAGTCCCCTTCAATGCTTTTATACTCTCAAATTCATAATTTGGTATTATTATGCGCTATTGAAATGTTTGTTGTCAATATGATTGATCGGAAAAATTTTAATTCAAAAATTAGTCACAAAACAATAGTTTTTTCGTCGATGGCATTATTGAAAAATATTGTCTATCATACCTATTCTTAATTCATTTGAAGGCTTTTTATTAATTATCCTGCAGATTTCAATTTCATAGAGTTATATTTGAAATAAATAGGTGCTATCCTTTATCAAATAGTAATGATTTCAGAACGGCAATATATTCCCTTATCCATAGTTGTGTTTTCACAATTGCTGGAGTTTCTGCTGATAGGGTATACGGTTTTAGACCTAATCGTTTTGCAATCATACTAGCACGATATAAGTGAAAATCATTACTAACAATAATAACTTCCTTTTCTCCATTAAGGAATTCCTTAGAGAATTTGATATTTTCAAAAGTTGTTGTAGATTTTTCTTCTTTAATGATTCGATCTCTTTCAATACCATTTTCATAAAAAAATTGTGCCATTGCTTCTGCCTCAGTTATCGCCTCTCCTTTACCTTGACCACCAGATACAACCACTTTGCTTGTCGGATTTTCCTTTAAGTACTCCAATGCTTTCGAAACTCTGTTATATAACGATAAAGACAACTCTTCCCCTCTTATTCGGGCACCAAGTACAATCAAATAATTTATATTTTCTGGAGGGTCTTTTTTAGCAGTAGAGGAAATTGCGATATGAACTACAACAAAATATAAAAAAATAATGAAAATCGTACTACCGAAAATGACTCGTATGAATCGTTTAATCCTAGTTCATCTCCTAGACTATTTTAGTGAATAGTACACTCGTTAAAAAAATTTGCTTATTTTCTTCATTTACAATTTTTATACATTATCTTGTTGAATACTTCTATTCTTTATTATTTTCCAAAACGGCCAAAAATACGGATTCTGCTATTTAAAATCCAATTAATAGTTTAAACACCTGGTCGTTAAATGAAATATATTTGGATTGATATATTACCCTCAATTTGTTCAGGGTGTTTTTTATTAATAACATTTAAGATGGTATGTTCATATTGTTCCCTCAATTTTTATTTATAAATTATTGAAGTGGAGATGTGCAAATATTTTCATAGAAAAATAGAAAGGCAAGCGGTGAAAAGATCACCTCCTGCCAATCTTTTAAAACTTATTATACAATCTTATACTATTATGCCAATCTAAATATAATACCGTGCCCGCCTTTTGGATATTCCCATTTAATATTTTGGTAAGGACAGCCTATACGACAGCTGCCACATTCATGACAGCCTTCATAACCGACAAACATCCTGCCGCTTTCCTCCCATTTATACACTTCACCAGGACAGAATACAGTACAGATTTTATCAGGACATTTTGTTGCACAAACATCATGATCTAAAATTGTTAAATGGGATTTTTTATCGGCTTTGTAACGGACTAAATATTGTTTTTCTTCAAGTGTTGTCGCCATTTTGCCCATTATTTCATCACCTTCCATGCACGGTATAAGTCTTTTGCGACGGCTAGCTTACCTTTATTTCCGATAATCGTTTGAATGGCAGCTTTTTGTTTTTCACGTTTTGGCACTCCATCAACTGACAAAAAGCTGCTTGCCGCTTTATTCATCAAAGGAATGTATTCCTTGAAGTATTGCGGATTTGTTTCAAATGTATGTGTAGCATCTTTATACTTCTCCAAGTCTTTTCCGATAAAGCTGTTCATAACTTTTTCTCTATATTTAGACAATGCTCTCTCAGAAAAGTCACCTTTTTCTTTTGCTTCGATAATCGTTTCTGCAGCTAACCGTCCAGAAGTCATCGCCATATTGGAACCTTCGCGATGAATGCCGTTTACAAATTGAGCAGCATCCCCAGCAACAAGAACACCGTCTCCAAATAATTTTGGAATCGAATTGTAGCCGCCTTCTGGTATTAAATGGGCCAAATATTCTGCAGATTCACCGTCTTTAATTAATGGTTGAACCATCGGGTGGTTTTTTACATATTCCAATAGCTCATACGGTTTAATTTTTTCCCGCATCATGCTAGATAAAGTAACTCCAACACCAATATTTACGCTTTCTTTGTTCGTATATATGAAAGAAGTTCCTAAATTACCTTTTGTAGAGTCACCAAAAATTTCAATCGCTACCCCTTGATTGTCATTTACATTAAAACGTTCATTAATTACATCTTTAGGAAGATTGATTACTTCCATTACGCAAAGAGCAACTTCGTCCGGGCGTAATTCTTTATGAAAACCGAGCTGTTTAGCCAAGAGCGAATTAACACCGTCTGCAAGAACAACTACATCTGCATATACATCGCCGTCTGGGCGGTCCGTCCGTACGCCGACGACTCTCCCGTTTTCGACGATACATTCTAAAACTACTGTCTCATTTATGAGTAAAGCACCGGCTTCGACAGCTTTTTGGGCAAACCATTGGTCAAACTTAGCCCGTAAAACTGAGAAGCAATTATACGGTGGCTCCCCCCATTCCTCATTTTTAACACTTGTTGTAATACATGATTTTTTATCCATTAACCAAATCCGTTGTTCAATAATAGGACGCTCAAGAGGTGCTTCTTTCCAGAATTCTGGAATAATGTCCTCTAATTGTTTTCGATATAAAATTCCACCCATTACGTTTTTGGCACCAGGATATTCTCCACGTTCAATTAGTAAAACATTTAATCCTGCTTTGGCTGCAGTGTAAGCACAGGATGAACCAGCAGGTCCCGCACCTACAACGATTACATCAAATTTCTCAGACATGCTCGACTACACCTCCGGACTTTTCTAGTGCTGCTTTAAATTCTTGAATAAGCAGTGGAAGAATTTCCATGGCATCGCCAACGATTCCATAATGGGAAGCATTGAAAATAGGTGCATTCGGATCTTTATTAACCGCAATGATTAATTCAGAGTTTTTCATCCCAACAACGTGTTGAATGGCACCGGAAATACCGAATGCAAAGTAAATTTTTGGCGATACTGTTTCACCCGTTTGGCCAATTTGCAAAGAATGATCAAGCCAACCTGCTTCGACAACATCGCGTGTACCTCCAACGCTTGCACCGAGAACATCGGCTAATTCATAGAGAAGCTGGAAGTTCTCTTCACTTCCCATTCCTTTGCCCCCGGCAACGATGATATGGGCATCAGCTAAATTTGCTTTCTTCTTCGCATCTCTAACAATCTCTAAAACTTTCGTACGAATGCTGCTTTCTTCAAGCCCTAATTTTTCCTCAATAATTGTTCCTGTCCTGCCTACTTGTCTTGGCAATGCCTTCATTACTTTCGGCCGTACAGTTGCCATTTGCGGACGATGTTTCTTACAAAGAATCGTCGCCATAATATTTCCGCCAAATGCCGGACGGCTTGCTTCGAATAAGCGATTTTCCAAATCAATATCAAGCATCGTCGTATCTGCTGTTAAACCAGTACTTAAATCCGTTGCAATTGCGCTTGCCAAATCTTTTCCGTTTGATGTTGCCCCGTATAAAATAATTTCCGGCTTATATTTTCTTACGAGATTGCTTACACCATGCATAAATGGCTCAGTTCGGTAGTTTTTTAGAATTGGATCATCAATTACATAAACTTCATCTGCACCATATTCAAAACAAATTTGTGCTAAATTTTTAACATTATAACCTAATAGAAACCCTCCAAGCGGTACATCTAGTTTATCAGCTAAAGCCCGACCAGCACCTAATAGCTCTAAAGAAACTCCGGCAATCTCCCCTTGCCGTTCTTCAATAAATACCCAGACGCCTCTATATTCTTCGATCATCTTATTTCCCCCTATTTACTGTTGAAAAAGTTCGCTCTTTTCAGCCAAAATCGTTGATACAAGTTGCTTCACTTGTTCAGCAGAACTTCCTTCGATCATTTTCGCTTTTTCAGGCGGTTTTGGCGCCCACATTTTTCCAACGACCGTCGGTGATCCTTTTAATCCAAGTTGAGATATATCTACGCCCTCCAAATCATCGACTGACCAAATGACCGGTTTATATCTTGCTGCTTTAATCATATTTGGCAGCGGCGAATAAGAAATTTCATTAATTTCCTTTTCAACGGTAATTAAACATGGCAATTGCGCCTGAATGACTTCATAGCCATCTTCAATTTTGCGATGAACTTTAATATATTTTTTCTCTACGTTAACTTCCTCAACTTTAATGACTTTTGTAACAGGCGGAATATTTAGGCGCCTAGCAATACCAGGTCCAACCTGGCCTGTATCTCCATCTATTGCATGTAAGCCGCAAAGAACTAGATCAATCGGTTCTTCTTTGGCTATTTTTTTCAGAGCATTATACAAAGCATAGCTTGTTGCCAGCGTATCTGCGCCTGCAAAACGTCGGTCTGTAATTAAATAGCCAGCATCTGCTCCTATTTCAATGCTCTTTTTAATTACTTCCGTTGCTTGCGGTGGTCCCATCGATAAAACGGACACTTTGCCGCCAACTTTGTTTTTGATGCGTACTGCCTCTTCCACAGCGTGACCATCATATGGGTTCAAAATAGCCGGAACCCCACGACGGTCCAATGTGTTCGTTTTCGGATTGACTTTGATGATTTTTGTGTCTGGCACTTGTTTTACACAAACAACGATGTGCAAAAGAAACACACTCCTCTCGATAAACAACACGATTTTTAAGTGAAACATGTAACAAATTGTTATATTAAAAGAGTTTAAAATGAATTTTAAACTCTTTATAACCAAACAGACCCGACGATAAAAAAGAATTTAAGCAAGCGTTTTCATTCACTTTAAAAATCCACATCATATTTTTTGAAAGAAGACAGCCCCGTCACATTTATTTACACTATTATCATTATTTTTATGCTGTTGTAATACAATTTACAGTTTAATTGTACAATTATTCACAAACTTTTTAAAGTAGGTTTTTGAAATTTTTTTGAATTTTTTAATAAATTTTATTCCACCCTCTGTGATTTGCATCACTACCATAGTGTTAAAGTTATTATATAGTTTATGTAGATAATTTTTAGGAGGTAATAGCCCATGTCTTTCACAATAACAAGTTCAATGACTTTAGGAGATATAGTAACGAAATTCCCACAAGCTGCTGATATATTTAAAAAACATAAAATTGACTTCTGCTGCGGTGGAAACCGTTCATTAGCGGAAGCACTTCAAGAAAAAAATTTGAAAGAAAATGAAATTTTACAAGCGCTTAATGAAGGCTATGCAAAAATGGAAACTATGAACACTGATACAGTCAATTGGCAAGAAATCGGGAGCGCCGATTTGATTGATCATATCGTCCAAACACATCATGCTTATTTAAATGAGGAACTTCCGCAATTAGGACAGCTGGTTACAAAAGTATATCGCGTTCATGGTCCGAACCATCCTCATCTCGCAAAGGTGTACAACTATTATCACGATTTAAGCAAAGAGCTTGTCGAACACCTTATTAAAGAAGAGGAAGCAATCTTCCCGCTTGTTAAAGAATACGAAGCCGAACCTTCAACAGAAAAACTTGAAAAAATTAAGTCTGCCATCAATGAATTAGAAGCAGAGCATGACAAAGCTGGCGATTTGTTAAAACTTATTCGTGAAGTAACAAATGATTTTACATTGCCGCCTGATGCTTGCATGACATATACATTGACATATCAAAGATTGGAAAACCTTGAATCCGATATGTTTAACCATGTCCATAAAGAAAATAATATTTTATTCCCTCGCTATTTAAATAAGTAATATATATGTATATGGCTGTTTCAAAAGTCAATTTCTATTGACAATTGAAACAGCCTTTTAAAAAGGAAATAGACATGAAACATATCATGTCTGATTCACCTTACCTATTCAAATGAAAATCAATAACATATATTTATATAGATTAATATCCATAATCCCAATCAATCTTGTCCTCTTTAAAACCAACAAACTCCACATTTCCTAAATCAACTTTATGATCATTAATAGTGCATGTGCAATGACCACATCCGCATTGTTTCTTAATTTCCTCCATTGTTTCTTTTTCAACATCTTCCAAAATGATAACCTCATGGTCACGGTAAAGTACAGCCGTGCCTGCCATAGTTTCATGCGCCACCTTTCAATTCTCTTCAAAATGTTTTTTCGTTATTTCTAATTCAATTATATGCACATCTTTTATGAATATCACTGTAATGTGAAAATGTTCACAATGGTGGCAAAAAAAATAAAACATTTTGTTACAAAAGAAAAAATCAGCTGAATTAAACTGCAAAAATGTTATAATGGTCATGGATAAGACATTCTTTGTAAAACGCTTTCATTATATAACGAAATAATTGACCCTCTAAATTTTTAGAGAGCCAAATACAAATAAAAACGGTAGAAAATTATTTGCCATTATAAAGATCACAAATATATTGAATGACAGATTGTTCTTCCTCTTTCGTTTTTTGTTGTTCCTCCGGTTTCACAACAACAGTATTTGACATTGTTTTCCTTCCCCTTTATATTTTAATTTATCAATATTTTCTGATAATTTTAAACCCGAATGCTTACAAAGTCAACACTATTTTTCATAAATTTTTTTTGAAATTGTTGTCATTTTATTGAAAACGCTATCATACAATTGATGAAAATTCCGAACATTAATGAATCATATGTATTTGTGTCATTAAAATCGACGCTCTTTTTTCAAATAAAAAAAGCTGCGTCCATTTAACGCAGCTTAGATTGCCATTGGTCTCTTAACTGTTGCTTCACCGGCTTCGGTGTTGGAAATAACGGCCGGGTACCGTGGCCTTTATAATCACGTAAATAATCTTTTAATGCTTTTTTTACATTTTTTCCTAATGGAAATCTTTTTTTATAGGATTGTTCGTCTTGCTTATCAAAAACTTCTTGAGGCATCGGAGCGTTAAGCATATGACAAACCTCCTTCCTTGAATTCCCCTACTTCTATTATAATAGATTTAAGGCCACACAGAAATAGGCAATTGACGAGTTAACCGATGATAATTTTTTCTTTTGGATAATGATAATTTTCTTCTTTTTCCGGCCCTCGAATTAAAAATAAAAATGAAAAAATACCAATTCTACCAATAAACATTAAAGCGATGATCACCAGTTTTCCGACAGCAGAAAGTTCACTTGTGATCCCCATGGATAACCCACAGGTTCCAAAAGCTGAAGCTACTTCAAAGATAATCGGCATTAATGGAAGTGCTTCTGTATAAGATAAAATCGTTACAGCTGTTCCACAAAGCATGAACGCTGTTGTAATTACAATGTATGCCTTCGTAATATCAATTGGATCAATTTCTCGTTTGAACACTTTAATCGTATTTCTACCTTTTGCGTAAAAGAAAATACTTAAACACATAATTGCAAAAGTAGTTGTCCTGATGCCTCCTCCTACACTAGAAGGCGATGCCCCGATAAACATCATCAATGACATGAGAAGTAATGTCGGTTCCGAAAAGTCCCCCACAACAATTGTTGACAAACCTGCACTACGCGTTGTCACCGACTGGAATAATGAAGCAAAAAAAGCTTCATGCCACTTTTTATCAGCAAAAACCTGGTTCCATTCCAGCAAATATATACTTACTGAGACAAAAACTACTAAAGCAAAAAAAGTTACAGTTGTAATTTTCGTAAACAAAGAAAAATGGTAAGGATATTTGCCCCGATGTGTTAAATAATGCTTGACCTCAATTAAAACCGGAAAACCGATGGCCCCTAATATAATCAAAATCATTGTAATAAACTGGACAAAGTAATCATGGGCATAAGGCATAAGCGATGTTCCTGTTATATCGAACCCTGCATTTGTTGTTGCACTAATCGATAGAAATAGCCCATGAAAAAATGCTTCCTGCCATTTCGGATAATATTTTAAAAAATAGGTACCTAATATTAAAGCTCCAATCGCCTCAATAATTACGATCAATAATAAAATTTGTTTCATTAATGAGACTAGACCAGAAATCGTTGACTGATTTTGATCCGTCATAATTAATAGCCGTTCTTTAAGACCAATTTTCTTTCCAAAAATCAACCATATAAATGTTCCTAGTGTCATAATTCCAATGCCGCCGAACTGCATAACAAACATTAAAATAAAGTAACCCACAACACTAAATGTATCTCTAGTTGGTACGACTGTAAGACCCGTGACACTGATCGCACTCACTGCAGTAAATAAAGCATCAATAAAACTTAAAGAAACCCCGGGCTTATGAGCAATAGGCAAACTAAGAAGCAATGTCGAAAAAAGTACTGCACATACATAATATAAAACGATTAACTGGACAGATGTTAACTTGGGCAAATGTTTCCCATTCTTTTTTTCTAACATCTTTAATCTCCTTAATTGGCTAAACCATCTCGTTTTGACCCATATGCTAATTAGTTTACCTTGTCCAATAAAAAAGTCAATGATAACTCTTACTGACGAAAGTCGCCTGCATTCTAGTGAAGTCGGTTGACCTTGCAACAATAAAGCAAGGTCATTGGCTCTGAATGGATGTGGAATAAGAAACCGAAAATATCGCTTATGTGAATAGATCTCACAAATAAGAACAAATGTTTTTATAGAACATATTTTCGTGTATAATAAAAATGACAGTACATGACTAACAGAAAGGAGAATAAAGGTTGATCAAAGACCGTGGCACAATCAAATGGACAGCAATGATGCTTCCCGAGCATGTTCATGAAATTAGAGAGTTGTGGGCGAATGATCGAAAACTTCCAAAACGCTCGCTTGATGAACAACAATTAGAATTAATCAATTATACGATTCAACAAGCAATGACAGAAAATACCTCTGTGAAAATAACATATTATGAAAATGGCTGTTATTTAGAAAAAATCGGCTATATAAAAAAAATTGATCCTCTTTCCTCACAATTATATTTACACACTTTGCAAGGGGAAAAAATAAATATTGATATCTTCCATGTTCTGGAAGTATTAGAAATAAACATGGAGGATAACACTTCTTTATATGATGAAAACTAAAAGACGTAATAACTATCACATAAGGAGCTGACGATATGACACAGTCAAAAAGACAACAAGAACGGCAATTTCGTAAACGCAAAGAAGCACAAAATCCCCATGGAAAAGTGAAGTCATTTAAGGAATTAGCAGAAGATAAAGAATAAATGAATAACTAACAGAGGAAAACAAGAGGATATCCGAAAAGCAGAGCGCAAAAATGTATATCTAAATTTAATGTATATCTAAATTTAAAGATAGGAAAGGGGCGCAAAGATCACCCATACGGCTTTCTGTGCGACCCCTTGTTTTTATTTGCATTTTTACATGCGATTTACGAACTGTTCAATCCGATTAAAAGCTTCTTCAAGCGTCTCCATTGAATAAGCGTAGGACAACCTTACAAAGCCTTCGCCATACTCTGAAAAGGCACTCCCTGGAACAACTGCAACACCTGCTTCTTGCAGAAGCTTCGTTGCAAAATCAAGGGAAGTCATATTAAACCGTTTAATAGATGGGAAAATATAAAAAGTACCATTTGGCTCTTCCACATCAAATCCGAGAAATTTTAATCTTTTGTATGAATAGTGCATTCGTTTCATATATTCATGCTTCATTGTCAAAGCACTATTCATTCCTTTTGTTAAAGCTTCGATAGCCGCATATTGTGAAATGCTGGATGCACACGCAATCGAAAATTGATGGACTTTAACCATATACTTTGTTAAAAAGGCCGGTGCAAAAGCAAAGCCGATCCGCCATCCTGTCATCGAATGCGATTTAGAAAGGCCGTTGACAACAACAGTTTTCTCTTTCATACCTGGAAAGGAAGCAATAGAATAATGGCTGCCTTTGAACACGAGCTCACTATATACTTCATCAGACAATACAAAAATATCCTTGTCTTTTAATAATTCAGCGATTTCCTTTAAATCTTCAAAGTTAAGCGTACATCCGGTTGGATTAGAAGGATAAGGTAATATTAAACAGCGCGTTTTATCAGTCAAATGTTCTTTTATTAACGATGCAGTCAGTTTAAACCCGCTATTTCGGGTATCAACAAATACCGGGATCCCGCCTGATAGTCTAATTAAAGCTTCGTAACTTGGATAGGCAGGTCCTGGTAAAATGACTTCTGTACCTTCTTCAACGATCGTCCGAAGCGCAATATCAATAGCTTCACTGGCACCAGAGGTTACAATAACTTCCTCTTCATGATCATACTCAAGCCCATATTTATTTTTTACAAAATTACAGGCAGCTTGCCGTAATGGAAGCAAGCCGGCATTATGAGTATAGGTCGTATAATCATGATCGATAGCCCACTTTCCAGCTTCTTTAACACCTTCGGGAGATGAAAAATCAGGTTGTCCAATTGTGAGTGAAATGACATCTTCATAATCAGAAACCATATTAAAAAACTGACGGATCCCTGAAAACTGAATATCTTTTACCCTCGGATTGATTAAATATTCCACTTATGATCATCCATTTCTATGTAAAATAGCCTAACTATTGCAAAAATACTTTTAATTTAATTATAAAAAAAACAAACATATCGTAAAGTATCATGCTTCACTTCATGTGCATCTTGTTAATGGCAACTGCACGGAAACTGTTGTTCCTTTACCTACTTCACTATCAAAATGCAGTTCCCCAAGATGGTCCTCCACGAGTTTTCTCGTAATCATTAGGCCTAGACCAGTTCCTTTTTCTTTCGTTGAATAAAATGGTTCTCCCAATTTTTTTAATCGTTCTTTTGAAATGCCATGACCGTCATCAATGACGCGAATCGTTACTGTAGAATCTTCTTTATTGATTTCACCTTTAATAACAACGGTTCCTTTTGACTGAATTGCTTCTAATGAATTTTTAATAATATTTATGAAAATCTGTTTTATATGGTTCGCATTACAATTCACTTTCGCTGAAGTAATATCCCATAGATCAACTTTAATCTCAATCCCTTTAAGATTGGCCTCCGCTTCCATAAAGCGAATCACCTGCTCTAATACCGGTTTTAAATATTGCACTTCATATTTTATTTCTTGCTGCGGTTTAGCAAGAAATAGAAATTCATTTATAATTGACTCAATTCGTTCAAGCTCGTCCAACATAATATCGGTATAAGAGTTAGGAACTTGCCCTTCTGATTTAATAATTTGCAAAAATCCTTTAATGGACGTTAATGGATTTCGAATTTCATGGGCAATGCCAGCAGCAAGTTGTCCGACTGTTGATAACTTATCAGATCTGCTTAACAGCTCTTCCCGCTCAATAATGCGAGTAATATCTTCGGTAATGCCGACAATAACCTCTAAAATTCCATCTTTAAAAACCGGAATTCCCTTGACCCTTATCCATTGCGGAGGCAAATTTGGCTGTTGATAGCGAAACTCGAAAATCGTTTCACATTCCCTCATCTTCAACAATGCCGCATGAACTTTCTGCCGATCGCAAGGATCAATTTGCTGTAAAAATTGATAATATTTTTCCTCAAATTCATCACTGGAAAATCCAAGAATATTTTTTATGGCAGGACTAATGTAATACCACTCTTCAAAATCCGGTGAAGCGATCCAAAAAACTTGCCCCATATTATTTGCAAGAAGATGAAAACGTTCTTCGCTTTCAATTAAAGCCTCAATCATCCGTACTTGCTCGGTCACATCTTGTGTAAGAATCGAAAGTCCATCTTTGGAAGGATAAGCAGTAAACTGTAAATATTTGTTGAATTTCGGGGTATACTCCTGAAAGCGTACGACTTTTTGCTCTCCCATAGCTTTACAAATATTTTTATAAATACCTGGGTGAGAATCAATTGGAAAAACTGACCAAAGACTTTTCCCTAAAAGTTCATCCCTCGACTTTTTGAAAATATTTTCCAATGAATTATTTAAAAAAGTAAAAGCCCACGAGCGATTAACCGCACAAAAACCGTCTGAAATGCTTTCTAACAGTTCGAAGTGACGTTCATTAGAAGAACGCAATACTTCATTTAGCATTTCCAACTGTCTCCTTAATTCATTATTTTCTAATATGTCTTCTCTTACTTCTCTAACAAGATCATTTTCTATTTGTTTCATTTCCGAATTCACCAAATATCTAAATTTTTACTTACATTAATTCTATAAAATAAGCATTATTCCTGTTAAAGTTAAAAAATTCCCATATAATGAATTATAGACTAAATAAAGGAGGCGCTCAAATGGAAGATTTATATCATACATTAGATAGTTTATATAGAGAAATGGTAGAAATCCGGAGATATCTTCACCAACACCCTGAATTATCTTTTGAAGAAGTTGAAACACCAAAATTTATAGCTGAGTATCATCGCAACCTCGGAAACGAAGTTCGCACACAAGTCGGAGGACGTGGGGTTGTTGCAATTCTCAAAGGTAAAAGACCGGGTCCTACTGTTGCTTTACGAGCAGATTTTGATGCACTTCCTATTCAAGAAGAAAACGACGTTCCTTATAAATCCAAATTTCCTGGAAAAATGCACGCATGCGGACATGACGGGCATACAGCAACATTATTAGTATTGGCAAAAGCTTTTCAATCGATAAAAGAAACGATCGCTGGAAATATCGTTTTTATCCATCAACATGCAGAAGAAGTAGCCCCTGGAGGAGCCATTGCAATGATTGAAGATGGCTGTCTTGAAGGAGTTGACGTCATCTTTGGAACTCATCTCTGGTCGACAATTCCCCTAGGAGATATTACATATCGCCCAGGTCCATTTATGGCAGCTGCTGATAAATTTGAAATAAAAATTCAAGGAAAAGGGGGACATGGTGCCCTTCCTCATCTTTCAAAAGACTCAATCGTGATCGGATCTCAATTAGTACTTAATTTGCAACAAATCGTTAGCCGCAGGGTTGATCCTTTGGAACCAGCTGTTCTTTCCATTGGTTCTTTCGTTGCGGAAAACGCTCATAACATCATTGCCGATTCTGTCTTTATGGCAGGTACAGTCCGAACAATGAATGAAAAAACTAGAAATTTTATTGAAAAGGAAATCGACCGCATCGTAAATGGAGTTTGCTCAGCATCTGATGCTACCTACACGTATACGTACAATAAAGGCTATCCCCCTGTCATGAATCACGCTGATCAATGTGAATTTTTAGCACGTATCGCTCAAAATGTTCCTGATGTCGTCAATGTTTATGAAACACCACCGATCATGGGAGGAGAAGATTTTGCCTATTATCTTCAACATGTAAAAGGAGTATTTTTCTTTACTGGTGCAATGAATCCTGATTGGGAAATTGTCTACCCACACCACCATCCAAAATTTGATATTGACGAACGGGCTATGTTAATTGCCGCCAAAACATTAGGTAGTCTAGCTGTCAATTATATGAAAAAAAGCTGAGGATCTGTCCTCAGCTCTTGCTTTAACGAGTACCATTTCTCATGCCATTATTGCCATTCCCATTAAACAAACCATTATCATTATTGCCTCTCATAGCTGGATTTCGATCCTCATTCGGTTCTTCTCCAGGGTCCGGCTCTGCATTATCATAATCAACATCGATTAAATCAGCATCTCCACCATTGCGGCGTTCAGCCCTATCAATTCCAAAATCATTGTCGAAAATGCCGGTTCTACCATTGCGATCAAAACGAACATTATCAAGTCGGTCATTATAATTATAATCATAACGGACATTTTCTGTATCAAATCCGCGATTATTATATCTTACACCAGTAGGATTTTCATTATCATTATCACCGTTGACATTACAGCCGACAAGCAATCCTAAAGACAGCACAGTAGATGAAACGAAAAGCAATGTTTTTTTCATGTTTGTCCCTCCATCAAGTTGTTCTTTTCGTTCACATCTTTAATATGCCCATTATTGATGGAGACATGAATCTTTGCAAAAAATGTTTCATCCAACTTTGTATAATTTTAGTCAACGAGTAAAACGGTGATTCCCTATATCAGTAACAACTTCCCTTGCTAGAAGGAAGGCATTCGTCGTATTGGCACGATTAAAAAAATAAATGGCATCCTTTACAGGCTTTTCACCGGCTATTGCTTTTTTTGCAGCATCAATGGAACTATTACTCGGTTTTACCTTATTTATTCTCCCTGTTGAAACTGGTGTAAATTGACCCTGTTCCAAGATCACATCTTTAATCGAATTTGGAAAACGATCATCCTTTACCCGATTCACGATCACATTGCCAATGGCAACTTTCCCCAAAAATGGTTCACTTTCAGCTTCTGCTTCAATCAATTTTGCTAATAAAATTAGATCGTCATTCGTTTGATGTTTTATTATGTGCGGAACAATAACTTTCAAATAGCTTCCCGCTTCAATTGAATTACCTGTTAATTGATTTCTCTCTTTCAATAATTCAACAGATAACTGAAATTTATTGCTAATACTTAATAATGTGTCGCCCGGCTGGACTTCATACAATGGATAAGACTGCAAATAAATTATTTGCGAATTTTTCAACCATTTTACTTGTAAATGTAACATTTCAGCTACATGGCGAATTGGCAAATACATCCGCCCATTTCGGATGATTGGTTCAACGTCCATTATGTATTCTGAACCATTTAATGTTATTCGTCTTGATTGTACATAAAATTGGACTTGATCTTCAATTGGTGATCGAATCAAAACGGTTTGTTTTTCACGTTTCCATTCAACAGCCGCTCCCAGTTGTTCTCCTACAAAACGTACAGGAACGAAAACACGCTCATTCTCAACAAAAAGCGGCTCTTGAAGAGATACAAGTTGATCATTGACATACAGTTGAAAAGTCTGATCTGCATTTGATTGATTCGGGAAAAGGATGATGAGTCCCATGAAAAAGAATAAACTGATGATTCTTTTCATGCCATCACCTCTTCATTATTTAGTTAAATAAAGTGTACCATTAGTCAACATCTAACTTCATTAGTTGATCACTGGTCTAATTTCCATAAATTTCAATCCAGAACACAAATATTTTTTGGAGAAAATAGTTTGTAATCAATATTCAAATGTGGAGTTGAGAAATATGGCAAAACGAAAGCGAAAATTGTTAATTCCTGAAGCAAGAGAAGCTGTTGACATGCTTAAAAGCAAAGTGATGAAAGCGAGAAGGTATTCAAATGGAAAAAATCCGGATGAAGTTAAATATGAAATCGCTAGCGAACTTGGGATTCCACTTAAAAAAGGCTATAACGGAAATATAAAAGCAAATGAGGCCGGGAAAATCGGCGGTGTAATCGGCGGAAACATGGTTAAAGAAATGGTACGAATGGCTGAACAACAATTGGCAAATCGAACAAAATAAACATTATTACGTCTGCCCTCATGTTCCAAAAGGGCAGACGTTTCGTTTTATGTCATGTATTCATTTTTCTCCTTGAATACAGCAGTAGTAGACAAACTAATATCCATGCTCCACCAGCTAAAAAGCCGGCTAGCACATCGCTTGGATAATGAACACCGAGATAAATCCTGCTTAGTCCAATAATAAAAATAATTACACTGAAAACAACTGGAACAATCCAAGCAAAAAATGTTCTTTCCCTTAACTCTTGATAAATAATATATGCTATAAAACCATAAAAACCTAAAGAATTCATTGCATGTCCACTTGGAAAACTTAATCCTGAAACATCAACCAGTTTTTCTATATCCGGCCGCGGTCTCTCAAATAATACTTTCAACATTCGGTTTAATAGTCTGACGCCAAAAAGGTTTACAAACAAAAGTAACATGTAAAATTTATTTTTCCGAACGAAAAAATAAAAAGCTGCTAATGCAAAAAAAATTACATATTGAACTTTGTAGGAACCTATTGTCGAAAAAAAGACCATCCACTTTGTCATCGGGTCTGATTGAAATAACTGTATAAAAGTTGTTACAGCACTATCAAACCGTTCTAACTCTTTCGTGCCAATCCGAATGCTTATGCCAATAAAACAAAGAATGAGAATCAATAAAGCAAGAAAAGTTTTTTTATTTAAAGACATATGAATCATCCTTTTGCTAGAATGAAAATAGTACAGTTGTTCAAAGGAGGCGCTTGTTTATTGAACGCAGATCTTACGGCTCGTTTTGAGAAATTAAAAAATCATACGCCCCACGTTTTAGGGAGCAAAACTCTTTCTACTTATGCGGTATTATTACCTTTAATAAAAATGGACAATGAAATACAAATTCTTTTTGAAATCCGCGCTCATCATTTAAGGCGGCAACCTGGAGAAATTTGTTTTCCCGGCGGCCGTATTGAAAAAGGCGTTGAAAATAGTGAAACAGCTGCGATTAGAGAAGCAAGTGAAGAATTGCAAATTGAAAAAGAATCGATCAACATCATTGGTCCACTTGATTTTTTAGTACAGCCCTATGAAACGATTATATATCCTTATGTTGGATGGATTGAAAAAGAATTATCCGCTATCTCCCCTAACAAATCTGAAGTGGACAAATTGTTTACGGTCCCGTTATCCTATTTATTGGAAGCTGAACCAAAAGTTTACACCGTTCAATTTAAAGTTCAGCCTGAAGAGAATTTTCCTTATCATCTTATCCCAGACGGAAAAAATTATAATTGGCGCCGTCGAAGCATGGATGAATATTTTTATTTTTACGAAGATAAAGTGATCTGGGGATTGACAGCTCGAATTTTACATGAGTTTATAGAATATTTAAAATAAAAAGACTTTTTAATTATTTATGTACAAATTTCACATTTCTATTGTAGTCTTGATATATAGATTAAGGAAGAGGAGTAACGCTATGATTAAAGCTATTTTTTTCGATTTAGACGATACTTTATTGTGGGATCAGCAAAGTATTAAAGAAGCTTTTGTAAGAACATGTGAAAAAGCTAAAGAAAAATACGACCACATTGATCCTGAAGAGCTTGAAGAAGCTGTTCGTAAAGAAGCTAGAGAATTGTACAGTTCTTATGAAACGTATCCATTCACACAGATGATCGGCATTAATCCTTTTGAAGGACTATGGGGAAATTTTTTAGATGAACAAGAAGATTTCAAAAAATTAAGCCAAATTGTTCCAACTTATCGAAAAGATGCTTGGACACGTGGTTTAAGAGCAATAGGAATCGATGATCCGGAATTAGGTTATGAACTCGGTGAATTTTTCCCAGCCGTTCGGCGCAAAACACCGCTTGTTTACGAAGAAACTTTTGCGATTCTAGATCAATTAAAAGGGAAATACAAACTTCTTCTACTTACGAACGGTTCACCTGACTTGCAAAATACAAAATTAACGATGACGCCAGAGCTTCCACCTTATTTTGACGAAATTGTCATTTCTGGGGCTTTCGGACGCGGCAAACCAGATCCATCGATTTTTGAACACGCATTACAACTACTTGGTCTAAACAAAGATGAAGCCATTATGGTTGGCGACAATTTATTAACCGATATTTTAGGTGCTTCACGTGTTGGTATGAAATCGGTTTGGATTAACCGTCATAATAAGGAAAGATTAAACGAAGTAACGCCTGATTATGAAATTAAACATCTTGAAGAGCTATTCCCTATTTTGGAATCGTTGAAATAAAATTGTTGAGTAATGTAATAAAGGCAAGTAATGGAAAAATTTTCCCCATTACTTGCCTTTTTATTTTTTTCTAAATGCTAAATGAAAAAATTTTTATTAAAAGGTCAAAAAAAGTCAAAAATATATTGACCAATTTTGACCTTTATGATTTAATATAGTTAAGAAAGTCAAAGTTAGTCAAAGTCAAATAAAAGCAATTCTAAATAGGAGGTTCTTTTAATGAATTGCCAAATTTGTCATAAGAAAGAAGCCACGGTTTATTTAAATATTCAAGTAAATCAGCAAAAGAAACAATTGCATTTATGTGAAGACTGCTATTCAAAAGAAAAAGCTAATTTTAAAATTCCAACGGGTTTTAGTCTTTTTGGAGGATCAAGTCCTTTTGAAGATTTGTTCAAACAAATGAAAATGGATATGGATTTTAGTCCTATTGATCAAAATTTCTATCCACAAGACATTCGTCAACGTCATCAAAGAAGTTCCAGTCACAGTTTCATTGACCAATTCGGACGCAATTTAACAAATGCCGCAAAAGCTGGAATTATTGATCCAGTCATTGGCCGAGATAAAGAAGTTCTTCGAGTGATTGAAATTTTAAATAGACGCAATAAAAACAACCCAGTGTTAATTGGAGAACCTGGCGTTGGTAAAACAGCAATTGCCGAAGGACTGGCATTAAAAATTGCGGAAGGAAACGTACCAGCAAAACTTCTAAATAAAGAGGTTTACTTGCTTGACGTTGCGAGCCTTGTCGCCAACACAGGCATCCGAGGCCAATTTGAAGAACGTATGAAACAATTAATTGCTGATTTGCAAAAACGGAAGAACATTATATTATTCATTGATGAAATTCACTTGCTCGTTGGTGCCGGCTCTGCAGAAGGATCCATGGATGCAGGTAATATTTTAAAACCAGCACTTGCCCGTGGTGAATTACAAATCATTGGTGCAACAACATTAAAAGAGTATCGAAAAATTGAAAAAGATGCCGCCCTTGAAAGACGTTTTCAACCGGTGATGGTAACTGAACCGACTGTTGAACAAGCGATCGAAATTTTAAAAGGGATTCAATTTAAATACGAAAATTATCATAATGTAAAATATACAGACAAAGCGATCGAAGCATGTGTAAAACTTTCGCACCGTTATATCCAAGATCGTTTCCTCCCTGATAAAGCCATTGATTTGCTTGATGAAGCCGGTTCAAAAGTGAATTTGAAAATGGGCGTTGATGATAAAACGGCTCTTGAGAAACGCCTTGCCGAAATTGCAAAAGAAAAAGAAAAAGCTGCGAAGGAAGAAAATTATGAATTAGCAGCTAAATTGCGACAAGAAGAAATTGAGCTTGAAAAACGTCTTGAAAAAGGCCAAGAGACAAACAAAGCAATCGTTGACGTTGGAGACATCCAAAAAATTATTGAAGAAAAGACAGGCATTCCTGTCGGTAAGCTTGAACAAGACGAACAAGCGAAAATGAAAAACCTTGCTTCTAACTTAGCGAAGAAAATTATCGGCCAAGATGAAGCGGTTGAAAAAGTTGCCAAAGCGATCAAACGAAGCCGCGCCGGCTTGAAAGCAAAAAACCGCCCAATCGGTTCTTTCCTGTTTGTCGGACCTACTGGTGTCGGTAAAACGGAATTGACAAAAAGGCTGGCTGAAGAACTGTTCGGTACGAAAGATAGCTTAATTCGCCTTGATATGAGTGAGTATATGGAGAAGCACTCTGTTTCAAAATTAATTGGTTCACCTCCAGGCTATATTGGTCATGAAGAGGCTGGACAGCTAACAGAAAAAGTGCGCCGCAATCCATATAGCATCATTCTCCTGGATGAAATTGAAAAAGCACATCCTGATGTACAACATATATTCTTACAAATTATGGATGACGGCCGATTGACAGATAGCCAAGGACGAACTGTCAGCTTTAAGGACACGGTCATAATTATGACAAGCAATGCTGGAGTCCATCATAAGAAAATTTCAGTCGGATTTGAAAATCAAGGTTCTGAAAAGAATGAAAGCAATTTATTAGATACCCTTAACACATACTTCAAACCGGAGTTTTTAAACCGTTTTGACGCCATTATTGAATTTAAGCCATTAGAAAAAGAACATCTGTTAAAAATTGTTGATATTATGCTTGATGATTTAAAACAACTATTAAACGAACAAAATATTACTCTTGAAGTTAGTGATGAAGCTAAAGAAAAACTAGCTGAACTTGGATACCATCCACAATTCGGTGCACGCCCGCTCCGCAGGGTTATCCAAAATGAGCTAGAAGATCAAATTTCAGATCTATTGTTAGAAAATAACGATATTAAAAAGATTCATGTTACAATTGAAGATCAAAAAATCATCGTTAAATAAAAAGGCCATGGATAGCTTTCCATGGCTTTTTTATCCATTAACTACTTTTTTTGGAATATCTTTTAACACCTGGTTTATGCGGCTACGATGCTTCCAAACGAAGTTGATCAGTTCATCGAAATTATTCATCATCGTTTCATCCGGATCACAATACGTTTCCCCTTTTCCATGAATTGACCACTGAGTTCCTTTTTTCATTAATGTATATTGTCCTCCTCGTTCCTTATCAGCAAAAACAAAATAAAACTTTTGCCTTTCATGATCGAACGAAGCAATTTTTGTAAATTCATCCAACAATTTTTTAGCGTCCATTTTTTTTCTTATAATCAAAGACTTTACACCTCTTTCCTATTTATTGTAAATATAAATATTTATATAAATAACTTCGACATAGAAGCTAGAATCCTTGTATAAAAATGAAAAAATTCACAAAAATTTTTCGCCCCTTTTCGTCATGGAATGCTAAATTTATATAAAAAGGACTACTAATTTATACTAGTAGTCCCACTTTATCTTTATCTTCATTTTTTATGTTGATATCAAGGCAAATAGGATTAATAACGCTGATTGTATTATACTGATTTTTTACCCAGACTTTATCTCTCTCTACCTTGACGACTTCACCAAAAATCACTTGGCCATAACGAGAAAAATATAAATCATTCGTTCTTACTTCCTGGCCAACTGTAAATACATCCTCCATTATATTCTTACTCCTTTTTAACTTCATGATCAATTCTTATTTTACCTTAAAATCATTTATTTATGTTGAAATTTATTTTTCAAATTTATGAAGATTTTTAATGCGCTTTCATTTTATTTATCTTCTTTTTTATGAAAAAACCTTGTTATTTTAAGATTTTCAAAAAAATTCAATTTGTAAGAAGTTGAACACATAGTTATTTCTTAAAAGTTTATTGCAAAATTTTTCACAAAACTTAAACTTTTTCATCTTATTTTTTATTGAATGTTTTCATTTTTTTATTTAAAATGAAATTGTACAATGTTTATTATCAGGTACTAATAGGAGGTATAAAATGCATCAAGATACATTTACTGTGATTAAGCTTGTCCAAAATCTAACAAATTCATTACGGGGAAATACAAATATATATGACGCCCATTATGTGGAAAGTATAAAAAAGAGATTACCAGATATTGAGCAAGCCTTTATTGAACTAAAAAACTACTTTGAAAACAACAACTAATTTTTTTTAAACACTTATTAAACATTACGAAAGTATCCTCTAATATTGAGCGATCAGTCGGTCAATCCACATCAACACTTCTACTCTAAAATCAACCATTTTTCACCCATAAAAAAATCAAAGCAACAATCCATTCATGATAGTTAAGTTCCAAAAGTATTTATTGATAAAAAAGAGCAAGATATGAAAGCTAAAGGTGCCAGCTCACATAATCTTACTCAATCCCTACAATATTTAGTATCCTTCACTCGAACAAATCAATAAGATGTGAACTTAAATAGTTTTAAAGTTAAGCGCTAGTTACAATAGCTGGAGATTTTGCATATGCATGAACTAAATCTTCTATTATTGCACTTGCTGTTGGAAACATGCCTGCCCCTGGACCGCTTAAACAAATTCTGCCAACAATATGCCCATAAACAGAAATCGCATTTTCTACTCCTTCAATATGGTACAGAGGATCGGTTGGCGGAACAACAACTGGTTTTAATACCGCTTCGATGCCTTCATCCGTTTTGGTTAAGGATGCTATATGTTTAATTCTTACGTTTTCTTTTTCATATTGCTGAATTTTCTCAGGTGTGACCTCTGTTATTCCTACTCTAGTTACATTTTTCCAATCCGGTTGTTCTCCAAAACATACTTGGCTTAAAATCATCATTTTATAAAAAGCATCGAATCCTTCCACATCATTTGTTGGATCGGCTTCCGCATACCCCAATTGCTGGGCTAAAGCCAAGGCATCCGTAAACGAAAGTCCCTCTTCCCTCATTTTCGTTAAAATAAAATTAGTCGTTCCATTTAATATTCCTTCAATTTTGAAAACTTGATTGATGTTTAGCAATTTATTTAATGTTTGAATAATTGGAATGCCTCCGCCAACCGTTGCTTCATAACCGACAGTTGTTCCGAAGTTTTTTGCGAGCTCAAGCAACTCCGGCCCATGATGTGCAAACATAAACTTATTTGCTGTGATGGCATGACATCTTTTTTCAATCGCTTGTTTTAAATAAGTATAACTCGGTTCAACTCCAACCATTGCCTCAATGACTACATCAAGATTAGGCAAGCTGATAATTTCTTCAAAATTATCTGTAATAAAAAGTTTTTTATCATAGTCTGCATGCTTTTCAATATTTTTTACTAAAACACCAACAATTTTTACCTCTTTACCAAATAAAGAAGTTAATCGCTCTTGATTTGTTCGAATAATTTCATATACACCTTTACCAACGGTACCAAATCCTAATATTGCAACATGAATAGCTGACAAATTTTCTCACATCCTTTTTATGTTTATATTTATAGATGAATGGATGTCAGTTGTCCTTCCCTTTCCCCTTTTAAAGCTCGCAAGCAACGGTTACAATACTTCCCCTTAAACGCTGCGCTTCCTTATACGTACAACGATTATGGACAACTTCAAGCCCAGCTTTTTTGGCGATTTCAACAGCTTCCGGAGAAATTACACCTTCTTGAAGCCAGAAAATTTTAGGTTTGACATCAACCGCCTCGTAAGCAACTTCAACAGCAGCATCTGGGCTTCGGAAAACTTGAACGACATCAACTGCAAACGGAATTGATTTTAAATCCGGATAAGCTTTTTCTCCTAATACTTCCTTTTCTTTCGGATTAACAGGGATAATTTTATAACCTAAACGCTGCATTTTTCTTGTTAAACGATAACTTGGACGGGCAGGATTACCGCTTAATCCTACAACTGCCAATGTTTTTGGACGTTGTACGGTCTTTCCATCAATTTCTTCCTGCACAAATGGAGATTGAAGCAACCAACGGATGACAGCTTCATCATTAACAATAATTTCTCCTTTAACATTTCCTTTTGTTGAAATACCGGTCGCTTCATAAAAAGCACGATCTAAATCGTTCGTTAAATCACGGACAGATTCAAGTCCTACCGATAAACGAATCAAATCTTCTGTAACCCCTGTTTTCACTAAATCTTCTCCAGAAAGCTGCTGATGTGTCGTCGATGCAGGATGAATAATTAATGATTTTGCATCGCCAACGTTAGCTACATGCGACCATAAAGCAATGTTATCAATCACTTTTTTGCCTGCATCGCGGCCGCCTTTAATCCCGAAGTTAACAATCGCTCCAAAACCTTTTTTCAAATATTTTTTCGCCAACTCGTGAGACGGGTGCTCCGGAAGACCAGGATAAGAAACCCATTCAACAGCAGGATGATTTTTTAAAAATTCTGCAATTTCTAAAGCATTTTGTGTATGTTTTTCCATTCTTAAGTGCAGTGTTTCAAGTCCTTGCAATAGTTGAAAAGCATTCAGCGGACTTAGGCATGAGCCAAAATCGCGCAACAATTGCACCCTTAGCTTTGTGCTGTATGCGAGCGTTCCAAATTCATTCGCATAAACAATTCCGTTGTAACTTGGGTCTGGTTCTATAAAACCCGGAAACTTCGGACTATTCCAATTAAAACGACCTCCATCAACTACGACCCCGCCAATGGAAGTACCATGACCGCCGATCCATTTCGTTGCGGAATGAACGACAATATCTGCTCCCCACTGAATCGGTTTGCATAAATATGGGGTTGCAAAAGTGTTATCAATAATTAATGGAATACCAGCATCATGGGCTATACCAGCAATTGTTTCTACATCGAACACATGAAGACTTGGGTTCCCAATAATTTCACCATAAATCGCTTTTGTTTTCTCGGTAATCGCCTTCCGGAAATTTTCTGGATCGGTAGGATCGACAAAAACAACTTTTATTCCATATTTCGGCAATGTTGTAGCAAAAAGGTTATAGGTGCCTCCATATAAATTTGTCGCTGCCACAATTTCATCGCCAGCATGAGCAATGTTCATAATAGCCAATGCAATTGCTGCCATTCCTGATGATGTTGCAACGGCTGCAACCCCATCTTCAAGCAAGGCTATTCTTTTTTCAAAAACATCAACAGTTGGATTTCCAATTCTAGAATAAATATTTCCTGCTTCGTCCAATGAGAATAATCCTTGTGCATGTGCCGTATTATGAAATACATAAGAAGTCGTTTGATAGATTGGTACAGCACGTGAACCGGTTGTAGGATCTGGTGATTGTCCACCATGTAAAAGAACGGTTTCTAAATCATACGTATCAAATCTTTCTGCCATTTTTATTCCTCCTAAATAGATATGAAAACTACGATTATTTATTAAAAAAACCCTTCTTCCAATAAGGAAGAAGGGTACACTTGCCGCTCAACCTTATCTTTCAGGTAAAACCTGCAGGATGTAGCACCTTTCAAGCAATCTTGAAGGTTGCTGGACTTCACTGGGCCTGGTCCCTCCGTCTCTCTTGATAAGAATGAATATATGAACTTTTCAATCAATTATAAGCAGCTTATAAAGTTAATTTGGATTATATACAAATAATCTTATTTCGTCAATAACTTAATTGCTTGAAGATGAATTTACATCAGCAATGCTAAATAAAATGAACATGACACCAATTACAAAATACAAAATATTAAATACAATTGTCCAATCTTCCATGACTACACCCCCAAATAATAATTAAAGATAAATGAATCCATTCTCATTGTAACAGGTGAAAGAAGAAACAAATCTCTGATTTTATGACAATTTTTTAACATTATTATTATTTTTCCAAAAAAAAGTATAAAAAGTTGATTATTATTCCTTTAATTATTAAATTGACGAATGATATTTGCCGAAACTTGTTATATAATGTGACTAAATAAGTATAAAAAGTCATTTTTTGACACCTGTCATTCATCTCTAGAAAGGTTGTGATGGAATGGCAAAGACAGGGAGCAAATTTTCTAAAATGAACGGGATCCTATTTGCAATTTTTTTCACTATTATCTATTTTATCATTGGCACAATTGGAATTATTTTTGTAGACTTTTTTTATTTTTCAAATAGAGAATGGATCTTTTTGTTGATCACTTTACCCATTATGTTTTACATCGCATACCGTTTTATTTATCGCAGTATGGAACAAATAGAAATACTCACTGATCAGCAACTGAAACTTACGATTTATAAATCTGTTTTTGATCAAATGAACGAAGGTCTAGTCATTACGAATGCAAAGGAAGAAATCATAAAGGTAAATCCTTCATTTACCGTCATGACAGGCTATCGAGAAGACGAAGTAATCGGTAAAACCCCGGCAATTTTAAGTTCAGGCTTACATTCGCGCGAATTCTACGATAATATGAAAAAAGAATTACGAGAAAACGGACGTTGGCAAGGGGAAATCATCAATCAAAGAAAAAACGGCCAATTTTATCCCGAACAACTAAGCATATCCGAAATTCGAAATCTAAAAGGAGAAATTACGCATTATATTGGTGTCTTCACTGATATGACTCATCAACGTAAAGCTGAAGGAAAAATTGAATTTCTCACTCATTATGACACCCATACGAAACTGCCAAAATACAATTTGTTTATGAAACATCTCCATAATTATATTATCGAGAACGAAGCTAACAGCAATCATCAATTTTCTCTATTTATTGTTGATACTGCAAAATTGAAAGCTTTAAACGCAGCTTATGGATATAAAGTTGGCGATGAATTACTTCAAACATTAGCAATCCGTCTTCAAAACCGGTATAAAGGATTATTAATGGGAAGATTGAATTCTAAAGAGTTTGCCATCTTAAACCCTCATCTTTATGAAAAAGAAGCGATTTTAAAAGAAGCAGAAGATTTAATTCGTGAAATCGAACTTCCATTTTATCGTGAAGGAGAAGAATTTTTCCTATCGGCAACCATCGGCATCGGCATTTTTCCCGAACATGGAGCAACTGCCGATGAATTATATAAAAACGCAACATTAGCCAAGACCGCAGCAAAGGAAGTTGGAAGTAAGTACCAGCTGTTCGGAAATGAACTTCTGTCAAACGTAAGAAGAAAAATTCTGCTTGAAAAACACCTTAATAGAGCAATCGAAATGAATGAATTAGAACTTTATTACCAGCCGCAAATCGATATTCAAAAAAATCATTTCATCGGTTTGGAAGTGCTCTTACGTTGGAATCACACAAAACTTGGTATGATTTCTCCGGATGAATTTATACCGATAGCGGAAGAGACAAACTTGATTATCGAAATTGGAGAATGGGTGCTGGAACAGGTTTGTTTGCAAATTAAGAAATGGGAAAAAACTGGTGTTCTAATACCTAAAATTGCAGTCAATCTTTCGCCGAAACAGTTTCAACATCCTGAATTTCTAACAAAAACACAACAAATTATACAAAGAACGAATATTTGTCCATCATTTTTAGAGTTTGAAATTACGGAAAATATGAGCTTTTTTGAGGGCGACTCAGTGATTGATACAATGAATGGTCTTAAAGAATTAGGAATTAAAATTTCAGTCGATGATTTTGGAAAAGGCTATTCTAACTTGAGCTATTTGCAGCAACTTCCAATCGATTCAATTAAAATTGATCGTTCCTTTATTTCACATATTCCCGATAATAAACAAAATACCGCGTTAACAAAAGCGATTATTGCTATGGCTCATGAACTTGAACTAACTGTCGTTGCCGAAGGTGTGGAAAAAGAAGAACAGATCGAATTTCTGCATAAACATCATTGCAATATTGCTCAAGGTTATTATTATAGTAAACCACTTTCGACTGAAGATATTATTACGTTTTTGAAAAAAGCAAATGGGAACTGTCAAATTGTATATTAAAGCGAACAGGTTATTTCCTGTTCGCTTTTTTACATATATTAGGTAAAATAGTGAGGGAATGACGTATAGAAAAATTTTTTAATAAAATAGACTAAAGGAGTTAGTATATGAAAATCATTTGTTCAACTTTAAATGCAAAGTTTATTCATACAAACCTTGCATTACGATATTTAAAAGCATATGCTGAACCTCAGTTTCCAGTTCAAATTGTCGAGTATACAATTAATGATCCGGCCATGAACATCGTTTCTGATTTATTTTCAAAAGAGCCAGATGTAATCGGTTTTAGCTGCTATATTTGGAATATTGAAGAGACAATCAAAGTCATTAAAATGCTAAAAAAAATTAAACCTGAACTAATCATCATCTTAGGCGGTCCGGAAGTAACGTATGATACAAAGGAATGGATGGAAAAAGTTAGCGAAGTAGACTTTATCGTCATCGGAGAAGGTGAAGGAACGTTTAAATCTCTGCTTGAAGAAATTTCGACTACCCAAAATTACAACAATGTGAAAGGGATTGCTTATCGAAATGGAGCAGAAATTATTATAAATCCTCCTCGTGAAAAGATAGATTTAACAACGATACCTTCTCCTTATCGTTTTCCTGAGGATATTCCAAACTTAGGAAAAAGAATTGTTTATATTGAAACGAGCCGAGGCTGTCCTTTTACATGCCAATTTTGCTTATCATCAATCGAAGTCGGTGTTCGTTATTTCAACCGAGAAAAAATTAAAGAAGACATTTTATATTTGATGGAACATGGTGCTAAAACAATAAAATTCGTGGACCGCACATTTAATATTAGCCGCAGTTATGCAATGGACATGTTTCAATTTTTAATTGACAATCATTATCCAGGCACCGTTTTCCAATTTGAAATTACAGCTGATATTATGCGTCCGGAAGTTCTTGAATTCCTTAATGAACATGCGCCTCAAGGCCTGTTTCGATTTGAAATCGGAATTCAATCTACAAATGATTTAACAAATGCACTTGTCAAACGTAAGCAAAACTTTACAAAACTTGCCCGTACAGTAAATATGGTTAAACAAGGAGGAAAAATAGCACAACACCTCGATTTAATTGCAGGTTTGCCTGAAGAAGATTATGATTCTTTCCGAAATACATTTAACGATGTTTTTGCCTTTGAACCTGAAGAACTGCAGCTTGGGTTTTTGAAAATGTTGCGCGGTACAGGCTTACGTAATAACGCAGCAGAATATGGATATATATTTGAAGACCATGCACCTTATGAAATTTTAGGAAATCGAGTGTTGCCATTTCGGGACATTATCCGGATTAAGCAAGTAGAAGATGTTCTTGAAAAATATTGGAATGCCCATCGAATGGATACAACTTTGCTCTATTTAGTGAAAAATATCTTTCCTTCCCCATTTGATTTTTTCCAGCAATTCGGAACATATTGGGACAAGCAAGGTTGGAGCAGAATTGGGCATCAGCTTGAAGATTTGTTCATTAGACTATTCCAATTTTTACAAGACACCGGTATCGACTCACTCTTTGTCATTGAAGCAATGATGAAATATGATTACTTAATTGCCAAAACACATAAACCAAGGAAACCGTGGTGGCAAGATAAAATCAGCAAAGAAGTCAGAGGAAAATATTTAAAATTATTAAGTGAAAAACCAGCGCTATTAGGGGATGATTTTGCTCGTCATTCTTTATCAGAAAAAGAATTACACAAACATACCATTATCGAGTTTATACCTTTTGATCTCGATCATTATATGAAGAGCGGAACGATTTTACAAAAACAAATGCTCATGCTCATTTACTATAATCCTACAACGAATAAAAGCGAACAATATACAGCACCTTTAGATATGCTTCATAACCATTTTTAATGGAAAAGAATAACGGGGGCGTCCAATTGCCCCCTTTTTTATATCGTTTATAAATATGATTGAGGTATTATTTCCCTGAATTGCGACGAGCGCCTTCTGCCTTTTCTTTTTCAGCTTTCGCATATTTTTTTGCTGCATTTATTTCAAATGTCTTGCTAGCATTCACATCTCCAAATTCTTGTCCATATTCTTCATTACTAAATCCCCGAGGTGTCTGTTGACTTTTCACTTCCGGATTATCATGGCGATGATGTTTTTTCCCCAATTATTTCCCCTCCTTACCGTTTGCCTTCATCCTCAATACGATTGGCTATTCTTGCATTTTCTACTGTTTTAAACGCATCTAAATCCGTAAACTCATTATCAATTTCTACTTTTGGCATGCTTTCGGAAGGTGTATTATTATTTGTTTTCGCAGCATTGTATTTTGCTTTTCTCTTCATCACTTTTCCTCCATCTTTTTTATTAAAGATCACCTATAGCATGCTGCATTTCTTAACTTCTCATTCATCATGAAAGGAATTATAAAAATTAGGCATTTACCAGTTGACAAACAAATTTTTCTAATGACCGATGAATTCCGAAATGCATAAAATGTCATAAACAGCTAGGAACGAACAAAGATGGAGTGAGTTCAAAATGGCAATTTTAGTATATATTTTCATTGGTATGATTATCGGTTCGATCTTTATGTTAACGCCTCATGTGGAATTTAAGTCCGTTTGGAGCTTTTTATTGCTTGTCATTGGCTGGTTACCATTATTTTTAGTAGGCGTTCTGTTTCTTTCATTTTTCGACCGGAATAAAATGATGATTTAAACAGACATACTATTACTAAATGCCATTTAGAGGTGATCAAATGAGTACTAATAAGAAAAACGATCAATTAAAATCACCTATGATTGACGGAACGATGCCACACCAAATTTCCTCTCCTTCTTTTAAAGGCAGTGGTATGGAAATTGAACCTCCATTCGTCAATAAACATGGTGTGGTCATTGGTGATAGCTTTTACGATTCCCCTAACTCACCGCTTAACAATTGGAGCAAAGAAACAGACCCTGCTATTATGGCTGGAGATGAATGGGTTCATCCAACGAATGATATTGGATGGAATACTGCAGAAAATATTGAACTTGTTGAAGAAAATAAAATGCCAGATTCCAATAAAACAACTTTTATGCATCCTACATTGGATGTCAGCAAAGGAACAGATTAATGCCGGGATTTGCTCCCGGTTATTTTTTTGTATTCATTATCCTCTAGTTGGAAGATAAGAATCAGAAAGTCTCCATTCTTCTCGAAAAATCAACTACATAAATTAAAAGATCAATCATTTCCTACATTTGAAAAACTTTCATAAAAAATTTTTTACATAAAAAAAGACATGCAACCATACGGAAAATATTTACGGCCATATTCTATAGTAAAGTGATAGGGGAGGTGAACGCATGGGCGCAGGATACGGATACGGCGCTGGCTTTGCATTAATCGTCGTATTATTTATTTTGTTAATTATTGTCGGTACAGCTTACGTTTATTAATAACCCTATAACTCCACCATATCTTCAACCTCCTTATAAATACCCGCTGTGAAGCGGGGTTTTTATTTCACCACAATTTTTATCATGAAATCGTGATATTCAACCATACCAAATATGAGCATCCGCCATAATGTAGTATTGAACATTAAGTTCAATGAAATTATTAAGAATTGAAAGGAGCGGGAAGTATATGTTTGGATATGGACAATGCTGCTATCCTAGTTATGGATATGGTTATGGATATGGATACGGCCGCGGATTTGCGTTAATTGTTGTATTGTTTATCTTATTAATTATCGTTGGTGCAGCTTGGGCTTGTTAATGAAATAGATGCCTTTGCTTGACTTCGCAAAGGCATCTTTCTATTTTCTTTAAAAAGCCGGTCCGAGAATGCCCTCCCTCAATTCAGAGGTTTTGCTTTTTAGGCCGGCCTTTTTCCATTATTTATAAATTCTATTCGATATTTATAAACAAGTCATCAACAACTGGTTCATTCGTTACTAACCCGGTTTCCATCAGCCATTCGACTACTTCTTGCCAAGATTGTTTCGTTTGACTGCCAAATGGATTTTCTTCCGTCTCCATCATTGATAATAAAATTTCCAAACTTTCTTTCTCGACCTCTGGAATTAGTGGGAAGTTCGCTTCATCTTGATTTGTTAATAAAATTTGTAATGCCTCATCCGGGTTTCCTTTCGTAAATTCATATCCTTTTTTTACTGCTCTCCAAAAAGCTTGGATTGCTTCTTTTTCCTTCTCCCAAGTATCATCGCTTGTTACTAATACGATTTCACTATAAGCTGGTACACCATAATCTACAGGATTAAAATAACGTGTCACGTAACCTTTTTGTTTCAATACAGGTACTTCATGATTAATAAAAGCTCCAATAACTGCATCGACTTTTTCTGCAACGATAGAAGCACCTAATTCAAAACCAACATCAATTAGTTTTACTTTGTTTGGATCGCCGCCATCATGTTCAACCATAGTTTTTAACAGCGATTCATTTAAGGCAATACCAGGATAGCCAACTGTTTTTCCTTCTAAATCTTTCGGTGTTTGAATCGGACTGTTATCCAAAAATACGATATGGTTTAATGGTGCACGCACAATTGAAGCGACTGATTTTACAGGAACATTTTCATTGGCACGGGCAATGATAACATCAGGTTGGTAATAAAAACCTAGTGTAATTTTGCCAGCTGCTGCTAAATTTAACGGATCGGTAGGGTTGGCAGGAAATTGAATATCTACATTTACACCTTCCTCAGCAAAATATCCTTTTTCTTTTGCAACATAAAGGAACGTATGTAACGCATTTGGATACCAATCCAACATAACGCTAACATCTTTTAATTCTTTTTCGCCTGAATCTCCATCCCCGTTTTCAACATTTGTTTCATTGCCAGAACAAGCCACTAGACTTGAAATGAGCGCTAAAACAACAAAAAAAGAAATCCACTTTTTCACTCTGTTTTCCTCCACTTCAATGCAATTTTTTCTAAGAAGACTATTAGTAAAAATAAAAGAATACCAACCAATGAAAGTAAAACGATTGGAGCAAATACACCTGCACCATCAAATTGCGTCATCATACGACGGCTAAAATAACCAAGTCCTGCTTGGGCCCCAAGCCATTCCCCTATCGCGGCTCCTATTACGCTTAATGTGACAGCAACTTTAAGGCCAGAATAAAAATACGGCAATGAGCTTGGAATACTAACCTTTAGAAAAATATCTTTTTTGGATGCTCCCATCGTACGGAGTAATTCCACCAATTCTTTTTTTGTTGATCGCAAACCGTCAAAGGTATTAACTGTAATTGGAAAAAAGGTTATTAATATTGTAACGACGACTTTGCTCCAAATTGAATATCCAAACCAAAGCACAAAAATGGGTGCCAGTGCAATAATTGGAATCGTTTGTGACGCAATTAAAAGCGGATAAAAAGCTTTTTCAACAGATTTATTTAAATACATCCAAATGGAAAGCCCAACCCCAATTAAAATGGATATTAGTAACCCTGTTATAATAATTAACAAAGTTGCAGGCAAATGGTTTAAAAATAATTCACTTTTCAACTCCCACAATTTCGAAAGTATTTGTGTAGGAGAAGGCAATATATATTTTTTATTAACAATTTTTGCAGCGATTTCCCAAGAAATAAAAAACAATAATAGAAGACTAATAGAAGAAATATAATCTTTAATTGTTTTCATATGTATCAACATCCATCCGCAGCTCTTTAAGCATCAGCTCTTTTATCGTAATGATTTCGGGTTGAGCGAGATCTCTAATTTTTCTTGGCCGACCGAGCGGTACAATGATTTCCTTAAAGTGAGTGATCGGTTTATCAGTAATGATAAAAATGCGGTCAGAAAGAAGTAGTGCTTCATCCACATCATGGGTTATAAATAAAATCGTTTTTTTAAGGTTTTCCCACTTATCCACTAGCCATTCTTGCATCGCTAACCTCGTAATTGCATCTAATGCGCTAAAAGGCTCGTCCAATAAAAGAACTTTCGCTCCGGTTAAAATGGTTCGCAAAAAAGAAACACGCTGTTTCATTCCACCAGATAATTTATTTGGATATTCCTGTTCAAATCCTTTTAATCCAAATTCGTTTAACATATCATATATTTCTTCTTTTTGAGATCGAGGATTTATTCCTTTTATTTCCAACGGAACTACCACATTTTCATAAACGGTACGCCAAGGCATTAACAAATCTTGTTGAGGCATATAACCTACAGAGCCTAAGCGCTTTTCAGTATAATGGCCATTGATTTGGATAGTGCCTGAACTAGGATTTTCAAGACCCGTTATAAGGCGAAACAACGTTGTTTTTCCAGAGCCGCTTGGCCCTATAATACTTACAAATTCTCCATCATTGACGGAAAAATTTAATCCTTTTACAACATATGACCCGTTATTTGCATATTTAAAATCAACACAATTGAACGCTAATACATGTTGAATTTCTATACTTTTCTCCTCCCTCATAAAAAAACCACTTCTAAAAAAGAAGTGGTTTTTATGCTAATAATGATTCAGATTCATTGATATGAATGAAATCAGCTTATTCGCACCACTTCCCTACGCTAGTATTACCTAGGTCAGGTTTAAGGGTTAAGACTTCTGTCTTTCTCAGCCATTTTGGCACCCCTAGCGGCAAAATTATTATAAATATTTTATCTATAATAGGTTTATCATAATAACTATGCAAATGCAACAAACTTTTATTGAGCTAGCATTATATTGCCAATTTCAATCTCAATCGAATGTAAAATTGTATCAATATCAGCAATTTCTTTTTTTAGCCTTACTTGGTCCTCAATAAGAAATTGAATTTCTTTTTCTAATTTCTCCAATATCGATGATTGTAATTTTTCTTTTATATCTTGGAGAAATAACAGCCTATCTTGAAGTCGTTCAATTTTACGTTTTACTTCCATTAATTCCATCATTTTTTTATTTTTTTGTAAGCAAAGTTCTTCTTTCCATATTTCTAAATGAAAATTTCCCATGAATGATCGCTCCTTTTACATATGTAATAAAAATTTGTCCAATACATAAGTATGATTGCAAATATAAAACTTTCATCTTGAACTAGTCAAAAATAAAAGGGTTATCCAATCAGCGGAAACCCCTTTTACGCAATCAACGGACATAAAACTAGATTTATTTAAGGAAGCGATTTAAAAGCTAAAAAATTATCCCCACCTAATTGCCATATCAAGTTGGCAGCATTCAGTTCCTTGAACCTCCGACCAGAACTTTAAGTGAATTCCATCGGGATTATACGTTACTTTGAAATTTGATGAAATCCCAAGTGATTGAATAAGCCGTTCCACTTCTTTCGTATCTGAAAGTTGCGCTGCACCCATGACTTGTTCAGCCAATGTTTTTGATTCAGCCAATTTATTTAAAACTAAACTAGCATCCCTTAACAGCAGTCTATATGCTTTTAATGATTCATTAAATATTGTGACATCTACTTTTTCAAAATATTGACGTTGGGGAATTGGATCAAAGTATCCATGATAATTGTAGGTACGAGGACAAGGATAGAGATTTTGAAACCAATGATTCACTGAAGAAGAGTACTCATAAGGTGAATAACTATAAGCAAAATGCAAACCGGCCCCTCCTTATTTACATTGTACTCTATTTATATATGCATCAGTCCCCTTTAAATCTATAGATGATTTGCCCTCCTTTTTTTGCTTCTCCTACAATTTTTTCTTTATCTTTTTGTTCCATTAAAACTTCACGGAAAACTAAAAATTCTTGCTTTGTTACCAAAAGATGATCCAATTCATTTTTTCTTAATTTATCAATCATTTCCTTAAAATGTTCTTTATTTTTTTCCATTAGAATCCCCCCTTTATACAGCGATATTTTAGGCGATTTTCTTAATATGAACAAGACTCGCTAATAAGGGAACTAAAAAAATCTTTTTTGGCTATCTTTACATCACATAGAACTTTTTTAATGAAGCAACCTATACAAAAAAGGAGGTGTCTACGGTGGCAAAACGAAATAAATTGGTTGTGCCAGGGGTACAGCAAATGTTAGATCAATATAAAGAAGAAATTGCTCAAGAATTTGGCGTTAAACTTTCAGCCGATACCGTTTCTCGTGCAAATGGTTCAGTCGGTGGAGAAATTACAAAACGTTTGGTTAAGCAAGCTCAAGCAACACTTGCAGGAAATAAAAAATAATATTTAATTTTCCCGAGTCTATAGGCTGTCTCATTTATGAGGCGGTCTTTTATATTGAAAAAAGAGGGATGTTCTCCCTCTTATACTGGTGATAATTTATGTCTCCTTTGTTTTAATCGTCCAAAAAATATGACTCCTGTAATAATCAGTACAGTGAGCCCCCATTTAAACATTGGATTTTCTTCAAAAAATTGTTTCATAAATGGTTCATCCGCAATCATTTTTGAAGCCGTATATGCCAATACTCCAGCCCCGATTGTAATAATAATGGGGAATCTTTCCACCAATTTTAAAATCATTGTACTGCCCCAGACAACAATTGGAACTGATACTAGGAGGCCAATGATGACAAGTAAAAAGCTTCCATGGGCTGCACCAGCAATGGCTAATACATTATCTAAGCCCATTAATGCATCTGCAATAATAATTGTACGGATAGCAGCAAAAAAATTTTCACTTGGTTTTACGTCATGCTCTTTTTCTTCAGTTAATAATTTATAGGCAATCCAAATTAATAAAATTCCACCAATAAGAAGTAAACCTGGTATTTTTAGCAACCAAACGACAGCTAACGTTGCTAATGCTCTGATGACGATGGCGCCAGCCGTTCCCCAAATGATCACTCTTTTTTGTTGATTTTTCGGTAAGTTTCTTGCAGCAAGACCAATGACGATAGCGTTGTCGCCCGCTAAAACTAAATCAATAATAATGATGGACAACAGCACCGAAAAAAACTCTGCAGAAAAGAATTCCATTTTGTTGATCACGCTCCCTACATTTAATGTTTACAAACAAGACAACAGTCATTCAATTTGTAAAAATTCAATGGATCAAAACCGTGGGAGCTTGGTGTCAATTTGACGAAAATGGTTCCAGCCAAGTAAGAGCAATTATTTTATTTTGAGCAGAAGAATTCCTAAACAATTTATTTTAAGGATGAAGTCCAAAACCTATAGACACTTGGGCTGAGAATTTTTCTTTGGTAGGTGAAAAAGTAAATTTCATTCCAAAATAATCATTCATATCTATATGAGTATAACCAAGGTTTAACCTTCTTCGTAATAAATAAAAAAGAAAAAAGCAGCTGTTTTATCCACTTTGTATAAGGTAAACATCGTTGTTTGACCAATTAGCAATTGATTGATAATAATCACCGTTTTATTGAAATCTCTAAGAAATGATAACTCCTGCTGTCCTAAGACAAAGTAGGTCATTTCTTTACCGCTTTACCAGTTATTCCAATTAAAAAACCTTTACGCTAATGCGTAAAGGCTTTAGCTTTATCTACTGTTAAGAAAAAAGCATTCCAGCACCCGCTGCCATAAATAACCCAACAATAACAGTTGCACCCATCACTAATATTTCAACAAAAGTAAGTTTCTTATCGTTCTTTTTCATTCCATCTCCTCCTCAAAAAATTAAAAGGGGTCTGTATTTTAACAGACCCCTCCTGACAAAATATAAAAAGACAAAAGGAGTCTATCGAACCAACGGTGTAAACACCCTTGGTGACAGACTCCACCAAAACAAACTTATTCAGTTATAAATATTGTAACATAAATAAAAAATATTTCAACCGAAGTGTCCTTATTCGTAAAAGGGTTCATGTTTATTCAATTTTTTTAAACTATTTTTATATTTGTATGATTGGAAATATTTATTGACATGGAATTCCTCTTCATTGTTTTTCATCGATCTTAATTCAAGCAAAGTAGTTGTCAATTATCTTATAATTTGCTTAAATATTACTGTTTTCATCATGTAAATTGCTCATCTAGTGATCGAGCCCTTTCCCATATATGAATAAATACGTGAAAAGTGCCCACAATAGTATTAAATATACTTCATTAAACATTAAAGCAAAAAAATGTAATTTTTTTATAATTTTTTGTTGATTTTTTACTCTATAATATTGTATACTTAGATAAACAGTTGATAGTAGTAAAAATCTCACTATCAGCCCCCTGTCCCCACCCCCTTAGGAGCTTATCCACCCCGATAAGCTCCTTTTTTTTGTTCCAATATAATTCTCGTACGTGTATCAGACAACCATGAAGTTTCGTATACTGTAGTAATCATTCATACAGGGGGGGCATAAAGAATGTGGAGAGAAATTGACTGGCAAATGGTTTCCTTTGTTGCAGCTACGATCGTTCAAGAACATTGGTTCCATTCATTATATTTACCAAAAATATATTACCTAGAGGTAAAAAAATAAAAAAAACAATTCCCCAACACCCCTCTTCCTATTTCAACGACTATTGATGAATTTTCTTCTAAAATAAAAAAAGAGGGTCCATTATTTTAATTGACCCTTTTTTTGTGATGATCTACATTAACTAAACGGCAAAATAGGCTGCAAAGATTTCTAAATAAAATTCCTGCACTTTTAAAAGATCGTAATTAATAATGAATAATTCGCATTGTCATTAAACTTGTGGATATACCTACAACAAAAATTGTAATGAGCGATAAAAGGAGCGTTTCATGAGAAATTAACAACCCTCCAAGGGAAACAACGATCGTATCAATAATTAAAATGGCAATGCCGACATTGACTGAAAACAAATCGGAAATAAATTGAGCCAAAAGATCCGTTCCCCCTGTGCTCGTTTCAAATTTAAGCATAATGCCTATACCAATTCCTACAAGGCATCCTCCAATAAGTGAACTGACCAAAGGAGATTGTAAAATATTTGATAAATGGACAGTTCTTAAAGGTGCAAGCAAATCTATAAAAAAAGACGAAATTAATAATCCATGAATGCTATTATAAAAATATGTACGATAGCGGAACCATGCAATTATAAAAATTGGTATACTACATATGATAATCGTCAATCCTGTTTCAAATCCCCATAAATAATTGACAATTAAACCAATCCCGATCATTCCGCCATCAAGCAATTCGTTTGGATAAAGAAATAAATTTATACCGAGGGAAAGTAGCAAACTTCCAATTAAAATGGCAATCCCTTTTTTTAAAAATGACATATAGCATCCCCTTAACTTTCACGGACATGCTATATGTATATGCTTTTAGTCTTGATATCAGAATGCCATCTCTACTTCATTTAACAGTTGTTTTGCAGCAAGTTTTGGGTCAGGGCTTTGACTAATTGCAGAAATGATTGCAACACCATCTGCACCTGCTTTTATAACATTACGTGCGAGATTTTGTTTAATGCCGCCGATTCCAACAATCGGAATTTGAATATCATTCATCCGGATGATCTTGATAACCTCGGGTCCTTTCACTTCACGGATATCTGTTTTCGTTGAAGTAAAATACATGGGTCCAACCCCTAAATAGTCTGCCCCATGCTCGATGGCTTTCTGAGCTTCTTCAAGATTATGGGCTGAAATACCAAGTATTTTCGAACCAATTTTTTTTCTTACTTTCAATGGATCTTCATCTTCTTGGCCAATATGAACTCCATCTGCATCAATTTGAAGAGCTAAATCGATGTCATCATTGACGATAAATGGGATGTCGTGTTGTTTACAAATGGCTTGAAGTTTTTTTGCTAACGATATCTTTTCATAGCCTGTTTTCGCTCCGTTCCCTTTTTCACGAAACTGAAAAAGTGTAATACCTCCTGCAATCGCTTCTTGTAAAACAGTAGCAGGATCTTTCAAACAATTTACACTTCCCATTACAAAATAAAGCTTAAGACTTTCTTTTATTCGTTTTTCTGACAAGTTCATTTCCTTTGAGCGCACTTCCTTCGATAAGCCCAATGGTTTGTTGGTCCATGTCCAGAACCAATCATTAGGTCATCTTCAATTGCCGCTTGAATAAAATCTTTGGCAATTGCTATTGCTTCACGGATATTTTTCCCTTTGGCTAGTTCAGCAGTAATGGCAGCAGAAAATGTGCAGCCAGTTCCATGGGTATTTTTCGTTACAATCCGCTTGCTTTCAAATTGGAAAAATTCATTGCCATCAAATAGAAGATCGATCATCGCTTCACCTTCTGAGTGGCCGCCTTTAATCATTACATTTTTTGCTCCTAGATTAAAAATAATTTCTGCAGCTTTTTTTCGGTCATTAATCGATTGTATTTTTTGTCCTGAAAGCACTTCTGCTTCCGGTATATTTGGTGTAATGACTGTTGCAATCGGCAATAAAAAATGTTTTAACGCATCGATCGCTTCTTCTTGGAGAAGCGGTGCTCCACCTTTTGCAATCATAACTGGATCAACGACAAGATTCGTCCAGCTGTATTGTTTAATTTTTTCACTAACAACCTTTATAATTTCGCTATTAAAAAGCATCCCAGTCTTTACTGCGTCAGGGGTTAAATCAGCACCAATAGAGTCAATTTGTTCGGAAATTCCTTCAATAGGAACCGGATAGACACCTTGAACTCCAAGCGTATTTTGAGCAGTAATAGCAGTGATGGCCGTCATTCCAAAAACACCAAGCTCCTGAAATGTTTTTAGGTCCGCTTGGATGCCAGCGCCTCCACCTGAATCAGAACCAGCAATTGTTAATGCTTTATACATTTTCACACATCCTCACTCCAATTCACGTTTGATAATTATATTCTTTACAATCAACCGCCTCCAACAAAATGAACTATCTCGATGCGGTCACCTTCAGAAATCGGTGTACTTGAAAGAACATCTTTCATTACAATTTGTCCATTTAATTCTAAAATAACAGGTTTTGTTTCTAAAGCATAATAATTTAACAAATCGTTCGCAGTTTGGATGGGACGTTCAATCTCTACTTCCTTTCCGTTCACTACAAGCTTCATTGGAATCACCTCATTTTTATAAGCTTTTCTTAATATTTTCTTAATAATATAAAAAGCTAGCAATTAAGAATTTTTCTGTACGCCTGAATCGTTTCTAACGGATTTCGAGACTCTAATATTCCAGACATTACAGCTACTCCGGAGCTTTTCGTTTCCATAACTTTTTGTATATTATCAAGCCGTATGCCGCCGATAGCAAGCACCGGAATCGTAACAGCTTCACAAATTTCTGATAATCGGTTAACACCTCGGGGGGCAATACCTGGCTTTGATGCAGTTTCAAATATATGGCCAAAAATTAGAAAATCAGCACCTTGCTCTTCCTTTTCAATTGCTTCTTCTAAAGAATGAACGGAACAGCCGATTCTTAAATTTGGAAAATATTTTTTTACAATGTCAACTGGTAAACTTTCATAAGTGAGTTGTACCCCTCTAACTTGTGAACAAACAGCAACATCAATCCGATCATTAACATAAATTTTTGAAAGGGGAACGCCCCTTTCCGCTAGACGTTCAATAATTTCAAAAACTTGTTTTGCTCCAAGTTTTTTTTCACGCACATGAAATCCATCCATAAATGGATGGATTTCCGTTACAATCTCTATTAATGTGTCAATCGATTGCCTTCCCGTAGAAATAACATGCAATTCTTTTTTCATTTACAATTCACCGCGTTAAACAGTAAGAATTTGCCAATCTTTAACAACCGGTTGATAACCTAATCGTTTTAAAGCAGCTTTCACTTCATCTACTGACCGTTCATCAGAAATTTCAAATTGGCTGTTTGTCGTAGTTTTATTGGCATAGCCGCCGACAACCGTTGAGGATGCAGCTGACATTTTTGTTACGCCTAGCGGAATTAAATGATCGCGCAGTTCCTTCGTTTCTCTTGTTGATAATGTAATTCCCGCTCTAGGTAAGAATAGACGAATCGCAAGCATCGCCTGCACCAAGTTTTTATCGGTGACATCCACTTTTGGTTGAAAGCTTCCTAAGTGCGGTCGCAATCTTGGAAATGAAATGCTAATGGATGTTTCAAGATACTTTTGCTGTAAATAGTAAGCATGAAGTCCAGTAAAGAAAACTTCTTTTCGCCAATCGTCCATCCCAAGGAGAGCACCAATATTTACCGATTGCATTCCTGCCTGGCATCCTCTTTCCGGCGCATCAAGGCGGAATTTATAATCGCGTTTTGGTCCTTTGACATGAATTTCTTTATAAATTTCTTCATTATATACTTCTTGATATACGGTTAACCCATCCACACCGCGTTTAACTAACTCACGATATTCTTCAGTTTTTAATGGCTGAACTTCAATTGATAGAGAAGCAAAATATTTTTTTAATCGCTCCACACTGTCACATAAATAGCCAACAGGTGAATGAACACGAGATTCTCCAGTCAAAATAATGACATGTTTGATTCCCATATTTAAGATCGCTTGAGCTTCTTCTTCAATTTGATCCATCGTTAGTTTCGTCCGTACTGTTGGATTTTCAACACTAAAGCTGCAATATTTGCATTGGTTTACGCAATAGTCCGAAATATATAATGGAGCATATAGCTGCATCACTTTTCCAAAATGTTGAATAGTTAAACGATGTGCTTTTTGAGCCATTTCTTCTAAACATTCTTCCGCTGAAGGTGATAATAACACTAGTAAATCCATTTCATTTAAAGTATCTTTTTGCAAAACTTTGTAAACATCATTACGTTTTACATTGGCAAAAATATCACCAAACGGCAAATCCCTGACGGTTACATATTTTTCGTAAAAACTCATTTCAATTCTCTCCTATCTTAAAAATCCAGTCAATGGCGATGAAGCATTTGCAGTTGTTGAAACCGGACCTAAACCAGATAAATACGCTTTTCGACCAGCTTTTACTGCTAAATCAAATGCAACAGCCATTTCAACCGGATTATCTGCGCAAGCGATCGCAGTATTAACAAGTACAGCACTAGCCCCCATTTCCATCGCCAAAGCTGCATCGGATGGCCGGCCAATTCCCGCATCGACAATAATTGGCACGTTGCATTCGTTAATTAATATTTGAATCATTTCTTTCATTTTAATTCCACGATTTGATCCAATCGGGCTTCCTAATGGCATGACGGCTGCAGCTCCGGCATCTTCTAATTTTTTTGCCGCCATTAAGTCAGGACTCATATATGGAAGTACTATAAATCCTTCTTTTGCTAATACTTCAGTTGCTTTAATGGTCTCTTCATTATCAGGAAGCAAATATTTTTGGTCGCGAATGACTTCGATTTTAACCCAGTTTCCCATCCCGCATGCTCTGGCAAGACGAGCGATGCGAATGGCTTCCTCTGCTGTTCTTGCTCCAGAGGTATTTGGAAGCAAAATTACATTTTTAGGTAAATAGCTTAAAATATCTTCCTCTGCTGCTTCTAAATCAACTCTTCTTAAAGCAACAGTTACTACTTGTGAATTACTTTTTTCTATTGCCTCTTTCATTTGATTATGGTCAGCAAATTTTCCCGTTCCTGTAAACAGACGATTTTCCAGTTCAATACCGCCAATATGTAACGTATCTTTCATCAAACAAGTCCTCCTTAAAATGACTGACAAATTTATGTAGGTACTTGACGATACACAGTTGCACAAACTGCATACTGGATTTGGAAATTGATGCGATATTCGCACAGTTGCGCAAGCTGAATAAAAAAAGCCCACCAAATAGGTAGGCATTTTCACGTCAATAAACCAAAAATGCTTCCCTACGTTGGTACTAACCAAATCAGGTTCAAGGGTTAGACAATTGTCTTCTCAGCCAAATGGCACCCCTAGCAATTTCAAATACTATTATTCAATTAAAAAAATTATATCAATAGTCGTTTCCTTTGTTAAGCCACCTTTTTCAATTTTTATAAGAGAAAACAAGAATCATAATATTTTTGCATGCTTTTAAAAATAACAGCCCCTACTTTGCGGTCCATTCAAATATCAACAATATTAATAACGCTCTTCTATTTTTGATGAAAGGGTGTTCGTTCGGTAAGTTTTAATCAAGCACTAAACGCCCTTTTCCCTTTAATTTCCCTTATTTTCCTTTTGTAATTAATTCAATCGTGCAAATTTCCCAATCTGGATTAGTTTCTTGGATAATTTGCCTCACTTCGTATTTTGTTTTTGCTTTCACTTTTAATAAGTCAATATTACTCCCTTTTTTTACCCATACATTGTATAAATTTGTGTTATTTGAAATGAAAACTTTGCTATTAGGTATCGGTGGTATTTTTTCTTTTCGTTCAATTTTCAACTCTAGATCAAGAGCATCCAATACTTTATATAGCGTATCAAGTCTCGGCCTATTTGTAACACTCATAAGACGTGAAATGGCAGGCATACATAAGCCTGTCCTTTCTTCAAGGTCTTTCAATGATAAGCCTAGTTCTTTTCGTCTAGCTTCAATAATATTTGCAATCTTTGAATACTGATTCAAATAGTCATTTTTTCTTTCCAACTTCGTTTTGGACATGGCTTTCGCTCCATAAATTAATAAGCATTTTTCTTCATTATACTATAATCAGTTTCTTAAAAACGAAGAAAAAAATCGCCTTCGAAATTAGAGACCAGCTTATTTATGAAAAATTTTTATATAAAAACAAGTGTAAAATCCAATAAATTGGATAATCTACCAAATGATAAGGAGGGATTAAATGAATTATCGAAAATTATGGATATCGCTCGGACTTGTAATTATTATTTCTTTCGCAATTTTAGGGTATTACGGTGGCCGCATTTACCAAGTAATGCCACCCATTCCCGATAAAGTCATAACAGAAGATGGCACTCTAGTAATGACCGGACAAGATATTAAAGATGGGCAAAATGTTTGGCAATCAATCGGAGGCCAAGAACTCGGATCTATATGGGGACACGGCGCCTATGTTGCACCAGACTGGAATGCAGACTGGCTTCACCGTGAAGCACTATTTATTTTAAACAAATGGTCTCATTCAGTGTTTGGAGGCAGTTATGACAATTTGAATGATGAACAAAAAGCCCAATTGCGCGCCCGTTTAATAAAGGAGATGCGCACGAATACTTATAATGAAACGACAAAAGAGTTGGTCATTTCAAAAGACCGCTTGGATGCCTTCCAATATTTAAGCAGTTATTACAGCGGGTTATTTATGGATGACCCTGCATTTGAGGAATTAAGGGATCATTACGCCATTCCTCGAGATACTATAAAAACGCAAGAGCGAATGGACAAATTAAATGCCTTTTTGTTTTGGAGCACATGGGCAACTGTAACGAACAGGCCTGGAGAGGATATTTCCTATACCCATAACTGGCCAAATGAAGAACTTGTTGGAAATCGCCCGACTGGAGAATTGATCATTTGGTCCGTTATTAGTTTTGTCATGTTATTGGCCGGTATCGGTGCACTTGCATGGTACTTTGCTGTTCAAAGGCATAAAGAACCGCACCTTGATGAAGTTTATCCAGAAAAAGATCCACTGTTAGGACTTTCACCTACACCATCCATGAAAGCAACATTAAAATATTTTTGGGTGGTAGCTCTATTAGTAGTGTTTCAAGTTGGTCTTGGTGCAGTGACCGCTCACTACGCAGTAGAAGGTTCTGGATTTTATGGGATTCCAATTCAGAAATGGCTTCCTTATTCTGTCGCCCGCACTTGGCACACACAATTAGGGATCTTATGGATTGCCACAGCATGGCTCGCAACGGGTCTTTATATGGCACCAGCTGTTTCTGGATATGAACCAAAAGGACAACGAGCTCTCGTTAACTTTTTATTTGTTTGCCTTTTGATCATCGTTGTCGGTTCAATGGCTGGCCAATGGATGGGAGTATTTCAAAAATTTGATAATCAAACAAACTTCTGGTTTGGCCATCAAGGGTATGAATATGTCGATTTAGGCCGTTTTTGGCAAATATTTTTAACGGTTGGTTTGTTTTTATGGCTATTTTTAATGGTACGAGCTTTAATGCCTGCTTTTCAAAAGTCTAAAAATGACCGTCATTTATTAGCAATGTTTTTAATGGCTGCAACGGCTATTCCATTGTTTTATATACCTGGTTTATTATGGGGCCAGCATACACATCTTGCCATGGCTGAATATTGGCGCTGGTGGATTGTTCACTTATGGGTGGAAGGATTTTTTGAAGTTTTTGCCACTGTTGTTATCGCCTTCTTATTTACTAGAATGGGGCTATTGCGAACATCAACGGCAACAGCTTCGGTTTTATTTTCAACAGTCATTTTCTTATTTGGCGGTATTATCGGGACATTCCACCACTTATACTTTAGCGGAACACCATTGGGAGTGATTGCTTTTGGTGCAACATTCAGCGCTCTAGAAGTTGTACCGCTAGTGCTTATTGGATTTGAAGCATACGAAAACTTAACGATGACCCGTACGAAAGATTGGGTAAAAGAATACAAATATCCAATTTATTGCTTTGTTTCAGTTGCCTTTTGGAATTTAGTCGGTGCAGGACTATTTGGGTTTTTTATTAATCCGCCGATTGCTTTGTATTATATGCAAGGGTTAAACACTACACCTTTACATGGGCATACAGCTTTATTCGGCGTTTACGGCATGCTTGGCATCGGCTTAATGCTTTTCTGTCTGAAAGGTTTGACTGGACAAAAACATTGGAAAACAAAACTTTTAGGCTTTTCATTTTGGTCAATAAATATTGGACTTGCCTTAATGGCTCTATTAAGTCTATTGCCGGTAGGACTTTTGCAAACATGGGCAAGCTTTGAACACGGTATGTGGTATGCTCGCTCGGCTGAATTTTTGCAGCAGGATATCGTTCAAATCTTCCATTGGCTCCGGGTTGTTGGAGACACCATTTTTGCAATAGGAATCCTTTGTTTAGGATGGTTTATTCTCGGATTAAAAACAGGAAAATCGCTAATTGAGAAAAATGAAATAAAAAGCAATGCCACTCATTAATTGGAAAAAAGAAGCCAAGTATAGATCCCTTTTAAGGCTATACTTGGCTCGCTTTATTTTAATGGATGCCAATCTCTTCTAGGTGGAGCTCCGTTAACTGGTATTCATGACCATCAGCAATTTCTTGCATGATTTCCACTAATCGATAATGGTGCGTAAAAAAGATAATTTGCGTTTCTTTAGAAAGCTCAAGTAATATTTTTAATGTTTCTTTCGAACGAACATCATCAAAATGGACTAAAATATCATCAACAATAAATGGGATAGGTTCATGTTGTTCACAATATTCCATAATGCTTGCAATCCTTAGCGATAAGTAAAGCTGGTCGGTCGTTCCATCGCTCATACCGTTAATGGAGACTTTGCTTCCGTTTTTCCGAACACCCATTAAGATCGGTTGATCTTTTTCGTCGTAATCAACGGTTAATCCAGAAAAAGATTGTAAAGTTAATCTAGCAAAAAGATCACCAGCCCGTTTTAAAATTGGATCTTGGCTTTGATTTCGGTAAAATTCAATTCCTTTTTGCAAAAGAAGTGAAGCAAGCTTTAATTCTATATATTTTTCTGTCAGGTTGGCGAGTGTCGCTAATATGCTTTTTTTCTTTTGTTCAGCTTCTATCGCTAAAGTACTATTACCTTGAATTTTCTCCTCATATTCTTTTTTTACAGCACCATGAGCTTGTTCTAAATTGGAACGATCTCTTTCGATTTCCGTTAAACTTTTATTGATTTCTGCAATTTCAGCATCGATGGAGTCATATTCAAATTGTTGAGCATCTTCTATTAATTCCGAGAGCGTTTTTCCGCCACCAAGCTCAAGCAATTGTTCCTCAATTTCTTCCTTTTTATGTTCGTAATCCCGTTTCAATAAAAATAATTTTTCAATTTCTTCCAATTCTTTCAAACTTTTTGTATTCGCTCGTTTTAGTAATCCTGAAAGGACCACTTCGGCATCTTCAATATCTTTTTCAGCACCTTTCAAAGTTTCTTGAATTTTTTTTGCCTGATCTTTTAAATTTGTGATCAATACTTCATCTTGCATCGCTTGTTGTAATTGTGCATACAATTGGTTGACTACAATTTCAACGGCTTGGTCTTTCCTAGGAATATTTAGAATTGCAAGAAGCTGGTTCATCTTTTCTTCATAATTTACCAATTGTTTTTGAAGCGCATGTAGTTCATTTTCGATTTTTACTAATTCATCATAAGTATGGGAACAATCATCAAATTTTTGCAATAATTTTTCTGCAACGTCTACCGATGTAGTTTCAGAAATATAGGTGCCTTTGATTGCATTTATCCAGGAATCTCTCCAATTTTCAAGCTTTCTTACAATTTCTTTATTTTTTAAGGCATTTGTATTTATGCGGTGATTAATTCCTGAAATAAGATCTTCAAATCGCTTTCGCTGTTGCTCAATTTCTTTCATATATCTAAGCTGTTTTTCAGCTATTTTTAACAACTCACCCAATGTTATTTTTTCATTGACTTCTGTAAATGGTAACAAAGTAGAAACGAGCAATTCTTTCAGCTGAATCAATTTTTGTTCATATTCATGTATTGCATTTTTCACTTTTTCATATTCTTCATACATTTTTTTAATTTGTTCATACATGAAAAGCCATTCTTTCATTTCCTGTGGAGATAGCGGATCAATTTTTGATTGTTTCCATAGATCTTTCCATTCTTCTTCCCACTTAGCCAATTCTTGTTCTAATATACTTTTCTTATTTTCAAGCGTTGCTATTTTCTGTTCGCAGATCTCAATATCTGCTAAATGTTTCTTCTTTGCTCCTATTTTTTCCGCTTCATTGATCATTTGATCTGCGAAATGGTCAGCTTTTTGTATAAGATTTTCATACTTTGTCTCTATTTTTTCTCCATGTGTAAATTGACGGACTAAACTTTCTTCCCACTCTCCAATTTCCAATTTCCTGCGAATCAGCTGCCAACCTTTGTCACGTTCTTTACGAATGGCCAACAATTTTTCCTCTGTCGGAATTTCAGATAATACTTCTAGATTTCGGATTTCCTTTTCAACAGCGGCAATCGTTTCTTTTTGATTATTTATTTGCTCTTCTGTTTTTTCAAGTTGTTTTATAATATCGTTTTGTTGTTGCTCAAAACGATTAATCGTTTCTTTAAGAATTCGCAGCTGAAGATTTACTAATTCTTCTACAGATCGATCCCAATTCGGGAGCATGCTCACAGCTTCATTAACCTTTTGTTCTTTTTCTTCCATTTCTGCTTTCAGTTTTTTCAATGTTTCTTCTAATTGGCCTTCGCTTTTTATTTTTTCAATCGTCACTTCCAATTGTTCAGTATTTAGAACTTGCGGAATTAATTTCAACTTTTCTTCATTTTCCTCAAGTTCTCTTTTAATATTTTGACGCTCTATTTCATTTTGTTCAAAGGCTTGGTCCAGCAAAGGCTTTTGTTTGCATAGTTCCCGAATTCTTTCTTTTTTTTCTGCTGGCAAGCGATATAAATCTATTTTTTCAATATCTGCATGAAGTGGATCTATTTCCTTCATGAATGACAGCAATCGAACTTCCAATTGCTTTCTTTCTCCCTCAAGAACCGGGAGTTTTTTTAGATTATTTTGGTAACTTTGTAATTCACGATATAATGTATCAATTAGTGCAGCATGTTCAAGCAATCCTTCAGGAATAATAATTTGTTTCAAGTTCCGATCAATCTCAAGCAAGTTTTCCTCAGCAGATTGTTTCGTCTTTGTTGCCATATCCAGCTTCCGGATCGTATCTTTTCTAAGTTCTTCGATATTTTCTGGTAGCATAGGCACAGTTCCAATCTCATCGAGGTTCTTCATTACCTCATTCAATTTAGCAATCTTCGGCAAGATCAACTTCATTCGCTCCAGCTTATCCCGTTTGCTTCGCAATAATTTTTCTTGGTGAATGATATGTTCTATTCCTTTTATTCCATCGTTAAATTGGCGTTCGAGTTCTTTCCAAGATTGTATTTTTAACTGATATTCAGCAATTTCTTTCTTCAAATCTTTCTCTTCTTTTACTAATTTATTGATCAATTGATTTCTGCCTCGTTTGTTATATAGGGCAGTGGCCTGCTTTTCAAGTTGTTCGAATACTTGACGGATTTTACTAACTCCTGATGCTGCAGAAAATAAACTTTCACCTAAACTGCCACCACTCGCAAGTAGGCTTTCTCCCCCTTCACGAAGGGTGACATGGTTTAAAGCAAACATTTTAGAAAAATGTTGTTCAGAAATCTCATTAATATATTCTTCGACAACTTCTTCGTTTAATGGTTCTCCATTTGGAGCAACAATGGTATTTTTTTTCCCTTTTCTACGAACAAATCGGAATGTATCGCCATTTTTCTTTTGCAGTTCCCCTTCAATTCTTAGATTCGCATTACTATGTAGAAAAGCATCTGGTGTTTGCTGTGGAAATCCATAAAGGAAATGATGGATTGAACGAAGTGTTGTACTTTTCCCTGCTTCATTTAGACCATAAATGAAGTGAAAATTTTTCGTTTTATCAAACTCGATCTCATAATTTGTAAAATGACCGAATGCCCGCAAATTCAAATAGTTAAACCGCATTGACATCCCCCTCGGTCTTTGTTAAATAGTAAAGAATTAAATCTTCCACGTTCGCTATCCTTTGTTTCAATAAGCTCGGGTTTGAAAAATCAAATCCTTCTTCTCCCGTTTTTAAATCGTACGGCAAAGCTTGTCCAATATCTGCAAATTCTCTTAATAGTTCTATTAAAGCCTCTTCATCATTTCCGATATTATGAATAAAATCTAAAATTACTGCAACAGGTGTATGTTGGCTTTTTAATTGTTCCACATCTAAAGGATAGGAGGTTTCTATCTTTACTTTTTCAACCCAAATATCACCCATGCCAACTTCTAATGCAAGTGCACGAACATTGTTTATGAAATGATCTTTTGCGCTTACGAGTTCATGGTGAGCTTTTGTCGTTCCATATATTCGGATGCGTACTGCTAAAAAGCGGCCATCGGCAGCTTGATAAATTTTTTCCATTTGATCGCGAATTTGATCGATAATTTCGTCCTGCCGATCGATACCACTAATATCGACTTCACATAATTCCCAACGCAAAACATCTAACGTTAGGTGATGAATTTCATCAATCTCTCCGTCAATTACCGTTACAAACGTACAGCCTTTTTCGCCTCTTTCTTTAATATGCCTTCCTTGAATATTTCCAGGAAATAAAATGACAGGATCCTTTTTATGAAGAATCTCTCGAAGATGAATATGACCTAAAGCCCAATAATTATAACCTTTTTCTTTCATATCATCGATTGAACAAGGGGCATAGTTTTCATGGCCTTCCCGGCCGGTAGCACTTGTATGGAGAACACCGATGTTAAAAAACTCTTGTATTGGCTTTGGATAGTTTTTCACTAAATTTTCATTTACAACACGACTGTGAAAACCTTGTCCATGCAGAGCAACCTTTAATTCGTCTATTACAAATGTTTCAGGTGTTCTCGTTGAAAATTCAAAGACATTATCAGGCAGCTTCAGTTCTTTTGTAATTAAACTCGCCGCATCATGGTTTCCTCGTAAAAGAAAAACTTTAATACCCTCTTTTTGCAAACGGACCATTTGGGTTATAAAAAACAAACCTGTGTTGTAATCTTTCCAATCTCCATCATATAAATCGCCTGCAATGATAACGAATGCTACTTTTTTTTCTATTGCTACATCTATTAAATTTTTAAATGCGTCTCTCGTTGCACTTCGGATTTTATCTACCGGTGCTCCTTCGTATTGTTCTAGTCCTGTTAGCGGACTATCAAGATGAATATCAGCAGCATGAATAAATGAAAATGACATTTTTTCACCCCTTCTCTTCAATCTTGTAATTTTTTGTCCATTATAGCAAACAAATATTCTTGATTCAACCAATAATTCACATAGTTTTTAAAAATTTACTACTGTAAAAATGTTAAAATAATTGTAACAAATATAAAGGAGTGATCATGATGTTCACTAAAATTTTAGTAGCTTATGACGGGTCTGAGTTAGCAAAAAAAGCTTTACAAATGGCAATACAATTTTCTAAAAAAAATCCAAACTTGCAAATCGATGTCATTCATGTCTATCAAATTCCTACGATTGCCATAGCCGATGGCATTTATACCCCTTCCGCTAAACAAGCTCTCCAATATTATGAAAATGCAGAAAAAGTTTTAGAAGAGGCAAAAAAAATAGCTGAAGAACAATCTGTAAATATTAATGCGGTGTTAAAAGAAGGAATTTTTGCTAAAAATATTGTAGATTATGCGGATGAAGCAGGATGTGATGTAATATTGATTGGAAGCCGCGGATTAAGCGGATTGAAAGAAATGTTTCTTGGCAGTGTCAGCCACAACGTTGTCCAAAAAGCAAACGTTCCCGTTTTAATTGTTAAATTAAAAATCTAAAAGAAAAAGCCAAAAGGGACGCCTCTTTACTTGAGGAGACGTCCCATTTTTTATTTACTCAAATATTCTTCAAATGTAAAACTGTTCTCAAAAATTTCTTTTGCAACAGATTTTCCGACATACCGAATATGCCATGGTTCATAACTATAACCAGTAATATCTTCTTTCCCTTTTGGATAACGGATAATAAAACCAAATTTATGAGCATTATTTTTTAGCCATATACCTTCTTTTGTCTCACCGAACTCTTCTATTAAATCAAACCCGACCGATCTTGATGAAACGTCCATGGCTAAGCCAGTTTGATGTTCACTTTGCCCTGGTTCAGCACTTACTAGTCTCGCTGCCGCTTCCCCTTTTTTAGCTACATTGGCTGCAAAAATTGCTTCTTGGCGATCATAAGAACGGTATCCTGATACAGCAAAAAGTTCAATATTTTCTTGTTGAGCAGCCCTAAATAATTGTTCTAGTGCTAGTGCTGCTTCACGGCGCATATAGCGTTTTGGAAGATCCTCTGTAAAGGAAAACGGCACATTTGGTGCAACTAGATCACTAGGTACATAATCTTTTGGCAACGAATTTTGTTTGTTAACAAGCACCAAAATATTATCAAAATTTTGCTTTTCAGGTGTTTTCGTTTCTTCGGTAGCCTGTTCAACTTCTATTGTTTCGGATCCTTGTTCAATTACAACTTCTTCGGAAATTTGTTCGTTTTCTGTTTCTTCAACCTGTTCTTCTACCACTTCAGATTCGATTAATTTTTCTTCAGGTACAGTTGCACTTACATCTGCTTGATTCGTTGATTCAATACTATTACTTCCACAACCAGCCATTAATAGAACGAGCATAACAGGAATATATATTTTTTTCATTTTATTACTCCTATCAATCACTTAATCTTTCATTGATGAAACAAACACTATTATACTATAAATTATAAATCTATACATTAAGGAATTTAATATGGAAAGTTTTTCCTTACCACTTTTTACAGTCTGTACTCATAATCCAAAAAAAGTGGTGTTGGATATACTTACCAACACCAAATAATATTTTATAACTTAAATAATAAAATCATTGTCCATTAGTAGAGTTCCAATTGGCAACTTGAAAAACATCAAAAAGTTACTATACTTGTCTTACTTTCCACGAAATCTCAAAAATAATATTTATTTACTTAATTTCAAACATTGCTTTCTTCAATTTCTGAGCTTCCAGTATCCTCAATTTCTGAATAGTCGTTTGATTCATTTTCTACAACATTTTTTTCCTCTAACTGAAATTTATTGACTTCCTCAAACAATGATTTAGACAATTTTTGTAGCTCAGATGCTGAATAATGAACTTCTTCAATTGCTTTAATATGATTTTCACTTGTTGCTAAAACTTCTTCACTAAAAGCGGCTGACTCTTGCGAAACTGCACTGATTTCTTGCATAGCTGAAAATAGACGTTGCGATGAATGGCTGACTACATCGAGTGCCTTTCTAATATCATTTGTACTTTTATCTATATTGGTAACTTGAGAAACAATATCATTAAAAGATGTTAGTGTCTGCTCTACAGAATCCGTCTGAATTTCGTTAAAGACTTCCAACTTTTGTGCTTCTTTTGTAGAAACTAATATTTTTTCATTAATAGTTGAAATCACTTCTTGTATATTGTTAGTCTCCATTTTCGTTTTCTCAGCTAGTTTCCCCACTTCATTGGCAACGACTGCAAAGCCTCTCCCAGCTTCACCAGCACGTGCTGCTTCAATAGCTGCATTTAGTGCAAGCAAACTAGAGTTTTCAGATATTTCTCTAATCGTTTCAACGATCATGGAAATTTGCTGCGATTGATTTGCAACTTCTTGAACGCTATGAATTAAAGTTTTCGCAAGTTCCGTATATTCATGCGATGTACGACTTAGATCGTATACAACTTTTATACCCTGTTGCCCTTTTTCATTCATTGTTTTTGCTTGTAAACCTATTTGGTCTGCATATTCATTTACATTGTTAATTTGTGATAAAATGTCTTCAATTAATCTAGACCCTTCCTCTATCTCATACGATTGCTTTTGTGCTCCAGTGGCAACTTGTTCAATGGCACTATTAACTTCACGAGTTTGCATCATCGACTGTTCTGCTAAAGAAGATAGCGTATCCGATGATGATGACAATTGTCGTGCTGCCTGTTTTACTGTTTGAAGGGATTTTTGTACTTTATCAGCCATATGATTGAAAGAAGCTGCCACACGACCAATTTCATCATTTACAGCTGCCTTTACCCGATAAACTAAGTTACCATTTCCAATAATCTCTGCACCTTTTTGCAGCTGAATAACAGAATTGGAAATAGATTTATAGATCACATATCCTAGTAATAAAAGCAAAATAAGGACACCGATGCTTATACTGATCATAAATATAATAAGTGTGTTCATTTGTTTTTCTTTTTCTTGAACAATCGATGTATATTCCTGTTCCAACACATAGTTGATCGTTTGTACAGTTGTATTTAAATCTTGGATGATTGATTTAAATGTTTTTGTGGTAGATATTTGCTTTATTATCAACCGTTGCACATTTGTAAATGAATTTCTATATGCTTGGAACGATTCTAGTATTTTTTGTTTATCAGCTGTTGAAAATGATGTCTCAATATGACGTTCAAGCACTTGTGAAAGAACTGAAAATTCATTCATAGGGATTAAATCAGCGATAAAATCTTTTTCAATCATGCGAAGCTCATTAAATAGCTGCAATCCTTTTGTATCACCTTTTTCTCTCAAAAGAGACTCAAATTGTTTAGCTATTCTGTTTACCTCTCCTTTCATTCCAGAAGAAGGATCGTAACCGAGTTCCTTTTGACTTTTAACAAGTTCTTGAAAAGACCTTTCATACATCGATGCATATTGAAGTAGGATACGGCTGCTTTTGCCAATCTCTTCTCCATCAATCATCTTTTCAAGCTTCCCTACTGAAGCTGTTAATTTGCTTATATCTTGCTCTACTTGTTTTACTTTATCCTCTTGGAAGGTTTGCAAATATTCAGATTCATTTACCCGAGCTTGGTTCGCAAATATAAGAATGTCTTTTCCTATTTCTACAGCCTCGGAAATTTGCTCCATTTTTTCATCCATATCTTCCATCTGATGATAAGCATAATAAACAGCTCCTAGTAATAGGCCTAAACCGACAATGGCCGTAAAGATAATCGCTAATATTTTTTTGTGAATGGTCATGCCGATCTTCCTTTTCTTTAAGTTTTAATAATAATCATTTTTATCTTTAACTATGTATACAATTCTATAAATATTAACATGGACAACTTAAACAATATCGCAAGTTTCCTTCAAATTATTGCCAACTATTAATTTTACACTTTGGGAAACGATGAATTTTATAAGAGGATTATATTAAAAAATTGAAATCGATTACAAGTTGGGAATTTATGAAGGTAACTTCATTTTCTTTGAATAACAATATCCAAACATTTCCAAATAAATTAAAATTTTTAACGTATATATATTGTACAACATAAATTAGTAAATTTCTTCTACAAAATTATATTTTCCCAATATTCTTACGAAAAACTTTAATGTTTTAACAATAATTTTTATCAACAAAAAACTCTGAAGTGTCCCAACTCCAGAGTTAGCCGTAAATATAATGTTACCGCTGCCACATAAAACTATTCTTCATTTTTCCTCGTCCCATACTTTTCGGATCAGACATTCCTTTAGGAAAACCATTCATCATAAAACAGCCGCTTCCCTGATAATAATCGTTAGACTTTCGTGGAACAACCGTTTCTGAATTGATCATAGCATCTAATCTAGTTTTCATTCTTTCAAGCAACAATTCTTTATCCTCTTTTTTAATCATTTTTGCTTTTATCATTTCATTGAGCACTGATTCTCTTTCTTCAAGGATGTCTTTAACAACATCAGCGGGATCAAGTTTTTTCTCTTTTAATAGTTCAGCTATTGTCTTCCCTTCTATTCGTGCTTCAAAAAGTTCCTTCGTTGTCATTCCTAGTTTTTCAGCAATGATTTCGTGCATTGATCCTTGAAAATATTGTCCCATGAAATAAGGACCCATTCTTTCCATTTGAAAATAGTCATTAGCTTGAACTTTATTAGGAAGAACTGCTGCCAAACTTTGTGCCGGAACCGTAAACCCTACCGCGATTATAGAAGCAAGGGCGGTCTGAAAAATTTTCTGACCTATTTTCATAGACGATCCCTCCTTTCTATAAAGGTATTTACACTCTCTCTATCTACCTTTATTATAAATTATTGAAAGCTATAATTTGGGAACGCCTATAAAATGTTAAGAATATGTCAAAACTTTCATATATACAATTGTACTCTTTCATCTTTGCCTATCGTAAATTCAGCAGCTTTTTATTTTTGCAGAAATGTTCCAAAATTTAACTAAATACTGTACAAAAAATGCACTGGGTTTTCTTTATAATCCCAATGCTTTTTTCACACTTTCTTTTACTATTAGCTCAATCTTTTCTTTTAAAGCTACATTAACTTCCATCGACTTATAGGCATCTTTAAGCATTTTTATTTTTTGCTCTTTTTCTTCAATCATTTCTTCAATTTCTATAAAATTGTATATACCTTTTCTAATATTTAATAATAAAACTCTAGCGGGATCATCAAAATTATATTGAATGGCTCGTTTGAACGAGCTGAAGGAATTATAGCGATACCGCTCTAAAAAATCAAGAATACGATAAGCGCTCATCGCATGTTTATATGTTTTTCTAGTTAGGTCTTTTTCTTTGTCACGATGATATTCTTTCATTTTTCGAAGAAACATCCCAAAACATGCATCATAAAAATACGGCAAATTTATTTTGGAAATTTCCTCCCTTAAGGAAAACAATTTTGAAAAAAGCTCTTCATCATAAACTTCATACTCTTCAGAAAAAAGGACCTCCATAAAGTTTACATTTGATTTATAAAGCAAGTTTGGCAATTTGCGAATATCATGAAATTCAACATCTTCATCATCACTTACCATAGCCTTCGTGTATTGACCACCTTGGTAAAGATCATCAAAATTAGGATAAAAAAATATTTTATAATCTTTGTCCGACTCTTCTGTTTGTAAATTGTAATTATGGCTGCCAACAAGTGCTTTAAAACAAAGTTTTCGATCTAACAAAACATCACCCCCGAAAGGATCTATTATCTTAATTTTAAACCATTTAATAATGAGTTCATCCTTATAAAAACGAACATTTTGGCACATAACTCATGCCCAAAATAATTATCCATATCTTTATGATTCTTTAGTAAATTTTTTATAAAAAAATTTCCTGGATTTTCGTGAATCTTAGACGGAGTTGATTTTAATACGTATATATATTCTCCTATCTTTAAAAAATAAAAAAAGCAATTAACGTATGAAACAGCACATACTTAATTGCTAGACTAATTAACTGAAATCAATTGTGATAAACCCTTTTTTACAAAAAATTGTTTTAGGCACCCATATCCATTCTACTTATTCAATAAGAAAAAATGTCCCTGTACTAGCGGCAATTAATATATTTTCATCATTATAAACCTTACATTCAACGACACATTGTGTTTTTCCTTTATGTAAAAATATTGCTTTTGCGGTAAAATTTTTCCCTTTGCCTGGTTTTAAATAATTAATTTTCATTTCTGTTGTTACACATTGGCGTTTGAGGCTTTTAGTTACTAAAGTTCCCATTGTCGTATCCATAATTGTGGCTGTAATACCACCGTGTATAATTCCAAGAGAATTCAACAAAAAAGGTGACATTGGGAAGGTTAACTCAATATAATCTTCTTCCGGAAGCTCATATGTAAAATCTAAAAAGCTGGATAAATAAATGGTATTTTTTTCTCTTTTTCTTTCAATCGCCTTTAAAGCAAGGTTGATCAATTGTTGTTCTTCTTCATTGCCATTTTCAATAATATCTTGTAATAAATCTTTATTAATCAAATTTTTCCCATCCTTGTTTTCTTTCTATAATTTACTAACTTCATCATTTTATTGTTTTTTCATCCACCAACCATTTATTTAAATCCAAACCTCTTACTCTCGATAAAACCACGTAAATGTAGTCTCCTTGGTGCTTGATAAATCTTACTTACATTTTCCGTCCAAGTTTCGGAGCGTTTTCCAGTTGATCTTGTTTCATAATAATTTTTCATTACTTCATTATATTCTTCAATATATTTCTCTTGATTTTCAGTTTGATATATTTCTTCATGTAAAATCGCCTGTAACGGCAATCGAGGCTTTTGTTCAGGTATATTTTTCATATCTGGATACCCTAAACACATTCCAAAAACTGGATATACATAGTCAGGCAATTGGAGCAATTCACTAACTTCTTTACTGTTATTTCTAATACCTCCGATAAATACACCACCAATGCCGCACGATTCTGCTGCAAGCAAAACATTTTGAGCAACTAACGCAGCATCGATCGTTGCAACAAGTAACGGTTCAACCGTATCAAAATTTGTCTCTGTATTTTCCATTTTTGCTGCAAGTGATAGTCTATAAAAATCACCGCAAAAAACGAGAAAAACAGGACAATTAATAACATGTTGTTGATTTCCGCACAACTCTGCCAATTTTTCCTTACGGGCTTGATCCTTTACTTTTATAATTGAATATGCCTGCACATTACTTGAAGTTGATGCCCATTGCGCTGCTCCTATAATCTGCTCAAGGACATCATTTGGGATTTCTTTTTTCAAATAATGTCGAATTGACCGGTGGTTTGACATTGTTTTTAAAACCTCATTCATCATCATCACTCCATTCGTTTTTTTCAATAAGTATACAATGAAAAAAGAAAAGTTCAAACATTAGCAGTTTGAACTTTGTCCCTTCATTTAATATTAATATATTAAGATATGAAAAATGAATTGCCCTCCTTCTTACTTTTTACTACATCTCTCTTTTTTCAATGAAACTAGCAAAATTAGCTGCTTTTTCGATTTTGAAAAGCTGTTAATGTTGTTAATCTGTGTGCACGAACAACTTTTTCAATTTCATCCCGAGGCGCATTTTCTTTAAAAAGTCTTAATATCGTAGCATGTTCTTCAATTGATTCGCGTGCCCGTTGAGGTACAAAAGTAAAAATAGAACGGCGAATCCGATCCAAGCGCTGTTGGGATTGACGAATTTGATCAATCAAAAATTCATTCCCGCACTTCTCTAATATTATCGTGTGGAAACTGCGATTTAATTGACTAAATTTCTCAAATTCGAAATTTTCCACAGCTTCCGCCATTTGCTTGTTTAATTGTTCTAATTGTGCAAGTTCTTCGGATGTAAGTCGTCCTACACTTAAAGAAGCTGCATACCCATCTAAAATGGCAATAACGGATAATACTTCAATATATTCGGTTTCATTTATCGCACTGACGATCGCACCGCTATATGGTTTGTAAACAATTAAACCATCTGATTCAAGATTGCGGATCGCCTCACGAATTGGAATTGTACTCGTACCAAGCTCTTTTGCAACTTGGTCTATTACAATCCGTTGCCCCGGCACATACACACCTTCCAAAATCTTTGTACGCAAATACTCATAGGCATATTGTGACTTGCTCATTGTAGAAATTTGATTTTTTTCCATAGTTTAATCATATATAACACCATATATGAAATCAAGTGAAGTTTTTTCTATTTTTCATTTAAATCTCTTATGGATATTATTATGTTTATATGTGCCAGCTTCGCTAAATTCTACGAGCTCCATCGATATAGCTAAATACCTTTTTGCAAATAGTTCGGCAAAATGTTCCTTAATCACCTCAAAAAGCTCATCACAAGTGCTTTTTTTATCTTGTTCACTGCGGCCGGCACCAATTTTTAATGTAACGTGAACAAAAGCATCATCTTCTTTTCCATCAGCTACGCGATAATCTTGAAGTTCAATCGCTCTTGATCGCAAACCTCCGATTGGAAATAATGGGCTCTTAGATATGATAACTTCATGAATTTTTTCAAGAAGTACAGGAATATTTGCTTCTTTTTTTATATTATTTGTATATTCAACGATGATATGTGGCATGATATTTCACCTTCCGTTTTGACCTAGATCATTGGTTTAGCAACAATGGTATTGACTAATCGGCCAATTTGTTCAATTTCAGTCACAACTTCATCACCAACTTCTACATTTACGGCACCAACAGGTGTTCCTGTTAAAATGATGTCTCCTTTATTTAGCGTCATGAAGCTCGTCAAATATTCAATAAGAAACGGGATGTTAAATATCATATCTTTTGTATTGCCCTCTTGCGTCAATTGACCATTTACATATGTTCGTAAAGTTAAATTCATCGGATCATCAATGTCTTTAGCATCCACAAGCCACGGTCCGATTGGTGTACATGTATCGCGATTTTTTACTCGCAAATTCGGACGGTAATAATTTTCTAAATAATCGCGAATAGCATAGTCATTAGCTACCGTATAGCCTGCCACATAATGATACGCATCTTCTTGCTTTACTTTTCTTGCCTGTTTTCCAATTACAACAGCAAGTTCGCACTCGTAATGCATAAACGTTGCATCGTGAGGCCGGAATGTTTGTCCACGATGACCAATAAATGTATTAGGCCCCTTTAAAAATACAAGAGGTTCCGTTGGAGCTTTGAAAGCAAGTTCTGCGGCATGATCCGCATAATTCAATCCAAGGGCAAAGACAGTGCGCACTTGGACTGGCGGCAGCCAGACTACTTCTTCCTCCCCAACAATCCGGCCATCATCTAGCTTAATTCGCCCTTCAAATTCAACCGCATCATGGATGGCCCCAGAATATGCAACCCTAGCTTTTTTCATTTCAAAACACCTCCTGCCAGCTCTTCTTCATATACAACAATATTTTCCAAACTACCAATGCCCTCTATTTCGATTCGCACTTGATCTCCTGCCTTCGCTAGAGGAGGGTTCTCCGGCACGCCGACAAGGAGTACATCCCCTTCATCTAAAGACATAAATTCAGTTACATCCGCAACTAATTGAGAAACAGAGCGAATTAAATTGGCTGTAGTATTTTTCTGTTTCAATTCACCATTAATATAAACACGTATTTCCAATGCATCCGGATTTAAAACGGCATCTCGCTCAATAACCCATGGACCTACTGGACAAAAACCGTCACGGCACTTTTGACTAATGGCTGGGCGATACACGCTCTCATGAGGGATGCTGACGTCATTTGCGATCGTATACCCAGCTATATAATTGAAAACCTCCTCTTTCCGCACTTGGGTTGCTTTACGGCCAATGACAATTCCTAACGACGCACCAATTTCTAATTCTTCAACACCTTCTGGAAGCGGGATTGCCATTTTATTCCCTATCATAGTATTTGCTGGTTTTATATATAGAATCGGTGCTTTAGGTGGTTGTTTATATGGGTCTTTATTCAAAGCATCACTTAGCTTTTCTAATACACCTTTATAATTTAATAGAGTTCCATAAATTGTTCCAGAAACAGGAGGATCCAACTTTAACTCTTGGAAACTTTGTTTTTTTCCATTTCTAATGATCATCTGTTCTGTATTATCAATGAGGACGGTCTCTTCTTGTAACATTCCGCTTATTTTTATTTTTCCACTATGCAATGATTTCACCTCATCTCGCCTAATTACGATTGAATACAACTAATTTCATTTCTGTCATTTCTTCCACTGCATATTTAATACCTTCACGACCAACTCCGCTTTCTTTCACGCCTCCATATGGCATATGGTCGACACGGAAAGTTGGAATGTCATTGATCATAACTCCGCCGACATGCAATTTCTCCGCTGCATTTAGTGCAGTATTTACATCATTCGTATAAATTCCTGCCTGCAGGCCGTACCGGGAATCATTTACAAATTCAATTGCTTCATCGACGGACTTCACTTTATTAATTAAAACAATTGGAGCAAATACTTCTTGGCATGAAACTTTTAACGCTTTATCAGCATTCAAAAGAACAGTTGGAACGAGTACATTTCCTTCTGCATTTCCGCCTGTTGCAACGATCGCTCCATGTTGTTTTGCTTCTTCGATCCATGAAAGGGTGCGTTCAACATCCCCCTTTGTAATCAATGCGGAAACATCTGTTTGTGGATCAAGCGGATCTCCTGTTTTTAATTTTTTCGTTTCAGCCACAAATTTTTCTACAAAAGCATCGTATAAATTTTCATGAACATAAACGCGTTGCAAAGAAATACAAACTTGACCTTGGTTTGAAAAAGCTCCTTTAATGGAACGTGGAATGACTTTATTAAGATCAACACCATCATCAACAATAAGTGCTGCATTTGAACCAAGTTCCAGCGTTACCCGTTTTAACCCAGCTTTATTCCGAATGCCGATTCCTACTTCTGGGCTTCCAGTAAATGTGATGACTTTAATACGATCATCAGTTACTAATTTTTCACCTACAACTCTCCCGCTTCCTGTCACAACATTTAGTGCACCTTTCGGAAGACCAGCTTCTTCAAGCAGTTCAGCTATAAAGAAAGCAGACAATGGCGTTTGTGAAGCAGGCTTTAAAACAATTGTGTTGCCTGCGGCAATAGCAGGGCCTAACTTGTGAGCAACTAGATTCATAGGAAAATTAAATGGGGTGATAGCACCGATGATCCCAAGCGGTTCACGAACAGTATAAGCAATTCTATTTTCGCCGCCTGGAGCTGCATCAAGTGGAAGTGTTTCCCCATGGATGCGCTTTGCTTCTTCTGCTGCAAATTTGTATGTTTGAATGGTCCGTAAAACTTCTTCTCTAGCAGTTGTGATCGGTTTTGCTGCTTCTAAAGCTATAATTCTCGCTGCTTCATCTACACGTGATTCGAGGAGGCGAACTAATTTTTCAAGGATGCCAGCACGCTGGTGGGCCGGCATTTTTCTCATTGTTTCCCTTGCACGGTCTGCTGCGTCAATGGCTTGATTTACTTCTTCTTCTGTTGCTTGAGGAATTTCAGCTATAATTTCTTCAGAATAAGGCGACTTTAACTCTGTATAAGATTTTGCTTCAATCCATTCTCCATTTATATATAGCTTCTTTTTTAATGCCATCATGAATCTCTCCTTTTATAAAAATATAAGCGATTACAAATTCTATAATAAATCATATACCAAATCATATATGATTTCAAGCGGAATTCAAGAACATTCTGAATATAATAAACAGACGCCGAAAAAGAGTTTATCAAAAGCTTTAAAAGTTCAAGATCTATGTGAATATTTAATCGGTACTTGTATTTCTGTTAAAAAAGTATTTTCATCTTTTGATAAAAATTGATCAACGATTGCACGTTCAATAAAATCACCTTTAATCTCATAGTTGTTTTCTTTAAGAAAGTTCATTAAAACTTTATAATAAGTCGGCGCTTCGCTTCGCACTCCCCGATAGTAAATGGTAGCATAATACCCTTCTGGAAAATTCGTACTAATCTTTTGTAACAATTCTTGTTCTTCGACTTCCTCTAAGAGCAAAAAAATCGAATTATATTCTTTGAAATTATTTTCCATCACCTGCGTAATCGTTCGGGTAAATCCAACTTTTCCTAAAAAAATAGGAGTTATTTCCTGAAATTCATTTTTTAATTTACGAAGGGCAAGCTCCAACTCTTGAGTACTTGCAATCTTTTCTTGCAATTGAACATGAATTCTTTTCGGGATATATTTAATTTCAGGAACGCCAATATTTTTTATCGTTTGACTCCCTTCGATTTCCCGAATTCTCCCTTCCAGCCGAACCTTGATTTTCTCCAATTCTTTTATTTTTGTTTCAATTGTTTCTCGATGCTTTTTTAATGTTTCCAATAATTCACCAATATTTTTGCTTTGAATTTGCTGTTTAATTTCTTTTAAAGGCACACCTAATGTTTTCAAATAATGGATAATATCTAATTGTTTGAATTGCTCAGATGAATAATAGCGATACCCAGTTTCTTCATTTACATAAATAGGTTTAAATAAATCAATTTCATCGTAATACCTCAAAGTCTTAATAGGAATATTGTGTAGTTTCGATAATTGTCCAATTGAAAATTTATCTTTCATTTGATCTCACCAATTTCTGCATCATAGTAACCATCGGGTTCTCTTCCATTGTATTTTAGTTTTCAAATCTTTTACAATTATTAAAATAGAATAGCCACTACAATAAAATTTTATTAAAAGGCTTCATTTCCTATGAAAGAAGGCTGACACCTAGCAGGGTCAGCCAAACAACGATTTTATTAAGCTTCTTTTTTCTCTAATTTTTTCACTGATTCAATCGGCAATAGCTCGCCAGTAATAATATCTTCAACAGGCACAGCTTCTGTTCTCCAACTTTCCGGTGGAACTTGACCCCAGAAAGTTGCACGCTGCGGATCATCTAAATGCCATTTAACTGGTTCCCAGTCAGGGTCATTGGTGAAATAGTCCCCTGTATATAATTCAATCCGGTTGCCATCGTGGTCACGCACGTAAACGAAAAATGCGTTAGACGTACCATGTCTTCCTGGTGAGCGTTCAATATGAGTGTGGTACCCTAATGCTGCAAGGTGATCGCATGCATCTAAAATTGCTTTTGCATCATCCATCCAAAATCCTGTATGGTGATAACGAGGGCCTTTTTCACTAATTAATGCCAAATCATGGACACTAGGTTTGCGGTGCATCCAAGCTGCCCAAATATGCTCGTTTTCTTCGTAACCGTTTACAGTATATTCCGAAGTTCTAAAACCTAAATGGTTGCTATACCAATCATATAACTCATCAATATTTGTAATTAAACAGTTGGCATGATCGATGCGTTTAACTTTTGAATTTCCTTGTAAATGGAATTTTTGCAGCATTCTTTCAGCTTTATCCATTTCATAAAAGAATTCGACAGGAATACCGCCTGGATCTTGAATTCTAAGCGCGCGTCCTTGACCTTTTTCTTCCCCTGGAGCAACCCATCTTTTCTTTGTCACACCTAATTCAGTAAATAATTGATCTAGTTCATCCAAATCTTCCTCACTGCTTACCCGATATGCTATATGTTTCAAGCTCGCTTGCTTCCCTTTAGTTAACACTAAGCAATGGTGATTGGCATCTTCAATGGCTCTTAAATAAATATGGTTTTCATCACTTTCCGTCTCAATAAAACCTAAACCTTTACAATAAAATTCTCTGGCACGATCTAAATCAGTAACAGTAATTTCTGCATGATGCAATCGAATAATGTCAAAATTTTTCCTTTTCATAGTTCCTTCCTCTCCTCACTAAAACAATATTTTATATAAATCTTTAAATATATTTTTCTTACTTTTAATATAAACTATCCGGTTACTGGAGAGTCAATACTCATTTTCAGAAATTTCTGTTATAATCACATAAAATCATATATTATTCTTATTGTAATCATATATTATTTCATATATAATTTAAACAATAAATTTAATTTAGTTCAGGAGGATTAAATATGGATGATCGTTTATTTCGAAATGCAATGGGAAAATTCGCAACAGGAGTAACAGTTATTACAACAAAAGTCGATGAACATATTCACGGAATGACAGCTAATGCCTTTATGTCAGTTTCATTGAATCCTAGATTAGTAGCCATTTCTATCAGTGAAAAAGCAAAGATGTTGGAAAAGATTAATAATTCCAAACGATTTGTGGTCAATATTTTATCAAACGAACAAAAAAATTTATCTATGCATTTTGCAGGTCAATTAATAGAAGGAGTTTCTGTCGAGTTTGAAACTATCGATGATATGCCAGTCATTAAAAATGCATTAGCAAATATCATATGCAATGTAAAATCTGCCTATGTAGAAGGTGATCATACGGTATTTATCGGTGAAGTGACAGAGCTTAAATTAACTGATGGGGAGCCATTGGCATTCTTTGAAGGCAAATACGGTAAAGTTGTTAAAGACTAATTTTTTAGGGGGATACCGATGTGGAAACCATTTTTATTGAGCATGCAAATTCCAAGTCGCAATTAAAAAAAGACAAACCATGTGTGTTAGCACTTGGATTTTTCGACGGAGTACACTTAGGTCACCAAAAGCTGATTCAAACGGCAAAAAAAATTGCTGAGGAAAAAGATGCAACTCTTGCTGTCATGACTTTTTATCCCCATCCAAGGCAAATAGTGAATAAGAAGAAGGCCCCGGTAAAATATTTAACCCCATTGCACATTAAACAAGAAATATTGAGAAATATGGGGGTGGAGAGGCTTTATGTCATCAAATTTGATTCAGATTTTGCACTTTTAAGTCCTGATGAATTTGTTAATCAATATATTTTACAATTAGGATGTATCCACATTGTAACCGGCTTTGACTACACATATGGATATAAAGGTTTAGGTAATACAGAAACGCTTTTGCAATCTGGAAAAGACCGATTTGGTGTAACAGTAGTCAATAAAATATCGTATAATAAAGAAAAAATTAGCTCAACGTTAATTAGAGAACTAGTTCAACAAGGACATTTGGAACAATTGCCAAAATATTTAGGAACCTATTATAAAGTATACGGTATCATTTATAGATCTTTATTATTAAATGATGGCAGACAAGAATTGATTGTAAAAATAGATAATGATGTCTTACTTCCAAAAGATGATCATTATCAAATCCAATTCACATGCAATAATCTATTTTATCATGGAACAATTGAAAAAATTATCAGAGGCGACAACTACAGTCTTCTTATCGTTTATATATATGAAGATTTTAATTTATCGGTTGGAAATGCGGTTTCAATTAAATGGATGAAAGCGTTGGGTGAAGAGAATGATATACTAGTCAAAAAGGAAAACGTTTTCGTTGGGTAATAAAAACACCTGGACTCATGCAGTCTAGGTGTTTTTTTGTTTAATTCACAATCCAATATATTAATTTTATGCTAACTAAAATTTTATTAATTGATGAATAGTATTGTAGTTATATTTCCGGAGTTGGCGGTTTTGGTGATTATCATTTTTTCGTCTACTTGGAGAAATATATGGAGGTAGGTGATGTAATTGAGCTTTCTGAAATACCTGTGCAGCATAGGTATGAATATATATAAAGCGTGTTCTTGAAAATCCAGAGCCAATAATAATCAACTTTAGTAATTACACATACGAAAATCAATATGGACTATTTCAGCTTAATTTAAGCATCGAACTTTATTAACTGAAAATGGGGTTACAACTATTAATAATTATTTATTGATTTGAAACAAGTTTTCTTTTGATTTTTCTAATATATCATTATTAGAATGTAATATTAGGGACTTTCCATAAAGGGCTATTTCCGGTTTTTAAATATCACTTACTCTCAATTCTTTAAAACTTATTTTATCAACATGTTAGGGGCTATCCAATTTCTGGACAGCCCCTAAACTTGCTAACTATTATTCATTAAACTAATTCTTTTTCTTCTTCTAAAACCATTTGATCTAAAAATCTCTTAACGAGCGCAATTTCAGCAGTCTTATCAGCGTTAGTGTACGTATCCATTGTTACACGGAATGAATCTACTAGATAGAAACGCTCATATAGTTCACCGCGGCCAGCTAGGTCTGATCCGATGAAGTCCCAAGCTAAGCGATTAACTTTAATCTTTTCAAGTGCAGATTTATTTCTTGCTTGATAGTATTTATCGATATATGGACGTAATGGACCTTGCATATCTTTTCTAGATGGTGTACATAAGAATCCACCGCCGCCGATCAATTGAATTAATTCGATTGATCTTGGAATCCATTTTGGCATACAACCCCTTAGAGCAGTTAATGGTCTAGCATCTGGTACTAAGACGCCATTAACACCGTTTTCCTTCGCGCCTTCAATGGCTGAAACAATAGCGGAACGTGTTAATTCTTTGTATTGCCAAATCTCACCAAGTTTTTCTTTAATATGATCGAAAGCGTTTACACCATTCATATCAGCAATCATGTGTCCGATACCAAACAAGAATTCTAATTTTGTAAGCGCTCTTGTCATTGCTTGGAATACGATATAAGCGCCCCAGTTTACTTCATCTGTAACAGCACGATATAATTCAGTATTTCCATCAATGAATACACGCTCTTTCGGAATGTGTGCATTATCAAAGATTACAATTGCATCTTGCTCATCAAAACGTGATGATAGTGGATAATCAAATGTATCACGTTTCTTGCTGAATGAATCACGGCAAATGAGCTTCATGCCCGGTTGATCCATTGGAACCGCAAACATTAATGCATATTTTGTATCTTCTGGACGAATCCCTTTTCCTGCTCTGGAAGGATAGATCGTCATTTCATCAGCGAATGGTGCTAATGTACCTAACATTCTGGCACCGCTTACAATAATGGAATCTTCTGTTTCACCAACTTTGTGTAACGCTAAGTCACCTTCCCCTTGCATTGCTTCAGGTACAGAACGGTCAACTTGTGGGTTAACGATACAGTGTGTTAAGCATAGGTCATTATCACGAATATATTTAAAGTAGTTTTCTAAGTTTTTAGCTTTTTCTTCTTCTCCGTATTTTCTCCATACGTCTGTTCTACTAGCATAGCATGCAAATGTAATATTTAAATAGTCTGGGCTGCGTCCCATAATTCCCGCAGAATATTCGGACCAAAGTTTTGACGCTTTATGAATTTTCCACAAATCTTCTTTCGTTTTCGGGAACATGAAAGCGGTTGCTACTTTTTCACCTTTTTCATTTTCAGTCAACATAATATCAGGATACTCGTATTGTAAATCATATAAATGAGCAACTGCTTCTGCAGCACCTTTTAATTCCGGATGTTCAGTAATATCGTCAATTCTTTCCCCATCCAAATAAATTTCACGGCGATCCTTTTTCAATTTCTCCAAGTATTGTTTTCCTGTACGTGCTGGCATGAAAACCTTCCTCCTTTTGATTTTCGATTTTTTAGATTATAAAAATTATTTATAATATTAATTATCTTCTGATTAATATCATATACGATTTTACATTGTTTTTCTACGACATTGAAGGACTAAAATGAAAATTTTTTTAGAACTTTTAGTACTATAATTAGTACTTTAGTGTCTTTTTTTCAATCAAACTTTAACTCTCCTTTTAACAGGAGGACTTGAAGTGTCAACCGCAAATGATAGCTAACATCTGGATCCCTTAAATCGACACCTAATACACTTTCTATTTTTTGAATTCGATATCTTAATCCAGTTTTTGAGAGCAGCAATTCTTCCATTGTCCGCTCAAGATTTCCCCCATTTTGTAGAAAAACATACAATGTCCTGACCAATTCAGGCCCCTTAACGCCATTATTGTTCATTAAAGGGCCTATAACCGACTTTGCTCTTTGGATTAAAGCTTGATCATCCTTCGTATGAATTAACATCCCAAGTATTCCGAGCTCTTCAAACGATACAACTTTACGTTGTAAATTTGTCATCTCTAAAGCGCTCAAAGCTTCTTTATAGTATTCAGATGCTTTCTCAATATCTTCACCTAGAGAACTAATTCCGATTTGAAATAAAGCTCCTTTATATTTTCCTGTTAAATACGAAGCAAATTCTTGACAAAATTGTAGAATACCATTTTTATAGTTATTTGGCTGTACAAATAAAACATTATTTCCAGCACGCTGCCCAATAATTACATTCATCTCATGTTGTTTAAAATATTGCAAAGTAGTTTCCAACATTTCTTCATGAAACACTAGTTCCTTTTTCAGACATTCATCTGGATATTGATATTTAAGGATCATCAAATAAAATGGAAGCTCCAGATCAATATTGATAAATCTTCCCCTTTTAAAAATTTCTTTTTTCGTTAAAAATTGGCCATTTAAAACTTGTTCTAAAAAATGGCCTTTCATACGTTCCATCGCTTCAAAACTAGTTTTTTCGTTTAATAAATGAAGTGCGGCAATAAAAGATAGGCGGTCTAAAACCATATAATCTAGATCAGAAAATGATTCCTCTTCACCTTTGTAAATAAAGGAACAATATCCAAAAATTTTCTTTTGAATCCTAATCGGTGTAAGTAGGCGAACATGGTGATTTGCTTTAATTTTTGTTACAGTTGAATAATCAAGAAAACCTTGGTTAATATTTTGATTTTGAATCCAATCTTTAAAATCTTCTTGTACAGTTAATAACTCCTGTTGTGACAATCCGCTGTATGCATAGTCTCTGAATTGAAGATCTTCAATGAGCATAGGAATATTTATAATTTCATAAACAACATCGCAAATATATTGCAAGTCACGTCCATTCACCAATTCTTGAGTAATCCGCTTACTAATTGCCGTTGCTTTTGACAAATTGTTTCTTTCTTGGAGAAGCGCTTCATAAGTTCTTTCTAGTTCTTTAACAATCGTAGGATTATCATAATATTTAACCTCTTCATCAGCTTCCCCAAACCAAGCATGGAGTGATTTTCCAATATACTTACAATGGCTCATTCCCATGCCCTTGCAAGCAACTTCTTTAAATATAACTTTATGGCCACAAATCGTAGAATAATAACCGCTTGCATAACCAAGAAGTGTATAGCAAATAGGCGTATGGGTAATTCCAAATTGACGAAGATGTTCTTCCGCTTCATAAGAATTAATCCATTCGCCTTCCACGAAAACCGTTTTTACTTTTTGGTTTATTTCATCCCATTCAATATCTGTTCGTATCGTATTAACCTTTGTATATCCTTTTTCCATATGCTGGATAGGACCTTGTTTTAATATCTCGCCTATCGAAGAAAACCGATTTGCTCTCAAAACTTTTTCAGCATCATATGCACCGAGATTCCAACCATACCTAAGCAAAAAGCCTTTCACTCTCTCAATGCCGATATTATCAATTAATTCTTTTCTTAACGTACCGAATACCGAGGAAGGAGTAAGCAAGATGCGTTCATTATCCATGAATATTGCTCCATCTGTCTTTTTATATTGAGCATAGTTTAACAAAAGATCTCCTCCTTTCGACTGTACTTAAATCGATAGTTTTTCATTTTTCACATCAATCTGTTGGGTTTTTGCGCGGTGGACAAGTGTAATATAAAATAAGATTCCCCCGATTTCACACGAAACGATTGCAATCCCCATCGGTAATGCGGTTTGACTTCCAGCAATACCTACAATTGGTGCAATGAGTCCTCCGATTGTAAATTGCATTAATCCTAATAATGCTGAAGCGCTCCCCGCTTTTCCACCTTGACTTTCCATCGCTAATGTAAAACAAGTTGTACTAACAATACCAACTGCAGATATGCAAACAAACAAACTTATAGCAACCGCAACAATTCCAGCTTCTGTTAAAATGGAAATTAGTAAAGAAATTCCACCAATTAGAGCATATCCAAGACCAAACACAAGTAATTTTGATTCACTGATTTTCCCAGCAAGTCTACCTGTAATTTGTGTGGCAGTCATCAAGCCAATTGCATTTAATCCAAAAAGAAAGCTATAAACTTGCGGAGACACTCCGAAAATGTCCTGATAAACAAATGATGAACCGGAAATATAAGCAAACATCGATGCAAAAATAAGACCTTGGGTAAGTGCGTAACCAATAAAAATTCGATGTCGAATTAAACTTAAAAACGTTGTAAACGTATTTTTTAAACCGCCTTTTAACCGTTTTTCTTTCCCCAACGTTTCAGATAAAGCAAACAATACTGCAAACAATAAAACAACGCCTAGAATAGAAAGGATAATAAAAATTCCATTCCATGGGATAAGAAGAAGCAGTTGTCCCCCGATAACCGGTGCTACAATTGGAGCGATCCCGACAACTAACATCATAATGGCATAAATTTTTGTCAATTGTGAACCTGAATAAAGATCACGCACACAAGCACGGGCAATGACTACACCACCTGCTCCTGCAAGCCCTTGGAGCAAACGGAAAAAAATGAACATCCAAATGGAAGTTGCAATTCCACAAAGGAATGATGCTATTGCATATATAATCATCGCTATCATTAGCGGCTTTTTTCTCCCATAAATATCACTAATCGGACCAAAAAACAACTGACCAAAAGCTAACCCTATTAATCCGGCTGTCAAACTAAGCTGCGTTTTCGATGGAATCGTCTTAAATTCTTCGGTTATGAACGGAAAAGATGGCAAATAAATATCTGTTGAAATAGGAGCGATTGCAGTCAATGTACCTAATAATAATAACAAACCGCCCCTTTTTAATAGATTTTGAAGCTTAGAACTGTTTTGTTCGACAATATCTTTCAAAATTCTCATTCCACCTTAAAGAGAGAAAGAAGCTATCATTTTATAGCTCCTCTCTAAATTCTTTCTTTTTACTTCATCAAATTCGGTAATACCGTAACTAAATCAGGGAAAATAACAAGAACGACAATACAAGCAATCATCGCTAACAACATTGGAATAATTCCTTTAAAAATCGTTTCAATTGGAACATGTGGAGCGACACCTTTTACATCATAAACACTGACACCTAGTGGTGGAGTCAATGCTCCAATATTTGTAATAATAACCATAATGACCCCAAACCAAATTCCATTAAATCCTAAATCCGTTACAATCGGATAAATGATCGGCAAGGTTAAAACAAGGATTGATAAACCATCAATAAAACACCCTAATAAAAACAAGGAAAATAAAATGAATATTAATATGAGGTACGGATTCAAGTCTAATGTACCTACATAACTTGTAATAGTAACGGGAATTCTGCTGACCGTTAAAAACTGGCTAAAAAGTGTGGCGCCAATTAAAATTAAAAAGATGTAGGCAGTTAGACGAACAGTTTCATTAAATGAAATTTTTAATTTGTTAAAATCAACTTTTCTAGTTATTAATGCAAATAACAGGGCACTGGATGCACCAATGGCAGCTGCTTCAGTCGGGGTAAATACTCCTAAATAAATCCCTCCAATACTAATACCAAATATGCAAAAGAATGGCCATATTTTTAGAAGTGACCTGACCTTAACTCCAAATGAAGCTTTTTCCTCTCTTACAGGAGCCAAGGATGGATCGCGGCGTACGAGAATATAGATTGTTAAGAAAAAAAGGATAATTTGGACAATCCCTGGAATAATACCAGCTATAAGGAGTTTACCGATCGGCTCCCTTGTTAAAATTCCATATAACACAAGAACAACACTTGGAGGTATTAAGACGCCTAAAGTACCGCCTGCGGCTACACATGCCGTCGATAATTTCGGTTTATAATTGTATTTTTCCATTTCGGGCAATGTAATTTTACCAACTGTCATCGTTGTTGCATTAAGGGAGCCTGAAATGGAAGAAAAAATGGCGGATGTACCAATCGTTGCCATTGCAAGGCCACCTTTTAAATGCCCCATCCAGCTATCGACCGCTTTATAAAGGTCGCCTCCTAAACCGGAATAGGATAAGATCATCCCCATAAGTATAAACAACGGAATTACGCTCAACGTATAGCTGCTCGCTGTGTCAAATGCGGTACGTCCTGATTGGATAATTGCAATATCTAAGCCTCTTATTAATGCAGTACCTACAAGGCCAACCATTAGCAGCGAAATTCCAACTGGTATTCTTAACATAAATAATACGATTAAAGCTGCAATTCCTAGTACACCAATCATTTCAGGACTCATTGCTATTCACCGCCTGTTGTGAAAAAGTGCTGTTTACTCTAAAATTTTCATCTTTAACCTTTGTACTTTTTAATATTTTCCGCGAGTTTTCGATCGCAAATAAAATAGCAATTAGTGAAAAAATAATTGTTCCGATTGCTGCTAAAATAGAGAATATATAAATAGGAAGATTTAAGTCACTTGAAACTGTACCCGATCTCATTAGTCGATCAGCATTTTGCCACAAACTATATGTGATAATTCCCATCACAGCGGCTATTAAAATATTAATTACAATATCAAATATGAGTTGAACTTTTTTTGAAAGTTTATCAACGACAAAATCAATGGTTATATGAACTTTTTGTAAATGAGCATAACCAATACTTAAAAACACGATCATACATAAAGCAATCTCGGTTACATCTACCGTCCCCTTGATTGGATGGTTAAAAAGCCAACGACCTAATACATCAAACGTAATTAATAACATCATGACTAATAAAATGATTTGGGCTACACTATGTAGCCCTTTTGTTAGGAGTTTAATAATTTTCCCCATTGGATGTACCACCACTTTCTGACAATTACTTTAATTCTGATTTCAATTCAACTGCACGGTCATAGATTTCTTGTGCAGGAAGCCCTTTCGCTTTCATATCTTCAACCCATTTTTTTGCAACTGATTCTAAAGCCTTTTGCCAAGGTGCCAAATTGTCGCCAGTTAATTCAATAATCTCTGCACCATTATTTTTGGCTAGCTCTAAACCAGTTTGACCGTCACGGTCGAAAATAGCCCCAGCTTTTTCAGACATAGGAATACCTGACAAACTATCAACTAATTGCTTATCACTATCAGAAAAACTGTCATAAGTTTGTTTATTCATAACTGCATAGAAAGGAGTAGCTGAAAAGTTACCAATCGTTACATATTTTACAATTTCATGGAAGTTGTAGTTCTTTAATGTTTCTAATGGAACCATTGCTGCATCAACGACACCTCTTTGCAACGCTTCATATACATCACCCATTGGCATTGATACAGCTGTTGCTCCTAATGCTTCTAAAATAGCACTTCCAGTTGGTGACGGTGTGCGCACGCGTAATCCTTTAAGATCTTCCGGCTTTTCAATACGATGTTTAACACTTAAAAGCTGAGCAGGTTCTGCAGTGAATATGAACAATGGATGGGTTTCTGAATGTTCTGCTTGAATTTCAGGAAACTCTTCATATAAAGTTTGAACAATTTTCGAACCATGAACTGCTGATTCCGCTAAAAACGGCAATTCTAGGACTGATACAGAAGGGAAACGACCTGGAGTATATCCATAAACGCTTAATGCAATATCAGCTTCACCTGTTACAGCCATATCATAGTGGGCACCAGCATCTCCAAGAGCGTTAGAAGGGTATAATTCTTGAGTAATTCTACCATTTGTTTTTTCATTCAATGTATTGCCAAACTCTTCAAATAATTCTGTTTGAATCGGATGGTTACCTGGCAAGAAATGAGAAATTATTAAATTGTGAGTTTTGCCAGTATCTTCGGAAGTACCTGAATCTTTATTTTCTGAAGTTTTTTGCGTACCTCCACAAGCAGACATTACTAATAGAAGCGCTAAAATTACGATCAATGCAACTTTGCTTTTCAAAATTTTGTTCATTTAATCTCCATCCTTTTCGTGAAATTCTTTCTAAGATCATTACTTAAATCAAAAAATTTGAAAACGTTATCATTCTAACCTATAATTGCGATAGTTAAGAAAATGCCATATATTCTGAATATTAAACTTGCAATTACATAAATTAATTCTTTTTGTTCCTCATTTGCTTTTGAAAAGCAATGATTGTATTAATACGATGCTGTCGTACCTCTTCTTCAATTTTCGATAAAGGGGCATTTTCTTTAAACAGCTGAATGATCAGTTGATGCTCTTCAATAGACTGACGTGCCCGTTCCGGCAATAGAGTAAAAATTGAACGGCGAATTCGGTCTAAACGTTGTTGTGTACGCTCAATTTCATCTAACAAAAAGTTATTGCCGCATTTTTCAAAAATAATCGTGTGAAATTTGCGATTGAGTTGGTTAAACTTTTCAAATTCAAATTGTTTCAATGCTTGATGCATTTGTTCATTTAATTTCATTAATTCATTTAAATTTTTTTCTGTTAATTTGCGGGCACTTAAAGCTGAAGCATAACCTTCTAAAACAGAAATAACCGACAAAATTTCAATATATTCTGTTTCATTTATAGCGCTTACAACTGCGCCGCTATAGGCCTTGTACTCTATTAAACCATCTGACTCAAGATTTCGGATCGCTTCCCGAATTGGTATTGTACTCGTTCCAATTTCTTTGGCAATTTGATCAATAATGATCCGCTGGCCTGGCACAAAATCCCCATCTAGTATTTTTGTGCTTATATACTCATAAGCATACTGTGTTTTACTAATTGTTGTCTTTGGTAACTTCTTTACATTACTGTTTTTTTTCACCATCTATTCCTCAATAACAGGCTTTTCACCTCCAACAATAGATTGGTATTCGTTACTTAAATCATATACTAAATCATATATGATTACAACACTTTTTTATACATTTTTTTGTAGAAAACTTTTAATATTTAACACTTTGTTTTTAGTGTAAACAATAGTTTAAACAAGGTTAGAGAGAAATTTCTCTCCAACCTTATATTGCTATTACTTTCCAAATTGCGGGATATGATGATCTCCAATCGCAACATGGATGACTTTTGGTTCTGTATAAAATTCAAAAGCATAGTGACCGCCTTCGCGACCAAGGCCACTGTCTTTCATACCTCCGAAAGGAATGCGAAGATCGCGGACATTTTGTGCATTAATCCAAATCATACCTGCTTCAATTTGGTTTGCAACACGATGTGCTCGCTTAATGTCGTTTGTCCATACAAATCCTGCAAGACCGTATCTAACATCATTAGCCGCTTTAATCACTTCTTCTTCATCTTCAAATTCGATTACGGCCATGACTGGTCCAAAGATTTCTTCCTGACAAACTCTCATATCGTTTTTAGCGTTTAATAACAAAGTTGGCGGTACAAAATTTCCAGCCTTAAAATCTTCCGGTACAGTTCCTTGTACGACTTCACAACCTTCTTCTTTCGCAAGTTCAATATAACCTTTCACTTTGTTAAAGTGACCTTTTTCAATTAATGGACCAAGCTGGGTTGAAGAATCCATTGGGTCGCCGATTTTAATCTTTTGTACTCGTTCTTTTAAGGCTGCAACAAACTTATCTTTAATGTTCTTGTGAAGAAATACACGGGAATTAGATGTACAACGCTCACCATTAAATGAGAAAATTCCCCAAATTGCTGCATCTAGTGCACGATCAAGATCTGCATCTTCAAAAACGATTAGAGGAGACTTACCTCCTAATTCCATAGATGTTTTCTTTAATGTATCTGCAGCATTTTTAATAATAATGGAACCTGTTGTTGTCTCACCTGTAAATGAAACACCCTTTACATCTGGATGAGCTACAAGAGCTGCACCAGCCGTTTCACCGAATCCGTGGACAACATTAAACACACCTTTAGGTAAGCCTGCTTTATCAATAATTTCAGCAAGCTTGTTTGCTGTTAGTGGTGATAACTCAGCCGGCTTTAAAATGACTGTATTACCAGTTGCAAGAGCTGGTGCAACTTTCCATGTTTCTAACATAAACGGTGCATTCCACGGAGTAATTAATCCGACAACTCCTAATGGTTTATATAATGTATAGTTAATAAATTCGTCATCTACAGGAAACAGTTCATTATGTTTTGTCTCTACCATTTTCGCATAGAAACGGAAATTTTCAGCTGCTCTGGCTGCTTGATTTCTAGTTTGGCTGATAGGAAGCCCTGTATCTAAAGATTCTAAAAAAGCGATTTCATCATTTGCTTCATCAATTAAATCAGCAATTTTATAAATATATTTTACACGTTCTTTTAGTTTCATCTTGGACCAAGGTCCATTTTCAAAGGCTTCTTTAGCAGCGGCAATCGCTTTATTCATATCCTCTTTACGGCCTTCTGCGATATGGTTGATGACCGTATTTGTAAAAGGATTTATATTTTCGAAAGTAGCACCTGATTCAGCATCTACAAACTCACCATTAATAAACAATTGAATATCTTCCAATTGTTTATGCTTAAACTCTACATTTGAAGCAACTGTTTGACTTTTCATCCTTTTCACATCCCTTTTTCGTCCAATTTTCAAATCTTTCAATCGGACCTAAAATTTTATTTTGTTGCCGCATGATCTGGAAGTTGTACATGTTTTGATAAAACTCTACGGATTTTTTCTTGCAATTCAGGTGTTGGAAGATCCATAGGTCTACGTAAAACTGGTTTCGCTTTACCCATCAATCCTAATGCAACTTTTAATGGAGCTGGGTTCGTATCTTCAAACAATACATCATTTAATTCCATCAATTCAAAATGGTGGTCTAATGCAGCTTGAATATTGCCAGAAACCCAATCATTGTATAATTGAGCAACTTCTTTTGGACATACGTTTGCAGTTGCACTAATATGACCAGCTCCACCAATAGCTAACATTGGATAACATAGCAATTCAATACCTGAATACAAATTAAAGTCTCTTCCACATTTTAACAACACACGATTAACATGTTCGAAATCTTTGTTTGATTCTTTAACCCCAATGATTTGAGGAACGTCTCTAACAAGGGCAGCTAATGTATCAACATGGAGATTCACTGCTGTTCTTCCAGGGATATTGTAAACAATGATCGGAATATCAACTGTTTCCGCAATTGATTTGTAATGTTTGTAAAGTGCATGTTGTGAAGGTTTATTGTAATATGGAACGATAATTAATGCTGCATCTGCACCAAGTTCTTTTGCTTTTTTCGTCAAATATATAGTTTCATCATAATTTGTAGATCCTGTTCCTGGAACGAACGGAACTCTTCCATTTATAACTCTTGCAGCATTTTCCATTACTTTTACGCGCTCTTCAGTTGTTAATGATGCAGGTTCCCCAGTTGTTCCACATACAGAAATCGCATGGCTACCGCTTTCAATATGCCAGTTTATTAATTTCTCTTGTGTTTCAAAATCGATTGAGTAGTCTTCATGAAAAGGTGTAATAATAGGTGCAATAGAACCTCTTAATCTTTTTTTCACTTCTGAATACATGAATAATTCCATCCTTTCTATTCAAATAATTAATTTATTAAAATTTATTAATAGTTTCATAATTGAATCATATACCAAATCATATATGATTTCAATACTTTTTTATAAAATCGTATATGATTATTTTTTGAATTTTATAAAAAAAGCCAATGGCCGCTAAATTAGTTATGCCATTGGCTAAAAATACCTATTAATCTTGTTTTTCCAAAATCATAACAGAAGAAACAGCACTTACCACCTTTTTTTCATTTTGAATGACATCTGCAACAAGATATGCAACCCTTTTTCCCATTCTTTCTACCCTTGCTTCAACTTCGATTTCGCCAATTGTCGCCGGCCTATGAAAGGTCGTATGTAAATCGATTGTTGTAAACACTAAGCCTTTACTCAATTTTGAAGCGATCGCATAAGCCATCATTGTATCAGCTGCAGCAGCAAGGTACCCTCCCATCACAACACCATTTCCGTTAATAAATTTTTCATCTACCTTCCAAACTCCTCTAGCAACACCATTTTCAGCAACGGTTGGTGTCAGCTGCAATGTTATATCACAATTTGGCGGTATTTTTCCTTTTGTTGCTACCTCAACTAAATCTTGTGGCTGGAATATTTTCACTTATAACGCCTCCTAATGTTTATAAATTTTCGAATAATATGTATATTATATTGTTTTTTAATTTTTATTTCCTTTATTTTAAATTTTTTTCTACGAATACACAAAATAGTGCTAGAGAAAATACCCCTTCGTTTTTAGTCTTAATTCTCGTAGGAATCGGAAAATTAGATCGCTTTTTGTAGAAATATTCGTAATCTATTTTTTGAGTAAAATTTATGTTGCAAGATAGTTTAATAATATTATAAAAAAATTACTTTTTTTTGAAAAATTTAAGGTCTTATTATGTTAGAAATTCACAATGTAACGTATCACAAATGAAAAACTTTAAAAAAAGAGTGATGGAAAATTTCTTAGGTATTGGTTTACTTCCTTTCACTTGTTCAGCCCCAGTAGGAGCACAAGCGTGATAAAGCACAAGTCACGTCCACAAAAAGCGTCCACCCGCTGTAAAACTTTAAATGAAATATTACAGATCCATATTTATGATACAGCACTATTTTATAAATATAGTACAGAATCTTGCTCTTTTATTTGTACAAGTAATAATTTTCCGAAAATATAGCATTTTTTTAAAATACAAAGATAATAATTTGTAAGGTGTTATATAAAAACATCCTTTATAATGAGGAGGTGTTATATATCAATAAAGTAAAGGGGAGCTGAGGAATGGAAAACATGGGGACTATTACAGAAGTAAAGGTAAAAATGTCGGACCCAACCGCACTTGGTGTTTTTGGTCTGGCAATAGTAACATTAGTAGCCGCTTCACAGAAAATGGGATGGACGACAGGTGTGGAATACGTTCTTCCTTGGGCGATTTTTTTAGGGTCGCTAGCACAAATTTGGGCATCAATTATTGATTTTAAAAACAATAATTATTTCGGTGCAATTGCTTTAGGAATTTACGGATTGTTTTGGATGGGCGTTGCCGCTCACTGGGCAATTAGTTTAGGATGGATTGGTGAATTAAGTCCAGCTGCAGATCCACGCCAATTAGCTGTTGCATTTTTCGGTTATATGATTTTTTCTCTTTTTATAATGGTTGCTGCATTTGAAATACACACTGTAATGGCTGCAATTTTAGTTCTAATCAATATTTTATTCTTCTCATTAGGAATGGCAACACTAGGCATTAATCATGAATTATTCGCTACGATTGCTGCATATACAGAATTTTTAATCTCTTTATTAGGCTTCTACCTATGTGGAGCAACATTCTTAAATAACTTCTTTGGCAGAACAGTCCTTTCTCTTGGAAAACCGTTAGGACTTATTGCAAAAGGACCTATTGAAGTGAAAAACAAAAAGGCAATAAAAGTTGCAGAAAATATGTAATTATCAAAAATAAGGTGAAGCTTGTCTAAAAAAGTACAAAAAAAACCAGGGAATTGAGAAAACAGTGAGTTCTCCAATTCCCTGTTTCTCTTTTTTAGCGGAGCCCCACCACTTCAGAAAATTGTTGTCTATTACCACAATTCAGAATTCTGTTTGGATGTTTTAAAGTCCTCTAAACAGAGATTAAGTGAACAACAAATTGCCTTTTCTTTACAACTTTTCTATTATCATACACACTGCCTGATCGAAATAGAAAATGAGTTTCCATATCTAAAAAAGTGATGTGTTACTTTATATGCAACCATTTATACTTTTTGCTCAGAATTAAATCTTTATTGCACAACACTTGAATCACTTTGTTATTATTTAAGAAAATCTATAAAAAAACTCCTCACAAACGCGATTAGAACGCAGTTTTGAGGAGCTTACTTTTGCACCGTAAAATACGGGACAAAGGTACATTTTCTGTCCTTTTATTTCGCTATTTTGCTAATGAAGGCAAAAATGTTATAATTTCTGGAAAAACGATTAATAGAACTGTAAAAGCCACCATAATACAAATTGCTGGAATAACGCCTCTAAATATTTGCTCAATCGGTACATCTCTAACAATACCGCTAATAATATAAACACTCAAGCCTAATGGTGGCGTTAATACACCAATGTTAATCATAATAACCATAATGATACCAAACCACAAGCCGTCAAACCCTAAAGAAGTAATTATTGGATATACAATTGGCAATGTTAACGTCATAATGGCGATTCCTTCTAAAAACATTCCCAAAAACATATACACAATTAAAATTAACGCTAATATTAAGTATTTTGATACATCAATGGAAACGACAGCATTCGTTAAATGGGCCGGAATACGGCTTAATGCTAAAAAGCTGCCAAATAAATTTGCGCCGATAAAAATAAGAAAAATCATTACTGTCAATCGCAGCGTCTCGTCAAGAGAATCAATTAAATTTTTAAAACTTAACCTGCGCATGATAATTGTTACAAAAAATGCAAGGATCGCTCCGATGCCACCCGCTTCACTAGGTGTAAACACGCCTAAATAAATGCCACCAATACTAATTAAAAAGATTAGCAAAAACGGCCAAATTGCCTTCAATGAAATCATTTTCTCTTTTAATGTCACAGGTTCTGCTTGTATTGGTGCTATTGAAGGATTTAAGCGCACTTGAAAATGAACTAAAAGGATAAATAATAATGTTAATAAAAGCCCAGGAACAAAGCCACCGATTAATAATGAACCAATTGGCACATTTGTCAGTGCCCCATAAATAATCAATATAACACTTGGCGGAATTAACGAGCCTAATGTTCCTCCAGCCGCAACCGCAGCGGTTGAAAAAGTTGTTTTATAATTATACTTGTTCATCTCCGGAATACTCACGCGTGCTATTGTTGCTGTTGTTGCGTTGGAAGATCCGGAAATAGAAGCAAAAATGGAGGAAGCTCCGATTGTCGCAATCGCAAGGCCACCACGGAATCGCCCAAACCATGCATTGACTGCACTAAACAATTCTTTTCCTAAACCGGAATACGATAAAAACATTCCCATTAAAATAAATAGCGGAATTACACTAAGGTTGTAATCATTGGCTGTTCCAAAAGCTGCCATTGACAATTGCGCAAGTCCTACATCACCTCTTGTGATTAACGAAACGCCTAAAAAACCAACCAAAAACAAAGCTAAGCCAACAGGTACACGCAGAAAAATTAGCACAAGCAATATAATAAGCCCTAATACTCCAATTAATTCTGGACTCATTTGCTATTCACCGCCTTAAGAAATGCTTGAAGACTATCTAATAGTAAAGTCAATGCAAATGCAATAACACCAATAATTGAGAAACCTGTAATCAAATATAAAGGTATACCTAGGTCACCGCTCGTTTCCCCGCTGGCCCATATCCGCACTGTAAAGTTATACAACTGCCAAGCCATTAGAGCGAGTAATACAAATAAAACAAAGGAGAAAATATTTCGTAACGCTTGTTGCGTTGGTTCAGAAAATTTTTTTGTAAAAAAGTCAATTTCTATATGGTTTTTGTAAATTTGTCCTGTACCCATGCTAAAGAAAACCATGATGGCAAGAAGCAACGCTGTTAATTCATATGTTCCGGTAATCGGTTTATTGAAAAAATAGCGTCCAGCTACATCTGCTGCGGTTAAAAACATTAATACCATCAAAAAGACACTTGAAATTTTGTGGAGAATAATGTTAAGCCAAACAGTACATCTCTCTAGCCCTTGAACAAATGTTTCAAGAGGCGACTGCACTTGAATCTCCTGATTTTCAGTTTGAAGTTGTGGCTCATTCATTGCTTTCTTCCCCCTTCTCTTTTTTTATTTCTTCCATAAGCCTGCGAGCTTCACTATAAATTTTTCGCCCATCAATTCCTTTTGCATCCATTTGGCGAATCCAATTTTCGATTACACCTTTTGATGCTGCTTTAAATTTTTCTATTTCTTGTTCAGGAAGATAAATAAATTCAACACCAGCAGCTTTTGCTTCTTCCTCAGCACGTTTTTTTTGCTCATCATATACATGTCCGGCATACTGAGCCATTGGAAGACCCAATAAATTTTCTTCCAGCAATTCTTGCTCTTCTGGAGTCAGTTTTTCCCAGCTTTTTTTATTCATCGATACGTAAAACATATTTGTATTGAAATAACCGACAGTTACATAATCAACAATATCTGTTAAGTTAAAGTCTTTGATAGCCGCAATCGGCAACACGCCACCGTCAATAACTCCTTTTTGAATTGCATCATAAATATCAGGCGCTGGCAAAGACACAGGCGTTGCCCCCCAAGATAAAAGCATGCGGCTTCCTTCTTCTGATGGTGTCCTCAAACGCAAGCCTTTTACATCCTCAAATTTACGAACCGCTTTGCCTTTCGTTATAATTGCGTAAGGATCTGCAGCATGAATCCATAAAAGTTTAACATCATCATATTCACCTTGAATCTCTGGGAATGTATCATGCAACTTTTGCGCAATAATGCTTAATTCTTCACCAGTTCCTTCCGCCATAAACGGTAAGTTCATGACTGCTGTAACTGGATATTTTCCAGCGTTATACCCATGAATTCCGCGTCCGACATCCATTAATCCTGTTATTATATTGTCAAGGGTTTCGTTTGGTCCACCTAAAACACCGCCCAAATACATTCTGAATTTGACCCGGCCATTTGTCAGCTTTTCAACTTCTTCCATAAAATAAGGAAATGTTTCTTTATTTTGAACGTGAACAGGACCATCCATGCTGCCAAAGTTAAAAATCACTTCTTCGCTTTTTTCATCCGCTCCTGTAGAAATAGCTACCGCTAATAGACCAATGACTAGAATAATCGTAGTTATAGGGATCGTCCATATGAATCGATTTTTCGCCATAATTCCTCTCCTTCTATACTAAAAATTTCAAAATTATTAATTTTCAGTTAATTACCGGAATAAAGGAACCTGCCACATGAGCAAGCTTGGCAGGTTTTTGATATTTGTAATCAAAAAAGAAATATAATATAATAAAATAATAGGGTGGGCATAGTAAATAAGTTTTCCAGAAAATCAAAGATCAATATTAATTGTTGTTTTTAAATGCGAATAATCTTTATCAGCAAATGTAATAACCGCATTCCAGCTTCCTGAAGATTGACCATCGCCTAGATAGCTTGGAACAGCATCGTCATCAATCATTGCTAACAGCATAGCTAAATGGCGTCCGCCAGATTCAACTTTTGCCCAAGGTCCATATTCAGGAAGCATCTTGTAACAACTTTCATAATCTCGTTTTAAAACTAATTTAACAAACTCTTTATCCAATGCATGCTCAGAAGTGGTTGGCATATGGTGTCTGCCCCGCACCAAGCTATGTGATAAGGCACCGCTTGCTATGAAAACATATCGCTTATCGCTTTCTTTTAATACTTTCTTAATGGCTTTTCCCCATTTATATGTTTCTTCTAAACTTGCAGTAAGAACAACAGGCATATTTACAACAGGGATTTTGGCGCTTGGTGCTAAATATCGCAACGGTACAAGTGTTCCATAATCCCAAACAAAGTCTGAATCTTCAATCGCAATTACGTCTATCCCCGCTTTTTCACCTTCTTCCACTAATTTTCCGCCCAGCTCCGAATCACCTGGAAAATGATACGGAACAGCGCGAATCATATGAGGTATTTCGTGTGCTGAAAGATTACCCTTATGAACAGGTGTACAATTGACATAATGGAAAAATGTTGTTTGCCAGTGACAAGAAACTATAACAATCCCATCCGGATTCATTCGTTCAATTTCTTCCCCTACATTTTTCATTGCTTGAACCATATCTTTTTGGTAATCAGGCGTTTCTTCTTCATAAATAATGCTCGGAACATGTGGTGCGAGAACACATAATTCAATTGACATCAATATTCCCTCCTAAAATTTTTAAATTTAAAACGCTTTCAAACTTCTCAATGAATTAAAATCTTTCCTCTCAGTCTGCTAATTTACTTTCTTTTGAAAAATAAATTTCAAAACATCAACAAGAGAAGTCACATACCTAGTACCATTTAGATTACTGGAATTTAATGTTTTGCAAGCTCACCATATAATGGCTTTGAACAAATAGTCTTTTCACTCATTCTCTTAATGCTACCACCGCAAAATTCATCGCTTTGCCCCTTGCTTTTTCTGCATTAACATTCCCTTAATAGATCGCTGAATTGTTAAGGCTAAAACTTTTTCAAAAAACAGAACAAACGATTCAATTTTTTGTTTTTTGAAATTTCTAACTATACCTAACACCTCCTTTTTAAATTTTCTGTATTTTCTTTTTTTTTATTAAAATATCAGCATTTTACCGGAATCTCAAACTATTGTTGCTCTATATGTAACAACATAAAATTTTTTTAAACTTTTTTAGTTTTATAGCTTTATATTTTTTTATTTGCCACAATGATTTGTAAATTGGTTTTAAAAAAAACATTTTGATCAACAATTTTTCAATGAACGATTCTTTTTACTATATACTCACGGAAAACTATTAATATTTTGGTTGATGAATACAAAAATATTTTTCAACAAAAATCGTTTCATTTACAGCAACAACTTTCTTTCTTTTTTGAAAATTTTCTATAAAATGAAAATAAAAAATTTTATCAGGAGGATATTTCATGTACGACTTTCACACACATTTTATCCCATCAGACGTTCTCGCATGGCTAAAAGAAAACAAATCTGCTGTTAATGCCGAATGGGAAAAGAAAGTACCCGATAAGCATGAATTTTTAACGGTCAATAGAAAATGGAGCTTCGAATTAAAACCTGCCTTTTATGATTTAGAACTTTATAAAACTGAATGCTATAGAGCTGGTGTGACACACTCAGTTTTATCCCCGATACCGCAGTTATTTATGTACGAATTCAGCGATGAGCTTACAACAGAAGTGGCACGAATATACAATGGAGCGTTAACTAATATTGTGAAGCAGGAACCAAAATGCTTCTCTGCATTAGCTACAGTGCCATTACCCAATCCGGAAAAAGCAGCAACAGTTTTAAATGAAGCGATAAACCTGGGGTTAAAAGGAGCAATCATCGGACCTGACTTAGGAGAAAAATTATTATCAGACAAATATTTCACACCTTTTTTTGAGGAAGCAAATCGGCTGGAAGCAATTTTATTTATTCATCCGTTATTAAATACAGATCCGCGCATCAAGTCGAAAAAAATGCCAAACTTAATCGGTGTTCCTTGGGAGACGACTGTTACTGCAACTAATTTGATTTTAAGTGGATTTATAGATAAATATCCGAAAATAAAAATTGTTTTTTCCCACGGTGGCGGTTACCTCCCATATCAAATTGGTAGACTTGATAAAGGGTATGAAATGTGGAAAGATGTTGCCCCCAACTTACAAGCAAAACCATCGGAATATTTGAAACGATTTTGGTATGACACTGTTTTATGGAATGAAAACAGTCTGGAATTGCTCGTAAAAACTGTAGGCGCCGACCGCATCCTTCCTGGTTCGGACTACCCATTTGATTTATCTGTTTGGCCACCGGCAATAATAAAAGGACAAACTTATAAACTAACTGGAGAAATTTTGTAGGATGTTGATTTAACGGCATTCCGGAATTGAAATTATAATAAGTGTTTTAAAAATTAAATAAATTCCATTAGAATAAGGAGCCATCCGAAAATTACCGAAAAAAACAGCGAATTGAGGAAATTATGAGTTCTCAAATCGCTGTTTTTATTGCTCAAAATTAGTATGGCAGATCCTTCCTATTTCAGGAGATTGTTGACTATTGCTTGAATCCCGAATCCTGCATGAAACTTTGCAAGACCACATCACAAAAATCGATTAAACGATAATAATAATTCTCAAAGAGAATTAAAGGTATTAACTAATAGGTATCGTATCTATGAATTCTTGAGAGAATGGAGTAATTGAGAGATATAAAATAGTTTTATAAGGGAGGTTAATGAGTTACTTGTACTTGTAACTACTTTTATAAAAGTGTGGACTGTTAAAAAGTATGAAAAAATCTCCCACCTCGAAAAAGTAAGTGGGAGTAGTTTATTAATAACTTTTCGAATTATTGATTTGAAGATTACATGAATGAAAAAATTCCCTTATTCATTGCTTCTTTGATTGAATTATTCAACAACGGTAAATGTAACCTCTCCTAAACTATCAAATTTACCAGTTACGTTATCACCTCGTTGAAGCGTGACTGCTTCAGTAATACCGCCAGATAAAATTATATCTCCTTTCTTTATTTTTTTTCCTTTTTTTGCAAGCATATTTGCTAACATCGCTATAGAATTAGCAGGATGTCCAAGGACGGCTGCTCCGGCTCCAAGCCCTTTAATTTCACCATTGATCGTAATAATTGCACCCACTAAATCTAACTCTATCCAATCAGGCTTTTTTAATGTTGTGCCAAATACAACTCTAGAAGTAGAGGCATTATCAGCAACGACATCCGGCAATGTAAAATTGAATTTTTCATAGCGGCTATCAATTATTTCTAGGGCAGGTATGACGTATTCAGTCGCTGCCAGTACTTGTACACCAGTAATACCTGGCCCTTCTACATCCTCTCCCATTATAAAAGCAATTTCTGCTTCAACTTTCGGATGGATCAATTCGCTTAGTTTCAATTGTCCACCATTATTTATGAGCATATAATCAAAAACATATCCATAAATCGGTGTTTCAACACCCATTTGTTTCATTTTTGCATAGCTTGTTAGCCCCATTTTAGGACCAATAATTTTCTTCCCCTCACTTAATTTTCGTCTAACAATTTCTTCTTGAACTAAATAAGCTTCTTCTAATGTCAAATCTTGTTTGATGGAAGATGTTACTTTGACAACTTCCCTTTTCTCGTACTCTCCATTTAAAAGATAGCATGCAATTTTGTTAATTTGATCGCTCGAAATCAAATGGCTACCTCCTTATCCGATTGTAACATCCTTTTTCTTTGCCAGTTCTGCCGCTACATCAACAATCATATCTTCTTGGCCGCCAACAATATGCCGTTTTCCCAATTCAAGCAAAATATCACGAGAATCAATATTAAACATTTCGGCAGCCTTCCTTGCATGCAATAGAAAACTTGAATAAACACCGGCATAGCCAAGAACGAGGCTATCTCTCGTTATTTCTTGGGGCTTTTGTAAAATTGGTGCAACAAGTTCTTCAGCAATATCCATCATTTTATACACATCGATTCCCGTTTGTATTCCTAATTTATCTAATACCGCTACAAGTACTTCAGTTTGCGTGTTGCCTGCACCTGCACCTAAACATCTAATACTGCCATCAACTCTTGTTGCACCTTCTTCAATAGCAGCAAGTGTATTAGCCATCGCCAGTGATAAATTATTATGGCCATGGAAACCAATATTGATTGATAAGGTGTTCTTTAAAGCTCGAATCTTTTCTTTCACTTCATGGGGCAAAAGAGCGCCTGCAGAATCGACAACATATACAGTATCTGCACCGTAACTTTCCATTAATTTTGCTTGTTCAACGAGTTTTGCTGTTGGAGCCATATGGGACATCATAAGAAAACCGACTGTTTCCATTCCAAGTTCTTTTGCAAGTGAAATATATGCTGGAGAAATATCTGCTTCTGTGACATGAGTAGCAATACGAGCCATTTTTACACCTAATTGCGCCGCTTGTTTTAAATCTTTTTCCAAGCCGATGCCAGGCAAAAGAAGTACTGCGATTTTAGCATTTTTTGCATTGGCTACCGCTGCTTCAATAAGTTCAAATTCATTTGTTAAAGATAAACCGTACTGCAATGTTGAACCTCCAAGACCATCTCCATGTGCTACTTCAATAAAAGGCACATTTGCTTCATCAAGTGCTTTTACAATAGTTGCTACTTGTTCAACTGTAAATTGATGTCTAATAGCATGACTCCCGTCGCGTAAAGCAACTTCAGTTATGCAAACATTTTCCATTAATGAAATCCTCCTTTCTTTATACTGCTGAATTTGCAATGATCTTCGCTGCCCATTGTTCAGCAACTTGAACACTAGCAGCAGTTATGATGTCTAAATTTCCTGCATACTTTGGCAAATAATCGCCAGCACCTTCAACTTCAATTAGAATCGTCACTTGATTTCCATCAAATATCGGTTCTGTTCGAATACGATACCCAGGGACATATGCTTGTACTTTTTTCTCTGCATCGTAGATTGCTTTTACAATCGCTTCTTTGTCAATAGTTTCACCTTCGAAAAGTGCATGGATCGTATCTCTCATGATAATCGGTGGTTCAGCAGGATTTATGATTAATACAGTTTTGCCTTTTTTCGCACCACCAATTGTTTCTAAAGCTTTATTAGTTGTTTCTATAAATTCATTGATATTCGCTCTTGTGGCAGGTCCAGCACTTCTTGAGGAAACGGTTGCGATCACTTCTGCATAAGAAATCGGCTGCACACAGTTCATTGCATGAACAATTGGTGTTGTTGCCTGTCCGCCGCAAGTAACCATATTGACATTATCTTCATTTTCATGCTCTTCAAGATTTACCGTCGGTACAACGAATGGACCTACTGCAGCTGGAGTTAAATCAATAACCCGCTTTCCAGCTTCTTTTAACAATTTCGCATGACGTATATGAGCTTTAGCACCAGTTGCATCAAATACTATATCAGCGAGTTCAAGATGTTGAAGAAAGTCATCAATCCCTTTCTCAAACGTAATATAACCATATTCCTTTGCCCTCTTTAAACCATCAGAATTCGGATCAATACCTATGACAGTTGTCAACTGCAAATTTTTTGCCCTTCTAAGCTTCATCATTAAATCTGAACCTATATTCCCCGAACCTAAAACAGCAACTTTTACTTTGCTCATTATAGATGATCTCCTTTATAAATTTATTTCTCAAAATTAACGTGTACTTGGCCAATATGGGCAAATTTTGCCGTAAATGAATCGCCCGGTTCAGCAACGACCATTGCTGATAGGGCCCCTGATAAGATCACTTCCCCGGCTCGAAGCGGAATATCAAATTGGGATAATTTATTTGCGAGCCATGCTACACAAGTAGCTGGGTGGCCAAGGGCAGCAGCTCCAACTCCTGTGTTAATGATTCGACCATTTTTTGATAGCACCATGCCTATTTGTTCTACATTAACATCTTCAACTTTTGTAGGTTTGCCTCCTAAAACATAAAGGCCGCTAGATGCATTATCTGCAATCGTATCAGGCAATTTTATCTTCCAATCTTTTATTCTACTTCCAACAATCTCCAAAGCTGGAACAATATATTTCGTTGCTTGAAGAACATCTAACATTGTAATGTTTGATCCATATAAATCTTTTTTTAAAATAAAGGCAATTTCACCTTCCACCCGCGGTTGAAGAACTTGATTTACCGAAACGGTTCCACCATTCTCTACGACCATTGAATCTAACAAATGCCCATAATCCGGCTCGTTAACACCGAGTAATTTTTGCATTGCTAAAGAAGTTAAGCCTATTTTTTTTCCAACAATTTTGCGTCCTTCTTTTAATTTTCTTTCAATATTTTGCAATTGAATTTGATAGGCTTCTTCCGGTGTTAAATCGGGATTAGAGTCTGTTAATGGATCAATAGCAATTCCAGAAACTTCTGCTTCCCATAAAGCATCAGCTAATCGCATCGTTTGAATAGCCAAAATGCTCCACTCCAATCTATATCGTTAATATTTAATTGTTACATTTGAAAATTCAGAATAGAAATCGATGCTGTGCATGCCACCTGTTCGACCAATACCGCTATGCTTCATTCCACCAAATGGTGTCCGCAAATCGCGTAAAAACCAAGTGTTCACCCAAATTACACCTGCTTCCAAACTTCGAGTAATGCGCATAGCCCTTTTTAAATCACTCGTCCAAACTGTAGCTGCCAGCCCATAATGGGTATCGTTTGCTTCGCAAATGACTTCCTCTTCAGTGTCAAAAGGTGCCACCGTTACAACAGGACCGAAAATTTCTTCACGGACACAGCGGGAATTTTTATCCAACCCGGTAATAATTGTTGGCTCGAGGAAATAGCCTTTTTCCAAGCCTTCCGGACGCTTTCCACCAACATGAATTTTTGCCCCATCAGCCTTTGCGATTTCAATATAACTAAAAACACGTTCATAATGTTCTTTACTAATTAAGGCACCTGTAGTCGTTTCAGGATTTAACGGATCGCCCACTTTCAATTCTTTCGTTTTTGCGATAAATTTTTCCATAAACAGATCAAATATTGGCCGCTCCACATATATTCTTGAACCGCATAGGCAAACTTCCCCTTGATTGACAAAGCTGGAGCGAATCGTCGTATCAATACAATCATCAATGTTAGCATCAGCAAAAATAATATTAGGATTTTTGCCCCCCAATTCAAAAGATAACTTCTTCAAATTTTGTGCAGCTGACCGCATAATTGCTGCACCCGTGCTAGGTTCTCCGATAAAAGATATGGCGTCAACATCAGGATGTTCAGAAATAGCAGCACCCGCTGAATTAGTTCCAAAACCATGGACAAGATTTGCAACACCATCTGGCAGTCCGGCTTCCTTCATAATTTCCATTAATACAGTTGCGGTTATTGGCGTCCATTCTGCCGGTTTAATGACACAAGTATTTCCCATTGCTAACGCTGGCGCAAGCTTCCATGTTAATAATAAAAGCGGCAAATTCCATGGTTTTATAATTCCGATAACCCCAACTGGACGACGTAATGTATAATGCAAAGCAATATCATTTTGTTCATTGGCATCGGTATTTACACCAATTATATAATCAGCATAAAAATGAAAGTTATAGGCTGCTCGAGGAATATCAACTGTCTTTGCTAACGAAAATGGTTTACCGGTATCCAAAGATTCTAAATATGCGAGCTCTTCTTTCCTTTCTAGAATCAAATCTCCGATTCGGCGCAATAGTTTTGAGCGCTCTTCTACCGTTGTATATTTCCAAGGTCCTTTCAACGCTCTTCTTGCTGCTTGAACTGCCAAATCAACTTCTTCTTTTCCACCTTCAGCAACTGAGCCAAGCACTTCTTCTGTCGCAGGGTTAATATTGTTAAAAGTTTTTCCATTGAATGAGGGCAAGTATTTTCCATTGATAAAATGCAAACAATTAATCGGCTTCACAGGCGAACGAAGCGTTACTTCTTTAAGCATTTCGAAATCCCCCTTTATTATTGATTTTTTTGATAATTCACACTATTATAATAACTACTACCCGTTGCACAAACAACGTTGCTGTTTCTTTATATGCAACAACGATAATATTTTTATATTATTCTTAATTTTTTATTTTTTGATAATGTTTTCTATGAGATACTTAAGTTGATGTATATGAAACTAAGGAAAGGAGTAAAAAAATGAAGGAAAAGAAAGCAGATAACGACCATTTTTTATCATCAGTAAAAAATGCTCTTTTAATTTTACGAAGCTTTACGATGGAGGAGCCGGAGAAAAAAATTAGTGAAATCGCCTCAACTCTAGGTTTAAATAAAAGTACCGTCAGTCGAACGATGGCGACCCTTGCAAGTGAAGGTTTCGTTTATAAAGATCCTGAAACAAAAAAGTACCGGCTTGGAATGACAATCCTTTCGTTAAGCGGCATTATTCAAAATAATATGGATATTTTTAGAGAATCACAACCGGTTCTGAACAAACTTGTCCGAGATATAGATGAAACAGCACATATTGCTATTCTTGATAATACCGATGTCATTTACATTTTAAAAATTGATTGCAACCATTATGTAAGAGCATTGACGCACGTGGGTAGAAAAAACCCTGTACATTGTACGAGCTCAGGAAAAGTACTGCTTGCTTATTCTGACGAAAGTACTATTCAAAATGTAATTGACTCAGGTTTAAAAATGTACACAAATAAAACTATTATTGAGCCTGCTCATTTTAAGGAACATTTAAAAAAAATAAAAAAGGATGGCTTTGCCTATAGCCTAGGAGAATTTAATGAAGGCGTCAATTCAGTGGCAGCACCAATATTTGATTATACTGGGAAAGTGATCGCAGCATTAACTGTTGTAGGGCCAATGCAGCGAATAACTGAAGAGAAAATTCGTCCATTAGCTAAAAAAGTCATCGAATCTAGCATGGAAATATCGGAACGAATGGGTTATTGGCGATGAAAAATAGAGCAGCGTTTAGTAATAAGAAAAGTAAAAAACATTATGGTATGATTTGCGAAGGGAGGTGTTCTAGCCTGTCTTGTCAATGATAACTTTAGCGCATTTATTTTTTTCTTGTCTCATGAATGTCTTTTATTGCTATTTTTAATTGTCAATGAATGGAATGGTTTTCAATTAAAAAGCATATTTACCTATATCATTCCCTACTTTTATAGCTTTTAAGATAAAAACCCCTTAAAAAGGCTGTATATCAACCTTTTCAAAGGGACACTAATTTTTCTATATATAAATATTTAATCAAAACTATTTACAATAGTATTTACTTAAGCTAAAATTTCCCATAACAAATTTAGTAATATAAATTATAATTTCGAAAAAGCAACCTATATGTATATATACATACAACAAAATTTTTTCAGGCTAGAAACGTATCAACATATCCAGCCTATTTCTTTTAATTGATCTGTCAAAGTCGAAATAATATTATCCTAAATTATTATTTTGTATAGTTTCAACACTTCTCATCCTCAGCAGCACTGCCTCCGCTCACATCAATTACGTCAAAAATTTTTCCATCTAAATTGATTGGAAATACTCCTCCTAAAATACTAAGCTGGAAGTATAGACTATACCATTTGATAAATCACGGTCATCTTAATTTATCGGTTACCTGTCTGATGTTAGTTTTCCAAATACAATCGATATAAACGCTTTATTTTGTGAAACCTCAATAATTAGGCTTGAATGAAAAAGCAACTAAATTCCCTCAATCATCACAATTGCAATCTTAACAACAATACCCAACTGTGTTTCCTTTTTCTTAGCTGCTTCAATCATTTTTTGTAATTCATATTGGAATTGAATATTTTTCGATTAACGTCAAAAAATTGCTACTCACTTAATTTGCTTGTAACCGTCGCTTTTTTACCGATTCCCCAGCAATTCCCCAATGTTCCGGAGGTATTTCATTAATAAGCACCCGAACAGATTCAATTGGTGCATCTAAAGTTTTACATACGGTATCCGTTACTTCCTTAATTAATTGTTCAATTTTTTCTGGAGGGCGTCCCTCGATGATGTGAATTTGAATTAGTGGCATTTAACTTTCCACATCCTTTAGCTTAAAATTAATAACTTTTTTATTTATACTAAATCTTTTCAAAATAGCTAACAATCCAATTGTTGCGATATATGAAATATAGGTAGGTTTTTTTATGTAGAATTATCAAATTTCCATAAGGCAACGTTATTGCAATAAAAAACTGTATAAAAATTCGTATTATCATACTTATGTCGTTTACTCATTTGAAACTTTTAAGTACATAAATAAAATATTGTAAAAAAATCATGAGGAAAAATGCGAAGTGCACATTTCTTTAAAAAGTAACAAAAGGAATAAAAGGGATATCATTTTTTCCATCTGCATATCCAAAGGAGCTCATTCTTACTTTGTGAAAATGAGAAGACTATAATTATTATTCTATCGATCAATTAACATGATGAACCTTACCTACTCAATTATTTTTTATCTAAAGAAAAAAAGAGGTTGTCCAAGAAAAAATTTTTCATCAGACACCTCTTTGTTTATTTACAATATTAAATTTTAGTTTATGAAATAGCTTCATATAAAAGCTCAGCAATGTGGACTGCACGCATCTTGTCGCTTAATCCTTCTCTTTCAATTCCAAGTTTCATTTGCAATAAACATCCTGGGTTGGCTGTCACGACGACTTTTGGATCTGCATCTTTGACATGTTTCATTTTAAAATCTAAAATTTGCATCGACATATCTTTTTGTACAATGTTATAAACACCTGCTGATCCACAACAATGATCTGCATGCTTCATTTCTACAAAAGCTGCACCTTTGATCGATTTTAATAGAAGGCGTGGCGCTGCTTCTGTTTTCATAACGTTTCGCAAATGGCAAGAATCTTGATAAGTGATGACTTGTGGAGGTAGTTTCAAATCTTTTTTGTGAAACTCTAATTCTACCAATACTTCCGAAATATCTTTTACTTTTTTAGAAAATGCTTTTGCTCTTTCAGCCCACTCAGGGTCATCTTTAAGCAAGTGGTCATATTCGATTAAGAATGCCCCGCATCCTCCAGCATTTAATACAATATAATCTACTTCAAGATCTTCAAATGCTTTGATATTTTTCTTAGCCAATTCTTTTGCCTGTGTTTTTTCGCCGCTATGTCCATGAAGGGCACCGCAGCAATTTTGTCCTTCTGGAATAATAATCTCACAGCCCGCTTTTTGCAAAAGTTTCATCGTTGCATCATTAATTTTCATAAACATCGTATCCATTAAACAGCCTGAGAAAAAGGCAACTTTTTTCTTCTTCGCAACTTCAGGCTGCAAATGGGTTGGACGATTTTTCATTTCTTTTGGTGATGGGATTTGAGGGAGGACTTTTTCCATCAATCTTAAATTTTCTGGCAATACCTTCAATACACCGCTCTTTTGTGCAAACTTTTGCAATCCGCTTTGTTGATAAAACCATAGTAAGCTATTGACAGTTCGCATTCTTGATTGATGTGGAAATAGCTCCTTGAATACAAGTTTGCGAATCACTTTCACTGGGAATGAATGTTTCTTTTTAGAATTAATAATATCGCGAGCTTCTTCTAAAATATGGCCGTAATTGACGCCTGATGGACAAACCGTTTCGCAAGCTCGGCAGCCTAAACAGAAATTCAACTGCTTTTCAAAATCTTCATCCGGCTCAATAAGACCGTCGACAACACCTTTAATTAAAGCAATTCTTCCACGAGGTGAAGCAGCCTCATTACGATTCGTTTGTGTATATGTTGGACAGGATGGTAAACAAAATCCACAGCGGGCACAATTGATCAGGTCATCATAGTTCATTCGTTCTTTGAATGCTTGTTGCAATTCCTGTTGCTGTGTAGTCACTGTACAACCACTCGCTTTCTCGTATCTTTGGCGAACATTTTTCCTGGGTTCATAATATTATTTGGATCAAATGCATGTTTAATAGATTTCATAATATTAACCCCGGATTCTCCTAATTTCCATGCAAGATAAGGGGATTTTACAACTCCAACACCATGTTCGCCAGTAATCGTACCACCTAATTTAATTGCCGCATCAAATATTTCCTCGAACGCTTTTTCTACACGTTCCATTTCATCATGGTCGCGTACATCTGTCGTACATGTTGGATGCATATTTCCATCTCCAGCATGGCCAAAAGTAGAAATTGGAACATTATACTTTTTAGCAATTTCATTAATTGCTCTTACGATTTTTGCAATTTCTGAGCGAGGAACTGTCGCATCTTCCAAAATTGTCGTAGGTCTTAGACGAGCTAATGCTGATAGAGCATAACGGCGAGCTGTTGTTAATTTTGCAGCTTCCTCATCATTTTTAGCAACATCTACACGGACAGCATTCATCTCTTTACAGATTTTTTCAATCATTTGGATATCACGTTCGACAACTTCTGGAGCACCGTCTTGTTCAATTAACAATACGGCTTCAGCGTCAGTTGGCAAACCAACTTTAGCAAACTCTTCAACCACTCGAATTGTTGATTGATCCATAAACTCTAGTGTTACAGGGATAATTTTATTGGCAATAATATTGGAAACGGTTTGTGCTGCTGATTCTAAATTTTCATAAACAGCCAAAATTGTTTTTCTTGCTTCTGGCTTTGGAATTAGTTTTAATGTTGCTTCAGTAATAACGCCCAATGTTCCCTCTGAACCAACCATTAACCTAGTTAAATCATAACCCGCAACGTCTTTTGCAAGTTTTCCACCCGTTCTAACGATATCACCGTTCGGTAATACAAATTCCATTCCAATGACGTAATCACGAGTGACACCATATTTTAAACCGCGCAATCCACCTGAGTTTTCCATAATATTGCCGCCAATGGTTGAAATTTTCATAGAGCCTGGATCTGGCGGATAAAATAAGCCTTTTGATTCAACGAGGGTGTTAATTTCCTGGGTAATCACCCCTGGTTGAACAGTAATCGTTAAATTATCTTCATCAAGTTCGAGAATTTTTGCCATATTGTTAAAGATCATTACAATTCCACCGTTAATAGGGCATGTCCCGGCAGAAAGATTCGTACCAGAACCACGTGGAACAACTGGTATTTTATGTTCATTACATAATTTTAAAACCTTACTAACTTCTTCTGTACTACGAGGGCTAATGACAGCATCCGGCAGCGATTGAAAATTTGGAGTAGCATCATATGAATACACTAACTTTATTTCATTTGAATCTTGATAATTTTCTTTCCCAACTATATCAATGAATTTTTGTTTAATATCATTTGTAATCATCGGGTTTCTCCTTTCCGTTTTCTTTAGGAAATCGATATATTCTATATCATAAAGAAGCAAAACTTTAGTTTCTATGTGAAAAGAAATAAATATAAATCGCTTTCACTTTTGATTTTTTGTGCATTTATACATCATCAGATTGGAAAGCAAGACCAAGGTAAAAAAGAACAATTCCTTCTGTATTTTTTGGGTCGATTCCCGTTTTTTCTTTAATTTGTTTAAGACGGTAGTGGAGTGTGTTCTTATGAATATGCATTCGTTGAGCGGTTTTTTTCATCGATTGATTTTCCAGCAAATAGATTTTTAATGTTTCCTTTAATTCGTCGTCTTCAAGTATAGGCATCAACGTTTTTGACAAAAATTCTTTTTTCGCATCTAAAGATATTTCTTGAAGCAATAGTTCCAAAATAAGATCTTCATAAAATACGATGCTATTTTTCTTTTCTGAAGCTTTTAACGCTTTTTTTGCTTCAAGATAACTTTTTCCAATCGTTTTTGATTGAATCGTTTTCCCTACTCCAATCGAAAAACGAACAGAAAAAGTCTCTTCAAAATAATTTTTCCAGCGTGTTAACTGTTGGGTAAAATAGGAACGATTAAATACTTGATCGATGCTTTTTAATAATACAAACCGCCCTTGCCCCCAGTTCACAAGGAAATCTTGTTTTGTCATTGAAAAATTCCGGTGAAACCATTCCAACATTTCTCTTTCAACCATTTGGATATTAGGATTTTGCGTTTGAATATCTAACTGAAACATCGTAATTAAATATGGCGTCGTCATCTTGATGCCTAAAATTTCACCGCGTTCAATAAATTCATCTTTGATCGTGTCTAAATTAACCCATTCATAAATAAATGATTCAAGTCCGCGCGCTTGTGACCGCAATTGTTCAGAATGGTAAGCTTCCTTTACTAATAGTTCGGTCATTCTCCGTATTAATTCCGCATAGGATTTAACTCTTTCCGGCTCCCCTGTTATACCTATTACGCCTATCGGTATATTATCGAAATAAAGAGGCATGTTGATTCCCGGTTTAACATTTTTCATTAATTTCGCTTGTTCAGTATTTATATAAATCATTTTTTCTTGTTTTAGTGCTTTCATCGCACCTTCGTGGAAGTTACCAATTCTACTTTCATCACTAGAGGCAATAATTGTGCCAGATTTGTCGACGACGATAATTTGTTCTGTTATGACATTGGAAACTTCTTTTACAATTTTTTGTGCCATTGCTGGGAAAAGCTGCATTCGAACCACCACCATTAAAAAAAGCTATCTCAAAAAGTCTTTCATATTTGTTGTAAATAGACTTTTTAAGACAGCTGAACGATTACTTATCATTTACAACAATATAAGTTGCCTTCATCGGTCCATGTACTCCAACTACTAATACCATTTCAATATCTGCACTGTTACTAGGGCCAGAAATAAAATGGATAGCAGAAGGAATTTTTTCACCATTCGCAATCCGCTCGTGAATACTGCTGCAAGCTTGTGTCATACGTGGAACAATGGTACTTTTTGGAACGATGGCTATATACGTTTTTGGCAATAAACTCACAGATCTTCCTCTCTTTTTATCGCTAAAAAGAACGACTGTCCCTGATTCTGCAAGGGTAAAATCACTAAAAGTAATTCCTATGTCAGCTGTTTTCGCAAAATTAATATTTTCCGTTCCAAGACTAGGATCCCAAACATGTATACGTTTTCCGTTTTTCGGTAGTTTATTTTGGAAATAATCAGTTAAGCCAAACTCCGCAAATCGTTTATCATCCCAAGTAATAATTGACTGCCCTTCATATTCAGCAATTACTTGATTTAGAACATCTTCTAAACCGTTGGTATTTGTTTCATAAACAGCGGTATGAATATTTTTACAATGATTTTTAAATATTTCCAAAAGCTCATCTTGGGATGCATCTTTATATACTTCCAATTGAGGGTTATACTTCCATTCAGGACGTACAACATTTTTTCTTCTGTCCCGGCCTAATTGTTTTGCAATATTGTTTAAAAATGTTTCACGGTTATGAATTGTTCCTGTCTTCATTAGTCAGCCCTCCCTTTGCTTCTATTTTTCATCCAGTCTCTAAACCTTTCTTTATTAGGAGCTGGAAAATCGCGGACATCCGTCCAAAGTTTGAGCGGGCCTGGGCCTTCTGAAATCTTTTCATCTTTAACAAATGTTTGCAAAACTTTTGGCGCAAGTTTTGATCCAATATTATACATCGTCGGTGAAGCTGTTCCTAATCGGAATGCTTTCATTGTAATATTTTCAAATACAGGGGCTCTTCCGTCTTTTTCCACGATATTTTGACGATGTTTAATGAGCAGTTCATGCAACGGAATTTTCACAGGACATGCTTCCGTACAGGCCGCACACAATGTTGAAGCATAAGGAAGTTCCTTATATTCATCATAACCTGCTAAGAGTGGAGTTAATACTGCCCCGACTGGTCCAGGATAGATAGATCCATAGGAATGTCCGCCAATTTGCCTGTAAACCGGACAAACATTAATACAGGCTGCACAGCGAATACATTGTAAAATCGCACGAAATTCTGTACCTAAAATTTTTGATCGACCATTATCAACGATGACAAGATGGAATTCTTCCGGACCATCAACATCCCCCTCGTCTTTTGGACCTGTTAACATGGTGATATAACTTGTCAGGCGCTGTCCGACTGCTGCACGTGTCAATAAGCTGACGAGAATCTCCATTTCCTCCCATGTCGGTACAATCCGTTCCATACCCATGACTGTAATTTGTGTTTTCGGGAGTGTCGTCACCATATCTAAGTTTCCTTCATTCGTAACGAGAGTCATAGTTCCAGATTCGGCGATCGCAAAGTTACAGCCAGTAATACCTACATCTGCAGACAAAAATTCTTTGCGCAGCATTTCTCTTGCAAATTGAGCTAATTCTTCAGGTTTTTCAGATTTATCATAGTTAAATTTTTTGCGAAAAACATCGCGGATTTGTTCTTTGTCTTTGTGTAAAGCCGGCGTTACAATATGAGAAGGTGCATCCCAATCATCAACTTGAAGAATCCATTCACCTAAATCAGTTTCAACTACATCGCAGCCCATTTCAAGCAACGTATGGTTCAAGCTGATTTCTTCCGTAACCATTGATTTTGACTTTACAATCTTCTTGGCGTTTTTCTTTTCAATGACATTTTTAATATAATCATTGGCTTCTTTAGCTGTTTGTGCAAAAAAAACATGGCCACCGCGTTTAGCAACATTTTCACTTAATTGCTCTAAATAAAAATCAAGATTTTCTAATGTATGCTTCCGGATTTCTTCTCCATGTCTTCTCCAATCTTCCCAGTTTCCTAATTCCTCAGATGCAGTTTGTTTTCTAGTGCGAAACCGTCCTTGTGCACTGGAAACAGCATTGCGCATAAAGGAATCATGAAGTCCTTCTTGAACGCGCTCTTTAAATGGAGCAGTTCCAATTTTGATAGGCATTCATCTTTCCCCTTTCTTTTATGATCGGTTATTTAAAACGCTTGCAATATGCATTACTTTAAATGGCCTTTCTTTTCTCAAAGCTCGACCTCCAATATTCATTAAGCAGCCTGCGTCAGCTCCTATTAAATAATCAGCACCGGTTTCTTCAATATGTCTGATTTTTTCATCAACCATTTGTTCGGATATTTCAGCCATTTTCACTGAAAAAGTTCCACCAAATCCACAACAATCTTCTTTATTTGGTAGTGGTACAAATTCGAGGCCTTCAACATTTTTTAACAAAGTAATAGGTGCGTCTTTTACTCCAAGTATACGGGTCATATGACAGGATGTATGGTATGTAGCTTTTCCTTTTAGCTTTGCACCAACATTTTCAATTTTAAGAACATCAACGATAAATTGAGTTAATTCATATGTTTTATCTGCAAGTTTTTGAGCACGTTCTTCCCAATCGGGATCCCCTTTAAATACTTTTGGATATTCTTTAATCATCCCTGCACAAGAGCCTGACGGAGCAACAACATACTCTGAATGTTCAAAAGCTTTAATGATATTTTTCATTGCTTCCTTCGCATCTTTCACATAGCCGCTATTGTATGCCGGCTGACCACAACACGTTTGACTTTCAGGAAAATCTATTTCGCATCCGAGTCTCTCAAGAAGCTCGACAGTATCTTTACCGATATCACCATGAAATAGATCAACTAAACAAGTAGCAAATAGAGATACTCTCACGCTTAGCTCATGCCCCTTTCAAAATTGATCATTACTTTTAGTATTTCAAAAAATTTATAACCTTTATCCATTAATTTAATTGTATATAAGAAAATAGTCAACAGGTTATCTGATGACTTGATGATATCTTTTGAAAAAATAAAAAAAGACTACCTGCATGTTTACAGGTAATCCTCTAGTACTTTTTCGACATTTTTTAAATGATTGTACATTAATCTTTTTGCTTCTTCCTTATTTTTCCCTTCAATCGCTTTATAAATATTAATATGGTCTTCATTGAGCTTGTCCCAAGAAGATTTTGTTGAATATAACCATAATTTCCTTGTATCAGCCATTGTTGCATTCATGATTTCGGAAATTTGGTTCATCAAATTTAATAACAATTCATTATTAGCAGCTTTTGCAATAGCAAAATGGAATTTTAAATCAGCTTGGTTTCCTAATTCTTTATCCCCATTTGCATACATCATTTGGTTTAGAGCTTCTTTTATTTCCATCAAATTTTCTTCCGTTCTTCGTTCCGCAGAAAGCTCAACCGTTCCAACCTCTAAAATTTTCCTTACTTCCAGCAAGTTCTTTAAATCTTGTTTTCTCATCAAAATGGAAGACTGTAATGGGAGATTTAACAACGATGAATCAAACTCTTTTATAAATGTGCCTTCTCCTTGGCGCATTTCTACTAGTCCCATCGCTCTTAGTGCACTTAACGCTTCACGAATAGCAGATCTTCCTACTTGGAAGTTTTCAGCCAATTGTTGAACGGAATCTAGTTTATCTCCAGGTTTTAATTGACCTGATTTAATTAATTCGATAATTGCATCTGCAACTTCTTCATAAATTTTTTTTTTTTGAATCGTCTTGTAATTCATTTGTTACACCTCTATCCAAATTCATAGATTATTGTATACTACTTGGACGCTATATACAATATATTGATTTTTTCCGAATTTTTGTTCTGTCAATAAAAATTTTTGGACAATTTTTAAAAAAATGTATTGCAAATTGTTTACGCTTACATTATCATGAGGTCATCTGATGACTAGATGATTAGATGTTTGATTCTAATCAACAGAAGGGGGAATGAACGAAAAAACGCATAAATCATTCATATTTAAAAAGACTATGCTTAATAAATCTTACTTGAAGAGGTGAATGAACGATATGCAATGGACACAAAATTTTTCTCCTGTAGGAGATAGCGTTGTTTTATCTGCATTAGTAGCCCTTATTCCGATTCTCTATTTCTTCTGGGCTCTTGCAATAAAAAGAATGAAAGGCCATATCGCAGGTTTAACTACATTGCTTGTAGCTCTTGTTGTTGCAATTGTTGCATATAAAATGCCTGCAACGATGGCTATTATGTCTGCTACGCAAGGTGCTGTTTATGGTATCTTGCCAATTGGATGGATCATTATCACATCTGTATTCCTATATAAACTTACTGTTAAAACAGGTCAATTTGATATCATTCGTAATTCGGTATTATCAATTACAGAAGACCGCCGACTTCAGGCTTTGCTCGTAGCATTTTCTTTTGGTGCGTTTCTAGAAGGAGCCGCTGGATTCGGTGCACCGGTTGCAATTTCAGCAGCCCTCCTCGTTGGTCTTGGTTTTAACCCACTTTATGCAGCAGGTTTATGTTTGCTTGCAAATACAGCACCTGTTGCTTTCGGAGCAATTGGTATTCCGATTATTGCCGTTGAAGGTCCTACAGGAATTCCTGCTACAGAAATTTCAAAAATGGTTGGTCGCCAATTGCCATTCTTATCTGTATTTATTCCTTTCTATTTAGTAATGATTATGGCTGGTTGGAAGAAAACAGTAGAAGTTATGCCAGCAATTCTAATTTCCGGAATTTCATTTGCAGTCACTCAATACTTAACTTCGAATTTCCTAGGTCCTGAATTGCCAGATATTTTATCAGCTTTAGTTTCTTTATTTGCATTAGCTATTTTCTTGAAGTTTTGGAAACCTGCTTCAGTTTTCCGCTTTTCAACTGAAAATTTAGATACTACATTAAATTCGAACCATACACAATATACAGCTGGACAAGTTTTCAAAGCATGGTCACCTTTCTTAATTTTGACAGCTTTCATTTCAATTTGGGGTATACCTTCCATTAAAACTGCTTTAGTTGGTGCATACGAAGGAACAAATCCGATTTTAAAAGCTCTTAGTGCCCTTGGACATGCTTTAACTTTCAAACCTGAAGTTCCTGGTTTACACAATTTAGTATTAAATCCAGATGGTCAACCAATTGCAGCAGTTTACAAATTAGAAATCCTTGCTGCAGCTGGAACAGCGATTTTGCTTTCAGCGGTAGTAACGAAATTCATTGTTAAAATTTCTTGGAGCGATTGGGTAAAAACATTTGGCGAAACGTTAGTAGAATTAAAAAATCCAATCATTACAATTGCGTCAGTTGTTGCCTTTGCTTATGTAACGAATGCATCAGGTATGAGTACATCTTTAGGTATGACACTAGCTCTAACTGGAGCATTATTCCCATTCTTCTCGCCATTCTTAGGGTGGCTTGGCGTATTTATTACTGGTTCAGATACGTCCGCAAACTTACTATTCGGAAACTTACAAAAAATTACAGCTACTTCAGTTGGAATGGATCCAGTTCTTGCAATTGCCGCAAACTCTTCCGGTGGGGTTACAGGTAAAATGATTTCACCTCAATCGATTGCAGTTGCTTGTGCGGCCGTTGGTTTAGCGGGTAAAGAAAGTGATTTGTTCCGATTTACTGTAAAGCATAGTATTTTCTTGCTGTTACTAATTGCGATTATTACTTATTTACAACATACGGTATTCTCATGGATGATTCCATAAAAAGCCCCTATTATTAATATAGAAAAATTTTATAAAGAGGTTGACTTTTATTATAAAAATCAACCTCTTCTTTTTTTATTTAAAAATGAATTCAATCACAAAAATTTACATTTTAACGAAATCCATTATTGTACATTTCAACAATAGACAATTTTAAAAACTTTTATTATCGTAAAAAAAGTACTTTTTCATTTTTATTTTTTCGAATTTTTGCTAAAATGATTTCTATCATTTACAGTGCTAGTAGGTATATGTTTAGGAGGAGAATTAATTCATGAGCCAACAAAAAATTAGAAAAGTACTTGTAGCAAACAGGGGCGAAATTGCGATTCGAGTATTTCGAGCCTGCACAGAGCTAGGAATCCGCACAGTCGCAATCTATTCAAAAGAAGATACTGGTTCATACCACCGCTATAAAGCAGATGAAGCTTATTTAGTTGGTGAAGGAAAAAGCCCGATCGATGCCTATTTAGATATAGAAGGTATCATTGAAATCGCAAAAGCAAATGAAGTGGATGCCATCCACCCTGGATATGGTTTTTTGTCAGAAAATGTCCAATTTGCAAAACGTTGTGAAGAAGAAGGAATTATCTTTATTGGACCAAAAGTAGAACATTTAGATATGTTCGGAGACAAAGTAAAAGTAAGACAGCAAGCTGAATTAGCAAACATTCCTGTCATTCCTGGTTCTAATGGTCCTGTACATTCCATTGACGATGTGAAAGCTTTTGCTAATCAATATGGGTATCCTTTTATTATTAAAGCTGCTCTTGGCGGCGGTGGCCGCGGTATGCGGATTGTACGTAATGAATCTGAACTCGTTGAAAATTACGAACGTGCAAAATCAGAAGCGAAATCTTCATTTGGTAATGATGAAGTTTATGTTGAAAAATTTATTGAAAATCCAAAACATATTGAAGTTCAAATTCTTGGCGACAATTCTGGAAATATCGTACACCTATATGAGCGGGATTGTTCCGTTCAACGCCGTCATCAAAAAGTTGTTGAAGTAGCTCCAAGCATTTCATTACCAAATTCGCTTAGAGAGCGGATTTGTGAAGCAGCCGTTCGCTTAATGGAAAATGTCAATTACATTAACGCAGGAACGGTAGAATTTCTAGTTACAGAAAATGAATTTTATTTTATAGAAGTAAACCCAAGGGTACAAGTAGAACATACCATTACTGAAATGGTTACAGGTATTGATATCGTTCAATCTCAAATTCTCATTGCCGAGGGTCATTCCCTACATAGTAAAGAGATTGGAATTCCTAATCAATCAGAAATTAAAACCCACGGCTATGCGATCCAATGCCGTGTAACAACCGAAGACCCTGAAAATAATTTCATGCCTGATACTGGTAAAATTACAGCTTATCGTTCCGGAGGCGGATTCGGCGTTCGTTTAGATGCAGGAAACTCTTTTGCCGGGGCAGTAATTACTCCATATTATGATAGCTTGCTTGTTAAGATTTCTACACATGCGTTGACATTTAAACAAGCAGCAGCGAAAATGCTCCGAACATTAAAAGAGTTCAGAATTCGCGGCATCAAAACAAATATTCCATTTTTAGAAAATGTAATTACACATGAGAAATTTTTAACTGGCCAATATAATACGAATTTTATCGATCAAACACCGGAGTTATTTGTGTTTCCGAAGCCGAAAGACCGCGGTACAAAGATGTTAACATTTATTGCGAATACAGTTGTTAATGGATATCCGGGCATTGGCAAAGAAAAGAAACCGCTGTTGAAAAGTGCGAGAATCCCTCAAATTAAGTTATCAGAAAAAATGCCTGAGGGAACAAAACAAATCCTTGATAAAGAAGGCCCGGAAGGCGTTGTCAACTGGATTAGAAGCAAAAAAGAAGTTTTATTAACGGATACAACTTTCAGGGATGCTCATCAATCTTTGTTAGCAACTCGTATACGAACAAATGACTTATTGCATATCGCACAGCCAACAGCAAAACTATTGCCTAATTTATTCTCAGTGGAAATGTGGGGCGGAGCAACATTTGATGTCGCTTATCGTTTCTTAAAAGAAGATCCATGGGTAAGGTTGCAATTATTACGTGAAAAAATGCCGAACTTGCTCTTCCAAATGCTGCTTCGTGCATCCAATGCGGTTGGGTATAAAAACTATCCAGACAATGTTATTAAAGAATTTGTTCAAAAATCAGCTGAAAACGGAATTGATGTGTTCAGGATTTTCGATAGCTTGAACTGGGTAAAAGGAATGACATTGGCCATTGATGCGGTACGCGATGCTGGAAAAATTGCTGAAGCTGCTATTTGTTATACTGGCGATATTCTAGATCCAACACGTCAAAAATACGATCTAAATTATTACAAAGCTTTGGCAAAAGAACTTGAACAATCCGGTGCCCACATTTTAGGAATTAAAGATATGGCAGGATTGTTAAAACCTCAAGCCGCATACGCCTTGATTTCAACACTGAAAGAAACTGTTGATTTGCCGATTCATCTCCATACTCATGATACGAGCGGCAACGGCATTTATACGTATGTAAAAGCGATTGAAGCTGGTGTTGATATCGTTGATGTTGCGATTAGCTCAATGGCTGGATTAACTTCACAGCCAAGCGCCAATACGCTGTACTATGCATTAGAACATCAAGACCGTCAACCTAACGTAGATATTGAAGCACTAGAAAAACTGTCCCATTACTGGGAAGATGTCCGCCATTACTACAAAGCTTTTGAATCTGGAATGATGGCACCGCACACTGAAGTTTACAATCACGAAATGCCTGGAGGACAATACAGCAACTTGCAGCAGCAAGCAAAAGCTGTTGGTTTAGAAAGCCAATGGGACGATGTTAAAAAGATGTATCGCAAAGTCAATGATATGTTTGGTGATGTTGTTAAAGTAACACCTTCATCAAAAGTTGTCGGTGACATGGCTTTATTTATGGTTCAAAACCAATTGACAGAAGAAGATATTTATGAACGCGGAGATACGATCGACTTTCCTGATTCAGTCGTTGAGTTTTTCCAAGGCTATTTAGGACAGCCATATCAAGGTTTCCCAGAGAAACTTCAGAAAGTTATTTTAAAAGGACGCGAACCAATTACTGTAAGACCTGGGGAACTGCTTGAAAACGTTGATTTTGAAGCCTTGAAAAAAGAACTAGAAGAAACATTCGAACAAGAATTTACCGATTTAGATGTCATTAGCTATGCTTTATATCCAAAAGTATTTGAAGAATATCAACAGTTCTATAACCAATATGGCGACGTCTCAGTCCTAGATACACTTACATTCTTCTATGGCATGCGCCTTGGTGAAGAAATCGAAGTTGAAATCGAACAAGGTAAAACGCTAATCGTCAAACTTGTATCGATCGGCCAAACTCAAAGTGATGGAACGAAAGTCGTTTACTTCGAATTAAACGGACAGCCGCGCGAAGTGGTTGTCAAGGATGAAAGTGTCAAGACAGCAACACATGCGAAGCGGAAAGCTGAAAAGAAAAATCCAAATCACATCGGTGCAACAATGCCAGGAACGGTTGTTAAAGTTCTAGTAGAAAAAGGCGAAAAAGTGAAAAAAGGCGATCACTTGATGATTACAGAAGCGATGAAAATGGAAACAACTGTTCAAGCGCCGTTTGATGGTGTTGTGAAAGAAATTCATGTAAAAAGCGGCGAAGCTGTTCAAGTCGATGATTTGTTGTTAGAGCTAGAATAAAGCTGGCGATTTAGGCAATGCATCGTACAAAATGGGCAAAAAGGTCTTCATCAAAAAGATGAAGACCTTTTTCTTTTTCAGATCTTATTTATCATTGGTTTCCTCAAAAAGAAGACTTCAAGAAATCAAGAAGAATGGAAGACATTAATTACTGGCTGTTTTTCTTTTTCCGATAAACCATCCCTTCTGCTGTTGCAATTAATTCATTTTTTTCATTTTTTACTTCCATATGGTAAAATCCTAATCTTGGATTTTTATGGACTTCTTTTGCAACAGCTGTTAATTTATCATTCAAGAATGCTGCTGACATATAATTAATATTTACATTAATTCCAACAGCCGTTTGATCATATGTGTTACTTGCAATTGCAAAAACAACATCTGCTAATGAAAAGATGACTCCACCATTAACGGTTTGATGAATATTAAGCAAATCTTCTGTTATAACGATTGATGCTTTCGCATATCCTTCTTTCACTTCTTCAACTTTAATTCCTAAAAATTTTGCATACGGATCATTCGTCACTCGATCCAATATCTTTGTATCGATCATTTGCACACCTCACGTTAATATTTATATAAGATATGAAAGGGCTGTCATAAACAGCCCTTTTTTTTTACTTTTTAAGTACCCATTTGCCATCTTTCACTTCAGCTAAAACCATGCTGTCTGCTTGAAGGCCGTTATGGTCTTTATCGCTAAAGTTAAATGTACCAGTAGCACCTACAAAGTTTTTAATGTTGTTCTCTAAATAATCTCTGATGGCAGCACGGTCTCCTCCAACCGCTTTAAGCGCTTCCACTGCTAAGAGCATATTGTCATATCCATAAGAACCAAATTGTGTAGGCTCTCCACCAAATTTTGCTTGGTAGGCATCATAGAAGTTTTTAATAACTTCGTATTGAGGATCGCTCTCTTCAATTTGTGATGGGAATAAAAGTTTTCCAGTCGGAATGATAACGCCTTCAGCAGCACCTTCGGCAAGTTCAATAAATGTATTATTTGCAACACCATGGCTGCTGTAATGAGGCATCTTCATGCCTAATTCTTTCATATTTTTAGCTATAATAGCAGGTCCTGGGTTAGTACCCCAAACTACAAGTGCTTCAGCACCAGAGTTATTGATTTTTGTTAATTGTGTACTCATATCAGCGTCAGTCGTATTGTATGACTCACTAGTTACAATTTCAATTCCATACTCACCAGCATGTTGTTTTAAAACTTCTAATCCTGCAGCTCCATAAGCATTGGAGTCTGTTAAAGTTGCAATTTTCTTAATTCCTACTTCTTTAAAATGTTCATAAAGCTTTGTAACTGCATGGAGATCGGAGTGCGGCGTCTTAAACACCCATGTTGATTCTTCTACTGGCTCAACAATCGATGTTGCCGCAGCTGCTGAAATCATTGGTACTTGATTTTCCATTGCCAAACCTTTCATTGCTAGGCTTGGACCAGTTGTGGAAGTACCTAGAATAATACTAACTTTTTCGTCATGAATTAATCGGTTCATTTCTTCAATCGCCTTTTCTTGCTTTGATTCATCATCAGCAAGAATCACTTTTACTGGTACACCATTAATTCCACCATTGGCATTAATTTGCTCTTCAAGCAGCAATGTTGCATTCCATTCTGGCTCCCCTAGAGGACTTGCAGGACCTGTTTTTGAATAAATGGCGCCAATTTTATAAACTTCAGGCGCTTTCGTTTCTTCCCCTTTGCTTTCATTATCAGAACTGTTTCCTGATTGCTGGTTGCCACCGCCACAGGCAGTAAGAATCATGCTAACCAGCAAGAAAATAATTCCTACATTCAACAATTTTTTCATAATTTACCCCCCAAATAATAGAAAATTATTTATTTTAGTTAAATCGTCTTTCGGAATATTTGTAATAGAAAGAAAATTTATATTCCAAAAAACTCTTTAACTCAAAACCTTAGTTCATTTCATTTACTAAACTTCTAGCCTACTGCATGACCTAAAAACGCCTCTTTAATATTTTCATCTCGCAAAATATCTTGTGCATAGCCTTCATTTATGATTGTTCCGTGCTGCATAACATAAGCACGATCGGATATTTTCAATGAAGCAAATACGTTTTGCTCAATTAATAAAACTGTAGTTTGATAATGATCTCGCAACCTTTTTACTAAATCTAATACTTCTTTCACAATGATCGGAGCCAGACCTAAAGATGGTTCATCTAATAAGAGTAAATCCGGCTTTGCCATAATGGCCCTAGCAATTGCCAACATTTGCTGTTGACCACCTGATAACGTTCCAGCTAGCTGGTTTTGTCTTTCTTTCAAGATAGGAAAGATTTCAAACAGCTGCTCTATTTCCTTAACAACGTTTTTTCTTTTCGTTTTCGAATAATGGTGATAAGCACCTAAATGCAAATTATCAATCACACTAAGCGTAGAAAATATTTGACGGTGCTCAGGAACGTGAATAAGTTGACGTTTAACAATCTGTTCAGCAGGCAGTTTAGTAATATCTTCACCTTTATAGTAAATAGTGCCTGATTGAGCATTTTGCAAACCGGAAATTGTTTTCAATAATGTCGTTTTTCCTGCACCGTTTGCACCTAATAACGCAACAATTTCTCCTTTATTTACATGAAAGGACAAGTTATTTAATGCTTTAATAGGACCATAGCTAAAATTCAAATTCTTAACTTCAAGAATTCTATTATTTAAATCTGCTATTTTATTCATCCTGTCACCTCCATCTTTTCTGCGAATTCTTCGCCAAGATATGCAGTGATTACTTTTTCATTATTTTGAATTTCTTTAGGTGTTCCTTCCGCTATTTTTACACCTTGGTCAAGAACGATGATTTTATCACAAATTCCCATCACTAAATCCATGTCATGTTCAACGACAAAAACAGAAATTCCTTTATCCCGAATTTGTTTTATCAAATCGCTCATCTCTTTTGTTTCCTGATGGTTTAATCCAGCAGCAATTTCATCTAAAAGCAATAGTTGAGGTTCTGTTGCGAGTGCTCTCGCAAGCTCCAATAACCTGAGTTTTCCTAATGGCAAACTTCCTGCATTTACATCACAAACGTCTTCAAGACCGACGAATTTAATTTGCTCCATTGCAGCATTATAAATAATTTGTTCTTCCTTTCGAGAACGTGGCAAACGTAAAGCAGCACTGATCATCCCTGATTTCGTTCTCGAATGGTGTCCAACCATTACATTTTCTAATACAGTCATATTTTTGAAGATTTGCAAATTTTGGAATGTTCGTGAAATTCCTAGCTCACATATCTTAAAAGATGGAAGATGATCGATCCTTTGACCTTTATATTTTATTACTCCAGCAGTTGGTGGAAAAACAGCAGAAACCATATTAAACAAAGTACTTTTCCCAGCACCATTAGGGCCGATTAATCCAACAATTAATCCTTCTTCAATCGTAAAGGATATGTCGCTGTTTGCAACAACTCCCCCAAAACTCTTTGTTAAGTTTTGTACTTCTAGTAAGTTATTCATTCTTTTTTCTTTCCCCCCTTTTATTACATTTGAACATCTTCAGAGACTTTCATTTTCTTAGAATTCACAAGCTTTTTTTGCAAGAGGTCCATCAATGATGGGAATAATCCCTTTGGAAGGAAGATAACAACTAACATTAAGATTAATCCGTAGAGTACATGCTCAAAATCACTTGTAATAAATGAAATGTGCTCTCCTAATAATTTAACGATTATTCCAATTAACGTTATAAGCAAGGCGCCAATAACTGCTCCCCAAACGCTGATGCTTCCTCCTAATACAACCATAGCCAAAAATACGATTGATGTTTCCAGCGTAAAAGATGTAGGTGAAATGCTATAACTCATATGTGCCATTAACCAACCAGCTAGTCCGGTAAACATAGCACCTAATATAAACACTTGCATTTTATATTTCCCTGCATCAACGCCCATCGCACTTGCTGCAACTTCACTGCCATGAATAGAGCGAAGAGCCCGGCCTATTCTTGAATTAATGATATTCAATGAAATAATGATAATGATTAGTGCAAATGCCCAAGCAAAATAGTAATAAGCGATCCCTTGTGTTAAGGTATATCCGAAAAGCTGTATTTTAGGTATTCCATATAAACCCGAAGCACCTTTTGTAACCGATTTCCATTCAACTAACAATACATGAACGATAATTCCAAAAGCGAGAGTAGCCATTGCTAAATAATAACCACTTAATCTAGACATCGTAAAACCGATGATGTAAGCGACGATCCCTGGAAGCAATAAAGAAAATATTAAGCTGATCCATGGATTAAAATCGTAAGTTGTAGTTAATACCGCTGTAGTATAAGCACCTACTCCGTAAAATGCAGCGTGCCCCAATGATATTTGACCGGCAAATCCCATTAAAAGACCTAAACTAACGGCAACAATCGTATAAATACCTGCATAAGTGGCTTTCGTTATATAAAATGATTCAGTAATAATGAACGGAAAAATGATAACAAGTAAGGCAAAAAGTAGTAAGCCTGCCCAGCTAGATTTTTGAAGACCCTTCAAATTAGAGCCCTCCTTTACCAACATTTTTTTCTCCTAAAATTCCATAAGGTCTAATTAATAAAATAATTAGTATAACACCGAATACGATGGCATCTTTCATTCCCGAGCTTATATATCCTGCTCCAAGCGACTCTATTAAACCGAGAATCAAACCGCCAATAACTGCACCAGGAGCACTTCCTAATCCACCAAGAATACTTGCTGAAAATCCTTTAATTCCTAGCATTGATCCCATGTCATAAGCTGGGAATAGAATCGGGGAAATTGCGAGACCCGCTAATGCTCCTAAAGCTGCACTGAGAACGAATGAGAAGGATGACATTTTAGCAGGACTAATGCTCATCAAACGAGCTGCCATTGGGTTTGCGGAACAAGCACGAAAAGCTTTTCCTACTATCGTTTTTTCCATTAGGAAATATAGGATGATTACAGAAATGAGTAAGATGATCATAACCCAAATACTTTGTGGAGTAATGGATGCACCTAAAATGTTTATAGGATCATTATTTGTAAATGGTTCAATTTTAACAGGATTTTTTCCCCAAATGATACTTGCTATACCACGAACAAAAATGGAAGCACCGATCGTTAATATGATCAAGCTTAGCGCGTCAGCTTTCCGCGCTCTTCTAATAATTGTTAATTCTAACAAATATCCTAGTATAACAACTATTATTATAGTAATTATAAAAGATATAAAATATGGCACCCCGAAAGAAAGTAACGTAAACATCGTCATGCCGCCTAACATCACAAATTCACCTTGGGCTAAGTTTATCACTTTTGTAACACTATAAACTGTGACGAAACCTAAAGCAACGATTGCATAAATACTTCCAATCGTTAAACCCGTTATCAAAAATTGCAGCAACTCACCCAATCGTATCCCTCCTAACTGAAATTGTATGACGTTTTTTTCACGTTTATTTTTTGTGATGATACATCTAGAATGATACCGCTTTCATATATTAACTGTCAATAAAATTTTAAATATTTTTTAAACTTATTATATTTTTTTGTTTATTTTTTGGTTGCATGTGGAAACTACCGAATTAATAACGTTTAAAAAAAGCAGTACAGGCGGAACCTATACTACCAAAAACCTCTTATTTTCCAATTTATCAAATACTAATATAACGTTTTTATGCATTACGTTTGTTACACGTAATATTATTTATTGTTTAATAAATCGTTTGCAGTTCCAATTGCTTCATACATTTCTTTAACCATTCGATCCAATAATTCCTTTACAGTAGGAACGTCATTAATCATTCCGGAAATTTGTCCACCATTAATAAAACCTTCCTCAAAATTCCCTTCTATAGCACCAATTTTATGATATTTTTCACTCGTTAATTCAGAAAACTTATCTAGTGAAAAATCGTTACTATTCTCTAATTCTAGTAGTTTTTTTGCGTATGGCGTTTTTAAAACTCGACGCACTCTATTTACTTTACGTCCAACGATGACAGTGTCTGTATCAGTTGCAGATAAAAGTTTTTCTTTATATTTTTCGCTAAAAGGAGCTTCTTGCGTAGCGATGAGACGTGTACCAATTTGAGCTCCGCTGGCACCTAACATCATAACAGCGGCAAGTCCCCTACCGTCTCCAATCCCTCCAGCTGCAACGACAGGAATTTTTACTTTATCAACAATTTGAGGAATCAATGTTAACGTAGTGCTTTCATAATTCGAATTTATACCTGCTGCTTCATAACCTTCTGCAACAATCGCATCTACTCCCGCAGCTTCTGCTTTCTGGGCATGTCTAACTGAACCTACAACACTAACCACTTTCATATTAGCGTCATGGAAACGTTTTATATATAGAGTTGGGTCTCCAGCTGATAGAGAAACAACAGGTATATTATGTTTTATGAGCAGATTAATAATTTCATCAACATAAGGTGATACGGTTAAAGCAATATTTACTGCAAACGGTTTTTCTGTCTTTCCTTTTGTTTGCAAAATAATTTGTTCTAATTCCTCTGGCGTCATTGTGCCTGCACCGATCGTCCCAAGTCCACCTGCTTCGGATACAGCTGCAGTCAAATTCGCATTGCTAATATTCCCCATCCCTCCTTGGAAAATCGGATATTTAATTCCAAAAATTTCACATAATTGATTCACTTTTTACTCCTCCGTATAAAAAATGTTATAATAAATTTTGTAAATTAATTACTATATTTAGGGGGCTTGGTTATGCTTTATCCATATAAAAATAAAATGCCGAAAATTGATGAAAGTGTTTTCATCGCACCAGGTGCTAGAGTCATAGGAGACGTAACAGTTGGAAAAGAATCAAGCATCTGGTTTAACGCTGTACTAAGAGGCGATGAAGCACCAATTTTCATTGGTGAAAGATGCAGTATTCAAGACAATACTACATGCCATCTATACGAACAATTTCCTCTCGTCGTTGAAGATGATGTTACAGTTGGACATAATGTCATCTTACACGGCTGTACGGTAAGAAAAGGCGCACTGATCGGTATGGGATCTACCATATTAGATGGTGCTGAAATTGGCGAATATACGATTATTGGAGCAAATACGTTAATCCCTTCCGGAAAGAAAATACCTCCACGCTCTTTAGTCGTAGGTGCACCAGGAAAAGTTGTGAGAGAATTAACAGAAAAAGACTATGAACTTTTAAAACTATCGGTTGAAACGTATGTTCAAAAAGGAAAAGAATATAAAGAGCAATTCAAGAATTTTCAAAAAGAGACCGAATAATCGGTCTCTTTTTCATTTATTTATCATGTATGGATGGTTTAATACTTCATAATCACTATCTTTTTTATTAATTTCATTGTCTTTTTCAAATACACTTTCAAAAAATCGGTTGGCAGGTTCGGCCAAAGTTTTATAATAGTCAGAAAATAGAGATGCAGCATGTCCTCCTAGCCATTTGCTTGGCAACAATTCTTCCGGAAGACCTGGATCTATGAATAAAAATTTGCGGTATTCATGAACTAGTTTTGTTCTTTCAACAAAACAAGCAGCATCCGTCATTTCTCCACTTTCAATTTTATTTTTATCAATCACGTATTTTTTACTGTATTCATTAATAAACTCTTCATATTTTGCATTTATATTATCAATGTCCCAGCATGTTCTAACTAACGATTCATTCGTTGCCGGGCCCTTATATTCTGAAACAAAAAAATGTACATACGGCTCTATTTGATACTTTTCAATTAATATTTTTATCTCATTTTCTAAGTTGTTCGGGGAGATCCAACAACCATTTAAAAGCATTCCAAAGCCGCTCCATACTAATTCTTGGCGGAATTCGTCACGAATACTGCGTTTATCTTCCGGGATTGTATATGTTAAAGTTCTCCAATACCCATCCCATTTTTCTGGTTTTAATTTAAAAATCCGCTTTGCGGCTTCTTCAATACGGGCCACACCCATCTTCGTAAGAGAATAATAACTTTTATTTCCTTTCTTAGTTGATGTAACCCAACCTTGTTTAGACATTCTTGAAATTGCAGCTCTAACAGATTGATCATTATGACCGAACTCTTCCAACAAACGTATTAAGCTTCCAATCCAAATTTCATTGCCATAGTGGCTTATATAATCTCCGTATAGTGTAAAAATCATCGAGCGAGTATTTATATGAGTCACTTAAATTCATCCTTTATATTTATTCATCTCCTATATATTAATATACAATAAGATTGATAGCAAATATATTAAGCAAATTTATTTACATTTATTTCAAAAATTCATTGTCCAATAAATACTGGCGGTCTTTTTTCGTTAAATGCATTCAATGCCTCGACTCTATCTTTCGTAGGGATTGTAATCTCATAAGCTTTCGCTTCAATTGCAAGACCTGTTTGTAAATCGACACCCATTCCATAATTGATTGCATATTTTGCCTGTTGCAATGCTATCGGACCATTTTCCATCATGGCTTCTGCAAGTGTCAAACATTCATCCATTAAAGTTTCACGCTCAGTCACTTTTGTTAATATGCCAAGCGAATACGCCTCATCTGCTGTCACTTTTTTGGCAGTCAAAATGAGCTCCTTTGCTTTCATTTCACCAATTAATCTCGGAAGGCGCTGGGTTCCACCGGCACCTGGAATAATGGCCCACTTTAATTCAGTTAAACCCATTAAAGCTCCTTTTACAGCGATCCGAAAATCGCATGCCAAAGCTAGTTCAAATCCGCCTCCAAAAGCGTGGCCATTGATTGCAGCAATAGTCGGCTGCGGAAGTGTAGCAACATCATTAAATACGTTTCGAATTTTATTTACATTTCTACGAACTTCTGATTCTGTTAATGTTTTTCGTTCTTTTAAATCGGCTCCTGCACTAAACGCTTTTTCTCCAGATCCTGTGAATATAACAACTCTTATATCTTTATTTGTACGTATTTCTTCAACAATATTCCCGAGCATCGTTAATGTTTCATAGTCAAAACAATTTAACACATCCGGGCGGTTAATCGTAACATAACCAATATTGTTTTTCACTTCATAGATAACCTTTTCCATCAAAAGTTCCCCTTTTTATCTATAATTCTTTATTCAACATTTTCAACGATCGTTGCAATCCCTTGCCCAACACCAATACACATGGTGGCAAGACCGTATTGTACATTTCGTTTTTTCATTTCATAAATGAGAGTTGTTAATATTCTAGCACCACTCGCTCCAAGTGGATGACCAAATGCAATGGCACCACCATTAACATTCACAATTTCTTTGTTCAATTCAAGTTGTTTAATACACTCAAGCGATTGGGAAGCAAATGCCTCATTTAGCTCAACTAAACCGATATCATTAATTGTTAATCCTGCTCTTGATAATGCTTTTCTTGTTGCGTAAATTGGTCCTAATCCCATAATTGCTGGTTCCAAGCCTGCAATCGCTGAAACTTTATATTTGACTAGTGGCTTTACGCCCAGCTCTTTAGCTTTTTTAGCTGACATTAATAAAAGAACAGACGCACCATCATTCACTCCGGAAGCATTTCCGGCAGTAACTGTACCGTTTTCAAACAGCGGCTTCAATTTGGCAAGCTTTTCAAGCGTAGTATCTGGTCTTGGATGTTCATCTTTATCAACGATCGTTTCATTTCCTTTACGATCTTTAATGACAACTGGGACGATTTCTTCAGCAAATCGGTTTTCTTCCATCGCTCTTTTAGCTTTCATCTGGCTTTCATAAGCAAATTGATCTTGAGCTTCCCTTGAAATATTAAATCGCTGGGCAACATTTTCTGCTGTCCGTGGCATTGTATCTGAGCCATACATTTCGTGTAGTTTAGGGTTCGTAAAGCGCCAGCCAATGGTCGTATCAAACATTTGTATATCTCCACGAGGGTAATCCATTTCAGGTTTTGCCATAACAAATGGAGCCCTTGTCATGCTTTCTGTCCCGCCAGCAATAAAAATATCTCCTTCTCCAGCTAAAATAGCCCGGGCAGCATAATTAACAGCATCTAATCCTGAACCGCATAAACGATTAATAGTCGTTCCCCCAACTTCAATAGGGAGTCCAGCTAACAATGCTGCCATTCTTGCCACGTTACGGTTATCTTCTCCCGCCTGATTCGCATTTCCTAACACAACTTCTTCAATTTGTTCTACCGGAACATTCGGATTTCTTTCAATAATTTTTTTAATCACAATAGCTGCCAAATCATCCGGGCGCACCGATTTTAATGCCCCTTTATATTTTCCGATTGGGGTCCTAATAGCATCAACGATTACTACTTCAGTCATCGAGTAAGCTCCTCTCTTATTTTTCTTTATTTGTATAGTCATAAACGCCTTTTCCCACTTTTTTACCTAAGCGGCCAGCTTTAACATACATCTCTAATAGTGGTGCAGGACGATACTTTTCTCCCAATTTTTCATGCAAATATCTTAAATTATTTAAACGAGCGTCTAAACCGACAAGATCGACAAGCTCGAAAGGTCCCATTGGAAAATTCAAACCTAGTTTAATCGCTTTATCTATTTCTTCAGGAGTTCCTACACCTTCTTGAAGCATATAAAATGCTTCATTTCCAATTAAAGTGCTGATCCTGCTTGTAACGAATCCAGGAAATTCGTTCACAACAACTGTTTCTTTACCCATTTTTTCAGCCACATTTTTCGCAATTTCCGCTGTCTCATCTGCTGTTTCTAGACCGCGAATAATTTCAACTAACGGTATTTTATGAACAGGATTAAAGAAATGCATTGCAATCACTTTTTCAGGGCGCTTTGTAAAAGACCCTATTTCTGTAGGACTCATCGTTGATGTATTCGTTGCGAAATAACAATGCTCTGGGGCATGGGCATCAATAGTTTCAAATACATTTTTCTTTATTTCATGAATTTCCGGTACAGCTTCAATGACTAAATCAGCTTGTTTAACAGCATCTTCTAAACTAGTTTCATATGTTAGCCGCTTCTTAGCATCCTCAGCTTGTTCTAACGTCAGTTTTCCACGTTCAATTCCTTTTTCAAAAATTGTATTTATTTCTTTTTCAGCAGATTGTAACGCTTCAAGTTTCACATCGACAAGCTTAACTTGAAAGCCGCCTACTGCCGAAACATAAGCAATTCCCCTTCCCATCGTACCTGAACCTATAACGACTATATGATTAACCATCGTCTAACCTCCAATATCTCTTTTTAATATTGAAAAAACGAACGAGCCCGCTTTTAAAATGGCGGTGCTCGTTTTTAATTCTTGCATTTGCCGACTTGTTTGAATTACACACCCAATGGATTTAACGGCTTATTACCATAATAAGATACGATACTCTTTGTTTCTGTATACAAATCTAGCGTTTCAATGCAAAGCTCACGACCAAATCCTGATTGCTTATAACCGCCAAATGGAGTTCCTGGGAATGCTGAGAATGGGCAGTTAACCATCACAATACCTGCTCGAATTTGATTAGCTACGCGAGTTGCAGTACCTTGATCTTTTGTCCAAATTGCTGAGCCTAACCCATATTCTGTATCATTAGCTAGTTTAATAACTTCTTTTTCATCACGGAACTTCATCACTACAACGACAGGACCAAAAATTTCTTCTCTTACAACCTTCATGTCATGATTTACATCAGCAATAACTGTCGGAGCATACCAATATCCATTTTCAAAGCCCTCAACTTTCACTTCATGACCACCAGCAAGAATTGTTGCACCATCTTCGATTGCAGATTTTACATAACCATCAATAACTTCTAATTGACCTCTACTAATGATTGCACCTACTTGCGTTTCTGGATTCATCGGGTCGCCAAGGCGTAATTTTTTCGTTTTTTCAACAAATTTTTCCATGAACTCGTCATAAATATTTTCATGAACATATAAACGTGAACGAGCTTCACAAGATTGTCCTGTATTGTAGAAAATACCAAAGAGAGAACCGTTAACAGCCGCTTCGATATCAGCATCTTCAAAAATAATATTTGGTGATTTTCCACCTAATTCAAGTGTAATTCGCTTCAATGTTTGCGAAGCTTTTTCCATAATATCCTTACCGATTGGTGTAGAACCCGTGAAGGCAACTTTATCGACATCAGGGTGTTCTACGATTGCGTCACCGACACTTGAACCTGGTCCAGTTACGATATTGACAACACCTTCTGGTACTCCAGCTTCATGGCAAATTTCTGTTAAAATAATCGCAGTTAATGGTGTTAAACTTGCAGGTTTTAAAACAACAGAGCACCCTGCTGCGATAGCTGGTGCAATCTTCCAAGCAGCCATCATTAATGGATAATTCCAAGGAATAATTTGTCCACAAACACCAACTGGTTCTTTTTGTGTATAGTTTAAAAAGCCATAAGGAAGATTGTTTACTTGCCCGCGATGGCCAACAATCGCTCCCGCATAAAACTCAAAATCTTCAATAGATTGCATTACTTGACCTTGAGCTGCTGAAATTGATTTTCCGCTGTTTAAAACTTCAAGTTCAACTAATTCATTAAATCTTGATCTCATAATTGAAGCGATTTTATTTAAAACGCGTGCACGTTTATTGACTGGGAACTTTCTCCATGGTCCATTATCAAATGCATTACGAGCTGCTTGTACTGCACGCTCAACATCTTCTTTAGAAGCCTTTGCAACTTTTGCCAACGGTTCACCTGTAGCCGGGTTATATGTAGTGAACGTTTCTTTCGATAACGCATCTACACGTTCACCATTAATAATCATTTGATAATATTCGCGTTTCATCTCTAACTTTTCCATTTTTTCTGCTTTTACTGTAGACATTTATGACGCTCCTTTCATTAATTAACAACCTTTAAATACTGGTTTCCTCTTTTCTAAGAAAGCAGCTACACCTTCTTTATGATCCTCTGTTAAACCAGCAGTTCTTTGTCCATATGCTTCCTTTTCTAGCATTTCTTCTAAGCTTGAATTCCAGCTTTCATACAAGTAACGTTTTATTAAACCAATTGCTTTCGTTGGCATACTAGCCAATCTTTCAGCAAAATTAGCAACTTCCATTTGAAAATTATCATGAGGTACGACTTTCGTTGCCAAGCCAATTGATTTTGCTTCCTCAGCTGATATTTTTTCTCCTAATATTGCTAGCTCAAGTGCTTTTGCTTGGCCAACTAATCGTGGTAAATAATATAAATTTCCTGAATCTGGTATTAAACCTATATGAATAAACGCTTCTACAAAACTAGCTTTTTCAGAAACAATTCGAAAATCACAAGCTAACGCAAGGCTTACTCCAGCTCCAGCAGCTACTCCGTTAATAGCAGCAATGACCGGTTTTTCAAGCGTAGCCAGCTGTTTGACCATCGGATTATAGCGTTTACGAAGAATCTCTCCATGATTTGTTTCTTCGCCGATGCTGCCAAGATCTTCACCAGAACAAAAGGCGCGGCCTTCACCTGTGATAACTAAACAACGAATGTCCGAATTTTTAGCAACTTCTTTCAGTGCATTAGTAATTTCTTTATTCATTTGTTCAGTAAATGCGTTTAGCTTATCAGGCCGATTTAGTGTTAACCAAGCAACACCATTTTTTACTTCGAATTTTATTGTTTCAAACATAAATTGCCTCCCTACCTTCCTTCAAATTTCGGCTTTCTCTTTTCGATAAATGCTTTCATTCCTTCTTTTTGGTCATAAGAAGAAAATAACAAGTAGAAATTCTTGCGTTCAAATTGCATACCTTCGTATAAAGAATAATCGACGGCTTTATAAACAGCCTCTTTTATAAGCCTTAGAGAAAGTGGGGGCTTCGTCGCTAGTTTTTGTGCAAAGCGTGTAGTTTCCTCCATTAATATCTCTGGTGCAATTAAGCGATTTACGACTCCATAATGAAGCGCCTCTTTGGCTGACATTGGTTCCCCAAGCCATAGCCATTCCAACGCTTTCGTTTTTCCCATTAGTTTTGTTAAACGCTGAGTTCCCCCAGCTCCAGGCATAACGCCGATATTGATCTCAGGAAAACCAAACTGTGCATTTTCAGCGGCAAATAGTACATCACAACATAAAGCTAGTTCAAATCCACCGCCTAAAGCAAATCCATGAACAGCTCCAATAATCGGTTTTTTAATCAGTGCAATACGGTCCCAATCTGCAAATTGGTTCAGTAATTCTAGACGAATCGAATCATCTTCAGCCATTTCATCAATATCTGCTCCAGCTGCAAAAGCGCGGCCTTCACCAGATAATACAATTACTTTTATTGAATCATCATGATCGAATGCTTCAAGTGCTTCAACAATTTCTCGAACCATTTTTCGATTCAATGCGTTGAGCACTTTCGGACGATTAAGAACAAGAAAACCAATCGAATCTCTACTTTCTACCTTTATATATTGGTACTTATTCATTCTTTTCCTCACCAATCATTAAAGTAACGATATCTTTTGCAAAAGACATTAAATCTTTTCCACTTGCCTTTGCTTCCTCAGTTTTCATGGCTTCTTTAAATGATTCCATACTTTCATAGTACATTTCACACATTAAGTAATATTCACTTTCACCCCCCATCGGGCTTCCTACAAATTTTGTTACGTCCATCTTTAATAGACCTGGGATTTTTTTCGTAAGTGGTGCGTGTACGTTAAAATAATGTTCATCAAATTTTTCTTTATCTTCCGGATGTTTGTATAGAGCAACAAACTTTATCATTTTTTAACCTCCGATCATTAAAAATTAATTATAGGGTGGAAATCGGCTTCATTGCTTCGAAAGGGTTTTTACAATCTTTACAGTATAAAATACTTCTGCAAGCGGAAGGTCCGAAGATGTTTTCAAGTGTATTATACGGTGAGCCACAGTAAGGACAGTCGACTTGCCAAGATCCATCGCTTTCCAATTGAACAGGAGGTGGTGCAATTCCAAATTGTTTCAAGCCTTCTCTCCCTTTTTCTGTAATTCGATCCGATGTCCATGGAGGATTGTTAACATAGTTAACTTCAACATTTTCAATTTCACTAATTGCATTTAAAGCTTTTATTACGTTATCCTTAATAATCCCTAAGGCAGGACAGCCTAGGAATGTTGGAAGAAGATTGACTGTTACAGTGTTATTAGAGACAGAAATATCCCCTACCATTCCTAAATCAACAATGTTCACTGTATCTATTTCAGGGTCAAACACTGTTTCCAACTGTTTAACTACCTTTTCTTCTAATAAAGAAATTGTCATACCCATTTCACCACCACTTATCAGTGAATTTTTAATTGAAATATATATGCTGCGGTATTTTTGCTGATGGTCAAATCGAAAATGCCGCAGCATATTTAGAAAATTAGGAAAATTAATATTTTACCAAGGAACAGCAGGATTTAGTCTATATACTTCAGAAAGCGTATCAATCGCATCTTTTAAATCTGGTGTATGGACGCCAGCTCTGCCATCTCCACGCTCCATTCCCGGTTCGCCCGGAAATTCCAAAGGAAGCTTTTCAAATGCTTCTTTTATAGCAGCAATAAAGCGCTCTTTCAACACTTCTTCACTTTCAATTAAACCAGCTTTCGCAATAGCATCGCGATTTGGTCCAAGTGAATATAATCCAGCAACATCTTTCCAGGCTTTGTCAATTGCTTCTTTCATTCTCCGTCTTGCTTCACCTTCAGCACATACCAATTGATTAAACCATGTTCTCCAATGCATTAAGTGGTAAAGTGCCTCAGAGCGTACTTTAATAGCTACTTGAGCAAGCGGTTCATATGAACTATTTTTCAATGAATCAATCTTAATCTTTTTCATAACTTCATAGAAATAGTTGCGGACTACAGTAAACGCCCAATCATATTTAGGATCTTGATATAGCCAATTTCCAGGACCATTCACTTCTTCTAATAAAATCGCATTTTTCCAATCAGAAGTATTGGCACGGCCATGAGCGATATCATCAGCTTTTCCTTCACCAAGATCTTCTAATAATTGATAATAAATTGCTGCATGTCCCATTGTATTTTGCGTAATTGAAGAATATGCAACATCTTCTTCAATATGCGGTACTAATCCAAGCCATTCAGATCCTCTATATGAGATGATGAAATCATCATCTGCCAACTGATACAATAAATCTATTAAAGCTTTCTTGTATTCAACATTTTTTAATTCATTTAATTCTTGTGCAGAAGTAATTTTCATTATTTAACACGCCCCTTACTCCAAGACAAGATCTCTGCCTCGTCCAACATTCCTTGTTCAACTTCACGCCAAATTCTAGCTAAATATCCGTAACCTTTCGTCGTTCTGTAATCTTTATTATCAATCCGTTTCAATGATTCTCTTTCTTCAGCATTCATAGAACGAATGTCAGAACGTTTGACAACCCATATATCATAAACATCCTCACGTCGCATAAAGTTTTCTTGTGCCATCACTAGTGCGATTTCGTGATTTGGAGCAAGCAATGTAAATTGCTCTTGGACTGGAGCCGTCGGAGACTTTCTGCTAAACACTTGAAATTCTTCATAAAATTGAACTTTATTTTTTTGTTCCATATACCTTTTTCCCTCCCTTAACCAACGATTGCACTATTTAATCCTAATGCTTCACGAACCCAAGCATTATTTTCATATGATAATTTTCTAATGCGAAGTCTTTCTTGTGACATTGGTCCATCGTTACGAATAATCTTTTTGAAATATTCCCAATCAGGCTGCTTATAGATCCAGTTGCCTGTTTCTTTATCAAAGCGGAGTGTCTCATCTGGAATCGTTAAGCCGATCCCTTGAATTCTTGGAACATATTTAGTAAGATAGAACTGTCTTAAATCTTCGTTTGTATTTTTTCTAATTCTATATTTAATCGTTATGTCTTGCTTCGAAGAGCCAGTTGTTTCAGCTGTTGGCGGTCCAAAGAACATCATTAATGCAGGCCACCAGCGATTTAAGGCATCTTGAAGCATTTCTTTTTGTTCTTTTGTTCCTCTTGCTAATGCTACTGCAATCGCTTCACCATGTTGTGCGTGGAATACTTCCTCTGCAGCAATTCTCTTTAAAGCTCTTGCATATGGTGCATAAGAACAGTCCAACATATTTGTTTGAGTTATAATTGCAGCACCATCAACTAACCATCCGATCAATCCTGCATCAGCCCAAGATTCAGTTTTCCAATGGAAAACGTTATGAAACTTTAAATCTCCTTTAAACAAATCTTGAATTAAATCTTCCCGTGTTTTTCCTAAAGGTTTAATTAAGTCTTCTGCTACCCGAAGCAATAGTTGTCCATGTCCCATTTCATCTTGAACCTTGGCCATAATTCCAAGTTTTCTTCTGAGAGATGGTGCCTTTGGTGTCCATTCTTTTTCTGGTAGCGCTCCCATCACTTCGCTGATTCCATGCATTGAAATCAATTTAATCAATGCCATGCGATACTCTTCCGGCATCCAGTCGTCTGCTTCGATCTTTCCACCAGATTCGATTTTTTTCATAAATTCCCGGTACTTGATCTCTTCTGATGAATTTGCTACTTGCATAGCCATTCGAATTCCACCTTCCTTTAGAAATTATTAAAACGCATATTAGTATGACGTTTTTACAACGCTATTATAATATTCTGTCATATATATTGCAAGATTATTTATTAAATTTTTAAGATTATTAATACAAAAAATACAAAAATATTGATTAAACGCTCATACTTACCTTTCTTTTATCTACGACCCGCACAGCTTTTCCTTCCGATCTTTTAATTGATTTAGGTGGGTGAACGGTTACATCCATTGAAACAAGACAGTGGTTTTTCATTAAATGTTGAACTTTCTTTTTCAGTTGTTGAACTAGAGCACTATTCATGTTTCCTTGTATTTGTTTATAGAAAGAATCTGTTACTTCTACATTTAATTCAATTGCATCCATGATTCCTTTTTTCACAAGGTGAACTTGATAAAATGGTGCTAATTCTTCAACTGTAAGCATATAATGTTCAATTTCAGATGGGAATACATTTACACCCCGGATAATAATCATATCGTCAATGCGTCCTTTAACACGAGACATACGAATCGTTGTACGGCCGCACTTACATTTTTCTCTAGTAATTGAAGCAATATCTCCAGTGCGATAACGGATGACTGGGAACGCTTCCTTTGTTAAGCTAGTGAAAACAAGCTCTCCGTCTTCTCCATCAGCTACAGGTTCAAGAGTTTCCGGGTTAATTACTTCTACATAGAAATGATCTTCAGCGACATGGAGACCATCTTGTGCAATATGGCATTCCATTGAAACGCCTGGCCCCATTACTTCACTTAATCCATAAATGTCACAGGCTTTAATATCAAACTTTTCTTCCAAAGTTCTTCTCATTTCCTCTGACCAAGGCTCTGCTCCAAAAATGCCGTATTTTAAGCTAGTCTTCCGCGGATCTTTTCCGATTTCTTCCATATGCTCAGCGATATTTAGGACATAAGATGGTGTACCACAAATAACTGTAGGTTGGAAATCTTCAATTAATGTGATTTGTCGTTCCGTATTTCCACCTGATACTGGAACAGTTGACATTCCTAAATATTCACTGCCATAATGAAGACCTAATCCACCAGTGAATAAGCCGTAACCATAGGCATTATGTAGCATTTCCCCTGGTTTTCCGCCGGCAATAACGATTGCTCTTGCTACAATTTCGCTCCAATTTTTAATATCGTTTCTTGTATATGCAACGACGGTTGGTTTTCCACTTGTACCTGATGATCCATGAATGCGAACGATTTCTTTTCTATCTACTGCAAACAACCCAAATGGGTAATTATCACGTAAATCTTGCTTCTTTGTAAATGGCAGCTTTGTAATATCTTCTAAACTATTAATTTCATCTGGGGTAATATTTCTTTCATTAAATTTTTCTCTATAAAAAGGTACGTTATTATATACGCGTTCAACCGTGCTTTTTAATCTTTCAAGCTGAAGTTTTTCAATAGTCTGCCGATTTTCTGTTTCAATAGAGTGTAAAATCATTCTAGTTCCTCCTTAAATTTTTAATTAAACAACATAATTATTAAAAAATTATGCAAAAAAGCGTTTACAATTCGTTCGTAAATAAAGCGTCACATTTATTTATATGACGTTTAATTTACGTTTATATATTTTTTGTTATGTTTAATTTAAAATGTACATCTCTTTAATCTAAATGTCAATGGTTTTTCAGATTTTTTAGATATTTTACTTTTTTAAGTTTGTAAATTGTGCAATTTTTTTCCAGAATTTTTTTATTTTTTAAAGTTTTATATACAATTTTATTTTAGCAAATATGCAATGTTTGAAAAACCATTTTTCATAAAAAAAGCCGACCATTAACGGTCAGCCAACCACTTTTCTCTCTCACTTTCTTTTAAGCATTTCGAATATATTGTTTTGAGTTTTCTACATGCTCAAATGTATCCTCTGTTCGCCAACGAAGATATTCAAACACGCTTTGGCAGTCTTTACAATGGAATTGTCTGACTAATTGAGCAGTTCCAAACGGAGCAATGAGTTCTACATTTTCTGAATTACAGAAAGCGCAAAACGGCTTATCATTCTTTTTACGCATTTGTAACCGCCCCAATACCTGTTACTTTGGCAATTTGTTCTTGAAATCTTGAAAGCAGATTTTTTTGAACAATATATTCATCCAACCCTTGAATAGTTTCAACCTCTTTCAGCCACGCTTCTGCTTGCGGTAAAATTTTATTTAGCTCTTCTTTGAATTTTCTTGGGACACCGCCAATATCATTCAATAGTTTCAAAGCCCAGCCTTCAGAATAAATACAATGTTCTTTATGTTCTAAATACAATTTATTAATATTAGATCTTACATCCGGATTATTCGATTCGATCATTGCATCTAAAATTACATCCATCGCAACATTTGTCACATAAAATCCAGCAATTAATTTAACCCAACCATCAATTTTTCTTAATTCTGTAAACGATTTGCCCGTCTCATTAGAAATATCAGGTTTTTTACCTTTATGACCTTTTATATCTAATACCCAGTGATACAAAATTCTTGAATGTCCCAGTTCCCCTTGCGCCATTGCCATTGAGGCTACGCAAGATTCTATATCCGGTGCACTAAATCCAACTAGTGCCAAGCGGTCACCTAAAACATATTTATTATCAGCAATGCCCTCGATCACTTGAATTAAAGCATTTTTACTCATATTAACTCAGCTCCTTGTACACGTTCTTTGTAATTCATAACACCATCGGAAAGTTGAACATTTAAGAAATTATCTTTTCGAACGACAAACATTTCATACCAATCTTCTTCATCATACATAAAGTTTGCATAAATTTTTGCTAGATTATCAGTTTCAGCATCAACTGAACCAATAAACATTAGATCGTCGCCACGTTTAATTCTCGTAAACACGTAATATTCATGTTTTATCATTTTGTGCTCACACCCCAATATTTTAATTGTTCTCTTGCTTTTTCACTTAAGCGGTCTACCGTCCATGCTGGTTCCCAAACGATTTGGATATTCACTTCTTTTACGCCTTCTTCTTGCAACAGACGTTCTTCAACATCACTCTCAATAAATTGCATACAGCCGCAAGATGAAGCAGTAAATGTCATTTTCACATCGACAACGCCATCTTTTTCTTTAATATCATAAATGAGGCCCATATCGACAACGCTCACTGGAAATTCCGGATCCATCACTTCCGTAAGCGCTTTCCAATATTTTTCTTCATTTGCTGTCATTGTTTGACCCATTGTTATACCACCTCTTTACGAAGATTTTCTAATTCGTAAAAACCTCTTTGTACTCTTTCTACAAATTCTTTATTTTGTGGTCCACGTGCTTTAAAACGTTTAACGACATTTTCCCAAGTATCTGGTTTGTCAAAATTCCATTTTTTCTTTTCTACATCGAATTCGCATGGGAATGGTACATCCAATACATATTTTCCTGTCTTTTCATCATAATGTGCCGGTACTTTTACACCGATGCTTTCACAGAATGGAACAGCCGTTGATAACCAAATTTGCCGTAATTCATCATTTGTGCTGCCTTTTAATTTGTATTCCAATTGAGCAGATCTACTTTTCAAATTGTCAGCTACACCAAAGAACTCTAGCGCCATTAAGAACATCCAATCGACTGCTTCTTGAACTTGTTTGGCTGTTTCAGGATTTTTCATCGCATTTCGCATAATCACTTCCCCGTTGCGGAGATGGAATAATTCTTCCTTATCCACTTTAACAAGGGCGCGTTTCCAAGGACCATAAGTTGTATGTTTGTATGCATCTCCTAAAAGCGTGTAACCGGCTCGATCGAAGAATGCATTAAATACTCCTAATTCAATCCAATTATCTAATTTAAAATCGAATGCATATGGATTTTTCCAGCGGTTAGGTTCTCGTTTAAACATAAGGCTTTCAATATCCTCACCTAAGTCTTTCAATAAGCGCCAAGCGATATGAGCATGGCCAATTTCATCTTGCATGACTGCTAATGCGGTAATTTTCAAGTTTAAACTTGGAGCTTGGTCATATACCGTTAACAATGGCGGCACACTTAACAGTTCTGTATCAGCAACAATTGTTAACGTTTGTCTTAAAGCTTCAAAGTACTCTTCGTTCATATCCTCCTTCTTTTCTAAAATAAACCCTTTCTTGATCTTTTCGAGCAATTCTTGTTTTGTCATTTGATCCACCTCTTTTTTATTATTTTTATTTTATTATGTTTTTTTAACTTTCGTATACATTTCATAATATAAAATATTTTAAGTTTGTTGTCAATAATATTCTGAAAATTTTTATTTTATTTTTTTAACTTTCGTCTAAAAAACATAATATTAAAAGATTGTAAAAAAGTGGGCTGTCCCTTTAGTCAAAGGAGATCAAGGGAAAGCCTTACATCGTTCATTATTTATTTACAAAAAAAGTGAAGCTTATAATTGCCTCAATTTAAATCTTTGAATTTTACCTGTAGCTGTTTTAGGCAGCTCTTTTACAAATTCAATTATTCTTGGATACTTATACGATGCTAATCTTGATTTTACGAAATTTTTAAGTTCGTTTTCTAAACGTAGAGATGGTTCAAACCCTTCTTTTAAAACGACAAATGCTTTCGTTTTCACTAGACCATCTTCATTTGTAACACCAACAACAGCTGTTTCTAAAACGCTTTCATGTTCCAACAATGAAGATTCAACTTCAATTGGGGATACCCATATTCCGCCAATTTTCATCATATCGTCTGCACGCCCACAATACCAATAGTACCCGTCCTCATCACGATAATACCGGTCTCCAGTATGAAACCACTCCCCATGAAAACGCTTTTTATTTTCTTCGTGCAGATTCCAATATCGATCCGCAATACTATCTCCTTTTATCCACAAATTACCTATTTCTTTATCAGGTAAAATGGAACCGTTTTCGTCAAGTATTTTTGCCTCATAACCCGGAACAACTTTTCCTGAACTTCCTTCCCGTACATTGCCAATTTGGTTCGATAAATAAATATGTAAAACTTCTGTCGAACCAATTCCATCTAAAATATCTAAGTTAAATAACTTTTTCCATTTCGTAACATATGCTGCTGGTAATGCTTCTCCTGCGGAAACGCATACTCTTAAAGATGATAAATCATATTTTTTACCAGTCTGTTCTAAATAATTGAACATTGCACCATAGAGCGTTGGAACCCCAAAAAATATCGTTGGCCTATACTTTTCTATTGTCTCAAAAACAACCTCTGGAGTCGGCCTTTCAGGGACTAGTACCGTGGAAGCGCCTGCACCTAAAGGAAAGTACATGCCATTGCCTAATCCATAGGCAAAAAATAGTTTTGAAGCAGAGAAAGTAATATCATTTTTGTTAATTTTCAGAATATTCTTCGCGTAATTTTCATATGCATATTGCATATCATGCTGCAAATGAATGACGCCTTTCGGACTGCCAGTACTGCCTGAACTATACAACCAAAAAGCAGCATCTTCTCTACTCGTATGTGCACAGTCCAGTTCGGTCGATGCCTGCTGCATCCAATTATAAAAATCCTTCGTATCCGGTTCATTAACAGGCTCGTCACTAATCACAACGACATGCTCTAAATAGACAAAATTTTGTCTACGATCTTTAATTAGATTCCAAATATTTTGATGAATGACTAATACTTTTGATCGGCTATTATTCAAGAAATACTCATAATCATGTGGTTGCATATTCGTATTCACAGGGATCGGTACTGCTCCAATTTTAATAGCACCAAAAAATGCTGCAATGAAATCAGGTGTATCATAGCAAACAATAAGAATCCGCTGCTCCATTTCGACATTGAGTGCTAGTAAAACATTTCCAAACTGATTAATTTTCTCTTGCAATTTTTTATAAGTAATTTTTTCATCTTTATAATAAATAGCAATTTCTTGCCCAAGTCCGTCCTCTATTTTCTTATCAATGAAAAAACTAGCAGCATTATATTTACTAGCGATTCCACGAACATGTGAATTAGTTAAGAGGTTCACACTATCGCTCCTTTTCAAGATTTTGTAAAAAGACTGAATTATTTGTCAAAACTTGAAAAAATGGTATAATAATATTGTCGAATTTTATATTTTTTTAAATAGCAATACCAATAATAAATTATTGGCATTGCTACTATTTCTTTTTTTAGGAAGGAAAACAATGATCTAATAGACGAATTATTGGCCAATCCAATTTGGCTTGCGCTTTTCAAGAAATGCGCTTAAGCCTTCTTGTGCATCTTTGGAACGGAACAATAAGTTTTGTAATTCTCCTTCATAGCGAATCGCAACATTCAAAGGCATTTCTTTACCGTTCATAATTGATAGCTTAATATTAGATGCAGCATATGTGGCTTTGCTAGCAATATTTCGTGCATATTCCAGGGTCTTTTCACGAATTTCTTCCTGTGGAAATACCCGGTCTACTAATTGAATATCTAATGCTTCTTGCGGTGTTAATAGTTCTCCAGTAATATTTAGATCTAATGCTTTTGAATGGCCAACTAGACGTGCTAGTCGTTGTGTACCACCTGTACCAGCGAGTACGCCTAATGTAATTTCAGGCAAACCGATTTTTCCTGCTTTATCGCCCATGAAGCGCAAGTCACATGCCAACGCCATTTCTAAACCGCCGCCAACCGTATGTCCTTCAAGACATGCAATCCAAATTTGCGGTGAGCGGGCAATTTTATCTAATGTTTCATTACAGAATAAACAAAATTGTGTTTTAAAACGAGGATCTGCCGCTTTTAAAAATGCAATATTAGCACCTGAACTGAAAAATCCTGGCATATCACTCATAAGAACAACAACTTTAATGTCGGTGTCAAAGCGGATGTCATCGATAGCTGCGTTAAGTTCACGATAAAATTCAAGATCATAAGCATTCGATTTATTAATGTGTAGATGCACCTCCGCAATACCATTCTCTTTTTTCACTGTTAATGTTTTAGTTTGTAAGCTAGCAGTAGTCATAAAACTTCCTCCTCTTATTTTCGTCATATTTTTCAAACTTTATATTAAAACTACTATCAAAATAGTAGTTTAATAGCATAAATCGACATTATTGCAAAAACTAAACTCCTAATAAATTCAATGGTTTTTCTCCTGTGTAAGTTACAACGCTTTTCGTTTCTGTATATAAATCCAATGTTTCAATAGCCAATTCACGGCCAAAACCAGATTGTTTATAACCACCAAAAGGAGTACCTGGAAAAGCTGAAATCGGACAGTTTACCATGACTATGCCTGCTCGTATTGCCTTGGCAATTCGATGGGCACGGCCATTATCCTTTGTCCAAACAGCTGAGCCAAGTCCAAAAATTGTATCATTTGCAAGTTTAATGACTTCCTTCTCATCATTAAATTTCATTACTACAACAACAGGTCCAAAAACTTCTTCTTGAGCAATTCTCATATCATTTGTAACATTGCCAATGATCGTCGGCATGTACCAATGGCCTTTTTCAAACTCAGGTCCTTCTGGGCGCTTACCTCCATACAAGATTTGGCCTCCCTCTTCAACAGCCAACTTTACATAACTATCAATGACTTTTTCGTGGCTAGCTGAAATGACAGCACCCATATGGACGGTTTTATCAAATGGATCTCCCACTTTAATCTTTTTCGCTTTGCTAATAAATTTCTCCATAAACTCATCGTAAATCTTTTCATGGACAAATAATCGAGACCGCGCTTCACAAGATTGGCCTGTGTTATAAAAAATCCCAAATAACGATCCATCAACAGCTGCATCTATATCACAATCATCAAATACGATATTTGGGGACTTGCCTCCAAGCTCCAATGTAACTCTTTTCAATGTATTTGAAGCACGCGCCATAATATCCTTTCCAGTTTCCGTTTCACCTGTAAAGGCTATTTTATCAATGCCAGGATGCTCAGAAATGTAGGGTCCAATTTCAGAGCCGCTTCCAGTAATGACGTTAACTACTCCTTCAGGGACACCGGCTTCATGGCAAATCTCTGCTAACATGTAAGCGGTGATCGGTGTATAGCTGGCAGGCTTTAACACGACAGTACATCCAGCTGCTAAAGCAGGAGCAATTTTCCAAGCAGCCATCATAAGCGGATAATTCCAAGGAATAATTTGTCCACACACTCCTACAGGATCTTTTAATGTATAATTGAAAAATCCATTCGGAACTTGATTTGTTCGACCACCTGCTGTTAAAGCTACTCCAGCGAAAAATTCAAAGTCTTCAATCGCTTGAGTAATTTGTCCTTTTGCTGCACCAACCGTCTTGCCGCTATTTAGAACTTCAGCTTTCACCAAGTCATCAAAGCGTTCTCTCATAATATCTGCAATTTTATTTAATATTCTTCCACGCCGAGCTGCGGTATAATTGGCCCATTTACCAGTTTCAAATGCTTTCCTAGCAGCCTCAACAGCACGATCTACATCTTCTTTCGTCGCTTTAGCAACCGTTGCAAGCAATTCTCCCGTTGCAGGATTATAAGCTTCAAAATATTCACCATTTGTGCTATCTACATATTCTCCATTAATAAACAATTGATAATGTTTCTTCAAAATTTTTCCTCCTAACCAAATTATTTATACATAATAATATAAAAATTCTGTAAATTTTTTATAAAAAATGATAGGTTTTATCTACTATTCTATTTTTTCAAAAATAGTAGTAATTCCTTGTCCGACGCCGATACACATCGTTGCTAACGTATAGCGGCAATCACGGCGCTGCATTTCATGGACCAGCGTCGTTACGATCCTCGCACCGCTGCACCCTAATGGATGTCCTAAAGCTATGGCACCGCCATTCACATTTACCTTTTCCATATTAAATTTCAATTCTTTTACACAAGCAAGGACTTGAGAGGCAAATGCCTCATTAATTTCAATAAGATCAATTTGATCTACACTTAAATTGGCTCGAGATAAAGCTTTTCTTGTCGCCGGAATCGGACCAATTCCCATGTAAGAAGGGTCTACACCATGAACAGCTGAAGTAACATATTTGGCTAGTGGTTTAAAACCGAGCCTTTCAGCTGTTTTCTTTTCCATAATTAACACAGCACTAGCTCCATCATTGATGCCAGAAGAATTTCCTGCAGTAACTGTGCCATTCCTCTTGAAAGCAGGTTTTAACTGGCTTAAAGCTTCGATCGTTGTGTCTGGACGGACATGTTCATCTGTATGAAAAATTATAGGATCGTTTTTCTTTTGCGGTATGCGATAAGCAACAATTTCAGCATTAAATTTGCCTTGTGATATGGCGGATGAAGCTTTCATATGGCTATTAAAAGCAAATTCATCTTGTTCTTCTCTCGTAATCCTATACTCTTCAGCAACGTTTTCTGCTGTTTCTCCTAAGCTGATGGGCGGATATAATTTCTCCATTTCCGGATTGACTAAACGCCAGCCTAGCATCGTATCATATAACGTTTGATGCCCCCGTTCATTAGAAAGGTGGGTTTTCATCATAACAAGCGGTGCTCTTGTCATATTTTCAGTTCCGCCTGCGATGTAAATATCACCTAAACCAGCTTTTATTCGAATAGCTGCTTCATTAATTGCTTCAAGTCCCGATCCACACAATCGGTTGACCGTAACTCCTGGAACAGTTTGCGGTAGTCCTGCTAAAAGCAAGCTCATCCTTGCCACATTCCGGTTATCTTCTCCAGCTTGGTTGGCACAGCCGAAAATTACATCTTCAATTTCAGCAGGAGCAACCTTATTTCGCTTCAACAGTTCACGAATTACATGTGCCCCTAAATCATCTGCTCTTACATTCGTAAAGCTTCCATTAAATTTGCCAATCGGTGTACGGACAGCATCAACAATTACAGCTTCCCTCATGTCATAATCTCCTTCTTTTCTCTATTGAAATAAAACCCTCGTTCACTGCCCTTGCCGATCCATTTCGCTAATACCATCTTTTTTAATAAAGATGCCGGACGATAACGTTCTTCACCTAACGATCTTTTGAGCCCTGCTAAAACGGCGTATACATCATCCAAACCTATGTCATCTGCCCATTCAAATGGTCCATATGGGTAATTTGTTCCCTTTTTCATTGCAATATCGATATCTTCAATGGTCGCTGTTTTTTCCATCAGAGCAAATACGGCTTCATTAATGATCATCGCCAAAATTCGGGGAAAAACTAGTCCAACTTCATCTTCGACAACTTCGATTTTCTCTGTTACTTTTAAGAAACATTGTTTTGCGCGTTCAAGATAGAAAGATTTCGTTTGTAAGGCAGGAGCAATTTCAATTAAATCTCCCTTTACAATATTTGCAAAAAATGCAAAACCTACTACGCGTGAGCTATTTTTCAACCAAGATGCAGCTTCAGTCGCTGTCACTCCTAAAATACTTGTTAAAATCAGTGCATCATTTGTGGTAGATTGTTCTATTTTTTGCAAAATTTCTTTCTTTTTTCGAAGATCGACATTTTCAGTTTCAAAAATGACATTAGCAAATATATTTCGTTTATGAATTTCCTCTACATCTATTTTTTCAATTTCAACTAGTGATAGATTAGAATATAACATATTGATCGTATCGGCCAATTTATTGTTGCCGACAACAACCATTCTTAAGTTACTCGTATTCATAATAGCCAGCACCTGCCTTTCTCCCTACCCGGCCGGATTGAACCATCCTTTGCTGGTAATAATGAGGTCGAAACCGAGCGTCTCCAAAGAAACTTTGATGTACGGATTCAGTGGTTGCAAAATTAATATCAATGCCGATTGCATCTTGAAGTTCAAAAGGTCCCATTTTAAAATGTCCCGCATATTTCATAATGCGATCAATCTGCTCAATCGAAGCAATTTGTTCTTTAAAAATTTTAATTGCCTCATTATAAAAAGGACGCGCCACCCGGTTAACTATAAAGCCAGGCGTATCTTCACATTGAACCGGCGTTTTTCCTATCAACAATGCAATCTTTTTTAAAGATTCAATTGTTTCTATGGATGTTTGTGCTCCTTTAACAATTTCAACTAGTGGCATTACTGGTGCCGGATTAAAAAAATGCAGTCCAGCGACCCTCTCCGGTCTTTTTGAACAATTTGCAATTTCAGTAATTGAAAAAGAAGAAGTATTCGAAGCTAAAATCGTTTCTTCTGAACAATGCAAGTCAAGTTTTTCAAATAAATCTTTCTTAATTTCTATTTTTTCAGGAGCAGCCTCAATAATCAGTTGGCAACAGCTTAAATCTTCAATATGTGCCGTTGTGGCTAATTTCAATTTCACCTGCTCAGCTTCTTCCTTATCAATCTTTCCTTTTTCAATCAAACGTTTAATTCTCGTAATAACTTGATCTTTTGCCTTTTCAACAATGTCTACTGCAATGTCATATAAAACAACGTTGAATCCAGATTGAATAAATAGTTGAGCAATGCCGGATCCCATCGTCCCTGAACCAACAATGCCCACATTCGTAATTTTCATAGAACAATTACACCTCATTAATTCTTCCTTTGACACCTCAAACTTTTAAAAAATATTAATTTTTTATTACGTTTTTATAACTAACGTCTTACAAAGATAATATATAACATTATGAATTTTCTGTCAATGAACTTTGAAAACTTTTTATACTTAATTTATAAAAAAATAATATTAACTTGTTATCCCAAAGCTAAATACTTGTTTTTTACTTCTTGATTTCTTTCAAGCTCTTCAGGAGTACCGTCAAATACAACTTCGCCTTTGTTTAAGACATACACATAATCAGCAACATTTAAAGCCATTGCCAAGTTTTGCTCAACCATTAACATGGATAATCCATTTTCTTTTAATTTCTTAATGATAGACATCACTTCTTTAACCATTAAAGGCGATAAACCTTCAGAAGGTTCGTCTAATAGTAATAATCGAGGATTTGTCATCAATGCCCGGCCAATGGAGAGCATCGATTGCTCTCCACCGCTTAAATTTCCTCCTAGTGATTTTTTTCGCTCTTCAAGCCGCGGAAATAGTTTATAAATTTTTTCAAGAGTCCACTCATTCCCATTGGTCGTTCGAGCTGTTGTCGTTAAATTTTCTTTTACAGTTAAATTAGAAAAAATACGTCTTCCTTGAGGTACGATCCCGATCCCTTTTTTACTAATTTGATAGCTTGGCAAGTGTTGAATTTCTTCATTATTAAAATAAATTTTACCTTTTTTAGGAGAGTTAAAGCCGATAATAGAGTGAATGGTCGTCGTTTTTCCCATGCCATTTCTACCAAGCAAAACAGTCATTTTTCCTTTTTCAACTTTTAAAGAAACCCCATGCAAAACATGACTATCCCCATAGTACGTATGAATGTGATCTACTTTAAGCATGAAGAACCTCCTCTCCTAAATAAATTTCTCTCACTCTATCATCTCTGAGCACGGTTTCACGGTCTCCCTCTATTAATACTTCGCCATTATAAAGAACAATAATCTTATCAGCTAAACCAAAAATGACATCCATATCATGTTCAATAATTAAAATTGTAAGTTCTTTCGAAAGTTCATTTAACAACCTTAAAATATATTTGGTTTCCGCATTGGACATACCTGCTGTCGGTTCGTCAAGCAATAGAACTTCCGGTTCACGGGCAATCCCTAAAATAATCTCCAGCTGCCTTTGCTCTCCATAAGATAAATTTTTGACCGCTTCATCCTTCCTATCAAACAATCCCCAAGTATTTAAAAGTTCATCTGCTTTTTCATAAACTTGCAAAAACTTTTTTGATATGCGGCTTTTAAACCAAATTTTTTCTACATTCATCTTTTGCTGCAATACTAATAAAAGATTGTCAAGAACTGTTAAATTCGTTAACAAATTATTTTTTTGGAACGTACGGACAATTCCACAACGAACCCTTTTAAAATTTGGCAAATTCGTTATCAATTGACCTTTATAATAGATCTCCCCATGGGAAGGTTCTAGATCTCCAGCAATCATATTAAAAAGAGTAGTTTTTCCAGCTCCGTTTGGGCCAATAATGCCAATCCGCTCTCCTTTTTTCACTTCAAAGGAAATAGAATTGAGAACTTTTAACCCTCCAAATTGCTTACCAACATTTTCAACTTTTATCAACGGTTTTAACACATCCATCGTCACCACTCCAACACGATTATTATGTTACGAAGGGAAGCATCATTGATTCGCAGCTTTTTCTTGATTTTCAATATTGACAGGCACTCGATCAATGCTTTCTTCATTTATTTTTTTCGCAAAAAATTTTGCTAGAAATTGATTCGCAAGACCGACAATTCCTTTAGGAGCAAACACGACAAACAGTATAAATACGATACCGATAATCAGCATCCAAAGTTCAGTGTAAGAACTTATGATTGTTTCCAAAAACACAATAAAAGCTGCTCCCAGCACCGGTCCGATAATTGTTCCTGCACCACCGACAAGCACCATAATTAGCACTTGACCCGACATCGTCCAATAAAGCTCGTTCGGAGAAACAAATCCATTAAAATAACTGTACAAACAGCCAGCCAAACCTCCCAAACCACCTGCCAATACAAAAGAAAGAAGACTATAAAATCTTGTATTATAGCCCATGGCTTTCATACGCGTTTCGTTCTCCCGGATCCCGATTAGAACATGGCCGGTTGGTGACTGAATAAAAATCCTGACTGAATAGACGACAATCAAAAAGATTGTCAAAATTAAAAAATATAGCGATATCGAGTGGGAAAAAACAATGGTTGGTGTTAGCGCAGGCTTAGGAATGCCAGTCAAACCGTTTGAAGCGCCTGCAAACCTCCACTGGTGAAACGCAGAATAAATCAATTGCGAAAATGCAAGTGTCAGCATTAAAAAATAAAAACCGCTAACTCTCGTACAAAAATAACCGATGACGAAAGCAACGAATACAGACGCAACGAGTGCAACAAGAAGCGTTACGAATAAATGATTGGAAATATGTTTAGCAGCTAATCCGGCCATATACGCCCCAACACCGAAAAACGCAGCATGTCCTAATGAAACTAAACCTGTATAGCCGAGTAAAATATTTAAGCTTAATGCAAAAATACCGAGAATGAGAATTTCAGTTATTACGCTTACATAAAAGTTGGAAAAGAGAAAAGGAACGAAGCACAAGAAAATAATGAAACAGATCTGCAAAAGTAGATTTTTACTTTTCACTACCCCACCTTCTTTCCTAATAACCCGTTTGGTTTCGTTACTAAAACAACAGCCATGAATACAAAAATAATGAACAAGCTAACTTCTGGTAAAAAGTATTTACTAAACGTTTCAAGTAAACCAACTAAGAGACTTGCAGTAAATGTTCCTAAAAATGAACCGAGACCGCCGATTACTAAGACAACTAATGCTAAGATGAGCGTTTGGAATTCCATTCCTGGATATATGCCTAAAATCGGTGCGGCAATCCCACCGCCAAATCCAGCTAATAAACCGCCGATTAAAAATACGCTCGTAAACACTAGTTTGATATTGATACCAAGTCCGCTTACCATCTCTTTATCAACTAATCCTGCACGGATAATAGCACCAAAACGGGTTTTTTCTTGTAAAAACCATAAAAAAGCGCCAACGAAAAGCCCGATGCCAATGACTAAAAGCCGATAGATTGGAAAGGTTTGCCCAAATACTTGAACAGAACCAGATAGTTCAATCGGTAATGTCAACGACAACACCTGTGTCCCCCATAAAACTTTGGCAACATCATGAAACACATAAGCGAGGCCAAATGTAAGCAATACTTGTGACAAATGTCCCAAATGGTAGGTAGGACGTAGAAGCCCTACCTCCACTACTAAAGCAAGCAAAGCAACTATGACTGATGCTATAAGTATTGCCAGCCAAAAAACAGGTACATATTTCATTGTTAATGAATAAGCAATATAAGCTCCTAGCATATATAGAGAACCATGGGCCAAATTAAGAACTCCCAGAATTCCAAACACTAGTGATAAGCCGCTTGTTATGATAAATAACAGCATTCCATATGACAATGCATTCACTAGTTGTACTCCTAAAACTTCCAACCTTAAATCCCCCTTCCTAAAAATTTTTATTGTATTATTGCCCTGGATCTTTTACTTGTTCAATTGTATGGATCACTTTATTTTCAGTTTGACCATCTCGTATCTCGTTTTCTACGATGTACATATTCTGAATAACATGGTGAGTTTCTTGGTCGAATTTAATAGGACCTCGAGGGCTTACAAATTCAACATTTGCGATCGCCTCAACAATTTTTTTCGGATCGGATGTATCTCCGTTAACCGATGACAGCGCTTCCACAATAATTCTTGCTGCATCATAACCTTCTAAAGATTCAAGACTTGGACGCTCACCATATTTCGCTTCATAATCTGCAACAAACTTTTGATTTTCAGGAGTATCTAAATTGTAATCCCAGAAAATAGACGCTTTAATTCCTTCAGGTGCCATTCCTTGTGCAGGTCTAGTATCTTCTGCAACTAACCAACCGGAACCGATTAATGGAAGTTTTCCTTTTAATCCAAACTCTTCATATTGTTTCACAAAACGAACAGCATCGCTTCCGGCAAAAAATGCGTAAACGGCATCTGCATTCGTATTGTTCAATTTCGTTAAGTAAGAAGCATAATCATTGTTCCCTAATGGAGGGTAAATTTCATCTACGATTTGACCGCCAGCGTTTACAAATGCTTCCTTAAAAGCTGCTGACACTTCTTGCCCAAACGCATAATCTGCTGCGACAATAACTACCTTTTTCCCAACATGGTCATAAGCCCATTGCCCCATTGAATGGCCAATTTGCCAAGATGAGAATGATGATCTCCAAATATAATCGCTTCGCATACTTCTCGTTAAATCGTTGCCACCGGCATGGGATACAAGGAAGGGAACTTTCTTTGCATCAACTTCATCGCGTATCGCATAAGCAACTGCCGTACTAATTGTGCCGGTTAAAATATCAACTTTATCTTCATCGATAAACTTCCTTGCTTTCCGAAGACCTACTTGAGGATCAGCTTCTGTGTCTTCCTTTAATAATTCAATTTTTTTATCGCCAATCTTCCAATCTACACTGTCAAAGTACAGTTCCATCCCTTTGCCTAAGTTTTCACCTAAAGAGGCATAAACACCTGAACTTGGCAACAAGGCGCCAATTTTAATTGTGTCTGAAGACGAATCTTGCGTTGAAGTGCCTTCAGATGAACTATTACTTTTCGAAGATGTGCTCGAACATGCCGTAATAAACAATAAACACCCGACGATAGCGGTTAAAAATAATTGTTTTACTTTCACAAACATCTACTCCTTTAATTTTTTAATTGATAGAATAATAGAATCTTTCATTGATTTGTTGTCTTTCAATTTCCCCTGTGCTTACTAGATATTCAAGGTGAGCGAGTGTCTCAGCCATTGCAAACCGCCATTGATGCGGGGTAAATGATTCAGTTTTAAAAATTTGGCAAGCAACTTCATAAGCGGTTGTGAATCCTTTCAACACATTTTTAATTTTTTGTAACCGATTTTCATGATGTTTTAAAATTTCATCGATTCGCATTATAAAGTTATCAATTATTACACCATGACCAGGCAATGCCCGTTTAACATCATACCCCTTTAACATACTTAATGAATTAAAATATTGAAAAAGTGGGTTGTCTGATGCATTCGGCCACTTGCTTATATTCGGTGTAATTTTATTTAACACTTGGTCCGCAACAATCATCATTCGATCTTTTTTATCATAAAAACATAGTTGACCATCACTATGTCCAGACGCTTCAATAATTTCCCATTCTTTATCGGCTATTGTTAGCTTTTTCGAGCGAAGGATAGAAACCTCTGGCAACGGAAGGACATTTTTTCGCAAATGTATCATATTATCAGCCATACTCGAAGCAAGCGCATCAGAAACTCCATGACTACGCATCATATTGGCAATTGCCTCCGCTTGAATTCCTTCTTTAAACCACACCGTCCTAGCCATTTTGTATTCCACTTCACTCATGAACACTTTTGCACCAGTTTTCTCCTGAAGCCAGCCGGAAAGACCAAAATGGTCGGGATGAAAATGCGTCACAAAGATCATAGACACTTGCATAAGGTCAATTTGTAATTGGTTGAAAGTTTCTAGCCAAGCATCCCGTGCCGCTTTATAATTAAGACCTGTGTCAATCATCACCCATTCCTCATCGTTTTTTAATAAATAACAATATACATATTTCATTGGGAATGGAACAGGTATTGGAATCCGATAAATATTTTTTGCAACTTCTTCAATGTGTTCCTGCATGTAAACCATCCTAACTGATCAACTATGAACCCATTTTGGCTGCCTTTTATCAAGGAAAGATTGCAACCCTTCCTGCGCGTCATTCGTATTCATTAACTGTTGAAGATAAAGCTGCTCCACCTCTCCAATTGATGCCGCAAAAGTTGATGCTAATCCTCTATGAATGGCAACTCTAGTTAACTTTAAGGCTGCAGCGCTTTTGTTCCTTAAATTTTCTAGCAATCTTTCAAGCTCACTTTCAACAGCATCTGGGTCAACAACACGATTGATAAGCCCCCACTCATAGGCTTTTTCTGCAGATATTGTTTCACCTGTTAATAACAGCTCTTTTGCTCGGTTTAAGCTAGTTAACAACGGAAACGAAACAATAGAAACTGGAGGAAATAATCCTAAATTGATTTCAGGCTGTCCAAACTTTGCATTTTTCGTTGCAATTGTCATGTCGCAAAAAGTTGCAATCTCGCATCCTCCGCCCAATGCTGCACCTTCGACGACTGCAATGGAAGGACATGGAATTTGGACCAATAAATGAAACATTTTATGAAATAAATGAATCATAGGCTCTGTTTTTTCACCTAGATGGTCTTCTATTGCAACACCAGCCGAAAAAACTTTACCTTTAGCCCGAATGACAAGTGCATTGACATCACTTTGATTTAATAAGCTCGTTAAGCCCGCACAAATTTCTTCCATCATTTCAATGTTTAGTACATTGACAGGCGGTCGGTTTAACACTAATTGTGCCACCCGGTCTTGAATCGTAAATTCAATCGTAGAAAATCGTGTCAACATCCATCTCCCTTTCCAACCTATTTTCCTTTAAAAAGAGGCTTGCGCTTTTCTTGAAAAGCAAGTAAAGCTTCTAGACGATCAGTTGTTGGAATGGTAACCTCATAAGCTTTTGATTCCAACGCAATGCCAGTATAAAAATCCCCTTTCAAACCATTGTTAATGGCATATTTAGCTTGTCTTACAGCAATTGGACCATTTTTCATAATTTTTTCAGCTAATTCCTTTGCTTTTTTCAACAGTTCTTTACGTTCAACGACCCCGCTCAAAATTCCAAGTTTAAGCGCTTCATCAGCTGTAATTCTTTCTGCAGTCAAAATCAATTCTTTTGCTTTGGTAGGACCAATTAATCTCGGCAAACGCTGTGTCCCGCCTGCTCCTGGAATGATCGCCCAACTTACTTCCGTTAATCCCATTTCTGCTTCTGGTACTGCATAGCGAAAATCACAAGCGAGCGCTAGTTCAAATCCGCCTCCTAACGCAAAACCATTAATGGCAGCAATCGTTGGCTGCGGCAAATCTTCAACTGCATTAAAAACATCTCGAATTTTAAAAACATTTCTCCGAACTTCCCGCTCGGATAATGTTTTCCTTTCTTTTAAATCAGCACCGGCACTAAATGCTTTTTCTCCTGCGCCAGTAAAAATAACTGCTCGTGTTTCGAGATCTGTCTTTATATCTTCCAGTACTTCTTCGAGCTGCAATAAAGTTTCAAAATCAAAACAGTTTAATTGTTCCGGTCTATTTAGGATGACAGTAGTTAAATAGCCGTCCTTTTCGACGATTACTTTTCCCATCCAACCTCTCCTTCTTTTTCATAACCCTTTTCTTTTCTGAATATTCTGAAATTAATGTTCATTAGTTTGAAATCTTCTTTTTCCATTATGAAAGAAACGATCGTACCGAAAGCAAGACCCCAAAACGGAGCACCAATATTAAGAAATTCGATTTCAGAAATCGTGATCATAAAAGAAAATAACGCTCCCATTTTGAAATTTGAAGAAAAGCTTTGTTCCAACGTATTTTTCAAAACGCCAAGTAAAGCCAGTCCGCCCAACAATAATATGAATGAAGATGGCAATACGGCTGTTAATGAAACAGCAAAGGGCGCAGAAAAACCGAATACCACCCATAGTATTCCCATCCAAACAGCACCGGTATAAGCTGTTTCTTTAGCTTTTACATTAGCAAGAATACCGGTCATTGGACCTGCAATGCATGCGGAATGAGCACCGAAAAAACTGTTGATGATCGAACCGATGCCGCTCCACTTTGTCATCGCATTTACAGGTGGATTAAAGTTCATACTTTTTAATACTCCAATCCCTTGTGCATTTTGGATCGCAATAACAGTAAGCAATAACGGAACAACCACTTCCCCGATTGTCGCCAAGTTGAAGGAAGGAGCAAACAGCTTAGGAACTGCAACGGCAAATGTAATCCCTTCTATAGTAATGGGCCGAAACAAACTGTACAAAATGGCTGCAGCCAACATCGCTCCAATAATGGGCGGAAACTTTTTCAAACTATTGCTAAAAAAAGTCAGAACTAAATAGGTTGCAAAAATGGCTCCATGAATGAACGGATCTTCCTTAATTGCTTCTATTATATGGATTCCAAATGGGAGGAGAACGCCTGAAACCATCCCCATCATAATCGGCATTGGAAGGAATGTCATTATTTTAGAAATGATCCCAGATAACCCTAACAAAACAATGATCATTCCCGTAATGACATAGGCACCGATTATATGTTGGAAGGAATGATGAACTAAAGCGCTTCCAACAATAATAGCACCTGGTATCGTAAAAGCAACTGCGATTGGCTGTTTGTAATACATAGACAAAATGATCGACAATAGTCCTCCGACAACATAGATGGAAAAAACCCATGATGTGAGCTCTGTCTCAGATAACTGTCCTTTCGCCGCTGACGATAATACAATGATGAGCGGTCCTGAAATTCCAAACAGCCAAGCAACGGTCCCGTTCGAAATATTTACAAATGAACAATCTTTAAAAAAGATCTTTATAATATGAACAGTCCTCGCCTCCTGACATCTAAATTAAAAGTCAGAAAATGGGTTAACCGCTTGTTCACGTCGTACTTGAATATCTTGATCTGGAGCTTTTACAAAGATTTCTTCAAAATACCGGACAGCTCCAATTGAAATTAATTGATGGATATTAAAAAACAACTCTCTTGCCCGGTTTCCAATCCAATTTTCCGGGAGTAGATCATTTGGAAATCCTGGATCTTTAAACAAAAATTTCCTGTATTCATGAACAAGATACGTTCTTTCAATAAAACATTCCTCGTCTGATAAATGCCCTTCCCAAGCTTTTTCCTTAAAGTATTCATACTTCTCTTGAAATGTTGAGATAAAGCACTCGTAATCTTTTGATAGTTCATTGAAATCCCATGCTTTCTGAATAATATCCTCATTTCGATGGGATACAATTTTGCTTGAAGAAAACAGCACCATATAATCTTCCAGGTTATAGTTTTTAATCATATCCATTACTTGATTTTCAATATAGTTTGGACTGACCCATAAGCTGTTTGAAAGCATACCAAAACCAATCCAAGATAATTCTTTCCGAACTTGGTTTCTTAAATCGCGCAATTCTTCTGGCATTGAGTAGGATACAATTCTCCAATTTCCATCCCATTTTCTATTGCCAATTGAATAAACCCTTCTTACTCCATCTTCTATTCTAGGTTTCCCTTTCGGAGTTACTGAATAATAGCTTTTGTTCCCGACTTTTCTAACAGTCAGTAATCCTTGCTTATTCATCCGTAAAATGGCGCCTCTTACAGATGATTCAGAAATCCCAAATTTTTCCATTAATTTAATTAAACTTCCTACCCAAATTTCCCAACCGTAGAATTGAATATAATCTCCGAATAAAGTTGTTATTAAAGATCTTGGCTTCATATGTACTCCCCTTCCCCTAGTCCAAAGATGCTTCTTTATAGTATCTTTAGTTTTATACAAAAATATATCAAATTTACGCTAGAAGGAAAAGGAGCCATTTTTTTTTCATTTAATTAGGCATTTAATTGAGGATTAAGATTTGATTCATCACTTTTTATGTCTTGTTTTAATATAGTAATTACATCTTCCGGGATGGGGACTGCCTTATATTTTCCATCAATATTTTTTACCCACCCTCTCACTTCATAACCGTAGCCTGTTTTATCAGAACCACAATAAACTTCATGACTCAATTTAAATACTTTATTATGAATCTCGGATACTTCTGTATGGATGGTAATTATATCATCGTAAAATAAAGGTTTTACAAACGTACATCTTACATCAATAAGAGGAATAATTACTCCCCGCTCTTTTTCAAGAACAGCAGGGGAGAGACCAATACTTCTAAAAAATTGATGTCCGGCTATATCAAACCATTTAAAATAATTAGGATAGTAAACGATACCTGCTTTATCTGTATCTCCCCAATTCACTCTCATGTTAAATGAATTTTTTCTCATTGGCTGCTCCTTTCTTTTTTTGAAACACGGAGACAGGTCCTTTGTTTCAATATCCTTCTATTTTTTTAAAATGAAAGGGGTGGTCAAAACCGGATAAGGCAAGGCTGCGTAAACTCCAATTATATGGAAATTTTTTAAATTCTTATATAGTAAATGCCGGACACTTGAAGACACCCCTTGAAAAAATGTTTTTATAGGGCAAGTTTATTGCCCTGTCCAATTTGGCTTACGCTTTTCAAGAAATGCACTTAAGCCTTCCTGTGCATCTTGAGAACGGAATAATAAATTTTGCAATTCTCCTTCATAGCGGATTGCCACATTTAACGGCATCTCTTTTCCATTCATAATTGATAGCTTAATATTCGATGCAGCATATGTAGCTTTGCTGGCTATATTTCGTGCATATTCAAGCGTCTTTTCGCGAATTTCTTCCTGTGGAAATACCCGGTCTACTAATTGTATATCTAATGCTTCTTGTGGTGTTAGTAGTTCACCAGTGATATTTAAATCCAATGCTTTTGAGTGGCCAACTAAACGTGCTAAACGTTGTGTACCGCCTGTGCCAGCGAGTACGCCTAATGTAACTTCAGGCAAACCGATTTTTCCAGCTTTATCTCCCATGAAACGCAAGTCGCATGCCAACGCCATTTCTAAACCGCCGCCAACCGTATGTCCTTCTAAACATGCAATCCAAATTTGCGGTGAACGGGCAATTTTATCTAATGTTTCATTACAGAATAAACAAAATTGTGTTTTAAAACGAGGATCTGCTGCTTTTAAAAATGCAATATTAGCACCTGAACTGAAAAATCCTGGCATATCGCTCATAAGAACGACAACTTTAATGTCAGTGTCAAAGCGGATGTCATCGATAGCTGCGTTTAGTTCTCGATAAAATTCAAGATCATAAGCATTCGATTTATTAATGTGTAGATGCACTTCTGCAATTCCATTTTCTTTTTTCAATGTTAATGTTTTAGTTTCTAAAGCACTTGTCGTCATATAATTAGCCTCCTTATTTTTATTATGGAATTATTACTTCCGTTTGTATTACATAATATTAAATATTCAAAATATTTTCAAATTAACAAAAATGGGAAAAACCTTTAAAAAGTAGTCTTTTTCTTTTAAATTCTCGTTAATTCTCTTATTTTTACTATAAATTAAATATTTTATACTTTTAAAGTTACTAATAGTGTTAAGTGACTTGATAGCAAAATATTATAAGTTATCAACAAAATTTCTTATACATTATTGCAATTATAATTATGTGTAACTAAAACGAAAGTTTAATTTTCGAAAATAAGGATACAAGCGTTCATCTAGCAATTTGAAAACTTGGGAGATTTCGATTTCTAGAGAGCGGACAGGGGATTAGTAAACGTTTGTAAAAATACTATAAGAAGAAGGAAATTGTTCTCAAATAACATTTGGGGAGGTGGCCTTATCCCTTTTCTCGCTTTGGGCAGTTGTGGTTCATTTTGCATAGATTAAATTCATTAAAATATTTATAGCCATTCGACCAAAACCATGAATGAAAATAGTTTTCTTTCACCTTTCACAGAAAAAGGCTCCTCTTTGTCGATCGCTCGACGTTTGAGATAGCCATGCAGATAGTTTATTTTTTTATTCAGTAATAACGGAAATGTTCTACTTCCTTCATATCTAATGACAATACTTTATCAGTGATTGGATTATATATAACATTTCCTTGGATTTTTATACTACCTTCTGGTGCTTGCAAAATGAATTCATACGTTTCCCTCGTCCGAGAAGGAGATAGCTGGCTTCGACTAACAAAATTATATTCGGTAACGTTATAGGTAGGATATGCCATCTGGGCAATTTCTAATAAATACTTGCCCCATCTTTCTTCCTCTAGTTGGGGTGATGGAATGATCTCAACATCAATAATCCCGACATTTGGATTTGCACCAAGTGCGATAAAGGCATTGCGGTGAAGATTTATTTTATTGGCAGGATAACCTTGGACAGTATCCACAACAGTAACGATGATTTCCCTTTGACCTAATGAGGAGAGATTTCTTATTTTCAATGTTTGCCCACATTTAAATGGAGAATTTTCTCCAACAGCTACTGTCATATACTCATTTTTCGACCAAGGAATTCCGCATTTTGTAACTTGTCCTCCAGTCGTCCACGTTGCTTGCCCCCGAATTGGACGCTGACGGTAATCGTTCATGTATTGATGTGGATCAATATAACTATTGTAATAATAATTCATACCTTGGTGCTGAAAAGGCGGAAAATAAGAAGTGCGATTTCCATTTAGGTACCCATAAGCACCATACGGATAAAACGTCCACATATTTACTCCTCCCGTCTAAAACTATTCTTCATAACATATGCACAAAAAAGCTTGGCATGTTACACAGAAAGTGCCGGAGAAGGTACAGGAGAAGGTACACCAGAAGGGTCTGGCACCGCACCGCAGATGGTGCCGCAGATGGTGCTACAGAGGGGTCTGGCACCGTAAAACAGATATTAAAAAAGAAGCACATTATGAGGGCTTCTCCTTTATTCCAAATAACTAAACCAGCGGTTGAATACATTCCTCTTGGTTATTTTTGGGTGAATTCACGATACTTGAAACTTCGTAAGCAATCATATCTTCTGTTGGATAAGGTTGTAACAAATCCTTTAAAAACTGTACATCTTCAATCGTTCGGTCAAGCCAAATTTTTTGCTTTTCTTCTGGAAGAATGACCGGCATCCTGTCATGAATTTCAGCCATTAATTCATTTGGTCGTGTTGTAATAATCGTACATGTATGTAATATGGTGCCTCCTTTTTCCCACCGATCCCAGAGTCCAGCAAACGCCATTAATCCATTATTTTTTCTAATCATCCTATAGGGGCGTTTATTGCCTTTTTCATCTTTTTTCCATTCATAAAAACCGTCCGCGACGATTAAACAGCGTCTTCGTTTTATCAAATTTTTAAAACTTGCTTTTTGATCAATCGTTTCCGCCCTAGCATTGATCATTTTATAGCCGATGGCCGGACTATCCGCCCAAAACGGCACTAAACCCCAACGCAAATAACCTCCCCGGTTATGGGTGCCATCAGAAACGATTGACAACACATTTTGACTAGGGGCAATATTATAGCTGATTTCATAATCCAGTTCATCACCATTGATTAAATCGAAAAATTCAATTATTTCTTCAAGCGGTACTGTTAAAGAAAACCTTCCACACATATCTTCCCCTCCTTTTTCGTCGTGAAAATATCATTTATTGCAAACGGTTTGTCAGCCTACCCAATTTCTCAATTTCAACTGTCATTACATCATTCTTCTTTAGCCAAACTTGTTGTTCCTTTGGGTAGCCTAAAATGACGCCATCCGGTGTGCCTGTAAGAATAATATCACCTGGTTCCAACGTCATATACTTTGAAATATAGCTCACTAATTCGTTACAAGGGAAGATCATATATTTTGTATTGGAAGATTGTCTAGTCTCACCATTCACCTTTAAAGAAATGTCCAAATTGTTCGGATCCCCTACTTCATCTGCTGTTACTAAATAAGGACCAATTGGACAAAAACCATCGCAAGACTTTCCTAACAGCCATTGGCTTGTCCGCATTTGCAAATCTCTGGCAGAAACATCATTGCCATTGCAATAACCGAATACATAATCCAATGCATCTTCTTTAGAAACATTCTTTGCTTTCTTCCCTATAACAATACCAAGTTCTGCTTCATAGTCCATTTGTTCAACACCACTTGGAATCGGAATTACTTCACCATGGGCATTGATAGAATTGTTAAATTTATTAAACAATACAGGTACAGTAGGAATATCCATATTAAATTCTTCTGCATGTTTTCGATAATTCAAACCAACGCAAATAATTTTGCCTGGGTTTGGAACACATGGCCCAAAGGCCAATGTATCTTCTTTTAAAAACAGATTTGGATCTTGTAGATCTGTCGCTTTTTCTATAATTTGTTGAATTTTTCCAATTACTTCTTTTCCATTATGTATAATATTTTCAATGGAACCTGGATATTGTATTTTCGTTTCTTGTGCTCCTTTTTCAAGGTCTAAGACGCCATTTTTTGTTAGAACCCCTACCTTTAAAATTCCATCTTGTTTAAAGGTTAATAATTTCATCCTCATACCCCCAAATTCTTTTACAATAACTATTGACTATATTACCGCCATTCATTATAATAAAAAATGTCTCAAATAATGGTCTGTTAGCTCAGTGGGAGAGTACTTGCTTGACAGGCAAGGTGTCACTGGTTCGAATCCAGTACAGACCATCATTTAAACCCTTGGAGAATCCAAGGGTTTCTTCATTTTATATGAATTATAACAGTAAAATAACGAATGAACTAGTAATATATAGAAAAGGGCTTGACCAAAAGTAACAAAAAACAGCGAAGTAAGAAAACGATGAGTTTTCCAATTCGCTGTTTTTCCTTTTTTTAAAAATAAATGGCGTGTACCCACCAATTTTAGGAGATTGTGGGCAATTACCACAATCCCTTTTTTACATATTAGACCATATTAAGATAAGTTTATCTTTTGGATTTTCTATATCCTTTTGCAATTGCTTCAGCTTCAGTACAAAACATTTCCTCTGCTTCTGTTTTTTCATAATAAGCACCGCCAGGAACATGGTATATTTTTTCCCCACCACTAATATTTCCTTTAATCTTTGGATTTGTACAACCTTCGTTTTTATCCTTTGTTTTTTGGGCTTCTTTTTCTTTAGATTCTGTTACTGCTGATTTATTGACATTTTCCTCACTTTTACTTTCTGGAGATTGGATTACTTCTGATTTATTTTCATTTTCCTTATTATAACTTTCCGAAGATTGGGCTACTTCTTGTTTATTGTTATCATCTACAGTAATTTCCTCTGAAAATTGTGTTACTTCTGATTTTCTTTCTTGCTCAATATTACTTTTTGGTTTTACAACTACATTTTGATCTTTTGGCTGAAGTGCAGATTCATCTTGTTCCTTATCATCACCAAAAGAGGCAACACATGATGCGATTATTGCGAACAAAATAAATATAATTAAACACCAGCACCCACTCCCGCTCCCACAACCGCATCCTAGTCGTTTTATATATAGCTTAATACCATCTTTTGTATTTTTCTTATATATTTCTTTTGATTGATCAACAAAGGTATTCACTTCATCATATCCAAGAAAATCGAATGCTTTTATTAATTCTTCTTTTAGAACTCCTAGATTTTTTTATGTATTCTAAAATCGTCCTTTCTTGATTTTTATCCAAATAAAAATCACCTCCACATTACCTAATATCTGTAGAGGCATTAAGATTATTCATCATTAAATTTCAAATGAAAAAGTCACTTATTATTAAAAATGACAATTTTATTATCGTTAACAGTTTTTGTTTTTGTAGGAAAATGGAATTAAAAGCGATACTTTTCCCTTTTATTTTTTTGTATTTTCCGCTAGCGTGTACAATATCAGATGTTTTAAAAACTCAAATCAAAGGCTATTTCTTAATTAATTTCTTGATAACAGTCGATAAAAACCTTAATAAATACTATCAATCTTTTTCCTATTCATTATGCTCCCAAATATAGTTGCCGAATACGATCATTATTTTTTAATTTTTGAGATTGACCCTCTAAAGCAATTTTCCCATTTTCTAAAACATATGAATAGTCTGATATTTGCAAAGCCATATGTGCATTCTGTTCCACTAATAAAATCGATGTACCCTCCTGATTAATTGTTTTTATTATCTCAAAAATTTCTTTCACTAGTAACGGTGCTATCCCTAGTGAAGGCTCATCTAATAAAAGGTAGGAAGGGTTGCCCATTAAAGATCTTCCAATGGCAAGCATTTGTTGCTCTCCTCCACTTAAAGTGCCAGCTAGTTGGTTTAGTCGTTCTTTTAATCTTGGAAAATAAGTAAATACTCTATCAAAATCCTTATTTATTTGTTTTTTATCTTTTCGTAGAATAGCCCCTATTTTTAAGTTTTCATAAACTGTTAATTGTGGGAAAACCCTTCTATTTTCAGGACAATGGATAATTCCTGCTTTTACAACATCACTCGAAGATTTCTTTAACATATTTGTTCCATCAACGATATATTCACCCTGATTTGGTTCTACTAGTCTGGAAATCATCTTTAATGTCGTAGATTTTCCTGCACCATTAGCACCTAATAATGAAACAATTTGTCCTTTTTGTATCTCAAGCGAGATGCCCCGTAAAGCGTGAACATGGCCATACTTTACATGCACATTCCTAAGCTTTAACATCCTCTACCTCCTCTCCTAAATAAGCTTCAATCACTGCTGGATTCTTTTGAATTTCACTCGGGATACCTTCTGCAATTTTTTCTCCAAAGTTAAGGACTGTGATAAAGTCAGATATTTTCATTACCAATGACATATCATGTTCGATTAATAATACCGTGTAACCTAACTCTTCTTTTAAACGAACAATTAATTTACTAAGTCGTTCTGTTTCGGTTGGATTCATACCTGCAACCGGCTCATCTAATAAAATAAGTTTTGGATTCGGCATCATGGCGCGTCCTATATCTACCATTTTCTGATATCCAAATGATAAATCTGAAACGATTTCGTTACTTAGATGTGAAATACCCAATAGCTCCATGACTTCAAAAGCTTTTTGCCATGATTCTTTTTCAATCCTTCTCACTGATGGAAGATTTAGGGCAGCTGAAAATAAGTTTTTCTTAACAACCGGATGTAAGCCGGTTAATAAATTTTCTAGAACCGTCATTTTTGAAAAAAGTTCAACGTTTTGAAAACTACGTGCAATTCCTGCTTGAATGACTTGATGAGGTTTTAACTTTAATAAATTATATCCATTAAAGAAAATAGATCCAGAAATAGGTGTATAAAATCGGCTGATACAATTAAAAATAGTTGTTTTTCCAGCACCGTTTGGACCTATTATGGAATAGATAGACCCTTGAGGAACTTCAAATGATAAGTTATTGATTGCGACTAAACCCGCAAACTGAACTGTAACGTTTTTAAAGCTTAGCATTTTCCGTTCCTCCTTCCATCGCAGTAAAAACTATTTGCTCTTTCGCTTTATTTTCAACAGGTTTCTTTAAAAAATCAAAAAAGTGAACAATACCATCTGGTTTAAACATGATAATAAGGATGACGAGTGAACCAATCACAATATTTGTCATTCCATTATAGGCAGCTGTGAAATGAGGAATTAATGTAAGAAAGACTGCCCCAATAATCGCTCCAGGAATAGAAGCTAAACCACCTACGATAATTCCAGCTAAAAGTAATAATGATGTCATTATTGAAAAGTCGTTAGGGCTAACAAAACCATACCAATAAGCATATAAACCACCTGATATACCAGTGAAAAAAGCGCTAATAGCAAACATCATAGCTTTATAAAAAGAAATATTTATACCAATCGTTTGGGCAGCAACTTCACTATCACGAATGGCAATAAAGGCTCTACCAAACGGACTATATACGATATTTTTTATGAACCAAAAGATAGCGATTGTCATAAAAACAATAAAATAAAATAAGCTCAAGTCACTTGATAATATTGCTGGGCGAGATACAGATAAACCAGCATATCCATTCGTAACTGAATCCCAATTTAAAGCTATTTGTGGGATGGATATTCCAAAACCTAGGGTTGCTACTGCTAAAAAATGGCCACTTAGTCTAACTGCAGGTATTCCGATGGCCAAACCAATAATTCCAGTTATAACTCCTGCTAAAGGTAGTAAAAGCCAAAATGGTAATTGAAAGGTGTTTGATAAAATGGCAACAGTATAACTTCCAATCATTAAAAATCCGGCATTTCCTACAGAAACTTGGCCACCAAATCCAACGAGTAAGTTTAAGGACATGGAGGCAATACTTAATATACAAATTAATATAAATAAAGACAAAAAATAGCCTGATTGTCCAAATAGAAAAGGAAAAGATATAGAAAAGGTAAGTACAAGATAAAACCAAAGTTTATGATTAAATACTATTAATTTCAATTTTGATCACACCTTTTTCACCAATTTCGTACCACCAAAAATACCTTGAGGGCGAACATAAAGAATGACCACAATTAATAAAAATGTATACACAAGCTTCATTTCTGGTGAAATATAATAGCTGATTAGATTTTCAAATACACCGATAATTAGACCACCAATAAAAGCACCAGGTAAACTTACAAATCCCCCTAGAACTGCTGCTGCAAAGGCCATCACTAAGACATCAACCATCATATTGGGTGATAGAAACGTAATTGGTGCTGTCAACATCCCTGCAATTCCGCCTAAAACTGCACCAACACCCCAAATAAACTTGAAAATTTTCGAAACCTTTATTCCCATTAAATATGACGCAAACATATCTTGACCGGTCGCACGCATCATTAATCCTATTTTCGTATATTTAAAAATAAAGAAGAAAATAAGCATAAGGATAATTGTTAAAATAACAATGAAAATTTCATTAGGTGAAATAAAAACTCCTCCAATCCTAATCGGCTCCCCTTGAAATGCCTCTGGATAACTGGCAGAATGATGCCCCCAAATTAAACCAGCAACACCATTTAACACAAGAAACAAACCTAGAGTTACGACCATTTGATTTAACGGTGGTGCATGTTGCACCCTTTTCATGAAAACTAAATATAAAACAATTCCAAGAATAGCTGCAAAAATTAAAGAAAGAGTAAATGAGAAAATATATGACAAATTCATTTGTGATAAGAAAACATAACTTACAAAGGCCGTTACCATAGCCATTTCACCTTGAGCAAAGTTGACAACATCCGTTGTCTTAAAAATTAAAACCATCCCAAGAGCAGCTAAACCATAGACACACCCAAATATTAAACCGCTTACAATGATTTGCACGAGCATCTTCCTTTCAAAGAGTTCTTTAAAAGAAAGGACAAGTAAGAAAAAGACTTGCCCTTTACTTAGTTATTGTTTATTGCTCGATCGAAATCGTATTTGTAGCTGGATCATATGTCATAATCTTTGAGATTGGAACAATTTTTCCTTTTTCAGCTTTCGTCATAAATAATGAAGTTGATCCATAGTGATTTTCTGGAGAGAAGGAAACACCAGCATACATAGACCCTTTCCATTTGTCAAACTTATACAACGAGTTAAGAAGATTATCCCAAGATAGGTCTTCTCCCGCTAATCTTACTGCTTCAACAAACACTTCCATCTGTGCCCAACCAGATTGACTTACTCCAACAATAGGCTCATTAGGAAAATCTTTACTAAATCTTTCTACAAATAGTTTTAAGCTTTCATTATCTGAAGTACCAGGCATAGGTATGGTAGCAGCAGATATTGTTCCTTCCCATACTTCCGGTCCTGCTAATTCAAACATTTTTGTATCATTTGCACCTACAGAATTCACAACAAACGGAACATTATTCATACCTAGTTTATAGAGAGCTTTCTTTAAGTTTGCTACGGGATTCGGTGATGAAAACACCATAACAACATCTGGATTTGATTCTGCAATTTTTTGCGCATGAGCTGTAAATTCTACATCACTAGTTAAGAAGTTCACTTCTTGCACAATTTCTACTCCGTTGTATTTAGAAATATTAATTTTCACTGTTTGATAACCTTCTTTACCGAGGTCATCATTTTGATAAGCAATCGCAATCTTTTTTGCTCCTAATTCATTGACTGTATAGTCTAAAAGAATTTTTGCTTCTACACCATAGTTAATAACACCTAGACCAATTACATTTCGAATAGGTGGTTCTACTAACTTTGTTGATCCGCTCCCCATCATGATGACAGGAATTCCTTTTTCCTTGTAATAATCCAGTACAGCAAGATTTGAAACAGTACCGATAGCACCAACAATTGCGTAAACTTTATCCTGTTCAACCAATCTTTTAACAGCTTGTGTTGCCTTTGCCGGCTGTCCCCCATCATCATATGAAATCATTTTTATTTTACGACCGTTTACACCACCATTTTCATTAATATATTTAATATAAGATTCAGCTGCTTTACGTGCAGAATCATAAATTGCTGTTGGTCCTGATTGAGGACCAAAATGACCGATTACAATTTCATTATCGCTAACCCCTTGTGGGTAACCTTTCCTATTCTCTGAAGATGAACTTGAAGAAGTAGATTGTGATATTGATTGACTACCAGTACTACAAGCACTTAATAATAAAACAAATATCACAAATAGGATCAAAAAAATAAACGAATTACGATACTTCATCCATTCTTCCTCCTTTTCGAATTTACTAATATTTATTAATATTCTGATAATTTAACAAAAAGCAAAACAATAGGCATTACCGCTCTTTAATCTCCATTGATTTCAATTTATTACAATTGAATTTTTCAAGTTTGCAAAAAACCATTGAATTTCCTTTTCTATTTACTTTTCTGAATCTATTGCCTCACAATCGATACTAAGGAAGATTGATTGAATGTATCGAAAAAATATACCGATGTCCTTTGGCATAGGCCATCTTTGTATCAACTGAAGCTGTGTTAAAACCGCTTTTCGTCAAACCTATGCCAATACTGAATCGGTTTATTTTTTTCAAATTCCTTTAGATAATCATTCTAAAAATGTTTCTTGAATTCAAAAGATTGATCAACACCTTTAAAGAACAACCCCAAATGTTCTAGCACTAAATTTGATTTTCATAGGAACCTCTTTCTTTATAAACAAGTGGTTCATCAGATAAATTCATTAAAGCTTGATAGAACAATTTATAAGCAGGTTCTACCATTTCAAATAAGTCATACTCTTTCGTAGATAACACCCAACAAGTAACCATTTCATCGAGTGTTCCGAAAACAAGTTTTCGAGCATTTCTGCAAGAAATATCTTTTCGAAAAACCCCTTGTTCTTGCCCTTTTCTAATTACTTCTTCAATAATAACTGAGTGCTTTTTTAATACAGGTTTAATCGCTTCAATAAAAGTTGGGGTTGTTTGCCTTAACTCAATTTGAATAACCCTTGTTAACTGACGATCCTTTCCAAAAAATTCAAAATGAGCTCGAACTATTTCATATAATGCTAGATTAGCATCTTTAAAAAAAGGTAAATGATTCTCCAATTTGTTTAAAAATTCATCTCTTATTGTTGTTTCAAATAAAGTAATAAGAATATCTTCCTTATTTTCAAAATAAATATAGACGGTTCCTTCAGCTATTCCCGCTTTCTTTGCAATTGCTGCAATCGAAGTTTGATGATAACCTGATTGCGCAAAAATTTCTTTTGCTGCTTGTAAAATAATAGGTACTTTTTCTCCAGTTTTTTTAGCCATAACTACTCCTTCATCTGTCAATATGATTTGATATAAATTGTACCATAACGTTAGGCTATTTAATTATTTATGAAGGGGGGAATACGGATACACATTTGCAATTAAGAATTTATTAAATTGTATTGATAAAATCCTTTCCCAGTCTTCATACCTATTTCACCATTTTTTACCATTTTTCTTAATAATTTAGCTGGCTTATAAGCTTCATTCCCAGTTTCTTTATATACATGATCCATAAAGTAAAGCAGTGTATCCAATCCGATGTAATCCGCCAGTTGAAGAGGCCCCATTGGATGCCCCATACCTTTTTTCAAAGCTTCATCGATATCTTCTTTTGTAGCAATTCCTTTTTCTAGAGCATGTATTGCTTCATTCAACATTGGTGTTACGATACGATTGACTATAAATCCAGGAACATCTAGACAACGAACCGGGCTTTTTTCAAGTGTTTTTACAAAATCTATAACTTTAGTAATTGTATTTTCTGATGTTTCAAATCCTTGAATAATTTCAACTAACGGCATCTTATGAGCAGGATTAAAAAAGTGAGTTCCAACTACACGTTCTTTATGCACACATCCTTCTGCTATCTTAGAAATAGAAATGCCAGAAGTATTCGATGCTAGAATAGTTTCTTGATCAACGATTTGTTCCAGTGTAGAAAACAAATCTTTTTTCACTTCTAATTTCTCGGTCACCGCTTCAATTATAATGTCTACATCATTGAATTGTTCTAAATGATCAGCTTTAGATAATTTACTAATTATCATTTCTGCTTCTGCAGTTTTTCCTTTTTTCTCACACCATTTTCTTACATTTTTCTGGATAAGCAGGAAAGCTTGATCTAAATTTTCCTTTTTTAAATCAAATATTTTTACAGAATAACCCGCTTGAGCAATGACTTGAGCAATCCCACTCCCCATAATACCTGAACCAATAACACCTACTTTAGAAAATAGATGATTTGTTTGCAAATGCTCCACTCTCCATCATTCTATTCATTCCGAAATACTTCTTTGGCAATAACCATTCTTTGAATTTCGCTTGTCCCTTCGAAAATCCTATTAATTCTCACATCACGAAGCATTCTTTCTAAAGGATAATCTTTCATGTACCCATATCCACCATAGATTTGCAAAGCTTCATTAATGATCCACTCTGCCTTTTCAGAAGCAAATGCTTTCAAAATCGCTCCTTCTAAGTTAAATGGTTTGTCTTCTTCCATTAGCGTAATTGCCCGATCTAGCATAGATTCGATTGCAAAAATATTCATTTTCATTTCAGCAATTTTATTTTGTATAGATTGGAAGTTTGAAAGAGTTTTACCGAATTGTTTTCTTTCTCGCGCATAATTCAAAGCAAGTTCAAAGGCTCCTTTCGCCATTCCAAGGGAGATTGCAGCAATATTTAAACGACCATTTTGCATTACACGCATAGCAATTCTAAAACCTTGCCCTACTTCTCCTAATACTTGCGAATCTTTTACTTCAACATTTTCTAAAATGACATCACTTGTTTCCGATCCGCGGATTCCCATTTTATGTTCAATCTTTCCAATCGTTAACCCAGGAGCACCTTTTTCGACAATAAAAGCTGTAATTCCACCCCGTGAACCTTTGGAAGGATCGTTAACTGCAAAAACAATAAATACATCTGCTGATGGTGCATTAGTAATAAAACATTTTCTTCCATCTAGAACCCATCCATTATCGGTTTTAATTGCTTTTGTTTGTATGCCGGCTGCATCTGATCCAGCACCTGGCTCAGTCAAAGCAAATGCACCTAAATATTTTCCTTCCGCTAAAGGTTTTAAATATTTTTGCTTTTGTTCTTCGGTTCCTGCAATATAAATCGAATTAGCGGCAATTGTCGTATGAGCTCCTATTATAGATGGAATGGAACCTTCATATTTTGCGATTTCTTCTGTCATTAATAATTGAGCACGCCAACCTATGCCACTACCACCATACTTTTCTGGAAATGCCACTCCAAATAATCCCATATCCCTTATTTCTTGCATTAAATCTTCTGGTACTTTTTGATTTTCATCAATAGAAGCAGCATGTGGTGCTATCCTTTCTTTTACAAATTGACGAATAGTTTTTAAAAAAATATCTAGTTCTTGTTTTGTTATCACCATAAAGCTCTCTCCTATCTATCTTCAAATTTGGCTTTTCTTTTATTTAAAAAGGCACTAATTCCTTCTTGTTTATCATTTGTCGTACAACATAATCCAAAAAGATTTGCTTCTACTTCGAATCCTTCTTGTTCAGAATGATGAAGACCTGCTTGAATAGCTTTTAAAGCAGAAGTTATGGCAACTTTCCCTTTATCTGCAATGTTGTTGGCAAGCGAAAAGGCTTCTTGTTCAAAAGATTCCTCGGAATATACATCTAGCACTAAGCCTAAATTTTTCGCATCACCAGCTGAAATTCTACGACCAGTTAAGATCATTTCAATTGCTTTGGAACTTTCTATTAATTTAGGTAACCTTTGTGTCCCTCCAGCACCAGGGATGATGCCCAGAGTAATTTCCGGTAACCCAAATATAGCATTATCTTTCGCAATTCTAATATGGCACGCCATGGCTAATTCCAAACCACCTCCAAGACATGCTCCTTCAACTAAAGCAATGACTGGAATTGGAAAATTTTCAATACGATCCATTAACTCATGACCAAGTTTAGACATTTTATATGCTTCCTCATTAGTCTCAGTTTTTAATAGTTCGTACAGATCAGCACCTGCAACAAATAACTTTTCATTTCCTCTTAATAGAACGACTTTCACTTCTTTTTTTTGTTCAATTTCAGTTAACACTTCATGTAATTCAGCCATCGTTTGCATACTTAATGCATTAACAGGAGGATGATCTATCGTAATAATTGCAATTGCTCCTTCAACTTTTAATCGTATATGCTCAATAGCTTTCATCGAACTCTCCTTTACCCTTTTTTATAGTTTAAATTTTCAATTACAATCGCCCCACCAAGTCCTCCACCGATACAGAGAGTTGCAACACCATATTTCTTATTTAACATTTCAAGAGAATTCAATAGCGATATAATTAATCTCACACCAGTCGCACCAATTGGATGACCTAATGCGATTGCTCCCCCGTGAATATTTACTTTTGCAGAATCTAACTCTAACAATTTCATGCAAGCTAATGTCTGTGCAGCAAAGGCCTCATTTAATTCTATTAAGTCAATATCTTGGAGGCTTAGCCCTGCTTTTGAAAGTGCTTTTGGAACTGCGTAAACAGGTCCTAGGCCCATTCTTTCAGGCTCTAATCCAGCGAAAGCAATGGATACTATTCTAGCTCTTGGTTTCAATTTATGTTCTTGTAAACTTCTGAAATTAGTTACCAACAAAGCAGCTGCTCCATCATTAATACCACAGGAATTTCCAGCTGTAATCGTACCACCTTTTTCAAAGGTAGGAGGTAACTTTGATAATTTTTCCACTGTGGTCAATTCATTCGGTCCTTCGTCATGTTCGATAATAACCTCATTTCCACGTTTGTCCTTTTTAACGACTTTTACGATCTCTTTCGAAAAGATTTCTTGATTTCTAGCATTGATTGCTTTTCGGTGGCTTTCAAAGGCATATTGATCTTGTTCCTCACGGGTGATGCCAACCTCATTGGCAACAATTTCTGCTGTTTGCCCCATCATTAAATGAACAACTGGGTCTTCTAATGAATCCCAAAGACTATCAACTAAAACTTGATTTCTCATTATAAATCCTTGTCTGGCACCACGAAGTAGATACGGCCACTGACTCATATTTTCAGTCCCAACAACCAAATTTATATTTGATTCCTCTGAACGAATGGATTGAAAAGCATTGTAAATTGCTTGAATACCAGACCCGCAATTGCGATTTACAGAATAAGCAGGAATTTTATTTGAAAAACCAAGTTCTAAAGCAGCAACACGTCCTATATTCGAAGCATCTGTCGGTTGGTTGGCAATTCCTGTAATGATTTCATCTATGTACTCTGGATTTAAATTAGTTCTTATTAATACCTCATTCATGACGACTTTCGCCAAATCTTTTGCTGAGTAATCACTTAGTGAACCGCAAAACTTTCCGATTGGAGTTCGAATTCCATCAACAATGTAAACGTCTTCCATACCTTCCTCCTAATCAATGTGTGGTGGTTTTGAAAATTTTTTATAATAACAACCAACAAATGAGGTTAACCTCACAAATAATATTAATCTAACTTTCTTTTTGTTGTCAATATATTTTTAATCATTTGAATTTTTTGATTTTTTAAGCATATTTGTTATAATAAGTTTTGAAATTGTAAGACATTTACACAAAAATACCCAAATTTTGTATAAAGGAGCGAGAAAAATGAATTTAGCATCAATTATTACTGAACATTCTATTTCCTCCCCTAATAAAGTAGCGTTAATGAATGAGGATAGGCTCATTTCTTACCTTCAACTTGAAAAATTTATTAATAAAGTGGCAAATGCAATGGTCGATAAGGGAGTTAAACCGGGTGACCGTGTACTTTTACAAATTGGAAATAAATTCGAATTTGTTTACAACTTTTTTGCTGCAATAAAGTGTGGGGCTATTGTCGTACCTGTAAATCCAGCATTTACAAAAAATGAAATTTCATTTATTGCTCAAGATTGCCAACCGTCTCTTTACATATGCGAGGAAACTGCAAGGCAAAATATAGAAGTTGTTCAAAATGTAAGTAAAAATTTATTAGGTGTCTATGTTATCGATTCTAATCAGGTAGCCGACCATTTTTCACATTTCATCCAAAATTACTCAGAAACTTTCGAACCTTACAAAACAAATGCAGACGATGTATGTGAAATATTATATACTTCTGGGACAACCGGAAAACCAAAGGGTGCGATGTTAACACATTATGGATTATATAGTAACGCTAAGACTTATAAAGAAATATTGCATTGCACCAAAGAAGATAAAAGTTTAATATATGCCCCTTTGTTTCATTCCGCTTCCCAAACAAATTGTATGTTAACGATGTTTATTGCTGGGGCAACAAATATGGTGATCCCAAAGTTTTCAACTGAAAAAGTATTAAATTTGCTCGAAAAAGAAAAAATCACATTTTTCTTTGGGCCACCTAGTGTTTATGCAATGTTATTAAAACATCCAAAGATCTATGAAACAAAATTATCATTACGAATCGCATTTACTGGAGCTGCTCCTGTGCCTGCTGAAATATTAAATCGCTGGAAAGAAATTGTTGGGTTTGAATTGCTTGAAGGTTATGGATTGACTGAGTGTTCCCCAATCGTATGTAACCATAAGCCAGAAGACGTTAAAAAAGTAGGCTCTATTGGCCCTGCAATACCAGGAGTCCAAGTTAAAATTGTAGATGAAGAAGGAAATGAATTACCATTTGGTGAAAAAGGCGAATTAATCGTGAAAGGTCCTAACGTAATGAAAGGTTATTGGAATAGACCTGAAGAAACAGCTAAAACAATCAAAGATGGCTGGTTATATACAGGAGACATTGCCTATCAAGACGAGGATGGTTATTTCTATATTGTAGATCGAAAAAAAGATATGGTCATAAGAGGTGGCCTAAATATATATCCTAGGGAAATTGAAGAAGTATTATATCGCCATCCGAATATATTTGAAGCTAGTGTCATTGGTGTTCCGGATCCAATTATGGGCGAAGAATTAAAAGCCTTTTATTCATTAAAAGATACATCAAAGCCAATCACTAAGGAGGAGTTAAGCGACTTTTGCAAAAAATATTTAGCTCCATATAAAATTCCAAAATACTTTGAACAAATGGATGAACTCCCTAAAACAATGAGTGGTAAAATTTTAAAACAAAAATTAAGAGCGCTTTCACATTCATAACCTGAAACTGTACATTTGTTTGGACAATGAATTCTATTAGATTTCCGAATTATCTTTTGAGATTAAGAGGTGGATTGGGTATTTTTTTAATGTTTTAAAGTACAAATTCAGAAATGATTTGCTTTAATTATAACAGTCTGTACAATACGAAAACTGGAGCTCCTACCACTATATGAAATGATTAGATTTTCTTTCTATAATCTCCAAAATACTGAACAACGAGTATAACATACAATACAGTTAAATCTAGCACTAATATGATAGGAGGTTAGGAAAAACTAATTAGCAGAAAAGGTCAAGTCCAATAGGAAGCCTAAGTTCCCTCCTGGCTTTCGTTTTAATAAAACAAGTGAAAAATAAATCAATAATCATTAGAAAGCCTAAACCGTTGAAATCAATTGGTTTAGGCTTTCTTATTTAAAAATAAAATTATAATACATATGTTTTTAATTTTTAGTTTTTCTAATCGAGCTATCAGGAAGTCTTTATAGCTCTTATTGACTATTTAAATTTGTGACTTTAAAGAAACCAAAAAAGGAGAAGATAGGCGATAATTTTTCCTTTTAAAAATTCAATTTGTTTGCACACTGTTAAAAGATCATTTAATATGGAACATGTTCCTATTTTTCTGCTTTCTTTTTAGAAGTCATTTTTGTTAAAATATGCCTTTGCTGTTTGTAAGCATTGACGCGCATATTCTTCGTATCCTAATTCACTCGCACGTTTAATATGAGGAATTCCTAAAGAATAAGGAATGTCCGGCATCCGGCTGAGAATGGAGGCAACATCAATCCTTCCTTCTCCCAAGTACAATCGCTCTTCTCTTGCTGTATGTATAAGGTCTTTTCTATGTTAATGGTATTTCTCCTGTTGCATCACAAACATGTGCCTAATGAAACCATTCCTGTGGAATTTCTAACAATTCTTCTAGTTTTACCTTTGAACGATGAAAGGGCAACGTATCTATAAGGATCCCCATATGGGGGGGCAAGAACACTGATATTGGAAGAGAAAGCCCTCGTTATTAACGAATTTTACATTTATTAATGGCCGTAAAAATGTAAAAGTTAAAAAAATAGTCAATAGAACAGTTAAATAAATGAACAAATTGTTTTTATTTGTCTTAAGTCTAAATTTCTCTCCATAAATACTTCTAGATGGAACAGATCCGTTAAACGAAAAAAATATTATTCTTCCTTTTTCTTCTTGAATTTTCCTCTAAAATTTTCATCCAATGGTGTGAGCGAAACAAGATTAATATTTAAACCCAATAAGTCACCGCATCTAAAATTCCTAAAATAATCATCATCCAACCAGCTATCTTTTGAACGATGGCCCCTACTTTTCGGCCCTTCTTTTTCATGCTGACACCGCTCATATCGAAATACCAAATGAAGAAAATGGCAATTATTAATGGCAAAGATGTACCGATTGCAAAAACGCTCGGTAAAATGACGCCGTAAGATGTTGAAAAAACAATAGGCATTAATGTTACAAAAAATAAGATAAACATCGTTGGACAAAAGCCTAATGAAAACCCAACGCCTAAAAAGAATGCTCCTAATGGTCCTTCTTTTAATCTTTCAGGAATTTTCCCAAGAGTAAAAAACCAATTCATTTTAATGATTCCAATCATGAAAAGACCGATAAAGATGAGAATAGGTCCTACTGTTTTTCGGATCCATGGAAAAAATAACGTTAACGAATCTTGAAATTCTCGCCCAAGTAACCACACGAACAAACCTAATCCTGAAAAGACAACGATCTTTCCTAATGTAAACCAAATGATTTGAAACCATGGGATGTTGTTCTGTAATGAACGATTGCCGTATATCGCAATTGCTCCTAAATTGCCTGTAAATTGGCAAGGCGCAACTGCCCCCACTAATCCTAAAAACAATGCAGCGAGAATTGGAGTACCTTCAAATCCATACGCAAAACGCATCAATGGTTGGCTTAGAAAATTACTTATTTGACTAAAAACTTCATACACTATTATAATCACCTCTACCGATAGGGGGGGTTCGAAAATTCTAGGTTGAAAATGCTTATTTGCCAATGGACAAAATTAGGAGAAGGACACATCACCCTCGAAAATACGACGACTGTTTGAACAACCACTTGCCTCTCAGCTTGTTTTTGAATTGGTGGCAACTCTTATTCTATTAAAGTTTGTTTTAAACGATTATATTCTTCTTCAGATATTTCTCTCCCTAACCAATCGTTCTTTTAAAATATTCATATGTGTCTGACCTTTAGATTTTTTCCTTCAGCAATGTTTTTAAGAAATAGAACCCAAGAAAAATCAATATTATCCAAAAAATTATCATTCTAATCATCATACCACCGCCTTGGACCCTAGACAGTGGTCAAGCCAGTTCATCATTTCTTCCGTCTCATCGCCTTTTAGGGGTCTACACTTAAGAGTTCATTCCCATTTATATCCGAGACCCCACACGGTTTTTAAATGTTCCTCAATTGGAAATCCAGCTTTTCTACATTTGTCTCGTATATTTCGAATATGGGAATCTACTGTTCTCTCTTCGGTATTAGAATTTAAACCCCATATAATTTCAATTAACTTTTCACGACTAAAAACAGTTTTCTTATTTTTTATTAAAAGTCCAATCATTTCAAACTCTTTCGGAGTGAGGTTGATTTCTTCCCCATTATACGTTAGTTCATGGCTACCCTCATTCCAAATTAAGCCGTTCTCTTCAATCTTACTTGGAGGACTAACTCTTCTAAGTAACGCTTTGATGCGTGCTAAAAGTATTTCTTCCTCGAAAGGCTTGGTAATATAATCATCCGCACCAATTCCCAGTCCTTTTATCATGTCAGAGCTTTGATCCCTTGCTGTTAGCATAATAATTGGGACTTTTGAAAAACTTCTTATATTTTTAGCAGTTTCCCAACCGTCCATTTCTGGCATCATAATATCTAGTAAAACTAAATCAACCTTATGATCCATCAGATATTTGATGGCTTCCTTTCCACTTGTTTTCGTCATGCATTCAAAACCATGTGGCTCCAAATAGAGTTTTAACAATTGCAACATCCTCACTTCATCATCTACTAATAATAATTTTTTCAAATTGCACCACCATCCTTCAAATGAATAGTAAAGGTTGTTCCTTTATTAACGATGCTTTTAATTGATATTTCACCGCCATGGCTTTCTACAATTTTTTTTACTATCGCAAGCCCAATTCCACTTCCTCCGGTTGAACGGGATCGGGATTTCTCTACTCTATATAGTCGGTCCCAAATATTTGGAAGATCTTCTTCTGGAATTCCTTCTCCCTCGTCAGAAATGGTAATAGTCGTTCCAGTTTTATTTTGCTTAACTTCAACAGTTACTGTTGTATTAGCTGGGGAATGTTTAAGTGCATTGTCTAAAAGGTTACTAATCACTTGACTAAATCGTACTGCATCGACGGAAACCGATATATTAGGCGGACAGATGATTTTCAAATCAATTTTTTCTTCATGAAAGGCCGGCTGGAATTTTTGTCTAATTTTTTCTAAAAGATCTTTCAACCTTACTGGTTGTTTATTAATCGTAAATTGATTTTCATCCATCTTCGCCAATTCAAATAAATTGTTTACTAATACAACAACATTTTCTGCTTCTTCTTTGATAATGGATAAGTATTCATCCCGTTGTTCATTTGTAATGTTTGGCCTTCTTGCAATATCCGCATAGCCCTTTAAATAAGTTAGCGGTGTTTTAAGTTCATGGGAGATACTTGATAAAAATTCGTTGCGATCTTTTTTTAAGCGATGAAGATTATCGGAAAGAAGTTGAATCGAACGTGCTAAATCTCCCAGTTCATCATCACGTTTTGTATTCAATTTAATTTCATGATTTCCCTTGCTTAATTGCTCTGTGACCCGCTTCATCTCTAGCAATGGTGAAACAATAAATTTCGATAAAAGGAAGATTGTAATTAAAGTGATGAATATTGAAATGACACCAATTAATAAAAATTGGTTCGTTAATTGATGGATCATATTACGAATTGGCACTGTTTCTAGGAACATATACACAAATCCAACAATCTTTTTATTTACAACAATCGGACTGACAGTTGCTAAATATTTTTCTGTTTTCCATCTGTCTTCCAACAATATACCATGATGCGTATAACTTATAGTTTTACTATTATTTATCAACTCTTGCATACCTTCTGTTATTTTATTTGAAGATTGAATAACTTTATAATTTTCATCGGTAATAACAACATCTGTTGCTGCTTCAGTTTCCATTAATGCAACATGTTCGATTGTTGATTCGTGAAAATTCTTTTCTAAAACATTTCGGTGAGTTGTTCCTCTTGCAAGGAGATTTCCTGTCTCACTCTGAATTCTTTCACTTATAATTCCTTGATATAAAAAGAAAAACAGCATCGTCTCAATTAATAATATAAAAATAAAAAATAACAATCCTAACCAAACTGAAAGTTTATTCATAAGATTCTCCTTCAAATACTTCAAATTATAATTAATTGAACCATATTGTTGGTTGTTTGAGTCATTTTACTTCTTTTCCCTATTGCCCAGTAAAAGTACAATTTTCTTTTATTTCAAATATAGAAGAAAAATTTGCAGAAACTTTCGAGAGGGTGCAAAATACATTAAAAGTTCAAAAACAGTAAAATAGTAAAAGGTTAGGGAGATTTTACATTTTAAAATAGATATTTTAATTATAAAAAGTAATTTCATTAAAAAACCCGAACATTTATATTCCTAACAGACTGGTACTGGCCGTTGCAGTAAAGAAGGATAGGATTCGCTTGGAATATGTTAGCCCGGCAAAAACTTTTAACTTGCCTAATGCTCTATTGAAGTCATGAAAAATGCGGCCAGCAAAAAACCGACCGCATTTTTCTTATTCAGGCTTATTGTTTGCATTTGGATCTGGGGTATAGTTTGATTTGAATCCATTATATTTAACTATATCCACCATTCCTGCTGTTGCGTGGTGTAAATCATGACAATGGAATAGCCAGTTCCCCGAATTATCAGCCTTAAATGCAACAACGTATTCTTCACCCGGTTTTACATTAATCGTATCTTTGATAATTGGTGAACCTTCTAAAGGCTTGCCATTTTTGCTTAATACTTGGAAGAAATGTCCATGCAAATGCATTGGATGGTCCACACCTTCTGGTGAGTGATTCACTAATTTTACTTTTACTAAATCTCCTTCTTTTACAGATAGACCATCAATATTAGGGAATGTTTTACCGTTGATCGTGAATACATTATCCATGTTATTTCCGTCGAGATTCATTGTATATTCCACATCGTACTTTTGATCTAAAGTGAAATCACCTTTTTTCTTGGCCCCATAATTTACAAATGAAAATACCGGTAAATGCTCTCTAAAATCAGATTGTTCCTTTGATTCAGAAACTCCCTCATATTGGATCATTGCTCTCATTCCTTCAGTCCCTTTTGTATCCCCATGATCCTCGAGATACCAAATGCCTGGGTTATCGGCTACAAACTCAATATCATAACGTTCACCGGGAGCTATAGAAATTAATTGATCTTTAATTTCCTGCGGTTCATTTAACTCCTGACCGTCAATAGCTACAACCTTAAACTTATGTCCATGTAAATGAATATTATGTGATAAAAACCCTACATTCGCCAAACGAATTCGAACCGTTTCCCCTTCTTTTACCTTTAAAGGCTCTACTAAATCACCGCTTTTACCATTTATAGTAAATACATCGTAAATGGACATATCATGGACCATTGTTGGGCTGCCGTGCATGTCATTAGGACTGGAAGCACCATGGTGCATATTACCATGATCCATTCCACTCATGTCATTCATGGCTGAATTAAAATATGAGGGATTGCCAATCCATTCATCTAACATTAAGGTGTAATCTCGATCATAAGTTTTTTCCTTTGGTTCAACAATGATGGAACCATATAATCCTCTGTCCATTTGATGTACTGCTGATTGATGGGTATGGTACATATACGTACCTGGATGGGTTGCGGTAAATTCATACGTGAAGGATTCACCCGGTTGGACAGCATCTTGAGTTACACCCGGTACGCCATCCATCATATTTGGTACAGGAATTCCATGCCAATGGATTGATACAGGTTCAGGAAGTTCATTTTTCAATGTTATTTTGACTTTTTCCCCTTCCTTTATCCGAATTTGAGATCCTGGAACTGAACCGTTAAATGTCCATGCCTCTACAGAAAGTTTACTATTTAATTGATGAGTTGCTTCTTTTGCAACAATCGTAAATTCATTTCCTTTTAAAGTCTCAATATTGGTAGTCGTGCCAGCTTTTTGATTAGTTTCTTTTGAAGTCTGTACTACATTTACTTCCTTTTTTTGATTAATTTCGCTGTTTTGATTGGATGCACATGCTGAAAGTGCGATAATAGCAGATGCTAATAATGCCGTGTGCTTTAACATCATTTAAAAACCCTCCAATTCTTTGATTCAAGGAGGATTTTAATAAATAAATTTGCAGAAATTATGGATATAACAATACAAAATTCAATAAGTAAAGGAAATTTATCACATTTTTTTAAAATTGCTAAAAAATTTCACAAATAAATTCATTTTTAATAACGAGAGTTTGTTACTTTTCTTCCTTCATTCTGCGCTAGTCCAAATGCCCGAAAACTATCCCCATTCATCCTACTTCCCTTTTTCAAAAATGAAACTACCTCGGTATACAAATTTTATTCTTTACATACCCATTTGTAAGTTGCCCCCTAGGTCAAATTTAAAAAAACAAAAAAATTTTCCCACCCTTGCCCCTTTTTTGCTCAAACTCACTATTTCTATGGTGAAAGGGTGGTGCAAATTTATGAAAATCATATCTAGCGAAATCGAACAATTCCAAAAGTACTCTCAATTCTCCAATCTAGAAGAATTTAACTCTCATATGGAAAAATGGTGCGAAAAATATAAAAGGGAATTTACAAAAGGAGAACTCATCGGCTTCATGTGGCTCGCTCGTTTTGCAGCTAAAGTTCCTGGCGTGGCAAATGCAAAGATCGGAACAGTTTTGAAGGCTATTCATGAAGAATATCGTGGCAACGGCATCTCTCGCTCAACATTTAAACGAATGCTTGGTAAAGCAAAAAAACTCGGCATTTTAACGGTCTATGAAACTTCAAGAAAAGACGGATCCCAATCTAGCAACTTGTATGTATTCAATCGTTTTCCAAGCAATGAACTACCGGATGGGGAAAAAATGAACCAGCCAAATAAAACTAAATATTTATTAAAAACTATTAAAAATATTTTTAATAAACGTAAGAAACGTTCGAATGACAAAGAAGATGTAAAAAATAACGGTGAAATCAAACACACACAGCACGGAATGACTACAGACGACAAATCAAAAGAAAGTGTAAACCAAAGTTATCAATCTTATAGTTCGCAAATGCAAGAAAATGTTGTAGATGATCGGCCTTCCTACTGGAAGTTATTAGATCCAAACGGAGAAATAAAGCGCAAAAATCCCAAATTGAACCAAGAAACCAACCATCAAACTGAACAGTTAGACTATACATATACAAGCGATCATGTTCCGGCGTCTTTCGCAAAATGGGTAAAAATTTTCTTTAACAATGCCAAAATCATTGAAGAATATTGGAGAATGGTTTTAATCGCTGCCTACAAAAACAATGTGGAAACGAAACAAGAACAAGTACTGAACATTGCCATCGACTCCTTT
>NZ_JABTTE010000019.1 GCF_013303125.1 Calidifontibacillus erzurumensis | reverse complement strand
CTTATCTTTTCACTCCTTAAGTGGTTTAAGTAATCTTTTATGATTATTTGAAAATAGAGCAAAGATTATGCATCGTTCAATAATAAAAGAAGAGAACGGGGATCACATAAGGATTAGTGTGGATTAAAAAATAGTTAAAAAAAAACAACAAAGTATGATGCATTTTATTAGAACTTCAGAAAAAAAGGAAAGAGGAGAAATTTTTATTTTCACCACTTTCCTTTTTTAAACGATTAAAAAATGAGGAAGATTAAAATTTTTGTAAACTATGCTGTTTTGGTTCGCGTTTGCGGTAAATGACATAGCTTCGTGATAAATAGCGGAGCGGCGCACTAAAGACATGAACTAGACGCGTAAATGGCCATGCTGCAAATATGCCGTAAACAGCTATGATATGAATTTTAAACCAAATTGGCACATTTGCCATGAGGCTCGGGTCAGCATTAAATGTTAAAATACCCCTTAACCACGGTCCGATTGTAGTTCTATAATCAAAACCATGAGAATCAATATTTAATAGGGTAGATGATAGACCAGATAAAATAACTATTATTAAGAAAAATAGAGAAACCCAGTCGCCTTTTGTGCTTGTAGCAAAAATGCGGCGCACTGTCATGCGACGGTAGGTGAGCATTAAAATTCCGATTGCAGCCATAAATCCAGCCGGAATACCACCAACTAGCGCAATTGTATGGTATTGATGCTCATTAATGCCAAGAGCTTCGTAAAATTCAATAGGAATTAAAAGCCCCATTACATGGCCACCGAAAACAAAGAGAATTCCCCAATGGAAGAGGTTGCTGCCAATCAAAAGTATCTTTTTTTCTAGTAATTGGCTTGACTTTGTTGTCCATCCGAACTGATCGTAGTGATATCGGTAAATATGTCCGCCGATGAAAATGGTTAGCACAATATAGGGAAGGACAACCCATAAAAATTGCTCCATTATGCTTCACTCCTTTGTAAAGGTTTCGTGACCCCTGCATTTTCGAGCGCCAACCATACTGCCTTTAAAATATGCCCATATAGGTTCTGTTCAGGATCTAAATGGTCTATAATTTCTTTTATGTTTGATAAATAACGTTCGAAAAGAGGTTTCATCACTTCTTCACTAACTTGACTAGCAAACTCAAGCATGACAGGTAAATAGTCAGGTAATTCTTTTTCAGTCATTTCAAAGCCATGAAATTGGTAGTAGTTTTTTAAGAATAAAAGCTCCAAGCCTCGTTCGCGTTGTTCACCATTTGACATATACGTAACATATAAGTTTGTTTTTTTACCAAAATCGAATGTTTGAATGAAAATATGAATTAGTTCATTTAATCCGATTTTTTTTGCTTTTTTGCAAAATTGTGCAAGTTCATTTTTTATATTAACTGGGGCAGTTAAAGATAGAAGCTCTTCTTCTATATCAATGATCGAATCCAAAAATTGTTGACTTGGATAACTGAGTAAATAAGAACAAAGTCGAAAAGTAAATTCATTATTTCTGTCGCTCATGCTATCACCACTTTTTCTTTTAAATGATAAATGGGCGATTGTATCCTCATCAGCTATTTTGCTTTTGAGGATACAATTCAAAGAAATGCTGTATACGCCCAGTACTGTTATTTCATCTTTTTTTATAAAGTTCCGCAAGCACCAGGTCCACCTGCAAAGGCTAATCCGCAGCTGCCTTGCTCGTCGTAAAGGTCTGCTACATATTCACGATGGGAAGCAGGGATTACGAATCGGTCTTCATATTTGGCGATTGCGAGCAAACGATACATGTCTTTAATATCTTGTTCTGTTAATCCCAATTCCTTAATGAGAGCAAGGTTTGGTTGTTTATTTGTTTGTACGCTTCTCATATACGTTCTCATTGCAGCCATCTTTTTCAACACATTACGGATATGGGATGTATCACCTGCTGTTAAAAGATTTGCTAAGTATTCAATCGGTATTCTCATTTGGTCGATCGCAGGGAAGATGTCTTCTGCATTTGATGTGCTGCCAACGCCTTCAAACATATTCATAATTGGGCTTAGCGGAGGAATGTACCAAACCATTGGCAATGTCCGGTATTCAGGATGAAGCGGCAATGCAATTTTCCAATCAATGATCATTTTATAAATTGGAGATTTTTGTGCAGCTTCAATGAATTCCATTGGAATTCCTTCCGCTTTTGCTTGTTTAATGACTTCAGGATCATTTGGGTCTAAAAATATTTTTAATTGAGAATGGTAAAGATCTTTTTCATCAGCCAATGCAGCTTGTTCAACTTTGTCGGCGTCATACAACATTACACCTAGATAACGAATACGCCCAACACAAGTTTCCGAACAGATCGTTGGCAAACCTGCTTCTATTCTTGGGAAGCATAATGTGCACTTTTCAGCTTTGTTTGTTTGCCAATTGAAATAAACTTTCTTGTATGGACAAGATGATACACAATGTCTCCATGCACGACACGCATTTTGGTCAACAAGAACGATGCCATCTTCATCCCGCTTATACATAGCTCCTGATGGACAAGCACTGACACAAGCAGGATTGATACAATGTTCGCAAATCCTTGGGAGATACATCATGAATACCTCTTCAAACTCCGTGCGGATTTTTTGTTCCATTTTTTCAACGTTCGGATCACGAAGGCCAGTTACATGAGCACCAGCAAGGTCGTCTTCCCAGTTTGGACCCCATAAAATTTCCATATATTCTCCAGTTAGCGATGATTTTGGGCGTGCGACTGGTTGTGTTTTTCTTTCAGGGCTATTTGTTAATGTTTCATAATCGTAAGTCCATGGTTCATAGTAGTCTTCAATTTCCGGAAGGTTTGGATTGGCAAATAAATTGAGCAATCGATTCGCTTTTGAACCAGATTTTAATTGAAGCTTGCCGTTTTTTACTTCCCAGCCTCCACGATAATGATCTTGGTCTTCCCAACGTTTTGGATAACCGATGCCAGGCTTTGTTTCAACGTTGTTGAAGTACATGTATTCAGCACCTGGACGGTTTGTCCAGGTGTTTTTGCAAGTAACGCTGCATGTATGACAGCCAATACATTTATCAAGATTCATGACCATTCCAATTTGTGCTTTAATCTTCAAGCCAATCTACCTCCTTCAGTTTGCGGATGACAACATTCAAATCACGTTGATTTCCAGTTGGTCCATAATAGTTAAAGCCGTAGCTTAACTGCCCATAACCGCCGATCATATGAGTAGGTTTTACATGAATGCGGGTTGGACTATTATGTGTACCTCCGCGATTGCTTGTTAATTTTGAACCTGGTACGTTAATATGGCGATCTTGTGCATGGTGCATAAAAGCCATTCCCCTAGGAAGACGATGTGAAACAACCGCTCTTGCAACTACAACACCGTTACGGTTGAAGCATTCGATCCAGTCGTTGTCTTTAATGCCAACTTCTGCAGCGTCATCTTTATTCATCCATACCGTAGGTCCCCCGCGGAAAAGCGTTAACATCGGCTGAGAATCAAAATACATACTGTGTATAGACCACTTATTATGTGGTGTTAAGTAATTCAAAATAATTTCTTTTCCTTCTACTTCCGGACGATTTTTTCTAAAAGGTTTAGGTTGCAAAATAGGCTTAAATGTAGCCATCGCTTCCCCGAATTCGTGCATCATTTCATGGTCAACGTAAAACGATTGACGACCTGTAACTGTTCTCCAAGGAATTAGCCGTTCCACATTCGTCGTAAACGGTGAATAACGTCTGCCCCCTTTTTCTGAACCACTGAATGCAGGGGAGGTAATGACTGTCTTAGGCTGTGCCGTAATTTGTTCAAAAGTGAAACATTCTTCTTCACGTTCACTAGCCAAGTCTACCAATTCAAGATCTGTTTTCTTTTCTAAAGCTTCCCATGCCTTAACAGCCATTCTTCCATTTGAAGTAGAAGATAAAGCTAATATCGCTTCACAAGCACTTTTTGCTGAGGTAATACTTGGACATCCATCAGCAGGACCACCGTTTACAGTGCCAAGCACTTTTTTCAACTTTTCGTACTCTTCAGCTGCAGACCAAGTGATGCCTTTAATGCCATATGGAGCATTTTTAATGTTTGGTCCTAAAGCTGTCATTTTATCGTAAATCAGTTTGTAATCTCTTTCGATTACATGAATTTGTGGCATCGTTTTACCTGGGATTGGCTCGCATTCTCCTTTGCTCCAATCTTTAATGACCCCAAGTGGCTGCGCCAATTCTTGCGGGGTATCATGGAGAAGAGGAGTTGCCACAACTTCTTTTTGGGATTCAAGGTTTAATTCACTAGCAAGTTCTGAAACAGCTTTCGCTAATGATTTAAAAATTTCCCAGTCTGAACGAGCTTCCCAAGGTGTTGAAATGGCTGGGTTAAACGGATGGATAAATGGATGCATATCAGTACTGTTTAAATCGTGTTTCTCATACCAAGTTGCTGCTGGAAGGATGACATCTGAATAAAGTGCTGTGCCAGCCATACGGAAATCTAAATTTATTAACAAATCCAATTTTCCTTCAGGAGCTTGATCGCGCCATTTGACTTCTTCAGGTCTTAAGCTATCTGAATCATCATTCAATAACCCGTTTGTTGTTCCTAACAAATGTTTTAAGAAATATTCATGCCCTTTCCCAGAACTTGAAATTAAGTTTGCGCGCCATACGAATAGGTTTCTAGGGAAGTTGACTGGATTATCAGGATCTTCAATTGCAAATTGCAACTTTCGTTCTTTTAACTTTTTAGCTACATATTTGCCAACTTCATCAGGTGTCTTGGCACCTGCTTTTTCGGCCTCCTTATATAAATCAATGCCGTTTTGATTAAACGTGGGATAAGAAGGAAGCCATCCAAGTCTTGCTGCCATCACATTGTAATCAGCATAATGGTCATAGCGAGCTTTCTTGTATATTGGTGAAACATGGTCGCTAACTGGCTGTTCTTCATAGCGCCATTGATCGGTTGCAAAATAGAAGAAAGAAGTTCCGTTTTGCAATTTTGCTGGTCCTGTCCAATCCTTGGCTGTAGCAATCGTTTGCCAACCTTCTGCTGGTCTCAATTTTTCTTGACCAACATAATGAGCCCATCCGCCTCCATTCACTCCTTGTGCACCAACAAGAAGGACAAGGTTTAAGACAGCGCGGTAAATCGTATCGGAATTAAACCAATGGTTGATGCCGGCACCAACGATAATCATTGAACGTCCATTTGTATCAAGCGCATTTTGAGCAAATTCACGAGCTATTTTTATAACAAGATCACGTTTTACACCGGTAATCTTTTCTTGCCATGCTGGTGTAAATGGAATTTCATCATCAAAAGATTTTGCTGTTTGATCACCAAACCCACGATCGATGCCGTAATTTGCAAGAGTTAAGTCATATACAGTTGTTGTGTAAAACTCTTTTCCATTTACTTCAAATTTTTTTATTGGAACGTTGCGATAAAGAATTTCGTTGCCTTGATGAGAGAAATAAGGCAATTTCACTGTTGCAATTTTTTCCTCAATACCACGGAAGGAAAGTCTTGGTTCAATTTTTTCTCCTGTTTCTTCATCAAGCATTTTTAAATTCCATTTCGCTTTATCTTCCCAACGGGCACCCATTGTTCCGTGAGGTATGACGAGTTTTCCATTTTGGTCGTTGAAAAGAACTGGTTTAAATTCTCCATTACCTACCTCTTTACCAAGGTCAGCGGCATTTAAGAAGCGGTCAGGTAGGAAGTGGTCACCATCTTTTTTTAATGTGACAACAAAAGGAAAATCAGTATATTGTTTTGCATACTTGATGAAATAATCATGTTGATTGTCAACATAAAATTCTTTTAAAATGACATGCCCCATTGCCATTGCCAAAGCTCCGTCAGTCCCTTGCTTTACCTTTAGCCAATCATCAGCGAATTTAGTAGATTCTGCATAGTCAGGGCTAACGGATACGACCTTTGTTCCCCGATATCGAACCTCTGCTAGAAAGTGAGCATCAGGTGTTCTTGTTTGTGGCACGTTTGAACCCCATGTCATAATATAACCGGAATTATACCAGTCACTGCTTTCCGGTACGTCAGTTTGGTCACCCCAAATTTGCGGTGATGCTGGTGGGAGGTCAGCGTACCAATCATAGAAGCTTAGCATTGGGCCGCCTATTAAAGACATAAAACGAGAACCGGCAGCATGGCTGACCATTGACATCGCTGGAATAGGAGAAAAACCTACATTTCTATCAGGTCCATATTTAATCACTGTATAAAGGATAGAAGTTGCGACAAGTTTAAGAACTTCATCCCATTCAGCGCGGACTAATCCGCCTTTTCCGCGTGCTTTTTTATAAGCTCTAGCTTTTTCAGGGTTTTCAACGATGCTTTTCCATGCATCAAGCGGATTTTTATATTCTTTCAGCGCTTCACGCCACATGTTTAATAAGACGCCACGGATATATGGGTATTTCACGCGAAGCGGACTGTAAATATACCAAGAAAAACTTGCTCCACGAGGGCATCCACGGGGTTCGAAATCAGGCATATCAGGTCCAGTGGATGGATAGTCGAGTTGTTGTCCTTCCCATGTTACGATTCCATTTTTTACATAAATATTCCAACTGCATGACCCTGTACAGTTTACACCGTGTGTTGATCGGACAACTTTATCGTGTTGCCAACGGTTTCGATAAGCTTGTTCCCATTCACGGTTTTCATAGGTTGTTTGGCTATGGTTATTGGATTGTTTCTCTATGGGAGTTAAATATTTCAAGCGATTTAATAAAGGGGAACGCTTTTTTTTCATAATGAAATCTCTCCTCACATCAATTTTTCTTAACAATTAAATGGGAAGTTCTGCTTTCAAACGTAAACGAATAATGAATTACTCATTGACAATGAAACAATAATGGCAAATTTTCAACAGTGAGGTTGTTCACACTCTCGATATTTGTCATAAATTAGACACAATTAATACAAAAAGCACATGTAAATAAGGCGTAAAATTATGTGTTTTTGACAAAATTGTGAACACAATAAAATGTGTGAGAGAGTTCACATCTTTAGAAAGAAGCTTTTTTTACGATGTTTATAAAATTTGAAATTAATGTATACAATGGGCAAAGACAAGAATTTAGGGGAAAGGATGAATGCAAGTGAACGTAAAAACGTTTCAGTTGCCATTACAAACGTTAAGTTTAATAGTGGGGTTTATGGTGTGGGTAATTATATCTGCACTAATTCCTTTTATTAAAGAGGATATTCATTTAACTTCAAGTCAAATTGCTATTGTAACGGCGATACCAGTTGTATTGGGGTCTTTGTTAAGGATTCCGATCGGTTATTGGACTAGTCGCTTTGGTGCTAGATATTTGTTTACTATAAGTTTTATTGTTTTATTGTTCCCAGTCTTTTATATAAGCATTGCAAATTCTTTTATAGATTTGCTCATTGGGGGGCTGTTTATAGGAATTAGTGGTGCGCTTTTTTCAATTGGCGTAACTTCTCTTCCAAAATATTTTCCAAAGGAACGGCATGGTTTTATCAATGGTATTTATGCAGTCGGTAATATCGGAACAGCTGTTACGACGTTTACTGCACCAATTGCTGCAAGTTATTTAGGTTGGCAAATGGCTGTCAAGCTGTACTTAATTTTAATGATTTTTATTGCAATCATTAATTTTTTATTTGGAGATAAAAATGAACCGAAAGCTATCACACCTTTAAAAGAACAAATTTTAGCAGTTTATAAAAATGAAAAATTATGGTTTATCAGCTTATTTTATTTTTTAACATTTGGTGTGTTCGTGACATTTACAATTTATTTACCTAATTTTTTAGTCGACTATTATGGTTTGGATAAAGTAGATGCAGGACTAAGAACAGCGGGATTTATAGCATTAGCCACATTCATACGTCCGCTTGGCGGGTGGCTTGCTGATAAGTTTAATTCTTTTAAAATATTAATGGCTGTATTTACCGCATTAACTTTATCTGGAATTTTGCTTGCTTTTAATCCGACCTTGCTTTACTACACTATTGGTTGTTTGACAATTTCATTTTTTGCAGGGATCGGAAATGGGGTCATCTTTAAATTGGTTCCATTGTATTTTTCAAAACAAGCAGGGATTGTGAACGGCCTTGTTTCAGCAATGGGGGGTTTAGGAGGCTTTTTTCCACCGCTATTATTATCCTTCCTATTTAACGTCACTGGCCATTATGCAATTGGGTATATGGCTTTATCCCAAGTTGCAATGGCTTCGTTAATTATCGTCATTTGGATGTTTTATCAAGATAAATTAAGCATTGCTCATGAAATTATTAACTATACACCACAAGGAATTTTTGTGACAGATTTAAAAGGAAATATTGAAAAAGTAAATCCGGCTTTTACAGAAGTAACTGGTTATGCGCCTGAAGAAGTTCTTGGAAGAAACCCAAGAATATTTAAGTCAGGAAAGCATAGTTCGGAGTTTTATGAAAAATTATGGCAATCTGTCATCGAAAAAGGGTATTGGAAAGGGCAAATTTGGAATCGAAAGAAAAATGGAAAGTTATATTTAGTATGGGTCACAATCAATGCTATTAAAAATAATGGCGGTGAAGTAAAAAATTATGTAGCGATGTTTAGCGAAATTCAAGAAGCATTGGAAAAAACGAGGGAAATAAAAAATGATTCATTTTATTTTTAAAAGGAGTTTATTAAAAACATTTCCTAAACGAAAAGACACTAGGAGTGATCCAGTGTCTTTTTATTGTTTTTAATAATCAGTTTCGATTAAGTTTCTTTCTAAGTATTTTTCAATTACTTCACTTACTTGGAAAGATACTTGTGGAGAATCGAAGTTTTCAAATACGTGTTCACATTCGTTTTTATAGCTCATGATTTCATCGTAATGGGCTAAATGGCGGGCAATGTCCTCTTCAGAATCTTGTCTTTCCCGTTGTCTAGCAATTACTGTTTCGCGGTCTGCATAGATAAACAAGCGAATTACCTTATCTCCATACATCTTTTTTAACTTTTCTGTTCCTTCTGGATTTAACGTTAAATAAATTAAGTTATGTTTTTCGAAGGCTTTTACTACATCTATTTCACGAATACCATAATGATATCCATCGATTTCAACACTTTCAAGAAAATCACCGTTTTTCTCCATTTCAAGAAATTTTTCTTCGCTAATGAAATGGTAGTCAACACCATCAGTTTCATAATGTCTAGGCTTTCTTGTTGTATAAGAAATAACAGTCTCCATATCAAAAACAGTGGAAACCATTTTGGCAATCGTTTTCCTTCCTGAACCATCTGGTCCAGTATAAATAAATATTCTTTCTTTTTCTTTTACATGGTACATAAAAGCCCTCCTTCTAAATTTTATCTTATAATTTAGAAATCCCCATCAACGGAAAAATAATACTTAATAAATTATTATGAGGTTAAATATTCCATAAATGCATTATAGCATAAAAAAATAAAAGTCTCAATTTTCAGAGTAGTAATATTTTTTTAATATAGAAAAATTGCATTTTTATAAAATTTTATTCATTGTATCAGTTTGTCCAAACATTAATTTGCCAATTGAATAAGATAATAAAAAAGGGGGGTGAAAAAGGGCATGTATATGGTAGGTTTCTATTCGCCAAAAGCAAAATCTGGTGTAACCGAAATGTCACTATCAATTTATCAATGGCTAAAAAAAAATACATTTTTAAAAGTAGCGTTTATTTCTTATGGGGTTTTGGAAAAAGAAGAAATTTCAAATGATTTCATACATGGGTTTTCCAACCTGTCATTAATTGAACAAAAAAGAAAAGTAAAACAACTGAAGAAAGAATTTGATATCATTATTTACGATGCATCCAGCCAGCTATCTGAAGGGGTTCTGAAACTATTGCCAATAGTTGATCGGCTATTTATTGTTGGGGATGAAAACCGAGATTTTGCCGTAAAGTTACATGAAATTATTCAGTTTGATAAATTATTTGATAACAGTGTAAAAAATTTTATTGCCCACCTGCAAGGCAATAAAACATTTATTTTAAGAGAAAATATGGATCAACGAGTAATCGGTTTTACAAATTCCAAAAAAGAGACCGATGATATTGGACAAATGATTTACACCGATTACGTCACTTTCTATATTGAAAGAAAACTTATAGAAAAAAATAAAAAAGTTTTTAATAAAATTAAAAAAATTCCTAGAGATGAATTGTATATAGGTTTATATGAACTTGGCATAGACTTTGAAAAAGCTCTTTTATTTCATCAATATATTACACTTCGTGTTGCCCTTGGCCAACCATATGATGAAGCGTTGACAAACATGTTTCCCTTCCTCATTAATTATTCCTTCGAAGAACTTCTTGAAAAATTCCAAAATGAATTATTTTTTATTACTAAGCTTCAAAAATATTAATGACTGTTCCTTCTTTGATAAAGTTGCAGATTTTTTGTTCAATTTTGTAAACGTCATAGATATTAACCTATTTATTAAGAAGTAATTTTTGTTAAAAAAATGAGCCTTTTTTTTAAAAGAGTCGTTTCAATTTGCAGCTTGTTTCAATACAAATACTAATGAACTACAAAATAAACAAAAAGGGGGACAAAGTTATTGAAAATAACCTTTTTGTAAGGAACAGTTGCGATTTTTCATTAGAACAAATTCAACAAAAAGAATATCGGGCAATTCATAGTAATGTAAAAAAAAGTTTTATGAAAGATCGCATCTGTTGTGAATGGATTGTTCCGAAAGGGGAAATCCAAACGGTCTTTCAAACGGCAGGTTTTAAGGAAATTTATGCTGCAGGATGTATTAGCTATGATTGTGGAAAAAAACCATTTATAATTGTCAAGTTTTTCATAAATCACTGTCAAGTTGGTGATGAAATAAAGGTTTTTAAAGATAGTTCCGTAGCTTTTAATTTTACTAAATTTAATAAAATCATGATTTCTAGTCCTGAAAACTCCATTTCTGACTATAGTTGCAAATGTGAAAATGATTTTCAAAGTGATTACAAAGGCAAAATGTGCATTCAAACACGATTTTTAAGTGTGTTTTCGGATCCAGAAGAGTTGATGATTGAAAAAAATAAAAAAAGTGAGGTGTGGTAAATTGGGATGCAGAAGATGCAATAATCCTTATTGTAGATGTGGATGTATAGAAGATACATGTATATGTGATTTTACTTATATGGTAAGACGAAAAAAAGATAAAAATTGTGATGTTGGACCACAAGGAAGCCAAGGACCACAAGGGCCACAAGGTGTGCAAGGTCCACAAGGCGCTCAAGGTCCACAAGGTCCGCAAGGCCCACAAGGAAGCCAAGGCCCACAAGGGGCTCAAGGCCCACAAGGCCCACAAGGCCCGCAAGGAACTCAAGGCCCACAAGGTGCACAAGGCCCGCAAGGTGCGGAAGGTCCAGGGCCACAAGGTGTGCAAGGTCCACAAGGCGCTCAAGGTCCACAAGGAGATCAAGGTCCACAAGGAGATCAAGGTCCAGTAGGCGACCAAGGTCCACAAGGAGATCAAGGCCCACAAGGCGCTCAAGGTCCGCAAGGTAACCAAGGTCCGCAAGGTGCACAAGGCCCGCAAGGTCCACAAGGAAGCCAAGGTCCACAAGGTCCGCAAGGCAACCAAGGTCCGCAAGGTGCACAAGGCCCACAAGGTCCACAAGGCACAGGTGATCAAGGTCCACAAGGAGATCAAGGTCCACAAGGAGATCAAGGTCCACAAGGCGCTCAAGGTCCACAAGGCACAGGCGACCAAGGCCCACAAGGCGACCAAGGCCCACAAGGGGATCAAGGACCGCAAGGGGATCAAGGACCGCAAGGGGATCAAGGTCCACAAGGGGAAACAGGAGCCCAAGGGGATCAAGGTCCGCAAGGCGATCAAGGTCCAGTAGGCGACCAAGGACCGCAAGGGGATCAAGGTCCACAAGGGGAAACAGGAGCCCAAGGGGATCAAGGTCCACAAGGGGATCAAGGTCCAGTAGGCGACCAAGGACCGCAAGGGGATCAAGGTCCACAAGGGGAAACAGGAGCCCAAGGGGATCAAGGTCCAGTAGGCGACCAAGGCCCACAAGGCGACCAAGGCCCACAAGGGGAAACAGGAGCCCAAGGGGACCAAGGTCCGCAAGGCGATCAAGGTCCAGTAGGCGACCAAGGACCGCAAGGGGATCAAGGTCCACAAGGGGAAACAGGAGCCCAAGGCGACCAGGGTCCGCAAGGGGATCAAGGCCCAGAAGGTGACCAAGGACCGCAAGGGGATCAAGGTCCACAAGGGGTAACAGGAGCTCAAGGCGACCAAGGCCCACAAGGCGATCAAGGACCGCAAGGGGATCAAGGTCCACAAGGGGTAACAGGAGCTCAAGGCGACCAAGGCCCACAAGGCGATCAAGGACCGCAAGGGGATCAAGGTCCACAAGGGGAAACAGGAGCCCAAGGCGACCAAGGCCCACAAGGCGATCAAGGACCGCAAGGGGATCAAGGTCCACAAGGGGAAACAGGAGCCCAAGGCGACCAAGGTCCACAAGGGGACCAAGGCCCAGCAGTTGGAGCAGTCGTTCCGTTTGCATCAGGTACTCCTGTAGAACTTGTAACGGTATTAGGAGGTGTTGCAAACACTGGTTCAGTAGTTGGATTTGGTAGTAACTTTGTCGGAGTTGATGTTGTAGGTGCAACGATCAATCTCGGTGTCGGTTCACTTTTAGATTTTGCATTTGTAGTTCCAAGAGATGGAACAATTACTTCCATCGCTGCATTCTTTAGCGCAACTGCTGCTGTTAACTTGATAGGACCAATAGCTATTCAAGTACAATTGTACGTTTCAGCACCAACAAGTAATACATTTGCTCCATTAGGTACTCCAGTAACTTTATCTCCAACTCTTGGTCCAGTTATTTCTATCGGAGATGTTGCAACAGCTTTAGAAGCGGTAAATATACCAGTTACTGCAGGTCAAAAAATTCTTTTAGTATTCTTGTCAGATACTTTAGGATTAAGCTTAGCATCTCTCGTACTAGGTTTTGCAAGTGCTGGTATTACAATCGAATAACATTTCAATAAATGATCGAGAATGAATTTCTTACAAAAATCGCAAAAGGTATAGAATTTAATTCTATACCTTTTGCAAAATTAATATCTAACTATCTTGTTAAAGAAAACATTTCCTATTTTAATATTCAACCAAATCAACTTCATCAAAAACGATTTTTAAATAAAAATATTAGGTTAAAGGTGGTGGAAACAATGAGTAAAAAATGTAAAAAAGATTGTAAATGTGAAAAATGTATAAAAATAAAAGAAGAAAAAGTTATCGAGTGTAAAATGGATAAAAAATTTTTGAAGGATTGCATTTGTGCTGAATGGAGTGTACCTATTGGTCAAACACAAACAGTCTTTCAAACGGAAGGATTAAAGAAAATATTTGCCAGTGGATTTGTTAGCTTTGACAATGGACAAGTGCCTTTTATTACTGTAACTTTCTTTCTCGATAACAACCAAGTTGGGGATCCTATTAGAGTATTTAATAATAGCAGCGTAGTTTTTACCTATACTAAATTTAATAGAATTACAGTATCTTGTCCAAATGTAGATAGTGACGATCCTGATTTACATGAATGCGAAGGAGAAATTTGTATTACATCTCGTTATCCTGCTAAAGCTAAAAACTAAAAAGCTTGTTTAAAATAGCATCTCGAATTGAATTGGACAACTTTATCAAATTGTTAATATAAGGATAATTAACTATCGGTAAATCATTTGAGAATCATATAAGGGGATGAATTTTAAAATGGCACTTAGAATCATTAAGCTTTTTGCCCAAGCAACTACAACCACAACAACAACTGCAAAACCAACTGTTCTAAAGTTCGTTTATGAAACTGTAGAACAGACTACTCCAGGAACCACATTAACAATAGATGCAGCTAGTTTTGAAACTGATAGCGGGGCAGCAGTCACAGAATTACCTGAACTTCCAACAGATAATAGCTATTTTACAGTAGAAATCAATGGTGCTCTACAAATGCAAGATTTACTTTCTTACACTCCTGGAGCTACTGGTGTAGGTAAACTTGAAATAGATGTTCCACTTGGATCGGATCCTATTGAAGCACAAACTCCAATTGTCTTGGAAGTAGTCATTTTTGATCCTGAATCTATATCTGATACAACGATTATCACTTAAATATAAATAATTACAGTAAAGTCAATTTTTCATCTTATCTTACTTAACATGATGAAAAATTGACTTTCTTTATATGCAGCACTTAGATGTTGCCACTATCTTTCTTAGTTTATTATTTTAATAAATTGTAATATAATAGGTACCCCTTTTACTGGTGGGTCAACAGAATGTAAAATAAGTTTTCCTTTTTCAATTGAATAGAGGACAGAGGGTTGTAAAACACCATTAATAAACAAATTAACATAAGAAATATCCTTAGGATCGATAATGCCAACTTTACCATAATCAGAAATTTCATCTTCATCCGTGTAAATCTTCTTTTTTCCATCCGAGACTGTATAATATTCATAAGTTTCAACTTTTAATGGTTTGTTTCTCCGCTTTTGATTTTCTTTTATAAATTCTACAAGCCAATACGGAGGACAAATTTGACCACGACAACGGTCACACAAAGTCTTACGATGATGTCTTCCATGTAAAAAAGAATTGCAATTCCTCATTTCACAACTTTCCTTTTATATTTCTAGTGTATTCCTTTTATTAACATATGTAGTGACTAGCTAGTTTGTTCGAGCTAGTCTTTTCCATTTATAATGAAAACTTTGCAGGTACTTTCTTTAATACCCTATCATACAATACTCAAGAAAATTCCTTTATTGAAATATAGTTACAGGAGGAAATTGAATGAAGGGAATCATTTTAGCAGGAGGGAGTGGAACGAGGCTTTATCCATTAACGAAATCTATATCAAAGCACTTGTTGCCGATTTATGATAAACCGATGATTTATTATCCTTTGTCAACCCTCATGTTAGCAGGTATTAAAGAAATTTTAATCATCTCAACTCCAGCGGATACACCACGATATAAAGAACTGCTTGGAGATGGAGAGGATTTTGGTATATCGATTAGCTATGCTATTCAGCCTTCTCCAGAAGGAATTGCTCAAGCATTCATTATTGGGGAACCATTCATTGGGAACGACAATGTTGCCTTAATTTTAGGTGATAACATTTTTTACGGGCAGCAATTTGAAAAGCTTCTTTGTGAAGTCGTAAACCTAAAAAAAGGTGCAACTATTTTTGGTTGTTATGTAAACGATCCGGAGAGATTTGGAGTGATCGATTTCTCTGAGGATGGCAAGGTGATTTCTATAGAAGAAAAACCTTTAAATCCGAAAACGAATTATGCAGTCACCGGGCTATATTTTTATGATAATCACGTTGTTGAAATAGCTAAAAGTATTAAACCTTCCTCAAGAGGTGAATTGGAAATTACAGATGTCAATAAAGTGTACCTTGAACGTGGGGAGTTGACCGTGAAAATTTTAGAAAATGGCAATGCTTGGATTGACACTGGAACCCATGAATCTTTGTATAAAGCAACTCAATTTATTAAAACGGTTGAAGAAGCTCAAAACATTAAAATTGCCTGTATTGAAGCAATCGCTTATCAAAAGGGATATATAACAAAAGATCAATTATATTGTTTGGCAAAACCGTTATTAAAAAATGATTATGGCCAATATTTATTGCGATTGATATCGTAGAGGTGGGAAATGAAAGTTAAAGAGACTATATTTGAAGGCGTATTTATTTTAGAACCCCATGTATTCCACGACAACCGGGGATTTTTTATGGAAAGCTATAACAAGAAATTATTAGAGGAGAATGGTATCAATATTGATTTTGTTCAAGATAATCATTCCTTTTCAAAAGATGCTGGTGTATTACGTGGATTGCATTACCAATTGGAACCAAAAGCACAAACTAAACTCGTTCGTGTGGGTATGGGGGCAATTTTCGATGTTATTGTTGATATACGAAAAAAATCAAAGACCTTTGGCAAGTGCTTTAGCATCATTTTAAGTGAAGAAAATAAGCGACAACTTTTAATTCCGAAAGGGTTTGCTCATGGATTTTGTACGCTTGTTCCAAATACAATTGTGATGTATAAAGTTGATAACTATTATGATCCTGAATATGATAGGGGTATCCGCTGGGATGACCCTGATCTCGGTATTGATTGGCCAGTTTCAATACCAATTTTGTCCGAAAAAGATAAAAAACTACCATTTTTAAAAAATATTGATGAAAGCTAACAGGTGAAGAAAAATGAACTTACTTGTTACAGGTGGAGCAGGTTTTATTGGAAGTAATTTTATCCATTACATGCTTCAGAAATATCCATCCTATCAAATTATTAATTATGACAAGTTGACGTACGCTGGTAATTTAGAAAATTTAGCCGACATTGCAAATAACAGCAATTATTTATTCGTAAAAGGAGATATTGTTAATCAAGAACTTATAGAATATATTGTAAAAACATATGAAATTGATGTAATTGTCAATTTTGCAGCAGAATCTCATGTTGATCGCAGTATAAGGAGTTCAACTGAGTTTGTAATTACTAATATTATCGGTACACAAACGCTATTAGATGTAGCAAAAAATCATTCAATACGCTTTATCCAAATTTCAACGGATGAAGTTTACGGCTCCCTTGGTCCTACCGGATTTTTTACCGAGCAAACTCCTTTATCTCCAAACAGTCCTTATTCAGCCAGTAAAGCTAGCGCTGATATGCTCGTTAGATCTTACCACAAAACATATGGCTTGAATACAAATATTACAAGATGCTCCAACAATTATGGTCCTTACCAATATCCAGAAAAATTAATACCATTAATGATTATTAACGCAATTTTAAGAAAACCATTGCCTGTCTATGGAAATGGAAAAAATATTCGCGACTGGCTGCACGTTCTTGATCATTGTGCTGCGATTGATTTGGTAATTCATAAAGGCAAGCCTGGAGAAATTTATAATATCGGTGGGAATAATGAAAGGACAAATCTAGAAATCGTTGAACTGATTGTGGAAAAACTAGGGGCGCCGAAAGATTTAATTACATTTGTTCCTGACCGATTGGGGCATGATTATCGATATGCGATAGACTCGAGAAAAATTCAAACTGAACTCGGTTGGGAGCCAAGTTACTCTTTTGAAGAAGGGATTAACGATACAATTTCATGGTACTTGGAACATGAAAAGTGGTGGAAAAAATTAATTCATTAAGGAGGGAAAATGCCATTTCAAAAGTACTCATCACTGGAGCAAATGGACAGCTTGGGTCAGATCTTAATCATGTTTTATCACGTTCAGGTTATGAAGTTGTCGGTATGGGGAAGACTGAACTAGACATTACGAATCAAGATAACATTAAATCGGCTGTTTTTTCAATAAAACCAGATATCATCATTCACAGTGCAGCTTATACAAAGGTAGATCAAGCGGAATTGGAACCTGATTTTGCTTATCTTATTAATGCTGTTGGCACGCGAAATACTGCAATTGCTGCTGAAAAAATAGGTGCAAAATTCATTTATATAAGTACGGACTATGTATTTGATGGAAAAGCTCAAACCCCGTATCATGAATATTCTCCAGTATCCCCGATAAATGTTTACGGAAGTTCCAAACTAGCCGGTGAAATGATGGTACGGGACTTTCACTCAAAGTTCTTTATTGTGCGAACTTCTTGGCTTTTTGGAAAATACGGCCATAATTTTGTAAAAACAATGTTAAAACTTTCGAAAGAAAAAGAGCATATAGCTGTTGTGAACGATCAAATTGGTTGTCCAACCTATACGGTTGATCTTTGTAAATGTATTATCCAGTTAATGGAAACAGATAAATATGGAATTTATCATGTTTCCAATACTGGAAGTTGTTCGTGGTTTGAATTTGCCAGAGAAGTTTTTGAACAAACAAACAGACCAATTACACTTACTCCATGTACTACTGAGGAATTTCCAAGGCAAGCAAAACGGCCAAAATATTCAGTCCTCGACCATATGGGACTTCGTATTAACAATTTTGATGCGATGCCTCATTGGAAAGATGCGGTTACACGGTTTTTAATTCAAATGAACGAAGTAAACTAAGAACAGGGCATCTCTAAGCTTGAGCTTGGAGAATGCCCTGTATTTATTGAAGATTCTCAAGTATATTATCAATACGCTCGATATCTTTTTTAAATAGAGGATAGCCTATTACTCTATTTCGGTACGTTAAAAGTGCTGTTTTATATAAATCGTTTGTTTCAAGAAACCCGTCTTCTCTTGATGTAATGATGATATCTAACCATTGGCTGAAAGATTGGATTCCAAGTTTATTATTATTTTGATTCGGATGCAAGCGAAAAAAACTAAGTGCTTCTGGAATATAAACAGCTTTACCTTTGCTCAATAGAGATAGCCAAGATGCTACATCATTAATTAGTGAAAATTGCTTACCTTTATAAACACCAAAAGGTTCTGTTAAGTCTTTTTTTCTAAATAAAACAGTTGTTGGTTCGCCAATCACATTCAAACACTGGGTTAAAACAATGTTTCCGAGATTTTTTCCGTCTAAAATTCTCGTTTCCTTAAACAATCTCATTGTTGCACGGATTGGATTAATATAGTCTCCTTTTTCATTAATCGTTTGGCGATAAGATGTAACGAGGGTAATGTTGTCGAATTCATTAAAAAAATAAATCATTTTTTCGATTTTTTCTCTATGAAATAAGTCATCATCCATTAAGTAATTAATATATTCTCCTGTTGCCAAATTAAAGCATTTATGCCAGTTTTCAAGAAATAAGTTTCTTTCGTTTTTATAATATTTTATAAAACAATATTTTTCTAAATATGGAACAATCATTTCTTTTACTTCGTCATTTGTACTATCATCACAAATAATTATTTCAATGTTAGGGTATGTTTGCTCTAATACACTATTTAATGCGAGTTTAAGAGTATGGGGTCGGTTGAAAGCAGGAATGACAACACTAACTAACGGTTTTCCCATCCGTATCCCAACTTTCTAAGTACTTTTTAAACCTTGCTGGCACACCAGCATACAATGTATGTCCAGGTACATCTTCTTTAACAAAAGCGCCTCCTCCAATGACTGCCCACGGACCGATCGTAATTTTTTCGCGTATAGAGCTTCCGATGCCTACGTAAGCTCCTTCCATAATCGTAACATTTCCTGCTAAATTGACACCTGGGGAAATTGTAACGAAATTCTCAATTCGATCATCATGGCTTATGTTAACTCGACGGTTGATGATAACAAAATCTTTTATAATAACATTCGTTGTTATAATTGTTCCTTCACAAATGATTGTTCCAATGCCGATTTGATTTCTTTTTGAAATGTAAACAGAGGGATGTACTAATGGATCAGAAAATTCAAACCCATAATGTTTCGTTTTTTCAACAAATCGTTTTTTTAATTGTGGGCTGCCAACTCCAGCACATACAACTTTTACTTTATTCTGTAAATGAAGGATGTCTGGTAGATCTCCTAGAACTGGAATATCATCAATCACTTTTCCTTTAAATTCAGGCCGTTCATCTAGAAATCCTACAACCTCAATCCCGATTTGTTCACATAAATGAAGAACCTCCCGACCATGGCCACCGCAACCCCAAATAACAACTTTCATTTGAATGAAACCAACCTTCCTACAATTTTACGAACATCTTCTTCTGTCATTTCTTCCCATAAAGGTAAACTAATGATCTGTTTAGCAATTTGATTCGTTGCAGTCAAAGATGTTTGAGGATATTTACTAAAAAGCGGCTGCAGGTGGCAAGGAGGAGAAAAATACGTGCGTGCTTCGATTTGGTCGTTTTTAAGGAAAGTTATAATATCATGATTGTGTATATTTTTCGGACAAGTAAGCGGCATAAATTGATGAGGTATATCTCCTTCCGTTTTTTGTAACGTCCAGCCTTTTGAAAGTAAATCGTTTTGATGAAGCTGTTCTACATACCAAGAATAAATCTGCTTTCTCTTTTTTATTTTTTCCTCGAAAACATCTAAAGTAGATAAAGCGATCGCAGCTGTATACTCAGAAATTTTACCGTTCAAACCTAGAAGATTTGACGTTCTATCAGAGGAAAATCCAAAATTTTCAGCTTGTCGAATTTTAGTAATGAACTCTCGATTTCCACTATAGACTAAACCGCCTTCCCCGACACCGAATGATTTTGTTGCGTGAAAACTATAGACGACGAAACCGGGAAAACTCTTTCCAAAATGTCCTTGTTTTCCTCTCACACCAAAGCTTGCTGCTGCATCTATGACAACCGGAATATCTGATTTATGGAGTTGTTGATAAAAGGTAAGATCAAGATAAGTGCCAAAAGTAGCATACGGGATAACTACAGCAACATCATTACCTAATTTTTTTATCGTATCTTCTAGTAGCTCTTCATTCATACACCAATCGTTGGGACGAATATCAATAAAAAAAGGCTCCAATCCGCACCATAAGGCAGCAAGTGGTGTTGCAGCGAACGTAAAACTTGGCATTAAAGCATATTTTCCTTTTGGATTTTTGCATGCTGATATCGCCAATATTAAGCCAATTGTAGCGTTACTAACTGTTGCAGCATCGCCAATATTATCAAAATATTCTTCTAAAACTCGTTTTTCAAACCGTTTATTGAGCGGGCCAAAATTGCTATACATTCTTGATGTTTCGATCTCTTCTAAATAAGGTAGTAATGCTTCTTTTTTTACTAAGTTTGGCCGTAAAAATGGAATTTTTTTCATGATATAATAAAACGCCAACTCCTCTCATTATTAATGAAATCAGTAAAAGTTCAATAATAAATTTTCAAAACTCTGCCTATATAACTTATTCTTCATTCATGGCTAAGGTTACATTTGGCAAACTGCTTCCTATAGATAAAAATATTGAACTGTTTGAAGGCAGTAACATATTTATTCAATTCTCATATTTATAGAATGAGTTTTTGAAAGAGAGGGTCGAACGTGATGATTGCAAATCTAATACCATTGTTGACAGCACATATATTTATATCCAAATTAAAATCGTATGATGGAATTAAAGAGATGATTGAAAGACTTTATGAAAAAGGAATTATTGTGAAATTATACGGTCCGAAAGATCAATTAATAGATGCGCTGCCAAAGAAACCTCGTGTTTATGTATCGATTGGAAGCGACTGGAAAGAGTTTGAAAGTTTAAAAAGTCTGCCGCTTCATGAGAGGAAACGTTGGCTTCATTTTGAATCTCCAGAGGATGTACAACCGTTTAATTTATTTTATTGTTGGCTGAAAGTAACAGATCCACTTCCTGAAAATCGTACGATTCCTGAGACAAAATTTACTTCAGATACACCGCTAGTATCTGTTTTTACTGCAAGCTATCGATCAAAAGATAAAATTTTACGCCCTTATCGTTCTTTATTAAATCAAACATATCCGAATTGGGAATGGGTGATCGTCGACGATTCTGGTGACGACGATGAGACTTATAAAAACTTTTTGCGAACGCTTGATGATCCACGTGTTCGAAGATATCGACAAGATTCGCGCAATGGGTATATTGGATCAATCAAACGTTATGCAGCTGGACTTTGCACAGGGGAAATTTTAGTTGAAGTTGATCATGATGATGAATTAATGCCGGATTGTCTAGAAAAAATTGTAAATGCATTTAAAGAGCATCCGGAATGCGGTTTTGCATATGGGGATTGTACGGAAGTTTATGCTGAAAACAACTTTGCGCATTGGTATGGGTGGGATTGCGGGTATGGATACAGCGTTCATTACCGAGTATGGATTCATAAAATGAATCGTTGGCAAAATGTCCAAAGACATACAACGATTAATGGCAACACCCTTCGCCATTTAGTTGGACTTCCAAACCATCCCCGTGCTTGGACGAGAGATTGTTACCATTTGGTCGGTGGGCACAGGGAAGAACTTTTAGTTGGAGACGATTATGATCTGCTGATTCGAACATTCCTCTGTACAAAATATGTCGCCATCCCTGAATTGCTTTATATACAATATCGCAATAAAGGGGGAGACAACTCTACGTTTCAAAGAAATAGGCAAATACAAATTCTTGTCAATGAATTAAAAAATTATTATCACAATAGAATATACGGAAAGATAAAAGGACTAGGAATGCCAGAGCTAGTTCCTTATAATCGCGTATGGCTTACCGATCCAGACGATCCTGCCCGTAAGACAGCCCATGTAATCAATGAAAATCCTTCAAAAGTTTCGATTCTTTTTCCTCTTCCATATTCCGCGTCAAATGTTGATTATACACAATTATACAAAACACTAGAAAAAGGTTTGAAGACAAACTTTAATGACATAGAAGTTGTCGTCGTCGGAAATGTTCCTTATTTTGTCGAACAATATGCAGCAAAAGCTCCTACGGGAGCTATTCGTTGGTGGCCGATGGAGCGGGATGATACTCTTGAATGTTGTATTGAATACGCCAAGTATTGTACTTCATGTAAAGAGAAAATTGTTGTTATGCCTTAGGGCGCCAATTTTAAATAATTGGCGTCTGCTCTGCGTAAATGTTGAAATGGAATGAACATTCAGGAAAGAAAAATATCAGCTCGGTTTCAAATGGACAATCAACCATTTTTCCTTGCTGCCTTAACAGAAAAGGACATGTAGGAATAGGATAAAATAGATTGAAATAGTGGGAGTCGTGGTTGAAATGGTTGATCTGAAAGAAAGGCTATTGAAAGAAAGTGCATGGGAGAGGCCTTTTCTTTTTTATATGAAAAATGGAAAATTGTTAAAATGCAGAGGAATTGATAAACGAAAAACATTTGTGACAATCTTTTTTGTTCTTAATAAAAAAGAAACAGAACAATCTGGTTGCATTACGTTGGAACCATTAGTGCCTGTGAAATATTGTAAACATACAATCCTTAAAACAACGGATTGCAAAGTAACAGTTCGTAAAGATAGTATTTTGGGCATACAATGTTTGCCTGATCCGAAAATAGCTGATGTAGTCATTGAACATCATCAATATAAGGAAAAATTAGTTGGAAAGTTTGCCATACCGAAAGGATTTTCAGAAACAATTGTTTGGAAATCAAATGATGATCATATGATTTATAATCTATTGGAATTAGTATATGACGAAGGTGATAAGGAATATTTGGAGGCAAATGTCCAATTGAAAAATGGAGTAACGAAAACATATAAACTATTGAAACAAGTACCTACCGGCATCAATATTACAGATGGAAAATCCGTTTCGATTATTAAAAGGGGTGCTAGTAAAAAAGCATCTGGAAGATTTACAGTTGAATATACGAGCGAAGCGATTACCATGGTACAATTATGACTTAGCACCGGTTTATTCACCGGTGCTTTCAAGTCTTTCCTCTTCTTCTTTTATATGAACAAGTAAATTTTTTCTAATGTAATATTGAAAATGATCGATAGGAAATACACCGCGGCTTTTCGAATTTTGCATTTGTACAACAACACTTTCCGGCGATACCTCTAATATTTTTAAACGATTAGCTTTATTTAAATTTGGTATAAAGTTGTCTTTAATTTCAAATTCCATATTATTATGTAATTGCATTACACAATCCTCCCGTTGCAGGTCTATTTACTATAATATGTTTATTAATAGATTATCCAATTATTTTTAAAAATATCCAATATATGGTACTTTGATTTGAAAACGAAATTTTCATTTACTATTCGAACGTTTATTCTCTAAAATAGAGATTGAAATGAATGGGAGTGAATGACATGTATGTACGAAAAAATCTTCAACAGATCATCGAGCAATTTCACAATGATGAACGGTTCTCTAAAAACATCGTTCATTGGCATACGATTCCCGAAAGGCAAGCAAAAACTGTCCCTTTTCCTGAATCAATAGATTCTAGACTTCAAGAAGCTTTAGAGAATAGGGGAATTCAGAAACTTTATACACACCAAAGAGAAGCATATGAAATGACTAGAAAAAATAAACATTTTGTTGCTGTAACACCGACGGCATCAGGTAAATCGCTTTGTTATAATCTGCCTGTACTTCAACAAATCATTACTGAGCCAGATAGCAGAGCGTTATATTTATTTCCTACAAAAGCACTTGCCTATGATCAGAAAAGTGAATTAACTGAATTGATCGATGTGCTTGGTATAAATATTAATAGCTATACATATGACGGAGATACACCTGCAAACATCCGTCAAAAAGTTCGTCAAGCAGGACAAATTGTTATAACGAATCCAGATATGCTCCATTCTGCAATATTACCTCATCACACAAAATGGGTGTCGCTTTTTGAAAATTTAAAGTATATCATCATTGATGAACTCCATATTTATAGAGGTGTTTTTGGAAGCCATGTCGCTAATGTTATCCGTCGATTGAAAAGAATTTGTAATTTTTATGGTAGTAAACCATTATTCATGTGTACATCAGCAACGATCGCGAACCCGAAAGAACTTGCGGAAAAATTAATTGGTGAAAAAGTGGAATTGATCGATAACAATGGTGCGCCTGCTGGAAAAAAACATTTTGTTTTTTATAATCCTCCAGTTGTCAATAAACCATTAAATATTAGAAGAAGTGCGACATTGGAAGTTCGAAATATCGCTAGTGAATTTTTAAAAAATAAAATTCAGACGATCGTTTTTGCTCGTAGTCGTGTGCGTGTTGAAATTCTATTAACATATTTGCAAGGGCTTATTGAAAAAGAATTGGGTCCAAAATCAATCCGTGGTTATCGTGGAGGTTATTTGCCAAAACAAAGGCGTGAAATTGAACATGGATTGCGCAATGGAGAAATATATGGTGTCGTTAGCACGAATGCGCTTGAATTAGGAGTTGATATTGGACAGCTGCAGGTTTGTATCATGACTGGTTATCCGGGGACAATCGCAAGTGCATGGCAGCAAGCAGGTCGTGCTGGTAGAAGACAAGGGGAAGCACTCGTGATTTTGGTCGCTTCTTCGACACCTCTTGACCAATATGTCGTTCAGCATCCAGAATACTTTTTTGAACGAAGTCCGGAAATTGCACGGATCAATCCTAATAATTTAATTATCCTTGTTGATCATTTAAAATGTGCCGCGTTTGAACTTCCATTTAAAAAAGGAGAAACGTTTGACGGAGTTGAACTCGAAGAAATTCTCGAATTTTTAACGGAGGAACAAGTACTCCATTTCAATAACGGCAAATGGTATTGGATGAATCAATCATTTCCAGCTCATAATATAAGTTTGCGTTCAGCATCACAAGAAAATGTTGTCATTATCGATCAAACTGACATAGCACATGTGAAAGTAATCGGAGAAATGGATCGTTTCAGTGCGATGACGCTTCTACATGAAGAGGCGATTTACTTGCATGAAGGAGTTCAATATCAGGTTGAGAAGTTGGATTGGGAAGAAAAAAAAGCATTTGTCCGTGAAGTTGATGTCGATTATTTTACTGATGCGAATTTAGCTGTTCAATTGCAAGTCCTTGATGTTGAAAAAGAGCGGAAAATGGAAATGGCTTCAATCGGCTTTGGGGAAGTATCGGTTCGGGCGATGGCAACAATTTTTAAAAAAATCAAGTTTGATACCCATGAAAATATTGGATCCGGTCCAATTCATTTGCCAGAAGAAGAGTTACATACGAATGCAGCTTGGATTTGTTTAGATGAGACAATTAAAAATTCAATTAGTGAACAAAAACTGGAGCAAGGACTTGTTGGCATTGCAAATCTTTTGCGCCACATCGCACCATTACATGTCATGTGCGATCCGTCCGACCTTCATGTAGTGCCACAAATTAAATCTGTACACTTAGAAAAACCGACAATCTTTCTATATGATCGGTATCCTGGCGGTATTGGTTTAAGTGAAAAGGTGTACGAGCTCATGGAAAAATTGCTTGAGGAAGCCAAAGAGATTCTAGCCAACTGCTCTTGTGAATCCGGTTGTCCATCATGCGTTGGTATGGATGTTATAGGGGAAGATACAAAAAATGTGACTGAAAAACTGTTGAAACTTTACAATAACTAAGCTTTGTAGATATCAACTTTTATAAAAAGCCTCAACTTATTACAGCGAGTTTTTAAAGCAAGGTGTATGAAATGACATTAAAAAATAAATTGAATCGATTTAAAAAACATATAGTTTCTAATGACCGGTCATCAAAAGAACAAGAAAAGCAAATGGATGATCAAACTATGTATCAAATCGACATTCCATATTTGGAAGAATGGAATGCTTTTGAAACAAAGCCCTTTTATTTTGACCATCAATTTTCTCTTATTCGTAAAGTTTCTTACCCATTGGATTACTTACATGGTTTGCATCGCTTTCGGGAGTTTTACGATGTAATCGAACTTTGGGAAGAAATGGCGATTGATCATCCATTGGCTTTTTCAGACGGGGAGCCTTCTAAGATGGTTTTCTTTGATACAGAAACAACAGGACTTGGTGGGGTTGGCAACATGATTTTTCTCATCGGTTACGCGAAAATTTTTGATGATCATGTCAGCGTAACACAGCATTTTTTACCAAATCCAAGTTGCGAGGTCGCCTTGTACCAGGGTTTTTTGACAGATGTCGGTGATTATCAAGCAATGAAACTTACGACCTATAATGGCAAATCGTTCGATTGGCCGCAAATTCAAACAAGACATACGCTCATTCGCGATGCAGTTCCTAAGTTACCTGCATTTGGTCATTTTGATTTGTTGCATGCGGCAAGACGGTTATGGAAACATAAGCTCCCATCGGTGCGCCTATCAATCGTTGAAAAAGAAGTATTAAACATTAACCGCATCAATGATGTTCATGGGTCTTTGGCTCCTCTCCTTTATTTTGATTTTTTAAAGGATCAAAATCCTAAAGGGATAAAAGGTGTATTTATTCATAATGAGATAGACGTGTTGTCTTTAATAAGCTTATATATTCATATTTCAAAAAAATTGTTAAATAAGTCGTTACTGAAACCAACAAATGAAGAAAAATATGAAATCGCCCGTTGGTTCGAATCACTCGGGCAAATAAAATTTGCTGAACATCTTTATGAAGAGCTTGTCTATCAAGACCATGTTCGTGACAATCAATTGTTTAAATCTCTTGCAAGCATCTATAAAAAGCAAAAACACTATGATAAGGCAGCAGAAATTTGGACAAAGTTGGTAGAAAATCAATTATATGCAGATGAAGAAGCGGCAACAGAGCTTTCTAAGTTGTATGAACATCATTGGAAAGATTTTGAAAGGGCGCTATACTATGCAAAAATTGCTTATCAAACATGGAAGGAAAAAAAGCGGATAAGGAAAACAGTAATAGTTAAGGACAAAGCAGCCTATCAAAAAAGAATAGCAAGACTTGAAGAAAAAATAAAAGGTTAAAAGAAAAGGGCGGCTAAAGGCTAAAAATTAGGTATATCCATTAGTACATGTACCCTTTGAATTTCATAATTTATTAGTGAACCTACTAGAAGAAAGGAGAATTGAAGATATGTATTTCCCTAGGCCAAAGATGTTAAGCCCTATTGTTCATCCGACAAAATGCTGCGATGTCCATGAAACAGAAGTATACCAAGTGCCGCATATCCATCCGACCCATACGACTGTCCATCATCATAAATTATTTGAACATGTGCATACATGTCCAAATACTGTTTCACATGTTTCAAATGTTGCTCATCAACATATTAACTGCTGTCCAGGACCGATGCCTTACCTAGGAGGGGGACCTGGAATGGCTCCTGGTATGATGGCACCTGGAATGGCTCCAGAAATGGGGATGATGTCTCCAGGAATGGCTCCTGGAATGGGAATGATGTGTCAACGCCCGTATTCATATTAAATTACTGACTTGCCGCTTTTAATTAGCGGCAAGTTAATACTTAAAAAAACATCTAACAGCACCGCCTCATTTACCGACTCAACTAGCAAGACAGACAATTGAAATTTGTTCTTGTATAAGGCGCTTCCATTGACAATTAATATATATTTTGGAAAAATAGAAGATAATAATATGTGGGGTATTGTGTAGAGGTGAATTTGTATGCTTTCCGATAAAGTGAAACTGACTGCCAAAGAAATATTGGAAAAAGATTTTAAAACTTCCATTAAAGGTTATAACAAGGATGAAGTTGATCAATTCCTTGATTTAATCATAAAAGATTACGAAACTTTTCATCAAGAAATCGAAAAGCTTCAGCAAGAAAATTTACGCTTAAGAAAACAGCTCGAAAATATACAAAATAAAGGGATGGAACCAGGAGCAACAAACATTGGCACCGGTAATACAAACTATGATATCTTAAAGCGGCTGTCAAATTTAGAAAAGCATGTGTTTGGCAGAAAGTTATTTGACTAATAGAATTTTAATTTTATACATATACTTTTTATTTAGGTATATAAAAGGAAATAATTAGTAATAGTAAGCTTTAAGCCTTTCTCATTTTTTGTTAGAGGAGGCTTTTTTCTTGGATTTCTAAATATGAAAAATTCATGGCATTTTATAATGAAGTAAGTTTATTGCATAGGAGTTTGAGCATGAATAAGATTACGTTAATAGCAACGGCTGCAATGGGAATTGAGGCATTAGTTGCAAAAGAAGTTAGAGATTTAGGTTATGAAAATGTCGTTGTAGATAATGGAAAAGTTACCTTTGAAGGGGATTTGTCAGCAATTTGCCGAGCTAATTTGTGGCTTCGAACAGCAGACCGAGTAAAAATAAAAGTCGGTGAATTTAAGGCAACAACCTTTGATGAACTGTTCGAAAAAACAAAAGCATTGCCGTGGGAACAATTTTTACATGAAGACGCACAATTTCCAGTGACAGGAAAGTCTGTTAAATCAAAACTATTTAGCGTGTCAGACTGTCAAGCAATTGTTAAAAAAGCAATTGTAGAAAGATTAAAAAAAATTTATCGACGTATTACTTGGTTTGAAGAAAAGGGACCGTTATACAAAATTGAAGTTGCTTTATTAAAAGATGTTGCAACGTTAACTATAGATACAAGTGGCATCGGTTTACATAAGCGAGGATACCGTGCTTACCAAGGTGAAGCACCTCTTAAAGAAACGTTAGCAGCAGCTCTTGTGCTATTAACAAACTGGAGTCCTGACCGTCCTTTTGTTGATCCATTTTGCGGCTCAGGAACTATACCGATTGAGGCAGCATTAATTGGACAAAATATCGCTCCAGGTTTTAACAGAGAATTTGTCTCACAAACATGGCATTGGCTTGATCAAAAATTTTGGGATGAAGCTTATCAAGAGGCAGAAGATTTAGCTAAATATGATCAACCTCTTGATATTACCGGTTCTGATATAAATCATAAAATGGTGGAAATTGCAAAAAAGAATGCTTTAGAAGCGGGACTTGGGGATGCTATTTGCTTTAAGCAGATGCAAGTAAAAGATTTTACGACGAAAAAAAATTACGGTGTAATTGTTGGGAATCCACCATATGGAGAACGTATAGGAGAAAAAAAAGAAGTTGAAAAAATGTATGAAGAAATGGGAAAAGTATTCGAGCCGTACGACACTTGGTCCGTATATATGTTAACGTCTCATCCTGATTTCGAAAAATTTTATGGGAAACAAGCCACAAAAAAAAGAAAGTTGTTCAATGGCTTTATACAAACGAATTATTTTCAATATTGGGGAAAACGCCCTCCTCGTAATAATTGTTGAGTGTTTTGGTCGAACAAGTAAATTTTAAAAAAGTATAAAAACAACAAGAATATCATGTGATAAATAATAAAACTGGCATTCCCTATAGGGTAATGCCAGTTCTTTATCATCATATAGTTAAAACGAAAAAACATAGATTATTTTAATCTAAACATATTTACATACGTATAAGCAAGAAAAGAAAAAAAGAAAAAAGATATTATCATGCCTATAATCGTAATGGCAATATCTTTGAAAATTAAAAGTAGGAAAGTGTTCATTGCAAGACCTCCGAGCATCCTTTTTAACAGTATTAACACTTTTATTAAAATTCATACCTATGATCAAAAAAACAATAAAAATTCGGTCGAAATTTTAAACGAATAATATTTAAAAGGGATGTCTATAGTGGAAGTGACGAACGTAATGGGTAGGTTAAAGATGAAAAAATTGTCCAATATTTTTCTGCCAATCATTTTATGGATGGCGATGATCTTTATTTTTTCAGATCAGCCTTATGATAGGCAAAATATAAAACCGGAATTAGAGATAGTTATTGATCATTTTAAAGAGGATGTTCATCCAACTGTTCTTTCTTTTTTATTATCGAAAATTACAATTTCTTATGCTGGAAAAGAAATCAATGTAAATACAGTTAGTGAAGCAGGCTTGATTGAATTTTTGATCCGTAAATTTAGTCATTTTTTCGCTTTTTTTGTTTTAGGTTTGTTAATATATCGGGGGTTTGTTTTATTCTTTCATTCAAGAAAACTTACCTATTTTATGGTATCTTTTATAATAGTTTCCATTTATGCAGCAACCGATGAATATCATCAAATGTATACTGAAAACAGAACGCCGCTTGTACAAGATGTCTTTTTAGATATGGCAGGGGGTCTTGCTGGAATTTTTTTTGCATTATTTTTTTATAAAAAAAGAGCTGAAGTTAAGAATAAAGTGACGCTGTCTTCTAAATAATTCCTACGAGCAATTAGGATGGAAATGAATGAAAAGTTTTATGAAAAAGGAAGTGTTACGCATGGAACAATCTTTAAAAAAAATTGAAGTTGAATTTTTAGAGTACTTAAAAAAGATGGCAGCATACAATGAAGCATTGTCGTTAATATTTTGGGATATGCGCACAGGTGCTCCTAAAAAAGGAATTGATCAGCGTTCAGAAGTAGTTGGCATTCTTTCACAAGAAGTCTTTCAAATGTCAATTTCAGAAAAAATGGCAGATTTTATTCAGGCATTAGAAAATGTGGATGGACTTTCTGAAATCACGAAAAAATCAGTTTTAGAATGTAAAAAAGAGTATGAGCGCAATACAAAAATTCCTAAAGAAGAATATAAAGAATATGTAATTTTACAGTCTAAAGCTGAATCTGTATGGGAGGAAGCAAAGGAAAAATCTGATTTTGAAATGTTTCGGCCATATTTGGAGAAACTTGTAGAATTCAATAAAAAATTCATCGGTTATTGGAGTTCCATCCAAAGCGCAACAAATGTAGGAAATAAATATGATCTACTTTTAGATATATATGAACCAGGTATTACTGTAAAACTTTTAGACGAAACGTTTGCAAAATTGCGTAAAAATATTGTACCACTAGTTCACAAAATTACTGAATCACCAAGTAAACCGAAAACTGACTTTTTATTTAAGCAATTTCCAAAAGAGAAACAAAGGGCTTTCAGTTTGCACGTATTAAAACATATGGGATATGATTTTGATGCTGGCAGGCTTGATGAGACCGTCCATCCATTTGCGATTACGTTAAACCGTGGCGATGTCAGGGTTACTACAAAATACGATGAATCTGACTTTAGAACAGCCGTATTTGGCACGATTCATGAGGGAGGCCATGCCCTTTATGAACAAAATATTTCGGAAGATCTCGTTGGAACACCGCTTTGTGATGGCACATCTATGGGAATCCATGAATCACAGTCATTGTTTTGGGAGAATTTTGTAGCAAGAGATTATCATTTTTGGGTTTACTTTTTTGATATTTTAAAGTCATATTCTACCGAACAATTTAGGGACGTTTCTATTTCAGATTTTTATCGAGGCATTAATGAAGCAAAGCCTTCCTTAATTAGAATCGAAGCTGATGAATTAACATATCCGCTTCATGTAATCGTCCGATATGAAATTGAAAAAGGGTTGTTTAACGATGAAATACATGTTAAAGATTTACCTGCTATCTGGAATGAAAAGATGGAAGAGTATTTAGGTGTTACTCCAAAAAATGATGGGGAAGGAGTATTGCAAGATGTTCATTGGGCTGGCGGTAGTTTCGGTTATTTTCCATCATATGCCCTAGGATACATTTATGCAGCACAATTTCGGGCAACAATGAGGAAGGAACTCACGAATTACGATGAGTTGTTGAAAACAGGAAATTTACTTCCAATCAAAGGATGGTTAAACAACAATATCCATCAATATGGTAAATTAAAGAAACCACTTGAAATTCTTAACGATGTAACAGGTGAAGGTTTAAACGCTGATTATTTAATTCAATATTTAGAAGAAAAATACAGAATGATCTATAATTTATAAAAAATAATCCCCTTGACCTAAATCAAGGGGATTGTCATTTTGGTTAGGATAGGGTATAATTTCCATTATTGTTTTGTAAAAACAATTGGTTTTTTATTAACGACCAATTACATTTGTAAAACCAGGTGATCCTGGAGGTGCGTTCTGAATCATATCAATAAATGGTACTGTGTATGCGAATAATACTAATACGAAAGTGATAGCCACCCAAAGTTTGAAGTTCTCAAACACAGCAGGTACTTTTTCAGCATTCGCATGAACTTCTCCAATAGGGAATTCTTCTTCACCTTTTGGAGCAAAGAACGCAAGGTTAAAGAAAATAATAACCATTAAAACAGCACCTAAGAATAGGATTGAACCGCCAACTGCTTGAGCAATTTGGTATGGAATCCAAGCAAGTGTATCTTCATTGCCTGCATATGTTGAGAATGCTGAACGGCGTGGTGCTCCAAATAAACCGGCAGCATGCATTGATGCAGACATAAAGAACATACCAATTGTCCATAACCAAGTTTGAGCAAGAGCTACTTTATTCATTGTTGGTGTTAACTTACGGCCGGTGATAGAAGGTACTAGCCAGAATGTTACACCAAAGAATGTCATTGCACATGCAGATGCTACAGTTAAATGGAAGTGTCCAGTAATCCAAATTGTGTTGTGTACAACTTGGTCTAATTGGTGAGATGCGTTAACGATACCGCCAGCTCCACCAGGAATGAATAACAACATACCCATAAACGGTGCTAAGAAGCGAGCATCTTTCCAAGGTAGTTTTTTCCACCAACCGAAAAGACCTGTTGCGCCTAATTCACGGCCACGCAATTCAAATGTAGCAAACATTGAAAATGCTGTCATCAATGACGGAATAACAACTAAATATGTCAATACAACTTGCAAGTATTTCCAGAACGGATCAATTCCAGGTTCGAGCAATTGATGGTGAAATCCTACTGGAATTGAGAATAGGATAAACAATACAAATGATAAACGAGCTAATGCATCACTGAAAATTTTTCCGCCAATAACTTTTGGAATAATTACATACCATGCCATATAAGCAGGTAATAGCCAGAAATATACAAGCGGATGTCCGAAATACCAGAATAATGTACGGCTAATCAAAATATCAATTGTTGGAACAAGTCCTAAAGACCAAGGAATAATTTGTACTAAAACTGTAGTTGCTAATCCAAGGCAAGCAACTAACCAAAGGATCATTGTACAAACACCCATAAAGCTTAAGAGAGGTGTAGTTTGACCTGGATTATCTTTTTTCCAACGAGCATGGCGATGGAATACTACAAAACCTTCAACCCAGCTACCTACAACAACAAGAGTAAGACCGATGTAATGTAGTGGGTGAGCCATCATTGGTGCATACATTGTATAAAGAACTGAAGCTTCACCTAATAATACGAAAATAGCTGCTGTAATAGTACCAATTGTCATCATCCAATAGCCGATCCAGCCCCAGCGGCGTTCGCCATCTGTATAGGATCCAGCTGCTTTACTTTGTGTTGCTAATATAAAACCTATAATAAAGAAAGTAGTTAATACAAGACCTAAAAGAACACCATGAACAGTAAGTACTTGATAATAGTTAATGCCAGCTGGCAATTGTAATTTACCTGTACGGACGAACACTTGCAGTAAACCTGCTAAAGCTCCAACTAATAATGCAGTAAATGCAACATATAGGTGAGCCATTACGAGTTTAGCATCTTTTGAGTTAATACTAGCAATACCTTTCATTATTCAACCACCTCCACAGTAGCAAACATTAAGTGGTGACCTAATCCACAATATTCATTACATACAATTGTATATTTACCTGGTTTATTGAATGTAGTTTTAACAGTATTGATATAACCAGGCTCTAACATCATGTTTGCATTTGTACCTGCAACTTCGAAGCCGTGGATTACGTCAGTTGTTGTACCAATAAAATTGACAGTTGAACCAACAGGAATTTGAATAACTTTTTCTGGACCAACATCATAGTTAAATGCTGAAGCAACAACAACTAATTCATAATCTTTGTCGCCAACTTGCTTTAATCCAGGTTGGTTGAATGGTTCTGTTTCATATACCTTTGCTGGATCAACAGTCACTAAACAGCTTGGTGGTTGATTACCCATATAAAATGCACTAACTCCAATTGTAACGGTGAACACCAGCAAAGAAGCTATACCAAATAATAGCCAAATTTTTTCATACTTATGAATGTGCATAAAGCCCTATGCTCCTTTCTAATCAATACATTTATTGTCGGTCTAAGAATAGATTAAATGCACTAAACCAAGTAATAAGAATAATTAGTCCTAGGATGCCGACGCTTGCTAGTGTTCCTTTTAATGAGCTGCTGTCTTCCACTTCTGTTTTTTGATGGAATTCAGGTTTTGCCATTTTTTCACTTCCCTTCCTTTATAAATTGATGATGATTGAAGAATGAATATAAAAACTTTCATTATGCTTATATATTACAAAAGAAACAAATCGAATCCATCACAATTTTACACTTTTCACAAAATGTTCATAAGTGATATAAAAACTATGCAAATAGTGAAAACTGTAAACCCCTTATGAATAAAGGGATTTTGTATGAAAAAGTTGTGAACATATTGTGAAAACGGTTTTAGTCAAATCGTTAATGATAAGTAAATTGTAGAAATATATGTTATTTTGTAGAATTTTAGTAAGGAATGAAATGGGTTCAATGAAACCAACATAAGGAGGATTTTCATGAGTCGGTTAGGTGAAATTTTGGAACATAATAAGCAATTTGTTCATAATCAAGAATATGAACAGTTTCGAACAACGAAATATCCTGACAAACATATGGTGATTTTAACTTGTATGGATACACGCTTAACCGATTTATTGCCAAAAGCAATGAATGTTAGACATGGTGATGCAAAAATTATTAAAAATGCTGGGGCGATTGTATCACATCCGTTTGGAAGTATTATGAGAAGTATTCTTGTTGCTGTATATTCTTTAGGTGCAAAAGAAGTTTTTGTTGTTGGTCACCATGACTGCGGTATGACTGACTTATGTTCTCATGAAATTTTAGATGAGGCAATTTTGAATGGAATTTCGGAAGAAACAATTGATATTCTCCGCCATTCTGGCATTGACATTGATGAATGGTTAAAAGGGTTCTCAAACGTTGCTGATAGTGTTGCACAATCTGTCAGCAGAATTCGCCATCATCCGCTCTTTCCAAAAGATGTGGCTGTCCACGGTTTAATTATTCATCCCGAAACTGGGAAATTAGATGTTGTTGTAAATGGATATGAAGTTATTGAAAGTACGATTACATAACGAAGCTTAAAGACATTCTTTTCATAGAATGTCTTTTTTTTACGCATATTATGATTGAAAAAGTAACCGAAAGGGGGCATTTCATGCAAACAATATGGAAAGGGACAATTAGTTTTGGGTTAGTTAATATCCCAATCAATCTTTTTGCAGCAACTGAAAATAAGGATATTAGTTTTCGTTCGCTTCATAAAGAATGCAACAGCCCGATTAAATATGAAAAAGTTTGCCCAGTTTGCGATCGGGAAGTAACGAATGATGAAATCATTAAGGGTTATGAATATGAACCGGGAAAATTTGTTGTCATTTCTAGTGAAGAGTTAAAAGAAATAGCACCGGAAAGCAATCGAACAATTGAAATTATTGATTTTGTAAAGCTTGACGAAATTGATCCGATTTATTTCGATAAATCCTATTTTCTCGGTCCTCAGGAAAATGGTTTAAAATCGTATTATCTTTTAAAACAAGCGATGGAACAAACGGGAAAAATTGGTCTTGCGAAAATAACAATCCGTTCAAAAGAAAGTTTAGCTATCGTTAGAGTATATCAATCAGCCCTTTTGCTCGAAACGATATTTTTTCCGGATGAAGTGCGCAATGTCGAACATGTACCTGGTTTAGAACCAAAATTGAAATTGGACGAAAAAGAATTAAATATGGCGATACAGCTAATTGAACAGCTGACAACTCAGTTTGAACCAGAGAAATATACAAATGATTATCGTTCAACATTAATGGAGCTAATTGAATCAAAAGTTACAGGGAAAGAAATTACTGTTCCAAAAGAGTGGCCAAAAACAAATGTTGTTGATTTAATGGCAGCTTTGCAAGCAAGTATTGATCAAACAAGACCATTGAAACAAGTAGAAAATAATGAAGGAAAGGAAATGATGAAGAAGAAAAAAAAGCTTTCCGTCCGTCCTAAGAAGGACAAGCTAAAAGAGGTACGTTAGGAGGAAGGGATTGAAAAATATTTATTTGAAACCAATGGTGCCTACATTAGTAGATACTATCCCATCGGGTGCAGAATGGATATATGAACCAAAGTATGACGGTTTCCGTGCATTATTATATATTTTTGAAGACCAGGTTGAACTCATTAGCCGAAACTTGAAAAATCTATCGACTGTTTTTCCAGAAATTATTTCTTATGTACAGAACTTGCTCCCAGGATTACAAACCTATCTCCCTTTTGTTTTGGACGGGGAAATTGTTATTTTAGAATCCCAATATAGAGCTAGCTTTGAAAAAATTCAAGAGCGGGGGAGAATGAAAAATAAAAAGAAAATTTCCCAATTCATAAATGTTTTTCCTGCAGACTTTATTGCTTTTGATTTGTTAATGGTATCTGGAAGACGATTGAATCATATGCCTTTGATGGGAAGAAAAGAAGAATTGGCATCTATTTTCTTTACGATTTTAGAAAATTCTCAAGTACAAAAGAGGCATACCACTCATTTGAAACTAATCGAAACGTTTGATGATAATGAATTGCTGTGGTCAAAAATTGTCAGCGAAAATGGCGAGGGAATTGTCGCAAAACGTGTAACGAGCAAATGGATTGAAGGAGCAAGAACAACCAATTGGTTAAAAATTAAAAACTGGAAACGAGCTAATTTTTTTATACTATCATTAGAAAAGCAAAACAGTTATTTTCATGTCGGCTTAATAAAAGGGGATTCAATCGTTCATGCAGGACTTTTTTTTCATGGACTAAACGAAGAGGAAAGGAATGCCCTAACGGAAATTATTAAAAAAAATGCGATGAAAGAAGACGCTAAATTTATTTATCTAAAACCTAGTATTTGTGTAGAGCTTCTATTTATTGATTGGTATAAAGCTGAAATTAGGCAACCGCGCTTTTCAAGATTTCGTTTTGATATCAAATGGGAGGATTGTACATGGGAAGAGGCACAGAAACGGTCCATGAAATAGTCATAGATCGTGTTGCGATTCAGCTAACCAATCTATCGAAAATCCTCTGGCCGAAAAAAAAGATTCGAAAAATTGATTTTTTACAATATTTGATGACTGTGTCCCCTTTCATGTTACCATTTTTAAGAAATCGTTTACTAACAACGATCCGTTATCCGAACGGGATTAACGAAGAAAAGTTTTATCAAAAAAATTCTCCTCCATATGCTCCGTCTTTTATTACTACAAAATATGAAGATGGAACGAACTATATCATTTGTCAAAATGAAGCAACTTTAATATGGCTTGGGAACCAATCTGCAATTGAATACCATATTCCTTTTTCAACAATAGACACAAAAAAACCGACAGAAATTGTTTTTGATCTTGATCCGCCATCAAGGTCTGAATTTAAAATGGCGGTAGAAGCTGCTCTAATGTTAAAAGAATCATTTGATCGTCTGAGGTTGATTTCATTCGTTAAAACATCTGGAAATAAAGGATTGCAAATTTATATTCCATTGCCCAAAGATGTTTTTTCTTTCGAAGATACAAGGATTTTTACATCATTTATGGCGCAATATTTAGTTGAAAAAGAGCCTCGTTGGTTTACGATGGAACGTTTAAAATCGAAAAGAGGCAATCGTTTATATGTGGACTATGTTCAACACGCAGAGGGAAAAACAATTATTGCTCCGTATTCAGTCAGGGGAAATGAAGAAGCGTTAGTCGCAACTCCATTAGAATGGAATGAGGTAAATGAACATCTTCATCCAGAGGATTTTTCAATCGAAACATTGAGCCAACGGTTAAAAGAAAAAGGTTGTCCATTTAAGAAAAAATATTTTGATGCAGAACAAAAACAGCCTTTTCAAACTGTTTTGGATCATTTAAAGGTTGAGGCTGGCAAGACATAAAAGCCAGCCTTCTATTCCAATGAAAAATTAATTTTCCAACATTAATACAATACCGATTTCGCCTTTTCCTATAATATCTACACCAACACGAAACGCCAGATCGGAATTATGCATAATTGAACCGTCCATAACAACGGTTGGAGGGGTAATATCGATGTCAATACCTTTTCCGGCTAAAATTGTACAAAGATTCCCTGCCAGCATATTGCCAAGCTCTCCAGTAAACGATTGGAGCATTTCTCCATCTAAATGCATTCCAAACATCTCTTCTCCGATGCCGCAAAAAGTTTTCGCCCGGCTTTTTATAACTAAACTTCCACGGATCGATCCAATCATTCCTATGAGAACACCTATTTCAGATTTTAATAGTGGTTCTTTAAATAGGGAAGGTTTTCCGACAACTATAGGAATGGGAATAACATTTTTAACAGATTCAATTGTTCCATTTAGAACATGAGTAATTTTTTCTCCCACCGACAGACAAACCACTCCTAAATTGATTTAGTAGTACGATAACTTTACTAGGTATATAATACCACGAAATTTGTCTTATGGAATTAATATTAACATATTTTTTTACAAAAGAGGATATAAAATTACAATAATTGACACAAGTAATGAGATAACAAATCGGGTAAAATAAAGTTGCACAACAAACCTTCAAAACGTCGGTATTGATAAATTTTTCCTATTACCTTCCTAACATTAGGAAGGTTTTTTTGTTTTGTAAATTAAATTGGATGATATCTAAAATAATGGAAATAATATCGATAAATGGCTATTCATAAAGGAGGAACATTTATTGGCAAAAATTGCATCAATAGGTCTTTGCACCCCTCCATACCGAATCACACAAGAAAAAACGATAGAAATTGTTCGTGAGCTTTTTCGAGATTCTTTTAATGAAATAGAACGCTTGTTAAAAGTATTTGAAAATGGTCAAATTAAAGAGCGTTATTTTACTGTACCGTTAGATTGGTTTATAAAAGACCATTCTTTTATGGAGAAAAACGATCTTTTTATTGAAAAAGCAGTTCAGTTTGGAAAAGCTGCAATTCGGTCTTGTCTCGAAGACCCTGTTTGTTTGAGAGAGCGGGTTCCCTATGAAGAAATTGATGCCATTTTTTTTATTACTTCCAGCGGTATTTCGACACCAACCATTGATGCGAAAATTATGAACGAACTTCCGTTTCACGAACATTGTAAAAGAATACCGATCTGGGGATTAGGATGTGCAGGCGGTGCGAGTGGGTTGTCTAGAGCTTTTGAATATTGCAAAGCATATCCAAAAGCAAAAGTACTCGTTCTTTCTGTTGAACTTTGCAGTTTAACATTTCAGAAAAACGATATGTCAAAGAGCAACCTTGTCGGAACTTCTCTATTTGCTGATGGCATTGCTTGCGCATTAGTTTGCGGTGATGAAGTTGACCTTAATAAAGAAGATCATCGATTTTTACCAAAAATTAAAGCAACTCAATCTACGTTAATGCCCAACTCAGAAGATATTATGGGATGGAAAATAAGGAACGAGGGGTTTTACGTCATTTTTTCAAAAGATATCCCATCAATCATCCGTAAATGGCTCGGTCCAAATGTTAACAAATTTTTAGAGAAACAACATGTAAGAATTGAGCAAATCGAGCATTTTGTTGCTCATCCGGGAGGAAGAAAAGTATTAGAAGCATATGTAGATGCTTTACAATTAGATGTAGATAAAATCAAGATTCCTCTTAAAGTTTTAGAAAACTATGGGAACATGTCCTCTGCGACTATTTTTTATGTTTTAAAACAGTTTTTGGAGAAGAATTGCAAAAAGGGTGAATATGGATTATTAACTGCTTTAGGTCCCGGTTTTAGTTCAGAATTGTTATTATTAAAATGGGAATAGGTGGTCAAATATGTTTTTTAGTTGTTTTATAGCTCTAATCATATTGCAAAGAATCGTAGAGCTTGGCATTGCAAAGAAAAACGAAAAATGGATGAAGGCACGTGGTGGGTATGAAGTGGGGAAGGAACACTATAAATATATCGTCCTAGTTCATATCCTATTTTTTGTTACCCTTATTATTGAAGTATTTCTTTTTGAAAAACAGCTTTCTCCGCTATGGGTGATATTTTTATTTATTTTTTCTATAGCTCAAGTGATACGAGTATGGAGCATCATGTCTTTAGGTAGGTTTTGGAATACAAAAATTATAGTCGTTCCAAATACAAATATTATCGAAAAAGGGCCATATAAGTGGGTTCGGCACCCAAATTATTTAGTCGTTTTGATTGAATTGTTAGTTCTTCCTTTAATATTTGACGCATTTTGGACTGCAATCATCTTTACGATATTAAATATTGTTGTTTTAAAGCATCGCATTCAATTAGAAGAACAAGAACTAATGAAAGGTACAAATTACGGAATAATATTTCAAAATCGGTACCGTTTTGTGCCATCAAGAAATCGACCGTAGTTTAAGCATTCTTTTGAAAAAGATGCAAACGATTTCAAAAAAGTATTGAAAATCTTTATCAATGGTGTTATGATAAAAGCATAAAAAGAGTGAAAATAATTATCACTATCGGTGTCTAATTAACTGCGGGATGGTGTTGAGGATGGTATTGGCCTTTATTTCTGTTACGGTTATTGCTTGTAGTTCTTTAACGTATTATATATTGCATAATATTGATCCAAGCACACGCTCTTAATTATGTTTTACATAGAAATTGAAGGAAAGAAAGTTTAGGCATACAAGCTAATGAATTGCAGCTTTGTATGCTTTTTTTGATTTTAAATAAATTTTTGAAACATCAGCTCTTAAAATGGCTCCAAACGAAAAATTCCTTTAGATGCCTCCTATTTTTAAATAATAATTTCCAATCCTTGCTTATTTTTCTTATGACATTTTTTAGTGTTTATAAATAAAAACAATTGAGCATTTGTTCAACAATTGGTAACATAGGTTAAAAAGGTTCAAAATTTTGTCATAATTATGTGAGGGATAGAAGTCAGCTATGTTAGAAATGAATCGTTTAACAGCAATTTATATGGAATTAGATGCAAAAGGAGACCTAGTCAATGCCGAAAAGGTGAAACAGCTTATTGATAAGCTTCGAAACAACGAATTTACGATTGCTTTTTGCGGCCATTTTTCAGCTGGAAAATCAACGATGATGAATCAGTTGATGGGTAAGGATGTATTACCTTCCAGCCCAATTCCAACGAGTGCAAACCTCGTGAAAATAAAAAAAGGAAAAAGTTATGCAAGAGTTTATTATAAGAATGCCGATCCTGTTGAATTTCCAGCACCTTATGACTATGAAGTCGTCAAAAATTTTGCCAAAGATGGAGAAACGATTGAATCTATTGAAATAAGTGATGAAGATATTAAGCTGCCTGAGGGGGTAGCAATCATGGATACACCCGGCATTGATTCAACGGATGATGCACACCGAATTGCTACAGAATCAGCTCTACATTTAGCAGACGTTGTTTTTTATGTAATGGACTACAACCATGTTCAGTCCGAACTTAATTTTTCGTTTACAAAAACATTAAAAGACCGGGGCAAGCCTGTCTACTTAATTATAAATATGATCGATAAACATAATGAGGCAGAGCTTAGTTTTCATTCATATAAATCAAGCGTAGTAGAAGCGTTTAAAACTTGGGGTGTCAACATTGATGGCATCTTTTATACATCTTTAAAAGATTTTAGCCATCCGGAAAATGAATATGCAAAGCTTGAACAATTTTTAATTAGCATACTTTCAAAGAAAGATGAACTCCTTTTAAATAGTGTTATGCAAGCAGCAAAACAGCTCATTGAGGACCATTTACAATTTTTTGATGACACAAATGAAGAAGTACGCAAAAACTACGAAGCTGAGCTTGAACATTTATCGGAACAAGAAAAGAAACTTCTTCTTGAGGAGCTGGCAAGTCTAGAAGAAACTCGCAAAAATTATATTGATAAGAAAATTAATTTAAAAGATGAGTTTGAAAACGGACTTAAAAAAATACTTGATAATGCATATTTAATGCCGGCTGCCACAAGGGATTTAGCGCATTCTTATGTGGAAGCTGCACAACCGGATTTCAAAGTAGGCTTTTTATTTGCCAAGAAGAAAACGGAAGAAGAACGGAAAGCCCGTTTACAAGCATTCTATGAAAGCTTTAAAAAGCAAGTAGAATCGCAGCTTGATTGGCATTTAAAAGATTTTGCGGTTAAATTTTTCAAACAAAATAAAGTGGATCATGAAAATTTCATACAAACCATTTATGAAGAATTGACAGTTTCATTCCAGCCCGATTTGTTGCAAAGTCTTGTCAAAAAAAGCGCAGGAGTTACAGGAGAGTATATTTTAAATTATACGAATGATGTTTCCAATGAATTAAAGAGGCTCTATAAAAACCGTGCGTTAGATATCTTTGTTGAAGGAAAAAAGCTTTTTGATCCAATCATTGACACAGAATTAAATGTTGTCGAGGATAAATTAGAGAGTTACCGTCAATATAAAGGAGCAGTTGATGGCTTAAAAGCATTGAATGAAAAAAGAAAACAAGTTGAATTGAAGTTATTGGGATTACTAACGGAACCATTATTGAAAGACGTTTTAGACAAAACAGATCGCTTGCTGAAAGAATGGAACGAATGTTTCTTAAATGTTGAAATTAAACAAATGGAAATGAAAGTATCTGATAAGGAAACTGTGAAAAGTGAACAATTGCAGGTATCTGTCATTCAAGAAGTTGATGCAAAAGTAGAAAGCACGTTTGGAAATGTTTTAAATGCAGACGACTTTAATGTTAAAAATCGTTTGGAAAAAACGGTAACAAAATTAAATAAAGCGCTTGGCTTATTACAAGGAATCAAAGGCATTCATACGCTTGCCCATGATATGGCAGAAAAAGCAATACGGTTATCTAATCAACGTTTTACAGTTGCGTTGTTTGGGGCTTTTAGTGCAGGAAAATCATCGTTTGCTAATGCTTTAATTGGTGAAAAGTTACTGCCAGTGTCTCCTAATCCGACGACAGCAACAATTAATAAAATTTTACCGGCAAATGAAGATTATCCGCATGGCACCGTTCTTGTAAAAATAAAAACGGAAGAGCAAATTTTTAGAGATGTTGAGCAATCATTAGCGTTGTTTCAAAAGAAATGTCATTCAATGGATGAAGCATTAACGATTATTCAATCCCTTTCTTATGATGGGAACGATCCAAAAGAAAAACCTCATTATTCGTTTTTGAAAGCTGTTCAAATTGGATATGATTTTATTAAAAATCATTTAGGTGAACTGTTAACTGTTGATTTAAAAGGTTTTGAAGAATATGTTGCCAAAGAGGAAAAATCTTGTTTTGTAGAGTGGATTGAACTTTACTATGACTGTCCATTAACAGCACAGGGAATTACTCTTGTGGATACACCGGGGGCTGATTCAATTAATGCAAGACATACAGGTGTAGCTTTCGAATATATTAAAAACGCTGATGCAATCTTGTTCGTTACTTATTACAACCATGCCTTTTCAAAAGCGGACCGTGAATTTTTAATTCAGCTTGGCCGAGTGAAAGAAGCTTTTGAACTTGACAAAATGTTCTTCATTGTAAATGCGGCCGACTTAGCTAAATCGGAAGAAGAGTTAAAACTTGTTGTTGATTATGTAGGCGATGAGCTGAAAAAATTTGGCATACGTTTTCCAAGGATTTATCCGCTATCAAGTAAATTGGCGTTGGAAGAAAAACTGGCAGGTTCCAACTACGATGGAATGAATGCATCCAGAATTGCGGCATTTGAACATGCATTCCATTCATTTATCATGAACGATCTTCTAGAAATATCTATTCAATCTGCTCATGAGGATATAAAGCGTTCAGTTGCAGCGCTCGACAACATGATTGCAGCAGCAAAAGAAAGCGATGAGATTAAGCAATTGAAAAAAATGAAAGCTGAACAAGCTAAATCACAAATAATAGAGCAGCTTGAAACTAAAGAATTCATTGTTGAGGAAAGGTCGTTAATCCAAGAAATTGAGGAATTACTATTTTATGTTTCCCAGCGTAGTTTCTTCCGCTTTAACGATTTTTATAACGAAGCATTTAACCCATCTTCGCTTCGTGACGATGGCCGTGATTTAAAGAAAGCTGTTCAAGGTTGTTTAGAAGAGTTGCTTGGGAATATCGGATTTGACCTTTCTCAAGAAATGCGTGCTACTTCACTGAGAGTGGAAAATCATATTAACAAATTACTAAAAGATGTTCATGGACAAATAGAAAAAATGATTGCAGGGATTCATCCGATTTCCTTATTGCCGCCAAGAACCCGTCATTTTGATACGATGGAGTTCGACAATGCATTTGCAGGAGTAAAAAGGGAACCGTTTCAAGCTTCTTTATCAACTTTTAAAAATCCAAAGTCTTTCTTTGAACAAGGTGGAAAGCAAAAACTAAAGGAACAGCTTGAACAATTAGTTAAATCTCCTGTCCAATCTTACGTTGAAAAAGAGAAGACACATTTTATAGACGTTTACCGTCAACTCCTTCTTGAACATATGCAAGAAATGATCAAAGAAATCATCGAAGAAGTGAACGATTATTTTGAAGGATATTTAGCGGCACTATCTGAAACTATTGATATTGAAAAATTAGAAGATGTAAAAATCAACATTGAAACGATTATAAAAGGGGAAGGAGAAAATGAATTCAACGAAGAAAGAGGATTACACAAAGTCGGAGCGGTTTTTAGCGGCATTTAACATCATTTCAAGTGAAATTGAGAAAATGGTTGAGGCCCGCGGTCATATACCGTTTTACAGGCTAGTTGATATGGCAAAAAAGAAAAACGGATTAATTATGACTTATAAAGATGATTTGAAAGAATTGTCTGAACTTAGAAATGCGATTGTCCATGGACGGCATTTTCCTGCATACACGATAGCAGAGCCGCATCTTTCAGTTGTTGAATTAGCTGAAAAAATTGCTGAAGAATTAACGAAGCCGAAAACGATCATACCGTTTTTTGAGTGTGAAGTAAAAACATTTCAAAAAACAGATCATTTAAGAGAAGTGTTAAAAGTTATTAAACAACACGGGTATTCCCAGTTTCCTGTGTACGATCAAGATCGATTTGTCGGTCTTTTGACAAATCAGGGGATCACGATGTGGATTGCTCAAAATTTTGATAAAAATTCGATGGGTAATTGTTTGGACGCATATTTATCAGACGTTCTATCATTTGAAAAAATAAAAAAGAATTACATTTTTATGAGTAAAAATAAGAATATTTATGATGTCCGGGAAAAATTTCTCAATCATTTTGATCTATATGCAACAAGACTCGAGGCTGTACTAATTACTGAAAATGGGCGCCCTGATGAAAAACTGCTTGGTTTAGCAACGCCGTTTGATATGGTCCGAATACCTTTCTTGACCTAAACAATTATTAACCGTTTGGTATGAAAAATATAAAAAGCCAACATCTCTGCTACATAGCAGAAATGTTGGCTTTTTTTAATTGGATAGCTTTTTATTCAATAACAAGTAAAGAGCGGACATATCTTGTTCACCGAGATTTTCTTCGATTGCTTCTTTTAAAATTTCCGTAATTTGGGATCCGATCGGTAGTTGCATGTTAACACTAGCAGCCATTTCCTCAGCAAGCTTCATGTCTTTATGTAAAAGTTTAATTGCAAATCCTGCTTCATATTCATTTTTAGCAATGAAATTGTTGTAATGGCGGTCATATATACGACTTTGGGCATAGCTGTTATTTAAAATATTAAATAATAAATCTAAATCGACTCCCATCTTTTTACCTAAATTCACTGCTTCGCTTACAGCTTGTGTATGAATAGCAACCATTAAATTGTTAATTAATTTTACAACTGAACCACTGCCGGTTTCACCGATATGATAAATATTTTTTCCCATTACTTGAAATAGAGGGAGAACTTTTTCAAAGACTTCTTTTTCTCCGCCCACCATGATTGTGAGAGTACCATCTTCAGCTCCAAAATTCCCTCCGCTGATTGGCGCATCGAGAAAATCAATGCCCTTTTCTTTTGCTGCCTCAGCAATTTTTTTATTTAAACCCGGTGCAACTGTACTATGATCGACTAAAATAAGCCCTTTATGACCGTTATTGATTAAACCGTCTTCACTAAAATATACTTGTTCTACATCAATTGGCAATGGCAGACATGTGAATATTACATCAAGAGTTCTCGCCATTTCAGCTATAGTTAAACCAATCTTGCCTCCTGAAGCGGCAAAAAGTTCTTCTTTTCCTTTGCTGCGGTTTTTACCTACAACCTCGTAATTTGCTTTTACTAAATTTTTTGCCATCGGAAGACCCATATTTCCAAGCCCTATGAAACCAACTTTCATGTCCACATCTCCTTTTAAAAAAATAGTTCGAAATTTGCTTCTTATTGGGCTAAATGTTCCCATATATTTATTTTCTCTTAATCTTATAAGAATCCTCTAGATTTTTTGAAGGAAGTTTTAATAAATGTGTTGAATATAGTTTTAGTTAGTTAAGTTTTTCTTTTTTATTTATGTTTTCAAATCATTTTTTGATGAACGACCCAGCTTTCTTTATGCAAAATCTTTAATAAAAAATAGGAATAGATGACGATTCAATTTGCTTAAATTTGGGATATTTGGTATATGGCCATATTTTTGAAAAGTTGAAAGTAAAAGGCTTCATTTTCAAATTTCTTCTGTTTAAATGGATTTATATCTTTGGGAATTATTGGCTAGTGACTTGTTTATTGATCAATGGTTCAAAATATTTGTTAAATCATTTAAAATATTTACTTAGGGAAAGGAATTCAAACAAAGGGGAGACGAACGGTGAGTGTACATCATGCGATTAGTAAACATTCTGAAAAGCAGCATGCCATTGTAAAAAAATTTTTGGAGTTAGACCAAAAAAGGGAAGCATATATTGAAAAAGCGATTGAATTATGTAAAAAAGGCTTGCCTTTTTCAACTGAAGATATTAATGCAGTGACTAAAGAAATGAATGAGTTAAGATCGACAGGGATTGTTAATTCATTACCTGAGAGAAAATACGTGACTGTCGAAATGGTTAAAGAATATGTTGAAAAATAATTGGGAGTGGGGCATATGAAAAATATCGTTACAGTAGATTGGCTGCATGAACGTCTTGAGGATCCTTCAGTATGTGTGATAGATTGTCGATTTGAACTTGGTAACCCGGGGAAAGGACTTTCTTTATACATAAAAGATCATATTAACGGGGCTTTTTACTTCGATTTGGAAAAAGATATGTCTAAACCGCGTGAAAAACACGGTGGAAGACATCCACTCCCAGTATTAGAGCGCTTTATCGATAAGCTTAGTGCTGCTGGAATTGATGCTCATACGAAAGTAGTAGCTTATGATGATCAAGGTGGAATGATGGCCGCTCGGTTTTGGTGGTTATTGAAATATTTAGGTCATGAAAATGTTTATGTTCTAGATGGAGGTTACAGTAAATGGGTGGAAAAAGGGTATCCTATCTCTGAAGAAATTCCTTCTCCTTCTAGAAAACAGTTTCAAGTAAACATTCGTCCTGAACTTTTATGTAATGTTGACGAGGTCAAAAATATCATTGCAACAAAAAGTGGCTACCTTTTTGATTCGCGAGCAGAAGAACGATATACAGGACAAAAAGAAACGATTGATCATAAGGCAGGCCATATTCCAGGAGCTTTCAATTATTTTTGGAAAGATTGTATTAATGAGAAAAATGAATGGAAAAGTATTGATCAATTGAGGGAAAGATTTCAGGCATTTAAGCAAGATGATCAAATTATCGTGTATTGCGGTTCAGGTGTATCAGCTTGTCCAAATATAATTGCTCTTGATGAGCTGGGATATAATAATGTAAAGCTGTATTTAGGAAGCTGGAGCGATTGGATTAGTTATGAGGACAATCCAATTGCTGTAGGTCCACAACACTCGGAAATAAAATAAAAGGAATTCAAGCTCTTATCCTTATGATAAGAGTTTTTTTTTTGAATATTTTTAAAAGGGCAATTCACCTTGTTTTGGAAGAAAATTGGCGTTGATAACATTCTAGAAAAGTATTTAAATAAAATATTGTAAGGCATCTATAATAATATGGAATTTAGTTACTATTGCAAAGTAGTATTGAAGATGTTTTACTAGAATAGTAAATTGTTTATGAATTCACTTGTGAATTGAAAAAAAGAAACAAATGACACTTCATAAATCACTTTTAGGAGGAATACATTAATGTCTAATAATACAAAAAGATTTAACAAGTTTGTAGCAACGGCAACAGGTGCAGCGGTTGTCGCAACAATGGCAGCACCTGCAGCGAACGCAGCTTGGACTAACACTCCGGACTGGTTAACTGATTCTTTACAAGATCTTGTAAACTACGGTGTGATTGATGCTGATTCAACAGTAAGTGCTACAGGCGAAGTTACACGCGGTGAAGTTGCTCTATACTTTGCAAGAGCATTGAAATTAGATATGGAAAACGTTGAAAATCCAAATTTTGCGGATGTTCCAACTACACATAAATATTATAATGCTATTGCTGCACTAGCAAATGCAGGAAAAATGAATGGTACGGAAAAAGGTTTCGAACCAGACCGTGTTATTAATCGTGCTGAAATGGCATCTTTAATCGTAAAAGCTTTCGGTTATGAATATGGTAATGGTAATAACTTGCCATTTACTGACCTAAAAGGTGCAGAATGGGCAAAAAATGCAATTGCTGGTCTAACAGATGCCGGCATTAAACTAGGTGTAAGTGAAACAAAATTTGCACCATTATCAAAGTTAACTCGTCAAGATACAGCAGCTTTCCTTTGGAAAGTAATGAAAGATCAAGGTATTGATTTTTCAAAGGTTGGTGCATTAACGATTAATGAAGTTCATGCAGTGAATCCAACTTCTATTAAACTTGTCGGTACTGCTCTAGATCAATTAAAAGCTGACCAATTACAGATAGAAGGAAATAAAGTTGTATCTGTTACAGCAAATGAAAATAAGAACGAAGCCATTGTAGTTTTTGAAAAACCTTTTGTTTCTGGTCAAGAACAATTAATTAAGTTCATTGAAAAAGTTGAAGGTGAATCTGACAAAGTAACAGAATTCAAGTTCACTTTCACGCTTGATATCGAAACTATTGAAGCTACAACTGTTCGTGTTGATGATCATACCGATAAGCAATACCTGGGCTTCACTATTAACGATGGACAATCCATTAACGTGAATTATCTAAAAGATTCAGGCTATACAGTTGAATTTCAAGCAACGAAAAATGTGTTTGAAGATGCATCAACAGGTGAGTTAAAAGAAGAGGCATTAAAAATTAATGAAAAATTTTCCTATAAAGTTGTCATTAAGAAAGACAAGGTTGTAGTTGAATCTCAATTAACTGAAGTAGAAGTCCTTGACTTTTCAACTTTCTTAACTTCCATTAATGAGGTAACTGTATCTCAAGGAGACGTTGTTGTGGATAGCAGCAAAGTTACAGTTGAAGACGGTGCGGTTAAAGTTCAAGCAGTTAAGGCGACAGCATTAAATGGTGTGACCATTAACAATCCAACGGTAACATATACGTCTTCAAATCCTGCTGTTGCAACAGTAAATGCACTAACTGGAGAGGTTACTCCAATTAAACCTGGTACTGTTACTATTACAATTACTGCAGATGATGCGAAGAAAGAAATTCCATTAACAGTTGTTACTGGAGCACGTGAAGCTTCTAAAGTAGTTGCTACGACAAATAATGTAAAATTGCTCGCTTCAAAAGCTCAAACGGTTGATTTACAAGTTGTTGACCAATACGGAGATGAATTTGAAGGTACACTTTCTGTAGTTTCTAAAGATAACGATATTGCAACTGGAAATGGAGACAGTGCGATCGTTGATGGCAAAGCTACAGCAACAATTACAGCTATTGCAAAAGGGAATACAACTATTGAAGTTAAAGCTGGAGACAAAGTTTTATCAACTATTCCTGTTGCAGTGTCTGATGATAGTACTGTTGCTTCAAGAAAAATAGAAACAGTTCAAGCTTCTGCTGATTATAAACTAGATATTGTACAAGGTTCGAATGATAAAGCTCTTCAACTAGTATGGAACCAATACAATGCTGGTGGTTTCTTAATTGGACCTGAAACAGATTTTGCAAAATATACAGTTGAATCTTCAGATAATACGATTGTAAAAGTTGCTGCCGATGTAAATGGTGTAATTACAGTTTCAGCATTAAAAGAAGGTACAGCAAATGTAGTTATTAAAGAAGGTACTGTAACGAGAGAGACAGTTAAAATTACGGTTGTTGATACGACACCTACTATTACTGAAATTAACTTTGAAAAAGTTGAGGATTTGACAACCGAGGGTGCTTTCACTCAACCAGTTCTAAAACCAGAAGGAATTAAACTTTCTTCTTCTGATTACAATGCAGAAATTACAAAAGATGGGACAATTTTTGTAGACGTTGACAACAATGATGTTTATGAACAAGCTAATGACATCACATTAGGCCAAATTTCAGCACTATACTCTGGTGTAGCTAATGATATCGCTAATTTAGGAGTAAACGCTGGTTCTATTCAAGGTACGCTTGCTTCTGGAGCAAAAGGTACAATTGTCGTTAAAGTAACAAGAAATAAAGAAGCTGCAGCATTTGCGACTTCAACAATTAAAGTAAATGTAAAATAAAATTGAAACATTGCTTTTCAAAGAGGGCTAATGAAAAAAGCCCTCTTTTTTCATTAATATTATGTTAAAGTTTTTCTGTTATGACAGTGAATAATTTCCATCTATAGAATCCAACGAACACTCCTATACTAAAATTAAAGGAGGTATCCAACGTTGGGAAGATCAAAAAACGCAAATCCAAATGCAATGAGAAATAACAACGCAAAACGGATGGAAGAGCGGTCGCGGATTGCGAAATTCGCTTCCTATGCTGAACAAGAAGTTGATAAATTAGAAAGCGGACAAATAAAAAAATAATTACAAAAAATGGATATACTCCATAATTGCCAAATCAAAAGAAGTCCGTTATAATAAAGATACCCTACGATGTTAGTGACTCCATTTGTGTCTAAAACCGATGCTAAATATAAGGGAGTCCTATATCTTAACCCGGACGTCAAGCCTCATTGGAATGATTAGGAGGAAGATGAAAAGGTTAATGCGGACACCCACCTGCGAGAGCGGGTTTTTTTGACATAAAAGAGCACGGCATTTGTGGGACTTGAATATGTAAAAATGAAACCTCGGCTAAAATTGGCCGAGGTTTTTTATATTTTTGTGTTATCTTTCTGTGCTTTTTGTTCTAATTGAGATTTTGGGTTTGGTGAAACCCCTTCCTCTGCATGTCCTTGTTTATTCACAGGGTTCACAGCCTTGCCACGGTTATTTTCTTTTGCCAATTGTCATCCCTCCAAAATAAATGCTTCATATGTTCATTACCTTCCATATTTTTTACAAAGATAAAGGATTTTATGAACAAATTTTGAACAAAAAATTTAAACAAATTTTGAATAAAATTGTTTGACAATAAAAAATCCAACAAGTAATTGTAAAATTTAATTGTAAAATCAATTCCCACGGTATGGATGTTATTGATGTTATCAATTATGTAGAAGAGTATATTGGATAATTCAGGGTGGATGAAGATGAACAAATATTTAAATCTCTCGTTAATAAAGTTTTTGTTAAAAAATGGAATTTTAAGTATATCAATTTCCTTGCTTATTGTATATACGTTTTTTTATAAACGAGGTGAAACGATTATTAGCATTGAATTTATATTATTGTTTTTATTAGTTCTTGTTATCATCACTCTGTTTTTCATTATCATTTATAGGCAAGGAAAATCGCTTAATTCGCAGAAAGAACAGTTGGCTACAATTCTTGATAAAAGTACGCAAAATATTTTAATTCTAGATGAAAAACGAATGATCGTGAATTTGAATCATACCGCAAAACAATTATTGAAAGTGAAAAAAGGAGAGAAAGTCAACTTTTGCGATATTTGTTCCACCTATCCAGGTATTGAGAAAATTTGTGATATATCTACATGTTTCCTTCACACAAATAATGGCGCCAATCCAGTTGAAATCCATTTGAAGACTGCTGAAAATGAGATACTCCCTGTAATTGTGACAACTTCAACTTATCCAACCCCAGAAGGGAAGGAAGGTATCATTTTATCGTTTCACACTGTTAGTGAAAAACGAAAGGAAGAACATAATGAAATTGCAAAACTGCTTACACATTCTATTTTTCAAGCACAAGAAAAAGAACGGAAATTAATCTCAAGAGAATTGCATGACGGAATTGGCCAGTCTTTATATTCAATTTTAATTCAAACCGATATTATTCAGTCACATGTTGAAACAGGAAATATGGTCGGTTTTTACGATGCCATAGAAAAATTACAACATGATATTCGCAAGACAATTGAAGATATACGCCACTTATCAAGCGAATTAAGGCCGTCGTCGCTCGATGATTTAGGCTTGTTGGAAACGTTGAAAACGTATATCCACGACTTTGGTAATCGCTTTGGTATACAAATTAATTTTTCCCATAAAGGTTCTAAAGAGCGATTGCCTTCCACGATCGAAACCGCATTATACAGAATTACCCAAGAAGCATTAACAAATGCAGCAAAATATGCCTGTACGAAACGAATTGATCTTGAAATCGATCAAAGAGAAAAAATGGTCTATTTACATATAAAAGACTTTGGAAAAGGATTTGATTTGTCAAGCAAAATTAGTAGAGGAGTCGGCCTCTATAGTATGGAAGAAAGGGCATCGATCTTAGGAGGAAAATTTCAGATTGAATCAGCTCCTCAAAAAGGAACTGTTATCAAGGTCAATATACCGATAGCTTGAGAGGTGAGAGAAGGATGAATCGTATTAAAGTACTATTAGTTGATGATCATGCGGTTGTCCGTGATGGAATCCATTATTTGCTTAATTCCCAGCCGGACATGGAAGTAGTTGGTGAAGCAGCTGAGGGGAATGAAGCGATTGCCAAAGCGATTGAAACAAAACCGGATGTTATCATCATGGATTTAAGTATGCCTAACGGAAGAGATGGGTTATCAACGACAAGTGAAGTCTTGCAAATATTGCCTGAAACGAAAGTGTTAATTTTATCTATGTATGATGATAATCAATATTTATTCCGAGCTTTAAAAGCAGGGGCATCAGGGTATATATTAAAATCTTCATTAGGTAAAGAATTGTTAGGGGCTATTCGCCAAGTATATAACGGTCAGGCTTATCTTCATCCAGGTGCACAAAAGAAAATAATAGAACGCTTTTTAAATGGAAAAATTGATGAAGAGGAAGATTCCTATGATTTATTGACTGAAAGAGAAAAAGAAATTTTAAGCCTAGTCGCCAAAGGATATACGAATAAAGAAGTAGGAGATTTATTAAATATTAGTTCGAGAACGGTGGAAACCCATAAAGCTAATATTATGGAAAAATTAGAATTAACAACAAGGAAAGATTTGATACGGTTTGCGGTCAAAAGAGGATTATTGGAATTTAATGATTAACCGAACTCTATTGCTAATGAAAAACGAATTTATTTATAAAGGTGATTCCTTTGATACTGGACATTAAACTACAAAAAAAGAAAATACGGGAGCTTTTAAAATCAATCGCAATAAAATTTTACAGTGATTTTGTAGGAATGGCTTTATATGACCCAATAAATTTTGAATTTCGCTGGAGAATTGCAATTGGCTCTTTAAATGACCGTTATAAAGGAATTGTTGTACGTAGAGGAAAAGGAGTTTGTGGCAATGTATTAAAAACAAAACGAGAATATATTATCCATTCATTTCCGTTTGATATTGAAGACGATCCGCTTAATTATCCGATCATGGTTGTTGAAGATTTGAAATCCGCAATGGCCATTCCATTATTTTTCGAAATGGAATCAATGGGCGTATTGTTAGTCGGGCATCGATCGGAACGAATCTATCAGATTGATGAGGTAGAAGAATTAAAAAAAGATTCTAGTGAAATCATTCAAATATATAATGAAATGATGAAAACACAAGATTTTAAAACGAATCAAGAAAAAGATTCGTATTTGTTAGCATATTTATTAAATGAAAAATATGAAAAAAAGCGTCGCCTTAAAATCGAAGTACTAGATCAACGGATTGCTAACATTTCAATGGATGCACAAATTACGATCATACAAGTTTTTGAAATTTTATTTGGAATGGTCCATTTCTCGAGTAGAGATAATCCTTTATTAATAATATTTGAAAGAAAGAACGATCAACAGCTTTCCATTCATGTAGTTATTGAGTACCAGCTCCAAATGACTGGTCCACAATTTTCCCTCCTTGCTGAAAAAGTCGGTAATGTGAATGGAAATTTAGAAATATATAGTGAACTAAATAAAGTACATCTAATTATCAATTTACCGATTGGTTTGTTAAATATTGAACACCCATGGAATTTATAAAAGCCTTTTTAATTGGGATGACAATTGATCATCTTAATTGAAAAGGCTTATTTTTTCGTATTTCTTTTCCCTATAATACGTAGTTTTCCCGATATGAATTGCGTATTTTCCACAATTACTGCTTTTGCCACCATCTCCTATACTAATTAATAAGTCAAGGCAAAAGGAGGATAAATACATGCAGCTAGCAAGAATTAGAGAATGGGACCCAGAGAACGAAAGGTTTTGGGAATTGGAAGGAAAAAAACATGCAAATAGAAATTTATGGATATCTGTACCTGCCTTATTTTTGGCGTTTGCTGTATGGCAAATTTGGTCAGTTGTGGCGGTAAAGCTGAATGATGTAGGCTTCCAATTTACAAACAGTGAATTATTTACTTTGGCAGCTTTGCCGGGGCTTGTGGGAGCAACATTCCGCATCTTTTTCACTTTTTTGCCGGGATTAGTTGGCGGGAAGAATTTTACAGTTATTAGTACTGCTGCTTTATTAATACCTGCAGTTGGGATCGGGCTTGCCGTGCAAAATCCGGATACATCATTTATGACAATGGCGATTTTAGCAGCCCTTTGTGGAATTGGTGGAGGAAACTTTTCTTCTTCGATGGCTAATATTAGTTTCTTTTTCCCAAAAAAGTTGAAAGGGACTGCTAATGGTATCAATGCTGGATTAGGAAATTTAGGTGTTAGTGCAGTTCAATTTATAACCCCAATTGTTATTGCAGGTGGGATTTTTGGCGGTATTGCCGGAGCTCCACAAGTATTGCCGGATGGTAGTGAAATTTGGATTCAAAATGCTGCATTTATTTGGGTAATTCCAATTATTATCGTAACAATTTTAGCAATGTTTGGGATGGATAATTTGCCAAATGCGAAACAATCATTTAAAGAGCAGTCAATCATCTTTAAAAATAAACATACTTGGATTATGACTTGGCTCTATACGATGTGTTTCGGTTCATTTATCGGTTATGCCGCAGCGTTCCCGTTATTAATTCAATCAGAATTTCCAGAAATGAATGCAGTTGGTTTAGCATTTTTAGGGCCGCTTGTAGGGGCTTGCGTGAGGCCGATTGGTGGATGGATTTCTGATAAATTGGGAGGCGCCTTTGTAACATTTTGGGACATTATCGTCATGATCATAGCTACTTGTGGCGTTATTTATTTCTTAAATAGTCATCAATTTGTAGGCTTTTTAACAATGTTCATCATTCTATTTTTTACAACGGGCATCGCCAACGGTTCAACATTCCGGATGATCCCGATCATTTTTGAACCAAAACAAGCGGCACCAGTGTTAGGATTTACAGCTGCAATTGCTGCCTATGGGGCTTTCCTCATTCCAAAGATTTTTGGATGGTCTCTTTCAACGACCGGATCTGCAAACCTCGCATTGTATATTTTCATCGTCTACTACGTTATTAGTTTAGTAATTTGTTGGTACTACTATTTCAGAAAAAATGCGGAAGTAAAATGTTAGTTTTAAAACTTTTAAATTTTTAAGGAGGGAAACACATGGCAGGAATAAAGGGATTTTTAAAAAGCGGCCATGCACCGACATTGTTTTCATCATTCTTATATTTTGATATAAGCTTTATGATTTGGGTATTACTTGGTGCAACATCTACATTTATTGTTGCGGATTTCGATTTGACACCTGCACAAAAAGGTTTAATGGTAGGTATTCCAGTGTTAGGAGGTGCGCTCCTTCGCATTCCAATGGGGTTACTAGCAGACCGTTATGGCGGGAAGAAAATGGGAATTATCGGAATGTTGTTAACGATGATTCCGCTCTTATGGGGTTGGCTATATGGGCAACATTTAAATGAAATTTTTGCCTTTGGCTTCTTGCTTGGTATTGCCGGTGCAAGCTTTGCAGTCGCATTGCCGCTTGCTAGCCGTTGGTATCCGAAAGAACACCAAGGTTTGGCCATGGGCATTGCTGGGGCAGGAAACAGCGGCACCGTATTTGCTTCGATGTTTGCTCCACGACTTGCAGAAACGTATGGTTGGCACGGAGTTTTTGGTTTAGCGTTAATTCCTTTATTAATTGCCTTTATCATATTCGTCATTTTCGCAAAAGATAGCCCAAATGCACCGAAACCACAATCAATCGGTAGTTATTTGTCTATTGTTAAATATAAAGAGACATGGATCTTTAGTTTTTTCTACAGTTTGACGTTTGGTGGTTTTGTTGGCTTAACAAGTTATTTAGCGCTCTTTTTCGTAGATCAATATGGGGTAAGCAAAGTTACGGCGGGTGATTTCGTTACGTTGATTGTATTTGCGGGAAGTTTTGTTCGACCAATTGGTGGTTATTTAGCTGATCGCTTTGGTGGTGTCGGTTTACTTTTAAGATTATTTGCAGCAGCTGTTGTTGTAATTAGTATTATTGGGTTTTTACCATCATCCGTTTATGTCGCATTGTCGCTATTTGTAGTGACGTTATTAATATTTGGTATTGGAAATGGTGCCCTGTTCCAAGTAATTCCAACTCGATTTCCAAAAGAAGTTGGCATCATGACTGGATTTGTTGGCGCGGCAGGTGGTCTTGGAGGATTTTTCTTGCCAAATATTCTGGGTACTTTCAAAGATATCACTGGAAGTTATGCTTTTGGTTTTTGGTGGATTGCTGCAACGTATCTTGTAGCATTCGTTATTTTATACATGCTTAGAAAAGCGTGGGAAAAGACTGAAACAGAAACTGAAAATACGAGCATCGTGACAAAACGGGAAGCAGCAATGTAACTTACTCTGAATGATGGGAGGATATTCATGGGTACAAAAACTGGAAATTTATTTAGGAAACTAAAATTTTTTCGCCCTATTGAATCGTATTCTGAAAATTGGAGTCAGCTAACCGAAGGGAACCGGGAATGGGAAAAAATTTACCGTGACCGTTGGCAGCATGATAAAGTAGTTAGAACCACCCATGGGGTTAATTGTACTGGTTCTTGCAGTTGGAAAGTTTTCGTTAAAGACGGAATCATTACTTGGGAAAATCAGCAAACAGATTATCCAAGTTGTGGTCCGGATATGCCGGAATTTGAACCGCGAGGCTGTCCGCGAGGAGCCAGTTTTTCTTGGTATGTTTATAGCCCTTTACGAGTGAAATACCCATATGTACGGGGAGAATTGCTCAAGCTTTACCGTGAAGAATTAGCTAAAGTGAACGATCCTGTTAAGGCCTGGGAAAATATTGTCGAAAATCAAGAAAAAGCAGCCTGCTACAAAGCTGCTCGTGGGAAAGGAGGATTTGTAAGGGCGTCTTGGGAAGAAGTGAATGAGCTTATTTCTGCGTCTCTCCTATATACCATAAAAAAATATGGTCCTGATCGAATTGCAGGTTTTACGCCAATTCCTGCCATGTCAATGGTTAGTTATGCGTCCGGTGCACGTTTTTTATCAATGCTCGGCGCACCGATGCTAAGCTTTTATGATTGGTATGCCGATTTACCTCCAGCTTCCCCGCAAATTTGGGGTGAACAGACCGATGTGCCTGAAAGCAGCGATTGGTATAATGCCGGCTATATTATCATGTGGGGATCGAACGTGCCGATGACTCGGACTCCTGATGCCCACTTTATGACAGAAGTACGTTATAAAGGAACAAAGATTGTTTCGATCAGTCCCGATTATGCTGAAAATGTAAAATTTGCTGATGATTGGCTCGCTGTAAATCCGGGACAGGATGCTGCACTTGCACAAGCAATGACTCATGTTATTTTAAAAGAATTTTATGTGGACCAAAAGACAGAATATTTTTGGAAATATTCCAAGTACTATACTGATTTACCATATTTAATCACATTGAAAAAAAATGGTGACAGCTTTGTTTCAGATCGATTTTTAGTTGCTAGTGATCTAGGTTTGCCTTTGACCCATGCGGAATGGAAGCCGATCGTCATTGACGAAACAACAAATCAAATGGTTGTGCCTAATGGAAGTATTGGACATCGTTGGGGAGATAAAGGCAAATGGAATTTAAAGCATGAAGATCACAATGGACAAAAATATGATCCAAGATTAACACTTCTAGGTCAAGAAGACGTTGTGATTCCAGTTGATTTTCCGCACTTTTCAGAGGACGGCAGACGATTAATTACAAGAAATGTGCCTGTAAGAAAAATTTCAAGAAACGGCGAGGACTTATACGTAGCTACAGTATTTGATTTGCTGCTTGCCCATTATGGCATTGACCGAGGATTAGGTGGCAATTATCCCAAGAGTTACAATGACGTTGATGCTTATACACCAAAATGGCAAGAGCAATATACCGGAGTGAACAAAGACCTTGTTATTAAAATTGCCCGTGAATTTGCTGAAAATGCCGTCAAAACGAGAGGAAAATCAATGGTTATCATGGGGGCAGGCATTAATCATTGGTTTAATGGAGATACGATTTACCGATCAATTCTCAATCTTGTGTTATTAACAGGTTCTCAAGGTGTAAATGGTGGTGGCTGGGCTCATTATGTTGGGCAGGAAAAGTGCCGCGTTCCAGAAGGTTGGGGAACGATAGCTTTTGGACGCGACTGGTCAATGCCTCCGAGGCTGCAAAATGCGACTTCCTTTTATTATTTCGCAACGGATCAGTGGCGGTATGAAGAGCTTCCGATGAGTAAGCTCGTCTCACCTACGGTGAAAAAAGCAAGGTATGAACATTCAGCAGATTACAATGTGTTGGCTGTCCGTTTAGGTTGGCTGCCATCTTATCCGCAGTTTAACAAAAATTCGCTCGATTTATTCAATGAGGCTAAAAAATTTGGAGCAAAAACAAAAGAAGAAGCAGTTTCTTTTGTTGTTGACCAACTTAAAAAAGGAAATATTGAATTTGCCATTGAAGACCCGGACAATCCGGTTAATTTTCCTCGAGCTTTATTTGTTTGGCGGTCAAACTTGATTTCAAGTTCTGGCAAAGGACATGAGTATTTTTTAAAACATCTGCTTGGTACATCAAATGGCCTCCTTTCAGAAGATAATAAAGCATTAAAACCAAGTGAGATTAAATGGCATGAAAAAGGTGCGGAAGGCAAACTTGACCTACTCGTAAGCATTGATTTTCGTATGGCGGGGAATGCGCTTCATTCAGATATTGTTTTACCAGCTGCAACATGGTACGAAAAACATGATATAAGCAGCACGGACATGCACCCATTCGTTCATCCATTCAACCCAGCGATAAATCCGCCATGGGAAGCAAAAACAGATTGGGATATTTTTAAATCACTTGCCGCAACGTTTACGAATATGGCCAAAACGTATTTGCCTTATCCTGTTTTAGATTTGGTAGCTACTCCATTGCTACATGATTCTCCAGATGAAATTGCCCAGCCATTTGGAAAAGTTCGGGACTGGAAAAAAGGAGAAGTAGAAGCAATCCCAGGGAAAACAATGCCGAAGTTAACATTTGTTGAACGAGATTTTACGAAAATTTATGACAGATTTATCACGCTTGGACCACTCGTGGAAAAAAATCCGGTAGGAGCCCATGGCATATCATTTTCGGTGAAAGAACAATATGAAGAGTTAAAACAATTAAACGGTATTATTGTCACTTCAGAATATACAAAAGGATTGCCAAGTATTGAAACAGGACAAAAAGCTGCTGAGGCAATGCTTGCCATCTCAAGTGCAACAAATGGAAAAGTTGCAATGAAAGCTTGGGAAGCTGAAGAAGCTAAAACCGGTCTAGTACTAAAAGATATTTCCGAAGAGCGAGCTGGAGAACGCCATACTTTTCTAGATTTAGCCGTTCAGCCGCGTGAAGTTATCCCAACTCCAATATTTAGTGGTTCAAATCATGGGGGTCGAAGATACTCCCCGTTTACGACAATGATTGAACGATTAGTTCCATTTCGGACATTGACAGGCAGGCAGCACTTTTATATCGATCATGAAATTTTGCTGGAATATGGTGAATCATTTCCTATATATAAACCAACATTGCCGAAAATGGTTTTTGCAAAGCAGGACAACGTTCCGGCAAGTAGTGAAAAAGAAATTACATTGCGTTATTTAACACCGCATGGAAAATGGAATATACACAGCATGTATCAAGATAATTTAATGATGTTAACTTTATTCCGCGGTGGACCAAACGTGTGGATGAACAATATAGACGCCGAAGAAATCGGTATCAAAGACAATGATTGGGTTGAAGTGTATAACAGAAATGGTGTTGTAACCGCAAGGGCTGTCGTCAGCCATCGGATGCCGAGAGGCACTTTATACATGTACCATGCCCAAGATAAACATATTAATACATCTGGATCTAATATTACCCGCGAGAGGGGCGGCACACATAATAGCCCGACGAAAATTCATGTCAAACCAACACAAATTATCGGTGGATATGCTCAATTAAGTTATGGATTCAATTACTATGGACCCATTGGCAATCAGCGCGATATTTATGTTTCGGTACGTAAGATGAAAGAGGTGCATTGGCTTGAAGATTAAAGCACAAGTGGCAATGGTCATGAATTTAGATAAATGTATCGGCTGTCATACTTGCAGTGTAACTTGCAAAACTACCTGGACTAACCGTCCAGGTGCCGAATACATCTGGTTTAATAATGTTGAAACAAAGCCAGGTGTCGGCTATCCAAAAAAATGGGAAAATCAAGACAAGTATAAAGGCGGTTGGGAATTAAAAAATGGTAGGTTAGAGTTAAAATCAGGCAATAAATTAAGCAAACTAGCGTTGGGTCGAATATTTTACAACCCGGACTTGCCAACAATTGATGAATATTATGAGCCGTGGACTTACAATTATGAAAATTTAATTCACTCCTATAAAAAGAAACACCAGCCAGTAGCCAGGCCGAAATCATTAATTACAGGAGAAAATATCAATTTAGAGTGGGGACCAAACTGGGAAGATGACTTAGCGGGTGCCCATATAACTGGTTATGAAGATCCTAATTTTATTAAAATGCAAGAAAAGATTAAGTTAGAGTTTGAACAGGCATTTATGATGTATTTGCCACGAATTTGCGAGCATTGTTTAAATCCAGCTTGTGTAGCATCTTGTCCATCTGGTGCGATGTATAAACGAGACGAGGACGGCATTGTTTTAGTTGATCAGAAGCAATGTCGAGGTTGGCGCTATTGTATGTCAGGATGTCCTTATAAAAAAGTGTATTTTAATTGGGAAACACAAAAAGCTGAAAAATGTACATTTTGTTTTCCGAGAATTGAAGCGGGTATGCCGACTATTTGCTCTGAGACATGTACAGGGAGAATTCGCTATATAGGTGTTCTTTTATATGATGCAGATCGAGTAAAAGAAGTTGCTTCAATGCCGAATGAAAAAGATTTGTACGAAGCTCAGCTAGGATTATTTTTAGATCCGTATGATACGGCTATTATTGCACAAGCGAAAAAAGACGGAGTTCGTGATGATTGGATCGAAGCAGCGCAAAAATCACCGATTTACAAGCTTGCCATAAAATATAAAGTTGCCCTCCCTCTACACCCGGAATACCGAACTTTGCCGATGGTTTGGTATATTCCACCTCTTAGTCCGTTTATCAATGTGTTAGAAAGAGATAATGGGCAGGCAAGATTAGATGAAATGTTTCCAACGATTCAACAAATGACGATTCCAATGGAGTATTTAGCAAATTTGTTAACAGCTGGAGACACGAAAGTTGTTACAAACGCCATTCTGCGATTAATCGCATTAAGACATTACATGAGATCAAAAACAATCGACAATGAACCAAACGAAGCGGTCATTAGTGAAATAGGAATGACTGCTGACATTGTCGAAGAAATGTATCGCTTGCTTGCGATTGCAAAATACGAAGATCGTTTTGTAATACCTTCTGCCCATAAAGAAGAATTTACTAATTTATATTATGATCAAGGCCAAACTGGCTATTCATTTAGTTGCAATGGCTGTGAGGTAGGTGGCTATTATGGAGAAAACACCTATTTCCATAAATTATGATAACCAATTTGATCGTTCTGTCTTTCAATTTATAGCTTATCTCCTCCAGTATCCAGATAAAAAATGGCTTCAATGGAAAGAACTAGTGATGGAAGCACAACAATTTGCTGGTATGCTCATATACCCGGCATTAATGAAATTTCTCAATGAACTCGGGGATATAAGTTTAGAAGATTTAATGAAAAAGTACGTTGATACCTTTGACTTTAATAAAAATGCTGCTTTATATTTAACGTATCATTTAGCTGGTGATAATCGGGAGCGGGGCATACTCTTGCTAGAATTAAAAGATTTCTATCGGAAAACTGGATTCATTATGAATAATGAAGAGTTATCTGACTATTTGCCTGTTGTGTTAGAATTTTTGGCAATTGCACCAATTCGTGTTTGTTCTGAATTATTTAGTAAAGTAAAACCAGCTATTGAAATTATTTACGAAGAGCTTAAAAAAACAAGCAACTTATATGCTCATCTTATTCAAAGTATTTTAATCGCTGGTGAAATGTTGGAATCATGTGATTAATAAAAAGGGGGATATTGGATGGACCAATTCCTTTGGGTAATATTTCCGTATTTAATGGTAACGATCTTTATTGTCGGTCATATTTATCGATATAAAACAGAACAGTTGGAATGGACGGCGAAATCTAGTGAATTTTTTGAGAAAGGTTCTTTAAAATGGGGAAGCATGCTGTTTCACATTGGTGTCATTCTCGTTTTTTTCGGCCATGTTGTTGGATTGTTGATTCCAAAAGGTGTTTTCGAAAGGATTGGCATTAACGAACATTTTTATCATGCGGGAGCTGTTTATGGAGGGGGAGCAGCTGGTTTAATAACTTTGGCAGGGATTTTAATACTCTTTTCAAGGCGGATTGCATCAACTCGTGTTCGGGTAATCAGTGAATTTAGTGATTATTTAGTTACTGGTTTATTGTTATTAATTATTGCATTGGGTGTTTACAATACATTAGGCTATAATCTGTTTGTTGGGCATTTTGATTACCGAGAAACGATTGGTCCTTGGGTACGAGGATTTTTAATGCTAAATCCAGATCCGAGTTTAATGCTAGAAGTACCACTTTTTTTCAAGCTTCATATATTGTTATCATTTACATTGTTTGGAATATGGCCTTTTACAAGATTAGTGCATGTTTGGAGTGTACCCCTCGTATATTTTCGGAGAAGCTATATTTTGTACCGACGCAGGAATGTTAGGCAATCAGTATCATAAGTGTATGAGGATGGCTGTTTCTTTTATAGAATCAGCCATTTTAATTATTTCCGAGAAAAGGCAAAAGAAAATATAGCAGCAATGTAGATTTTTCGGTATGATAGGATTGGTTCATTTAAAAGGGAATGATGGGAGAGCTATGTGGTTCATTTCAACGAATGACTATTTAAATTACTTAAGATCAAAAGGTTTTTCTTTTTATGAAGAACACGTTGGATTTATAAAAATAGGAAAAATGTATACAGCTTTACCTGATTCACTTGTAAATATGGCGATTGAAATAACTTTAAAAGCCCAGTTGGAATTTGATGGGAGCTTTTTTATTGCAGTTTTAGAATTGTTAAAAGAACACAATGTTTCAAATAAACGAGCAGCGTATGATCTTATGAAAGAACATAATATATTGTAAAATGAAAGTACTAAGATAGAACATATTGAATGTACTACATAAAAAATTTCCTTTTCGTAAAATGAAAACATATAAAAACTAAGACGAAAATAAAGAGGAAGCGGCGAAAAGTTTTGTCACCGCTTGCCTCTATTTGTTATTTGATGAAATATCTTTTGGAAATTATCGAGACAGAATAACTTCACTATTGCTTGCTCCAGGAGGCACCATCGGGTAAACATTTTCCTCTTCCATAACATCAAATTCTAGCAAGGTTGGTCCGTGATGTTTGAATCCTTCTTGAATTATTTTTTCTGCTTCTTCTGCAGTTTTTGCTTTTAATCCAACAATACCATAAGCTTCTGCAAGCTTGATAAAATTAGGCGAAGATATTTTAACAGAAGAGTAACGACGGTTGTAAAATAATTCCTGCCATTGGCGGACCATTCCTAAATAGCCGTTATTTAAAATAATAATTTTGATCGGCAGTTTATACTTAAAAGCGGTAATCAGTTCTTGCAAGTTCATTTGAAAGCTACCATCTCCGGTTATACAAATGATTTGTTTTCCATCGGCTGCCACTGCTGCACCAATTGCGGCAGGGAATCCATATCCCATCGTTCCCAATCCCCCTGACGATAGAAATGTCCGTGGTTTAATAAACTTGTAATGATGCGCTGTAAAAATTTGATGTTGTCCAACGTCTGTGACAACGATTGCATCATCATTGGAATATTGATCTACATAGCGCAAAACTTCTTGAGGTTTTAGAACGCTATGAACTTTATCAAAGCGGGGAACAGTTTTCTTGAAATTCGTAACTTCTTCAACCCATTTTGCACAATTTTTCATAATCTTTGTTGGATTCAGCTGCTTATCCAATTCGGTTAGAAAGGATTTCACATCAGCTACAATTGGGATATCAATAGGAACGATTTTATTAATTTCTGAAGGATCAATATCAACTTGAATTTTCACCGATTTTGGTGAAAAGCCGCTTATTTTTCCAGTGACGCGATCACTAAAACGAACTCCTAAACATAACAGAACATCGCAGTTATGGACAGCTTTATTTGCAGCAAACGTCCCGTGCATGCCCAGCATCCCTAAATGAAGGGGATTTGTACTGCTTAACCCACCGATACCCATTAACGTTGTAACGACTGGTATTCTCGTTTTCTCTATAAATTTGTGTAACAAATCTGACGTACCAGAAATAATACATCCACCACCGATTAATATGATCGGCTTTTTTGCTTCTGACAACACGTTTACAACATGATTTACAACATGTTCACTCACAGCTTTTTTTACGGTTTGTTTGCGGAATTCCAAAATATTGACTTTTCTTTTGGTTAACTTATCAACCTTTGTTCTCAAAGTATTCACTGGAACCTCCACAACAACAGGTCCAGGTCTGTCGCTTTCGGCAATGATCCGTGCCTTTTCAATTGCTTCTGGGAAGCTTTCTGCTTTGTCAACTCTTATATAGTATTTTGTTATTGGTATCATCAAACCGCTAATATCAACTTCTTGAAATGAATCTTTACCAATTTTATCGCGCTCAATTTGGCAAGCAATGACTACTAGTGGTACTGAATCACTATAGGCTGTTGCTATTCCAGTTACTGCGTTTGCAGCCGCCGGTCCGGCACCGATCAGAGCAAATCCAGCTTTGCCTACTGCTCTTGCATACCCATCAGCCGCATGGACAGCAGCTTGTTCATGCTTCATTTGAATAAAGGTTAGCTCTTTGTGTTCAGTCATTTTATCAAAAATAGGCAATAGAACTTCTCCGTGACAGCCAAAAAGCTTATGACCTCCCTGATTTGCAATCGTAGTTAAGAGCAAATCTGCTCCACATACGTTCTGCCTTGTACCATCCATGAACAATACATCCCCTTGTAAGTTTGACTAGAAAATATTTTTTAACAATTTTAAATTAACTGACAAGGGTTGTATGTGATAATTGTCATACTTTTCACAAACTTGTATTTGAATGCTTCAAATGACGTCTTAATGTTTTTTCAGGCAATTCAGCTAAGATCATGCCGAAAAATATGAGCAGGCAACCGATGAGTGCTTTAGGACCGAGCCGTTCCCCTGCCCAGAAAAAGGCTGTGATCGCTGCAAATACTGGCTCCATTGCAAATATTAAAGCAACCCTGGTCGGTGTTGTGAACTTTTGAAAGTTTGTTTGTGTTAAAAAAGCAACAGCTGTTGCAAAGAAAGAGCAAATAAAAAGTGCAAGTACTACATGGAAATTTCCCATTACCGTTTGATCAAAAAGAAGCAGCCAATTTTCAAACAAAATTGCTGCGATGCCGCTTAAAAAAGCAACCGTAACGATTTGGATAATTGTTAAAAGTAACGTGGAATAAAATGGTGAATATTTTCCGGTTACTAAAATATGAGCAGCAAAAGATATCGCACAAAGAAAAACTAAAATATCACCTTTATTTAATGCAAAATGGTCTCCTAAAGTTAATAAATATAAACCAATTAAAGCAATAAAAACGCCAATCATTGCAAATCCTTTTAGTTTTTCTTTAAAAAATAAAAATCCGAATAAAGGCACCAAAACAACACTTAAACCAGTGATAAAACCGGCTTTCGAGGAAGTGGTAAATAATAACCCAAAAGTTTGAAGTGCATATGCTGTAAATAACCAAAAACCCATAATGATACCTGCAAGTATTAACTTTTTGTCCACCTTGGAAAGTATTTTTCGATGAAACAGCAACAACCATAAAATTAGAAATAAGCCAGCCAGACTAAAACGAATGGCATTGAACGAAAACGGTTCAAGCAATGTAATAGCATTTTGCACGAGGACGAAAGTAGCTCCCCAAATAAAAGCAACACATAAAAGGCTCGCATCTGCAAGTAATTGCTTTTTGTTCATTTAAAAATCTCCTCTCTAAATTCAAACACGCAAGTATTGCCAAATTTTTTAAATCGAAAAATTATAAATGTTATTCTATCATAATTGATAAAAAGCAATAATTAAAATAGAAATGTTTGAAAAAAAGCAGATTATGTTAAAATAAGCGTAAACTCTAAGCGAAAGGAAATGATGAAGTGAAAGTTTCGATCCACTGGACATACAAACATCCAAAAGGAAGGCAAGTTAAACTAATTTCGGATCCTCTTCCGGCAAGTGAAGCGCTTTTTCTTGCTGAAGATTTTGAACGGACCGGACGAACGAAAGAAATAATGTTTTACGATCTAACAGATCAAGGTTGGACAAAAAAAGAATTGCAGCAATATTTAAAAGGGATTGAAACTGAACCTCATGATATTGTAGCTTTTTTTGACGGAGGCTATGATTTAGCAACAAAAAAAGCTGGATTAGGTATTGTTATTTACTATGTGCAAAATAATAAACGATATCGAATTCGAAAAAACAGTGTCGTTGAGGAAATTAATTCTAATAATGAAGCGGAATATGCTGCTTTATGGCTCGTCATTCAAGAACTTGAAAATCTCGGGGTCCATCATATTGGTGTAACGTTTAAAGGAGATTCGCAAGTAGTCTTAAATCAATTAAGCGGCGAATGGCCAGTTTATGAAGCCGAATTTAATCGTTGGATTGACCGGATTGAAGGAAAAATAAAAAGTTTAGGAATTAAACCTATTTATGAACCGGTTTCGCGAAAATTAAATAAAGAAGCAGATCAACTTGCCTTACAAGCATTAAAAGGTATTGAAATTAACAGCAGGATTGAATTACAAATTGAAGAATAAATTTTTATAATGGAGGTGATTGATTGGATCGAAAACAGGTTATAGAAAAAGTAGGATATTTATTAGACACATATTGCAATGGGTGTTTTTTGGCTCAATATCACCGAAAGGAATTTGGGAAAAAGTATGCGCAAAGCTTTTGCATCCATAAATGTACGGTTGGGTGTGAACTTAAAAGTTACGGAAAAAAGCTGATTAGATAATTCGTAAAGAATTCTAATCAGCTTTAAAATTTTATTATTTAATTAGCGTTTTGCTTCTTTCAGTTGTTCTTCACAATTATTTAGCAAAGTTTGTTGCTTATTTAAAAATTCATCGTCGACACCAGTAGCATTCTGTAAGGCCTTTTGTAGTTGACTTTTTGCATCATTAACGGCATCAGTAGCTGCTTGAAGTTGGCCAGGTTCCATGCTCATTGTTGCCTGTCCGACCATTTTTTGGGCTGCTTGTACGGAAAGTTCAACTTGTTTAAGATCATTAAATGGTTCACCCATCAATATTCCTCCTTGGCAATAAACTGTTCAAAAAATAGAATTTGTATATTGCCAAATTTTCATACATGGTTTGTTTTTTAGGCAACTGTTTCTTGAAGATAAAATCTGATGAAAGGAGGGCAAAAACAAGAAAAGACTACCCAACGGGCAGTCTCTTCATTTATCGGTTTATTCATTATAATCGTAAGGTTACGTGAAGATGAACGTTATGCTTTTACTACGTTAGCTGCTTGAGGACCTCGAGCACCTTCTACGATTTCGAAAGTAACTTCTTGACCTTCTTCCAACGTTTTGAAACCTTCTGCTTGGATTGCTGAGTAGTGAACGAATACATCGTCTCCGCCTTCTACTTCAATGAATCCAAAACCTTTTTCTGCATTAAACCATTTTACTCTACCATTTTGCATATTTCTTAATCCTCCTAAAATTCCTGCACGAAAGTGCTCGAAAATATATCAACCAACATTTTGTTAAGTTGATTATTCATAATATAGCATTAATGAACGAAGAAAACAAGTGGAAAAAATATTTATTAAAAAAATAACAATAATTTTCCTACTGATGAAACTTTCGCCAAAAGAAAACGACTAAAATATTAAAATAGAAACTTTTGACTAAGGAGGGTTCAAGGATGAAGAAAAAAGCAATTTTATTAAGTTGTATGTTAGTCTTGCCGCAAATCGCTGCAGGGTCATTTATTGGAGCAGAAACACAAGCAGTGAAATATGCTCCTGAATATGCTGCAATTGATGCTGTAACTGTAAAAGACAATCCAATGCCCAATCAAGCGATTTCAGCGAAAATTACAAAAGATCAGGCAATCGAAATTGCTAAAAATTTTATTACAATTCCTAAGGAATATTCTCAACTATCAATTAGCTATCAAAGCAATTGGTATCCAAGTAATCGAAATGTATGGCATATCAACTGGAATAAAGAATCTGAAACAGGTTATGGAAATATTTATGTGTCCGTTGACGCGGATAATGGCACCGTCATTTCGATGGGACGCTGGGATGATACATATAATCAACCAGCCTCATATCCGCCAAAATATAATTGGGAAAGTGCTAAAAAAATTGCTGAACAATTTTTAGAACAAAAAGTTCCTCAAAAAGCAAATGCTGTTGAGTTAGATACAAGCAATGTTGCAAATCAAAAACCTCCATTGGATGGACATGCAGCTTATTATTACCAATTTTTACGTGTTGAAAATGGAATCCCGTTTTTAGATCAATTCATTTCAATAACTGTTAATGGAAACGGGGAAGTTACTAGTTATGAATATCGTTGGAATGATGATATTAGTGTTCCAGATCCAAAAGGGATGATGTCACAGACCGATGCTGAGAAAAAAATAAAAGACAGTATAGAAATGCAATTAAAATATTTTACAATTTATAGATATCATTTGGCGGCTAATAACCAGAAAACGGTGAAACTAGCTTATGACAACCGCTTTACGTACCCATATATTGATGCAAAAAATGGCGGGTGGCTTGATTACAGCGGCAAGCCGGTACAAATAAAGAAATTTTCAACAAAACTTGAACCGCTTTTTGCAGAAAAGAAGGCATCTACACTTCCAGCTAAAAAAGAAATTACTCAAGATGAAGCCATTTCAATTGCGAAAAAGCATTTTGACATCCCGGATGGAGCCGTCCTAGAAAATGTTTTTTATAGTGATGCTAATCAATATCAAAATTTTCCAGTATGGAATATAAGTTGGGTTGTTAAAGAACAGCCAAATATTTGGATTAATGTAGGTATAAATGGGTATACAGGACAAATTGTTAATTTTAGCAAAGATGATCCAACACGTTATCAACCATATGCAGAAAATCAATCTATTAAACAAGTAATCAACTATGAAGAGGCTCTAGAAAAAGCGAAAAAGACTTTGGAAACTTTTGCACCAGATTTATTAAACGAACTTACTTTTGATCCTTATAGAAATCCTAAACCAGAAAAGCCTGAGAATATGAGGGAATTTTATTTTACATTCCATCGTCTTGCAAATGGTATTCTTGTTGAAGACCAGTTCGTAAATGTGGCAATTTCAACAGAAACAGGAGAAATTATTCAATACAATCAAAATTGGAATCCAGATGCTAAGTTTCCAGATGCAAAAAATGTAATTTCACCAGAAAAGGGGAAAGAAGTCTATTTAAGCAATTACAATATTGTTCCTAGATATCTTTACATTGAAAATGTAGATTATTCAACAGGTAGACCGATCGTATCCAAACCTGAGGTCAAGCTTGTATACCATTTAGTTATGAAGCCATTGGATCAAGCTGTCTATCTAGATGCGGTTCAAGGAAAATGGGTTTCTATGGAAACAGGAGATCCAATTCGTGACAAAGTTGAAGCGAAAGATATTAAAGGACATCCAGCAGAAAAAGCACTTCAACTTTTAATTGACTACAATGCAATTGATGTGGACCAAGCAGGCTATGTAAAACCAGATGAACTGATTTCTAGAGGAGAAATGGTGAAAATGCTCATGCTTGTGACAAACCCTGATCCATATTTCTATAAGATGAATTATGGAGCTGATCGAGCAGCAACTTTTGCAGATGTTCCAAGTAATTCACCATATTTTTCCTATATTGAATCAGCTGTACAACAAGGCTTTATTGACAAAGGGAAAGATGAATTTAAACCAGATGAACTAGTTACAAGAGAAGAACTTGCCGAAATGATCGTCAAAGCAATGAGATTAGATCAAATTGCACAGGTGTCAAATTTGTTTAATGTAACTTTTAAAGATGGAGATAAAATTACGAAAAAAGGACATGCAGCAATTGTTCATCATTTAGGAATTATGCCAGCTGTAAACAATCAATTCCAGCCAACTGAAAAAGTAACCCGTGCATCAGCAGCACAAGCATTTTATAAATTTTTACAAGAACGTGGAAAATATACGAAATAAAATAATTGCAAGCCACTAAGATTACATTTATATTTGCTTAGTGGCTTTCTTTTTTCTATTGTAATATAAAAGGGGCCGGTGTTTTGCATGAGAGGGTGAGAAAGAATTTGGGAAAAGTTTGTATTTTAACAGAAAAACCATCGGTCGCAAAAAACATTGCCGATGCACTAAAAATAAAAGGCAAGAAAGATGGTTATTATGAAGGAAATGACTATATTATAACATGGGCTTTTGGTCATCTTTTACAATTGTATGATGCTAAAGATTACGAACCTGAAATGAAAACTTGGAAGATGGAAAATTTTCCTTTTATTCCGGAAAAGTTTCGTTATAAAGTGAAAACAAATCCTAGTAATCGTAATCTTAAAGATGCTGGAGCAGAAAAACAATTAAAAACGATTTATAGTTTGTTTAAAAGATCGGATGTGGACGCTATAATTTCTGCTTGTGACTATGACAGGGAAGGGCAAATCATCGGTGACACGATCATATATCATTTAAAATTAAATAAGCCAATTTTTAGACTGTTATTGAATGAGTGGACCCCGGAAGAAGTGCTAAAAGGATTAAAAAATTTAAAACGAAATGATGAGTTAAAACCTCTTAGGGATGCTGGGATTAGCCGTCAATGGTCAGATTGGGTAATTGGTATCAATTTAACCTCCGTAGCAACGCTTAAATATCAAAAAGGGAAAGGGCAGGCATTGAATATCGGCCGCGTCCTCTTGCCAACATTAAAAATTGTTTATGATCGCGATCAAGAAATAAAAAATTTTGTACCGGAAAATTACTTTAAATTAACCGCAACATTCAAAACTTTAGCAAATGAACTATACCAAGGGGTATATATTGAGGAGAAGGAAGAAAAATTTAAAGATCCCTCTTATTTACAAACGATTCAACAAGCATTGCAAGGAAAACTAAGCAAAATAATTGATAAACAAATTGAACATAAAAAAGAATATCCGCCATTTTTATTTAATCTCACAAACTTGCAAGGGACGATTACAAGTAAATATAAAGGGTGGACATCTGATAAAGTTTTGAAGGTCGCCCAAAGTTTGTATGAAAAAAAGTATATTACATATCCTCGTACTGCGAGTGTTGTTCTAGAAGAAAGTTTAGTAGGCAAGGCTCAAAAAGTATTGGAAAATTTAAAAAAAGGACATCCATATGAAAATGAAATAACTTTTAAAAAATCAAAGAGAATTTTTGACAATTCGAAAGTTGAAAGCCATAGCGCAATTATTCCTACTTATTTAATTCCTAAATCGTTGACAAAAGATGAGGAAATTGTTTATGAGGCGATTAAAAATCGGTTCCTTGCTCAATTTATGCCGATTGCCGAACATGAGGAAACAAGAATATTAACTAAAGCGGAAGGAATACCTGGAGTATTTTATACACAAGGGAAAGTTCAAATGATCGAGGGCTGGAAAAAAATTGAGCAAATTGAATCAAAAGATAAAGTTTTGCCCTTTGTCAAGATCAATGATCCCGTTGAAATCGTTCACCACGAGTTAACAACTCATGTTACGAAGCCGCCAAAACACCATACAGAAAAAACGTTGCTTCGCGTCATGGAAACGTGTGGGAAAAATTTTCAGGATGAGGAAAGCGAGGAAATGTTATCCTCAATATTAAGCGGTTTTAGTATTGGCACACCTGCTACAAGAGCGGAAACAATTAAAAAATTGAAAGATATCGGTTATATCACCGTAAAAGATAAGAGCCTCCTATGTACAGAACTTGGAAAACGATTAGTCGAAACATTCCCAGTTCCTGAACTATTTGATCTTGAATTCACCGGCCGATTAGAAAAAACTCTTGCAGATATTGAAAAGCAAAAACATCGAAGAGAAGATTTCCTTGAAATTATTTTTGATTTTACAAAAAAAGCAGTTGAGAAAATAAAAACAGATAGAGATGTAACCATTCATGAAATTGATACAACAAAAAAAGAAAAAGAATCGTTTGGAAACTGCCCACTTTGTGGTTATGCAGTGATCGAAGGGCAAAAAGGTTACGGCTGCAGCAATTGGAAAAACGGTTGTAAATTTGTCATTTGGAAAAATGATAAGTTTTTGGCTGCACTAAAAAAGAAGCCGACAAAAACAATGGTGAAAGCACTGTTGAAAAATGGTATCGTTCATGTGAAAGGTTTAACCGGGAAAAATGGAAAAAAATTTGACGCATTTCTCAGATATGAAAAAAATCCGGAAAATGACTATTTCAGTTGGAAAATGGAATTTGCAAAACAAAAGGATTTGAAAGATGAAAGATAATATAAACAATTCCATTAGTTGACATCATAAATTTGATAGTTTATAATTATTTCGAATTCGAGATAATTGAGCAAGGAATGATAGCAATGGTGATAGATGATAATAATCGAATAGAAGAAGAGTTGTCTCTTAAATTATTCATTGTTTTAACTCGTGCTTTTCAATCAATTAGAAAATGTGTGGAAGAGGATATAAAATCAACCGGATTAAATCCAACCGAATTTGCAGTGCTTGAGTTAATATATAGTAAAGGCGATCAACCGATTCAAAAGATTGGTGAAAAAGTATTAATTGCAAGCAGCAGTATAACGTATGTGGTGGACAAATTAGAAAAGAAAAAATTATTAGAACGAAAGCCTTGTCCAAAAGATCGCCGTATCACATACGCTTCGATAACGGAAGCAGGAATTCGATTTATGGATGAAATTTTTCCGAAACACCGAGCTGCAATCCATGAAATTTGTAACGGGTTGGATTCGGAAGAAAAATGCAAATTAATTGAGCTGTTAAAAAAATTAGGATACTATGCAGAACAAAATTCAAATGCATAGTTTTTTTTACTCAATTATCTCGAATTAGTAATTTACTAATTAATGATAATAAAATAGGAGAGATGATAATGCTAAAAAAAATTAACAGCAGCAATATGGGTTCGAGTGATCTTGGCTGGTTAAAAAGTAAATTTCATTTTTCGTTTGCAGAATATTATAACCCGGATAATATCCAATTTGGGGTATTACGCGTCATTAATGATGATTTGATCCAACCGCAAACTGGTTTCGAAATGCATCCACATCGAGATATGGAAATAATCACTTATGTGATAAATGGTGAACTAACTCATGGAGATAGTATGGGAAATCGGAATACAATTACTCGTGGACATGTTCAATATATGAGTGCTGGAACTGGTGTGTTTCATAGTGAACATAATTTAGGGAATGACATTTTAAGATTGTTACAAATTTGGATTTATCCAAATAAATATGGTCTGACACCGAACTATGGAGATTATCGATTCAATTGGGAAGAACGAAAAAATAAGTGGTTCCACATGGTTTCTGGGATTGATGGGAATGCACCTGTAAAAATTCATCAAGATGTTAATATTTATTCACTCGATCTTGATGAAGGAAAAGAGATTAACTTTCCTGTAAAAACAGGAAGACAAGCATATCTGGTTCAAATCGAAGGAACCTCAATCATTAATAACATTGAGTTAACTGATCGGGATGCTATGGAAATTGTTGAAGAGGAATTAACCATTAATGCTGTGAAACAATCACATTTCTTAATAATCGAAATGAAAAAAACAACTTAGGATCAAAATTCTTCATTAATAACTAATTAATAAAATCATGGAAGGGTTCACATATAGATATGATTAATATGTAGAACTCTTTTTTTTTTTCAAAACATCCTCAAATCTTTAATTCCACCTGCTCCATTATTTTAAAAAAATTGGTATTTTCATCCTATTAATTTTATATTTCCATATATTTACAGATGGAAAGTCTTTCATCATTGACTATTAATATTTTAAATTCTATTATTGGTAATTTGTACTATTTATCTTTACGAAAGCACCGAGATTTAACTCTTTCAACATTCTTTGAAACTAAGTTCCATAAATTGGCTTCCCATTTCTCCTTTCTTTTCTGTTACCCTTTTAATGTGATTATCCATAGCATTAAGGAGGTTCATTACTTATGAAAGTGTTAAAAAAAATGCTATTGGTAATGATTCTTTCAATCTCATTTTTAGGATTAAATTCCCAAACTGATGCTGCCGCTTATGTTCATCAAGTGAAAACAGGGGATACCTATTGGAAAATTGCACGTAAATATGGGTTATCTGTTAATTATTTAAAAAGTATAAATAATAAAAGAAACAATGTTTTATACCCTGGTGAAAAATTAGTATTGCCGCATCGTCCTATTTCCGATGCTGATAAAGAACTGATGGCTCGTTTAGTTTCTGCAGAAGCAAAAGGTGAGCCATATGCGGGGAAAGTTGCTGTCGCAACTGTAGTAATAAATCGTCTTGATAGTGTAATATTCCCAAATACTGTGAGGGAAGTTGTCTATCAAAAAATAAAAGGCCATTATGCTTTTACTCCTGTTCAAAATGGAACGATATATCTTCCAGCCGATAAGGAGTCTATTAAAGCAGTAGAGGAAGCAATCGCTTATAGAGGAAAAGGAAACGGCTCCCTTTATTTTTATAATCCTCGAACTTCTACAAGCGATTGGGTCTTCTCCCGCGAGGTGACTGTTGTCATCGGAAATCACCGCTTTGCTAAATAAATGTGTTTAATAAATTTTTAAGGCAGCAAAACTGAAACCATATATTTAAAGGGCTGTCATTTAGGACAGCCCT